>JAHXIP010000004.1 GCA_025655575.1 Candidatus Thiodiazotropha sp. (ex Monitilora ramsayi) | reverse complement strand
CAGCGATCGGCTATGTCAGTCCAGCTGAGTTTGAGAGGAAGGCAGCAGTTGCTGCTTAGTTAGGATGTCTACTTTTTGTGGGTAGGACCAGCCGAATGGCTCATAAATCAGGATGGAACCAATGAACTGGGAAATCGCAGTAACTCTTGCAATAACGATCTTTCTCGCATTTGCCGGATATATTGCGACCTATGTCAACAATCAAAAAAACGCACAAAGAAAGGCCCAGATTGATCGTGTAAACGAACAGTTGAAAGAGTTTTACGGTCCACTTCACTCTTTGGGTCTTGCCTCAGAATCGGCATGGGTGTCGTTTCAATACACGCACAAGCCGGCCGGCCATCGGCTCAGCGGCGAATTCTGGGCTCCTTCAGAGCCGCCTAGCGTTGAAGAAGGAGAGGCATGGCGCTTATGGATGAAGACTGTATTCATGCCACTGAATCTGCGAATGGTAGAAATCGTTACTACCCGCGCAGATTTAATGGAAGAAACAGTACTTCCTAATTGCTTAGGTCAGTTAACAGCTCATGTATATTCTTATGCTGCGGTATTGAAAGCTTGGGAACAGGGCGATTACTCCCGACACACCGCTGTAAGCAACTTTCCGGGCCCTGAACTTCTCAGTTATTCGCAAGAGATGTACAAGAAAATAAAAGAAAAGCAAGCAACATTGTTGGGCGGGAACGGCGACCCTAACAAGTAGCTCCACCGGAAAAAATACTTGCTACGTCCGCATTTTTTCGGTGAGCTAGGCGTTAGATTTCAAAAGAGTAACAAGCAAGGAATAATGATTGACCATAAGAGGTATCCAATCTCCTGCACAGAGGTTCTCAAGGCCCGAAGTGTAGTCTATGACTATCTGATACCAACATGCCTTACACGATATGAGAATCTGTCTTCGCTAATAGACGCCGAGATTTTTGTAAAGCATGAGAATTACAATCCCACCGGTTCTTTTAAGATTCGTGGCGGAATCAATCTCATGCATCATTTAAAGAACACCGGAATAAATGGTGTAGTTACATTTTCAACCGGAAATCATGGCCTTTCTATTGCCCAATCCGCAGCATGGCTTGGTGTTGAAGCATCAATTGTTGTTCCAGAGAACAACAATCCAGTAAAAAACAGAAGTATAAGCTCTACAGGTGCGACTTTGATTGAGGCGGGTAAAACCTTTGAGGAGGCCTCTGCTATTGTCGATGAATTATCAGATAAGGAGAATCTATATTGTGTGCATCCCGCTAATGAACCGCATCTGATTAATGGTGTCGGTACAGAATTTATTGAAATTATTGAAGCAGTATCTGATTTGGATGCTGTTATTCTGCCAATTGGCACTGGTAGTGAAGCAGCCGCAGCTTTAACTGTGTTAAAATCAATTAACCCAGATATTGAAGTTTTTGCGGTACAGGCAGAATCCTCCAGTGCTGCATTCAAATCATGGAAAGCGGGTAAAATAGTTTCCTCCGCAAATGCCACGTTCGCCGGAGGCTTTGCTACTGGCACAGCATATGAAGTCCCATTCGAAATATACAAAGATAACTTAGCAGGATTTGTTGTCTTGTCAGAAGAAGAAATTTATGAGGGAATTGCTTTGGCTGGTTATTACACTCACAACTTTCTTGAAGGTGCAGGCGCCTCAACCATCATGGCAGCCATTAAACTGAAAAGATTGTTAAAAGGAAAAAAAGTGGTACTTCAATTTAGTGGATGTAATGCCTCACCTGATGAAATCAATAAAGCCTATAGTTCTCGTTTATTCTCAGAAGGCTTGATAAGCAAATGAAGTCCAACAATCGCATCCGGCCTGCCAATTTGTCGCTAGCACTCCTTATGGACAGCTGATGTGAGGCACTAAAAAGGAATGATACGGGATTCCAACGATATTAGAGATATCGTGGTATATCCCAATTGTTCTTTTGTTTTCTCAAACTACACTTACAACGATAGCTATCCAGTGGTTGTATGCAGGTCAGCAAGGTTATTGTTCAAGTTAACCTATATGAAGTAAGACTTCATCAAAAGAGAAAAATCAATGCCTCAATATGTCATTGTTTATTTGGGCGGTAATCAGCCGTCCACTTCAGAGGAAGGTAAGCAGCATTTCGCGAAGTATATGGAATGGCTGTCTTCGTTAGGGGACTCGGCAGTCAGTCCTATGAATCCGCTGAAGAATACAACCACAGTCAATGCCGATGGGAGTGTTAACAATGGAGGTGTAACGATGATGTCCGGTTACACAATCATCGAAACGGACTCCATGGAGGTCGCGTTATCGGCTGCAAAGGCCTGTCCCTTTCTTGAGATAGGCGGTTCGCTTGAGGTGTCTGAGCTAGTGGAGATGCCAAGTCAGCAATAAGCAATGCCATTGTATTCGCCTCGGCTTAGAAGCCCTGGCCACTTCTGAGATCTCTTTTGTCTCGTGTGATACGCGATAGCTATGCCAGGGGGTGGTATGACACCAAGAATTCTCGCTTTTGCAGGTAGCAGCAGAAAAGAATCTTTCAATAAAAGGTTATTGGCGATTGCTGTGTCGGGTGCCGAAGCGGCCGGGGCGACTGTTACACGGATTGATTTGGCCGATTACCCGATGCCGCTCTTTAATCAGGATCTGGAGAGTGAAGATGGGATACCGGAAAACGCGCTCAAATTTAAAAGGCTTCTGATTGACCATGATGCGTTTATCATCGCTTCACCTGAATATAACAGCGCATTCAGTCCATTGTTAAAAAATGCCATAGACTGGGCTTCTCGCGCCGAATCGGATGATGAGCCACCTCTGATCGCTTACCAGGGTAAGATGGCTGCGATCCTTGCCGCGTCTCCGGGCGCTTTGGGTGGGCTTCGTGGGCTTGTGTTTCTCAGGATGTTGCTGGCCAATATCGGTGTCACCGTCTTGCCTGACCAACAAGCCATTCCCCATGCCTTCAAAGCATTCAATGGTGATGGCTCGCTTGTGGATGACCGGAAACAACAAGCGGTCTTGGCGCTTGGCCGTAAATTGGCGGTTACTGTGGGTAAATTGAATGCCTGATAAAGCCATCGCATTGATTCTATTCCAAAAGTCCGCAAATGACTGCGTCAGGCGTGAATACAATGTTCCGGTTAATCTCTTACGGGGTCACAGATAGACCGTGTCCGTCATCATAGACATCGTTGTGGGTTTGATTGCCTTTCTGCATATCTGTTTTCTTGTGTTGGAGATGTTTCTCTGGGATAAGCCGCTGGGACTGCGTGTGTTTGGGCATACAAAGGAGATGGCAGCCAAGACAAAGGTGTTGGCTGCCAATCAAGGCCTTTATAACGGCTTCCTGGCGGCAGGGCTGCTCTGGGGTCTTATCCTGGGTGACGATGGGACCAACGTGAAGATCTTTTTCTTGAGTTGTGTTTTGCTTGCCGGTCTTTACGGTGGAGCGACAGCCAGTCGAAAAATCCTGCTCTTTCAAGCTTTCCCTGCAGCGATTGGGCTTGCGCTCGTTGTTTCTTCATAAGCATCCTCATTATCTGCAATCCTGGGGTATCAAAAAAGTCGACACATTGTTTTAGGTAGGTGCACCGCGATAGTAATGCCATAAAAAGAGTGAACCCACACTTCTCCAGGGCGACCAGTGGGCAACGAGTTCGCGGGCTTGCTTTTGTGTGGGCCTGTTTGGCAGGTTTTTCAGGCGACCCAGTGATACCCGCAAGGCCAGATCGTCGGCAGGAAAGATGTCTTCTCGTTGCAGGGAGAACATAAGATAGATTTCAGCGCTCCAGCGGCCAAAACCTCTTAGGGACATGATGGCAGCTATTGCCTCTTCGTCACTCGTCGTGTCCAGTCCGTTGATGTCCAGGTTTCCCGATGCTACGGCTTCTGCCATGCCTTTGGCATATTCTATTTTTCTAAATGACATGCCGGCTTTGCGTAGGGCTTGGTCATCTATCGTTAATAGTGCATCGGCTGAAACCTCAGGTAGTAGGTCGATAACCCGACCCATGATGACCCGTGCCACTTCAGTTGAAATCTGCTGACTGACTATGGTCGACAGGAAAGTCTCAAACCCTTTTGGTCGCATGCGGGGTGGTGGTGGACCAATCTCTTCAAAGGCTTGCTTGAGGTCTCGATCAACCTTTGCCAGGGCTCTCATACCAATAGCGATGTGTTGGGTATTCATAATTCAAAGATGGCAGATTGTCTGAAGTTCTAGACAATAATATAAGTAGAATGGCGCTTGCTTAATCGGACATCATAGGATGAAGCGAGAGTTTTTTCTGCTCCAACCCTCCAATGGTGAGGTGCTGCCCCGCCAAATTTGGTTAAAACCCATGTGTTCCAAAGGAATCGAGATTACAAGACAAGAATCGGATGGATGAAATAGACCTGCTGCGCTCTAATGTGAGTGACAGATAGATTCTGGGTAATGATGAAATGGCAATTCCGATAGAGCAAACCATGCGTAGGGCCGTCGCTGAACGGGACAAGTCATATGATGGCCGCTTTCTCTATGGAGTCATTACGACAGGCGTCTTCTGCAGGCCGTCATGTGCAAGCCGCCATGCACGATCAGAGAATATGCGTTTTTTTTCAGACGTGGCGTCGGCGATGCGTGCCGGGTTTAGGCCTTGTAAACGCTGTCAGCCAACGGATAGGGCACAAGGCGTGAAATGGCTGACGGATATTGCCCGGTATATCGAAGCACATGCTCACGAACGTATGACTTTGAGTGGGCTTGCCAAGCGTGCGGGGTTATCGCCATCTCATTGTCAGCGTGCCTTCAAGGCGGCATTCGGGATCTCTCCCAAAGCCTATCAGGATGCGGTTCGTATCAGGCATTTCAAAACAGCCCTGAAACAGGGAGAGGATGTTACGAGCGCTATCTATTCGGCAGGCTTCGGATCGGTCAGCCGTGTCTATGGGGAAGAGAAGCGTCATCTTGGGATGGCGCCGAAAACCTACCGGTCAGGCGGTACAGGTGAGACCATTTTCTTTGCCTGTCGTGATACGGCGGTCGGCCCGATGCTAATGGCGGCTACGGACCGGGGTGTCTGTTTTGTGGAATTCGGAAAGGATGAAAGCACACTTTTAGATCAATTGAATGAGGAGTTTCCCCAAGCGAAGGTTGTCTCCTCACCCGCTAAAGATGGACACGAGCTTGATGCCTGGATAGATGCGCTTGACGCATACATCAGTACGGGTGCCCCCCGGCCCGATCTACCTCTCGATCTGCGTGGAACGGCTTTCCAGATGAAGGTTTGGCGCTTTCTGATCAGTGTCCGTGAGGGGGAGGTGATGACTTATGCTGAGCTGGCCGCAAAGATCGATATGCCAAAGGCGGCCCGGTCCGTCGGCTCTGCCTGCGCGGCGAATCGAATTAGCGTGCTCATTCCCTGTCATCGCATATTGCGGGGTGACGGTAAGCTTGGCGGTTATCGCTGGGGGGTTGATCGCAAGCGGGCTTTGCTCGATCTGGAGCGATCACGGAGCGCCGATAAGTAATCCTCTTTCCTGATCCAATTGCTTTAAAAACAGCTGCTTATTTAGCTCGTTTTTACCTCTCCATTAATGCAAATATTCCACACCCAAAGGATTGTGATAGCCAATTCCTGGCGATGTAAATCAGAAAAAGCTAATATAAGAAGATTCGCAGACGCCTGTCGAAAAGGCCAGTCAACTCAAGGTTATTCTCCATGCAGGATCCAACATCCCAATCAGATAGCGACCTGGGACGTGTCGAAGTCAAAGAGACCACGTGCTACATGTGCGCATGCCGCTGTGGTATCCGTGTCACCCTGCGTGATGGGGAGGTACGCTACATTGAGGGCAACCCCGATCATCCGCTGAATAAGGGTGTGATCTGCGCCAAGGGCTCCTCCGGCATCATGAAGCAGTACTCCCCTGCGCGTCTGACCAAGCCGCTGCTGCGCAAGCCCGGATCGGAGCGGGGCGATTCCGACTTCGAGGAGATCTCCTGGGAAAAAGCCTTTGATCTCATGCAGGAACGTCTGGGTAAGATTCGCGCAGAGGACCCGAAGAAGTTTGCACTCTTTACCGGACGCGACCAGATGCAGGCGCTGACCGGTATGTTCGCCAAGCAGTTTGGTACCCCCAACTACGCGGCCCATGGCGGTTTCTGCTCGGTCAACATGGCGGCTGGTCTGATCTACACCATCGGCGGCTCCTTCTGGGAGTTTGGTGGCCCGGACCTGGAGCGCTCCAAGCTCTTCATCATGGTCGGCACGGCGGAGGACCACCACTCCAATCCGATGAAGATGGCCCTCGCTGACTTCAAACGACGTGGCGGGCGTTTTATCTCTATCAATCCGATTCGTACCGGTTATTCGGCTATTGCCGATGAGTGGGTGCCGATCAAGCCCGGTACAGACGGTGCCCTGATGCTGGCGATCATCCGGGAGCTGATCCACCAGGGACTGTACGATCGGGAATTTCTGATCAAGTACACCAACTCTGCAGAGCTGGTGGTGGACGATCCCAAGCGGGATGATCACGGTCTTTTCCGCCGCTTCGAGATGCACATCGAAGAGGGCTGTTTCGATCCCGAGAACAAACTCTGGTGGGATAGGGAGCTGGATCGGGAGATCTCCACCCATACGCCGGGTACCGATCCACGCCTGTTGGGCAGCTTTACCCTGGATGACGGTACGCCCGTCAAGCCCGCCTTTCAGTTGCTCAAGGAGCGGGTAGAGGAGTACACCGTCGAATGGGCCGAGGACATCACCGGCATCCCCGCTGATACGATCCGTCGCCTGGCCCACGAAATGGGTGTGGTGGCGCGGGATCAGAAGATCGAACTGCCGATTCAGTGGACTGACAGCTGGGGTAATGAACACAACAGTGTCACCGGCAACCCAGTCTCTTTCCACGCCATGCGTGGGTTGGCTGCCCACTCCAACGGTTTCCAGACCATCCGCGCCCTGGGCATCCTGATGACTATCCTGGGCACTATCGATCGTCCCGGCGGCTTCCGACACAAAGCGCCGTTTCCGCGTCCGATCCCACCCTGTCCCAAGCCGCCCAAGGGACCCGAGGGGGTCCAGCCGAACACGCCGTTGGATGGTATGCCTCTGGGCTGGCCGTCCAAGCCGGATGATCTCTTTGTTGACGACGAGGGCGAGGCGGTCCGTATCGATAAGGCCTTCTCCTGGGAGTACCCGCTGTCGGTCCACGGTCTGATGCACAATGCGATCACCAACGCCTGGCGTGGTGACCCCTACAAGATTGACACCCTGCTGTTGTTCATGGCCAACATGGCCTGGAACTCCTCCATGAACACGGAAAATGTCCGTGACATGCTGAAGGACAAGGATGAGAACGGGGAGTACAAAATTCCCTTCCTGATCGTCGCCGATGCCTTCCAGTCGGAGACCGTGGCCTTTGCCGATCTGGTGCTGCCGGATACCACTTATCTGGAGCGCCACGATGCCATGTCGATGCTCGACCGGCCGATCTCAGAATATGACGGTCCGGTGGATTCGGTACGCATCCCGGTTGTGGAACCCCGTGGCGACTGCAAGCCTTTCCAGGAAGTGCTGATCGAGATGGGTAGCCGTTTGGGACTCCCCGCGTTCGTGCGCGAAGACGGCAGCCGCAAGTTTCGCAACTATCCCGATTTTGTCACTAACTACGAGACCTCACCCGGTTCCGGTATCGGTTTTCTCGCCGGTTGGCGAGGCAAGGGCGGCGAGAAGTTTCTCAAGGGCGAACCGAATCCCAGGCAGTGGGAGATGTACCAGAAAAACGGCTGCGTCTATCACCACGAACTGCCCAAGTCGTACCAGTACATGCGTAATTGGAATCAGGGCTATCTGGAGTGGGCTAGGTATCACGGTATGACCCGCTATGTGGAGCCGATCACCCTGCATCTCTACTCAGAAGTATTACAGCGTTTTCGCCTGGCGGCTCAAGGCAAACTGCCCGGCAAGCAGCCGCCTGAGCGTCTGCGCAAGCGGGTGGCCGAGCATTTCGATCCGCTGCCGTTCTACACAGCGCCGCTGGAGCACAAGCTGGTGGATACTCATAACTATCCGATCAACGCACTGACCCAGCGGCCTATGGCGATGTACCACTCCTGGGACAGTCAGAACGCCTGGCTGCGGCAGATCCACACCCACAACTATCTGTTCGTCAATCCCAAGCTGGGGGAGGCGTCTGGCTTCGGTGACGGAGACTGGATCTGGGTCGAGTCGCCCACCAACAAGGTACGCTGCATGGCGCGCTTTTCCGAGGCAGTGGAGCCTGGCACGGTCTGGACCTGGAATGCCATCGGCAAGGCGACCGGTGCTTGGGGTTTGTCGAACAAGGCCAATGAGTCACAGAAGGGCTTTCTGCTCAACCATGTGATCTCGGAAGAGCTGCCGCCCTGTGAGGCGGGAGACCATATGTCCAACTCCGATCCGGTCACCGGACAGGCCGCCTGGTTCGACGTACGGGTGAAGCTCTATCCGGCGGGTCCGGACGAACCCAAGGTAACATCACCCCAGTTTAAACCGCAGAAGAGAGTGCCGGGGCAGGATGGGAAGCGTGGGAAATGGCAGGGATTCTTTGCCGGCAAGTTTCGGCGCAAACACAATATTCAAGAGTAGTTTTGAATTATGACACAACTAGCACTAGTCATCGATCTCAACGTCTGCGTCGGCTGTCACGCCTGCGTGACCAGTTGCAAAGAGTGGAACACCTCCGGTTGGGCCGGTCCGATGACCGATCAGCGTGCCTATGATGAAGATCCGACAGGGACCTTTTTCAACCGGGTACAGACCTACGAGGCCGGTGTCTTTCCCCATACCGAGACCTATCACTTTCCCAAATCGTGTCTGCATTGTGAGGATCCGCCTTGTGTGCCGGTCTGCCCCACAGGCGCTTCCTACAAGCGTGAGGACAATGGTGTGGTGCTGGTGGACTACGATAAGTGCATCGGCTGCAAATACTGCTCCTGGGCCTGCCCTTATGGCGCCCGTGAAATCGATGAGAAGCAGCGGGTGATGAAGAAGTGCACGCTCTGTATCGACCGTATTACCGATATGAACCTGCCAGAATCGCAGCGCAAGCCGGCCTGTGTGTTGGCCTGTCCCACCAGTGCCCGACTCTTTGGTGACGTGCACGATCCCAACTCGGTGGTCTCTATAGCGATTCGTGAGGAGGGTGGTTATGCCCTGCAGCCGGAGTGGGGCACCAAACCGGCCAACCACTACCTGCCGCGCCGCAAGACCCGTATCCAGATCCATGAGGATGAACTGGTCCGCGCCGACAATCCGCTCAAGAAAGAGCAGTTGCCCAGTCTGCCGGAAGGTGGTGAAACGCTGGACGACGTGGCCTGGTGAGTATGAGTTTTTCGGAGAAAGAATAGATGCATCCCGCATTCTCAGTTATTTTCTTAACCACCCTGATCGGTGCCGGTCAGGGTTTGTTTCTCGCGCTCTATACGGGGCAGCTTTACTCCCTGGCCAATCTGCTGCCGGTACAGAGTGATAAGTTTTATGCGGTGGGCAGCTTGGCTGCGATTGCATTGCTTATAGGTGGACTGGTTGCTTCAGTATTCCATCTTGGGCGTCCTGAAAGGGCTTGGCGTGCAGCCACCCAGTGGCGTACCTCCTGGCTTTCCCGAGAGGTTATTGTGCTGCCGGCGGCAATGGCTTTGACCTTTCTCTATGGCCTCTTTCATTATCTGGGTTGGACGGATCCCCTGTTTGTCATCTCCGAAACCCTGCCTGTGGATCTGACGCTAATCATCGGTGTGCTGGCCACACTGGCCACCTTTTTACTGTTTCTCTGCACCGCAATGATTTATGCCAGTCTACGTTTCATCAAGGCTTGGTATTCGCCTTTGACAGTAGCCAATTTCCTCTTCCTCGGTGTTGCCTCGGGTTTCATGCTGGCGGCTGCCTTCTCTGCCTATCTTGGTAACAACCTGGTGTCTTTTTATGGGACCTGGGCGGTGGTGGCTACTCTGCTTGGAGCCATCAGCCGGGGGTTCTCGCTTTATCGCAACACCCGTTTTCGCTGCAAGGTGGATCTGAAGTCCGCCATCGGTGTGCACCATTCCGACCTGCATCAAAAGGCGCAGGGATTTATGGGGGGGTCCTTCAATACCCGTGAGTTTTTTCACGGTAATTCTGAAGGATGCCTGTTGATGCTGCGCTATGGATTTTTACTCATGGTTTTTGTGTTACCTGTGATTCTGATTGTGCTGGCCTATATTCTGGAATCCACTCGCTTGCCCATGGCAGCCTTTGTGATTCAGTATCTTGGGTTACTGATAGAGCGCTATCACTTTTTCACTGAGGCGAAACACCCACAGAATCTCTACTACCAGAGTATGGCCTGATGACTTTCAACGGGAGGATTTAGCCATGAAACGTTTTTTCGCACTGTTGTTACTGTTCTCTGTCAGCATGATTTCAAAGGCTGATGTGATGCTGTTGGTACATGGCTATCTTGGAAGTGCAGGTTCCTGGGAAACCAGTGGAGTGAGCTGGGCGCTTGAGCAGCAAGGTTGGCAGCGCGCCGGTCTGATGTCGCCTCGGGGTTTGATTCCGGCATCGGATGCTAAGGCTGTAAACAAGTTCTATACGGTAGATCTTCTCTCCATGGCACCGATCGGCTTCCAGGCTGAACAGCTGCGACGGATGATCTCCCTGGTTGAGCGCCGTCATCCGGGAGAGCCGGTGACACTCGTGGGGCATTCCGCCGGTGGTGTTGTCAGCCGCATGGTGCTGGTGCAGGGTGGGGTGAAAAATCCCAAGGCGCTGATCACCATCGCCTCTCCCCATCTGGGTACGCTGCGGGCGATAGAGGCCTTGGAAGAGACCGATGATCCCTTTCCGATTAGCGTGGTCAAGGAGTTCTTTGCCGGGGATCTTTATGGGGTGGTACGTGACTCTTGGGAGGTACTCCTCGACCTGACCCCGGAGCAGCCTGGGAATCTGCTCTACTGGCTCAATCGTCAACCACATCCTGAGATCGAATACATCTCTGTGGTCCGGCCTGGTCCCATTGGTGCCGGTGATGAGTTGGTGCCTGCATTCAGCCAGGACATGAACCAGGTGCAGACACTAAAGGGAAAATCACGTGTGGTGACTACCCCTGTCAGTCATGCGCTACAACCATCCGATGGCAGGTTGCTAGTGGAACTGCTAGCTGAATAGCTTAAATGAAACGGTGCGGCACTGCCGCGCCATATCCCCGTAATCAGACAAATGGGGCGCTGCTTGACCATTTCCTCTGAATCGGTCAGCGTTAGCGCCTATCATGCCCGAAGAAAAACCACACGAAACAGATAGCCCGCAAGTATCGGTAATTGCAGAAGATGCCGTCGATCGTTTCTGTAACGGTTGTAACTGTTCTCAGTCGGTGCTCACTGTCTATGCCGGTCGTTATGGTCTAGACGAGGGGCTCGCCATGCGTATCACGACGGGTCTGGGTGGCGGTGTCGGCCGCATGGGAGGTGTTTGTGGTACCCTGACCGGCGCTGCGCTGGTGTTGGGGCTGGAACTGGGTCCACAGTCCCGCAACGACCAGGCAGCAAAAGAGGCAGCCTATGCCGCAACCCGCTGGTTGCAGGAGGAATTCATCCAGCAGCATGGCAGTAACCAGTGCCGTGAGCTGCTGGAAAAAGATCTCAGCAATGATGCGGGATATTTGGAGGCGCGCGCCTTAGGTTTATTCAAATCGCGCTGTCCAAAGTACGTGGAAACCGTCGTGACCCTGCTTGATGAGTGGTTCAACGAAAAGATGTCTAACATGAAACAGAAAATTGTCACCATGCTCGAACTGCAGGATGCCATGAACCGCAAGGTCAATGACGACTGGCGGGAAGCCGGTTATGCCTGGTATCGGGCAATCTGGACCGAGTGTGCGGAGATGCTCGATCACTACGGATGGAAATGGTGGAAACATCAAAAACCCGATATGCAGCAGGTTCACCTGGAGATCATCGATATCTGGCACTTTGCCCTGAGTGATCTGATCCTGCACAGTGATTCAATGGAATCCGCAGCGGAACTGGCCCTGGAGGGGCTGAGTCAACCTGCCGAGACGGTGGATTTCAGGGAGTCGATCGAGCAACTGGCGATGTCGACCATTCAGACCCAGTCAGCCGATATTAAAAAATTCACCCAGGTCATGAATGCGGCAGATTTGGATTTCGACGAGCTTTATAAAACCTATATCGGAAAGAATGTACTCAACTTCTTTCGCCAGGATCACGGCTACAAGGACGGCAGCTATATAAAAATCTGGCAGGGTAGGGAGGACAATGAGCATCTGGCCGATATTCTTGCTGCATTGGATGACGACAGTCCTAGCTTCAGTGACGATGTCTATCAGCGGTTGGAGGCTGTCTATCCATCGAACGCTACGTGACATCGTTGATACTCAATCGCATGGGGTATAGGTTATACACATATATCCCGCATTATCATGAGGTTCAGGGAACACATACCCATGAAGTCGAGCATTCTTTCGGTCCTGTTTCTTTTCTGGCTTTCGCCACTGGCTGCGTCTGCAGCGGATAATCTGATCACAGCCAAACCGGCGATGCAGCGGGAAGTCCAGTCCGGCTTTACCCGGGCGCGCACCCGGTTGGTGCTTTCAGCGGAGGCGGCGGGGCGCGTATCCCTGGTCAATGCCGATGTGGGCGATGTGATGGGAGAGGGCAAAGCCTTCGCTTGTCTCGACCAGACATTCATCGACCTGGAATTGCAGGCCAACAGGGCGGAGCAGGATGCGCTGGTAGTAGACCGGACCTACTTTCGCAAAGAGGTGGCGCGTATCCGGCAGTTGTTGAAGAAGAACAGTTCGTCGGAGAGCCAACTCGATACCGCCCAGCGGAACCTGGATAAGACACAGATACAACTCCAGTCTTTACAGATTGCGGCGAATACACTGAAAGAGAGAAAAAGCCGCCACTGCATTCAGGCGCCAGCCGGTTGGCAGGTCATCCGACGTCATGTGGAACCGGGGCAGTGGGTCAATACGGGAGAGCCGGTCGTCGAAGTGGGTGACTATCGCAGTCTGCTTGTACCCTTTGCGCTGAGTATGGGGGAGTACCAGACACTGCACGATATGGAAGGGTTGCTGAAAGTCAGTCTGCCCGAGCAACAAGTTGAGGTATCGGCGCGGTTGTTGCGCGTCTCTCCGGCATTCGATGACGCCTCGCGTAAAATTCAGGTGGAGTTAGAGATTGCTCAAGGCATTAAATCCCCTAGAGGTGGGTTGCGTGTCGAACTGGGTCTCGATATTCCTTTGCGAACAGGTGCGATTCTGGTGCCTGAGAAAGCTTTGGATCAACGCTACGAGCAATACTGGTTGAAACGACCGGATGGTGAAGCGGTCAGAGTTGTCTATCTTGGGCGTACCAATGGACCTGATGGTGACTGGGTCAGTGTGGTCTCACCGGCAGTCAAGCCCGGTGATCAGTTTCTCTTGAACAACGAGTAGCAGTCATGCAATCAGTGGTTGCCTTCTCCCTCAAACAACGGGTCTTCTACAACCTGATGTTTGTGGTGCTGATGGTGGTGGGCTTTATCACACTGTTTGCGCTACCGGCAGAACGTTATCCCAATTTCGGTTTCGGTGAAGTCATTATCTCCACGGTCTATCCGGGCGCCTCCCCCGTGGAGGTCGAGAGCCTGGTTACGCGCAAGATCGAAGAAGCTGTAGAACGGGTGGATGATGTGGAGTGGATCAACGCCACCTCCTTCAGTGGGCGCTCCCACCTCCGCCTCAAGTTCGTCGATGACAGCGACTACGACAGCCTCTTCAACGAGGTTCGGTTCGAAGTCCTGAATATCATCAATGAGCTGCCGGAGGGGGTCGACCCGCCGAGACTGCTGAATGCCAAAGTGCAGGACTGGCTGCCGGTCATCTCCGTCAATCTGATCGGTGAACACAGCAATCGTGCCCTGGCGTTGATGTCGGAAGAGGTCAAGATCCTGCTGTTGAAGATTCCCGGTGTGCAGCAGGTGGAGTTTTCGGGGGAGCTGACTCAGGAATTCCATGTCTTTTTAGATCCAGAGAAGCTGCGACTGCTGGGTGTCAGTTTCGATCAGGTGGCAGAGGCGTTGGGCAGTGCCAACCTGACTATTCCGGCTGGGAAATATACCAACAAGAGCGGAGAGTTCCTGATCAAACTGGATGAGCGCTTCCGTAGCCTGGAGCAGGTCCAGTCCACTGTCGTGCGTCGGGATTCCGATGGTAGCTTGTTGCGGGTGGAGGATATTGCCAGTCGTATCGGTCTCGATTATCGCGATCCTGTCGCCATCGCCTCGGTCAACGGCAAGCCCTCGATCGGCCTGAAGGTGATCAAATCGGATGAAGGCAACGCCATGGATATCCGTGACCGGGTTGTGGCGGTGGTCGATAGTTTCAGACCCTCTCTCACGGAACAGGGCGTGGATGTGGTGCTGACTCAGGATTCCACCGTCTACATCAAGGATGGATTGAACACCCTGGGCATGAACATGCTGGTGGGTATCACGCTGGTGAGCCTGATCATCTGGTATTTCATGGGGGTACGCAACGCGGGCCTGGTGACTATCGGTATCCCTTTTTCGTTCATGATCACCATGCTGATCATGTACCTCACCGGCAATAGTCTGAACGAAATCACCCTTTTCTCCTTTGTGCTGGTGACTGGCATTGTGGTGGATGATGCTATCGTCGTGACCGAGAATATCTATCGCCACGTGCAAGAAGGTAAACCGTTGCGTGAGGCGATTATCGAAGGTACGGCTGAGGTGGCAGTGCCGGTAATCGCCGCCACCATGACCACGGTCGCCGCCTTTCTGCCGATGCTGATCATGACCGGCTCCACCGGCCAGTTTTTTGCGCTGGTGCCTAAAGCGGTGACCTTCGCCATTGTCGCCTCACTGGTGGAGTGTCTGCTCATTCTGCCAATCCACTACTACGATTTTGGGCCCAGGCAACAGGCCTCGACGGATCTGATAGAACGTGACAACGCGCTGATGCGTCTGGCGCGCCGCTTTACCGATTGGCTGCTCAACCTGACCCTGCAGTATCGGCTGCTGTCAGTTTCCATTGTGTTGGCGGTGTTCATCGCCTCGGTAGTGATTCTCTCCCTCTCGGCCTCCGGCAAGGCGCCGCTGATTCGTATTCAGTTCTTTCCCGATGACTACAAACTCTACTATGTGGATCTGATAGGGCCGAGCAGTGTTCCCATCGAGGAGGTGAACGAGCGGGTCAAACAGATCTCGGAGACGATCCTGCAGGATGGTCCCGGTATGGCTAAAGCCACTTCCGGTTTTGCCGGTCTCTATTTCAATGAAGACTACGAACCGATCTACGGCAATAATCATGGCTCGGTGATGGTGACCATGCCGTCGGTGGACGATCAGACATTTGATGATCCACTGGACCACCTGGAACGTATGCGGGAAAAACTTACTCCCCTGTACGAAAAGGATGGATACCGAATCTCTATCCATCCACAGAGTGACGGTCCACCTAGCGGTAAAGACATCAATGTGCGGGTAGTCGGGGCCAATGTGGCTTCGGTATCTGCGTTGGCGAAAGCGCTGCTGGCCTTTATGCGGGAGTCCCCCGACATCGGCACACATCTTCTCGATCTGAAGGATGACCGGGGTGAGCCAAAGCGAGTCTTCCGTCTTGAAGTCAATCAGCAGCGGGTGGCGGAGTACGGCCTCGATAACAGCCGGGTGGCCATGTTAGCAGCCAGTGTGCTGGATGGCCGCTACATCGGGAAGTACCGACATGTGGATGAGGAGATCGATCTCAAACTCTATGTCGATCCTGGAAGCCTGGAGTCACCTGAGCAGGCACTCTCTGTACCGATGGTGGAGGATGCTGGCAGACCGGTCTATCTGTCGGATCTGGTCGATGTGCGCGCCTACAACGAGGCAGGGGAGATCAAACGTTATCAAGGCCAACGGGCCATCAGCCTGAAAGCGGATATCCGGGAGGGTGCCCCTACCTCCACCCCGGCGATAGTCAACGCCGTGCGCGACCACTATGAGCAGGTCCGGGAGGGCTATCCCGGTGCCACCGTCACTTTCGGCGGAGAACACGAAGACACTCAACGATCTTTTGAATCGCTTGGCTATGCCTTCATCATCGCGGTATTGGTGATGTATGTGATTCTGGCGACCCAGTTTCAATCTTACTTGCAACCGCTGATTATTCTATCTGCCGTAGTTTTCGCGTTGATCGGAGTGGTCTTCGGTAAATTGGTGACACAGACGCTATTCACCATCAACAGCTTCGTAGCGGTTATCGGTGTGGCAGGTGTCGTGGTGAACGATGCGCTAGTGCTGATCGACTTTATCAACAAACGTTACCGCAGCGGTATGATGCGCCGGGAGGCTATTGTTGCAGGTGTGCATATCCGACTCCGGCCGATTCTGCTGACAACGCTGACCACTACTCTGGGTCTGCTGCCAATGGCTATCGGTTTTCCAAGCTACTCGCTGATCTGGGGCACCATGGCATCGACTTTTGTTACCGGACTCGCCGCCGCAACGGCGCTGACACTGTTCATTATTCCAGTGTTGTGGGATTTATTGCAGGGTCTGCAGGAATCAATACAGAAGCGGCGTGATGTGCGCTCCGCTACTTGGAATGGGCGCCAATGAAAGTCATCATGCCGGGCATTTGTGGTCACTTATCGGGTGCGGTCTTGTCGTGACGGGGGATGGGATGGTGTTGTCAAACCGTACCCGACAGCTTTCAGAGAGTGGAATTACATAGAATAAAAAACACCCGCACGAGGCGGGTGTAGAAGCGAGGATCGAAAGCGTTGAATCAGCTGCTGCGTTTACGCAGACGGCTGGCGCCGAGTCCTGCCAGGCCCAGGCCCATCAGAGCGAGAGCAGATGGCTCGGGTACGGAGTAGGTGTAATCCACATAAATATTACCACTCCAGGCGTTGTTGGAGTTTCTCTGCCAGCAGCGATCACGGAAGCCACAGTTCAAAAGATCGGCTGTGAGCGTGCGGACGACTTTGAAGTCGAGCATATCGGTGCCGATGAAATCGCTGCGAGTGAAATCAGTCAGATCGAAACTCCCATCAAAACTTCCAGCTGCACTATCGGTGTCCCTACAGCGGGGTGTATCCCGGCAGTTTGATCTCACTACCTCGTTATTTTTTGCGATCTCTCTGAAAGGATCTATCAGACGAATCTGCTGGTTGCTGACAGATTTGCCTTTACCGGTCGCGGTTCTGTTTCCGTTTCTTGGGTCGTATGAGTTGACAGTAGAGGTCAAGGACCAGTCAGATTCGAACCAGATCGAGACATCCAGTAAGGTACCCAAACTGCTATCGAAACGGTCGACAAAAAGAGTTTTTCTGTTAATTCTTTTGGTCAGATAGTTCTTACCATTCTCATCCTTTCCCGCGTTTCTATCATACAGCGTGTCATAAGAGGAAAAATTAAAGGATGTTGAATGACTATCAGTCATGATGGTGGCGTGCGCTGCCGAGCCGATAAAAAAGGAGGCTGCGAGTCCCGCGCTGATTACAAGCTTCTTTATATTCACTGTCTTCATCTCCGAATGGGGTATCCATGTGTTCGTTGGGATGAAGATAAGCAGAACTTATGCCAATTTGATATTTTCTATAGTATACAGTAAGTTACTAAATATCACTTTATTCTCTGTCGGTGTATGTAAAATTACCCGAACTACTTAAAAATTTAAATAATTACATAAATAACAATGACATAAATTAACACTGGAAATACCATGTGAATTGCATTCGCGTCGTCTACATAGATACCCTACCCAGTGCTGTAAAAAAAGTTCGAAAGTAGGGTTTATCTCAACATTAAAGTCAGAATATGTACCGCATTTCACTTCACACAATTACAGGTTACCGGCGCACTTTTTTCGAAGCGTTGGATACGCCTGGAGAGGTGACAAAGGCCTCTCAGTGAGGGGAGAGGTCTATGGTCTTTTTATGGAGAGTATCTTGAATCAAAATGCTAGCATTCGCCCTGCTATCATCTTCATCTCACATAACGATACTGGTCCACTGAACTCATTATGAAATTGCTTGCCATTGAAACCGCGACTGAGGCGTGCTCCGCCGCGCTGTTAATCGACGATGAGACTCACCTTCGATATGAGGTTAAACCACGGGGACACAGTGAGTTGTTGCTGTCGATGATGGACGACCTGCTGGCCGAAGCGGAACTGACTCCGTCACAGCTCGATGCCATGGCATTCGGTCGTGGTCCCGGTTCCTTTACCGGTGTTCGCATCGCCACAGGGGTGGTTCAAGGGGCAGCCTTTGCCGCCGACCTGCCGGTAGTACCGGTTTCAACCCTGGCGGCGCTCGCACAGCGGGCATTTCGTGAAAAAGGCGAGCGACATCTATTGCCCTCTTATGATGCTCGCATGGGTGAACTCTATTGGGCTGCCTACAAAGTGGGGGAGGACGAGTTGGTGCGACTCGTGATTGCAGAGGAAGTCGCAACTGCCGAACGGGTCACTCTTCCCATCGATGGGGAGTGGTATGGCGTCGGTTCGGGCTGGACAGCAGGGGCAGAGATTCTGGAGAAAAGGCTTCAAGGAGTGTTGTTGGGTTATCAGGCGCAGATGTTATGCAGTGCAAGGGAGATTGCACTGCTGGCGACTGCGGATTTTGATCGGGGTTTGGCTGTGTCAGCGGAGAATGCTTTGCCGGTGTATCTAAGAAATCAAGTGGCGCAAAAGGCGACTTGATCGTATGTAGAACGGGTATCAGGCTTTTGTTTGTAGTCCTGTGATTTGCTGTACTTCATGAGATCTGTGGTTTTCCTCAAGATACGTCAGCAATTCGGTTTCCGGTAATGGACGACTCATAAGAAATCCTTGCGCCACCTTGATGCCGGCGTTTAAAAGATAAAGTCTTTGTGTTTCAGTTTCGATTCCTTCGGCAACCAAACCAAGCTTTAAATTATTAGTCAGGGTGACAAGCGATGAAACAATTGCGACGTCATTTTTGTTGTCAGGTAGATCCTTGATAAACAGCCGGTCGATTTTGATGCTATCGGCAGGTAGCTCTTTGAGGTATTTCAGCGAGGCATACCCGGTTCCGAAATCATCTACAGCAACCCTGACTCCCAGCTCGCGTATCTCCTTGAGTTTATCCAGGCTGCCTTGAAAGTCTTCAATGAAGGCCGTTTCAGTAATCTCTAACTCCAGATGATGCGGCTCCATGCCGGTGATCTCAAGCGTGTGCTTAACTGTTTGCACGAAATTTGGATTCTGTAATTGGACACTCGATACATTGGAAGAGATATAGTCCAGCAGTATTCCGTCATTTCGCCAACGGAGAAAATCCTTGCAGGCTTGTTTCAGTACCCAATTGCCGATCGGCTCTATCAGACCGGTCTGCTCAGCGATATGTATGAATTTGTTGGGTGCAATAAGTCCGTAGTGTGGTCTTCTCCATCGGATCAGTGTCTCCACGCCGACGGCGCGGCCGCTTGGGAGATGGATGCTGGGCTGATAGTAAAGTTCGAACTCTTTCTGTGTCAGGGCATCTATCAGGTTCTGTTCGGTCTCCATTTCCTCTATCAGGCTGTACTGCAGTGTTTGTGTGTAAAACGCAAAGCTACCGGGTTTCTGATGTTTTGCGTGATACATGGCAGCATCAGCATTTTTCAGCAGATCGAGAAAGGTTTCTCCATCTTTGGGGTACATGGCAATACCCTTACTCGCACTAATCCTGACTTTGCGTTTCCCAAGACTGAATGGGTCGTGAAAGACTCGATCCAACCGTTCAATAATCTCTGGCAGTTTACTTTCAAGGTCGTGACCTTTCGAAGCAAAAAGAAAAACAAATTCATCACCGGCAAACCGGCTGAGAATGTCCCGTCGGCTGGTAAATTGTTTGAGTCGCTCGGCCAGGGCTACCAGCAGTTCGTCGCCTGAGACATGCCCCATTGAATCGTTGATGAGCTTAAACCGATCGATATCCATGATCATAATGGCCAACTCAAGATGATCCTGTTTGGCACGTCGTAGCGCCTTTTCTGTCTCTCGCTTGATTTGTATGCGATTCGGTAGATGTGTTAACGGGTCATGATAGGCTTGGTATTCAAGCCGCTGCTTCAGCCTGATATTAGAGATGGCGGAGGCCAGAATGTCGCAGAATTGGGTAAGGATAAAAAGATTATCGATGCCTGGCGTGTGTGTTTCCATCTGCTCCAGAACCAGGCAAGCAATGATGCCTTGTTTGATTACCGCTGGCATGATGGTGATTTCTGTATCAGCTGGGAAGTCGATTGGTTCAAGGATCGGCAGGTGTTTTATTGCCGCTTTGGTGGTCCCCTTCCAGGGGGTAGTGGGTAGCTTCAGTTGATGTGCCGTGTAGGACTTACTGCGTTCTGAGGTTGCCCCCCCTTTTCTGATAAGACATTCAAGATGTACAAAGTCACCTGACGGCTCTACATAGACGACAGCCAGCTTGTCCGAATTGACAAAATGAGGCAGTGCATCCAATGCAACGTGTAATGCTTTGTGGATGATGCCTGCGTGTTGCAGGCTGTAGCTGAAATCGATCAGGTTTGCCTGTTGATTAAAACTGTTTCCCAGCCGGGTGGCCATGTCGTTGAAAGCGTGACCAAGCTCTGTGAATTCATCCTTACCTTCAAGTTTGACGCGAGTATTAAAAGCACCTCTTGAGAGCTGTCGAGTCCCGGTTAGCAAGCGTTCTAAAGGGACCATGTTACGCCTGATGGTAAAGATGCTGAGCAAAATCACCAGTCCGAGTGTCACCACGCCTACCTGAAGAAATATCTTCTGAAACTGATTGACGGAGGTCAGCACGATCTGACTAGGGAGGGCAACAGCAACACTCCATTTTTCTACTTGATAATGTGGCGATAGGAAGAGAGACCAGAATGCGGTGAAGGTTTTCTCACCCTTTGGGTCTTGCCACTCGAAATGATGACTGCTTTGACTATGAGTGAGTGTTATGACATCTGCCAACCAGGCGATGTCATAAGGTTTGTTGCAATAAAAGGGGACACCTTTTTCATTAATCACGCAGATCTGTTCACGTCTCAGGTCGAGTTGATCGGTGTCTAGCAGCGCCGGAATATGCAAACGACCAACCAGCAGATCCCCCGTGGGATTTCCGGGATCTATCGGAACGATGAGGTAGAGTGAGCTTTTACCTTCCCGCTCTCCTGTCGAGGAGAGTAAAAGCATGGACTTGCCAGGGATGCGTTGTTCATGGATCTCACTAATCAATGTCTCCCCATCGATCAGACTGTCGCCGATAAAATGTGTAATCCGGCCTTGTTGGTCTAACTGGAGGAGTGATTCGATGCGCCCTGGTTGTAAGGGGCCAGCTGATAATATTAGGTTTTCTGATGTCGGCTTATAGCCTGCATTAAGGCTGTCGGCAATGAGTTGGAACTGCTCTTTGGTGAATTGCAGCCTCTGGAAAATTTCCATGCCGATCATTTTGGCACTGTTGCGGATTTCCTCACTATGCTGCTCAGTCAGCTTGTAGCGGATTTGGTATAGGGTTAGTCCAGCCAACAGAAGCAAAGGGATAATGGCGGCAATAATAAACAGTACGACGATTCTGCGAGAGACACGGTTGTTGAATATTTTTTTCGTTAATCTCACGCTCAGTAGTCCTTACCATAACCGTAAAAGCCACCATTGTTGGCTCGAACAATATCGTCCCGGCTTGACTTGGCTGTGAGCGGCGGTGAGCTGGCGCCATCTTCACCCATACTGTAGAGATCGAAGTCTGAGTTGATGGGCACCAGATTGTGATCCTTGCGCTGATGTCCCTTGGCTTTATTGCCTGCCCCTTCGATGGGCAGATATTGATATGGGTTGCCCCAGGGATCGAGCATATTCACGCCGACCTCGTCCAGGCTGGCAGGATAGGCTTTTGTATCGAGCTTGTGGTTTTCCAGGATCAGTTCAACCTGCTTCATCTCTTGAATGACACTGCCCATTTCTGCTTCAGCCACATAACCTTGATACACCGGAATGACAACAGCAGACACAATTGCCAGGATGACCATGGCCAGCATGAGTTCTACGATGGAGAAACCACCTGTCTCTGATTTATGGGAGGTACTTCTCAACGATCCCCCCGATAATGGATGACAAATGGTGTTAAAGAGCACTTGTCAAAATGGTGAGTCTTCACAGCTGAATCCCCTTTTCCAGCGCTGATCCCGACCGAATTACGCTGAGCCCCGAGTCATAAAGAAAGAGAATCCGCCTCCTCCCTTGGTTGTGCTTGTTTTTATCGGCTAAAAAGTGAGGATCTTAAGTTGCAAAAAAGCTGTAATTATATATTGTAAAATTTACAACATACTGATATTTCTGGTTATTTATGTGGCTGGACCATTTCGAACCCGTTTAATTGGTCGATCAGTTAGATCGTAGCCTGGAAAAAACAGCCGTCTGGTGATTGTTTTTGGTAAAAAGACAAAAAATCAAAAACTGATTTTTAGAAACCGATACCGACACCCACGCCGCCCCAGGAGCGGCCGCCGGAGCCGACACCGAAGCCGAAATTGACTCTGGGTTTAGGTTTTGTTGCTGATGCCTCAGGCCAAAGCACCAGTTCATCAGAGGTGAGGGTTGGGAAGTCGTAAGGGGCATCACCGACTTCTCCTGCGCGGACTTCGGAAAACTTACCGGTTACCGTTATCTGGCGACCCTTGGCGTAATCGACGGTTTCTAGATAGCCTTGATGTTGCGCCAGGAATCGTCCATTGGGAGAGGCGGTAACATCGGGTCTCCCATCTTTCTTCAGCGGGTAGGCGAGAATCTGCAGTTCGGTAGTATCAGCCAGATTGCGACTTTCTACGATGACACCGCCCCATTGCAGTCTTTTGCCAGAATCGGACGTTGCTGCTGCAGTCACTTCTGCGGGCGTCGGGCTGCGATCAGCGTCAGTCGCGACTTTGGGTGCTGTACTGCAGGCTGAGAGCAAGAGGAATACCAGGGCAGCCTGAAGGATGAGGGCGGTGTGTTTCATTCCACGTCTACCAGTAATAGGGATACCTGCGCCAATAGGGGTGCGGGTAGAAATAGGGGTTGTAAAAAGGATCGTAGTGATGGGGTGAGTAGTAGACGTCCTCCGGCCAGAGATAATAGCCCTTCACTTCCACCACCGGGTAAGGATAGGGGTAGCTGCCGACTGGCTGCTTAACGACGTCTTTCACAGTGCCTGTGACGGTTAGAAGCCGGTCCTTCGGGTACTCTTCCGGTTCCAGAAATCCTTTGATTCTGGCGATGAACCGTCCGCTGCTTTTTGCATCATCCTGTGGCTTGCCCGATTTACTCAGATTAACCGCGAGGACTTCAATATGTGTCTCATCAGAGAGGTTTTGTACTGAAATGATACTGCCGCCCCAACGAACCTCATTTTCTACGAAGCGTGTGGCTTCCTGTTGCACTTCATCCACACGAATATCACCGGCGGGGGCGTTACGTATATATTCCGGTACCTTGGAGGCGCAACCGCCAAGAATAATGCCACAGAGTAGGCTTGTGGTGACCAGATTGATTCTGTATTTCATGATGTTGACTGCCTGAATCTGACGCAGATCCATTCCCAAACTATCCGACAGTTAGACTCGATCGGCTAAGTTAAATTCCCAACCTGGCATGGGGTCAGTTAGCACGAATAACTATTCGACGATACGCTCTTTTTTCGCCTCCTCCTGGAAATAATAGTCGTAATTTTGATGCAGGTGGTTGGTGAAAGACCAGGCTTCACTATAAGAGAGTCCGCTGTCCTTGGGCAGGATGACCTTGACGTAAAGATTGTTGTCTTTCTTTTTCAACCGGGTCAGCTTTTGATCCAGCGTCTTGCGGGAGATGCGTTTGAAACCACTTTGCCCGGGGCCCTTGTAATCGATTCGGTACTTACTGCCGGATTTCGCATAGCGCACTTCGACCAGGGTTTTGCCTTTGGCGGTACGGGCAGGCCTGACCAGTTTGTCATATTTGATCTTGAGATCGGAGAAATCTGTTTTGAGGTCAGACAGCTCCTGAGTGGCTGTCATATTCTGCGCCAAGGCTGCAGAGAGTTCCTCTTCCTGGCTGCTGAAGGAGAGGCGTAGTGCCTCCAGGTCCGCCAGGGTGGCCGCTTGTCTTTGGTTAGCCTGATCCAGGTCGGTATTGAGACGCTCTATATTTCGATTGGACAGGGTCAACTGATTACGCAGTTGATCGCTCTCGCGGTTGAGTCTTGCTACCTGAGTATCGAGCAGATCACGTTCACGGCTTAAGGTGGTGATCTGGTGGCGTTGACTGGCGATTGCCGCCTCCTGCTCTTCAGCACGTTCTTCCATGCGCATCATCTGCATACGCAGCATGGAGAGTTCGTACTCCCTGGCGATCAGTTTCTCTTCGAGGGTGACATTCTCCTCACCGGTGGTACGGGCCAGTTCCGCTGCCTGCTGTTCCGCTTCCATGGTGGAGCGCAGCTGGCTCAGGAGTTCCATGTTGCGCAGCAACAGGATGACCATGGCGAGCATGAAGATCATGACGATCACGGTCATGATGTCGGTGAAGGAGGGCCAGAAGCTGTCATCCCCTTCGCTGGAACGCTGGTTGAGACGCAGATCGATGAAGCCGTCGTCCATGGGGGTCAGTCGTCCTCATGGAGGCGGAAGCCCCGCTTCAGAAGATGCTTAACCTCTGCCATGTCTTCATGCATGGTCTCGCTCTTCTCCTGATAGCTCTGCAAGGTCTCGAGTACGCGTTGTTCAACTGCCTCGAAGCCCTCTTGGGACTGCTTCATCTGGTTGACCAGCTCCTGCAGGGAGCGCACCAGACCTGTGAATTCGTAGAGGGCGCTGTCGGTCTGTACCTGGAAGCGGGGCAGCAGTTCGTTGACGGTGATCTGCTCCACGGCACTGATCAGGTTGGTCTGTACATCACTCAGTTTGAGATTGAAATAGCCGAAAAAGATGAAACAGATGATGGCGGTAATAGTGGTGGAGAGGGCGGTGGACATACCGTGTACCACCATGCCCATGCCGCCTACATTGATCGAAGTGGCGAGCAGGTCCGAAGCACCGATGAGCGCGATGGAGAGGGAGACGATGGTACCGAAGACGCCAGTAAGGATCAGGATGTTGTTGATAAACTTCGGCAGGCTGTTGCGGGTGCTCTCGTTGGCTACCAGGGTCGAGGCCAGGGAGCCGTGGTTAATAGGACAGTTCGCCTTGAACAGCCCCTGCATGGTGCGATAGCGGTTGCCGATGATGGCTTTTTTGTGGATGCGCTTCAGTGGGTCCTGTTCCCCTTCGCGCAGATTGCGCAGAAAGCGGATCAGCGCATTCTCCTCCTGGGCATAGTGGAGAAAGATGGTAATCATGCGTAGGATGCCGATGGCAAAGAGGCCGACGATCGTGCCGTTGATGATGAGGCCGGTACTGGTCAGCTGGTCACGGAAATAGACCTGATTGATGAATTCGAACTTCCATACCATCAGGGCTGCGATGACCGCTGACATGATAATCATCCGGACGAGGATGTTGCGGCTGAAGTTCCGACGTAGCTGTATGCTTCCCAACGCTCTGCTCCTGGCGGTATAACGAACCCGAACAGTGTAACCCAGCCTGAATGGAACAAGAAAGATTGACAGCACAATATCGCAACCATCTTTTACAGATCTTTCAGGCTGCGCTGGTCAAAGTGGAAGGAGCTGCGGTTGTTTCCGATTGGTTGAAAGCCAATCCTTTTGAAGGACCTCTGCATTTGGTAGCGGTCGGTAAGGCGGCTCACTCTATGGCGCTGGGGGCGGACCGGGTGCTGGGCAAGCAGATTCGTAAGGCACTGATTATTTCTAAGTTTGGTCATCTCGATGACGATTTTTGCCGTCGCCGGGGTTGGCAGGGGATCGAAGCCGCCCACCCGGTGCCGGATCAAAATAGCCTGCAGGCGGGACGCAGCTTGCTGGATTTTCTCTCTGCGGACGATGGGTCATCACTGCTGTTTCTGATTTCCGGCGGCGCTTCCAGTCTGGTGGAAGTGCCGGTGGCGGGTGTCGATCTCGAGTTTCTGGCCAGGACCAACCAGTGGTTGCTGGGCAGCGGACTGGATATCGTACAGATGAACCGAGTGCGCAAGGGGCTCTCTCAGATCAAGGGTGGGGGTCTGCTGACACGATTGGGTGACCGGTCTTTGTATGCCCTCGCTATCTCGGATGTGCCGGGAGACGAGCCTGCAGCTATCGGCTCAGGCCTGTTGGTGCCTGAAGCGGATTTACTTGAACAACTTTCTGCCATGTCCCTGCCGGATTGGTTGCAGACGAGAGTGATTGCGGGACTTGCGCAGCGTACGGATCTGCCAGATGAGTCGCCAGTGTTGCAGATCGTAGCCAATCTCGAGCTGGCTAAACAAGCAGCTGCCGAACGGGCGGGTCAACTGGGCTATCCTGTTACCTTGCATGAGGATTTCCTGCACGGAGATGCGGCTGAGACTGGTTTGAGACTGGCCGCCCAGCTACAGGACGGCAAGCCGGGGATCTCCATCTGGGGGGGTGAAACCACCGTTCATCTGCCTCCCGAACCAGGGCAGGGTGGGCGCAATCAACACTTGGCCCTTGCCGCAGCGGTAGCCCTGGCCGGTTCCAGTGATTGCTGTTTGCTGGCGGCTGGTACAGACGGCACTGATGGAGCGACGGAAGATGCTGGCGCTTTAGTTGATGGAGGCACCCTCGGCCGGGGGACTCTGGCGGGTTTTAATGCGGCAGAATCTCTGGCTGCGGCAGATGCCGGCCGGTTGCTCGAGGCCAGTGGGGATCTCATAACAACCGGTCCCACAGGGACCAATGTGATGGATCTGGTGATCGGTATGAGGTTCTGAATGAAAAAGTTGGAGGTACCCACAGAGAGCCTCTATCAGGCAGCGCGGAATTGTCTGCTGAGTTGTTCAGTGGAGGAGAAACTCAACCTGACCGATGAGACCGCCAGCGCCTGGAACTCCGGGCGGTTGTGTTTATCCGGATGGACATCTGCAGATGACTTGCGTGAGGCGGGTCATCCGGCAAAGCCGGAGTTGGTCCATCCTCGCCATTTGTCCCGGCGCAGGTTGGGTAGTGAAAAAGGCCGACTGGCCTTGATTCACGCCATCGCCCATATCGAGTTCAATGCCATCAATCTGGCCTGGGATGCCGTACAGCGATTCCCCGATCTGCCTGCCGATTTCTATAGTGACTGGATCCAGGTGGCACAGGAGGAGGTCTACCATTTCCGTCTTCTGCGGGAACGATTGCGTGATGGCGGGGTCGATTACGGAGATTTTCCTGCACACAACGGGTTGTGGGATATGGCCGTTCAGACCGCTCACGATCCGCTGGTCCGTATGGCGTTGGTACCGCGCATGTTGGAGGCTCGCGGTCTTGATGTGACACCGGGCATCATGCAGCGTTTCGCAGCTATCGGTGACGAACGAACTGTCGAAGTACTGCAAGTAATCCTGGATGAAGAGGTGGGACATGTGCATTTCGGCACGCGCTGGTTTCGGTATCTTTGTGAAGCCCGGGGATTGGAGCCGGAGGCGACCTATTTCGACCTCTTGAGTGATTTTGTGCGCGGAGGTATCCGCTGCCCGTTACACCATCAGGCACGTCGGCAGGCAGGATTCACTGAAGAGGAATTAAACCGTTTGGAGCGCTTATGTGCAGAAGAGTGATTAACCGTTTCCTGGCTTTGACCGTATTCATTGTCCTCTCACTGACAATCCTTCCGCTACACGCCCTTGAAGTCGAGGCGGGTCTCTTGGTCTACCGGGTGGTGGCGCCAGATGACGAAGCCTATATGAATCGCCTGTTGGTGACAGCAGACTATGTGAGACTGGACCAGGGAGAGCAGGACCCCGGCTTTATCCTCTTCGATCGCCGTGAGCAGGTGATCTACAGTGTGAATGCAACCGAGCGATCCATCCTGGTCATCGATCCGGCTGAAAAAAATAAGCAACATTTACCTGACGATTTGACGTTGGAAATTCGCTCCAACAAGAATCATGAAGCGCCTGAGATTGCCGGTATCAAGCCACAGCATTGGCAGCTGATTACCAATGGTGCTATCTGTCGTGAGGCCTTTGTCCTGCCATCGACAATGACGGAGGTTATAAGCGCCTACGGTGAGTATCTTGGTGTGCTCGCAGCCCAACAGGCAGTTGCTCTCGCAACCCTTCCCAATGAGTTTCGCGATGCCTGTGACAGCGTGGTTCACGCCTACGCACCTGATGCTTTCATACAGAAGGGGTTACCCGTAAAGATTTGGAATGATCAGGGTTATGACGAGGCGTTGGTGGATTTTCAGGCAAGCTTCAAGATTTCAGCAGAGCACTTTTCTTTACCTGAAGACTATCAGCAGGTACCGATGGGGATTGGCGGTTAGCCGTCCTTAGTGTTAACAGGCCCTAGTGTATTTTTCCCGCTTCACCCCATCTTCGGCGACACTGATAATTTCTGCGGAATCATCATGCCACTCCCCAAGCACATGTCTGATTTTGTCATTTCCATCGATAGTGAAGGGATGGTCTGCCGGGCGATGAGTATGTCCATGAATCAGCCTGTCTGCGCCGTAATCTGTTAGATAAGACACCACTGCCTGCTGATTGACATCCATGATGACCGCCGCCTTATTCGCATTGGCTTCGCCGCTCTGTTCTCTATAGGCTTTTGCCTGCTCCCGGCGGGCATCAAGTGACAAGGAAAGAAACTGTAGCGCGAAATCCGGGTGTCTAACCTGTCTTCTGAAAGCCTGATAATCCCGGTCGTCCGTACAAAGAAGATCTCCGTGCATCAGTAGGGTGGGGGTGCCGAACAGCTCGATCGGTTTAGGGTCAGATAACAATTCAGCGCCGCAATCCCGGCAGAAGTCTTCACCGATAAGAAAATCACGGTTGCCGTGCATGAAGTAGAGATGGGTCCCTGACTGGGTGAGATGTTTCAGTGAGGCCGTGATTTCAGGAATAGGCGTATGCCGGTCATCGTCACCGATCCAGACATCGAAGAGATCACCGAGAATATAGAGGTGATCTGCCTGGATGGCTCGTTGCTTGATGAAACGGAGAAAAAACTGCACCACCTCCGGCCGTTCAGCGGAGAGGTGCAGATCTGAAATGAAGAGGTGTTCAGGCAATGCGTCGTCTAATCTTCGCTGATTTCCGCTTTTTCGATAATGATGTCTTCCGCCGGTACGTCCTGATGGCCAGCCCGTGTCGTGGTCTCTACACCCTTGATTTGATTGATGACATCCATACCGCTGCTGACTTTACCGAAGACGCAGTAACCCCAGCCGTCCTGTCCGGGATGATCGAGAAACTTGTTGTTGGAGACGTTAATAAAAAACTGGGCTGTGGCGGAGTGGGGTTCCATGGTGCGTGCCATGGCAATGGTGCCCACCTCGTTGGATAGGCCGTTCTTGGCCTCATTCTCGATAGGGTCGCGGGTCTGTTTCTGAATCATGCCGGGTTGGAAGCCGCCACCCTGGATCATAAAGTTGTCGATGACCCGATGAAAAATAGTGCCATCGAAAAAGCCATCTTTGACGTACTGTTTGAAGTTTTCACAACTCTTGGGAGCATTGGCCTCGTCCAGTTCAATAACGATGGGGCCTAAATTTGTGGTTAATGTGATCATAGGGATTCCTGTTTATTTATAATGAATTCTGTAGTCGATCTTAGGGACGATTCGGACTATTCGACCACAGTGGCCTTTTCAATCAAGACGGTGTTTTTTGGCACATCGCGCATGCCGTTTTTGATGCCAGTCATCTCGTTGGCGATAGCGTCAACTACGTCCATACCGTCTGTTACCTTGCCGAAAACCGCATAACCCCATCCATCACGGCTGGGATAGTCGAGAAAAGCGTTGTCTTTGTGGTTAATGAAAAATTGTGCTGTGGCTGAATGGGGATCAGAAGTCCTCGCCATGGCAAGGGTGCCGCGCATATTCTTTAAGCCGTTTTTAGCTTCATTTTTAATTGGCGCACGTGTCGATTTCTTTTTCATATCAGGTGTGAAGCCACCCCCCTGAATCATGAAACCCTTAATAACCCGGTGAAAAATCGTGCCGTCGAAAAATCCGTCACGAACGTACTGTACGAAATTATCGACTGTCTCTGGCGCCTTACCTCTGTCGAGTTCCAGCTTGATGCTGCCCATAGAGGTCACCATCTCGACCTGAACGGTTTCCGCCCAGGCGCTTCCCGTAGTGATGCCGATTAGCAGCAGGAGTGTCAGTAAACGTTGTGTAAGTCTTTTCATTGGATTCTCTTGCCCGATCATGATGTGTAAAGCTCCACATCATAACGGTTAGGAGAGTCTATAAAAAGGGGGTGATGACCATGAGGTATGGGATGTCTTTGGTTAAAGACATTGAGCTGGAAACGAACAACCCGGCCCTCGTTGGAAGGCCGGGTTAATAATCCACGGGCTGTGGTTTAGTTGTTTTTTGCGCCCTGCTCAATCCACTGTTCAATTTTCACAATCTCTTCGGTCGAGAGGGCCTCTTTGCCATGTGGCATGCGGATCGATGGGTCGACCTTACCGGCAACCAGTCGATAGAGTGAACTGGAGAGCGGGTCTCCTGCTACGACTACTGGGCCGAACTTGGTACCTTTCATGACAGCGGCATAGTTTTCTGTCACAAAGCCGCTTGCCTCTGCGCCGGCGCCACCTTGTGTATGGCATTCCGTACAATACTTGTCGATCAGCGGTTTGACCTCGGATTTGAAACTGACCGCAGCCGGTCCGGCACTGCAACCAACCAACAGCATGAGGGAAAGCGCTGAGGCAAAGGATACGGTTTTAGGGGTGGACATGAATTTGCTCCTCAATGTTATTTGCAACTACTTCATTCGCCATGCGGATCATGCTTTTTCCTTTGGATGGAAGCGCTGTCCCCAGATAAAAATAGGTAAGGCGTATTGTTGATCTTAATTATCGAACACATTATTACAGGTAAGTCGTATCGTTGAAACGGATGACTCTAGAAACTTGTGAACAGAGGCTTGATGCTGAGAAAAGATTCATCAGCACCAAAGACACTCTATTGTAATGTCATCACCCATTCGATGACCTGTTTGATTTTTTCCGGTGGCGCCATGTTGGGCGGCATGGCCACACTGCCCCAGACTAAAGGCTCGCCAGGTGTGCTGCCTGCTTTTACTTTGCTTGTCAGCCGATCGATCTCCGAGGGGTCGGCGGCGTATTTGGCTGCCACATCTTTGAATGCTGGGCCGACCAGTTTGGCGTCAACTTTGTGGCAGCCTAGGCATCCGGACTGCATGGCCAAGGTCTGGTCTGCATGTACCGCGCCACTCACAAAAGTGAGGAGGAAAAGGGCCAAAAAAATATATTTTTCCATGAAAGGACTCCCGCAATGTCTTCATTCTCAAGCCGGTATTGGCTGGCATCACAATTGACGCTGCCTCCGGGTACTGCCACCGTCAGGCATATCCCAACGGTCGGTTCAGTGAGGTTATCGGGAGCTATTTGCGAATCTTTAGGGTTTCGCAGCTTACGCAGTAAATTCCTCAAGTGTTGTAAAAGCTTGCCGACATAGTAGCTATCGAGTGAATGAGTTTAATTATTCGAAGTGGGTTATCGACCATGAAAAAGTATATTTCGGTGCAGTGGAAAATTCTGACACCTATGGCACTGATCTTTATCCTGATCATGTCTGTAGTGACCATCTACTCTGCAGAACAGCAGAAAGACCGGCTCCTCAGGCTGACGGAGCATCAGATATTTGATGTTCTGCACGGTTATCTCGATAGCATGAACGCCATGATGTTTACCGGCACCATGGGCAATCGGGAGATGCTTAGGGAGAAGATCCAGAAACGGGATGGTGTGGTCGAGGTGCGAATGCTTCGCGGTGAAGCAGTCAATGGGACATTCGGTCCCGGCTTCGATCATGAAAAGCCGTTGGATGACCTCGACAGGCGAGCCCTCAGTGGTGAAAAGATCGTACAGGTCGAGACTGTCAAAGGTAAGCGGTTGCTGACCATCATTGAACCTTTCGCAGCGGTTTCCGACCGAAACGGTACCAATTGCCTGACATGTCATGCGTTGCCAGAAGGCACGATTCTGGGTGCCGGCCGCCTGACTTTTTCGCTGGAAGCCCGTGACAAAGCGATTCATGATGAACTATTAATCAGTGGTGTCATCAACTTCCTGGTGCTGATTGTCGGTCTGTTTGTGATCAATTTGATCATGCGGAAAGTGGTAATCAAGCCACTAAACGGATTAAAGGCCACCATGAATAAAATTGGTACTGAGTCAGATCTACGTCCGAGAGTTGCCCTTGGCGCCAATGACGAATTCCGTCACGTAGGTATGGCGGTCAACCAGATGCTGGATCAATTTCAGCCGACAATCGATGATCTGGCGAAAACTATGGACGGATTGGCGAACTCTGCAGATCAACTTGCCAGCGTGACCAAGAAGACCCGTGATGGGGTTGATGAGCAGGAAAAAGAGACCGGGCAACTGACCGTGGCTATCGGTGAACTTTCGGTGGCCGCCGAGGAAGTTGCAAGGAACGCAGCCAGCGCCGAACAGGCAGCGATCGAGGCGAAATCCAATGCTGACTCAGGTAAACATGTGGTTGCCGAGGTTTCCAGTTCGATTACGCGTCTCGCCAGTCGGGTGGATGATGCGGCTGTGGTCGTGCGCCAGCTGGCCGAAGGCACGCAGAGCATCGGACAGGTTTCCGAATCGATTACCGCAATCGCCGAACAAACTAACTTGCTTGCGTTGAATGCCGCAATTGAGGCAGCACGAGCTGGTGAGCAGGGACGCGGATTTGCTGTGGTGGCAGATGAGGTTCGTAACCTGGCACAGCGTACACAAGAGGCGACACACGAAATCCAGGATATTATTGAACAGTTGGTTTCCGCCTCGAATCAGGCCGTTCACGTGATGGATAGCAGTAAAAAAGATGCGGACCAGAGCGTATCCGACTCCAGCCGGGCCGGTGAGGCACTGGCAGAGATTTCCGGTGCGGTCGAATCGATCAGTGAGATGAACTCAGTGATCGCTACGGCAGCCTCGGAGCAGACCTCGGTGGTCAGCGAGATCAACAAGAACATCATTGCCATCAATGAGGTTTCGCATCAGACCGCAGAAGGTACCTGCAGGACGCTCAAGGAGAGTGAAGAGGTGGCGCAGATCTCCGCCCAGCTCGACAAGATGGTCAATCAGTTCAAGGTGTAGGCAAGCCAGCCTTATCGGTGGCCCCGGATTCTGGGGCCATTCGGAGATTGGGTACAAACTGATTTTTTAAAGGTGCGACGAGATCGCACCTTTTTTTGTGCCTCAGCCTTCCCGCCGGCAGACGCCTCGCAATAGGTCGCGGCGTGTGATGCCGGGTTCAACGGATTCACTTTGACAGCCTTCCTGCTCGGCTATCTTCTTTTCAGCCAGAGCAAACCCGTCCATCTCGATTTCAGGGGTCTCCTCGCCGCGCAGTATGCGGCCCAGCAGCGCCTCATCATGGGGGTCCTGCTCTGGATGCTCCACTTCCACCATGAGTGTCTGCATGAAGCTTTCAGCAGCGGCGACGGCGTGGTCCTGGTCCATGAATTCATGCATGGGTGAGTGCAAAGAGTGAGTCTGGCACTGACCGATCCCCTCGAATTCATTCACCATGAAGCGGTATTCGTTGGCAGGAAAACGGTGTGTCTGTTTCTCTCCCAGGGTCAAGTCACTCCAATCCTCTCCCTCGGCGGGAAACAGGATCAGGTTCATCAGCCAGGGCGTGATCACGATACCGACCATACGCCCTTCAAATAATTGGAAGCCGCTGGTCTGCACCTTCAGGTTTGGGTTGAGTAGGGGGATACCCTTCATCTGCTCCTGCTCGATACGGGTGAAGGTCTCTTCAATTCGCTGGGTGAGTGGATCGAGTTCAGACATGGGATATATTCCAAACGGTGTTGGGGTCAGGTTTCGGCGAGACCGGGAAAATAGTGGTCGACATCGATATCTTCGTCATGGCTCATGATGGCACTGAGTCCATCCAGGGCTTTGTCGATGTGGCGTGCATCCTGCTCACTGATAACCTCACGTGCGGAGCCGAGGAAGGTCAATAACCAGGTACCGGTCGGCTGGGCACCGGTCAGCATCATGTTGATTGATTCTTCGCCGTTGCGGGTACGGCAGCGGGAGACAAACTCACCCGCCTCGATGACCTGCGCCGGAATGCCTACGCACATGACAGGCGGGTTTCCTGCTCGGCTTCTTTTTTCCAGTGACCTGTGGAGATCTGGCTGCGGGGTTGAAGCTCAATACCGAGTGTCTTCAACTCTTCCACCAGCATCAGGACCATACTCTCTAAACCCTGCGCAGCCTCGGGGGTCAGGCCCAGGCGATTCTCCAGGGCATGGGGCACCATGCCGATGATAGTGACCTGATCCGGCATCTCCCCCTTCAGTGTCAGCAGGGCAAGCAGGTCGGAGACGCCAAGCTGATGATTCGAAAGTTTGGTCTGAAAAAAAGCCGGGATCTCCTCATTGGCGATGCGCACCAGTGTGCCGTAGGGTGCGCCGGTGTTGACGGCATCGGCGATGATGATTGTCTTGGCATTTCTCATAGGCTCGAATAGTTCCATGCCGGTGGTGCCACCATCGACCACCTCGACCCCTTCGGGTATGAGATAACGGTGTTCCAGCTCTTCCACGGCACGTACACCGACGCCTTCATCCTGCATCAGGACATTGCCCATGCCGATGATGAGAATTTGCTTGTTCGAACGCTCCATCAGTGACTGACCTCTCGATGATTATTCACAGCGCTTTGACCTTGACGATCTCGTTCTGCTCCGTATCCACCATGTGAATGGCGCAGGCGATACAGGGATCGAAGGAGTGTACGGTACGCAACACTTCCAATGGTTTCTCCGGGTCGGCCACCGGATTGTCGAGCAGAGAGGATTCGTAGGGGCCGATCTCGCCATTGGCGTCGCGGGGGCCGGCATTCCAGGTGCTGGGTACCACCGCCTGGTAGTTTTTGATCTTGCCGTCCTCGATCACTACCCAGTGGGATAGGGTACCGCGGGGGGCCTGGTGGAAACCGACACCCTTGATTTCGCCTTTGGGGAATACAGGTGCATTGAAGGTGTCTGTGTCACCGGTACCGATATTATCGACCAGCTTCTGCCATTGATCTTTCAGCGTATCCATCATGACGGCACAGCGCACCGCACGGGCCGCATGGCGGCCAATGGTCGAGTGGATGGCTGCCAGAGGAATATCGGGGTTTTGCGAAACGGCCTTCAGCGTGCCCATGGCCTGATCGAGATATTTCTTGTAGCGGGCGTTGCCTGTGGCGACACCGACCAGAACATCCGCCAGGGGGCCGACCTCGGCACGTTTGTCGTAAAAAGTCGGCGCCTTGACCCAGGAGTATTTGCCGTCGTCTTGAAAGTCGGTGTACTCGGGTTCGGTTTCGCCTTCCCAGGGATGCAGTGCCTTTTCACCTTCGTACCAAGCATGTCTGGAACTTTCGGCAACCCCGTCGCGGAAGTAGGCATCGTTAAAGGTGGTGATCGGTTTCAGTGAATTCAGATCCCCATTCTCGATGTAGCCGCCGGGTAGATCGAATTGAGTACCCTTGGTGTCCTGGGGACAATCCGGCACGGTGAGATAGTTCATCACGCCGCCGCCGATACCGGCCCAATCGAGATAGAATGCGCCGACTGCCGGGACATCCGTCAGGTAGGTCGACTTAACGAAGGGGTCCAGCTTGTCGATAAAGCCTTTGATCAGCATCAGGCGTTCGATGTTGAGTACAGAAGGTGCGCCATGGCTGATAGAGTTACTCACCCCACCAACGGCTACGTTCTGGATATGCGGGCTCTTGCCTCCGAGAACGGCGACAATCTTGTTGGCGTAATTCTGTACATCGAGGGCCTGCAGATAGTGTGCAACCGCCAGCAGATTGACCTCGGGCGGCAGCTTCATGGCGGGATGGCCCCAATAGCCACTGGCGAATGGGCCGAGCTGGCCGCTGCCGACAAAGGTCTTCAGCCTCTCCTGTACAGCCTTCATCTCATGGGGGCCGTTGAGCGGCCAGTCAGACAGACTCTCTGCCAGTTTGGCGGTAGCGACCGGGTCTGCGTCCAGTGCGGAAACCACATCCACCCAGTCGACGGCTGAGAGGTGATAGAAGTGCACGATATGATCCTGCACTGCATGGGCGCACTGGATGATATTGCGGATCAGCTGGGCATTGACCGGTACTTCCAGATCCAGCGCATTCTCTACAGCCCGCACAGAAGTAATGGCGTGTACCGTGGTGCAGACACCGCAGAAGCGTTGGGTATAGGTCCAGGCCTCACGGGGGTCACGACCGACCAGGATCTTCTCGATACCCCGCCACATCTGACCGGACGACCAGGCCTTGCTCACTTTGCCATCATCGACTTCCACATCGATGCGAAGATGGCCTTCAATGCGGGTAATCGGGTCAACAGTAATTCGTGTTGTCACAACAGAATCTCCTAAATTTCTTTGTCACGCAGGGTCTGCGTTATGTAGCACGGGGAACATCTTTACGACGACGAGGTAGGCCATGATCTCGATGGCCACGATGCCTGCGGTAACCATGATCTCTGAAACAGATGGAAAATAGCTGTAGCCGGGGCCTGGATCGTAAGTGATCAGGAAGGCGTTAAATCGATAGAGCGCACCGGCGAGAAGCATGGATACAGCCGCATACAACAGATAGGGGCCACTCTGACGCCGTTGTGGCGACAGCAGTACCAGTAAGGGGAAGGCAAACAGGGCGGTTTCCAGGAAAAACATCAGGCTGCCCAGATCCCCCGCGAAGATCAGCCCCAGTTTTCCCTGCAGGATAATTTCAGCAAAACGAATGATCAGATATGCGCCCAGCAGGCCAACGATGGCCTTACCCAGCCCTGCGAGGAGAGGCGTCTCAGAGGGCCGGCGAAATCCGACAGCGGAAAACGATGCCTCAAAAACCACCACGGCGAATCCCATTGTGAGCGCGGTCAGCACCGCCAACAGCGGTTGGATATGCAGCGTCTGCCACAGTGGGTGGACCTTGTATCCCATCGCGATCAGCATGGTGCCGAGGGAAGATTGGTGCATGGTTGGGAGAAGCACGCCCAGGGCGATAAATAGAAACAGCACCTTGTTCAGTGACTTCAACAGGCCCTTGGCGCCGATCTTCTCCAGAAAAGCGGGTGAGAACTCGATGAAGAGCACCAGGATATAGGTCGCTACGCAGAGACCCACTTCCAGCATCACGGAATTGAAGTTCATATGCCAGGGCAGGAAGATATTGTAGAACTGCCACCAGCGACCCATGTCGATGAAGGCACCCAATCCGCCGAGGGCATAACCCAGCAGGCTGGCTAGCAGGGCAGGTCGGATCAAGGGATGGTATTTTCCCTTGTTCATCACATAGACGGTGATCGCCAGGGCATAGCCGCCACAAGCCAGTGCAGTGCCGACGATCACGTCGTAGACCACCCACAATCCCCAGGCATAACCGCTATTGAGGTTGGTGACAAATCCCATCCCGTTGACGAAGCGCAGGGCGAGAAAATAGAGACCGACCAGGGCGATCACACTGAGCACGATAAATGGCAGGGTGATGATCGGTCGTTTGAGTGGTTGATGTTCGCTCATGACTCTCCCTCATCATCATCGTTGTTGTTGCGCCGGACCACGTAGGTCAGTCCTGCAAGGGCAATAGCCGGCAGGGCCAGGTATTGATACAAGGTGTGCTGTACGGTTTCCGAGATAGAGGCGTATGAGCGTTCTCCCAGCGGGGGCATGCCCAGCTTGTCGAACGGTACCGCAGAGATATGCAACACGTTGGTGCCGCCGGCCTCTTTTTCACCCCAGATATGTTGCTTGTACTCTGGTACGGCCTTTTCATGATGGCTGTCGGGGTTACGCACATCGCCCCGTGGGTAGTTGTATATCTCACCGGGTTTAAGGGTCATGCGTCGTTGCGCTTCTTCCAACAACGCCTTGCGGGTTCCGAAAAGTGTCGCACCGGTGGGGCAGGCCTCTGCACAACCTGTCATCATGCCGTTGTCGATTCTTTCCACACCTGCCTGATTGCACATTTGGCACTTGTGGATCTCTCCGAAGGGATTGTCGTAGTCGAACTGGGGCACGTTGTAGGGGCAGCCGGTCATGCAGGTACGGCAGCCGATACAGGCATCGGCGTTGTAGGCAACAATGCCGGTTTTTGGATGGCGTGTGAGTGCGGTCACCGGACAGACTGAGACACACCCGGGATCGACACAGTGCATGCAGCTGCGCTTTTCGAAAGCAAAACCGTCTTCTGTCTGATCTTTATGCGTGCCTTCACCCGCGGTGTAGACCTTGATGACATTCAGGGTCTTGGGTGAGAGATCAAGTGCCGCGTCATATTGAGTCTCATCGCCCATGGGGACGGGCGGCATATCATTGACCTCTTTACACTTGCTGACACAGGCCTTGCAACCGATGCAGAGTGTGGAGTCAAACAGCATGCCGATGGCTTCTTCGGCGGGCTCCAGATTGCCTCTTGCTTCAGCCGAGCTACCTAACAGTGCCGCTGTGCCACCGAGAGACGCCTTGAGAAAATCTCTGCGTTTCATGCGCCTCTCTCCCTATTGCTCGTCGCTTTCTTTGCGGTCTAGTTTCTTTGCTGCCATGGCAGAGGCGCCGACCGCGACACCCACTGCAGCGCCGGTGAGTGCTGCGGCACCTGCTGAAATACCCGTGCTGCCTTCACGATCGCTGATGGAAGGGAACATATTGGGCGGGGTGTGGGTTTTGACATCTGCCAGACTGAACAGAGGCTTGTTGAAACCTACCCCGCCCTCTGAGCAACCAAAGCAGGGATGACCGACGCCGATGGGCCAGACACCGCCCCCCACATTGTTGTATTCCAGACTCGGGCAGTTGTTATAGGTTTCCGGCCCTTTGCAACCCAGCTTGTACAGGCAATAACCTTTGCGGTGCCCTTCGTCGCCAAACTCTTCAGCAAATCGCCCGGCATCGAAATGGGGGCGCCGGTAGCAGTTTTCGTGAATCAGTCTGCCATAGGCCCATTTTGGACGACCTTTTTCGTCGAGTGGTGGCAGTTTTCCGTAGGTCACGAAGTAGAGCACGGTACCGATAAAATTGGCCGGATTGGGCGGGCAGCCGGGGATGGTGACTACCGTCTTACCCTTCAGCAGCTGTGGTGCACCGACAGCACCGGTGGGGTTAGGCGCTGCAGATTGCACGCCACCCCAGCTTGCACAGGAGCCGAAGGCAACAATGGCTGCAGCATTTTCAGCCGCCTCGTGGGTGATATCGACCATGGTTTCACCGCCGATCTTGCAGAAGATGCCGTCACTCGCGAGGGGGATAGCGCCTTCGACTACCAATAGATATTTGCCCTTGTTCTCCTGCATGACATGCTTTTTGATCTCTTCCACCTGATGACCGGCACCGGTATCGAGGGTCTGGTGATAGTCGAGAGAGATCAGGTCGAGAATAAGGTGTTCGAGAGAGGGCTGCTCAGAACGCAGGAGCGATTCGCTGGGGCCGGTGCACTCCTGACCGTGCAGCCAGATCACGGGGGGTCGGCGTTTGGGATCGGCCACCGCCTGGGCCATCGCCATTGCTGCATTTGAAGATAAACCAAGAGAAGCCGCAACACCGGTGCAGAATTTGAGAAAAGTCCTGCGGGAGACGCCCAGGCGTTTCTCCACGGCCGTGAAGTCGAATTCGTTGTCTGCCATCAGTCATTCTCCAGATATCAATGGTGGCGATGTGCATCGAGCTCTCGTGAGGAGAGATTCTGGATTACCGCAATTTGTGTGCCGTTATTATTTATCCCATTCGATTCAAGCGGTTATGTTCAAAAGCGATTTTTCTGAGCTGGCTTGTCTGTAATCTTGCCTTACAGATCAATTAGCTTACTGGTAACAAGGTTTTCACCTGGAGGTTGATAAAGGGGAGGGCTGATGATTTTTGTGGAGCCTGTGATCTTTCGCTAAGATGCTTGGGTTTTATTCACAGCCTGGATGGCCTCAAAAATGCTAAAAATCTATAACGACCTTACCCGCCAAAAAGAGATCTTTCAGTCCCTGCAGGAGGGGAAGGTCAGCATGTATGTCTGTGGTATGACGGTCTATGATCTCTGTCACTTGGGCCATGCCAGGGTGATGGTGGTGTTTGACGTGGTCTACCGTTATCTGCAGGCCAGTGGCTATGATGTGTCCTACATCCGCAATATCACTGACATCGACGACAAGATCATCAACCGGGCCAATGAGCGCGGTGTGCCTTTCATCGAGCTGACGGAAACCTTCATACAGGCCATGCATGAAGATGCCGATGCACTGGGTGTGTTGAGGCCGACCGATGAGCCGAAAGCGACGCAGCACATGGATGAGATCCTTGCCATGATCGGTAAGCTGATCGAAAAGGGACATGCTTATGCAGCGGAGAATGGGGATGTCTATTACGATGTCCGCAGTTTTCCCGAATACGGCAAGCTTTCGGGTAAGTCGATCGAGGATCTGCAGTCGGGCGCCCGGGTGGAACCGGGTGAGGCCAAGCGTGATCCCCTCGATTTTGCCTTGTGGAAGTCGGCCAAGCCCGAAGAGCCGGCCTGGGATTCACCCTGGGGACGCGGCCGTCCAGGCTGGCATATCGAGTGCTCCGCCATGTCGACCAAGGCACTCGGAGATACCTTCGATATTCACGGCGGTGGGGCCGACCTGACCTTTCCCCACCACGAAAACGAGATCGCCCAGTCTGAAGGTGCGACCGGCCACCCCTTCGTCAAATACTGGATGCACAATGGTTTCGTGCGCATCAACGACGAGAAGATGTCGAAGTCACTGGGTAATTTCTTCACCGTCAGAGAGATTCTCGAGCGCTACCGGGCCGAGGAGATTCGCTATTTCATTCTGACCAGTCAGTATCGCTCACCCCTGAATTACGATACGGAACATCTCGACAATGCCCGCGCCGCCCTGACTCGCTTCTATACGGCACTGCGTGGATTGCCGGAAACTGAACCCGCTGGCGGTGAGGCCTACGAGGCAAGGTTCCGTGAAGCCATGGATGATGATTTCAATACACCTGAGGCCTTGGCTGTGCTGTTCGATCTGGTGCGTGAGATCAACAAGCTCAAGGAATCGGACACGACGGCGGCTGCTGCCTTGGCCGAGGTGCTGAAACAGTTGGGTGCTGTTTTAGGTATTCTGCAGGATGATCCAGAGGCCTTTTTACGAGGTGGTTTTCAGTCGGGGAATGAGGGGCTTTCGGATGAGAAGATTGAGGCTATGATCCAGGCCCGTATCGATGCCAGAACAGAGAAAAACTGGGCTGAGGCCGACCGAATCCGCGATGCGCTTCAGGACGCCGGCATCATTCTGGAAGACGGTGTCAAAGGCACCACCTGGCGACGAGGTTGAGAGAATCCGGTGTGGCAGGGGCCGTAGGGTGCGGTCCAGTCGCACCAAGTCATGCCATGGTTGAGAGGAATCGCCTTACTTTGCAGCGCTATGCAATTCCGCTGCCTGCAAGGTGTTCTCCAGCAGCGTTGCAATCGTCATGGGACCGACCCCTCCGGGTACGGGAGTGATCCAACTGCCCCGCTCTTTGGCGGTCTCAAAGTCCACATCCCCTACCAGCTTGCCCTGCTCATTTCGGTTCATGCCTACATCGATGACAATGGCACCCTGCTTGATCCAATCGCCGGGTACGAACTCACCACGGCCGATCGCTACCACCAGGACATCCGCATTGCGTGCCTTCTCCGCCAGATCCTTGGTGCGGCTGTGGCAGACGGTGATGGTACAGCGGGCCGCCAGCAGCTCCAGAGCCATCGGGCGGCCGACGATGTTGGACTGGCCGATGATGACCGCATCGAGTCCCTCCAGCTTCTGGCCGGTCCGCTCAAGCAGGGTCATCACCCCTTTCGGTGTGCACGAACGCAGTACCGGCATGCGCAGGGCCAGTCTGCCCACGTTGTAGGGATGGAAGCCATCCACGTCCTTGGTCGGCAAGATGCGCTCGATGACCGATTCCTCATCAATATGGTCAGGTAGCGGCAGCTGTACCAGGATGCCATCGATGTCATCGTCGGCATTTAGCTGGTCAATCAGCGCTAGCAGGTCATCCTGGGTGGTGGAAACAGGCAGGTCGTGTGATACGGAATAGAATCCCACTTCATCGCAGGACTTCCGCTTGTTTCTGACATAGACCTGAGAGGCAGGATTTTCACCCACCAACACCACTGCCAGACCTGGTCGACGCTGTCCTGTGGCGACTCGCTGGTCAACACTTGATTTGATTTGCTGCCTGAGATCGGCCGCAATGGCCTTGCCGTCTAATATGTTCGCACTCATCTACCGTTCCAGTGTCTATCCCGAAAGGAAACGCATGATACCGAATCGCCGGTGGTGTGTCAGTTTGTCATGGCTGATACCATTGACCTGCGGGGGCTTCGTCAGTATGATTCCGCCCTTCGCGCATCCGGGTGGCATAACTTCGTTTCCCGGTTGGTTTTCGGGGTATAGCGCAGTCTGGTAGCGCGCCTGCTTTGGGAGCAGGATGTCGGGAGTTCGAATCTCTCTACCCCGACCAAATTTTTACTGCGCCCGTAGCTCATTTGGATAGAGCATCGGCCTTTGAGCGCATACCCTAGAGGTGTGCTAATTAGGAGCCTTTATGAGGAAGCAGAACTCATAAAGTGGATCGCACTGTATCGGGGAAACCTTAACAGGTCGTGCTGATGGCAATCCCGAGGAAACCTTCGGTTGATCCATCCAAACGGTGGAAGGATGATAGTCCGACAACCGAGGGGATCCGTAGAGACTATACGTGCGGCACCTGAGATGGTGAAGAGATAGTCCAGACCACAAACTCCAATATGGGGGCGTCGAAAGGCGTAGTTGGTAAGCTAAGCCGAGGGTAGCAGGTTCGAATCCTGCCGGGCGTGCCAATTCAGCAGGATTGGTTCTGCAGAGAAGAGCCCTAGCAGGGTAGTAGAAACAGTTAATGGTGGGCGTAGCTCAGTTGGTAGAGCTCCGGATTGTGATTCCGGCGGTCGTGGGTTCGAGACCCATCGTCCACCCCATTTTCAATGTCCAGTATTTTACCGGACGAATCGATAGCCTCATCGGGCCATTAGCTCAGTTGGTAGAGCAGTGGACTCTTAATCCATTGGTCGTAGGTTCGAATCCTACATGGCCCACCAAACAACAGGACTAGCGGAGCTCTTCCGCTAATCTTTTTTTTTCGACTGTTCCATAAATTGATCCCAAAACCGTCCCCAAAAGCCCTTCTGTTGTTCGATACGATCGAGTCGCTGCTGAATGGATTTCAGTGTGGAGGTGAGCATCTCTGTATCTATTGGTGTGGTATTTTCAGGTGATGGTTGTGTCGCTTGATGGATTACTTTTTCAAGCCATTCACTGACCTTCATATTCACCTGTTCGGCTGCATTAATTGCGAGTGCCTTTGATTCAGGGCTGATACCTTTTAATGTCCACTGAGTGGATTTGTTGGTATTGGCTTTTTTCTTGGCAGTGGCTTTTCGTCGCGGGACAGGAATTGGCTCCTTTTTGGTCTGAGCCTTTTTACCGGACGGCCCTCCCTTCCGGGCGGGAGGGTGATTGAGATCTTTTTTTAGCTTTATCGGCTTTTGTGGTAGTGAGGCGTAGTCCTGCTGTAGCTCTTTGGGTGGTTGATTAGGTGGCTGTACAGTAGCTTTGTCAGTTTTATTTTTACTGGTCATATGAGGCCAATTCAGAAGTGAAGGTTTGCTTGTTTACACACTGGCAAAACCAATTGTAGCGTAATTGTGTAGTCTCTCAATGAGATGGAGCCTGAAACAGGCCCCACATTCAGATGAGGGACTGGAGTTAGGATTAGCACGATAGGTGTAAATGGCCTGTTGTTTTTTTGTGCTGATGAGCAATACCACCGATAATATGGTCGATGATGATGTTCCATCTGATCGCCTTCAATTCAGAGCATGCTTTTCAAAATGATGTTTGAATAGCTGCTTTCGTTGCCATCTGTGTCATAGACGGTGATACAAAAGTAGTAAGTGCCGGTTGCTAGATTGGTCAGTGTATATTCGTTGACGGTATGATCATTGATATCCATAACGGGTGCCAATTCGGCCTCTGTAGCGCCCATATAAATTCTGTAACCATTGATTTCACTGAGTGATAGGGGCGCACCGTCTGCACGCGTGGTTGGCGCAATCCAGGAGAGGGTTGTGGAGCTTGGGGTTGGTACAGGCTCAACAGTCAGGCTAAATGGCATCAGGGATGTGCTTGAAGTACCGTCTGAAACCGTAATCTGAATGTCAATGTAACTGCCGATGTCCTGCTCGCCAGGTGTACCGTACAGGTTACCGGTGCTGGTGTTGAAAATTGCCCATGTCGGTTTGTTGAAAATGCTGAATGTCAGGTTGTCACCATCGGGATCACTCGTCGATGGTGCAAATGCATAAGACTCACCCTCGGTGATCGACGTGATTGGGCTGCCGCTGATAGTTGGGGCTTTGTTCGGAACAGCTGGTTGTAAGGAGAGCAGATAGGATTGCAGTGACTCTTCAATCTCAGTCGGAGAAGTTGTATTAAGACTGAGTATATAGTTTTTCAGTTGTTTTAATGTGAACTCAGGATCGACAGCCTGGAAGTCGGTCAGGTGGGCCTTTGCTAAATTGAGTGCCTGTTTGTTATTGAGGGTTGTGGATGTCTCATCGGGAGGGGGGGGTGTCGAGAGCGGCTTTTTAGCCAGTGCTTCCGTGCTGATATTAACCAATATGACAAGAAGAATAAGAGTGCTGAATTGAATGCGCGAGGAAGCCATGGGTAAAGCTCTAGTGATAACTGACACTCACTGTATCGGTTGTTGAAGGCCGAACAGCAGGGGCCAGTTCACATCTCAGGCAGGTTCTATTTCACACTTTTTCAACCCGTTTCCAAATCATGATCGGGTTCTGATTTTTCAGATCAGTCGCCCCCTCTTGATTGTCGACCCGGATTGCCTTTGGGAAATGGTTAATGACTCAGACACGCAGATAGCGCCAGCTTTGCCGAAAGGTGTTTCGACAGGGGGCAGCGTGCCCTTATATTGGGCGGTAAGGACGGTATAGGAGTCTCAGACGGAGTATGTGCAATCAGACGATAAGACTGACGAACACGGAAATTATCCAGATTGTGGCAAATGCCAACATCACAGCATCGATTGAGGTGTGTTTCTGTGTTTGGTATTTCATGGCGTTACCTCTCTACTACATTGGGTAGTCTGCCAAAGCCCGTCGGGAGTCAATGTGCCGTCTGTCGATGGGCTGGAAATCGATCAGCCGGTTCTACCTATGTTTACGGCCTGGATATGCATTGACTTGAGCATCAGTATGCCCTGACTTGCTGAGATGGCATTGAAAATTATCAATACAGCTCCGGCGTGATGAATTAAATTCATATTTGTGTGATTATCCGAGTGAACCGATAGCCCTAAAGGCAGTCTCTTATGGAAAAAAGGGGAGGTTCGTCTGATGTCGACACTACCATCGACGGAAACGCTGGATACATCGGAAGCATACGATGAGCGGCTGCTAAGCCGATATGAGGCGGTTCGGGCAGCCAGTGAGCTGATCTGTGAGCCATTGGCGATCGATGACTATCAGCTGCAGTCAATCGTCGAGACCAGTCCGCCGAAGTGGCATTTGGCCCATGTCAGCTGGTTCTTTGAGGCATTTGTACTGTCTCATTTTCGAGCAGACTATCAATCTTATCATCCTGATTTCAATTACATTTTTAACAGCTATTACTACACGGTCGGTGATATGCATCCACGACCAAAGCGGGGTATGTTGTCTCGACCCACCGTTGAGGAGATCTACCGTTATCGGCAGCATGTGGACGAACAGATGCGGGCCCTGATGGCATCGGTGGGTAGTAGCCAATGGGAAGATCTGGCATTTCGTGTGACCTTGGGCCTGAATCATGAGCAGCAGCATCAGGAGCTGTTGCTGATGGATATCAAGCACAATCTTTCAGTGAATCCGCTACAGCCGACCTATCGTTCAGATCTGCCCGAATCTCTCACAGTGGCGACTCCGATAAGTTGGGAAGGACGAGCGGGTGGTCTCTATGAGATAGGGCATACAGGCAAAGGGTTTTCATTCGACAATGAGACACCCAGGCATCAAGCTCTGCTCCGGGATCACAGTTTGGCGAACAGGTTGGTCACCAACCGGGAGTATCTGGCGTTTATTGATGACGGTGGCTATCAACAACCGGCACTTTGGATGGCAGATGGGTGGACGCTGATCAACCGGCACGATTGGCAACATCCACTTTACTGGCGCTTTGATGAGGGTATGTGGAGAGAGTATACCTTGGGTGGAACGAGAGACCTAAATCCCGATCAGCCGGTCAGTCATGTGAGCTTTTTTGAGGCTGACGCTTTTGCGCGTTGGGCAGGTAAACGATTGCCGAGCGAGGTGGAGCTGGAATTGATGCTCAACGAACAGCAGAAAGAGGAAGGCAATTTTTATAGGACCGGATATCTACATCCTATGGTGGCCCTGCCTAAAGGACAATGGTTTGGCGATCTCTGGAATTGGACCTCAACCAGTTACGCAAGCTATCCCGGTTTTAAACCACTAAAGGGCGCCATGGGTGAGTATAACGGGAAGTTCATGTCCAACCAGATGGTCTTGAAGGGGGGGTGCTGTGTCACGCCGTCTGATCATATTCGTGCCAGCTACCGCAACTTTTACTATCCCCATGATCGCTGGCCCTTTACGGGTATCCGCCTGGCGGAGGATCTCTGATGACTGGCAGGATTACTTTTCATGACCTCAAACCCGAGGGGCTCAGTTTACACAAGGCTGTGATCAGTGGATTATCGAGGACGCAGAAATCGATACCGCCCAAGTTCTTCTACGACGAACGTGGCTCTGAGTTGTTCGATGCCATCTGCCGCCAACCGGAGTACTATCTACCGGATGTGGAGCGGGCGATGCTCATTCAGGTGGCTGAGGAGATCGAGGCGCATACCGGCCGTCAGCGAATTCTGATCGAACCAGGTGCGGGTAATGCTGCGAAGGTCAGGCTGCTATTGGAGGCATTGGAGCCCTCCGCCTATGTGCCGATGGATATCTCTTGTGACTATCTCAAGGGTGCAGCCCACGATCTGGTAATGGAATTTCCCTGGTTGCCGGTGCATGCGGTCTGCGTTGATTACACCCATTCTTTGCCCCTGCCGAGCACGCTGCCAGAGGGACGCCGTCTTGCCTTCTTCCCGGGTTCAAGTCTGGGTAACTTCGAACCGGGAGAGGCATTGTTATTTCTCAAAATGGTGCAAAAGGCGCTCGGTGAAGAAGGGATGCTTTTAATCGGCGTGGACACCAAAAAACCCTCGGAGATACTGGATGCCGCATACAATGATGCGGCAGGTGTGACTGCCGAATTTAATCTGAACCTTCTGTATCGTATCCGTCGTGAGTTGGATGCGGATTTAGATCCAGGCACTTTCGCTCACCAGGCCTATTACAATCAGGATGCGGGCCGAATTGAGATGCACTTGGTTAGTCGGCAACTTCAGAGAGTCAGAGTGAACGGACAAAGCTTCCAGTTTAGGGAAGGAGAAACCCTGCACACAGAGAGTTCCTATAAATATGCACCAGATGAATTTCTCTCATTGGCAGAGCAGGCAGGGTTTAAAGCCAGATGTCACTGGTTGGATAGGCAGAGACTGTTCGCAATCTATCTGTTTGATGTAGAAAAAAATTGATTCTGCTTGCGTCGTGTGGGGATAAGACCTAGAGTCTGCTGCGGGAGTCGGCCAGGCAGTCGCTGCTGCATCCGTGTAGCAGAGGAAAGTCCGGGCTCCATAGGGCAGAGTGCCAGGTAACGCCTGGGAGGCGCAAGCCTACGGAAAGTGCCACAGAAAATATACCGCCAGCGGCCTTCGGGCTGAGGTAAGGGTGAAATGGTGCGGTAAGAGCGCACCGCGCTTCTGGCAACAGAAGTGGCAGGGCAAACCCCACTCGGAGCAAGACCAAATAGGGGAACATTGTGCGGCCCGCATGGTTCCCGGGTAGGTTGCTTGAGGTGTGTGGTGACACACATCCCAGATGAATGACTGTCCACGACAGAACCCGGCTTACCGGCTGACTCCCACCCCTTCCACAATCTTCCACCATTTTTCATCCCACAGCCAAAATCTTAATAAATCACTTTAGGTTCTGATGTCATATCACTGTATTTGCAGTGGATGTGATGGGTATTCTTTGCCCAAGCAAACGTTCGTAACCCACTGAGCATTAAAGCATTTTTGTGATCTGTTCCTTGACAAGTGGTGAATCTGAGACCTAATATGGTGAGAAGTGGAAGAATGTGGAAAATTAGGGAGAGGATTCTGTCCGGGGGGTTGGTTTGTTTCGCGGGGCTTCATCACTCAATTTGGATACCAAAGGGCGTATTGCCATACCGACTCGCTACCGCGACCGGTTGGTGGAGTCCTGTGCCTCCGAATTGGTGATTACTGTTGATAAAGACCGCTGTCTCCTGATCTATCCCAAGCCCATTTGGCTTGAAATCGAAGAGAAGCTCAAGGCATTACCCTCATTCGATGAGGCCGCACGCAACCTGCAGCGGCTCTACATCGGTAATGCTCATGAAATTGACATGGACGGTCAGGGCAGGATTTTACTCCCACAGGAATTGCGCAAGTTCGCCAAGCTCGACAAAAAAGTTGCCCTGGTGGGCCAGATTAACAAGTTCGAACTCTGGGACGAGGAGATTTGGAACGCGAGACAGGACGCCTGGTTGCAGAAGATCGATTTGAACGATCTCGATCTGCCGGACGATTTCAAGTCGATCTCGATCTGATGCAGTCGGCGCATCTCTCTGTTTTGCTGCAGCCCTCGATTGAGGCGCTGAACATCAACCCGGCGGGTATCTATCTGGACGGTACATTTGGGCGCGGCGGACATAGTCGCCTGATACTGAAAGCGCTTGGCCGGGAAGGGCGGCTGATTGCGATCGACAAGGATCCACAGGCGGTGACCTACGGAGAGCGGATGTTTGCAGACGACGCACGTTTCAACATCGTACATGGGAGTTTTGCCAGGCTGGGCGAAGTTGCCGAGCAGGCAGGCGTGATGGGCCGGGTTGATGGGATCTTGCTAGATCTGGGTGTCTCCTCTCCCCAGCTGGATCAATCGGAACGCGGTTTCAGCTTCGGCAAGGATGGACCCTTGGATATGCGTATGGATACCTCACAAGGTGAATCGGCAGCGACATGGCTTGCCAGAGCAGAGGCTGGCGAGATCGCCGGTGTACTAAAGGCCTATGGTGAAGAGCGGCATGCCAAGCGAATTGCCCGGGCCATCGTGGAGGCGAGGGCGGATACCCCCATCACAACAACGGCTCATTTGGCTGAGTTGGTGAGCAAGGCTAATCCCTCATGGGAGAAGGGCAAACATCCGGCAACCCGGAGCTTTCAGGCGATTCGCATTCATATCAATGGAGAGTTGGATGCCATCAAGACCTGCCTGACTCATGTGCTTGATGTGTTGGCACTGGGTGGTCGGCTGGCGGTGATCAGTTTCCACTCATTGGAAGATCGGATCATCAAGCGATTTATGAGAGATCAGGCAAAGGGGGATCGCTTTCCGCCTGGTGTGCCGGTGCGACAGGATCAGCTTCAGCCCCGTCTGAGACTGATCGGTAAAGCAATCGTACCGGATGCGGTTGAGATCGAGGCCAATCCACGCGCACGCAGTGCAGTGTTACGTGTGGCGGAGCGGCTGGCGTGAATCTGACGCGGCATTGGTTAATTGGCTTGTTGTTGGTTGCCGTGGTGGGATCGGCGGTTTCTGTTGTCTACAGCAAGTACCTCAGCCGTAGGCATTTTGTTGGTTTGCAGGCGTTGCAGGCAGAAAAGGAAAGGTTAGGTGTTGAGTGGGGGCGGTTGCAGTTGGAAGAGAGCACACTGGCAACCCATTCAGAGATTGAAAAACAGGCGCGGGACAGGTTACTGATGCATCTGCCCGGTGTTAATGAAGTTGTGGTGATCAGGCGCTGAACATGGCGAGCGCGAAACGTAAAAAAGGTCAACAGGCAGAGATCAAGCGGATACCGAGTTACCGGGCTCGGCGTATCACCGTGCTTGTAGTGATGGTGCTCGCCTGTGCCTCACTGGTTTGGCAGTCGATCGACCGGCAGGTTATCGAGACTGCTTTTCTCCAGGAGCAGGGTGAGCGGCGTTATCTTCGGGTCATGTCGGTAAGCGCCAGTCGGGGCATGATCACCGATCGAAACGGTGAACCCCTCGCCATCAGCACGCCGGTCAAAAGTGTGACGGCAAATCCCAGAAAATTGCAGGGAGATGCCCAAACTATAGGCGCTCTGGCTTCGACCCTGAACCTGGATCCGGATCGTCTGCGTCGTGTGCTTGCCAGTGACCGTGGCTTTGTCTATCTGCAGCGCCGAATCAACCCTGATTTGGCAGATGCGGTACAGAAACTGGATTTGGAGGGCATCGATCTATTGCCCGAGTTCCGTCGCTTTTATCCCAGTGGAGAAATTGTGGCGCACATGGTGGGCTTTACCAACATCGATGATCAGGGACAGGAAGGATTAGAGCTGCTTTATGACGAGTGGCTGAGCGGGACTGCCGGTGCTAAACGCGTCATCAAGGACGGCAAAGGTCGCGTGGTTGAACAGGTTGAGAATATCCAGAGCCCGGCGCAGGGACGAGATCTTGTGACCAGTCTAGACAGACGGTTGCAGTTTCTTGCTTATCGTGAGCTAAAGGCGGCAGTCAACAAACACAATGCGCGTTCCGGTTCTGCTGTGATTCTCGATACCCGCAGCGGTGAAATTCTGGCCATGGTCAATAGCCCTTCCTATAACCCCAATGCACCCCGCGGCAATCGGCTCAGCCGTCTGCGCAATCGGTCAGTGACCGATGTCTTCGAGGCGGGATCAACCATGAAGCCCTTCACTGTGGCAGCAGCCTTGGAGAACGGGCATATCAAGCCGGATTCACCCATCGATGTCAGGCCTGGCCAGATGAAGGTTGGACGGTACATGGTACGTGATCATCGCAACTACGGCATGATTGACGTGGCCACCGTGCTGCGTAAGTCGAGCAATGTGGGGGCCAGTAAGATTGCGCTCTCAATGGAGCCGGAGACCCTCTGGAAGGTCTACTCCAGATTTGGCTTTGGTGAGACCACGGGTAGCAGTTTCCCTGGTGAGTCGAGTGGCCGGTTGCCCTATTTTTCAGAATGGTCGCCTTTTGAGCAGGCAACCCTCTCCTTTGGCTACGGCCTCTCCGTAACGCCGCTCCAGCTGGCACGCGCCTATGCGGTGCTGGCCAACGACGGTTTACGAATGCCGGTTTCCTTGCTCAAGCTCGATCATCCACCCGAGGGTGAACGTGTGCTGCGCAAGCGTACCGCCCGTACGATGGTAAAGATGCTAGAGACCGTGGTCAGTGGTGAAGGTTCTGCGCCATTGGCAGCCATCCCCGGCTACCGTGTGGCAGGCAAAACCGGTACTGCCAAGAAGGCGGTGGCGGGTGGTTATGCAGAGGACAAGTACCTGTCCCTGTTCGTCGGCATGGCACCGGCCAGTGATCCCCGATTGGTGATGGCAGTCATCATCGATGAACCCGGTGGTGAAGATTATTACGGTGGTCTGGTGGCTGCCCCGGTCTTTTCCAAGGTAATGAGCGGCGCGCTGCGTCTGATGAATATTGCACCCGACAAGCCTTGGCAGGAAAACACCCTGATGGCCCGTCTGGGAGATAAGGAATGATGGCGGCTGAACAGACACCAGCGCAGCCGACACTCAGCGGGTTGCTGGCGGGCCTGTTGTCTGTCCCACCCGGGCAGGATTGTGAGGTGACAAGTCTGATGCTGGATAGCCGACAGGTGGTTGACGGCGCTATCTTTCTTGCTTGCACGGGTACTCGACATCACGGTCTGGCATTTGCGCGTCAGGCCATCGCGCAGGGTGCCGAGGTGATACTGTGGGAACCCGATAATGCAGAGGGTGAGCAACTGGCTGCAAATTTGGCCAAAGAGGATTTTCCGCTGCTGGCAATGCCGGGGCTCTCGGCGCATATCAGTGAGATCGCAGCACGCTTCTATGGTGATCCCAGTCAGTATCTGACGGTATTCGGCGTAACCGGCACCAATGGTAAAACCAGCGTTTGCCAGTTGCTGGCACAGGCGCTGCAGAGTGACGGACCCTGCGGCATTATGGGGACGCTGGGCTATGGATTCCCCTCTGCATTGGAAAGTACGGGGTTTACCACGCCGGACGCAGTGACAGTCCAGCGACTGCTGACAGAGATGTGGCAGGGTGGTGCGAAGGCAGTCAGCATGGAGGTCTCTTCTCACGCACTGGATCAAGGGCGTGCTGCAGCCGTCCATTTCACCTGCGCCATCTTCACTAATTTGAGCCGTGACCATTTCGATTATCACGGTAGCTTCGAGAACTATGCGGCGGCCAAACGGCGACTGTTTCAGATGCCGGGGCTGGAGTCTGCGGTAATTAATCTCGATGACGCGCAGGGAGCTAGCCTGCTGAATGTGCTATCGAACGATGTGGAGACTCTGGCTTACTCTCTCAAAGCCAATGCGGAACTACCGGATGGATTGTCCGGCTGGGCTCGTGCGATAGAGATCACCCCCACGACGCAGGGCATGGAAATCCGTATTGCCACTCACCGTGGTGAGGGACTGCTCAAGACCCGCCTGTTGGGCCGCTTCAATGCAGCCAATCTGCTGGCAGTGTTGTTGGTATTACTGCAACGAGGCTGGGATCTTTCGAGAGCGCTGCACGTCATGGCGGAGCTCACTACCGTGCCGGGGCGTATGCAGCTTTTCAGTGGTGGTGGGAAACCCTCGGTGGTTGTCGACTATGCACATACACCGGATGCCCTGGAAAAGGCGTTGCAGGCGACGCGTATCCATTGCGATGGCAGGCTCTTTGTGGTGTTTGGTTGTGGAGGTGACAGGGACCGGGGCAAACGGCCTCAGATGGGTGCCCTGGCGGAGCAGCTTGCGGATGTTGTTTTCGTTACCGACGACAACCCCCGCAGTGAATCAAGCGCTGAAATTATCCAGCAGATTCTGGCGGGTCTGCGTCAACCCGAAGCGGCACAGATCGAAAGCGATCGGGGACTCGCCATCCGACAGGCTATTGAGATGGCCCGGCCGGGCGACATGGTGTTGGTTGCGGGGAAGGGACACGAAGACTATCAACTGATCGGTGAGCAGGTCCTGCATTTCGATGACCGGGAGCAGGTAACTGCGGCACTGGCCGAGTGGCGGGAGGCTGGCGAATGAACAGCCTGTCTCTCTCGCAAGTGACAGAAAGACTCGATGGTGTACAGATCGGGGCAGACGTCAGTTTCAGTGCGGTCAGTACCGATACCCGGACGCTGCAGTCCGACGATCTGTTTGTCGCGCTGAAAGGCCCGAATTTCGATGGACATCGATTCATTCCCCAGGCTATCGAGAAGGGTGCCGCCGCGCTGATGGTCAGTGAGGTGCGGGATGAAAATGTACCGCAGATTCGTGTAGACGATACCAGGCTCGGGCTGGGCCGGCTGGCAGCACTTTGGCGTGACCGCTTCTCTGTGCCGATGATCGGTATTACCGGTAGCAACGGCAAGACCACGGTCAAGGAATTGACTGCCGCTATCCTGGGGCAGCGGGGTCCGGTGTTGGCCACGCCAGGTAATCTGAATAACGATATCGGCCTGCCTCTGACACTGCTCCAATTACAGGACGAGTCATTCGCTGTCATCGAGATGGGGGCCAACCATCCCGGAGAGATCGGTTATCTGACGCAGATTGCCCGGCCGGATGTGGCTGTCATTACCAATGCCGGTGCAGCGCATCTTGAGGGATTCGGAGATCTGCAAGGCGTGGCTCAGGCCAAAGGGGAGATTCTGAGTGGTCTCAATCCCCAGGGTGTGGCTGTGCTGAATGCCGACGATGACTACTTCCCTCTCTGGCGTCAGCGCTTGGGTGAGCGACGCATGATCTCTTTTGGCGGATCACCCCGGGCACAGGTGCGCACCGATCTGAATCAGGCTGTGACCCGTTGGTCCGACACAGGTTTCAGCAGCCACATGACGGTCTCCTATCGGGAGTCAAGTTTTGAGATCGAGCTGGCATTGGCGGGTCGACATAATCTACTCAATGCACTGGCCGCCATTGCTGCCGCACTGGCGATGAATTGCACCATTACTCAAATCCAGCAGGGGTTGGCTTCGGTTGAGCCGGTCAACGGCCGATTGTGCACCCGTGTCTCTGCCAGCGGTCTCCGGCTTGTGGACGATACCTACAACGCGAATCCCGATTCCGTGGAGGCAGCTATTCAGGTCCTGCGTGAGGCGCCTGGCGGGCAGTGGTTAGTGCTGGGAGATCTTGCGGAGCTGGGTGAAGAGGCGGTCGACCTCCACGCCGATCTCGGTAAGCGGGCGCATCAGGCTGGTATCGGCCACCTCTACACTTTGGGCAGCCTCAGCTTACACGCAGCTGAAAGCTTTGGTGAGGGTGCAAAGTCCTTTCAACGGATTGAGGACCTGGTCAATGAATTAGCATTGAATGCCAAGGCCGGCGATACGTTGTTGATCAAGGGCTCACGCAGTGCCGGCATGGAACGGGTGTTGCAGCAGTTAATGGATATGGGGAGGACCTGAACTTGTTGCTCTACCTGACAAATTGGCTAACTCAGTTTGATAGTGGATTCAGTGTTTTTCAGTATCTGACGTTGCGTACCATTTTGGGTGTGTTGACGGCACTGTTGATCTCGTTGCTGCTGGGGCCGATGATGATCCGGCGTCTCAGTTTTCATCAGATCGGGCAGACGGTTCGTGACGATGGTCCAGAGACCCACTTCTCCAAGGCGGGCACCCCGACAATGGGTGGCGCTTTGATTCTGGTTGCCATCGCCATCTCTACGCTGCTCTGGTCAGATCTGAGCAATCGCTATGTCTGGATCGTTCTCATCGTAACCATGGCCTTTGGTCTCATCGGCCTGGTGGATGACTATAAAAAATTGGTGCTCAGCGATCCCAAAGGACTGGCTGCCCGTTGGAAATATTTTTGGCAGTCGGTGGCGGGTCTGGGCGCGTCGATAGTTTTTTACGTCACTGCCAGTTCTTCGGTAGAGACAGCGCTGCTGATCCCCTATCTGAAGGATGTCTCTCTCGAGTGGGGACCGGTCTTCGTGCTCTTCAGCTATTTGGTGATTGTGGGGTCATCCAACGCGGTCAATCTCACCGATGGGCTCGACGGGTTGGCGATCCTGCCTACCGTGATGGTGGGTGGTGCGCTGGGTATGATGGCCTATGTTACCGGACATGCGGATTTCGCCACTTACCTGAAGATTCCCTATCTGCCTGGCGTGGGGGAACTGATTGTCTTCTGTGCCGCACTGGTGGGCGCCGGTCTAGGCTTTCTCTGGTTCAACACCTATCCCGCTCAGGTCTTCATGGGTGACGTTGGGGCTTTGGCCCTTGGCGCTGCACTGGGTGTTGTCGCGGTTGCAGTCCGCCAGGAGATCGTCCTCTTCATCATGGGTGGGGTCTTTGTGGTTGAGACCGTTTCGGTCGTGCTGCAGGTGGCTTCTTATAAGCTGACCGGTAAACGCATCTTCCGCATGGCGCCATTACATCACCACTTTGAACTCAAGGGATGGCCGGAACCCCGTGTCATCGTACGCTTCTGGATCATCACCGTTATTTTGGTGTTGGTCGGACTGGCGAGCCTGAAGATACGCTGATGTCAGATAACGCAAAACAATTAGAAAAGACACTGATTGTCGGGCTTGGCAAGACCGGGCTCTCCTGTGCGCGCTATCTCTCACAGCAAGGTGTTTCTCTGGCGGTAACTGACAGCCGGGAGCAGCCTCCTGGTCTGGAAGCGCTGCAACAACTCTTTCCAGATCTCGCTATTTTCCCTGGTGGGTTTCTACCCGATGTATTTGAAGCAGCGAGCCAACTGGTGGTCAGTCCAGGTATTCCCTTGAGTGAACCACTGATTCAGGCGGCAAAAGCGCGAGGTGCGGAAGTTATCGGCGACATCGAGCTCTTTGCGCGAGCTGTCGAAGCACCAGTGGTGGCGATAACCGGTTCCAACGGAAAAAGTACTGTGACCACTCTGTTGGGTGAGATGGCACGTATGGCTGGTATCAAGGTGGGTATTGGGGGAAACCTTGGAGAGCCGGCGCTAGATCTGCTGGATGAGAATCTCGAACTCTATGTCTTGGAGTTATCGAGTTTCCAACTGGAGAGTACCTGGTCTCTCAAGCCTGCGGCTGCTGTGGTGTTGAATATCTCAGCGGATCACATGGATCGTTACGCCGACATTCACGAGTATGCCGCCGTCAAAGCGGAGATCTATACACATGCCCAGGTCTCCGTTATCAGCCGGGATGACCCGATGGCGGTGGAGATGGGTGGTAAGTCGGGCAAACAGGTTGGTTTCACACTGGGCGAGCCAAAAGGTGATGATTTTGGGCTATTGGTGCGCAATGGGGAACTCTGGCTGGCACAGGGAGATGAACACCTGTTACCTGCAGATGAGTTGCACATCAAAGGCCGACACAATTTGGCCAATGCATTGGCGGCATTGGCACTGGGTCAAGCCGTGAATCTGCCGATGAATGCCATGCTTCGGGCGCTACGTACCTTTGCTGGGTTACCCCATCGGACACAATGGGTGGCCGAAAAACAGGGATTGGAATGGTACAACGATTCCAAGGGTACAAATGTCGGGGCCACCATTGCTGCGCTGTGGGGATTTCATCCTGCAAAGGGTGAAAGCCGCACTGTATTGATCGCTGGTGGTGACTGCAAAGATGCCGACTTCAGCGAGCTATCCACCGTGGTAGAAAAGACAGCCCGTGCAGTGATACTGATTGGACGGGACGCGCCTTTACTGGAGGATGCACTGAAAGGCTGTTGCCTTCTTGCACATGCGGCATCGCTTGAAGAAGCCGTCAGCAAGGCATGTGAATTGGCGCGGCCCGGTGATCGAGTATTGCTGTCACCTGCCTGCGCCAGTTTTGACATGTTTCAAGGTTTCGAGGCAAGGGGAGACGCATTCGTCCGTGCCGTGGAGGCGCTTTCCGTATGAGTACGATGGCACGCCCGCAAGCAACGGATGCACGCAGTACCGAGCGACCCATGCCGGCACTTATTGACTGGTGGCTCTTTGGTGCTGTGGTCTTGCTGCTCTGTTTTGGTCTGGTGATGGTCTCTTCCGCCTCAATGACTGTTGGTGATCGCCTGGCGGGTGACCCCTTCTTCTACATCTACCGGCATCTATTTGCCATGGGCTTGGGTGTTGCCAGCGCTGTGCTCTTTTTTCAAGCATCGATGGTTCAGTGGCAGAAGGTGGGACCGCTACTGGTCTTCTTCGGCATGCTGTTGCTTATGCTGCTATTAGTGCCGGGCGTCGGTAAGACGGTTAACGGGGCGACTCGTTGGATCCCATTGGGAATCTTCAATCTGCAGAGCTCCGAGTTCATGAAGCTCTTTATGGTGCTCTATATCGCGGGTTACCTAGTGCGCCGGCAGGATGAGGTGGCCCGTTCATTCTGGGGCTTTGCCAAACCCATGCTCCTGCTGGTGATCACCAGTTCATTGATTCTGATGCAGCCTGATTTTGGAACCACAGTGGTGCTCTTCGCCACGGCGCTGGGGATGCTTTTCCTCGGTGGCGTCGTGCTCTATCAGTTCGCCACCCTGATTCTTGTGTCGGGTGTTGCCGGTTGGGCGTTGATCTATTTCTCTCCCTATCGGTGGCAGCGCATGACCACATTTCTGAATCCCTGGGATGATCCCTTCAATACCGATTTTCAGCTATCGCAGGCGCTGATTGCCTTCGGCAGGGGCGAGATCAGTGGTGTGGGATTGGGAAGCGGCATCCAAAAGCAGTTCTATCTGCCTGAAGCGCATACCGACTTCATTATGGCCGTGGTGGGTGAAGAGTTTGGCCTGATCGGTACATTGAGTGTGATTTTTCTCTTCGCTTTCATCACTTGGCGCGCCTTCCAGATTGGTGTGCGGGCAGAAGAACGGGGTGAAAGATTCTCCGCTTATACCGCCTATGGTCTGGGGCTTTGGTTGGGACTGCAGGCCTTCATCAATATCGGCGTCAACGTCGGTATGCTGCCAACCAAAGGGCTGACTTTGCCCTTCATGAGTTATGGCAGCAACAGCATTATCGTGGTTTGTATGGTGATGGCATTGCTGTTCCGTATCGACTATGAATCCCGGCAGTCCGGTCATGCAAAGTCAAAAGGAGGCCGATCATGGAGCCTCATGTGATGGTCATGGCGGGTGGTACCGGGGGACATCTGTTTCCGGCACTGGCAGTGGCTGATTGGCTCAAGCAGCAGGGTTGCCGTATTACCTGGCTCGGAAGTACGAAAAGCATGGAAGCGCGGCTGATTCCTGAATATGGCTATCCACTGGAGCAGATCGAGGTGCGCGGTATCCGGGGCAGCGGTTTGAAACGGCGTTTGTTTGCGCCGTTCGAGATTTTTCGTGCCCTCTGGCAAGCCTTGGTTGTTTTACGCCGTACACGTCCTCAGTTGGTGCTGGGTATGGGTGGATTCGTGACCGGCCCAGGTGGACTGATGGCCAGGCTGCTGCGTATTCCACTGGTCATCCAGGAACAGAACGCTATTCCCGGACTGACCAACCGCCTGTTGGCACGTATCGCAACACGAGTGTTTGAGGCTTTTCCCGATAGTTTCGGCGCCGACATTGGCGCGGAGAATTCGGGCAACCCGGTGCGTCAGGACATTGTCGAGTTGGCCAAGCCAGAAATTCGCTTCGCCGATCATGTCGGTCCTGTTCGGTTATTGGTTTTGGGTGGTTCCTTGGGCGCCAGGGTGCTGAATGAAGTCGTACCAGCGGCACTTGCCCTGATGTCTGAGCAGGAAAGGCCCCAGGTAAGACACCAGGCGGGTGAGAAACTGATCGATGAGGCTATCGAAGCCTATCGGACTTTAGATGTGGAAGCTGAAGTTAATCCATTCGAAAAGGATATGGCTGCCGCCTATGGCTGGGCCGATCTGGTCATCTGTCGTGCGGGTGCTCTGACTGTCTCTGAATTGGCAGCCGCAGGTCTCGGTGCTGTGCTGGTGCCTTATCCCCATGCGGTAGACGATCATCAGACCCACAATGCCCGTTTTCTGGTTAACGTGGGAGCAGCCCAGTTGCTGCCGCAGGATGAGATGGATAGCCAGCGATTAGTGAAGATCCTGAAATCGCTGTGTGGCAATAAACCCGAACTTCTGAGGATGGCTGAGGCCGCCAGAGAAGTTGCTGTTGATGATGCCGCCGCTATGGTCGGTCGTGCTTGCCTGGAGAGTATCAAAAGATGAGTGAGCAGCAACGTCGTCGACACGCACCCAACAGCATGGGACGCATGCGCCGGATCCATTTTGTCGGTATTGGCGGTGCGGGCATGAGCGGTATTGCCGAGGTGATGATCAATCTGGGTTATGAGGTCTCCGGCTCCGACCAGCGTGAGAGTGGCGTGACCCTGCGTCTGGCGCGGCTGGGTGCAAAGATCTGCCTGGGCCATCTGGCAGAGCAGGTGCAGGACGTGGATGCAGTTGTGATCTCAAGCGCAGTCAAAGAGAGCAACCCCGAAGTGGCGGCGGCTAGAGAGTTACGAATACCCGTAGTACCCAGAGCCGAGATGTTGGCGGAGATTATGCGATTCCACTACGGGATCGCTGTGGCGGGTACGCATGGCAAGACCACCACCACCAGCCTGGTCACCAGCATACTGGCGGAGGCCGGGCTTGATCCCACTTTTGTTATCGGTGGGCGGCTCAACAGTGCCGGTGCCAATGCCCGGCTGGGTGAGGGCGAATATTTAGTGGCAGAGGCAGACGAGAGTGACGCCTCTTTTCTCTACCTGCAACCCATGCTGGCAGTCGTCACCAATATCGATGCCGATCATATGACCACCTATGGCGGTGATTTCAATCGGTTGCGCGGGACCTTCCTGGAGTTTCTCCACCATCTGCCTTTTTACGGCATGGCGGTGCTCTGCATTGATGATGAAGAAATTCAGGGATTGTTACCGGAGATTACTCGGCCGATCACCACCTATGGCTTCAGCGAGGGAGCGGACGTACGCGCCACTGATGTTAGTCAGGAAGGTCTGAAAACCCATTTTACCGTGCATGCAACTGCCTTGGATGAGCCGGTGAAAGTCACGCTCAATCTACCGGGAAGCCACAATGTACTGAATGCTCTGGCGGCAATCGCGGTGGCCTTGGAACTGAACGTTGACAGTCACAGTATCCAGCGTGCACTGGACTCGTTCGAAGGGATCGGTCGGCGCTTCCAGACACGTGGCGATTGCCAGATCGACGGTAAGCGAGTGATGCTGGTGGATGATTACGCACACCATCCGAGCGAAGTTGCGGCTACGCTTCAGGCTGTGCGGGATGGTTGGCCGGAGCGCCGTCTGGTGCTTGCCTTCCAGCCCCATCGTTACACCCGCACCCAAGAGCAGTTTGATGACTTTGTGCAGGTGCTCTCCAAAGTGGATCTGTTAGTCCTGACCGAGGTCTATGCGGCAGGTGAGGAGCCAATCCTGGGCGCAACTTCACGCGATCTGAGTCGTGCCATTCGTACGCGCGGACAGGTGGATCCCATTTTCCTGGAACCGGTAGAGGAGCTGCCGGCTTTGTTGAAAGGCCTACTCAGGGATGGGGACATCGTACTGACTCTGGGGGCAGGGAGTATCGGCGCCATCGCAGCAGGACTGCCTCTCCAACTTTGTTCGGAGGTGGAGTAAATGAATCAGGTCGACATGAAGCGATTTCACATGGGTTGTGGTGAGTCCCTGCAAGCCCATCTGCCGCCGTTGTTTTACAGCAAGCGGTACCTGTTGTCTCAATTGCAGAGTCAGTTGTCACGGCTCGGTGTAGGGGCTGCTTCGTTGAAAAAAAACGTACAGGAAGAGAGTCGATAAGAATGATGCCAGCCGTGGACAACAACAGCTTGCGAGGTGAGATGCGGTATGACGAACCGCTCTCCCGCCATACGACCTGGCGGGTCGGTGGTCCTGCAAGCCGTTTTTACCGGCCGGCAGACCGGGAGGACCTGCTTACTTTTCTGCGCCAACTGGATCCTGCCGAACCCCTCTTCTGGCTTGGGCTGGGGAGTAACCTGCTGGTGAGAGACGGGGGATTCCGAGGCACAGTGATCGCCACCCAAGGTTGTTTGAATCACCTCAAGTGGCAGGGTGACACGGTGCTATCTGCTGAAGTCGGAGTGGCCTGCGCAAAGATTGCTCGTGAGGCAGCCAGGGCGGGTCTTTGCGGTGTCGAATTCCTCGCTGGAATCCCCGGCACATTGGGTGGGGCGCTTGCCATGAATGCCGGCGCCTTCGGTGGTGAGACCTGGCGGCAGGTGATCTGCGTGGAAACGGTGGATCGCTTTGGTGAGGTACGGCGTCGTACAGCGGATGATTTTGAGATCGGCTACCGTCATGTGGTCGGCCAACCGGGAGAGTGGTTCCTGTCTGCCGAGCTTGCCATGCAGGTTGGTGATGCGGCAGCAGCGCAACGAGAGATTAAACGACTGCTGGAAAAGCGTGCAGCGACACAGCCTACCCGTCAGCCCAGTTGCGGTTCCGTATTTCGCAATCCACCGGGCGACCATGCAGCTCGACTGATTGAGTCATTGGGCCTGAAGGGTAAGCGCATTGGTGGTGCTGAGGTTTCGCAGAAACATGCCAACTTCATCGTCAACACGGGTGATGCAACGGCGTCTGACATCGAGCGGTTGATTGAAGCGGTACAGAGCCAGGTAGAGGCAGAGACGGGTATTCGTCTGATCACCGAAGTGCACCGTATCGGAGAGTCGTCATGACAGCGACACTCACAACACAGGATTTCGGCAAGGTAGCGGTATTGATGGGGGGCGACTCGGCTGAACGGGAGGTCTCTCTGAATAGCGGTGCGGCTGTATTGAATGCCTTGCTGCGATGTGGGGTCGATGCGCATGGCATAGACGTCGGTGCTGATCTGCCCCCCCGGCTTGTGGATAAGGATTTCGACAGGGCATTCATCATCCTGCATGGCCGCGGAGGTGAGGATGGCGTGATGCAGGGTGCACTCGACCGTATCGACATACCTTATACCGGCAGTGGCGTACTCGGCTCTGCCCTAAGCATGGACAAGTACCGGACTAAAGCACTCTGGCGCGGACTTGGACTGCCGACACCGGAAGCGGTGTTAATCAGTCAACACAGTGAGCTGGCAGCAGCGGATAGTTTGGGATATCCACTGATCATCAAGCCAAGCCGGGAAGGTTCCAGTATTGGCATGGCGAAAGTCGAGAGCAGAGAAGCGCTGGAACGGGCTTGGGAGATGGCATCCCGCTACGACGGGATGGTGCTGGCAGAACGTTGGATCGAGGGGCGTGAATACACCACAGCTGTACTCCAGGACGAAGCCTTGCCACTGATCCGGCTGGAAACGCCGCGCAGTTTTTACGACTACGAGGCCAAGTATCACGCAGATACCACGAGCTACCACTGCCCCTGTGGGCTGTCTGCCGATCAGGAAGCTGAACTTCAAGCACTCTGTTTGGGGGCGTTTAAGTCGGTGGGTGCCAGTGGTTGGGGCAGAGTCGATCTGATGTTGGATGAGCAGGACAGGCCCTGGTTGATAGAGGTGAACACGGTGCCAGGCATGACGGACCACAGTCTGGTGCCCATGTCGGCCAATGTGGCGGGGATCGATTTCGATCAGCTGGTGTTGCGCATTCTGGCTACCAGTTTTGAGCAGGTGGCGGTATGAGCCGGTCACAGAAAACACAGCCAACACCAGTAACGATTTCAGTGCTGCGTTCATTGGCCATGCCTTTGTTATCGGTATTGCTGATAGCCGGATTGTTGTCGTGGGGTGTTCTGCAAGCTCGGGACCCGCAGGTAATGCCGGTACGTGTGGTCGGTGTCGACGGAGAGATTCAGCACTTGGAGCGTAGCAGGCTCGAAGCCGCAGTCGCAGAAGCGGTGGATGGCAGTTTTTTCAGCGTTAATCTTGATCAGGTCAGACAGAAGATCGAACGACTTCCCTGGATTGAGAGTGCCAGCATACGCAGGGTATGGCCGGACACTCTACGTGTGAACGTGGTTGAGCAAGTCCCTCTGGCCTACTGGGGCAAGGATGGACTGGTGAGTCAGCGGGGCGAGGTTTTTCGGCCTAAGCAGGTACCAAAACTGGCAGGTCTCTCCGTACTTGAGGGGGATGATCAGAGTGCATCGCGTATCACGCGGGAGTATCTGCGTATGCGTACTTTGCTCGAGACGGCCGGCTTGAATCTACAGCATGTGTGGGTCGACGCACGTCAGGCTTGGCGTCTGAAGACTGAGAGTGGGTTGATGCTGCATTTGGGTAGGCGTGAGGTGATGCCGCGACTGACCCGCTTTGTGCAGCTCTACCCCTATCTGCAGCAACAGACAGGCAGTCTGCCGGAAGCGGTGGATTTGCGTTACACCAACGGTTTTACAGTGCGCTGGCAGGTTGCCGAGGCGCAGGTCAATTTGAACAGTCGTACACCGGAGCGTGCAGCGACGAGGATTGCGGGTATCTGAATGACAAAGCGAAGCGAGAAGAATCTGATCATTGGACTCGATATCGGTACTTCGAAAGTGGTGGCGATCGTCGGTGAGATCAGAAACGACGGAGGTATCGAAATTATCGGTATCGGATCTCACCCGTCGCGTGGATTGAAGAAAGGCGTGGTGGTCAATATCGAATCCACTGTGCAGTCGATTCAGCGTGCGGTGGAAGAGGCTGAATTGATGGCGGGCTGCGAGATTCACTCGGTCTATGCGGGGATTGCGGGCAGCCACATCCGCAGTCTCAACTCCCACGGTATTGTTGCGATCAGAGATAAAGAGGTGACTCAGGGAGATATGGAGCGGGTTATCGATGCGGCCAGAGCGGTGGCGATACCTGCAGATCAGAGGATTCTCCATATTCTGCCCCAGGAGTTCATTATCGACGAACAGGAGGGCATCCGCGACCCCATCGGCATGTCCGGTGTGCGGCTCGAATCCCGGGTCCATATGGTGACCGGCGCGGTCAGCGCTGCACAGAACATCGTTAAGTGCGTTCGCCGCTGTGGCTTGGATGCGGATGATCTGATTCTCGAGCAGCTGGCATCCAGCTACTCCGTCCTCAGTGAGGATGAGAAGGAGCTGGGTGTCTGCCTGGTGGATATCGGAGGCGGCACCACCGATATCGCAGTCTTTACCGGTGGCGCCATCCGTCACACCGCCGTGATTCCCATTGCGGGAGATCAGGTGACCAATGATATCGCCGTGGCCCTTCGCACACCCACTCAGCATGCGGAAGAGATCAAGATCAAATATGCCTGCGCACTGACTCAACTGGCCACAAACGATGAGACCATCGAGGTGCCCAGCATCGGTGAACGGCCACCACGAAGACTCTCCCGCCAGACGCTGGCGGAGGTGGTGGAGCCCAGATATGAGGAGTTGATGACTTTGATCCAGGCCGAACTGCGGCGCAGCGGTTTCGAGGATGTGATTGCAGGCGGCGTGGTGTTGACCGGAGGCAGTTCGAAGATGGAAGGGGCCATTGATTTGGCGGAAGAGGTTTTTCACATGCCGGTAAGACTCGGTGTGCCGCAGTATGTCAGCGGACTGGCTGACGTGGTGCGTAATCCGATCTATTCCACCGGTGTGGGGTTGTTGTTGTTTGGTCAGCGGAACCGGGCGCAAGGCGGTCGTGAGCTGGCAAATGAAGGCGGTATGAAGGCAATTTGGGAACGCATGAAACATTGGTTCCAAGGCAATTTTTAATCATTTTTCTGTTTTAGGCGCGTCAGACGAGGAGATAGGCAATGTTCGAATTAATGGATACTCACAGTCAGAATGCTGTGATCAAGGTGATCGGTGTCGGTGGCGGTGGCGGCAACGCTATCAATCACATGCTGACCGGCGAAATCGAAGGTGTGGATTTTATCTGTGCCAATACGGATGCGCAGGCACTGCGTAATAGTGAAGTCAGGACGCTGCTGCAACTGGGTTCTGATATCACCAAGGGACTGGGTGCAGGGGCGAACCCTGAAGTCGGCCGGCAGGCTGCGATGGAAGACCGGGACCGCATTGAGGAGGTGCTGGCCGGTGCAGATATGGTATTCATTACAGCAGGCATGGGTGGCGGTACCGGCACCGGCGCAGCGCCAGTTGTGGCTGAAGTGGCGAAGGAGCTGGGCATCCTGACGGTCGCTGTGGTCACAAAGCCCTTTGGTTTCGAAGGCGGTAAGCGCATGAAGGTTGCCGAACAGGGCATGGCTGACCTTGGCGAGAATGTGGATTCACTGATTACTATTCCCAACGAGAAGTTGTTGGCGGTGCTCGGCAAAGAGATGAGTCTGCTCAACGCCTTCAAAGCGGCCAACGATGTGTTGTTGCATGCAGTACAGGGAATTGCTGAGCTGATTACCCGTCCGGGCTTGATCAATGTGGACTTTGCTGATGTGAAAACCGTGATGTCTGAAATGGGTGCCGCCATGATGGGTTCTGGCGAGGCTTCCGGCGATAATCGGGCACGTGAGGCGGCTGAACGGGCCATTCGCAGCCCACTGTTGGAGGATGTGAACCTGTCCGGTGCCAAAGGCATCCTGGTTAACATTACTGCTGGCCTCAATCTGGCTATTGGCGAGTTCGATGAAGTGGGCAATACGGTGCGCGAGTTCGCTGATGACGATGCCACTGTGGTTGTCGGTACGGTTATCGATCCGGATATGCAGAATGATATGCGTGTCACAGTGGTGGCGACCGGCCTTGGTGAGACCGTCAGAGCCGAGCTACCCAAGCCAACCCAGGTTGAGGAAATTAAACCGGTGAAACTGGTCAATTCAGATGTTATCGAGCCTGAGCCTGAGGATTACCGTGAGTTAGACAGACCCACTGTGCTCAGAAACGGTGCATCCGGAGCCCAGCCCCAGGCGCCGGCAGCGGACGGTAATCTGGATTATCTCGATATTCCGGCCTTTCTTCGTCGTCAGGCAGATTAAAAGGACTTAAGAAATGTGAGCTCCTCCAGGAGTTAGAGCCAGATAAAGGTCATATTGGTACAGAGTCTGCTAGATTTTGTTGAGAGACGCACAGGTCAGGTATAGGTTTTGAACCAAATACCCCCTGTTTTGTCGGATAATCTCAATGTGGTAGGATGCGCGCCTTTTTAGGGCTAAAATTAGGTCCTGTATTGGAGTTAGAAAGTCGATGATTTGGCAACGGACGTTAAAAAATGTGATTCGCGCCACTGGCGTGGGGCTGCACACGGGTGAGAAGGTCTATCTCACTTTGCGTCCTGCTGCCCCGGATACCGGTATTGTTTTTCGCCGTGTCGATCTCGACCCTGCAGTGGATATACGCGCCTGTGCGGAGAATGTGGGAGATACCCGTCTCTCGAGTACCCTGGTGCAGGACGGTGTGCGTGTCTCAACGGTTGAGCATCTTCTCTCCGCTTTTGCGGGTTTAGGTATCGATAACGCCTATGTCGATGTCAGTGCCCCAGAAGTCCCGATCATGGATGGTAGTGCTGGTCCCTTCGTGTTCCTGCTGCAATCCGCCGGTGTTGAAGAACAGAACAAGCCCAAGCGTTTTATACGGATCAAGCGCAAAGTCGAAGTGGTTGATGGTGACAAACGCGCCTCGTTTGAACCTTTTGATGGGTTCAAAGTCACCTTTTCCATCGACTTCGATCATCCTGCCTTCACTGAAGGGGCTCAGTTTGCCACTGTGGACTTTTCCTCGACCTCCTTCGTCCGCGAGGTCAGCCGAGCCCGTACCTTTGGTTTTCTGCGCGATATCGAAATGTTGAGGCAGAAGGAATTGGCCCTGGGTGGCAGTCTCGACAATGCCATCGTGGTTGATGACTATCGGGTGATGAACGAGGATGGACTGCGTTACGAAGATGAGTTCGTCAAACACAAAATACTCGATGCCATCGGCGATCTCTATCTACTGGGACACAGCCTGATCGGTGCATTCAAGGGCCACAAGTCCGGCCATGCACTGAACAATCGTTTATTGCGGGAACTAATCAGCCAGGAAGATGCCTGGGAAGAGATCACCTTCGATGAACCGGAGGATGCACCCATTTCCTACATGAAACCGGCGCACCTCACGCTTACCTGAGCCATAGCGAATTCTACTCTCCGGCAAGAGATTTGGCCGGAGTCATATATTGCGTTACCTGAGATCTTTCAGGGAACGAAAAGTCGATCCAGTCAGTGGGTGAGTCAGGTAGATACTAGTCCGACCTCTTCCTCTGGCCGTGCCGACTTAATCGGAGCATTGCCTCTCTCAGTGGTTTATCCTCGAGTGCAACAGCTGTCTGGCGCAGTATTTCGGCACTCTTTTCGCTCAGTGAGAGTCTCATTCGACCACTACGATGAGTTGCCTTCGTGACTTCTTGGGCCGCGATTCGAGTGCGGACCCGGTCAATGATCAGCCCCTGTTGTTTCAGTTGACGCAGAAGTTCGGGTGCAAGGTAGCGAAGGCGGCTGGCCCACACCGGTGAGTTGACGAAAAGGCTGAGCGTGCGTGTCTGCATGACAGCCCCGTGAATCTGCTCATTCAGGGGGGATGGCAACAAAGCTTTAATTTGTTCCACCAAGACTTTCTGGTTCGATAGCTGCTTGCCGAGAAGCGTCAGGACAGAACGTGAAGTCATGTATTGTTGGACTGTTCTCATTGGGAAACAGAATAGAAAAAAGCTAAGAAAAACACCACATTTCGAAGATAAAATGTTAAAGTTCGTGAATTTTTGACCGACAAACAAAGTACCAGTAGCGTGTAACTCAAAAAATGGATATGAAAATCATATACTTGCGTGGAATCGGGCAAACTTGCAGTAGGGCCATGCGATGTTTCTACGCGTCTGTGATCGCAGCCGTAGTTGGGGTGTTCGGCCTCGGCATGCTGTGGGCAGGTTACCAGATGGGCATAGAGAGTGCAGAGTTTCCTGAGCATCAACTGGTTGCCAGTCTCAAGCGGACATTTGCTGATGAGCGTCAGTTACTGTCGGATGTAAAAGCCGATGCGCAGAATGAAATCGATGCACTGGCCATCCGCATGGGTCAGTTGCAGTCACAGTTGATACGACTCGATGCTCTCGGTGAACGCCTGGTTGAGATCGGTCGGTTGGATAAGGGAGAGTTCAGCTTCCAGGAACCCCCAGCCATCGGTGGTCCCGAGGGACAAGATGCTGTTGCAGATCAATCGGCACTGCCTGATCTTCTGCAGGAGATGCAGAGCCTAGAAGAGATGATCGATGACCGCCAACAGCAACTGACGCTTGTTGAAGACCTGATCATGAATTCAAACCTTGAGGAGTCAATCCACCCGGCAGGTCGGCCGATCAAAAAAGGGTGGATCTCGTCCTATTTTGGGATGAGAAACGATCCATTCTCAGGCAAACGCACAATGCATAAGGGCATGGATTTCGCTGGCAAAGAGGGTTCGGATGTCGTCGCTGTGGCTGCTGGTGTTGTGACTTGGTCAGGTGAACGCTATGGCTATGGAGAGATGGTAGAAATCAATCACGGCAAAGGTTATGTCACACGATACGGACATAACGCGAAAATCCTGGTTGAGATCGGTGACCGCATCAGACCGGGACAGGTCATCGCCACCATGGGGTCAACCGGTCGTTCTACTGGCCCGCACGTCCATTTTGAGGTAGTGCGGAATGGAAAAATCGTTAACCCAACCAAGTATATTCGAACCAAACGCAGTAAAGACTCGGCCTGAGTCTGCAAAATTCTGATTCCTGATTCTGGAAAGCAAAGAATCTCAAATTATCGGTGACTTAAGTCAGCGGTTTGTTAGTTTGTGGTTTCCTTCGCCTCTCTCACTGATTGTTGAATACCGTTGACTGACAGGCATGCTGAGATCCACAGGAATGATATGTCGATTCTTCAGCAATGCGCCCGCATGCTGTATGATTCTCTGATTTCGCATCCCTGACGTATACCTGGATTCATAGTGAATAAAATCTTCAAGAAGATCTTCGGCAGCCGTAATGAGCGCCTGGTCAAACGTTTGTCAAAAACGGTGTCCCAAATCAATGTGTTAGAGGCTGATTTGGAATCGCTCTCCGATGGGGCGTTACGAGAGAAAACAGAAGCATTCAGAACCCGCTTGGAGGCAGGCGAGAAACTCGACGGTCTGATGCTGGAGGCTTTTGCTGTCGTGAGAGAAGCGGGACGCCGGGTGATGCAGATGCGTCACTTCGATGTACAGCTCATCGGTGGCATGGTGCTCCATCAGGGTAAAATCTCAGAGATGCGCACCGGTGAGGGTAAGACCCTGGTCGCCACCTTGGCGGCCTACCTCAACGCCTTGCCGGCAAAGGGTGTGCATGTAGTGACGGTGAATGACTATCTGGCACGGCGTGATGCCGCCTGGATGGGACGTCTCTACCACTTCCTCGGTCTTACTACCGGTGTTATCAACTCTTCGGGTGGCGCTGGGCCGGACAGTTCGTCCTATCTGTTTGATCCTCAGTATGATGGCAAGTCGGGTGGTTTTCTCCATCTCAGACCCGTATCCCGCCAAGAGGCCTACGCTGCGGATATCACCTATGGCACCAACAACGAATATGGCTTCGACTACCTGCGCGACAACATGGCTTTCAGTGCAGACCAACGGGTGCAGCGTCCGCCTTTCTTTGCCATTGTCGATGAGGTCGATTCCATCCTGATCGATGAGGCGCGTACGCCATTAATCATTTCAGGCCCTACAGATGACTCATCCGAGCTCTATATGGCGGTCAACAAGATCATCCCCAGGTTGACTCGCCAGGACCCCATTACCAACGAGGAAGGCAAGCCCGATTTCGGGCCCGGCGATTTCTCAGTTGACGAGAAGGCGCGCCAGACTTTCTTGAGTGAAGAAGGCCATCAGCATGTGGAAGAGATGCTGACAGAGGCGGGCATGCTGGAAGAGGGGGCGAGCCTTTACGACTCCGCCAACATTATCCTGATGCATCATGTCAATGCGGCACTGCGCGCCCACGCACTGTTTCAGCGCAATGTGGAGTATATCGTCAAGGATAACGAGGTGGTTATTGTTGATGAGTTTACTGGTCGTACCATGCCGGGCAGGCGTTGGTCAGATGGTCTGCATCAGGCTGTCGAGGCCAAAGAAGGGGTCAAGATCCAGAACGAGAACCAGACCCTTGCCTCGATCACCTTTCAGAACTACTTCCGCCTCTATGAGAAGCTCTCGGGTATGACCGGCACGGCGGATACCGAGGCTTTTGAATTTCAACAGATCTACGGCCTGGAAGTGGTGGTCATCCCCACCAATATGCCGATGATCCGGGATGATATGGGCGATCTTGTCTATCTCACACCGGATGAAAAGTACGAAGCGATCCTTGAAGATGTACAGGATTGCGTCAAGCGTGGCCAGCCTGTGCTGGTGGGCACCGCTTCAATCGAAACCTCTGAATTGATATCCGAGCTGCTCGACAAAGCGAAGGTCGACCACAAAGTACTGAATGCTAAGCATCATCAACAGGAAGCACTAATCGTTGCTCAAGCCGGGCGTCCGGGTTCGGTGACTATTGCAACCAACATGGCGGGTCGCGGTACCGATATCGTACTGGGCGGCAACCTCGATTCTGACCTGGAAACGCTTGGTGAGAACCCTGAGCCTGCACAGGTTGAGCAGGCAACTGAGACGTGGAAATCACGTCACCAGAAGGTACTGGATGCCGGTGGACTACATGTGATCGGTACCGAACGGCATGAATCCCGGCGTATCGACAACCAGCTGCGTGGTCGTTCCGGCCGACAGGGTGATCCGGGTTCCAGCCGGTTCTATCTCTCCCTGCAGGACAGCCTGATGCGTATCTTCGCTTCCGATAAGGTAGGCTCACTGATGCAGAAGATGGGCATGGAGCGGGGCGAAGCCATAGAGCATCCCTGGGTCTCCAGGGCCATTGAAAATGCCCAAAGAAAGGTGGAAGGCCGCAACTTCGATATTCGCAAGCAACTGCTGGAGTATGATGACGTAGCCAATGACCAGCGTAAGGTTGTGTATGAACAGCGCAACGAGCTAATGGAAGTGGAGGATATTTCTGAGTCCGTTACCTCTTTGCGGTTCGATGTTCTTAACGAAGTCTTTCACAACCACATCCCTCCCCAGAGTATTGAGGAACAGTGGGACGTCCCTGGCCTGAGTGAAGGATTGACTGAAACATTTGGTGGCGAGTGGCCGGTACAGGCATGGCTCGACGAGGACGACGACCTGCATGAAGAGACCCTCAAGGAACGCATCCTGGATAACCTGATCGTCGGCTATCAGGATAAAGAGAGTCAAGTGGGCAATGATAATATGCGTCACTTCGAAAAAGCGGTGATGTTGCAAACACTGGACAGTCACTGGAAAGAGCATCTGGCCGCCATGGACTATCTGCGTCAGGGAATACATCTTCGGGGTTATGCTCAGAAGAATCCCAAGCAGGAGTACAAGCGGGAGGCCTTCGCCATGTTCTCCAGTATGCTCGACAGCATTAAGGAAGAGGTCATTACGCTGCTCTCCAAGGTGCAGGTGCAGCGGCCGGAAGAGATGGTGGTGCAGGAACAGCAACCCCAGGCATCCGACTTCGAATTTAAACATGAAGCATTCGAAGGACTAGCGGAGGAAGCGACAGCGCAGCCACCTGTCGAAGAGGGCGAGGAACAACACCAGCCCTTTGTACGTGATGGCCGCAAGATCGGACGGAATGAGCCCTGCCCCTGTGGTTCCGGTAAGAAATACAAGCAGTGTCATGGACAGCTGAGCTAGCCGTGGCAGACCATCTGGCGATTCCTGGCATACAGATTGGTGTAGCTGCAGCCGGCATTAAAGTCACCGACCGAAAGGATATGGTGGTTATCGAATTGGCCCAAGGTGGCAGCTGTGCCGCTGTTTTTACACGTAATGCCTTCTGTGCTGCTCCGGTGCATGTGGCCAAGTCCCATCTTCGCAAGCGTACACCTCGTTATCTACTGGTGAATTCAGGTAACGCCAATGCCGGTACCGGGGAGCAAGGTATGCGTGATGCTGACGCGACATGCCGTCTGTTGGCTGATGCTTTTGGCTGTGATACCGATGAGGTACTGCCTTTCTCGACCGGTGTGATCGGTGTCAATCTGCCGGTCGATCGCATGCAACAGGCCATGCCAGCGGCATTGGCCGATTTGAATGAGGATGGCTGGGAGCAGGCAGCTGAAGCTATCATGACCACTGATACCCGGCCTAAGCTGGTATCGCGAAGCTTCGAAGTGGATGGTGTCACCGCCAGGGTGACCGGCATGGCAAAAGGCGCCGGTATGATTCGCCCGGATATGGCCACTATGCTGGCCTACATTGCGACGGATCTCTCTGTCGATCAGGGACTATTACAATCCTGTCTCTCGGCTGCGGTCGAGCCCTCTTTCAACAGCATCACCATTGATGGCGATACCTCAACCAATGATGCTTGCGTCCTCCTGGCTAGCGGACGCTCCTCACATTCGCCGATAACTGATCGGGCCTCCCAGGCCTATGAGAAATTCTCAGCGGTTGTTGCCGATGTTTGTATGGCGTTGGCCCGGGAAATTGTGCGAGATGGCGAAGGTGCGACCAAACTGGTGGAGGTTTTGGTGGAGCAGGCGGTTGATGTGTCTGAGGCACGGGAAGTGGCTTATACCATCGCCCATTCACCCTTGGTAAAAACAGCCCTTTTCGCTTCAGATCCCAACTGGGGACGGATACTTGCCGCTGTTGGTCGTGCTGGTCTGCAACAGCTCGATATCGATGGGGTGGAGATCTGGCTGGATGATGTCTGCATCGTCCGTGATGGCGGACGGGCCGAGGACTACACCGAAGCGGCAGGTCAAGCGGTCATGGACAAAACTGAATTTACCATACGGGTCAAGCTGGGACGGGGTAAGGCTGAGACTCGGGTTCTGACCTGTGATCTCTCCTATGACTACGTCAAGATCAACGCGGAATACCGTACCTGATAAGATCAAGGCGTCCGTCATGCCCATTCATGTCGCAGCTGCCGCGATTCTGGATAACCTGGGGCGGGTGCTCATCAGTAAGCGCGCAGATCATCTGCATCAGGGCGGCTTGTGGGAATTTCCGGGTGGCAAGGTGGAAGCGGGGGAGTCGGTGCGGCAGGCACTGGTCCGGGAGTTGAAGGAAGAGCTCGATATTCTGCCGCTGGATATTAAGCCGTTAATCCGCATACAGCACAATTACGGTGACCGGCAGGTACTGCTTGATTTTTTCCGTGTGACCCGCTTCGAGGGCGAAGCAAAAGGATTGGAAGGACAGCCGCTGCGTTGGCTCCAACCTGAAGAGATGCAGGCTGAGTCATTCCCGGCGGCAGATCGTCCGGTAATCACAGCCCTTCAGTTGCCGGATCGTTATTTGATTACCGGTCGTGAGCCCACTCAGCCGGAAGATTTTCTACGACGACTGGATCTTGCTCTCACGAATGGTTTGAGGCTGGTCCAACTGCGTGCCCATGCGTTGGATGATGCAGCCTATAAACACCTGCTCAATGCGGCAAGTCCTCTGTGTGAGAGGTATAATGCCAAGCTGCTTGTCAATCGTCCCTCTGGATGCGTCAGGTGGTTGGGTATGGCCGATGGTATTCATCTCACTGCCAATCAGATGGTGGCACTTGATGCGCGACCATCGGGTAAAGGGTTGATAGGCGCCTCCTGCCATACCCGGAAAGAACTGGAGCAGGCATCCCAACTGCGGCTCGATTATGTGTTTCTCTCTCCTGTGGCGCCGACAGCCACCCACCCGAATACGGCCGCACTCGGTTGGGGGAAATTCAGTGACTGGGTTGAAAATGTCAATCTGCCGGTTTATGCATTGGGTGGCATGCACCCCAATATGCTGGGGCAGGCCAGTCAGGCAGGGGCGCAGGGTATCGCTGCGATCAGGTCACTATGGCCTGAAGGCTAAGCGGTCATCGCATCAGTGGCTCAGTCGTTAAATCCGTAGTCATCGACCATCTTGATGATCGTCTCAATATCCTTGGGTGTTTTTTCCAGGAACTCGAAGCCGGAATCGTAGAAGACGGGATTCACATCATTGTCACTCCACCGGCACATCGCCTTGAAGCGCAGTGGTTTAATCTCACCTTCAGTATCGGGTGTGCGAATCTCCAGTTTGTACTCCCTACCTGTGGCGATGGGTTGCTCGCTGATCAGCATCATGCCTTCCGGTGTAATATCCACCACATGTCCCAACAATCTGTCTGATGTGAGTTCCCATACCCTGAGATAGAAAATCAGGTGACGACGCTTGATGGTTCGGCGGTCTTCAGGTTTGGGTGCGTTTTGATGGTTGTGTTCGCTTGGACGTTTTATATACATGTTTAGGACTTCGTTGCTGCTGATAGGGAGGTCTGACGCTGATGTTAACGATACTGTGGTTGCAATATCGACCTTATCGAAATGATAGTGCTTATGACAGAATTCGCAAACTGGGTGTGGTGAAACTGAAGACTTTCGGAATTATCTGAGTCGTTTCTCGTCTTTGCAGCGTTCAGGCAGACCTGTATTTCCCAGCACCTGACCCGATGAGAAGATAAAAGGGTGAAGGTTGTCTCTGTTCCTCATGGTATTGTCCGTAAACTCGCTGTAGTGGCGTGTCACCTTAAGTATAATGCCATTCTATCCAGACCGAAGACCGGTCCAGGGAAGCTCTCGAAGAAAAGCAGGATGTAGATATGTTCTCAAGATTCATAAATCATGAGCTATTGCGGAATCCGGAGTTTCAGTCGGCGCTGGTCCGTCTGGGGATCTGGCTGTTCAGTATTGTCTATATTGGCCTTGGCGCATGGACAGAGTACTACGATGTCAATGTCGTACTCTTTTATTTGCTGTTTGGCGGCTATTTCATCTTTTTCGTGCTGACACTGATCAGCGTTTACCAACATCCCGTGATGGTCCTGAGGCCCTATGTGACACTGTTCGCCGATGTCAGTGCGACCAGTCTGGCTATCTTCCTGACCCAAGAGGCGGTCAGTCCCTTCTTCCTACTCTATATTTGGATCTTTGTCTCCTACGGCACCCGTTACGGGAAATCCCTCTTAATGGCTGCCTCGATACTCAGTCTTATTGCCTTCAATCTGGTTCTTATTGCTTTGCAGGAGTGGCATACGCATACTTTTGAGGCGCTCTTTTTTATGCTACTGCTGGTGCTGCTGCCAATTTATCAATACAGCCTGTTACGTAAGCTCCATAGAGCCAGGCAGGAAGCGGAGCAGGCGAACAAGGCACGAGGCGATTTTCTCGCAACAATGACCCATGAGCTGCGCACACCTTTGATCGGTATCCTGGGTATGGCCAGGCTGATGCAGGGAACGCCACTGGATGCGGAGCAGAAAGAGTACCTCCACTCAATTCTTTCCTCTGCTCAGTTATTGCGGGCATTGATTGGAGACATTCTCGATTTTTCCAAGATTGATGCTAATAAACTGGAATTGGTGAGTGAACCGTTCGATATTCGCCAATTGGTGGGAAACGTCAATTCGTCACTGGCCGGTGAGGCACAGGAAAAACAGCTCGAGATACGCTGTTGGGTGGATCCCAGAATTCCGCGAAGATTACAGGGAGACAACCTCCGTCTTTCACAGATTCTTTTTAACTTACTCGGTAACGCCATTAAGTTCACCGACAGCGGTAGTGTAATGCTGCGTGTTGAATATGCGCCAGCCAATGAACAGCTGAGTGAGCCCCATGTGTTGATCCAGGTATCCGATACCGGCATTGGTATTCCAAAAGATAAGCTGAAGCATATCTTCGATATGTTCTGGCAGGCAGATGCCTCCAACAGCCGACGTTTTGGCGGCACCGGATTAGGTACGACAGTGGCACGTGATCTCTGTCGTCGCATGGGTGGAGATATCAGTGTCGAAAGCCGAGTGGATAAGGGCACAATCTTTAGCGCCCGACTACCCTTGTTTATGGGGCAGGGTGCAGCGCTGCCTGTTATTTCGCCACTGCTGGAAGGTAAGCGTATTCTGATTTACGAGACTGACCCGCAGAATATGGAGTTACATCTCAAAATCGCTGAAGAGTTGGGTATGAAGCCCTTTCCTGTCCTATCAATGAAAGCACTGACTCCTTATCTCGATCACAGCTTTGATGTTGTTCTGATATGTGATTCTCTTGCAGGTGTCGGATTGAATTCTATCTTCTCGCGTTTGGAAATTCTGGAGGGGAATCCACTGGTTCTTCTGGCTGGTTATCGTGGCCGTACTATTGGCGTGCCATCACCGGTTTCGCGAGTTTTAATGAAACCTTTTTTGGCGGATGATCTTGTGGAAGCCGTTCTCGATCCTCTGCGGGAGCTTCAGTCTCGCCGTGACGCTCTCTCAAGCGCGCTTGGGCGCGAGGTGCAGGAATCCACCGGCATCCAGATATTGCTGGCAGAGGATAATGCGATTGCTGCAAAGGTGCTTTCCACATTACTGATTCAGCGTGGGCACTCTGTACATATCACAAAAGATGGTGAGGAGGCGCTTGAAGCGGCCACCCAGTCGAACTATCACCTGGCCTTTATCGATCTGCGCATGCCCCGTATGGATGGTATCGAATTTACCCGGCAGTTTCGCCGGATGGAGCCGGCTGACAGCCACTTACCCATTTATGCGCTGACCGCAAATACTGCAGAGGATGCAATGGAGCATTGTATGCAAGCAGGCATGGATGGTTTTCTTAATAAGCCGGTTGAACCTGAGCAGCTTGACGTGATTATCGAGCGCTATGCCGGTTCCCGATTGTATCAAGCGCCGATGAAAGAAGTCAGATGAATGATCTGGTACTAAGCGCTATAGAGTACGCCACACAGGCCCATGCAAGAATTGATCAGCGGCGTAAATACTCAAATCAACCTTACGATGTGCATCTTAAAGCCGTTGCGAATCTGGTCAGGGAAGTTGCTGACGATACACACATGATTGCAGCGGCCTGGCTGCATGATGCGGTGGAGGACACACCTGCAACCGTGCAGGATATTGAGCGCGAGTTCGGCTCGGATGTGGCTATGCTGGTGTCGGAACTAACCGATATCAGCCGACCGAGTGATGGGAATCGTGCAGCGCGAAAACTGATCGATCGACAACACACAGCCAAGGCTTCAGCAAGAGCCAAAACCATCAAGTTGGCAGATTTAATCGACAATTGCCGGGATATCTGCCGCCATGACAATCGGTTCTCTAAAGTTTTTCTTGTTGAAATGGAAGCGTTACTGACAGTCCTGCAGGAGGGTGATCAGAGGCTCTATAAGCGGGCCTGGAAGGTCTGGCAGGCATGTCATGATCAACATGACAAACAGGATAAAAACAGGCTTGATTTGGCCAGAGAGGTAGCCCCGGAAGGCCATGGTATTCCCTTTGAGCAGCAAAGGGCGCTACGTCATTTCACCGAATCATTCAAGGCGGTCGATATTGCGGAACCGCTTGCCTCATTTGATGCGGATTCGCGGGTTGAAATGGTACAGGAAGTGATGAGATCCAAAGGGTGGATTGTCGCTGGCCTGCGTGACCAGGGCCTTGTAAGCGGCTTTGTGCAACTGGATGATCTTGATAGCGGTATTTGCCGTGATTATAAGCGGCAATTTGCCAAGGGTCAGGTGCTACATGGAGATGCATCCTTGTCTGACGTCATTCAGGTATTGACGCGTCACGAGTGTTGCTTCATCGCATTACTCGGGGATCTTTCCGGTATTATTTTGCGATCTCACATACAGAAGCCGATCGTTCGCATGTGGCTGTTCGGTATGATTACCATTATTGAGATGAACCTGATCAGTCATATCAAGGAAGCTTACCCAGAGGATGATTGGCAAAGCCAGCTAAGTAAAAAGCGTCTTGAAAATGCAAAAAAGCTGCAAACGGAACGCATTCGCAGAGGGCAGGCTGGTGATTTGCTTGATTGTCTGCAGTTCTCGGACAAGGCGCAGATCTTGATTAACAGTGATGAAGCATTGTCCCAACTGGGGTTTGCCACGCGCAGAAGTGCAAAGAAGGTTATCCGTGATTTGGAATCACTGCGTAACAATCTGGCCCATTCTCAGGATATCATTGCCCACGACTGGCCCCAAATAGCTCGCATGACACGACGAATAGAGGTTTTGGTTAATTGGGGGGAGGTGGAGGAGTAACCTCCCACCATTCGTCAAAGCCCCAGGTTTTTCCATATGGTTTGAGTCGGTGCTGCCTGATTCATGGTATAGAAGTGCAGGCCGGGCGCACCTCCCTCCAGCAGTCTTTCACAAAGGCGGGTAACAACTTCTGAACCATAGTCACGTATTGCGTCTAGGTCATCACCAAACCCTTCCAGTCTTTTTCTGAGCCAGCGGGGTATCTCTGCGCCACAACCATCTGAAAAGCGTGCAAGCTGAATAAAGTTTGTGATTGGCATGATGCCTGGCACGATTGGGATTTCGACATCCACTCTCCGGCAATCATCGACAAAACGGAAATAGGCGTCGGGATTGTAGAAGTACTGGGTGATCGCACTGTTGGCGCCTGCGTTCACTTTCCGTTTGAAAAAGCCCAGATCCTCTTCTGCATTGACCGCCTGGGGATGGACCTCCGGATAGGCGGCTACTTCGATGTGAAAATAGTTGCCATAGGTTTCGCGCACAAGTTCAACCAGTTGATTGGCGTTACTCAGCTCTCCCAGGCCACCAAGACCCACTCCCGAGGGAAGGTCGCCGCGCAGTGCCACCAATCGATTGATGCGCTGACTTTTATAGTGTTCAAGAATCTCAATGATCTCATCCCGATCGCTACCGATACAGGAGAGATGAGGAGCCGTCACTATCTTCTCTGAACATAGCCAGTCGACGGTATCGAAAGTTCGTTGCTGTGTAGAACCGCCAGCCCCATAGGTGACCGAGAAATAAGCAGGCCCGAGTGCTTGGAGTGTGCTAACCGTCTGTTGCATCTTTTCAAAACCCTTTTCCGTCTTAGGCGGGAAGAGTTCGAAACTATATATCTTCTGATCTGTTTCTGTGTGCATGAAATTGACTGCTTGGGTTTTGGGTTAAGTCTGCAATTAACTCGATCATCTGAATAAATGGTGGAAGCGACTCACGACACATACAAAGAGGCAATAGTAATATGTGATCGCGAGAATCGAAACTGCAGGGGAGGGATTGTGCTCCCTCACCCTACAGCAGAACGACGATATTCCATCTTTTAGAATATTTTCACCCGATAAATAGGGCGCTGTGACAAATACTCAGTATCGATAATGCTCAGGTTTGTAGGGACCTTCCACCGGTACGCCGATATAGTCAGCTTGTTCCTGGGACAAGGTTGTCAGGTGAGCGCCTATCTTCTCCAGGTGGAGTCGCGCCACCTCTTCATCAAGATGCTTCGGCAGGACATAGACCTTATTCTCATATTTGCCTGGATTAGCGTAGAACTCGATCTGGGCCAGGACCTGGTTAGAGAAAGAGTTAGACATCACAAAGCTGGGATGACCGGTGGCGCAACCCAGATTCACCAGACGTCCCTCGGCCAACATAATAATCCGTTTGCCGTCTGGGAAAATGACATGATGGACCTGGGGCTTGATCTCTTCCCACTCATATTGGCGGATGCCCGCAATATCGATCTCATTGTCGAAATGGCCGATATTACAGACGATGGCTTGATCCTTCATGGCGGCCATGTGGTCGTGGGTGATGATCTTGAAGTTGCCGGTGGTGGTGACGAATATGTCGCAAAGGGGAGCAGCCTCTTCCATGGTTACCACTCGATAACCCTCCATAGCTGCCTGTAGCGCACAAATTGGATCGATCTCAGTGACCATGACTGTTGCACCGAGTCCGCGTAGGGATTGCGCGCATCCCTTGCCCACATCACCGTAGCCGGCAACGATGGCGATCTTGCCTGCAATCATCACGTCGGTGGCGCGTTTAATGCCATCGACCAGGGATTCGCGGCAGCCGTAGAGATTGTCGAACTTCGATTTGGTGACAGAGTCATTGACGTTCATGGCCGGGAACAGCAGTGTGCCCTGTTCCATCATCTGGTACAGGCGATGCACACCGGTTGTGGTCTCTTCGGTGACACCTTTGATCGATTCCGCCATGCGATGGTAACGCTTGGGATCCTCTTCCAGGCTGCGTTTCAGAACGCCGAGGATGACCTGCCACTCTTCAGGGTCATCATCCTTGGGGGCGGGGACAGCGTCCGCACTGCCAAATTCAACACCCTTATGGACCAACAGTGTGGCATCGCCGCCATCATCTAGAATCATGTTCGGTGTTTGATCCTCTGGCCAGTTCAGCACCTGTTCGGTACACCACCAGTACTCTTCCAGAGATTCGCCTTTCCAGGCATAGACCGGGATGCCCTGAGCGGCAATGGCCGCAGCGGCATGATCCTGGGTAGAAAAGATGTTGCAAGAGCACCAGCGAACCTCTGCCCCGAGAGCCACCAGGGTCTCGATCAGTACCGCGGTCTGGATGGTCATGTGCAGGGAGCCGGTGATACGTGCGCCCTTGAGTGGTTGTTGCGTAGCGTACTTTTTGCGAATCGCCATCAGACCAGGCATTTCGGTCTCGGCAATGGCAATTTCGCGGCGGCCGTAATCGGCCAAAGAGATATCGGCGACTTTATAATCGTTGAACTCACTCATGGTAGTCATCTCCTGAATATCGTGAGTGAGCGCGGTTTGATACAAATCGCTTCCTCTCCAAGCCTGGCGGATAACGATCCGTTGCAGCGCTCCTCAGAAGGGAAGATTAGTTTTGAATTAAAATAAATGTACGCAAAGCGTACATTTAAAAAAATTCAACATTCAAAATTAACAATTCAAAATTGGCCCAAAGGGCCTCAAAGCTTGGCATCCTCCCGCAGGGCTTCCGCCTTGTCGGTCATCTCCCAGGTGAAGCCCTCATCTTCACGACCGAAATGGCCATAGGCTGCGGTCTTTCGGTACTTGATCTTGTCAGTATTCAACAGATCCAGCATCTTCAATATGCCATAGGGACGTAAGTCGAAATGCCTGCGGACCAGTTCGACTATCTTCTCATCGACAATTTTACCGGTACCGAATGTCTCCACCATGATGGAAGTGGGTTCCGCCACGCCGATGGCGTAGGAGATCTGGATTTCACAGCGATCGGCAAGACCCGCTGCCACAATATTTTTCGCGACATAGCGACCCGCATAGGCAGCCGAGCGATCAACCTTGGAGGGATCCTTGCCGGAGAAAGCGCCACCACCGTGACGGGCCATACCACCATAGGTATCGACGATGATTTTACGCCCGGTCAGGCCACAGTCACCTACCGGGCCACCGATGATAAAACTGCCCGTGGGATTGATATGGATCTTGTCCTGAGGGCACTTGTCCAGCCAGGCTTCGGGCAGTATAGGCTGAATGATGTTCTCCATCACCGCCTCACGCAGATGTTTGTAGTCGATGTCGGGATCGTGCTGGGTGGAGAGGACTACGGCCCCGATGCCGGTCACCTGACCGTCTTCGTATTGCAGCGTCACCTGGCTTTTGGCATCGGGACGCAGCCATGGCAAGACGCCAGACTTACGGATTTCTGACTGTCGCTGTACCAGACGCTGGGCGTAGGTGATCGGCGCTGGCATCAGAACATCGGTTTCGTTGGTGGCATAACCGAACATCATGCCCTGGTCGCCGGCACCCTGTTCCTCGGGGGCATTCCTGTCGACGCCTTGGGCGATATCCCCCGACTGCTTGCCGATCAATGACATGACTGCACAAGTTGAGCCGTCGAAGCCGACATCCGAGCTGGTATAGCCGATATCGCAGACCACGCCGCGCACCAGATCATCGAGATCGATCCATGCTTCAGTGGAGATTTCACCGGCAACGATCACCGCACCTGTTTTAATCAGGGTTTCGCAGGCAACTCGCGCTCTCTCGGGATGTGGATCCTGGTTAAGGATGGCGTCAAGCATCGCATCCGAGATCTGGTCCGCAACCTTGTCGGGGTGACCCTCGGAGACGGATTCCGAGGTGAAAATGTATTCGCTTGCCATCAAATATCCTGGTTTTGTGTAATTTATAGAGGCTGTGTCTGGCCGATCCAGTGGGCTTGGCTCAGATGCCTAAAGAAAACGCGATTTTACACATCAGTCTGCTTTTTGCATAATGCCCCACCCTTAATCAATGCAATGTATTGAAAGAGATAATAATGGTATCGCTTGAGACTCCGATTTGTGACTTTGATCTACCCGCGCCGGATTTTTCCCTTCCAGGCGTCGACGGCCGAGATTGGTCGATTGAGGATTGCATGGGTGAGAAGGGGCTGTTGGTGATGTTCATCTGCAATCACTGCCCCTATGTGAAGGCGGTACAGCAGCGTATCGTCAGGGACGTGCGTGAGCTGATGCCATTGGGTGTCAATGCCGTGGCCATCATGTCGAATGATCCCCATGAGTATCCTGAGGATTCATTCGAGAATATGCAGCAGGTTGCCGTGCAGCATGGGTATCCATTCCCCTATCTGCTGGACGAAACCCAAGATATCGCCAAGGCGTATGGCGCAGTCTGTACGCCGGATTTCTTCGGTTACAATGCCGATGCGAAATTGCAGTATCGGGGCAGATTGGACGAGAGTCGCAAGGAGACGGCAGGCCCTGATGTACGTCGAGATCTCTTTGAGGCCATGAAGCTAGTGGCGGAAACCGGTCGCGGTCCACAGGAGCAGATTCCCAGTATGGGTTGTTCCATCAAGTGGCGGGAATGACCAAGCTACTGAAAGTATTTAGTTTATTAGGATATTAGGATTTTCCATCAAGCTAGCTTATTGCCCCCATAAAGGCAGCTATTTTGCCCGGCTCTATCCCTTAGGTCAGAATAGTCCACCTTTGTCCGTTAGGAATACACGGTGCGACTTGGGGTTAACAAAGAACAATCAGCATCAGTGGATCAACCTACCCACAGCAATGGGGAATTTGCAGAGAAGAATCCGGCGGTTCACCGCCATGCAAAATATTTAACCTGATTCAGAACAGAAATTAGTCATTTACATTCAGGAGGGGCCAATGTCCTCACGCAGAGAACTTGCCAATGCCATTCGTGCGCTGAGTATGGATGCGGTACAGAAAGCCAATTCAGGCCACCCGGGTGCGCCCATGGGTATGGCCGATATCGCAGAGGTACTGTGGAACAGCCACATGAAGCACAACCCGGCTAACCCGGATTGGGCAGATAGAGACCGTTTCGTTCTCTCCAACGGTCATGGCTCCATGCTGATCTATTCGTTGTTGCACCTGACAGGTTACGAACTGTCCGTCGACGACCTGAAGAGCTTCCGCCAGTTGCATTCCAAGACCCCGGGCCATCCCGAGTACGGTTATGCGCCCGGTGTCGAGACCACCACCGGTCCTTTGGGCCAGGGTATTACCAATGGTGTCGGCATGGCTTTGGCGGAAAAGACCCTGGCGGCTCAATTCAATAAGCCAGGCCACGAAGTGGTCGATCACAATACCTATGTCTTCCTGGGTGACGGCTGCATGATGGAGGGTATCTCCCATGAAGCCTGCTCCTTTGCGGGCACCCTGGGTCTGGGTAAGCTGATCGCTTTCTGGGATGATAACGGCATCAGTATCGACGGTGAGACAGAAGGCTGGTTTACCGATAACACCCCGGCCCGTTTCGAATCCTATGGCTGGCAGGTAATCCGTGATGTGGACGGCCATGATGCCGATGCCATCAATCAGGCGATCGAGGCTGCCAAGGCTGAGGGCAACAAGCCGAGCCTGATCTGCTGCAAAACCACCATCGGTTTTGGATCGCCGAACCTGGCCGGTAGCCATGATTGTCATGGTGCGCCGTTGGGTGCTGAAGAGATTACCGCGACCCGCGAACAACTGGGTTGGACCCATGAGCCTTTTGTGGTTCCTGCTGACATCTACGCGGGTTGGGATGCCAAAGCTGCCGGTAGTGATGCTGAGAGCGCATGGAATGACAAATTTGCCGCCTACGAGAGCGCTTTTCCGGAACTCGCTGCAGAATTCAAGCGACGCATGGCGGGTGAGCTGCCGGCTGATTGGGCGGAAGGGTCAGCCAAGTTCATTGCAGAGGTTAATGCCAAGGCCGAATCGCCGGCTACCCGTAAGGCCTCCCAGAACGCACTCAACGGTTATGGTCCCCTACTACCTGAGTTCCTTGGTGGTTCAGCCGACTTGACCCCATCCAATCTGACTGCCTGGTCGGGGTCCAAATCGATTACCGATGGTAATGCGGACGGAAACTACCTCTCATATGGTGTGCGTGAATTCGGTATGTCCGCCATCATGAACGGCGCTGCACTGCATGGCGGTTTCATCCCTTATGGCGGCACCTTCCTGATGTTTTCCGAATATGCGCGTAATGCACTGCGCATGGCATCTCTGATGAAGCTGCAGTCGATTTTTGTCTATACCCATGACTCTATCGGTCTGGGTGAAGATGGTCCGACCCATCAGCCTGTGGAGCAGATCCCCACGCTGCGCATGATTCCGAATATGGATGTCTGGCGCCCCTGTGACGCGGTCGAGACTGCGGTTGCCTGGAAAGCAGCCGTCGAGAAATCCGACGGTCCCACCTGCCTGATCTTCTCTCGCCAGGGCCTCGCCCATCAGGCGCGTACGGATGAGCAGATTGCCAATATCGCCAAAGGCGGTTATGTCATCGTCGATTGTGACGGCACACCGGATGCGATCGTCATCGCGACCGGCTCTGAAGTGGATCTTGCGGTGAAAGCTGCCGCTGATTCAGACAAGAAAGTACGTGTTGTCTCCATGCCCAACACCAAGGCCTTCGATGAGCAGGATGCTGCCTACAAAGAGTCCGTGTTGCCTTCGAATGTGACTGCGCGTGTCGTGGTTGAAGCGGCCGTGACCGATGGTTGGTACAAGTATGCCGGCCTCAATGGCAAGGTGATCGGTATCAACCATTTTGGTGAGTCTGCACCGGCCGGTGAGCTGTTCAAGGCGTTTGGCTTTACGGCTGAGAATGTGACTGCAGCGATCAATGAGGTTTCTGCCTGAGATCTCTATGGGGGCGCGTTATGCGCCCTCTAACAACCGATTTTTCTAGATTACAACTCTACTTACCTTTAAACGGAGAAGTGAAATGACTATCAAAGTAGGTATCAATGGTTTTGGCCGTATCGGCCGCATGGCATTTCGTGCGATCGCTAAAGATTTCCCCGGTATCGAAGTCGTTGGTATCAATGACCTTCTGGAACCTGACTACCTCGCCTACATGCTGAAGTACGATTCTGTACACGGTAACTTCAATGGCGATATCGCTGTGGAAGGCAGCAACATGGTTGTCAATGGAAAGAAGATCCGTCTGACCGCTGAGCGTGATCCTGCCGATCTGAAATGGAATGAGATCGGTGCCGATCTGGTCATTGAATGTACCGGTTTTTTCCTCACTGAAGAGACTTGTCAAAAACACATCGACGCAGGCGCGAAAAAGGTTGTACAGAGTGCACCTTCCAAAGATGCAACACCGATGTTTGTGTATGGCGTCAATCACAATGAATATGCGGGTCAGGCTATCGTTTCCGCCGCTTCCTGTACCACCAACTGCCTGGCGCCTGTCGCGAAAGTGCTGAATGACAAGTGGGGCATCAAGCGTGGTCTGATGTCCACCGTTCACGCTGCTACCGCTACTCAGAAGACGGTTGACGGACCTTCCATGAAGGACTGGCGTGGTGGCCGCGGCATCCTGGAAAATATCATTCCTTCATCCACCGGTGCCGCCAAGGCTGTGGGTAAAGTACTGCCTGAGCTGAACGGCAAGCTGACGGGTATGGCTTTCCGCGTGCCAACCTCTGATGTTTCTGTGGTTGACCTGACTGTGGAACTGAACAGTGGTGCCAGCTATGACGATATCTGTGCAGCGATGAAGGCTGCTTCAGAATCCGGTGATCTTGCCGGTGTGCTTGGCTATACCGAAGAAAAGGTGGTCTCCACCGATTTCCGTGGTCGCTCGGCCCCTTCCATCTTCGATGCCGGTGCTGGCATCGCGCTGGACGACACCTTCGTCAAGGTTGTTGCCTGGTATGACAACGAGTACGGCTACACCTGCAACATGCTGCGCGTAGTTGAGCACGTCGCTTAAGTAAGTGCCAAAGTGCTGAGGCGGACGTGGTCCGCCTCAGCACTCCGCAATTATGAATTTTGAATTATGAATTGGTCTGTACCTGTATTGCAGGTCTATTAATAAATTCATAACTCAAAATTCACAATTCAAAATTAGAATCGACGCAGGAGTTCGTTATGTCTTTCATCAAGCTGACTGATCTTGATCTTGCCGGTAAGCGCGTATTGATCCGCGCTGATCTCAATGTACCTGTCAAAGACGGCAAGGTGACCTCGGATGCGCGGATCAGCGCCTCTATGCCTACCATCGAGCATTGCGTCAAGGCGGGCGCCAAAGTGATGGTCATGTCACATCGTGGCAGGCCGGAAGAGGGTGTCTATTCAGAAGAGAATTCCATGGCGCCCATTGCCGATGATATGTCGGCCAAGATGGGTAAGACCGTACGTTTGATCAAGGACTATCTGGATGGTGGCTTTGATGTGGCAGATGGCGAAGCCGTCTTGTTGGAGAATGTTCGTTTCAATGCCGGTGAAAAGAAGGACAATGAAGCGCTGGCAAAAAAGTACGCAGCACTCTGTGATGTCTATGTGATGGATGCATTTGGTACCGCTCATCGCGCCCAGGCATCCACACACGGTGCCGGTAAATTTGCAGCGACTGCCTGTGCCGGCCTGTTGTTGGCCAGCGAGTTGGATAACCTGGCCAAGGCCCTGGCGAACCCGGCTCGACCGATGGTTGCCATCGTAGGCGGTTCCAAGGTATCGACCAAACTGACCGTGCTGGAGGCCCTTTCAGAGAAGGTCGATCAGCTGGTAGTGGGTGGCGGTATCGCCAATACCTTCCTCAAGGCTATGGGCAACAATGTCGGTAAGTCGCTCTGCGAGGACGATTTGGTGCCGACCGCTCAGGCGTTGATTGAAAAGATGAAGGCCCGTGGCGCCAATATTCCTATTGCCACCGATGTGGTGGTTGGGAAGAATTTTGCGGAAGACGAACCCGCGGTGCTCAAGGGAGCGGGCGATGTGGCTGACGATGAGATGATTTTCGATATCGGTCCAGATAGCGCCAATGAGTTGGCTGAGATCATTAAGCAGGCAGGTACGATTGTCTGGAACGGTCCTGTCGGTGTCTTTGAATTCGATCAATTCGGCGAAGGTACAAAAACCGTATCCATGGCAATTGCCGAATCGGCAGGTTTTTCCCTGGCGGGCGGTGGAGACACTATCGCAGCGATCCAGAAATATGACATCTACGACAAGGTCTCATACATCTCGACTGCCGGTGGTGCATTTCTTGAGTACCTTGAGGGCAAAACGTTGCCTGCGGTGGCGATGCTCGAGGGCAGGGCGGCCGAATAAGCCTCAGACTGATGATTCGCATCACGGTCGGGATGCTCCCGGCCGGTAGACCATGCACTGAATATTAATTGGAGCTGTATGCCAAGACGAACAAAAATTGTGGCGACGCTGGGACCGGCGACTGACGATCCCAAGGTGCTGGACAAGCTTATCCATGCCGGGGTGGACGTGGTCCGTCTCAATCTTTCGCACGATGTCCACGAGTCACAGCATCAACGGGCAGAGCGTATTCGTAACCGGGCAAGAGCTTGCGGCAGACAAATCGGCGTATTGGCTGATCTGCAGGGACCGAAGATCCGTATCGGCAAGTTTAAGCAGGGTGCCGTGCAGCTGGAAGAGAATGGGGAATTTATTCTTGACGCAGATTGTGCACTGAATGCCGGTGATCAAGAACGTGTTGGTCTCACCTATCCTGAACTGGTCAAAGACGTAGCCCGCGGCGATACCCTGTTGTTGGACGACGGCGCCATTGTGCTATGGGTCTGCGAAGTGGAAGGTAACGAAATCCGTTGCAAAGTGGTGGTCGGAGGCAAGCTATCCAATAACAAGGGCATCAATAAGCAGGGGGGCGGACTCTCTGCTCCAGCACTGACAGACAAGGACAGAGCGGACATACAGTTTGCCGCGGAAATCGATGCTGATTATCTCGCCGTTTCATTTGTGCGTAGCGCCGAGGATGTTATTGAAGCTCGCAGTCTCCTGGAAGAGGCTGGGGGGCACGGCGGTATCGTGGCGAAGATTGAACGTGCTGAGGCTTTGGATTGTATTGCGGAGATCATCCAGGCTTCCGATGCCATCATGGTGGCGCGAGGTGATCTGGGTGTAGAGATCGGTGATGCCGAGCTGCCGGCCGTTCAGAAAGAACTGATCAAAAAGGCTCGGGAGATGAATTGTGTTGTCATCACTGCGACTCAGATGATGCAATCGATGATTGAGAGCCCGATCCCCACACGTGCTGAGGTTTTTGATGTGGCCAATGCAGTGCTTGATGGTACTGATGCAGTGATGCTTTCCGCCGAAACTTCGGTAGGCAGGTACCCTCATAAAGTGATCGAGGCAATGGACAGAGTCTGCCTCGAGGCTGAGAAGCAAAGTACCGCAAGACGTTCTCATCACAGACTCGATACCGTATTCGGACGGGTGGATGAAGCGATCGCGATGGCCACTATGTATACCGCCAATCATCTCGGAGTGAAGGCGATTGCTGCCTTGACGGAGTCGGGTTCAACGGTGAAGTGGATGTCGCGTATCAGTTCGGATATTCCCATCTATGCCTTGACGCGACACGTACATACCCGACGCAAGGTAACCCTGTATCGGGGTGTCTATCCGGTGAGTTTCGATGTCGCCAGCACTGATGTGGATCAGGTCAATGAAGAAGTCATTGACGAACTGCTGCGTCGTGGTGAAGTCCGCGAGAGCGACTTGGTGATCATCACCAAGGGTGACCGTTCCGGTGTGGAGGGTCAGACGAATATTATGAAAGTAATGAGAGTCGGTGAGCATGTGCTGGCTGACAAATTGAATGAGGGAGACGCCTGATGGTGTTCCCACAGTTGATAATGAGTAAAGACACAAACCCAAGGAGGCTATCATGGCTCTGATTTCCCTGCGCCAACTTCTCGATCATGCCGCAGAACACGGCTACGGTCTGCCGGCGTTCAACGTCAACAACATGGAGCAGGTGCATGCCATCATGCAAGCTGCCGATGCGACCAACAGCCCAGTTATTCTGCAGGGCTCGGCTGGTGCCCGCTCCTATGCGGGTGAACCTTTCCTGCGTCATCTGATAATTGCAGCAACTGAAATGTATCCTCATATTCCAGTCTGTATGCATCAGGATCATGGCACATCTCCGGCTATCTGCCTGCGTTCCATTCAGTCCGGCTTCTCATCCGTCATGATGGATGGCTCGCTGATGACCGACGGCAAGACACCGTCATCCTATGAGTACAATGTGGAAGTGACTGCCAAAGTGGTGGAGATGGCCCATGCGGGTGGTGTCTCCGTCGAGGGTGAGCTGGGTTGCCTGGGCTCCTTGGAGACAGGCCAGGCGGGTGAGGAAGACGGTGTTGGCGCCGAAGGCACCCTGGATCACAGTCAGTTGTTGACTGATCCTGATGAAGCGGCCGACTTCGTGAAAAAGACCGGTGCGGATGCCCTGGCCATCGCTATCGGGACCTCCCACGGTGCATACAAATTCACCCGTCCACCGACAGGTGACATCCTTGCCATCCAGCGTGTCAAAGAGATTCATGCCCGTATCCCGGATACCCATCTGGTGATGCATGGCTCCTCTTCAGTGCCACAGGATTGGCTGGCGATCATAAACGAGTACGGTGGCGACATGGGTGAGACCTATGGCGTACCGGTGGAAGAGATTGTTGAAGGTATCAAACACGGTGTGCGTAAGGTCAATATCGATACCGATCTGCGTATGGCGTCTACCGGATCGGTCCGTAAACACCTGAATGACAACAAGGCCAACTTTGATCCGCGTAAGTTCCTCAAAGAGGCAACCAAGGCGATGGCGGATATCTGTAAATCCCGCTATGAAGCTTTCGGTTCTGCGGGCATGGCGGATAAGATTACACCGATCTCTTTGGAAGATATGCAGAAGCGTTATGACAGCGGTGAGCTTGATCCAAAAATCAACTGATCACTGTAATATCGGGGTGACGGTCCGTCACCCGGCTTTTGTTTAAAAAACGCCCGGCATCTGCCGGGCATTTTTTTCTATATCACTCTTCAGCCTTATTCTGCCAGGTTTGTTCAGGATTCTTATTCTGCCAATCGTTGACGATGATGCAGAAGAGTCGGGCCGTCTGCTCGGTATCATAAATCGCTGAATGGGCTTCGCTGCTATCCCACTTTAGATCCGCTGATTGAGCCGCCTTGGCCAGCACAGTCTCACCATATGCCAGACCCGCAAGGCTGACGGTGTCAAAAGTACTGAAGGGGTGAAAAGGATTTCTCTTGATGCCGCAACGTTCAACGGCGGCATTGAGAAACCCAAGGTCAAAAAAGGCATTGTGCCCAACCAAAATGGCGCGTTTGCAACTACTCGCCTTGACAGCTTTACGAATGGGGGAGAAGAGCGATCGCAGGGCTTCATCTTCCGGTTGCGCATCGCGGAAAGGGTGATCGGGATCTATACCATTAAACTCTAGTGCCTTCGGATCTATGTTTGCCCCTTCGAACGGCTGTATATGGTATGCATGGGTTTCGGCCGGATGAAGCAATCCTGCCTCATCCATCCTGATCGTCGTGGCTGCAATTTCAAGAAGGGCGTCACTTTTCGCATCGAACCCGCCTGTTTCCACATCCACGACCACTGGTAGGTAGCCCCGAAATCGTTTTGAGATAGCACTGTTGTAAGTCACTTTATTCATGCTGCAAGCATAAAGAATCAGTCAGTATTTTACGAATGCCGTGACATCCAGGGTTTATAACACTTTTTCGATTTGTGGAAATCACTGCTATCATGTCGGGTCGAGTGAAGGTCATCTAAATGTTGGGGCGACGGCGGTCTGATGAAAACGGTTTATTTGAGTAGGGGGATATTCTCTCTATATGTATTGCTGATGTTATCCGGATGCGCCACTATTGATTTCGGTCATCCCTCAGATCCACTAGAGGCGGCCAATCGTAAAATCGATGTCTTCAACCAGGAATTCGATAAAGCGGTGGCTAAACCTGTTGCGAAAGGCTATCGAAAGGTAACGCCTGATCCGTTGGATAAGGGGATTACAAACTTTTTCAGTAATCTGGCGGATATCCCCTCCGCTGCTAATAATCTTTTTCAGCTTAAACCTATCAGAGCGCTCAATGATGTCGGGCGGGTATGTGTCAACACCACAATCGGGTTACTGGGTTTTTTTGATGTGGCGTCCGATATGGGTATGCCAAACTATAAAGAGGACTTAGGTCAGACACTAGGCTATTGGGGGGTAGGCAATAAACCGTTTCTGGTTATCCCTTTTTTGGGTCCCACAACTTTAAGGGACTTCGTCGGGACGTTTGGGGATTTTTATATGAATCCTGTCAGCTACAGCTCAAAAGGTGTCTATTGGACGCTTGTAACCTTGAATCTGGTGGACAAAAGGGCCGATCTGCTGGAGGCGGGGAATGTACTGGATGAAGCGGCTGTTGATCGCTATTCATTCATGCGCGAATTCTATCTGCAGAAGCGCGAGTCTGACGTCAACGATGGGCAGGGATCGATGGATGAAGACCTGTTCGAAGAGGATGTGTTTTTTGATGACCCTCCAAGTGAACGCTCTGACGAGTAAAGCCTTTCATCTGCGTTATTGCTGAGCCATGAGTGTTAATAGGTCCTAATTAACAAGCCGCCACTGAAGTTGTTTTCCGGCAGCAAGTGGGATGACTTGGTCCTTACCAAAGGGATAGCTCTGAGGAACCACCCACGGCTGTTTTTCCAACGTGATTGATGTCTTGTTTCTTGGCAGGCCATAGAAATCAGCACCAAAAAAGCTACTAAATCCCTCCAGTTTGTCCAGCGAGCCTGCCTGTTCGAAGATTTCAGCATAGAGCTCAATGGCAGCGTCCGCTGTGTAGCAACCGGCGCACCCGCAAGCGCACTCCTTTGCATGTTGAGGGTGCGGCGCACTGTCAGTGCCGAGAAAGAAACGTGGGTCACCGCTTGTGGACGCTTCAATCAAAGCCTGTTGATGACTGTTTCGTTTGAGAATGGGCAGACAAAAATAGTGAGGGCGAATAGCACCGGCCAACATGGCGTTTCGGTTGTACATCAGATGCTGGACTGTGATGGTTGCTGCCGTACGTCCCTCGCTCTCCCTGACGAAATCAACGGCCTCTTTTGTGGTGACGTGCTCGAAAACCATTGGAAGTTCGGGAAATGACCGGCTTAACTCTGAAAGATGGCGGTCGATGAAAACGCGCTCCCGATCGAATACATCCACATCACTATCGGTGACTTCTGCATGGATGAGCAGCGGGAGCGTTTCACGCTGCATGGTCTCCAGTACTGGATAGAGCCTCCGGATATCAGTGACACCGGCATCTGAATTCGTGGTTGCCCCGGCAGGATAGAGTTTGACCCCCTTCACAATGCCGCTCTGTTTGGCACTGATGATCTCCTCACTATCCAGACGATCCGTCATATAAAGCGTCATGAGTGGCTCGAACCCAGTATCAGCTGGCAATGAGGAAAGGATGCGTTGCCGATAAGCGATTGCCATCTCCGTGGTGGTGACGGGAGGCTTCAGATTCGGCATGACAATGGCTCGAGCAAATCGCTCGGCACTGTGCGCCACGACTGCGGCCATGGCATCGTCGTCTCGCAGGTGAAGGTGCCAGTCATCAGGTCGCGTAATGGTTATTTTCATGGGGATCGTACCGATCGGTGATCGTTGAATATGGATTATTAGGTAAATGCTATTTAAGAAAAGTTTACAATTGAAAATAGCAATTTGTTTAATTAAGTAAATACTAATATTCTTTCTTTCGAAGGCTTAGCTGTATCCGCTTTCTCAAACAAGACTGAAATGACATTCTATCTCGAGGAGAGTGAATTATGAAAATGATCATTAAAGCTGCCGCTGCTGCTGCGCTGATCGCTGCTTCTGCTACTGCTTCTGCATGGTGGGGTGGTCCTGGCTATGGTAACCGTGGTTGGGGCAACGATGGTTGGGGTGACGGCTGGGGTGATGGCTCCGGTGACTTCAGCTTCGGTTTTAGTGGCAATGCCCGTGGTTCCGGCTATGGCCGTGGCAACAACTACTACCGTGGTTACGACGGTTATGGTTATGGTCCTTACGGTTACGGCGCACCTTATGGTGCACCTTATGGCTATCCTTATGCCGCTCCTGTCGCCCCTGCAGCTCCTGCTGCACCGGCAGCACCTGCCCAATAAGCAGTATTAGAGCGTATAGGAGATGTACTGCACAAGGATGTGCTGAAAAAAACAAGCGTGGATTCAGACATTTAGTTTTCAGGTAAATAGATATGAAAAAGATTTCTCTAATTGCAGCCGCCGTTGCCATGACCGCTGCTTCAGCCAGCGCAAATGCCTGGTGGGGCAACAACTGGGGCGATGATTTCTTCGGTGACGGTTTTGGCGCCGGTGATTTCGACTTCTCATTCAACATGAGTGCACGTGCAGACGGCTATGGCCGCGGTTACGGTCGTGGTTACGGCTACGATGCCCCCTACTATGGATATGCACCTTATGCTGCGCCGGTAATGACCGAAGAGCAGCAGGCTGCCATGGTCGAGCAGCAGAAGGCTTTCGCTGAGCAGCAAAAAAAGGCTTTTGAAGCCTCAGTCGCTGCACAACGCGAATATGCGGAGCAGTTCAACGCCGACCCGACTGCTGCCATGGAAGCTCAGAGACAAGCCATGCAGGAGCAGATGGAAGCTCAGCGTGAGCAGATGCAGGCTCGCTTTGGCTCGACTGCACCGGCACGTCCCGAAATGCCAGAGGCAATCGCCAAGCGCATGGAAGAGTCCAAGGCTCGTCGTGACGAAATGGTAAAAGAGATGGAAGCCCGTCGTGCAGAAGCTATGAAGCAGATGGAAGAGCGACGCAAGGTTGCCATGGAACGCAAACCTTTTGAAATGCCAGCTTTTGAGGCGCGTAAAGAGATCTAATTGCCGCGTCATTGCAAAAGCCAAAAAGGGCGCATCTCAGCATAAGCTGGGTGCGCCTTTTTTTATGCGATATGATTTTCACCAGCTAGTCCGAGAAAAAATAGAAAAACCTGTTTGAATGCATCAATTAACTGAAAAATAAAGCAATATTCCTTAAAAAAATATGTGAATAAGCGCTGAAATCTCAAACATCTTCCTGTATATTACGCCGATTAATTCATACTATTGAATAAGTAAATAGTTTCGGTTGGTTCTGTAGCTTGGAGGGTCCCAGGGACTTCCGCTGGAGAAATCACCAAACAGACATTCGATACAATAATATAGAGAGATACGATGCCGATCAGACCCGATATCGATCCACAAGAGACACTAGAGTGGCTGGAAGCCTTAGAGGCGGTGCTGGAAAATGAGGGGGTCGATCGCGCCCATTTCCTCATTGAGCAGATGGTGGATAAGGCACGTCGTTCAGGCGCTTATTTACCATTTAGTGCGAATACCGCCTATGTGAACACCATCCCAGTGACACAACAGAAACGGTTTCCTGGTGACCGGGCTATGGAGCGGCGAATCCGCTCTTTCATCCGCTGGAATGCCATGGCTATGGTGGTGCAGGCCAATCGAATCTCAACCGAACTGGGTGGCCATATTTCCAGCTTCGCCTCAAGCGCCACACTGTTCGATGTAGGTTTCAACCACTTCTTTCACGCACCGACCAAGGAGCGTGACGGTGATTTGATCTTTTTTCAGGGACATTCCGCACCGGGTATCTATGCCAGGGCCTACCTGGAGGGCAGGCTTTCCGAAGACCAGCTCTACTGTTTTCGGCAGGAGGTCGATGGGAGTGGTCTCTCATCCTATCCGCATCCCTGGCTGATGCCGGGATTCTGGCAGTTCCCGACGGTTTCCATGGGACTGGGGCCGTTAATGGCCATCTATCAGGCCCGTTTCATGAGATACCTGCATGATCGGGGAACACTGGACACCGATGAGCGAAAAGTGTGGGCATTCTGTGGTGATGGCGAGATGGATGAGCCGGAGGCGCTTGGTGCCATCTCACTGGCTGGGCGTGAGCGTCTGGACAATCTGGTTTTCGTCATCAACTGTAACCTGCAGCGTCTGGACGGACCGGTGCGAGGTAACGGTAAGATTATCCAGGAGCTGGAGGCCGTCTATCGTGGCGCCGGATGGAATGTCATCAAGGTGGTCTGGGGTGGCTACTGGGACCCGCTCTTTGCACGGGATAAAAACGGCACACTGGTCAAGCGAATGGAGGAGTGCGTCGACGGCGACTATCAGGCGTACAAGGCAAAGGGAGGGGCCTATACACGTGAGCACTTTTTCGGGAAATACCCCGAACTGGAAGAGATGGTCGCCAATATGACCGATGAGGATATCTGGCGGCTCAATCGTGGCGGACACGATCCGCATAAGGTTTATGCCGCTTACGCAGATGCCGTCGCCCACAAGGGGCAGCCGACTGTGATCTTGGCCAAAACGGTCAAAGGATACGGCATGGGTGTGGCCGGTGAGGGACAGAACATCACCCACTCTCAAAAGAAGATGGGAGAGGCGGCGCTAAAGGCGTTTCGTGACCGTTTCAATATCCCGATCTCCGATGATCAGATCGGTGCAGCACCCTTCTATAAGCCGCCGTCAGATAGCGAAGAGATGAAATACATGCATGAGCGGCGCCAGTCCCTCGGCGGCTACCTGCCCCAGCGCAGAACCGAGGTTGAACCGATGCAAGTGCCGCCGCTGGAGGACTTCAAGGCCATGCTGGAGGGCAGCGGTGATCGTGAGCAGTCCACCACAATGGCTTTTGTCCGCCTACTCAATATGCTGATCCGGGATAAAAAGCTAGGTAAACAGGTCGTTCCCATCGTACCCGATGAGGCGCGAACCTTCGGCATGGAAGGCATGTTTCGGCAGCTTGGTATCTACTCATCGGTGGGTCAGCTGTACGAACCGGTCGATGCCGACCAGGTGATGTTCTACCGGGAGGATAAAAAAGGACAGATATTGCAAGAGGGCATCAATGAGGCGGGTGCCATGTCGTCGTGGATAGCGGCGGCCACGTCATACAGCAATCACGGGGTCAGTATGATTCCGTTCTACATCTACTACTCTATGTTCGGCTTTCAGCGCGTGGGTGATCTGGCCTGGGCGGCTGGTGACATGCAGGCACGGGGATTCCTGATTGGCGGCACAGCAGGTCGCACCACCTTGGCGGGTGAGGGTTTGCAGCACCAGGACGGCCATAGCCATCTGCAGGCTGCGACTATCCCGAACTGTGTCTCTTACGATCCTGCGTTTGCCTATGAACTGACCGTGATTGTGCAAGATGGCATGCGCCGCATGTACCAGACACAGGAAAATGTTTTCTATTACCTCACTGTGATGAACGAAAACTATATCCAGCCTGCAATGCCGGAGGGTGTGGAAGAGGGTATCGTTCGTGGGATCTATCGCTTCCGCAAGGGTGGAAAGCGAAAAAATCGGGTACAGCTCCTGGGCAGTGGCACTATCCTGCGGGAAGTGATTGCTGCAGCGGACTTGCTGGAGAAGGATTTCCAGATCTCCGCTGACGTCTGGAGTGTTACCAGCTTCAATGAACTTTGTCGGGAGGGCCAGGGTGTGGAACGTTGGAATATGCTGCATCCGGAAGAGAAACCACGTAACAGCTATGTATCTGATCAGTTGGGTGGTCAGAAAGGTCCGGTGATTGCCGCAACGGATTATATTCGCAGTTATGCCGAGCAGATCAGACCCTTTTTAAATGCACATTACAGTGTACTGGGAACCGATGGTTACGGGCGTAGCGATATGCGCAGTCAGTTACGCAAATTCTTTGAAGTGAATCGTTATTACGTGACTGTTGCCGCGCTGAAGGCACTGGCTGATGAGGGCGCAATCAAGCCTGAAGTCGTATCTCAGGCCATCAAGAAATACAAGATTGATCCTGAGAAGCCCAATCCGGCAACGGTCTGATATGCCTGCAGCGCAATCTGCGATATGGGTGCGCCGTTTCTGGATGGCTGGCCCGGAAATAGAATTTGATGCCTGAAAGGCAAAAGAGGAAGAGACGTGGGTAAAACAACAGATGTGCTGTTGCCTGATATCGGTGACTTCGATTCAGTTGAAATTATCGAGATTTTGGTTGCTGAAGGCGACGAGGTGGCCGTCGAAGATTCACTGCTGACCTTGGAGAGTGACAAGGCAACAATGGAGATCCCTTCGCCGCATGCAGGTGTCATAAAGTCGCTGGCAGTGAAGGTGGGAGACCGGGTTGGCAAGGATGCCAAGATCCTCACGCTGGAGGTGTCGGGCGAGGTGGCAGAAGAAGTGGCGGATCAGAGGCATGATGTGCCGACACCGGCAGCGGAAGAGGTGGAATCAGTACAGGCGCCGGCACCGGCTGCCAATGAAGAGGCTGAACCCACCTATCCGCAGAGACGTCCCGGTGACAAAGAGCCTTTGATTCCTCCGGTTCCCGGTGGAGAGCCTGTTGCAGGCGCTAAGACACCCCATGCCAGTCCCAGTGTCCGCCGTTTTTCCCGGGAACTGGGTGTGGACCTTCATCTGGTGAAGGGCAGTGGTCCTAAGGGACGGGTGACCAAGGACGATGTGCAGAATTTTGTGAAAAGATCCTTGCAGGGAGGCCAGGCCGCAAGGACGGCCGGCTCACCATTCGATCTGCCGGCCGGGCCCGATATCGATTACAGCAAGTATGGCGAAATTGAAACCCAGCCACTCAACCGTATCAAGAAAATCAGTGGCGCCCATCTGCACCGTTGCTGGTTGAGCGTGCCCCATGTCACGCAGTTCGACGAAGCGGACATCACAGAACTTGAGGCGTTCCGTAAAGCACAGAAGGCCTCGGCCGAGAAGCAGGATGTACGGCTGACGTTCATGCCTTTTTTGATGAAGGCAGTGGCAGCCGCAATGAAGTCGATGCCGATTTTTAATGCGGCACTCTCTACCGACGGTGATAGTTTGATCTATCGTCACTACGTTCATGTGGGTGTCGCTGTGGATACCCCCAATGGACTGGTGGTGCCGGTTATCCGTGATGTCGACCAAAAAGGGGTTTTCGAACTGGCTCGAGAGTTGATGACCATCAGTGCCAAGGCGCGTGAGGGCAAGTTGCTGCCGGCGGATATGCAGGGTGGTTGTTTCTCTATATCCAGCCTGGGAGGTATTGGGGGTACCGCCTTCACACCCATTGTCAATGCACCGGAAGTCGCCATACTGGGTGTCTCTCGCAGCACGATGAAACCTGTTTGGGATGGTGAGGCCTTCCAACCCAGACTGATGCTCCCACTCTCTCTCTCCTACGACCACCGGGTTATCGACGGTGCGGATGGCGTCAGATTCACCACTTTACTCTCTGCCTTATTGCAAGACATTCGTCAGTTACTTCTCTGATTCCTGATTTTCCCATCACTAAACACCACCTCCTTTTGGAGGTGGAAAATTAGATCTAAGTCAAGGCTTTAGCTTTTCCCACTAGCCGAGGTCGATATCTGGCTATACGATTTAAAGATGCTTTGTATAGTGCCGATAACCTTCTGAAGGATGGGTGATTATCAAAGGCATGGCTGCTACGCACAGAACCTGGAAGGCGCTGTTCGTTCCTTTTGAGTGATTTTTGACAACAGTTCTGTAGATTGCGGTATGTTTAACTACCTGATTATATTGATTATTTATTTGCTCTCTGCAAACGTGCAGGGTGCGGAAGTCAGAAATGAACCCATCAAGCCTCTGCCTTTACACCAACCGGATCTCAATTTAAAACTGGTCGATTTGGGTGACCGCCTCTTCCACGACCCCCGCTTGTCTCAGGACAACAGTATCAGTTGTGCCAGTTGTCATGTCTTGTCCTCAGGTGGCACAGATAGGTTACCGGTATCCGTGGGTGTGGGTGGTGCAAAAGGTGGAATAAAGGCGCCGACTGTCTATAACAGCAGCTTTAACTTCGTCCAGTTTTGGGATGGCAGGGTGGACACGCTTGAAGATCAGGCTGCCGGTCCTGTGCACAACCCCTTAGAGATGAACTCCAATTGGACCGAGGTGATAGGAAAGCTCCAAAATGACCAGGAGATAGTTGTCTCTTTTCGGTCGCTTTTTGATGACGGTATTACACCCGAAAATATTGTCGCCGCCATTGCTGAATTTGAAAAATCGCTGGTTACCGCCAATTCTCGTTTTGATCGCTGGTTGTTGGGTGATGACAGTGCGCTGACTGATTTTGAGCTGATAGGTTATCGCCTGTTCAAGAGTTACGGCTGTATCAGTTGCCATCAAGGTGCCAACGTGGGTGGGAACCTCTATGCCTATATGGGCGCTATGGGAGATTACTTCAAGGATCGTAAATCAGTGGTAACCACTGCTGATTTCGGCCGTTTCAATGTGACGGGAAAAGAGGATGACAAGCACTTCTTTAAAGTACCCAGCCTAAGGCTGGCAGCAATCAATTCCCCCTATTTTCATGATGCCAGCGTACAAACACTATCCGAGGCCGTGCTCGTCATGGGCCGATATCAATTGGGGCGGGAAATCTCTGCCTCGGATGTAGATGCCATCGTTGCTTTTATTAGTAGCCTGCTGGGAGAACATCACAGACTCAAGCCATGAAGTTGAAGTCGACAAAATACACCGGGCGATTGTTGCTGCTGCTCACTCTGAGTATTGCATCCGCATTGCTATTGGTGATTTTTTGGGAAGACGAATCGCATGGCTATGCCGAAGTATCCGATCAGTTGATTGAACTGAAGGAACTCGACGCCCAGCTCGATCGTGATGTCCTACGGGTGACGTCTTTTCTACTTTCGCATTATGACAGCCTCGTTTCAACCTCTCTCAGACTGAGAGAAATGGAAAAAATAATGCGGGTTCCAGGGCAACGCAAGTATGAAACCCTGGAAGGCAGTATTGATGAGTACTGGTTGGCAATGACCGAAAAGCTGGAGGTTTTGGAGCGGATAAAATTCAAGGCAGCCCTGGTGCGAAATGGTATTCACTATCTACCAGTGGCTGCAGAGTCAGTTAAGCGGATTGACCTTACCGTCTACCGGCAGGTACTTGAGTTGCTGAACGAACTCTATGTTTATGACCTGTTTTACACAGATAGCCAACTGGCTGAAATCAATGCGCGGTTAGAGCAATTGAAAATGACTCGGTTTGCGGATTCCGCGAGTCAGGAAGTACTTGAAAAAATGATCTTTCACATCCGTGCCAATTTGGATGAACTTTCCGAACTGGGAGAGCTGAAAAGGCGCTATCTCGCCATCGCGTCACATGAAAGATTTGATCAGCTCCATCAGCAGCATGAAAAGCACCGCTTCGAGGAAACCCGACAGAGACAAATTTTGATTGTCACGCTATCCGTTGTGGTCTTTTTTCTTTTGCTGGGGCTCTGGTTTTTAGTACGCAGCCTGCACATGGCGCATCAGGCAGTGAACCAATCCTGGATGCGTTTGCACGATGCGGTAGAAAATCTATCAGAGGCTTTTGCTTTATTTGATGCGGATAACAAGTTGGTTTTGTTTAATCGCCGCTATGCGCAGTTCTACCCATGGCTCAAGGATACCCTGCGGGCAGGTGTTGCTTTAGAAACACTTAAATCCCTCAGCGGGAACCATGTGCATTATTTGGAGGTGAAGGGCAGGCAACTACAGGCAGATCTTCCTGAAGGGAGATATCTGGAAAAGACAGAACAGGATGCCTGGTATCTTGCCAGTAATAATCTGACATCCGAAGGCGGCTTGGTCTGTGTGAGGTCGGATATCACCGAGTCAAAGCGCAGTGAATCTGAATTACGTAAGCTTAGCCGGGCACTTGAGCAGAGTCCGGCATCGGTCGTCATTACTTCAACAGATGGCACGATGGAATACGTGAATCCAAAGTTTGAAGAGGTGTCGGGTTATAGTGCTGAAGAAGCGATAGGGCAGAATCCTCGCATACTCAAGAGCGGAGATAAGTCACAGCAAGAGTATCGGGAGATGTGGGAGACCTTGTTGGCCGGCAAGGAGTGGCGGGGTACTTTTCATAATAAACGCAAGCAAGGCGATATCTATTGGGAAGCGGCCTCCATCTCACCACTGCGCGATGAAAATGGCAAGATTACACACTTTATCGCGGTGAAAGAGGATGTCACTGCGCAGAAACGTGCCGAAGATCAGTTGAGAATGAATGCGACAGTATTCGATACGACTTCTGAAGGCATCATTGTAACCGATGCAGATAACCTCATTAAGACCGTGAATCCTGCATTCAGCAGAATTACCGGTTATGAAGCCGAAGAAGTGATTGGACGTTCACCTCAGTTACTCAGTTCCGGCAGGCATACGGATGCCTTCTATGAACAACTCTGGTCATCCGTTATGCAGAATGGATACTGGAGCGGTGAGATCTGGAACCGGCGTAAAGATGGTAGTGTTTTTCCTGAGTGGCTCTCCATTGCAGCAATAAAGTCAGATGAAGGTGTGCTCAAAGAGTATGTGGCGGTCTTCTCCGATATCACAAAGCACAAGCAGGATGAAGAGAAGATTCGTTATCAGGCCAACTTCGATGCACTGACTGGCCTGCCAAATCGCACACTCCTGTCCGACCGCCTGGCGCAGTCAATTCTCTCCGCCAATCGAGAGAATTGGAAATTGGGTCTGCTCTTTGTGGATCTTGACCAATTCAAAGTGGTTAACGATACCTTCGGCCATGTAGTGGGCGATGAATTACTTCAACAGGTGGCCGAGCGTATTCGTGAGTGTGTGAGGGAAGTGGATACGGTCGCGCGTTTCGGTGGTGACGAATTCGTTATTCTGCTACAGGATATTTCAGACCCTGAAGTTGCAGTAGCGATCTCTACGAAGATCATTGAGGCCGTGACAGATCCCTTCAGGCTTTACGAGAGAGATATATTTATAGGCGCCAGTATCGGTATCACCGTCTATCCGGAAGATGCCGGCACGGCAGATGCGTTGCTGAGAAATGCTGATATGGCGATGTACCAGGCCAAGGAACATGGCCGTAACACTTACCAGTTCTTCACCCCATCCATGCAGAGGCAGACTATCGAACGTCAGCAACTGGAGCAGGACTTACGCTTGGCGATCAGTCGAAATGAGCTGGAGGTTTATTACCAGCCCGTTGTCAAAGCTGAGACCGGCAGGGTCTCAAGTCTGGAGGCCTTGCTACGGTGGAATCATCCGAAGAAGGGGCAGATTTCTCCCGAAATCTTTATCCCCATTGCCGAAGACAGCGGCCTGATCGGTGAAATTGGTAAATGGGTAATCTTGCATGCCTGCGAGCAGTTGAGTACATGGCGACACTTTGGCCATGAGCAATTGACGATGGCAGTCAATCTCTCCAGTCGCCAGAGAGAGATGGGTTTTGATGCCAATTTCGTGCAAGAGGTGCTCAGTAAAACCGGGCTCTCTGCGGATTCACTCACACTGGAGATAACCGAGAGCCTGTTGATGCGCGATACCGAAGAGACTGTCGATTGGCTCGGCAGCCTGAAGACGCTTGGCGTCAACCTCTCTGTGGATGACTTCGGTACCGGTTACTCCTCCCTCAGCTATCTAAAACGTTTTCCGGTCGATGTTTTAAAGATCGACCGCTCTTTCGTTAACGATCTGCCGGATGACCCGGAGAGCGTTTCGCTGGTCAACACCATTATCGCCATGGCCAAGAGTCTTGGACTGGGTCTTGTGGCGGAGGGTGTAGAGACTCAGGAGCAGGTTGACTTTCTGCGGGCTGCAGAGTGTGATCTGCTGCAGGGCTTCCACTATGGCAGACCCATGACGGTGGCCGCATTGACGGACTGGCTCGACAGTGACAGAAGAGCATCTGTCAACAGCTGAAGATTTTTCGCTGTAAATATTCAACCCCCACCAGATTATGGATTCTAACCGGATTTTTTCGGTGAATAACTACGCATTCCCAGGAAGAAGTGCTATAAAGCGATCAAACAGGCATATAAGAAACTATTATTAATTAATCGGTAGGTGAGGCCCCTGCCGGTAATTCGATTGAGGATATTGCATGAGCAAAATCGTTGAGGTGACACTCCCCGATATTGGTGACTTCGAGCAGGTAGACATCATTGAGATCCTGGTATCGATCGGTGACAAGATTGAGCCGGAAGACGCCATCATTACCTTGGAAAGCGACAAGGCAACCATGGACATTCCCTCACCCCATGCGGGGGTGGTCCAGGCGCTCCTGGTCAAAGCCGGTGACAAAATATCGCAGGGTGGACCGATACTTAAACTGGAACTGTCGGAGGGTACAACAATGGATAAGAAACCCAGCCCTACAAAAGCCCCTGTTTCCGATGCCGTCAAAGGCACACCGGATATACAGACCGATGTGGTCGTGCTTGGCGCTGGTCCAGGCGGTTATACGGCTGCATTCCGGGCCGCCGATCTGGGTAAGCGCGTCGTGCTTATCGAACGCTATGAGGCGCTGGGTGGCGTTTGTCTGAATGTGGGTTGTATTCCGTCAAAGGCGCTGCTGCATGCGGCAGACGTGATCAATGAAGCTGCCGAGATGGCTGAGTTGGGCATCAGCTTCGGTAAGCCCAAGATTGACCTGGATAAACTCAGGGCCGGCAAGGATAAGGTGGTAAAACGCCTGACCGGCGGTCTGGCGCAACTGGCCAAACAACGTAAAGTCGAAGTGGTTTACGGTTTAGCGCGATTTGAGTCACCCAATCGCATCGCCGTGAAGGCGGCTGACGGCAATGTCTCTATCGCCTATAGCGATGCCATTATCGCCTGTGGCTCCAGTCCGGTTCAGATACCGGGCTTTCCCAACGACGATCCCCGTCTCATCGATTCGACCGGCGCCCTGGCGCTGGAGGACATCCCCAAGCGTATGCTGGTGGTGGGTGGCGGTATCATCGGACTTGAGATGGCGACAGTCTACAGTACTCTCGGCAGTGCCATTGATGTGGTCGAACTGCAGAGTGGTCTGATTCCCGGTTGTGATCCCGACCTGGTGCGGCCACTGCAGAAAAGGATAAAGGGGCGCTATAAAAACATCATGCTGGGGACCAAGGTAACCGATATCCAGGCCCAGAAGAGCGGCCTCAAGGTGACTTTCGAGGGTAAGCAGGCACCGGACAAACCTCAGGTTTACGATCGGGTGTTGGTAGCGGTGGGGCGTGTGCCCAACGGTAAGAAGATCAATGCCGAGGCGGCGGGTATCAATGTGGATGAAAGAGGTTTCATTCCCGTCGACCAACAGATGCGCACCAATGTACCCAATATCTACGCCATCGGAGACGTTGTCGGCCAACCGATGCTGGCCCACAAGGCGACCCATGAGGCGAAAGTGGCCGCTGAGGTCATCGCCGGTCTGCCGGTCAAGTTCGATCCCATGACCATTCCCTCAGTAGCCTACACAGACCCTGAAGTCGCCTGGATGGGTCTCACTGAGACTGAGGCCAAGAGCCAGGGCATCGAGATCGAGAAGGGGGTCTTTCCCTGGGCAGCGAGCGGCAGGGCGTTGGGTATCGGTCGTGACGAGGGTATGACCAAACTGCTGTTCGATCCCAAGAGCAAGCGCATCCTGGGTGCCGGTATTGTCGGACCCAATGCGGGCGAGTTGATCGGTGAAACGGTGTTGGCACTGGAGATGGGCGCAGATGCGGAGGACATCGGTCTGACCATCCATCCGCATCCCACGCTCAATGAGACCATCTGTTTTGCAGCGGAAATGGCTGAAGGCACCATCACGGACCTGGTTCCACCCAAAAAGAGGAAGTAGCCCGGATACCCTTGGACAAGGTCACTTCCAAAGTCCGGGCATTTTACGAGACCTACCCTTATCCGCCGGGCGGGACCGTCGACTGCGACGGCTACCATGCCCGGCTGTTATTGAGTTACATCGAACGATCTGCAGGCGCCGGTGAAAAGCTGCATGTGCTTGAGGCCGGATGCGGCCGTGCCTTGAATCTGCGGGCAGCCGCCCGCCTGCAACCCGACATTGATTTTACCGGCATAGATATCAACCGGGTCGCCATCCGCGAGGCACAACAGGCAGCTTCATCCGAAGGTTTGACCCATCTGCGGTTTGCAGAAGGCAATCTGCTCGAGGCTTCATCGATACCCCCAATGGATGGCGGCTATGACCTCATTCTTTCCTATGGTGTGATCCACCACCTCAGTGATCCCCTGAAAGGCCTGATCCATCTACAGGAGAACCTGGCAACCCAGGGTGTCATCGCCCTGATGGTGGATGGTAGTTTCGGACGGCAGCCCCTGGATCGATATAGAGATGTACTTACCATGCTGGAGGGTATGGAGGAGACCGCCTCATCTTCCTTGGTCAGAGCCAGGGCGTTGGCCCACGTGGCCGAACACACGCTTTTCAAAGGTAACTGCTGGCAGGGCACCGCTGATGTCGATGAGGTGGAGTTCGTCGATCGCTGTTTGCATGTGCATGAAAACAGCTATGACATGGATTCACTCAAACAGTTATTGGAGGCGGCCGGTTTGCGATTTATCCGCTGGTTGGAGCCGGCTGACTGGTCAATCGATCATCTTCTCGAAGAACCGTCATTAAGACAATTACTCTCGCAACAGGATGCGTTTCAACGTTTTCGTTTGATTGAACGGCTCTCCTATCGGCCAAAACTCACGTTCGTTGCAGCAAAGCAGGCGGTGGATTCCCGACATGAACTGAGCATGGCAGACATTGCGCAGACAACTTTCTGCCACAGTCCACAGGTAAAAATGGTATCTCAAGAGAGTGGCGGATCGTCTTATCAGTTGCGACTGCAAGCCCCCTTCGAGCCTGAAGCCCTTTGTGAACAGCAGGTCCTGGCGCTTAGTGAGCTCTCCTCATCTCAGTTAAGCGGTAACCAGATAGCGAATCGCCTTGCAGAATCCGGCTGTAGTCATGATGCGGTTTTTAGTGTTTTGTATGAACTGGAGGCCAGAGAATTGATCTATAGGCCCAATACAGTATTCAGCGAGGTGACCCAATGAGCACCGCTGCCGTTGACCTTTACTATCGAGAATATGGAGAAAAAGGAAAGCCCGTGTTGATGCTGTTACACGGTCTTTTCGGTTCATCCAACAACTGGCTTGGGGTGGTGAAGTCTCTACAGGATGATTACCATCTCATCCTGCCTGATCTGCGTAACCATGGCCGTTCCCCCCATTCGGAAACCATGGACTATCCAGCCCTGGCTTCAGATCTGTTGAAGTTGATGGCGCAGCTGGAGTTGGAGTCGGTCAGCCTGCTGGGTCACAGCATGGGTGGTAAGACCGCCATGTGGCTGGCACTGAATCACCCGGAAAGGGTGGATCAACTGGTCGTGGCGGATATGGCCCCGGTGTCCTATCACAACCGTTTTGAGCAGATCTTCCAGGGCCTGTTCGAACTCCCGCTGGATGAGCTTCAGGGCCGGGAAGCGGCAGATCAGTATCTTTCACGTCGGGTGCCGGAACGGTTGGTCCGCCAATACCTGTTGCAAAACCTGGTGAAAGGTGTGGATGGCTGGCAATGGCGATGCAATCTCTCGGTGCTCAACCGGGAAGTGATGGTGTTGGCGGGATTTCCGGCTTTGAACGATCTGGCTTTTCCGGGTGAAGTGCTGTTCGTTTATGGTGAGCGCTCTGACTATGTCCTGCCCGAGTATCGAAGCGTGATTGACAGACACTTTCCTCATGCCCGCTTGCGTATGCTCAATGGAACCGGGCATTGGCTCTACGCAGAGCAGCCCGAGGTCTTTTCCCGTACAGTGAAGGCCTTTCTAAAGTAACGTTTCCCTGATCTGCCAATAAAGTATGCCAAGACAAGGCATACGAAGGATTGGAGGAATTTCTGGAAACCCACAAAGCCATCAAGGGTCTGATAGTATCGTCAGATCAAAAAAGCCAGGAGTGAAGAGTCGTGATGAAAAGGTCCATCGGATTGTTACTGTTTCTATTGCCGTTAATCGCATTCGGTGCAGATCAGCGTTTTACCAGTATCGGTACAGGCGGCCTCACCGGCGTCTATTATCCGACGGGCGGCGCGATTTGCCGGCTACTCAATAAGGAGAGAAAGTCGCACGGTATTCGCTGCTCGGTGGAATCCACCGGAGGTTCGATATTCAATCTCAACACCATTGCGAATGGTGAACTCGATTTCGGCGTCGCGCAGTCTGATTGGCAGTATCATGCCTATCAAGGCAGTTCTAAATTTACCGAACAGGGTGGCAATAAGGATCTTCGTGCCGTCTTCTCCATACATAGTGAACCCTTCACCGTGATGGCAAGAGACGACAGCGGCATCAAGACCTTCAAGGACCTGCAGGGCAAGCGGGTCAATATCGGTAACCCGGGGTCAGGCCAGCGAGGCACCATGGAAGTGTTGATGCAGAAACTGGGATGGAGCAAAGCCTCATTCAAGCTCGCCGCTGAACTGAAAGCCACCGAACAGGCGCGTGCCCTGTGCGACAATAAGATTGACGCCATGATCTACACCGTGGGTCATCCCAATGCATCCATCAAAGAGGCCGCCACTGCCTGTGATGCACACCTGGTGCCGGTTGATGGGCCTGTGGTCGAAGCATTAATCGACGCCAACCCCTACTATGCATCTGCGACTGTTCCCGGTGGCATGTATCGTGGTAGCGATGGGGACACCCAAACCTTCGGCGTCAAGGCGACCCTGGTGACCTCATCGAAGGTTGATGAAAATGTTGTCTACGAACTGGTGAAAGCCGTGTTTGAAAATCTGGATAACTTCCGTGAACTTCATCCGGCATTCAAGCATCTGCAAGCGGCAGATATGCTGAAGGGGAATTCCGCCCCATTTCATGCTGGCGCTTTGAAATACTATAAAGAAGCAGGATTGCTTTGAGTCAGGACACTCAGATTATTAGGTTTTAGAGATTGTCTATTGCCGGGGGTAAATAGATCTTCATGATTTTGCTTGACTGTATGCTGCAATTATAACTGAGAGCGTTATGAGTTATAGATGCCCTGTTTGTGGGGGGGTAATTGCCAACTGGTTGGTGAAAAAAGAGCATTTTGAATGTCCGGACTGTGAATCGTTATTAACATCCAACAGGCAAAAAGTATTAAAACAGAGTCTTGTTGTGGCAATGATCGTTTGGCTTCTGATTTTGATCGGAGTACAGCATTACAGTGGTTCATGGGGTTATGCCGCGGTGGTCTCTATTGAGGCGGGAGGCATACTGTCGGCTATGTTGGCTGCACTCTATTATCGCCTTGTTATACGGCTAAAAAGAGCAGTCTAAACAACTATAACGATAGCTGGATGGGGTTGGTGTAAATAACTCTGATGATGTTCAATTAATCTTTATTAAATCAAGTGCAGGCAGATTAATTCAGAAAAATACCTGAATCAAATAATTGAAACAAACAAGACCTTTTCAGTTATACACTTTTTCATTGAAGAATAGAGAATGGGCGGGTTTTGTGGCATGAACGGATTTCTTCAATAAACAAAAAATTTAGTATCAAGGAGGCGAGACATGACTAAATTCGAAATCGTACCAGGGTTGGTTTATGTCGACAGAGAGACTTGGGGCGCTGATCCCGATCACCCGCGCAAAGGTTATAAAGTCGGTCGAGACAGACGGACTCATGTCATTATCCACCATACCGTCATGCCCGATACCAGTGATACCTCTCCGAATCTGTGGGAAACGGAAAAGGAAGTATTTGGCATGATGAAAAAGCTGCAAACCGTCAGGCCGGATCTGGGTATGGATGTGCCTTATAGCTTTGTCGTTTTCTTCATGGCGGGATCGACAAAGATTATAGTCTGCGAGGGCAGGGGGGAGGATCGTACCGGCGCACATACCAAAGGACACAACTCGCAGGGCATCGGTATCAGCTTTGCCGGTGACTTCGAGAATAAAGCGGTCAAGAACTATGACATTGCAAAGCGTATGTTTCTGGTTTCCTATTTCCTCGGTTGGCTCAAGTACAGTCCCAGCCACCCGGATTACGGCACGTTCAAGCCAATGAAAAATCTAGGATCGATGCGGCCACAGGATCGTGCTGTTTTCTTTCATCAGGACTTTAAAAAGACGGCCTGCCCTGGCAAGAAGCTAATACCTCATGTGGCGCAAGTCTCATTCATCGATCCCAGGCTGGAGTAAGACGAACCGATGCGTACCGTTTTCCTGTTTTGTTTATGCCTAGCCATGCAATTTTTCTCTGCACAGGTAATGTCTGAGGCGGATGGTCCCGATTATTGGGCGGTTAACGGTATTGCAGCAAACAGTCATCTCAACCTGCGCGCCGGTCCCTCAATCGAGTTTTCCATTGTCGGCAGGATACCGGGGGGGTTCAAAAGTCTGGTCAATCTTGCCTGTTATCCGAACTTCACCTTCTCAGAATGGGAAAGGTTCAGCGATGCCGAGAGAAAGCTGGCCATGGAAATGCGTTGGTGCAAAGTAAGATATAAAGACGTTACGGGCTGGGTCTATGCAAAATATCTGACTGAAGGCATGCCGCTGGACTTGAACTAGGAAAAGCCGAATAGATTTTAAAAAACAGCAGTGTTTTAAGATAGGGTAGTGAGCGCTCCGATTTAAAGCTTAAGATCCATTCTTTTCCTCAATCAGTATCAATATTTCCAGACAGGTAGGTTGGGCCTCCTGTGTCGCCCCAACCTACACGCTGAAATGCTGGAAGCGCTATGCAAAGGGAGAGCGTGAGATGGTGGTGGGGATCGTTTATTTCTTTCTTACTCTGTTTACGCTGATGGTATGGCTTGTTTTTGTGGATTGGTCAGAAGTTCCTTCCCTCATGCTTGCCTACTTGTTTCCTTACCCCCACATACTCATGGGTGGTGGCGCTCTGGTGATGTTGCTGGTGATCGTTCAAACCCTTGCGTTTATGTCGGCTTACTATGCTGTGGTTGTGAAGAAAGGATTAAGTGCAGCATCAGACACGATGGCTTCATTATTAGCAGTAGGTTGGTACCTGGGTGTGAGTTTCAGTATTGTTGTGGCAAACATCCGCTAGCGGGTTTATCGCTGACAGCATGGATAGAAAATTAGCAGGCTGGGTCTTCTCTCACGCCTAGGTGCGGCAGAGCCGCACCCTACATTTGATTGTCAGTGTGGATGGTTAAAGACCCCAGACCAGAGACAGATTGTATTTGAAGTCATTCTTGTCGATCCCGGGTGCAGCCTGCGAATCGTACTCATTGATCAGGCCGATCTTCATGGCTAGGTTGCCTCTGTCGCTGATGCTCATTTTCCAGTCAAAGGTGGTGATATTGCGGTACTCGCCGCTGTCTTCCAGGCTGGGGTAAAAAGTAGTTTTAAAATTGGCGGATTCACGCTCAGAGATCGTCCAGGCTGCGTCCAGGCCCAAAATGGCTTCCGGTGTGAACTCCTCATCCGCATCGCCATAGGTTTTGTTGCCGCCGAGACCGAAGCGGCCAACCACGTACCAAGCATCGCTCTTCAGGAATTCGTAACCTGCGCCACCGGAGGCTGACAGACGGTAGTCCCAGTCTTTGAATTCATCCCAGTCATATCGGCCCTGGGCGAAAGCGAACCAGGGGCTGTCCTGCCAGAACCAATCCTTCAGCAGGTCTGCGAAAAACTGGTTTCTCGACTCCACGCCGTCACTTTTTGCCTTGTCGTAGGCGGTGACGAATTTCCAGCCGTCCGTGTCGTCTTTGTAAGCGGCGCTGTAGCCGGCATGGAGGTTCATCGATTCGGAATTACCGGTGGAACCGTTCAGGCCGGCTTCGATCTCATGTTTCCAGGTGCTTTCCTCAGCCATGAGCGGTGCGTTGATTACTGCGAGGAGACAGAGTGTTAGAGTAACGAGGAAGTGTTTGTTGCGCATGAGTTGGAAATTCCTGGAGATCTATGTGAACAAACGGCAAATTCTAACATAACCCACTCATAACGATACTTAGCACGAGTGTAAAAAAAGTGGCGAATCTGCGATGAATCAGTCCGTCGGACCCTCCCAGCTAGAAGTGATCGAAGCCAGTGAATATGGCGGCCGCCAACCCACGGGCTGGGCGAAATCCTTTCTGTTGGGGACTGCCTTGGTGTGGGCGTTATTTCAGCTCTGGGTGGCTTCGCCGCTGCCATTTACCTGGGGAATCGGTGTTTTCAACGATACAGAGATCCGTTCGATTCATCTCGCCTTTGCGATTTTTCTGGTCTATCTCTCCTTCCCGCGCAAGCGGGGTGTCATCGTTCATGTCATCCCATGGATCGATTGGCTGCTTGCCTTGGTGGCTACTTTTTGTGCCGCATACCTCTATCTGTTTTATGAACAACTCGCTGACCGGGCAGGCGCACCGACAACGCTGGATGTGACAGTCGCCGTAGCTGGTGTTTTGTTGTTGCTGGAGGCTACCAGGCGGGCACTGGGCTGGCCGTTGACGGTGATTGCGGGCTGTTTTCTTATCTACTCCTTGGCCGGTCCCTGGCTGCCGGATCTGCTGGCGCATAAGGGGGCCTCTCTGCAACGCCTTGCCTCTCATCAGTGGCTCTCCACCGAAGGGGTCTTCGGGGTGGCCGTCGGTGTCTCGGCGGGCTTTGTGTTTCTTTTTGTGCTTTTCGGCAGTCTGCTGGAGCAGGCGGGTGGCGGCCACTATTTCATTCGGGTTGCCTATTCCCTGGTGGGGCACATGCGTGGCGGACCTGCCAAGGCGGGTGTTCTCGCATCGGGTCTGACCGGCATGGTGTCAGGTTCGTCCATTGCCAATGTGGTTACTACCGGCACTTTCACCATCCCTTTGATGAAGAAGGTTGGGTTCTCTGCGGAGAAATCGGGTGCTATCGAGGTGGCTGCCTCCACCAACGGACAGATTATGCCGCCGGTCATGGGGGCGGCGGCTTTTTTGATGGTGGAGTATCTCAATCTCTCCTATTTGGAAGTGATCAAACACGCTTTTTTACCTGCAGTGTTGAGCTACATCGCATTGATGTACCTGGTGCACTTGGAGGCGATTAAGTCCGGTATGCAGGGAACGCAGCGACAACGTCGGATCAGCCAGCGACAGCGGCTGTTAAGCTGGGCATTGACACTTGCCGGTACAGCAACATTTTTTCTTCTGGCATATCTGCTTATCGATGGCGTGAACCGGCTGTTTGGTGATCTTGCCTTCTATCTCAACAGCGGTCTTATCATTGCGCTCTATGTGTTGCTGATCTTTTGTGAAGTGCGATGCGGTCTTCGTCAAAAGGAGCGGGATGACGCAGAGTCACTCAGCCCCCAGGAAGCCCTGCTGGGCGGACTCCACTATTTGTTGCCGATTCTGGTGTTGGTGTGGTGTCTGATGCTGTTGAGACTCTCGCCGGCCACTTCGGTGTTTTATGCGATCTGTCTGATGATATTCATTCAGTTGACCCAGGAGGGGCTTCGCGCCCTGTTCGCGGGTCAGTGGGTGACAGCGGGGTTGTGGCAGGGTTTTTTCTCGCTTGTGAAAGGGTTGGAAAACGGTGCCCGCAATATGATCGGGATCGGTGTGGCGACAGCGACCGCGGGTATCGTGGTCGGTACGGTGAGTCTCACGGGTATCGGGCAGGTATTGGGTGAGTTGATCGAGACCTTGTCATTGGGCTCCGTGTTTCTCATGCTGCTGCTGACTGCCATTATCTGCATGATCCTCGGCATGGGTCTGCCCACCACCGCCAACTATATTGTCGTCTCTACCCTGATGGCGCCGGTCATCGTGCAGCTTTCAGCCTCCCACGGGTTGGAGATTCCTCTGGTGGCGGTACATATGTTCGTCTTCTATTTCGGTATTCTGGCTGACGATACGCCACCGGTCGGGCTGGCTGCCTATGCGGCAGCGGGGATTTCCGGCGGTGATCCGATCCGCACCGGGCTTCAGTCCTTCTATTACGATATTCGAACCGCCATTCTGCCCTTCATGTTCATCTTCAATACGGAACTGCTGCTGATCGGCGTCGAGAGTGTGGTTGATTTTATTCAGGTTGCCGGGCAGGGCCTCATCGCCATCCTGCTGTTCGTCTCTGCCACCCAGGGTTGGTTAATGATCCGTAACCGCTGGTGGGAGACCGTGTTACTGCTGGTGATTGCCTTCTCGCTGTTCCGCCCCGATTTCTGGCGGGATCAACTGTATCCCGCCTACGATATCCAGCCTGCAGCGGCGGTTGAAACCCATCTGCAAAGTCTCTCGACGGATGATGCCGTCAGGCTGCAGGTGGAGGTGGAACAGGATGACGGTTCCCTGCAGTTGCGTGACGTGCTGCTGGCACTTTCTTCAGTGAGTGGTGAAGGTCGCCTGCAACAATTGGGGTTTATTACCGAAGCGGATGGCGATAGTCTTCGGGTGGACGATATTGCCTTCATGAGCCCGGCAGAGAGCGCAGGCCTGGAGCCTGGATACACGCTGCGAATTTCCGGCTACTACACAGCATTGAGGCAACCTGACAGTGGCTGGTTTCTGTTGCCTCCACTGCTGATATTGGGTGGTATTGTCTTGCTGCAGTTACGTCGAAAAGAGATGAAATAAGAATTCGGGAGAATGTGATGAGAGGGTTTCTAACACTATGGCTAATTCTGGCGGGCATGGGTTTTGGCCCGGCGATGGCTGGAGGTGAGCCACCCAGCAAGCCGTCCCCGGTCAGTCTCTACACCTCTGAGGAGACCTTCGAGGATGTGATTGAGAATATAAAAATGGCCATTATCGACCGGGGGATGCTGGTCAGTGGGACCCTGCACGTCAGTGAGATGCTCAATCGCACCGGTCCGGACCTGGGGTTTTCTCAGGTCTTCAGTAAGGCGGAGGCGGTTGAGTTCTGCAGTGCACTGATCTCCCACAAAATGTCCCAGGCAGCACCGGAAAATATCGTGATCTGCCCCTTTACTATCGCTGTCTACGTGACTGAGGCAGAACCGCAGAAGGTCAACGTCGCCTACCGTCTCCCCTTGTTGGCGGGCGATGCCAAAGCGGCAACCGATGCGATCATTGAGATGCTGGATGGTATCGTGCAGGACTCGATTTGACGCAATTTTGAATCGAGACGATTCGCACCGACTCAAGATCGATGGAATAATGCCGAAATATATGTGGATTTAGTGGCGTAGCGGGCTAAGACTTGCTAACAGGCCCTAGTTGTGCCGTTGTTGGGGTTGAATGGAGATAGGACAGATGTCTGAAAGTTATCAAGTGGTCTTTACCGGTGAGCTATCGCCCGACACGGATGCGGAGCGGGTCATCGAGCGCTTCAGTGAAAAATTCAAGCTGGAGAGGGCCAAAGCCGAGAAACTGATCCGGGGCGCCAAGTCCGTTGTCCTGAAAAAAGGTCTTGAACTGGAGAAGGCGGAAAAATATCTGGCTGTACTACATCACCTCGGTATGGTGGTTGAATTGGACCCGAAGCCTCCCGCACCTGAACCCGAGGAAGCTGCGCCTTCACTCAGTGGGTTGGCCCTTGAGCCTATCGACAACGGTGGCGGTGATACGACAGAGGTTCTGGATCCCTCACAGCTGGCGGCAGACCGCTGTCCCAAATGTGGCTCGAGAAGTATGGAATTGGGTATCTGCCAGGATTGCGGCATCGTCGCATCGAAGTTTCTTGCCGCTCAGGTCCGGCAGGCTGAGATGGGGACTGATGCTGAGGAGGAAAAAGAAGAGGAAGCCAATCCCTATAGTGCGCCAGAAGCCGATTTGGTTGAGCCCATGGAGGGAGAGATGGATGGCCCGCATGGGGTACCGGCCAGTCATGGCTGGGCATGGATCGCCAAGGGGTGGTGGCATTTCAAGGAAGCACCGGTTGCATGGATTTTGGCACTGGTCATCTGGGTTGTGTTGATTATGGTCATCGGTATTGTCCCGCTGGTGGGTATAATCGTGATCCTTCTGACGATGCCTGTTATTACCGCGGGTTTTATGTACGGTTGTTTTGAACAGGATCAGGGGGAGGATTTTGCCATCTCCCATCTGTTTACCGGTTTCTCGAACAATGCTGGGCAGCTCTTCCTGCTAGGTGCCTTTAACTTTCTTCTGATGTTGTTAGTCGGTGGTGCCATTATGGTATTAATGATAAGCACTGTCGGACTGGGTATCATGGCTGCGCAGGATCCTGAATCCATGGCAATGATGTTTATGGCGCCTGGTTTTATCCTTTTATTTCTGGCAGCGTTTCTACTCACAATCCCAGCTATGATGGCCTATATCTTTGCTCCCGCCCTGGTGGTACTGGACGATGTAAGTGCGTTGACTGCTATGAAGCTGAGCTTCATGGGGTCTCTGAAAAATCTGTTACCCTTGACGATCTATGGATTGATCGCACATGTGCTTATGTTCGTCGGATCCCTGCCTTTTGGCTTGGGTCTGTTGCTGGTAATACCGGTATTGACAGCGGCCATCTATAGTGCCTATAGGGATATCTACTACAGCTGATGGAGAAGGGCCTGTTAACACGTATTTAATCGTCACGACCAAGGCTACTTTTCACCCGGTGGCGATACCCGTCGCATATGCTGTTCGGGATCAAATTAGTGTTAACAGGCCCTAGCCTGCAAAACATGGAGGAACAGATCAGCGAAGGCGTGGACACCGCGCCAATCGATACGCTCGGATTCTACGAGATTCCCGAGGGTGTCAGGCTGGAATTCCGCCTTGCAGGCCCGATTGTCCGTGCATCTGCCTGGGCCATCGATGCCCTCATCCGGAGTCTGCTCTATCTGGTCCTGTCTGTCATACTCGCACTCTTCGGTGGCGTGGGTATGGCAATCTTGTTGATTGGCTTCTTTCTCATCGAGTGGTTCTACCCGGTGATTTTCGAACTGCAGAACGGTGCCACACCGGGTAAGCGGATGATGGGTATTCTGGTTATCCAGGACAATGGCACCCCGGTAACACCGGCGGCCTCCGTTATTCGCAACTTGCTGAGAACCGCTGATTTTCTGCCGTTTCTCTATGCAACCGGGCTGGTTACCATGCTGATCAATCGGGAGTTCAAGCGACTGGGTGATCTGGCGGCAGGGACCTTAGTGGTCTATCGGGATGAGAGCCGGGAGCGTACGCAGGCGCCAACGGATGTAGCGGAAAAACCTCCTCTGGATCTCTCCGAGGATGAACAACTGACACTGCTGGCATTCAGTGAGAGGGCCGAGCATCTGACTCAGGGCCGCAAAGAAGAGCTGGCGGATTTCCTGTCGGAAGTCACCGGTCGGCAGGGAGGTGAGGGCGTCGATACCCTCTACGGCTACGCCAACTGGATAATCAAGGGACGCTGATGCGACAGGAAGCCTTCGAGGCCGAGAATCAGACACTGTGGGAGGAGATCGGCGAGCTGATCGAGGATCTGCATCGACCCAAACGCAAACGCCGCAAAGACTTGGGTGAACAGTTGCGATTTCCTCAATACTACCGGCGCTTGTGCAGCGACTATGCACTGGCCCGCAGTCGTCGTTTCAGTCCGGCGCTGGTGGCTTATCTGCATGGTCTGGTGCTGCGCGGACATCCACTGCTCTATCGTAAACAAGCAGGTTGGCTGTGGCGATTGTTCAATTTTCTGTTTCGCGGATTCCCCCAGGCCCTGAGAAGAAACCGTATCTATTTTTATATTTCGTTGCTCACCTTTCTGCTACCGGCCCTGTTGATGGGGGCCGGCTGTTATCTGCAGGAAGATCTGATCTATACGGTATTGGATGAACAGAGTGTGGCGCAGATGGAGAGTTCCTACGACCCGGCGAATGATCATCCGGGACGTTCGCCCGAGCGGGGTTCGGAGACTGACTTCACCATGTTCGGTTTCTATATCCTGAACAATATTGGTATCGGTTTCCGTACTTTTGCATTGGGTATTCTGCTGGGGGTGGGGACACTCTTTTTGCTGCTCTTCAACGGCGTGGTGATTGGCGGCGTAGCGGGGCATCTGACCCGCCTCGGTTACCAGGAGACCTTCTGGCCCTTCGTCTCCGGACACGGCTCCTTCGAGTTGACCGCCATTGTGATCTGCGGCGCTGCGGGTCTTCTGCTGGGTAAGGCTGTCGTGGCGCCTGGTCCCATGGGGCGTCTTGAGACCCTCAAGCACCATGCCCAAGAGGCGCTGCAGCTGGTCATGGGCGCAGCCCTGATGCTGCTGGTGGCGGCTTTTATCGAAGCATTCTGGTCATCCAGTGGTTTCACTCCCGAGGTCAAATATGGCGTCGCGGCAATCCTCTGGTTATGGGTGATTCTCTATCTCGTCTTCATGGGAAGGGGGCAGGGTGGATCTCACTAGAATTGCCGTCAAACTGCGACCCCGTTCAGCCTGGGAGGGCATAGATCTTGGATTTATGCTGGCCCGGCAGTGGTTTGTACCGCTCTGGCTGCTGTGGCTGGTAAGTGCGGTTCCCCTGATGGTGATACTGACCTTGCTGCCTTTAACCCCTATCGTCACGGGCGTGTTGCTCTGGTGGTTTAAACCCTTGTACGAGCCCCCGTTGCTCTACTGGTTGGGACACAGGCTGTTTGATGAGCGGCCTTCCTGGCAGGAGATGCGAAAACACTGGCGGCATATCGTGCTGCCCCATCTATTCGCCAATCTGACCTGGCGGCGATTGAGTCCCTCCCGTTCCTTTGTCATGCCGGTGGCTGTGCTGGAAAAGCTGAAGGGCAAGCCGCGCACGCAACGGATACGTGTCCTTGGCCGCAATGGGCAAGCCGGTACCTGGCTGACGATTATTGGCATCCACTTCGAGGTGGCATTGGAATTCAGTTTTATCTTTCTGCTGATGATCCTGATACCGCAAGAGCTGCTCTGGGTTGATTGGCAGAGTTATCTGCTGGAGCCCGATGCGGTCAGTGAGTGGATTCACCAGATCTGTGCGCTGTTTGCCATGTCCCTGGTGGCGCCGTTTTATGTGGCTGGCGGGTTTGCCCTCTATCTCAACCGGCGCAGTGAACTCGAGGCCTGGGATCTGGAGCTGGGACTCAAGCGAATGGCTCAACGCTATCGGCAGAGTCGTTCAGGTAGCGGTTTGACAGTGGTGTTGCTGCTCTGTCTCTCGTTATCGATGATGCCTGTGGAGTTTGTTTGGGCAGGGGCGTCTGACCGTGAGCTGGTGCGCGAAACGATCGATGAAGTTCTGGCGGAGGAGGACTTCGGTCGCTATGAGGAGCGCACAAGCTGGAAGTTTATCGGTGAGATCGAAGAAGAAGACAACAGTGGGTTGGTGGAATGGCTGAGAAGCCTGTTCGAGGGCTTCAGCAGTAATATTGCTGCTGTTTCCGAACTTCTCCTTTGGCTTCTGGCGGGGTGTGTGCTGGCCTACCTGGTCTACTGGTTTCTGCAGAACAGTGGGTATCTGAGGCCATTGGGCAAAGCGGGGGAAAACGGTCAACGCAACCTGCCGACGCATATTGCCGGTCTCGACCTGCGTCCGGAAAGCCTGCCGGAGGATCCCGCCACCCTGGCTGCCCAGTTGATAGAGTCCGGTGAATATCGAGAGGCGTTCAGCCTGCTCTACCGGGGTGCACTCTCCGCCCTGGTGCACCGACATGCCATGGAGATACCCGACGGTGCCACCGAAGGTGAATGTAGCCATCTGGCAGACGAGCAGTTGAGTGGTCAGCTGAATGCGTTTTTCTCACGGCTGACGCTGGTCTGGTTGATGCTGGCCTATGGTCACCATCTGCCTGAGAAGACGCAGGCGCTGGACCTGTGCCAACAGTGGCAGGCCTGCTTCGGTAGTGAGTCATGACGTCCAACCGGGTCGCAGTGGCTGCTGTCTTACTCCTGTTGCTGTTTATATTCGGCAGTGTTGGCTACTGGTTTTGGGCCAATTTCGAGCAGGAGATCAAGGAGGTCAGGAGCGATATGTCAGTGGAGGCACGACGCAATCCCTGGCTGGCTGCTGAGCGCCTGCTCGACCGTCTGGGTATGCAGGTGGAGAGCCGTTCGGGTCGGCACTATCTGACGACGCCGCCGGATGAGATCGGTGTGCTCTTCGTCAAGGACCTGGGTGCCCCTTTGCCCCAGGCGCGCCAGACAGACCTGCTGAAATGGGTCGAAAGTGGCGGTCATCTGGTAGTGAGTCCCGGGCGTTTGATCGATGATGAGACCAACCATCCGCTACTGGAGTACTTTGGTATCGAGCTGAGTTCGACAGATATTGAAAGCGATGACGAAGAGGATGCCAGGGTCATCGCACTCCCCGGTAACGATGAGGAGCTGGCTGTCGAATTCGACCCCGACCGCTGGTTTCTGGTGGAATCTGACTATGAATACTGGGAAGCGCCAGCAGACGACTTCCCCAACCTGCTGATCTTTTCCTGGGGAGAGGGTTGGATAACTTTTCTCACTGACAACCGGTACTGGGACAATAGCCGCATAGGCGACTCTGACAACGCGCTTCTGCTGGCCAGGCTGACTGCCGATTACGACAAAGCATGGTTGCTATACAGCACACAGATGCCTTCCCTGCTGCGCCTTCTATGGCAGTGGGCACCCTATCTTATCGCCAGTATCTCGGTGCTGATTATCCTCATGCTGTGGCGGATGACAGAGCGAATCGGCCCACGCCGCTTTTTGGCCTATTCACAGCGGAGAAATCTGCTGGAACACTTAAAAGCAGCATCGGAATACGCCTGGCGTACCGATCCCGCCACAGGACTGCTGGAAGGTGCCCGCAGACAGGTCGAAAAACGCTGGCTGGCAAGCCACCCCCTGTTGCTGCGACTGGAGCCTCCGGCCCGCTGCCAGTGGCTGGCGGAACGTACAGGTCTGACCCCGCAGTCGATAGAGCAGGCGCTCTATGGACGTGAGGGTGAGAGCGGACAATTGATCAAGACCACGGTAAATCTGCAACGTCTGTTATCGGCGTTGCACCCACAAACCAAGAAGAGATAGCAATGGACGAACAGAACAACAGCATCGACGAGGCCCTGCTGAAACGGGTGCGGGCGCTGGAGTCGGAGATCGCAAAGGCGGTCGTCGGACAGACACGGGTGATCCACGAGGTAATGCTGGCGCTGCTTTCAGCAGGGCATGTGTTGGTGGAAGGTGTGCCGGGTCTTGGCAAGACACTGCTGGTACGCAGTCTGGCGGCTGCCGTACAGGGCGAATTCAGCCGTATCCAATTCACCCCGGATATGATGCCGAGCGATATCTCCGGCCACATCATGTTCGACATGAAGAGCGATAATTTTCGTGTACGCAAGGGGCCGGTGTTCTGCAACCTGCTGCTGGCGGATGAGATCAACCGCTCCCCGGCCAAGACACAATCGGCCCTGCTGGAAGCCATGCAGGAGCAACAGGTGACCATCGAGGGCCGGACGTTTCCCCTGGCGCCCCCTTTCCTGGTGCTGGCGACACAGAATCCCATCGAACAGGAAGGGACCTATCCGCTGCCCCAGGCGCAACTCGATCGTTTCCTGCTCAAGGTCATGATCGACTATCCCGATGAGGATGAAGAGCAGAAGATGGTCAGGCAGGTCACTCTGGGCTCTGTTGCTGACCAACTCGACACGACGGCGATCCGACCCCTGTTGAAGGCCGATGAGATTCCCCAGGTGCAGGCGCATATCGCCGGTCTGCAGATGGATGAGGCGGTGGTCAATTACGCGGTTCGCCTGGTCAGGGCGGCACGAGACTGGAATGGGATCGATGCCGGTCCCGGACCTCGTGGCAGTATCTCTCTGCTGCGGGCGGCAAGGGCCGAGGCCTTTCTACAACAGCGTGATTTTGTCACGCCGGATGATATCAAGGCGGCTGCCCTGCCGGTGTTGCGTCACCGTATTCGGCTATCGACGGACCTGGAGATCGAGGGCTATCAGCCTGATGATGTGCTGCGCGATCTTCTCGACAACATTCCCGCGCCCCGACAGTGATACCTGCGCCCCGACTACTTTTAGCACTGGCACTCCTCTCGTTGCTGGCGCTGGCCGCAATCTGGCTGCCGCCGCTTGCGGGTGTCTGGAAGTTAGCGGCGGCTTTGTTGTTGGGCATGGGATTGTTGGATCTCTTTAGACTGCGCGGTCAGTCGACCCCGGGTGTGGAACGCGATCTGCGTACCAGTATTCCGGTCGGTGTCTGGTCGGAGGTGAGTCTGAGACTGGTCAATGATTCTGACACTGTGCGGGTCCTGCAACTGCATGATCACCACCCTGGGGATTTCAAGGCGGAGGGGATGCCGAGCAGCCTTGTACTGCCTGCCGATAGACAGGCAACGGTACGTTACCGGCTTTTACCGACACGCCGGGGGGACGGCCTGTTTAAGGGCGTTGATCTGCTGCTGCAATCACCGCTTGCGCTGTGGCGCCAGAAGCGGTTTATCGCGTTGCCCGCCAGCGTTCGCGTCTTCCCCAATTTTCGTGAGATCGCGCACTATGCACTGTTGGCCACCGACAACCATCTGAGTCAGATCGGTGTCAGACGACGCCAACGCCGGGGGGAGGGCAGCGACTTCCACCAATTGAGGGAGTACCGCACGGGAGATGCGTTACGCCAGATCGATTGGAAGGCGAGCTCCCGCTATCGCCGTTTGATCTCCAAGGAGTACCAGGACGAGCGGGACCAACAACTGGTATTCATGCTCGACTGCGGGCGGCATATGCGCCACCAGGATGCGGATGGGGCCCATCTGGATCATGCACTGAATGCCATGTTGTTGTTGAGCTATGTGGCTGATCGCCAGGGTGATGCGGTGGGTTTTCTCAGCTTTGGCGGTATGTCGAGATGGCAGCCGCCGATGAAGGGTGGCCATGTGGTGCGCCGTCTGTTGGATCGTACCTATGATCTCGATTCCAGTCTGCAGGCAGCTGACTATCTGGCCGCTGCTCACAAGCTGATGCCGCTACAACGGCGCCGTTCGCTGGTTGTCATCCTGACCAATAGCCGAAATGAAGAGAGTGGGGATCTGCTAAAGGCAGCTGCGTTGCTTTCCCGGCGCCATCTGGTGGTGATAGCCGATCTGCGGGAGCAATCGCTGGACAGGGCAGTCGATCAGCCGGTGCATGATCTCTCATCTGCCTTGTTGTTTCAGGGTGTTGTCGACTACCTGTCTACCCGGCGTCAATCCCATGAATCACTGAGACACCAGGGAGCGCTGATCATTGACAGTGAACCACGTCAGCTGCCGGTCAAGCTGGTCAATGCCTATCTTGATGTCAAGGCTTCGGGCAGACTTTGAAGTTTGAGTTTTGAATGTGGATATATGATGCAGCACCTGTAGTGATTACAGAGAAATATCACTTAAAACTCAAAACTTAAAACTTAAAACTCCCCACCCCCCTGCTATAATGCGTGCGACTTTCTTTCAGGTAAAAAATATTATGGATAAGGCTCAGAACACGGCAAAAAAGCCCAGGCGGGGCATCTATCTACTGCCGAATCTGCTTACCACGGCGGCGCTGTTTGCCGGATTCTATGCCATCCTCGCCGCAGTCAACGGAAAGTTTGAGACGGCTGCCGTGGCCATTTTCGTGGCTATGTTGCTGGATGGGATGGATGGCCGGATTGCCAGGTTGACCAAAACCCAGAGCCCTTTCGGCGCCGAATACGACAGCCTTTCCGATATGGTCTCCTTCGGTCTTGCGCCGGCGCTTGTGGTCTATATCTGGGCGCTGAGTGATTTGGGTAAGCTGGGTTGGCTCGCAGCTTTTATCTTTACCGCCAGTGGTGCGCTTCGCCTGGCCCGGTTCAATACCCAGGTCGATACCGCCGACAAAAAATATTTTCAGGGCCTGCCCAGTCCCCCGGCTGCGGCCATTGTCGCAGGCGGTGTTTGGCTCGGTGTGGATTATGGTATCGCGGGAGAGGCGATCGCCTGGCCTGCGGCCATTCTGACTACCTTGGCGGGCCTGCTGATGGTGAGTAATTTTCGCTACCATAGTTTCAAAGATATCGATTTTCACGGTAAGGTGCCCTTCATCGTATTGGTGGTGGTCATGGTGGTCCTGGCCATTATCCAGACCCATCCGCCAACCGTGTTGTTCCTGATGGCTCTCACCTATGCTGTTTCAGGTCCGGTGCTGACACTGTTCTTGTTACGTAAGCATCGTGAACATCGAACAGGTACCGATCATCCCGATGAGGCGGAATCAGAGGAATAATCGTGATAATTCGATTGCTCTCAATGTGATACAAAATATAACGCAGCAGTCGATTCAAAAGCGGCCGGAGAGTCAGTAAATGAGCCATTCAGATCAGTTGATTGTTTTCGATACCACCCTGCGTGATGGGGAGCAGAGCCCAGGCGCCTCCATGACCAAGGATGAGAAGGTGCGTATCGGCAAGGCCCTGGAAAAGCTGCGCGTGGATGTGATCGAGGCAGGATTTCCCATCGCCAGTCCCGGTGATTTCGAGGCTGTTGCGGCGGTTGCCAAAGCAGTTAAGGACTCCACGGTATGCGGCTTGGCTCGTGCACTGGATAAGGACATCGACCGGGCGGGAGAAGCCCTGCGTGAAGCAAACTCGGCACGCATCCATACCTTCATTGCCACCTCACCGATCCATATGCAGCAGAAGCTGAGGATGCAGCCTGACGAGGTGGTTGCCCAGGCAGTCCATGCGGTCAAGCGTGCTCGGCAATTTACTGACAACGTGGAGTTTTCCGCCGAGGATGCAGGTCGCTCCGAGATCGATTTTCTGTGTCGAATTTTTGAAGCAGTGATAGATGCCGGCGCCACGACCTTGAATGTCCCCGACACAGTGGGTTACGCCATGCCCCATCAATTCGGCGACATGATCAGGACCTTGCGGGAACGCATTCCCAATGCCGACAAAGCGGTCTTCTCGGTGCATTGTCACAATGATCTGGGACTGGCTGTGGCAAATTCTCTGTCAGCCGTCGACAACGGCGCTCGCCAGGTAGAGTGCACCATCAACGGACTGGGCGAGCGGGCAGGTAACGCCTCTCTGGAAGAGATTGTCATGGCGGTGCGCACCCGGCCCGATATCTTTTCCTGTCATACTGAGCTGGATACCACACAGATCGTTGCTTGTTCCAAACTGGTCTCCAACATCACCGGCTTTCCGGTGCAACCCAACAAGGCCATCGTGGGCGCCAATGCCTTCGCTCACGAATCGGGTATTCATCAGGATGGTGTACTCAAGTCTCGCGAAACCTACGAGATTATGCGTGCGGAAGATGTTGGCTGGAGCCAGAACCGCATGGTGTTGGGTAAGCACTCGGGGCGCAATGCGTTTCGCACCCGCCTGGAGGGTCTCGGCATCAGCTTCGATTCGGAAGAGGAATTGAATGCCGCCTTCTCCCGATTCAAGGATCTGGCGGACAAGAAGCATGAGATCTTCGATGAGGATCTGCAGGCCCTGGTGACCGACACCAGAACTGAATCAGTCAACGAGCGGGTCAAACTGATCTCCCTGAAAGTCTGTTCAGAGACTGGCGAGACGCCAAGAGCACATCTGGTTGTCAGCCTCGATGGAGAGGAGGAACCGGGTGAGGCGGTTGGCGGCGGTCCCGTAGACGCGGCGTTTAAATCGATTGAAAGCATCGTCAACAGTGGTACCCAGTTGCAGCTCTACTCAGTCAACAACATCACCAGCGGTACGGATGCCCAGGGCGAGGTGACCGTCCGTCTGGAAAAAGGGGGCAGGATCGTCAATGGTCAGGGTGCCGACACCGATATCGTCATCGCTTCTGCCAAGGCCTACATTAATGCGGTGAACAAGATTCTTGAACCGCCTAGCAAGGCTCATCCGCAGAACGGCAATGTGTGAGTGAATTGCCTGCGATGGATGAGCTGAACCGCAGACAGTATTTAAAAGCCATGGGTGTCTCGGTGTGGCAACGCCGGGATCTCGTGCCAGAGCAGGCAGAGGAAACGGTTACTGAGGCGGTGGTAAATGAGGTTTCTCAGCAATCTTCTATTGAACCGCCTGCTCAATCTTCCACCCCATCCCGAAGCCACGCTGTCGATCAAATGGATTGGCCGGCGTTACGCGATTGCGTGAGGGACTGCCGTGCTTGTGAATTACGCGCTGGCTGCACCCAAACGGTTTTTGGAGTGGGCAATACCCAGGCTGATCTGCTGGTCATCGGTGAGGCGCCAGGCGCCGACGAGGATCGTCAGGGGGAGCCTTTTGTCGGGCGTGCGGGGCAGCTGCTCAATACCATGCTGCTGGCCATGGGCTACCAGAGAGAGTCGGTCTTTATCGCCAACATCGTCAAATGTCGCCCGCCCAACAACCGGGATCCGAAAGCGGAAGAGACTCTGAGCTGTGAGCCTTATCTGGCGCGCCAGATTGAGCTGATCCAGCCTGGTTTGATACTCGCAGTGGGCCGGATCGCGGCACAGAATCTGCTTAAGACCGATATCACCGTAGGCAAGCTGCGGGGTCGTGTGCATCGGTTTGGGGCGCAGAATATTCCCTTGGTGGTGACCTATCACCCAGCCTATTTGTTGCGTTCACCCGAACAGAAAGCCAAATCCTGGCAGGATCTACAACTGGCACTTTCCAGTCTGCGAGGAGCGACTGCGTGAGCGCCCTGTTGCGTGATCCGCTCCTGAGTCTGCGTCCCATGCAGCAGGAGGATCTGGCGCAGGTGATACCCATCGAAGAAGCGGTCTACCCCTTTCCCTGGACCCTGGGCATTTTTCAGGATTGCCTGCGGGTCGGTTATTGCTGCTGGGTAATACTGCTTGATGACGTGGTGATCGGTTATGGCGTCATGTCGGTGGTGATCGATGAGTCCCACATACTCAACCTTTGCATCCATCCCAAGTGGCAGCGTAAAGGGCTTGGCAACAAGCTGATCCAACGCCTGCTGAAAGTCGCCCGTCAGCATGGGGCGGAGACTGCGTACCTGGAAGTCAGATCGAGTAATCTGGCAGCACTGAAACTATATGAGGATCTCGGGTTTGTGGAGATCGGTCAGCGTAAAAGCTACTATCCGGCAGCAGATCGAGCCCGTGAGGATGCGGTAGTAATGTCGCTTGAGCTCTAGCGCATTCCATCCAGGGCCTGTTCACACAGCTTGATTTTCTATCCGTGTGAGTTGTCCGATTCACAATCGATCAAACAATTTCATCAATGGGATCGGGATTGCTCTGCAGGCTGCTGCCGGCAATGGCCTCGAATGAGGTGATGGCGCGTTGGTTATTAGGAAGAATGCCTTGCTCGGCGTTGGCTTCCTCTGCTTCCTGTTCTTGTGCCGCCTCGCGCTGTTGCTGGAGTTCCTCTCGCCTTTCTGCTCCGATTTCGCTACGGGCCTCCGCAGCTACCATGCTTGCCTGTGACGCGACTCTGTAGTCTTGGGCGGAAGGATCTGCCGGGGCCAATGCGGCACGTCGGATCACCTCTGCCTTGCGCAGGGTCTCTTCCGGTGTACTGCCTGATGAGGAATCGATAGTGACTTCACCGCCAATGGCATAGCGACGACCATCGGGACCGGTCTGATAAGTAAAGCTGCCACCGGTGACATACTGGCCACCCGCCGACTTATGGGCAAGTTCGTGGGCTTTGACCTCTCTATCCCTTTGTTGCAGGTCGGCCAGTTGCTGCTGTTCTTCAGGGGTGAGACGACTGGTTTGTTGTGCCTCTCTGACAGGGCGTTCCGTGACGGTTTCCGTGGAGGAGGTATCGGTGTCATTGACCGCAGAGCCCGTGGCCTGACCAGCAGCCTTTTCCGGATCGGCCTGGCCCGATGTCCGGCCTTGGGCCGACATGCCATGGCTGAATGCTGTTACCGATGCGATGGAAAGACCCATTTGAATGCCGTCAAATTGCACTTACCTGATCATAATTATAAGAGATTAAGCGAAAAATAAAGTCTTATGTCCAACATATCCTGTAAATGCTGAATAAACTTCCCATTGGCCAGGGATTGTTCGTGGTGCCGGATGACTCATATCGCAAGGCTGAATGGGGTATAATCCGCACCCCTTTGACGCAACCGACCGATCTCGATGTCTGAACTGCTCGAACAACTCAGCCGCCGGCGAACCTTCGCCATCATTTCCCACCCGGACGCCGGAAAGACGACCCTGACGGAAAAGCTGCTGCTCTACGGCGGCGCGATCCAGATGGCGGGGACCGTCAAAGGGCGTAAGGCGGCGCGTCACGCCACTTCCGACTGGATGGAGATGGAGAAGGAGCGCGGTATCTCCGTGACCTCATCGGTCATGCAGTTCCCCTATCGGGACGAGACGGTCAACCTGCTCGATACCCCCGGGCATGAGGACTTCTCGGAGGATACCTATCGCACACTGACCGCCGTGGATTCCGCGCTGATGGTGATCGACGTGGCCAAGGGTGTGGAGACCCGCACCATCAAGCTGATGGAGGTCTGCCGTCTGCGCGACACACCCATCCTTACCTTCGTCAACAAGCTTGACCGGGAGGGGCGCGATCCCCTGGAGATCCTCGACGAGATCGAATCGGTACTGAAGATCGCCTGTGCACCGGTCACCTGGCCCATCGGTATGGGTAAGCGGTTGAAGGGGGTCTACGATCTGCGCACGGATGCCACGCATCTGTTCAGCGCCACCCATGGGGGCAAGATCCAGGTGGGTGAGGTCATCCAGGGTATCGACAACCCCAAGCTCGATGAAGAGATCGGCGCTCAGGCTGATGAACTGCGCGAAGAGATCGAGCTGGTGCGTGGTGCCAGCAATCCGCTCGATCTTGAGGCTTATGCCAAGGGTGAGCAGACACCGGTCTTTTTCGGTTCGGCAATCAATAATTTTGGCGTCAAGGAGCTGCTCGAAGCCTTCGTTGAATACGCGCCGGCTCCCCTTTCCCGTTCGACTCAGCAACGCCTGGTCGAACCGTCTGAATCAAAATTCAGCGGTTTCGTGTTTAAGATTCAGGCCAATATGGATCCCCAACACCGGGATCGTATCGCCTTCCTGCGGGTCTGTTCCGGCAGTTACCGCAAGGGCATGAAGATGAATCACGTGCGCCTCGGCAAGACGGTGCAGATCAGTAACGCGCTGACCTTCCAGGCCGATGAACGGCGACATGTGGAGGAGGCCTGGCCGGGCGACATTATCGGTCTGCACAATCACGGCACCATCCAGATTGGTGACACCTTCACTGCTGGGGAAGAGTTGAAGTACATTGGCATTCCCTATTTTGCACCGGAGCTTTTTCGTCGTGTGGTGTTGAAAGATCCGCTCAAGCAGAAGGCACTGCTGAAAGGTGTGTTGCAGCTTTGCGAGGAGGGCGCCACCCAAGTCTTCCGTCCGATGAAAAATAACGATCTGATTCTCGGTGCGGTGGGTGTACTGCAGTTCGATGTGGCGGTAGAGCGCCTGAAACATGAGTATAAGGTCGAGGCGATCGTGGAGCCGATCAATGTTGCCACAACCCGATGGATCGAGTGCGACGATGACAAGATGCTTGAGCGTTTCAGGGAGAAGGCCCACGATAACCTGGCCCTCGACGGTGATGATCAGCTGGTCTATCTGGCGCCAACCCGGGTTAATCTGGATCTGGCCATCGAGCGCTGGCCTGATGTGCAGTTTTTGGCCACACGGGAGCTCTGATGACGGCAATATCGATGTTTTTCACCGGCTCTTGGGGAAGATCCCTCACATCTCAAATGGCCTATTTGAAGCGGGCTGTGTATTGAAAATCCCTCGACCTCAACCATAATTTAAGTAAGAGGCAGATCATGTCCTCTGACCGTTTGGGAAGGAGGTTGTCGATGTTTTTAATGCAGAAAAATAGTGAAAAGCTGGTCGAGGTTTTGAGCCTGACGGATCTTTTCAATCCCAACCATGAACAAATCGTTGGTCGGTTCCATGCGGGAGAAGAGATGCAGGATGCGGAATCTTTCGCCAAGGGTGATATGAAATTCCCTTCCGGTGAAGTCTTACCAAAATGCTGGCTCGACCCTCAGTACAAACAACATTAGATTGTTTTGCCGTAGTTAACAGGCCCTATAAAACCGGTGGACTGGATCAACAGCCGCCGGTTTTTTTATGACTTCGACACTGAGAGAGAAAAAGATGGTGCTCATCTCAGCATCACGCCTAAGGGGTAAAAGTTGTAAACGCTGTTTTTGAGTTGATGCGTGCGCATGGGGCGTACATCCAGACTCAAATATGAAACTTATCCGGTCTTGACCAATGTTCGTCCGAGAATTTGCCCGGATAGTAACTCGTCAAAGACTTCCGGCAGTTCATCCAGGGAAATGGTACGTGTCACAATGTCATCCAGGTGTCTCGGCTTGAGATCCGTTGCCAGACGTTGCCAGATCTCATGGCGAATATCATAGGGGCAACCGGATGAATTGATGCCGAGTAGACTGACGCCGCGCAGAATGAAAGGCATCACCGTGGTATTGAGCTCATGACCGCCAGCGAGCCCAATGGAAGCGATGTTGCCCCAGGGTCTGACTGTCCGGGTAATCCCGGAAAGCATTTCACCGCCGACGTTATCCACGGCACCGCCCCAGTGCCCTCTTTCCAGTGCATGGCGTCCGGGTTTGATCTTATCTCTGTGCAGCACCTCTTGTGCCCCAAGATGCTCCAGGTAGGCATGTTGTTCTGTTTTACCTGTCACCGCCGTCACTTCATAACCTTCGCCGTCGAAAATATTGACTGCGAGGCTGCCGACGCCGCCGCTTGCGCCAGTGACCAGGATTGGCCCCATCTCGGGGTTTTGACCGTTGATCTCCATGCGATAGAGAGCAAGAGCCGCAGTAAAGCCGGCTGTGCCGAGAGACATCGATTCTTCCAGCGTCAGTCCGTCGGGCAGGGGTACCACCCAGTCTGCCTTGACCTTTAAATACTCCGCATAGCCGCCATCATGGGTGGCTGAAAGTTCGTAGCCGGTGACGATGACGGGATCGCCTGCTTTGAATCGCCGGTCACTGCTTTCTGCGATCTCACCGGCTGCATCGATGCCGCCGGTGAGAGGAAAGTGTCTTAGGATCTGGCCCTTGCCGGTGCCGGCCAGGGCATCTTTATAGTTGATGCTGGAGTGACTGACACGAATCAGGACCTCTCCCTCTTCGGGTGGAATGAGATCCAGCGATTCGATGCCTGCAGAATGCTTTCCTTCGTCTTTACGAATGCGGAATGCTTTGTAAAGGGACATGACACACTACTCCGTTACGACTGGTATTTTTCCGATTTTTGCCCGCCATTTGGCTGGGCCTGTTTTATGGATTGAGGTTCCCCGGCTGTCGACTGCGACGGTGACGGGGAAATCGACGACTTCGAATTCGCGGATCGCCTCCATACCCAGATCCTCAAATGCCAAAACCTGGGAGCTGCGGATTGCCTTTGAGACCAGATAGGCTGCACCGCCCACTGCCATCAGATAGACCGCCTTGTGTTGCTTGATGGCTTCCAGTGCCACCGGACCACGTTCCGCCTTGCCGACCATGCCGAGCAGACCGGCTTCACCCAGCATCAGTTCACTGAACTTGTCCATACGGGTGGCGGTGGTTGGGCCGGCTGGTCCCACCACTTCATCACGCACCGGATCGACCGGGCCGACATAGTAGATGAAGCGGTTATGAAAATTGATACCTTCCGGCAGGGGCTCGCCCCGACTGTAGAGATCGGCGATGCGTTTATGTGCGGCATCCCTTCCGGTCAACAGTTTGCCGCTGAGCAGGATCAGATCACCGGGTTGCCAGTCGGCAATCTCCTCCCGTGTGATGGCGTCGAGATTGACCCTGCGGGCCTGGGGTGAGGCCTCCCAGGTGACATCCGGCCAGTCTTCGGCTTGCGGGGGGGTGAAAACCGCAGGGCCGCTTCCGTCGAGGTCGAATTCCACATGACGTGTGGCAGCGCAGTTGGGAATCATACCTACAGGCAGGGAGGCAGCGTGGGTGGGGAAATCGCTGATTTTGACATCCAGCACCGTGGTCAGGCCACCGAGGCCCTGGGCACCGACACCCAGTGCGTTGACCTTCTCAAAGAGTTCCAGACGCAGCTCCTCCTTTCGGTTGCTTGGGCCGCGCTCCATGAGTTCATGAATAGTAATAGGCTCCATGAGTGACTCTTTCGCCAACAGCATGGCCTGCTCGGCACTACCGCCGACGCCAATGCCGAGCATACCCGGGGGACACCAGCCAGCGCCCATTTTGGGCACCTCATCCAATACCCAGTCGACCAGTGAGTCTGAAGGGTTGAGTACCTTGAAGCGTGCCTTGTTCTCCGATCCGCCCCCTTTGGCGGCAATCTTGATCTCTACCTTGTCACCCTTGACCAGTTGGGTATGGACAATGGCCGGTGTGTTGTCGAGTGTGTTTGTCCGTTTGCCAAGCGGGTCGCTGACCATCGAGAAACGCAACAGATTGTCAGGGTGAGCATAGCCCCGGCGTACGCCTTCGTTGACCATCTCGTTGACAGTCATCTCACCTTGCCACTGGACCTGCATGCCGATCTTGAGAAATACCACCACCATGCCCGTATCCTGACAGACCGGGCGTCTGCCCTCGGCACACATGCGGGAATTGACCAGTATCTGCGCCATGGCATCCTTGGCAGCAGGATTCTCCTCTTTTTCCCACGCCTCTCCCATCGCTTTTAGGAAGTCGACAGGGTGATAGTAGGAAATGTATTGCAGGGCGTCGGCAATACTTTGGATGAGATCATCCTGGTGAATCTGCGTCATGGTCAATTCCTGCGGCATCGCATGAAGTCTAACGAAGAAGAATGCATGGGTTTATGTGATTCGGTTTTTCTTGGTTTTAGTGATTGTCAGTATCGTGGCTACGGCCTATTTGTGCAATTAAGAGTAGTTTAGCACTGTCATCTGGATGCGTTTTGATGTTAGGGCCTGTTAACAGACTCTAGGTGAGTTACATATGCCGTGGCATTGAAAAGCGACACGGCATGTATCTGCACAATCCGATGTCAGATCTCCAGCAATAATCGGCTGGGATCTTCCAGCAGCTGTTTAATGGTAACGAGAAACTGCACCGCATCACGACCATCGATGATTCTATGGTCATAGGAGAGTGCGAGATACATCATCGGGCGGACCACTACCTCACCGTTGACTACCATTGGACGTTGCTGAATTGAGTGCATACCCAGGATTGCACTCTGGGGTGGATTAAGGATCGGGGTAGAGAGCATGGAGCCAAAGACTCCGCCATTGGTAATGGAGAAGGTGCCGCCGGTCAGATCTTCGTAGCTCAACGAGCCTTCTTTGGCCTTGAGGCCATACTCTTTGATGCGTTTTTCGATAGCGGCAAAGCCGAGCTGATCGGCATCGCGCAGTATCGGTACCACCAGTCCCCGTGGAGAAGAGACTGCAATACCGATATCAAAGTACCCGTGATAGAGGATATCCTCCCCATCCACGGTGGCGTTGATGATCGGGTACTGTTTCAGTGCCTCGACAGCGGCCTTGACGAAAAAGGACATGAAGCCAAGCCGGACATCATGCTGCTTTTCGAAGGTATCCCGGTAGCGAACACGGAGATCGGAAACAGCCTGCAAGTCGACCTCGTTGAATGTGGTGAGAATGGCAGCCGTCTGTTGTGCTTCCACCAGTCGTTCGGCCACCCGTTTGCGCAGGCGGGTCATGGGTACGCGCTCTTCCGGCCTGCCGTCGACATTCGAAGAAACGGGTGCTGGCGTCTTTGCCGTTTTTTCTGCAACAGCTGACTGAGGTTTTGAGCTGCTGCTTTGCCGGGTCTCTTTCCCCCCGGCCAGAACGGCCTCAACATCCGCTTTGAGAATGCGTCCGTTTTTACCACTGCCCTGAATTGTGTTGGGGTCGACGCCGGTTTCATTGATCAGGCGCCGGACTGATGGCGAGAGCGCTGAGACATCGTCCTGACTTGAATCAGTCGATTCCGGTACCGCTTGTGCCACGGCACCCGCTTCAATAATGCCCAGCACATCCTCGGCTTGAACGGTGTCTCCATCGTTAAAACGGATCTCTTTGAGTACGCCTGTTTGTGGCGCTGGAACTTCAAGCACAACCTTGTCGGTTTCCAGGTCGACTAAGGATTCATCCTGTTGCACCGACTCCCCCGGCTGTTTGTGCCAATTCAGGATGGTTGCATCAGAGACAGATTCCGGAAGTTGAGGAACACGTAGTTCGATACTCATTGATTTGCCTGATTCCTATAGTTCATGCTTGGGTTGAAACGTCCGGTAAGTGCCTCATCAACCAGCTGCTCCTGCTGAGAGACATGGACTGTACGATAGCCGACGGCCGGTGCGGCTGCTGATGCACGACCAACGTAGTGCAACGGCTTGCCTTTTGCAGTCAGAGGATAGAAACGGTGTTTTATCTGATCCCAGGCACCTTGGTTCTGTGGCTCTTCCTGGCACCAGACATACATTTTTGCGTTCTTATATCGCTTGATAACTTTATCGAAGGCCTTCTGAGGAAAGGGGTAGAGCTGTTCGATACGGATGATGGCAACATCATCGATACTGCGCGAACGGCGGGTCTCCAATAAATCGTAATAGACTTTGCCGGAACACATCACAATGTGTTTGACCTTCTTTGGATCTATCTCATCTATCTCATCGATCACCGTCTGAAACTCACCATCTACCAGTGCCTGTTTGGTTGATGTGGCCAATCGATGGCGGAGCAGACTTTTCGGCGACATGATGACGAGAGGATGGCGATAGGGTCTGATCATCTGTCGGCGCAACAGATGAAAGATCTGTGCCGGTGTCGTGGGATTGCAGACCTGGATATTATGGTTGGCACAGAGGCGCAGGAAGCGCTCAGGACGCGCTGATGAGTGTTCGGCACCCTGACCTTCGTACCCGTGAGGCAGCAGCATGACCAGTCCGCACAACAGGCCCCATTTCTCACCCCCTGAGCTGATAAACTGGTCGATGACAACTTGGGCGCCGTTGGCGAAATCACCGAACTGGGCTTCCCAGATCGTCAGGGATTCGGGCTCTGCAGTGGCGTAACCATATTCATAACCGAGAACGGCTTCTTCCGAGAGCAGTGAATCGATAACCAGGAAATCGGCCTGCTCATTGGTCAGGTGTTGCAACGGGATAAGCGCATCACCTGTCTGTTGGTCATGCAGTACAGCGTGTCGATGAAAGAAGGTGCCGCGTCCGGAATCCTGTCCCGAAAGTCTAATTGGGACACCTTTTGTCAGTAACGAGGCGTAGGCCATGTTCTCGGCAAAACCCCAGTCTATCAACTGGTCTCCACCCGCCATGCGTCTACGCTCTTTCCAGATCTTCTCCACGCGAGGATGCAGCTCGAAACCGGTCGGTACATGCAGCAGTTGTTGGGTGAGCCGGTCAAACTCATCATGGTCAACGCGGGTGTCACAGGGTTGATCCCACTCGACACCCCGATAGGTATGCCATCTCACAGCATAGGGGTGGCGCAGAGCACAGGCTACCGGCCGAGCCTCGAGCACACCGCTCTCCAGCGAGTTGCGGTAGTTGTCCACCAGGTCCCGCGCCATCTGTGGATTGATGACGCCCTCCTGAATCAACTTTTCCGCATAGCGTGTGCGTACTGTCGGGTGGTTTCGGATCTTGCGATACATCTGTGGTTGAGTGACCGAGGGCTCATCCGCTTCGTTGTGGCCGTGGCGACGGTAGCAGATCATGTCGATGATCACATCCTTACGGAAGCGCATGCGGAACTCCAGCGCCAGCCGGGTAACGTAGATAACCGCTTCCGGATCGTCACCATTAACGTGAAAGATGGGCGCCTGGACCATCTTCGCAATGTCGGTGCAGTAATAGGTTGAGCGGGTGTCGAGGGGATTACTGGTGGTGAAGCCAATCTGATTATTAATGATGATATGTACCGTGCCACCCGTGGAGTATCCCCGAGTCTGTGACAGGTTGAGTGTCTCCATCACTACCCCCTGACCAGCGAATGCAGCATCGCCATGAATCAGGATCGGCATCACCTTGGAACCGTCGTGGTCACCCCGGCGACGTTGCCGGGCTCGCACCGATCCCTCAATGACGGGATTGATGATCTCCAGATGCGAGGGATTAAAACCCAGTGCAATATGCACCACACCACCGGGGGTGTCGATGTCGGTGGAGAATCCCATGTGGTATTTCACATCACCGGAGAGTCGTTGAGGATCGACCTCTACGCGGCCCTCGAACTCGTCGAAGATCTCCTGGGGCGGTTTACCCAGAATGTTGGTGAGAACGTTGATGCGTCCACGGTGCGCCATGCCGATAACGACTTCACTGATGCCGTTGCCGCCGCCGTACTGAATTAACTCATCCAGGAGGGGGATGACGGTTTCACCGCCTTCCAGGGAGAAGCGCTTCTGACCGACATATTTCGTGTGTAGGTATTTCTCAATACCTTCTGCCGCCGTCAGCAGTGTCAGCAGCCATTTTTTCTCCTCTCCACTGAAGCTTTGGAAAAGATGGCGTTGTTCGATGCGCTCCTGTATCCAGCGTTTTTGACGCGTATCTGTGATATGTCCATATTCGGTGCCGATACTCTCGCAGTAGCTCTTCTTCAGCAGCTCAATGATGTCGCGCAGTTCCATCCGCTCAGGCGAGAAGAGGGAGCCGGTATTGAAGATGGCGTCGAGAGAGATATGGTCCAGGTTGTGATATGCCAGGTCGAGATCGTCGACGTGTACTTGTTCTCGTAGATTGAGGGGGTCAAGATCAGCGCTCTGATGGCCTCGCATGCGATAGCCGTTGATGAAACGCAGTACCGATGCCTGTTGCTCTGCTGCTGCTGGTGAGAGGCTCTCCTGGGGGAGGGCGGCGGTAGTACGCTCTTTGACCAGGTGGAGGAATCTCTGACGGATAGGTTCATGTGGCGTATCCGCTCGCTCAGCTTCAGGGAGTTGTTCGAATTGTCTGCGCCAATCGATCGGTACGCTTTCGGGATCCTTGAGGTAGCTTTCGTAGAGATCTTCGACAAAGGTGGCATTGCCGCCGGAGAAGGCGGTAGAGGATCTCAGCGCATCCAGAATATTAGTCATTTTCTCTGATAACCCGTGACGAGGGGACTGATGTATAACTTATTTTTGTGCAGGCATCAACAAAATATTTGCAACCTTTGGATCTTGTCCTCCAGCGTACAGCAGACCTGCACAATAATCAGACGCTATTTTGTTAAACTCTAGATGTCACAGAGCGCGAATGTAAGGTATGAACTTTGATATAATAATCAAATACACCCTTATTAAACTAGGGTTTTTAGCTGTCAAGTACCGGAACGAGCAAGTGATATGCTCCGTGTCTCACTGCATGCTAATTAACTTTATTAGTATGATCACAGATACTGGGCCACCACAAAGGATGGTCGGATAGGTCGGAAATTTTGTCGGGTCAAGAAAGCAGTCGGTTAAGAGTCAATCTGAACACCATATCGCTAGAAGCGGACGTGGCGTACTTTGGTGCTCGTCTTGAACTGGTCGGTGAACCCCAGACCCGCTATCAGGCAGCTCAGTTAAAGGTCTATAAGGCACTTGAGGCTTCACTCTGCGACAATCTGAAGCGCCTTAAAAAGAAAGATGCCTGAGATTTTTTTCATCAGGCCTTAGCTGCTGTTTTTCAGCATTTTATCTATCTGACGTTCGGCTTCTTGCCAATCTTCATCAGATCTTCCTGAGGTAAACCCATGGTGCTCCGCAATGTAATAAGCTGCGGTGGTAATCATATCCAGGCGTTGCTCCGGTGAGATGCGCGCGCGCTTCTGTGCCTTTCTTTTCTTTGCCTTTTTTATTTTTTTCTCGGCTTTATTCGGTTTCTCTTTTTTTTTCTTATCACGTTTTTTGTCTGCTTTCTTCCCCATGACAAATCCTCCCTCGGGCTATTGTTATAAGGTTGTCAGAGAATACGCCACCAAGTCATTAGCGGATGCCCTGCCAGTATCCCATTTTACGGCTGCGTGCTTCCTGCTCGGCCCGTTGATATCTGGTTTGCAGTTCGGGGCCGATGTGCGTGGGTGCATCAGTGACTTGCGCCAAGCCAGACTGAACCAGCCGTAATCCGATATCACTGCCCCCGTATAGAACTCTTCCGAGTATAACACCTGCGGGTGAATGCATGATGGGCTCGACTGTCACGAAACGACCTGCCAGCAGGGTGTGTAGATGCCGTTTGGTGTTGGTTGCATGTTGCCCTGCAAGTCGGGGTACCTGGATGCCAGCCAGTGTGACGCGCAGGCGGCGCTCATTATTCGCCAGTAGGATAATCTCGGTTCCATTTGGCACACCCACTACCTGACCTGATAGACCCGAGGCAAGTAGATTGCCGGGCATAACCAGCACAGCAACCAGGAAGACCAGATAAGGAATCCCCTTTCTACTATTCAGACCAGCTAAAACGATCTGCTCCATAACGTTATTCCGAGATAAATGGCGCCCTCGACAGGAGTCGAACCTGTGACCTATCGCTTAGGAGGCGATTGCTCTATCCTGCTGAGCTACGAGGGCATTGGCCGGCGATTATAACAGTCGCGGCATATGCTGCCAGTGTAGTGATGGGTCGATTGTCGATAAATTACTTGGCGCAGGTTAATTGGTTACAGAATTTTTCGAGTCTGGCGATTTTGAGCCAGTGCCGAACTCTGCATAGCATGCACTGACCCACTTCGTTAATCAGCGTAATGGAGGCACCGGTCAGGATGAGCGACCAGAAGACGGTATCGATCCAGGCATATTCGGTCAGTCCCTCTAGCCCATAGACTGCGAAAGACATCAGGCCGAACAGCATCGCGAGGATTAGGCCTGACAAAATTGGTAGCATGGGTTTCTCCAGCTATACGTTAAAGATTACGATTAAGTATATTAGGAATTAATTATAAAAATGCAATGCGCTACCATTCATATCTATGACCAGCTTCATGATTTTTTACATAAATACAATTTTCTCAATAGGTTGATTGAACTTTTTCTCGCTGGATTACATGTGCTCCCGGCAGGATGGGCATCGACTGAAACGATGCATAGGGAAAATGCATCTGATTATCTCCCTGTTTCGTATCTTCTGAATAGAAACACGCAAATAGTGCTTAACTCGGACTGCCGACACTGAAAAAAACACGACCATGATTGATACAGCCCATCTCTTACAGCCAACCAGCTTTCCCGCCATTCAGCGAGGGGAGCTTGAAACCTTACAAGTCAATCTCGGTTATCGCTGTAATCTCTCTTGTGTCCACTGTCACGTCAATGCCGGTCCCAAGCGTTCGGAGGAGATGAATCGGGAGACAATCGATGTAGTGCTGCGTTTTCTAAAGAATCATCATTTAAAAACGCTGGATCTGACCGGTGGTGCACCTGAATTGAATAGAGATTTCCGTTATCTGGTACAAGCTGCGACGGAGATGGGTGTGCATGTTATCGACCGTTGTAATCTGACTATCCTACTGGAACCGGGACAGGAGGATTTGGCGGAGTTTCTGGCAGCACATGAGGTGGAAGTTGTTGCCTCCCTGCCATGCTATCTGGAAGAGAATGTTGACAGCCAGCGGGGTAAGGGAACCTACCATGACAGCATTGAGGGCCTGAAGCGACTCAATCAGCTGGGTTACGGTTCACCCGGGTCACCGCTGCAACTCAATCTGGTCTATAACCCCACCGGACCCAGTCTTCCGCCGCCCCAGGGTCCGCTTGAGGCAGACTACAAAAAGCAACTTGACGAACGGTTCGGCATTCAATTCAATCAACTGTTCACGATTACCAATATGCCGATTCAACGATTCGGCAGTCTGTTGCAATCCAAGGGAAAATTCCAGGAGTATCTTCAGCTTCTGCGTGATTCTTATAGAACCGAAAACCTGGATGGCGTGATGTGCCGGCAGTTGTTGAGTGTGGATTGGCAGGGTTATGTCTATGATTGCGACTTCAATCAGATGTTGAAAATACCGCTGGGCCATGAGAGCAAAGTCCATCCGCACCTGAGAGATCTTCTCGACAGCGATCTCTCCGCAGCACCGATTCGGGTGGCTGAACACTGCTTTGGCTGTACAGCGGGACAAGGTAGCAGTTGCGGTGGCGCACTGGATGAGTAACAGAAATGCGTCTGAGTATCATCGTACCGATTCTTAACGAGGGTGAGCTGGCGGTAGAGAGTGTCAAACGTCTGGCCAGCTTCAGGGCTGCCGGTCATGAGCTTATTGTGGTCGATGGCGGCAGTGAGAACCTACCGACAGATACACTCAAACCTCATGTGGATCATCTGCTCACCTCGCCCCCAGGGCGCGCCACCCAGATGAACCTGGGAGCCAGCGTGGCGACTGGTGACGTCTTCTGGTTTCTACATGTGGACAGCCTTGTCGACCCCAGTGTAGACCGTACTGTTTTAGATGTCGTTTCCAATGGGGCAGGGTGGGGACGATTCGATATCCGCCTGAGTGGGAGTCAGCCGCTTTTACGCCTGGTGGAACGCATGATGAACTGGCGCTCCTGCCGGAGCGGCATCGCCACTGGTGATCAGGGTGTCTTCATTCACCGGTCTCTTTTCAAGCAGGTTGAGGGATATCCAGAACAAGCGCTGATGGAAGATATTGAGATCAGCCGACGATTAAAAAAACACATGCCGCCAGTCTGTCTCAGAGAGGAACTACTGACCTCAAGCCGTCGCTGGGAGCAGCAGGGTATTCTGCGCACCATACTGCTGATGTGGGGTTTGAGACTGGCCTATTGGCTGGGTGTCAGTCCTGCACGACTTGCCGGTTTCTACAGACCATGTACGACAGCGCCGTCCTGATATTCGCCAAAGCACCTTATGCGGGGCAGGTGAAGACCAGGCTGATACCGGCCATCGGTAAGCACGCCGCTACCGAACTCTATACCCGTCTGCTGGAACGCGAGATTGCGTGGATCGCCAATGAGACGCCCTATGACATTGAACTATGGGTGTCACCGGATACCACACACCCACGGCTCCAATCACTGGCGAAACGTCACTCGCTTTCTCTCTTTGTGCAGCAGGGCGAAGATCTCGGTGAGCGCATGGGATACGCAGCCAAACAGGCGTTGAAACGCTATCGTCGTATCGTCTTGCTTGGAGTGGATTGTCCTGCACTGAAAGCCGACCATCTGCAGCAGGTGTTTGAGTGGCTTATTGCAGGAGAAGATGCTGTCATCGGGCCGGCAGAGGATGGCGGCTATGTACTATTGGGCTTGAATGCCTGGGATGACAGTCTTTTTCATGGCCACGAGTGGGGCAAAGAGACAGTCGCAGAAACCACACGGCAAGCCTTGAGGGAAATCGGTTGGCGTTGGCGCGAGTTGCCCACGTTGTGGGATCTTGATCGTCCGAGTGACTTGCAGCAACTCAAACCATTAAATATTGCTGTGCCTGTCAACGACGCTGTCTGACTAAATTGCCATTGTGCGCATGGAAATAGGTGGAATGAGTACAGTTCAAAGCCAAGTGGCCTTATGGGTTACTGGATGACATTCATCAGTGATGAATGAAAACTAGAATCAGGCCTTGCCCAGGGATTTGGAAGGATTGGTCGGACGGGGCTCACCGGAAGGCCCATAGGTTTTATTACCATTCCCCATGCCCAGCAGGATACTCAATGCTTGATTAACCTGCCGCTGATTGAGTTCAACAGCACCCCCGTTGATGTCGTTCTGCTTTTGGCATTTCTCCAGAACGGTTAGATACTGTTTCCATAGTGCCATCACTTCACTATTCCCAGCGAGAAAGGTCTCAGTACCTTGTCTGTCAGCAGTTAAACCCTGCTTGAGAAGAAACTGACGGTGTTTTGTGGCACTTTTTTCAACGGCTTCCAGTTGAATTTTTTTTTCTGCCTGTAGTTTTTTCAAAGCCTCTGAAGGGGCGGCTTGGAGTAGCTGATACTCTTGTTGAAGCAGTTCGAGCAGACGCTGTGTCTGCTCGAACTCGAGTCTCAGTAATTCGATGAACGCAGATTGTGCTTCCGGATTAGCGTCCATCGGGGTCAGGGAAGAGAAATTTCCATGAAGAGCATCTTGCCTGCAGCACTCTGTGGATCGATGGTGAAACTGCCGGTAGCCAATGCCCGTTGAACGGCTTCCACCTGTTGTGCATCCACCACGGGCATCTGTGCGATTCGTCCCTCCAGTTCCTGCAGCATAGCAGCGGAACCCGTCTTGTCGAAAGAGTCGTTTTTACCGCCTACTTTACCTGCAGCAACCCGGCTGACCGCAGGATTACCCTGAGAGCGTTGGACATTACTGTTATCCCCGACGTTCTGCAGATTCCTGCTGGTAAGGCTGTTGATTTCGATGGCCATGGCTATCCTCTACTGCGCTGCTGTTGATATGTCTTTCTATCGACATGCATACCTATTACTTTAACAGCAATGGCGCTTGTAGAGTCGTTTGATTCCCCTGTTTTCACTGAGTTGATACCAAACCGGCGTTGACGACGCGGGCCTCCAGCTTTTTCTTGGATGCCAGGTTCAAAACCGGGATCAGATCACCTGGATTACCATCCCTCAAGGCCTTGCCCCGGCTGCGTACCTCAATGGGGCCGGCCCCCGCCAGTATAGTTATCTGCTCACCACGGCGGACAGTTTTCTGCACCACCAGCATGCTGGGTGTCACGACCTGCCCCCGGCGTAGCGTGCGCTTCAGGGTACGGCCATTAATCTCTTCGACCGATGAGAAATGGCCTCGCAGCAGGTGGGAGGTGTTCATAATCTCCAGTGAAAGATCGTCCGGCCCGATGGGAGTGCCTCGGCTCAGATCACGCCGGGCGACTGCTACCGGCATTTCGCGCCCTACATTGGCAGAGACGTAGAGTGTCCAGGGTTTTGGTAATTGGCAGCTGACACCGACAGTGGTCCTTCCCATGCTGATGCCGCCTGGGGGATCAAAGGTTTCAAGGGATGTGTCGCATCGGGCCAGTTTTAGCCGGTGGTCGAGTGGAGTAATGGCTATGACAAGTTTTTCACCTGTTTGGGTGAATTCGGCGGCAAGACGGCTCTCAACCGCTGAGATGATCGACTCATGGGATTGGTGCTCACTGTCCGATGCCTGGAGAACGCCAGCGAACAGTAGTAGGAGAATGGCTCGAAGTAGTTTTTTTACTGGGTGACAGCTCATCTTGCGTATCCGTTTAGATTCAGACTCCCCAAAGAAACAAGCAATCATTGTGCCGTCACTATGGAGTAGGCCTGAAAATTGTCTGAACCGGCAGGGTGTTGAATGGGGTCTGAGTGGGTGAATATAGTTAAAGAATAGGGCTTCTAAGCCGCCATAAGGCATGCAGTGAATGAAAACTGTATCACTTGGTGAGGAGGCAAATTATGGCGGGCATGCTGGATGGTATCAATCAACGAACCATGCTGGCGGGTCAGAATAGGCTTGAATTGCTGCTTTTTCGTCTCCAGGGTCGTCAGGTATTTGGCATCAACGTCTTTAAAGTGAAGGAAGTGGTGCAGTGTCCATCCCTGACCCAAACACCTGGCGCGCATAAAGTGATACGTGGGATTGCCAGTCTTCGTGGCAATAATATTCCGGTGATGGATCTCTGTCATGCCATCGGTGGACCGCAAATGGGCACACCAACCGATTATTTCATTATTATCACCGAGTACAATCGTCGCATGCTCGCATTCCTGGTGGGTAGTGTGGAGCGTATCGTCAACACCCATTGGGAAGACATCCTGCCACCACCGACGGGGTTGGGACGCAGCAGCTATATGACCGCAGTGACGGAGATCGAAGGCGATCTGGTTGAAATCATTGATGTAGAGAAGGTACTGAGCGAGGTCCTGGGTATTGATGAAGAGCTCACGAATCCCATAGAGGAGACAGGTGCCGACCTGGATCAGCTAAAGATCCTTTTGGTAGACGATTCCATGGTGGCTCGTCACCAGATGAAAAAAGTCATTGATGAGATCGGTATAGAGACCATTCTGGCAAAGGATGGGAAAGAGGCACTGGATCTACTGCAGGCATGGTCTAAGGAAGGTAAGGTCAGTGATTGGCTGGCTATGGTAGTTTCAGATATCGAGATGCCCAAGATGGACGGTTACTCTCTGGTAACTGCTATCCGTGAAGATGCTAATTTGGCAGATCTCTATGTCATTCTCCACTCCTCGCTGAGTGGGGTCTTCAATGAAAATATGGTGAAAAAAGTGGGAGCAGACCACTTTCTCGCCAAGTTTATGCCTGATGAACTGGTGGGAAGAGTGACGGAAAGGCTCAAGCAACTTGCCTGATCACTGGATTCACATAACAACAGAAAAGTAGTGCCATGCACCAAAGGTCGAGTTCCATTCAACCTATCAAGCCGACTGATTATCAGGCCTTTCAGCAGTTTCTGCAGGACGCCTGCGGTATCCAGCTTGGTATGGGGAAAGAGTATCTGGTGTCCAGCCGATTGGGTAGCCTGATGAAGGAGGTCCAGGTCGACTCTGTCGGTGAACTCCTGCAAAAACTCAGATCCCCGGTGCAGTCTCAGCTCAAGGTTAAAGTCATCGATGCGATGACCACCAACGAAACTTTCTGGTTTCGCGATATCGGGCACTATATCTTGATGAAAGAGACGATTTTACCCGATCTCAATCAGGCCCGTGGCGGCAGTGTCCGCATCTGGTCCGCGGCATGCTCCAGCGGGCAGGAACCCTATAACATCAGTATGACAGTTGAGGAGTACGAGTCGAAGAGCGGGCGTGGTCGACCGGTCAGCATTGAGGCCACTGATATCTCCAGTAAGGTGCTTGCGGAGGCGAAGGCCGGTATCTATTGTGGCCTGACTGTCGAGCGTGGTTTGACCCTGGATCAGCAGAAGCGTTTTTTTACACCTAACAAAGAGCATTGCCTGGAGGTGCGTCCTGAGATCAAACGACGCGTCAATTTCCGTTCCCTGAATCTGGCCGGTAGTTATCAGGCCATGGGAAAATTCGACATCATCTTCTGCCGCAATGTGCTGATCTACTTCTCCAATGAATTGAAAAGGGATATTGTCGATCGCCTGGCCAATGCACTGAATCCCGGTGGCTATCTGTTCCTCGGCTCTACTGAGTCGATTAACCAGTTGAGTAATCGCTTCGATATGAAGGTGGGTCACGGCGGCATCTCCTACCGGCTCAAGTCCTGAGCGGCAATCCTTGCCGAAAGGCGGCAGTTGCTTGCCGCATTTTTCCGATCGGTCAGTCTGTATTTCCCTGAAGTACCCGTGAGAAACGCAATAGAGAGGGTCTGGCACGATCCCTGCAAACATCTCGGTGAATCAATGGTTTTGGAGTCACCGATGAATTTCGACGACACATTCGGCATACATGAGCGAGCGCTACTGCTACGTTCCCAGCGCGCCGAAGTGCTTGCTGCCAATCTGGCGAATGCGGATACCCCGGGCTACAAAGCGCGGGATTTCGATTTTAAATCGATGCTCGCCAATGAGGTGAATGCCTCTTCGCGGGTAAGAACCACGCACGGCCAGCATATACAACCCGATCAGGGTACCGTGCCCGCAGCACAAATGCTCTACCGTACACCCATGCAGCCGTCGCTGGATGGAAATACCGTGGATACCGAGCAGGAGCATACTGCCTTTAGTGCCAACGCCATCGAATACCAAGCCTCACTAACTTTCATCAACAGCAAAATAAGCGGTATCCGTAAAGCACTGAGGGGAGACTAAGCATGTCTATGTTTAAGATCTTTGATACAGCAGCTTCGGGCATGAGCGCCCAGAGCCTGCGTCTCAATCTGGTGGCCAGCAATATGGCCAATGCGGATGCGGTGAGCAGCAGCATCGATCAGACTTATCGTTCACGCCAGCCGGTGTTCAAGACCCTTCTCGATCAAGCCAATCCCGATGCGGCAGCCACCGGCGTGCAGATGGCTGGCGTGGTAGAGAGCCAGTCGCCCTTGGTGCAGGAGTATGCACCGGATCATCCTATGGCCAACGAGGAAGGTTATATCTTCCGTCCTAACGTCAATATGGTGGAGGAGATGGCCAATATGATGTCCGCCACACGTTCTTATCAGAGCAATGTAGAGGTCGCCAATGCGGCCAAACAGCTGCTCATCGCCACGATCCAGATGGGTCAGTAAGGAGTCATTCATGAGTGCAATCAGCAGCAATTACGATCTCTATAGTGATCTGGGATTAACTGCCGCCGAAGAGAAGCAGAAAAGTGGTGATCTCGGTATGGAGGACTTCATGAACCTGCTGGTCACTGAGCTGACCCATCAGGATCCTTTCAAGCCGATGGAAAACAGTGAGATGGCTACCCAGATCTCGCAGTTTGCCACCGTCAGCGGCATTGATGATCTGAATACATCTTTTAATGATTTTGCCGGCAATATGATTGCAGAGCAGTCGATGCAGGCGGCAAACCTGGTTGGGCGCGAAGTCATGATCGAGAGCTATATGGGTGTGTTGCCCAATGGCGGCAGCCTGTCGGGTGCAGTCTACATGCCTGCGTCGGGTTCCAACGTGAAGATACAAATCAACGATAAGACAGGCGCCCTGGTGCGTGAGTTGACGCTCGGTCAGCAGGAGCAGGGACTGGTCCAATTCAGCTGGGATGGTTTTACCGATACCGGTGAGTATGCGGATCCGGGACAGTACAACATTACCGCCTCAGCGAATATCGAAGATGCAGACCAGGGACTGTCCACCATGGTGTTTGCCAATGTCGATAGCGTGAGTATAGGCGGTAACAACGGCGTGCTGGTCAATCTTGAGGGCCTCGGCCTTGTCTCAATCGACGACGTTCTTGAAATCCACTGAGTTATCTAGAGGGGAAATAAAATGGCATTTCGTATCGCACTGAGTGGTCTGGATGCGGCTTCCACCGACCTGGAGGTCACCGGTCACAACATTGCCAACGCCAGTACGGTGGGCTTCAAGGAGTCTCGTGCGGAGTTTGCAGATATCTACGCCAACTCTATCAACGATGTCAGTAGCTCGGTGCCTGGACGTGGTGTGCGTGTCACCCGCGTGGCACAGCAGTTCGGCCAGGGCAGTACGGAATTTACTTCCAACAATCTCGACCTGGCGATCAATGGCGAGGGTTTTTATGTCATGCGCGATCCTGGTGGTGATCAGGCCTATACCAGGGCAGGTGCCTTTTCCGTCGACCGTGATGGTTTTGTGGTGAATCAGACCGGTGCCCGTCTGCAGGTTTTTCCCCGGATCGGTACCACCGGCAGCCTATTCAATACAGGTACAACCACTGACCTGAACCTGCCAGTAGTTTCTGGTACGCCCCAGGCGACCACCAATATCGATACCACATTGAATCTGAGTTCTGCGGAGACGGTACCGACAGTGGCGCTTGATCCGACCGATCCGACGTTCACTTTTCCACCAGATCCACAGAGCTATAACCACTCCACGGCAACCACGATCTATGATTCTCAAGGTACTGCCCATACTGCGACCATGTTCTATCGAAAAGTCGCAGATAATCAGTGGAACGCCTTTACCTTTGTAGATGGTCAGAATGTCACCGTGGGTGGTAACACCTTTGCGGATATTCAGTTCAGTACTTCGGGTGCCTTGGCGACCGGTGTGGGTGATGTAGATGCCCTGGGTAACATTTCGATTGATACCTTCAATCCGGGTGGTGGCGCAGCTGATATCGTCGGCATGACATTCGACTACAGTTCAACCACACAATTCGGTTCTGAGTTCGCGGTCAATGAGTTGACTCAGGACGGATTCACATCCGGTCGTCTTAGTGGTGTTGACGTGGACGGTTCCGGTGTTGTCTTTGCCCGTTTTACAAACGGTCAGTCCGAGCCGCTCGGTAAGATAGCACTGGCGCGATTCAATAATACTCAGGGGTTACGTCAGATCGGTGATACGAGTTGGGCGGAATCTTTCTCCTCCGGCGATGTGCAGCTGGGTGAGGCGGGCACCTCCAGTTATGGTCTGATCCAGTCCGGTGCGTTAGAGAATTCAAACGTGGATCTGGCGCAGCAGCTGGTCAACCTGATTACTGCTCAGCGTAATTTCCAAGCCAATGCCCAGGTGATCACCACCGCGGATGCTATTACGCAGTCTGTAATCAATATCCGTTAATAGATTAGTTAGTTCGAGTACGTAGCCCGCTGGTTTCCTCCCCAAGTGTGCTGGGGAGGAGGCTGGCGGTTTTTTTTGTTCTGGTGATTCTATTAATGGCGTATCACTTACCTGAAGTAATCTGGATCCAATGGTTCTGTCATTAGAATTACTCTTCCGGTTTCAGTCATGACATCAGCTTCTTGCCGTGATGTTGTAGCTGTTGAAAGTAGCTGAGTAATATCTCTTGCGGTTGGTCTGATGCAACCAGTGCTGCGTAGGGCAGTATTGCACCGGTCCAACCCTCTGTGTACCAGTAGGCACCTTGTGGAAGTGTCAGGTCGGCCCAGTGGTCTGGGGTTGGGTAAGCGGTGACATAGAAATAGGCATCCGGGATCGAAGTGTCGCCGGTGACAAATCCAAAATTCATCTGCTCGTCAGCGCTCTCCTCATCTGCCGGATCGCTATCCGGTACCAGACGACCGGAGAACCAGTTCATGGAGAGATCCATGTGGTGGGGAAAAAGCTGTACCGGGGCTGTCTCTTCCCGAAGCCTGCCTTTAAATGTTTTAAAAGTGACATCCACCCAGTTGATGGCTTTGCGAAAGCGATCTACAGCCAGCGTGTCATATGCCAGTTGAACCTCACTCTGAAAGTCGGTGAAAAGCGTCGGTGGCAGATTAATTTGTCTGGCGGCCAAGTGGCTACTGATCCGGTTGCAGAACTCAGTACTGCTTTGATCGATCAGGCTCAGTCCCGTACTCCAGCCTTCACTGCTGTCGATCCTGAGTTGATGGTTAATCAAGTCAAGGGAGAGCTCAAGATTCTGCGCTGCAATGGGAAAGGGTGATGTGGTCAGTCCCCGAGATGTTACATATAAGGTGATGTGCCACCAATGTTTGGATTTTGGCATATAGTGGCTGCGGATCTTTCCAATGATTCGGGCATAAAGGTGCAGCGTATCGCGTGTCATGCGCCAGTCAGTCAGTGTTAACTTGGGTAATTGTGTTGACATAGATGTGTCCATGGTTAGGTGGTGCAGATTCACTCTGCAGTTGGTCTTCCCTGTCCCTTTGTCGGGGAGAATCGAAGTGGCATTATCGATACCGGTTTCTGTTCAGATGATAGATCGTCTCCCCTTCGTTCACAGATTTTTAGAGCAGCCGCATAGGCACTGACGCCAGGTAGCGCCGTCAGACCATGCAATATGATACTCATCGTTACGGTAAGGATAACCGTATCGAAAACCAGCGAGGCATGCGTGAGTTGCGCATGATCGAGCACCAGCAGTACAAAAAGAATGGATGCCAGTCCCCGCGGACCGAACCAGCCGAGAAAGAGATTGGTCTCCCATCGTAAATGTTTACCGATGAGTGAGGCGAATACAGGCAACATGCGCACCAGGGTTAGACTCAATAGGGCATAGACAACCATCTCCCAGTTCAGGTGATTCCAGACCTGAGGCAACAACGCTACGCCGAACAGGTAAAAGATGATCAGGTTGAGCAGTTGGCCCTCGGATTCGGCAAACTCATAGATCTCCTCATTGACATGTTTGAGCGTATTGCCTGTGGCCACCCCGGCAATAAAAGCGGCAATGAATCCGTTGCCGCCGACCTGATCCGCTGCTAGATAGGCGATAAAGGCGAGACTGAGTAGATAGATATTGCAAAACTCGTGGGTGAGAAAGCCTCGTTCGATCGCTTGATTGATGGCACTGGCCCCGGCCCATCCGATCAGGGCGCCGACCAGGGGTCCCAGGATGAGTTGTTGTGCCACAAAAGAGAACCACGCGGTCTCCTGTTCGTTGCCGTGCGCACCGGCGGCAAAGGAGATGACGAACAGCAGTGCAGGCAAAGCGATGCCGTCATTCAGTCCGCTCTCCACATTGAGGGTCTGGCGGATGCGCTCCGGCACTTTTGGACTGCTCACCACTGCCTGACCCAGCGCAGCATCCGTGGGTGCCAGGATGACGGCCAGCACCAATGCCTCGATCAACAACAGCTCTGGCAATATGACCAGGGCGGTCAGCATCCCCGCCAGAATGGTCAGCGGCATACCCACCAGCAGCATACGCAGGGGGAGATCGTGGTCCGACCTGAGGTGTCTGAGGTCGATGCGTGCGGCATCAGTAAACAACACCAGGATCAGCGTGATCTCGGCGACGATGTGTATGACCTGGTTATCCAGCGCCAGGTCAATCCAGCCAAAACCCACAGGGCTCATGACCAGACCCAAGGCGGCAAAGACCATGGGGGGTGTCAGGCTGCCGCGGCTGATGGGTCCGGAAAAGAGGGAGAATATTGCAATACCCAGGAGGATTAAAAGCAGGTTGGCTTCGCTCATGATCGGGCTCTTTTATCTAAACCAACTCGACGTCGGTCATCACTTCAACCAAGGCCGGCCCGGGATGTTGCAGGGCTTTCTCCAAGGCGCTGCCCAGATCCGCCGGGTCGGTCACACGGATGCCCATGGCGCCACACAGTTCAGCGTAATCGGCAAAGTTTGGGTTATGCAGGCTGGTTTGCCACACCTCCCAATTACCTGCGCGCTGTTCTTTACTGATCTTGCCCAGTTCACAGTTGTTCATCAGGACATGGGTGATATTCATGCCGTACTTCACTGCCGTGTTGATCTCGGCCAGGTACTGGCCAAAACCGCCGTCACCTGAAACAGAGACAACCTGGCGACCCTTGAAATGCGGATCCTCTTCCTGGGTGGCGGCCCAGGCCCCCATGGCGGCAGGGAAAGAGAAGCCAATGGAGCCAAGATAACCGGACATCAATACAGAATGACTTAGGCATTCAAAGTAGCGACCGAAGGAGTAGGTGTTGTTACCCACATCCACGGCGATAATGGCATCCGTATCGACCGTCTGACCCAATCTCTCAAACAGGATCGCGGCATTGATACCCTTGCCCCGATCATCCTGGCTGCGACGTTGTTTCTCCTCTCGCCAAATAGCCCAACGCTCCGCCACTTCATCCCGTTGATTCTCTGTACCCGTATAGTCTGCCAGTGCATCCGACAAAGCCTGTGCTGTGACACCGATTTCACCCCAAACAGGCACATCGATGGCATGGAATTTGGACAGAGTCATAAGATCGTAGTCCACCTGAATCGTTGGTCGCTTGGGGGTGATACCGGTGTGGTTGCTGAAACTGGCACCGAATACCAACAAGCAGTCGGACTCATTCATCAGCCAACTGGCAATAGGTGTGCCGCTACGACCCAATACCCCACCAGCCAGTGGGTGGCTGTCTGCAATTTGCCCTTTGGCTTTGAAGGTAGTGATCACCGGTGCATTCAGATGCTCGGCCAGTGCGATGACAGTTTCCATCTGAAAACGGGCCCCATGACCGACAACGATAACGGGACGTTTGTTGGAGCGCAGCAGATCGACTGCGGCCTGTAAGGCTTCATTGGCCGGTGCGATGTTTCGTGAGGGCAGACGGCCTTCCGGCGTCCCTGCTGGGGGCGGGTCGGTCAGCTCCCGTTTGGGTACCTCGTCAGGGAAGATCAGATGCGACACGCTTCGCGTAAGAATGGCGCTTTTACAGGCCAGGCTCATCAGTTCTGTGTGGCGGCTATCATGCATCACCGTTTGCGACCATTGGGCGACTTTACCGAAGGCACCAACCTGATCGATCTCCTGGAAAGCGCCGGGACCCAGTACCTGGGTATCCACCTGCCCCGTGAGCGCAATCACCGGGGCGCGGTCCACGTTGGCATCCCACAGCCCCGTGAGCAGGTTTGTGGCGCCTGGACCGGCAATGGCCAGACAGGCTGCGGGCCGTCCGGTCAGCTTTCCATAAGCGGAACAGGCAAAGGCAGCAGCACCTTCATGGCGAATACCGTAGTAGGTCAGGTGTCCCGCCTGCTCCTGAATGCGCAGGGCGTCTGCAACCCCCAGGTTCGAATGTCCCACCATACCGAAGACCTGTTTTACACCCCAATTGGTCAGGGTCTCCATCATCACGTCACCTACGGTGGTAACATGTGTCTGTTCCTCGGTCAGACCCACATAGATGCCGTCATCCCGGATCTCTACCGGAAAGGTCTGCACCCCATCATCGAAACCTGGCGCCTTACCGGTGATCGGATCATAGTCCCAACCGTGCCAGGGACAGCGCAATAAGCCGTTTTCTATGGAGCCCTCGCCGAGGGGGCCACCCTGATGGGGGCACTTGTTATCCAGGGCACCGTATTCTCCTTCATGGTGACTCATACAGAGCGTCTGTTTTTTGCAGGTTACCGAAGTCACTCGTCCTTCGGGTAACTCATCTTTGGACAGCACCTTGTGCCAGACCAAGGTCTTATTGTTTTCATTCATTGTGGTTTCCTCGAGAGTTTGTTCGCTTTGTCTCAGTCCAGAGACACCCCTGCATAGGCGATGCCGGTCAGGTGGGCCATTTCACGGTCGAAGGTGGTCAGATCATCCACACAGAATTTACTGAGATGATCATGACCACAGGCGCGGGCCATCACTTGCATCAGTTCGGTGGAGGCGCGAAAGAAGTTATTCAGCTGGCTGGCACCCTTTTCAATTTTCAGTCGCCGGCGCAGATCCGGTCTTTGGGTGGCGATACCTACCGGGCAGTTGTTGGTATGACAGGCACGCATACCCAAACAACCAATGGCCTGCAGCGCTGAATTGGAGACGGCAATCGCATTCGCCCCCAAGGCCATCGCCTTGATGAAATCAGCCGGCAGTCGCAGGCCGCCAGTGATCACCAGAGAAATATCGCTGCGACCTTTCTTATCCAGATAACGGCGGGCTCGCGCAAGCGCCGGAATGGTGGGGACCGAGATATTGTCACGGAAGATCAACGGCGCCGCCCCTGTACCACCGCCACGGCCATCCAGGATGATATAGTCGACACCGATCTGCAGGGCGGCTTCGATATCCCTTTCAATATGTTGTGCAGAGAGCTTTACGCCGATGGGGATGCCTTCTGTCGCCTCTCGCACTTCTGCGGCGAAGCGGCGGTAGTCATCAACACGTTCCCAATCGGGGAAGCGGGAAGGGGATATGGCTGCTTCGCCTTCATTGAGTCCACGCACATCAGCAATCCGGCCCTTCACCTTTGTGCCGGGCAGGTGACCACCGGTACCGGTTTTGGCACCTTGTCCTCCCTTGAAATGGAATGCCTGACACTGCTGTACCTTGTCCATCGAGTAACCAAAACGGGCTGAAGCAAGCTCGTAGAAGTAGTGCTTATTTGCTGCCTGCTCGTCCGGTAACATGCCGCCCTCACCGGAACAGATGCCTGTACCGGCCATCTCAGCCCCCATCGCCAGGGCCACCTTGGCTTCTTCGGATAGGGCGCCGAAACTCATATCGGAGACAAACAGAGGACGATCCAGAACCAGCGGTTTGTTGGCATTGGGACCGATCACCACTTCGGTGCCGACCGCATGTTCATCCAGCAAAGGGACCTTATGCAGTTGTGCCGTCAGCAGCTGGATCTGTTCCCATTTGGGTAACTCATCACGGGGTACGCCCATGGCGCTGACACGGCCATGATGGCCGACTTCTGACAAGCCATGTTCTGCCAGGTGCTGTATATATTTATAGTGGGGTTCTTCCTTGCCGCCGTGATGGTCTTTGTACAATCCCTGGTAACTCTCCCGGTCGTAGGGTTGGGGGTTTTTTTCAGCCCAGGCCTTGATCTCGTCCTCATCGACCCAGATCTTGTCATCTTCCACCCATGCGTTGAAGCGATGTAGTTTCTCTGCGGAGTTGTAGGCACTGATACCTGACTTATAGTCGTAATCCCAATCATGTACGCCGCAGATAATATTATCACCCTCGACACGTCCATCCGACATCAGGGCACCACGATGTGCACATCGGCCATAGAGCACAGATACCTGCTCACCCTCCTGCCAACGGATGATGACAAGGTCCACATCCGCGACCAATGCATAGGCGGGTGTGAGTGGTTCTAAGTCTGCCAGAGAGGCGATTGCTGTTTGTTTCATTGAATGACCCTGTCGTTAGTTGTTTGTTGTTGATGAGGCTGTTTGAACTAGGTTAGACCATGTACGCAGTTCATACTCGGTCCCATCTAACTAAGGCTTGCAATGCCTTATTGCCCTAGGTCTCGTTTAGTTTGTATACCCTGTCTGCCAGGCAGTTGAAGGCATGGCGGTATCTTCGGCCGATAACTGTTCACAGTCATGCTCGATCTCTTTTAAAAGGTTTCGGTTTTAATCGTGAGTGTGGAAGTAACCACATTTTTTTATTTTCAATAAATACGGCTTATTGGTGGAGTTGGATTCAACTCGTATGTGCTGGCAGAAATTCATGTATGCAACATCATTATTAACGCGACATACTAGTTGCAGGGTTAATGGTTTAACCTTGAAAAAGACTTCCTGTGTTGTGGCCCTGCAGTATCTGGTCATTATCTTGTACCAGGGCTTGTAGCTACATTACATGCTTTCCGTGACGTGGGTATAAGATGCTGGGGATCTTGTTCCACTATTGAGTACTCGGGATAAATCCATGGCCAGCGATGAGATGCGTACGGTTTTCTACACGACTTTGGCGGCTATCCCGCCGGGACGCTATTGTAGCTACGGGGATATTGCCAAACTTTGTGGTGTTCATGTTCGACAGGTGCTGGCGTGGTTGCGCACATTACCTAGAGATAGCAATCTGCCCTGGTACCGGCTGATGACAGGGCAAAGACGGATCGCAGGGTATCCCGGCAACCACAAACAGTTTCAGCTACTGGCAGATGAAGGACTGCTACCTGAGGCCAATGGCCGATTTCCAAGTCATCTTAGATGGCCGGATCAGTAGCGGAAAACAATTTAACGTCAATTGGACAGGGATGGGCAAAATGAATTCCCAACTTTCTATTAAACTTTGTCAGTATGCAAAGTGCCTCTCACCGGGGCCTTGTGATAAGGCCGGATTGTTGCCAAAAAAAATGGATTCAGGCAGTGTGATCAGAGGACTCATCAGTCCATCACTAAGGTTAGATACCCACGTATACCAGAGAAGGTACTCACTCATGGTAAAAGACTCGCCATAAGTACAATGTCTCAAAGATTAAAAGTCCGCCCACGTTTTCTGTCAGCCTGGTTACGTAATCCAAGGCAGGTTGGGGCAGTGCTTCCAAGCAGCGATGGGCTGACTCAAACCATGGCAGCACAGGTAGACAGGGGAACAGGACTTACCGTTGAACTTGGTGCAGGCACGGGCGCTGTGACATCAGCCTTACTGACTCGGGGGGTCACACCCGACCGCCTGATCGTGGTGGAAAAAGACCAGATTCTGGCGGCAGAATTGGCCAGACATTTTCCGGCATTGCGGGTGTTAGAGGGTGATGCTGCTCGCCTGCGAAAACTACTCAGACGCTCGGCATTGGGTCTCGCAGATAATGTTGTATCGAGCCTGCCACTGTTGAGTATGCGGACCCACACACGGATACGTGTGCTTGCCCAGATATTCGCCATCCTGCATCCAGAAGGTAAGCTGGTGCAATTTACTTACTCGCCAAGGCCTCCGGTCCCTGTGAGACTCGCCTATGCGCTTGGCGTGGAAGGTGAACGGATCGAACGGGTTTTCTGGAATCTGCCACCGGCAAACGTGTGGGTATACAAGCGTACCCGCATGAACCTGACCGCCACTCGTTCCGGAATCAAGACGCTCCACAACGATACCAGAGCGCCTGGCGTCTATTGACATTCTGGTAAATGTTGGAAGTTGTGGAGGCGGTGCAGAATTGACTCCAATCTCTGGGGATGTCATCTCAAACATTACTTTTACGGGGCTGCTGTTCTGCCTATTGAAACAATCGATCATGGGGTGGTTTCAGTGAAAGGGCTTGATTGTCTTACTGGAACTCACTTGTTAGATATCAAGCTTGCGATATCGCAAGAAGACAGCAATAAAAATACATAACAATATGTATTATTCAGATACAGACTACGTTTCGTTTTCACCACACAGCTTGGTCGTTATGCGTCAATAATTATCAGCGTACTGAATAGATATAATGCCAGGCTAATATTTTTGCTGAACAGAGTGTAAATATGGGCAACATGGCCACTAGTGACCGAAGGAAAAAAGATAGACGGCGAAAACAACCCAGGATACCAAGAGTAGTACCCAAGGCAGTTTATTGTGTTGTTGGATGTCGACAGGGGATGTTGTCTTTTCCTTGGGGTTAAGCTGAGAACTCGGATCGATATCAGAAGGCACATTCTTCTTACGCCGCTTGTCCATCTCCCGTGCCTTAATCTTCTGCTGCTTCTTGTATTGATCGATACCTTTCTGGATGCCCTGGGCGATCATTTTGGTTTGCTCTTTGGTCTGTCCGGGCCTTTGGTTGGCCTTGGCGATCCGTATCGCTTCCGCCACGGTTTCTTCCGATGGCTTGTCCTGTCTGTTGTTTCTCGCCATGGGCTTATCTCTTGTGTTATTGCAGGCTGCGGAAAAAAGCGGCCCGGATATTGCAGTTTGGCTAATAAGATCGGTTTCTCGAGTCAGTGATATCTCCCTCGAGCAGGCCGGAAAGCTGAATCATAAAGCAAGAGACGGGAGCCAATCCATGGATCGCATGATTTTTGTCGCCATGAGCGGTGCCAAAGAGACCCTGATCGCACAGGCTAACAACTCCAATAATCTGGCCAATGTGAACACGCCGGGTTTTATGGAGGATTTGAACCAATTCCGCAGTATGCCTGTGTTTGGGCAGGGTTTTCCGACTCGGGTCTACGCCCTGGATGAGCGGCCTGACATCAATTTTGAGAAGGGCTCGGAGCAGGCTACTGGTAACCCGCTCGATGTGGCGGTGAAGGGTGAGGGTTTTTTTGCCGTACAGGCATCGGATGGGTCTGAGGCCTATACCCGTCGGGGTGATCTGAAGATCGATGCCAACGGCCTGGTCACCAACGGCGAAGGTTTGCCGCTGATCGGCAACAGTGGACCGATTGCCTTGCCGCCTTTCGAAAAGATCGAGATTGCGCCGGACGGCACCATCACCATCCTGCCCGAGGGCTCCACTCCCGATGCCCTGGCTATTATCGACCGCATCAAGATGGTCAACCCGGCCATCGATCAGATGATCAAGGGCGATGACGGCCTGATGCACATGAACAACGGGGAAGAGGCCGATGCTGACGCCTTTGTCTTACTGGCCTCAGGCTCGTTGGAAAGCAGTAACGTCAATGTGGCCGACGCCCTGGTCAACATGATCGAACTCTCACGTAAGTTTGAGATGCAGGTCAAGATGATGAAGACCTCCGAAGAACTCGACAGCGCCTCTGCCTCCCTCATGCGTATGAGCTGATGTTGGCAGGCTATTTGCAGAACTTGATTTAAACAGACAACAGAAAAGAAGAGGAAGCGCGTATGTACCCCGCACTCTGGATCGCAAAAACCGGATTGGATGCCCAGCAGACCAATATGTCCGTGATCGCGAATAACCTCGCCAATGTGAACACCACCGGTTTCAAACGGGACCGCCCTGTATTCAATGATCTCATCTATCAAAACCTGCGACAGGTGGGCGCCCAGTCTTCGGAGAACACCGAACTGCCGTCAGGCCTGATGCTCGGTACCGGCGTCAAAGTTGTGGCGACGCAGAAAGAGCACAGCCAAGGCAATATTGTACAGACCGGCAATTCGCTGGATGTGGCGATTCAGGGTAAGGGCTATTTCCAGGTTCTGCACCCGGATGGCAACATCGTCTATAGCCGGGACGGCACCTTCAGCCTGACGGCCGACGGCATCATCGTGACGCCCAACGGTTACGAACTGCAACCGGCCATGACGGTTCCCTCCGACTCCACCAGTATGACGATCGGTTCGGACGGTGTGGTCTCCGTCCTGCAATCCGGCAGCACGACGCCGACGCAGATCGGTCAGGTCGAACTTGCCTACTTTGTGAATCCCCAGGGACTGGAGCCAATCGGTGACAACCTGTTCCGCGAGACCAACGCCAGCGGCGGGGTGAATACGGCGATTCCCGGCAGCGACAGCACCGGCACCCTGATCCAGGGTGCACTGGAGAGCTCGAATGTGAATGTGGTCGAAGAGCTGGTCAATATGATCGAGACACAGCGGGCCTACGAGATGAACTCCAAAGCCATCTCCACCACGGACGAGATGCTCTCCTACGTGAATCAACAGCTCTGATCGGAGATAGACTGATGAAGCGCCAGATCATCCTCATCCTCCTCGCACTGGTTGCGACTGTTGTACTCAGCGGCTGTCAGAGCACGGGCCCAAAGCGGGATGCCGAGTACGCCCCCATGCGGCCGGTGATGCCACCCCCCGCACCCAGCGGTAACGGTTCCATCTACCAGGCCGGTTACGAGATGATCTGGTTCGAGGATATCGTGGCCCGTCGCGTGGGTGATCTGCTGACCGTGACGTTGGTGGAGAATACCCAGGCTAACAAATCAGCATCCACCACCACCGCCAAAACAGGCGAGGTGAGCGTCACCAACCCGACGCTGTTCGGCTCCACACCGCAGTTCAATGTTCCAGGTATTATTCCTTTGGTCAGTAACACCGATAATAATCTGGCCTTCGATCTGTCATCTTCCAACGATTTCAGTGGTGACGGCAGCGCCAGTCAGAGTAACGCTCTGAGCGGTAATATCACGGTCACCGTGGTCGAAGTATTGCCCAACCGCAATCTCTATGTGCGGGGTGAGAAACGTATCGGCATCAATCAGGGTTACGAGTATGTCCGTCTTGCCGGCATCGTGCGGCCACAGGACATCACACCGCAAAATACGGTGCAGTCAACCCGCATTGCCGATCCCACAATCAGCTATGTAGGCGAGGGCGCGCTTGCAGACGCCAACTCCCAGGGCTGGTTGACTCGCTTCTTCAACAGCGCACTGTTTCCCTTCTAAGGTAAATCGAGATGAAACGCACACCAATCTCAAACATCCTCCTCGCACTGGCAGTTGCCATGACATTGATCTCGCAGCCGGTACTGGCTGAACGGATTAAAGACCTGGCATCTATCCAAGGGGTGCGCAGCAATCAGTTAATCGGTTATGGCTTGATCGTGGGCCTGAATGGGACCGGCGACAAGGACACCGATTCGCCCTATACCATCAATAGTCTGAAAAACATGCTCTCCCAGTTGGGTGTGCAGATCCCCGAAGGGGTGAATATCAAACCGAAGAATGCTGCGGCAGTCATCGTACACGGCGATCTGCCTCCGTTCAGTAAGGTGGGTCAGCAGTTCGATATCACTGTCTCCTCTTTGGGTAATGCCAAGAGCCTGCGTGGCGGCACACTCTTAATGACACCGCTGAAAGGCGCCGACGGCAACAACTACGCGCTGGCCCAGGGTAACCTGGTGGTGGGTGGTCTGAGCGGCGAGGGACAGGATGGCTCCAAAATTACAGTCAACATTCCCAGTGCCGGTCGTATTCCCAATGGTGCTTCTGTGGAACGGGAAGTGCCCAACAGCTTCAACAAGGCGCCATTGATTACGCTCAATCTGCACGACGGCGATTTCACTACCGCCATGCGGGTAGCAGAATCGATCAACCTGACTATTGGTCCCGGTACCGCCAAAGCAATGGATTCCACTTCGATCCGTGTCAATGCCCCGAAAGATCCGGGACAGAAGGTGACCTTTATCTCCATGCTGGAAGAGTTGGATGTGAAGCCGGCGGCCAGCTCCGCCAAGATAATCATCAACTCACGTACCGGTACGGTGGTGATCAACAGTCAGGTGCGGGTTTATCCTGCTGCTGTCTCCCATGGCAGCCTGGTGGTCAGTATCAGTGAGCAGACTGCTGTCTCCCAGCCCGGCCCATTTGCCCGCGGCGGGCAGACTGCTGTCGTCCCTCAGAGTGATGTGGCCATCACGGAAGAGGGCAAGGATAGGATGTTTCTGTTCAATCCCGGCGTCTCTCTCGATGAAGTGGTCCGTGCGGTGAACGAAGTCGGTGCTGCTCCCAGTGATCTTGTGGCCATTCTTGAGGCTCTGAAAGAGGCGGGCGCCCTGCGTGCCGAACTATTGGTGATCTGAATGGTCAACGGCTCCCCTTCCCTCTATCACGATTTTTCCGGCCTCGCCGCGCTCAAGCATCAGGCACGGGAGGATCAATCCGGTGCTACGGAAAAGGTAGCCAAACAGTTTGAGTCCCTGTTCGTGCAGATGATGGTCAAACAGATGCGCCAGGCCAGCTTCGGCGGCGGTATCTTCGACAGTGACCGTACCCGTTTCTATCAGGATATGTACGACCAACAGCTCTCCCTACACCTGTCGGAACAGGGTGGCATGGGTATTGGCGGGGTATTGCGTCGACAGATCGGCGGCAGTGACGAGGTGATGGATAAAACCCTGTCCGGTCTCGATCCTTACTGGCGTCATCCTGTTGTGCAGATGGGAATCAAGCCAAATGACAGCACAGCGGTGCAGACTGTTGAACGTGTAGCGAATCCATCGATTCCCGAACCGGAAGAAGCGGTTTCACTGGATTCTCCTGAGAATTTCGTACAGGGACTCTGGTCTGCAGCAGAGCATGCGGCAGCGGAGCTCGGCCTGCCACCTGAGGCTCTTTTGGCCCAGGCAGCCCTGGAAACCGGTTGGGGCAGTGCCGTGATGCAGTCAGGTAATGGGCAAAGCAGTCACAACCTGTTCGGCATCAAGGCGGACCAGCGTTGGGACGGTGGTCAGGTGAAAAAGGAGACGCTGGAGTACGAAGATGGTGTCGCGGTCCGCAAGCGGGAGCGCTTTCGTACCTATGCATCATTCGAACAGAGCTTCCAGGATTATGTGGCTTTTCTGAAGGCCACGCCCCGCTATGCAGAAGCTTTGACGAATGCTGAAGATCCCGGCACCTATTTCAGATCTCTGCAGGATGCCGGTTACGCTACCGACCCGTCCTATGCGGATAAAATCATGCGAGTGATGCAGGGGCCTGAGATGCAGACGGCGCTGGCGTCATTCAAGGCGTCCTCCTAACGGCCGATAAATAAGGGATACGAGAGGCAACACAAGTGAGCATACTATCCATCGGTGTCTCGGCCCTCACTGCCAACCGGCAGGCGCTGGATACCACCGGACACAACATCGCCAACGTCAATACCGAGGGTTACAGCCGTCAGCGGGTGGATTTTGTCACAAGACAGCCTGACTTCACCGGCATTGGTTATCTGGGTAATGGGGTGGAGACCTCTGCTGTCACACGTCAGTACGATCAGTTTATCTCTTCGCAAGTCCGCGCCAGTCAGTCGGTGACATCGGAATTGCAGGCCTATTTCGATGGCGCCCGCCAGTTGGATGATCTGGTAGCTGATCCGGATGTGGGCCTTCAGCCTACCGTGCAGAACTTTTTCAATGCGCTGCAGGCGCTGGCGGATGATCCTGCTTCGGTATCAGCGCGTCAGCTGGTGTTGGCGGAAGGTGAATCGATGGTCGATCGTTTTCACTATTTCGACCGGCAGTTCGAGTCAGCGCGTAGCACTCTCAACGAGCAGATCAATGCCTCCATCACCGAGATCAATCGCCTGGCGGAAGATATCGCAACGATCAACAATGATATCAAGATCGCCTACGGCAGCGCACCCAACGACCTGCTGGATAAGCGCGATCAGCTGGTCAATGACCTCTCCGAGTTAGTCGATATCCAGGTGTTGCAGCAGAGCGATGGCGCCTACAATGTATTTATCGGTAAGGGGCAGCCGTTGGTGATGGCCTATGATGCCGCCACGATGACGACCCAGCCCTCTACACTCGATCCCACGCATCTTGAGATCGCCTTTAATTTCCCCTTCGGCACGCAGATCGTCACCGATCAGATCAGCGGCGGCAGGATTGGCGGCTTGCTCAGGTATCGTGAGGAGATACTGGATCCGGCACAGAACCAAGTCGGTTTGGTCGCCCTGGGTCTTGCCAACGACCTCAATACACAGCATCAGTTGGGGCTCGATCTGGATGGGTTGGCCGGTACTGCGCTCTTCGCTTCGGGAACGGTCGATGTGCTGGAGCCACCCGGCAACGGCAGTTCGATCACAGTGACGTACAACGATATTGGCAATCTCACCGCAAACGACTATCAGCTGCTCTATAACGGCACGGATTTCATTCTGGAGAATCTCTCCGATGGATCGACCCAGACGCTTGCGGCAGGCCTGAATACGGTAGACGGGCTCGACATCAACATCAATGCGGCTGGAGCGGTAGCCGGTGACACCTTCCTGATCCAACCCACCCGTAATGCCTCGGCGAGTCTCGATCTGCTGATCAGTGATTCACGTCGCCTGGCGGCGGCCAGTCCGTTACAGCTTCGACCGGCAACGGATGCCGCAGGTAATGCGCTGAACACCGGTGACGCCAAGATCACTCAGCCGGCCAACAGCAGCACCACCGGATTACCCTTGGCGGCAGATATGCAGTTGGTCTATAACGCTGCGGCGGGCGGCTTCGACATCGTCAATGGCCCGGGGGCGCCGGATAATTTCATCGCGTATGATGCGACCGATCCGGCGGTGATCATCGGTGTGAACTATCCAACCACCGCCAATCCGACACAATTTGACGCTTTTGGCGGCATCAGTTTCTCCATCTCCGGTGTGCCCGCTGATGGTGATACCTTTCTCTTTGCGAACAATACCAGCGGTACCAGTGATAATCGCAATGCCTTGGGTCTGGTGGATCTGCAGACCATGGACAGATTGCGTGGCGGTACCGCCACCTACGATGAAACCTATGCCCAGATGGTATCGGATGTGGGTTCCAAGACCCATCATGCGGAACTCAATCTGTCGGCTCAGGAGAGTCTGTTAAACCGTACGCGGGAGGCGATGCAGGAGGTCTCCGGTGTGAATCTGGACGAGGAGGCTGCCAAGCTGATCCAGTTCCAACAGGCCTATCAGGCCTCTGCGCAGATCATCTCTGCGGCGAATACCCTGTTCGATACACTGATCAGCGCGGTCAGGAGGTAGTCATGAGTCGAATTTCCACTGCCATGCTTTTCGAACGGGGTGTCAATAGCATGCTGTCCCAGCAGGCGAAGCTGAGCCAGACTCAGCTGCAGGTTGCCAGCGGCAAACGCATCCTAAGTCCCAAGGATGATCCGGTAGGTGCCGCCTACGCGTTGGATTTGCGTACTGCCATCAGCCTGACTGAGCAGTATCAGTCCAATGCGGATCGGGCACAGTCTCGTCTGGAGTTACAGGAAGCAACACTGAAGGGTGTGGATGACTTGGTCCCTCGGGTCATTGAGTTGACGGTGCAGGGTCTGAACGATACCAATTCCCCGGGTGACCGGCGTGCCATCGCGCAGGAGCTGAGACAGATCAACGAGGAACTGATGGCCCTGGCCAACACCAAGGACAGCAACGGGGAGTATATCTTCGCCGGGTATGATGCGGACGGGGTCCCATTTGCCAACCCGGCTGACGGTGTCTTTACCTATTCGGGTGATGCGGGGTCAAGAACCCTGCAGATCTCCGCCACCCGTCAGATTCAGGATCGTGAGAACGGTTTCGACGTCTTCATGGATATCGACACCAGCACCGGCACCAAGCGCAATCTGTTCGAAACGGTTCACGGCATTATTGCCGGACTCGAAGCTGACGCTCCCAACGATGTCTTTTTAGATGATATGAACATAGTTCAGGAGCAGATCGCGGATGCGAGGACCCGTGGCGGCGCCCGGCTCAACACCATCGATGAGCAGAAGAGGGTCAATGATCAATTCATCCTGACCATGCAGACAGCGCTTTCGGAGACTGAAGATCTCGACCTGGCAGAGGCGATAAGCCGCTTTGAGCAGGAGTTGGTAGCCCTGCAGGCAGCCCAGCAGACCTATAATATGGTGCAGGGATTGTCCCTGTTCAACTTCCTCTAGCTGTAAGACACTGACTTAATAAGTAGCGCCTACAGATCGGTATCTCCTGTCCGGCAATTTGGTGGGGCCGGATTCCACGATTTATCTCTTTCATCACGTATCGCCCCCCACATTGTTTAAGATCTTATCGAGATCACCGCCAGTACCACCACTGATTTAACCAGAAACTACTTTTATTCCCAGCCCGATAGCCAGTTGATCGATTCTCCCCAGACCTCATCCCAGAGGTAGAGTCCCTACGGGTGTAATCTGGGAATAAAGTTCGCCCAAAGCTGGGTGTGTATGAGTGGCGTCTAGCTTGAAAAAGACTTTGTTTTTCAATGGATAAAAAACCATGGGAATAAGCTTCCGCGAAACTGGAACCACACCCCGGTTTTATTAAAGATCTCTTAGCGGTGGCCGTTACACATAGCGGAAGCGGTAAATACAGTCACCTCAGACAGTATATCCGCTAGTTATCAACCTACACTCAGGCTAGATGCCAGACATCGCCGGGTGATTTAGGAGAAAAAATCATGGCAATGGTAATCAATACCAACGTAATGTCGTTGACGACACAACGTTCCCTGACCAACACCCAATCTTCCCTCTCAACCTCCATGGAACGCCTCTCTACCGGCCTTCGCATCAACAGTGCGAAAGACGATGCTGCCGGCCTGGGTATCACCGACCGTATGACCTCTCAGGTTCGTGGCCTGAATCAGGCGATCCGCAACGCGGGCGACGCCATCTCCCTGTCGCAGACCGCTGAAGGCTCCATGCAGGAAGCAACCAACATCCTGCAACGTATGCGTGAACTGTCCATTCAGTCTGCCAATGACTCCAACAGCTCGGCTGATCGCGCCAACCTGCAGAAAGAGGTTTCTCAGCTGCAGCAGGAATTGAACCGTATCGCTGATACTTCTACCTTCAACGGCAAGAAGATCCTTGATGGTTCTTTCTCAGCACAGAAATTTCACGTGGGCGCCAATGCCAATGAGACTATCTCTGTCACCGTGACCAGTATTCGTGCAACTACCCTGGGTAATCAGGGAGTCTCCACCAATACCAACGTAGGTACAGCACTTGCCGCAGCGGCAGATGCTACTGGTGGTAACGGTGTGGCTGCGCAGAACCTGACCATTAGCGGTAAGGCTACATCCGGTGCACTTGCTGTCTCACTGAATGATGCAGCCAGTGATATCGCATCCTTGGTCAACGGCGCATCAGCCACCACCGGTGTGACTGCCTCGGCCTCGAACTCTGTGGCCATCGCTGGCCTGAGTGCGGGCGGTACCGTGGGTCTTACACTCTCCTCCTCCAATGCGGGTGGCACAGTCGGATCGGCGATCACTGTTTCTGCAGCCGTTACCACAACTGACTACTCTGCCTTGGCCGATGCCATCAATGCCGTTTCAGCCTCTACAGGTGTGAATGCTGTCCTGGCATCTAATAGTCAATCTATCACCCTGGAAAATACTACGGGTGACGATATCAACGTTGCGAACTTCACCCATAGTGGCGATGCAGCTGAGACCCTCACAGTGGGTGGTGTAACTCTTACCGGTCCTACTGGTGGTACACCGACTGTTACAGACAGTATCGTGGTGGGTGGTTCAGTCTCCTTCAGTTCTTCCAGCTCCTTCGTGGTAGCCACAGATACTGGTACGACCGTCATGGCCGCTGCCAGCAACAGTAGCGCCCTGAGTTCTGTCGCTGATGTAGATATCGGTACGCAGAGCGGTTCCAATAGTGCATTGGATGTGTTGGACCAGGCCCTGCGGTCAATCTCAGACGCACGTGCCGATCTCGGTGCCATCCAGAACCGTCTGGAATCCACCATCGCCAATCTGTCCAGTATCAGTGAGAATGTCTCCGCGGCCCGTTCACGGGTACAGGATGCCGACTTTGCGGCTGAGACATCCAACCTGACACGTACGCAGATTCTGCAACAGGCCGGCGTGGCTATGCTGAGTCAGGCGAATGCCCAGCCTCAGTTGGTCCTGTCGCTCCTGCAGTAATTGGTCCTAGCCAGATAGTGTCCGGGTTCGCCCGGACACCGTCAAACACATGAGAGGTGAACGGCCATGAGTAACGACATGACGATCACATTAAGTACTCAAGCGGCTAAGGATCTTGGCAAAGAGAGCCGTCGGGTCGATGCAAGCCAATCGGTCACTCCCCAGCAGGGTGTGGCACAGGTTTCGCCGATCCGCTCAGCTCATGCCTCCGGCTCCTCACAGGCTGTCCAGTCCTCATCCACGGTTTCCAAAGAGGATGTGAAAGCGGCAGTCGAGCAGATGAAGGATTTTGCTCAGGTGATGAGTCGTCAACTGCAATTCGATGTCGATGATGGCTCGGGCAAAACGGTTGTCCGCGTACTCGACAAAGACTCCGGCGATGTGATCCGTCAGATCCCTTCAGAAGAGGTGCTCTCCCTAGCGAGACACATGAAGGAGCTGATGGAAGCAGAGAGTGCTAAAGTTGCAGGGAAAGGCATGCAGGATCAGCCGGTGGGTCTGTTAATGGAAACTCAGGCCTGAGACGATATTCAGGCCCGGGTTTTGCTTATTGATAATGGAGCGTCGGAAACAGTAGTCTAAACGGTCAAAGACTGACCCAACGGCTGCTGTTTTCCGGCAACATCCATCCGGTCCTTGCCGCTTGGCGGACCAAAAGATCTGGAGAGAACGATGGCGACAATCTCGGCTGCGGGTATCGGCTCCGGCCTCGAAATCGAGTCGATCATCACATCATTGATGGAAGTCGAGCAGATCCCTCTGCAGAGCCTCCAGGTCAAGGCGGGCGATCTACTGACACAGGTCAGTGCTTACGGCACACTACGTAGTGCCCTCGCCACTTTTCAGGATTCAGCCAGTGCGCTGAGCTCCTCAGACAGTTTCAATTTCTTCACTGCCGCCAGCGGCGATGAAGAAGCCTTTACCGCCACGGCAGACAATGACGCTGCGGTAGGCAGTTATTCCATCAGCGTCGATAATCTGGCGGTTGCTCACAAGCTGGGCTCCACAACCGTGATCGCCAACAGCAGCACCCTGGTAGGTAATACCGGTGATCAGATGACCATTACCATCGGTACCGAGAGCTTTACCGTCGATATCGGTGCACGCAGCCTCTCCTCGATTCAGGATCTGATCAATGAGGCGACGGATAATGTAGGCGTCTCTGCCGGTATCGTTCAAGAGAGCGACACAAGTGTCCATCTGGTGCTGACCAGCGAGAATACCGGTCTGGATAATCAGATCTCCGTTGCTTTTACCGATGATCTGGGAGGCGCGATTGCCGATCCTTTGGGGATGGCGCAAATCCAGGCAGCCGATGATGCACAGATCACTATCGATAACACTTATGTTATCTCGCGCAGCAGCAACACTATCGATGACGCCATCGAGGGTGTTTCCATTCAACTGCTGGCCGAGACAACTGCCACTTCCCAGCTGACTGTGAGCCGTGACGCCGAATCTATCTCCGGTGCGGTGAGTGGCCTGGTGGAGAGTTACAATTCGCTGATGTCATCGATTGCCGAACTTCGAAACGGTGAACTCAATGGTGACGCTACCTTGAGGCTGATAGAGAACCAGGTTCGCTCCATCATGGGTGGTAGCGCCGGTGTTGACGGTGCCTTCAAGTATGCCTCTCAAGCGGGAATTACCTTCGAGAAGGATGGTACGCTCTCATTCGACAGTACAGAGTTGAACGCCGCTCTGGAAACCGATAGAAGCGCAGTGGTGGATCTTTTCACCAATGAGGATAATGGTCTGGCTGCTCGCCTGGACTCTCTGATGGAGAGTATGCTGAGTACTTCCGGTCTGATCGATGCCCGCGAGGATGGGCTGAATAGCCGGGTTGATTCCGCCAATGACCAGATCGAGAGAATGCAATACAGACTTGAGCTGACTGAACGGCGTTACCGGGCTCAATATACAGCGTTGGATACCCTGCTGGGCCAGTTGCAATCAACCAGTCAGTGGTTGACGGGGCAGTTGGACTCGTTGAGTAACCTGATCCCGGGCAACCGAAACAACAATTAACTGTTTTCTGTGACATGAGTGAGACGGCATCCACCAGGGATGCGCTATAGTCAAATAACCAGACGAGAATTACCTATGACCCTGAATCAAAAACGTGGCGCACAACAGTACGGTAAGGTTGCTGTCGGTTCCGAAGTCGCCTTCGCCAGCCCACATCGCCTTGTCCAGATGCTGATGGAGGGGGCGCTGGAGAAAGTTGCCACGGCCAAAGGTCATATGAGTCGTAAGGAGTACGAGGCCAAGGGAAATCACATCAACTGGGCGATCTCCATTATCGACGGGTTGCGCGGTAGTCTCAATTTGGAAGAGGGCGGCGAGATGGCAAACAATCTCGACAGCCTCTACGCCTACATGGTGCGCCGTTTGGCTGAGTCCAATGTCAGCAACGAAATAGCTATTCTTGATGAAGTCAGCTCACTTCTACTCGAAATCAAATCTGCCTGGGATGCCATTCCCGATGAGGTGAAACAGCCTGCCTCCAACGCAGGAAATCCCTCCGCCGCCTGATGGACAGCCAGCTCAAACAGGGTCTGGAGATGACTCGCCGGATGCTCGAACTGGTCAAAGCGGGTGCCTGGGAGGAAGTGGCCGTACTCGGAGCAGAACGCCTTCGCCTGTTACACGAGTGGGTCAACAATGCGGAACCGGATATGGCCCAGCAGAATATCGGTATCCTGCAGGAGATCCAGGCACTCGACAAAGAGATAGAGATCCTGAGTCTTGAGGGTAAGGATGAGCTGGCAGACAACCTGCGACAGATCCATCAGGGCCGCAAGGCCGGAAAAGCCTACCGGGGCTGATTCAGCCCAGAATAAGCTCTATGACCACTTTGCTGCCGAAATAGGCCAGCATCAATACCACGAATCCCGTCAACGTCCAGATCAGCGCTTTCTGACCCCGCCAGCCGAAGCGGTAGCGGCCCCAGAGCAGCGCGCCGAAAACCAGCCAGGCAATGATTGACAGCACCGTCTTGTGTGCCAGGTGTTGCTCGAACATATTCTCCAGAAAAGCGAAGCCCGACAGCAGAGCCAGACTCAACAGCACGAAACCCACCCCGATCATTTCGAATAACAGACTCTCCATGGTTTGCAGGGGCGGCAGAGCACGGATGAATCCCCCGGGATGGCGCTGCCGCAGGTGGTGATCCTGAATGGCTAATAGAACGGCTTGCACACTGGCGAGGGTAAACAGACTGTAAGCCAGCATGGAAACAAGTATGTGAGTGGTCAGGCCGGTAGAGATCTGGTCGGTAAGGAAGTGTACGGTTTGATAGCGACTGTCCAGATAGACGGCTATCGCAGCAATCGGCATGATGGCAATGGCAAGATTCTCCACCGGCTTGCTGAGGCTTGAGATCAGCAGCAACAGGGTGATCGTCCATGCAATCAGAGAGAGGGCGTTGAAGACCCCCATGTTGAGTCCGCTGGCAGAGACCATATTCTGATAAAGCGGGATTGCGTGCAGTGCTACGCCGACAAACCCCAGCACCAGAGCAAGAGAGCGGGGTGGGCTGGCATTGACAGGATTGCGAAACAGTCTCAGCGCAATGACGCTGCCGGCAGCGAGATAGGCAAGAATGGCGAATAAAGCGGTCAAGTTCCTACGGTTCCTTGAATCAGAAGAGTCTGCGGCGATATTCGCATATTTGGCCTGGGGTGGGAAAGGGATTGGGTTAAACGACAGCCAGTGAGTGTCTCAGACCAGTTTCCTCATAATTGGCAACAGGCGGCGGTGATTTGGCGCCGGCTGATATATAATCGCCCTCTCGTTGTTTCCAGGACCATTCAGAAAAGACCATGTTTGACAATCTGACAGAACGACTGGGTAAGGTTCTCACCAATTTAAGAGGCCAGGGCCGACTCTCGGAAGAGAACATCAAAGATACCATGCGGGAAGTCCGCATGGCGCTGCTTGAGGCGGATGTGGCACTGCCGGTGGTGCGCGAATTTGTCGATCAGGTAAAGCAAAAGGCCACTGGCGAGGCCGTGATGAAGAGCCTCACGCCGGGTCAGACTCTGATCAAGATCGTCAACGACGAATTGGTCAAGGTCATGGGCGAGGCCAACGAGTCGCTCGATCTTGCAGCACAACCTCCCGCCGTGATCCTGATGGCTGGTCTCCAGGGCTCTGGTAAGACCACCAGTGTGGCCAAACTCTCCCGTTGGTTACAGCAGCAGGGCAAAAAGAAAATCTCCGTTGTTAGTTGTGACGTCTACCGTCCAGCTGCTATCGAACAACTGCAGACCCTGGCAAAGGAGGTGAACGCCGAATTCATTCCCAGTGCGGGGGATCAGAAACCGGTGGATATTGCACGTCGTGCATTGAGTGAAGCGAAACGCAGCTTTACCGAGGCCCTGATCATCGATACCGCCGGCCGCCTGCATGTGGACGAGCAGATGATGGATGAGATCAAACAGCTCCATCAGGCCGTCGATCCGGTGGAAACCCTCTTTGTGGTCGATAGTATGACCGGGCAGGATGCGGCGAATACCGCCAAGGCCTTCAATGAGGCGTTGCCGCTCACCGGTGTGATTCTCACCAAGGCGGATGGTGACGCCCGAGGCGGCGCCGCTCTCTCGATCCGGCAGATCACCGGAAAACCGATCAAGTTCATCGGTGTCGGCGAGAAAATTGATGCCCTGGAGGCCTTCCATCCCGATCGTATCGCATCCCGGATACTGGGCATGGGCGACGTGCTCAGTCTGGTCGAGGAAGTCACTCGCAAGGTGGATCAGGACAAGGCCGCTAAACTGGCGAAAAAATTACAGAAGGGTAAGCGCTTCAATCTGGAGGATTTCAAGGAGCAGATGCTGCAAATGGCCAATATGGGTGGCATTGGCGGCCTGCTGGACAAGCTGCCGGGTATGGGCAACCTGCCGGATCACGTAAAAAATCAGGTCAACGATAAGGAGATCGGCCGTTTAATCGCCATCATCAACTCCATGACTCCCCACGAGAGAGACTTTCCCGCTGTCATCAAGGGCTCCCGCAAGCGGCGTATTGCCAACGGATCGGGCACCCAGGTGCAGGATGTGAACAAACTGCTCAAGCAATTCACCCAGATGCAGAAGATGATGAAGAAAATGAAAGGCGGCGGCATGAAGAAGATGATGCGCGGCATGGGGGGGAATTTCCCAGGTGGAGGCATGCCGCCGGGTGGGGGGGGCGGGCTCCCATTTTGAGTGCAACCGTTTGATTAAATTATGAATTTTAAATTATGAATTTTTAATTGGATGAGCGTGCTTCGCACACGCCCCGTTTAAAACGGGTGTGAGCGTAGCGAGCCAAATAATTCACAATTCAAAATTCAACATTCAAAATTATTTTAACGCTTCACTTTGGCAAAAAGTTGGCTATAATGCGCGGTTTCCCGTCGGCGGGTTTCCGCTGGTGTGTCAACGAATATTTAAGGATACGACATGGTAACCATTCGCCTCTCAAGAACTGGCGCAAAAAAGCGGCCTTTCTACCACATCGTGGTAACCGACAGCCGTAATGCGCGTGACGGCCGCTATATCGAGCGTCTGGGCTTTTTCAATCCCATCGCTGTGGGCGGTGAAGAGGGACTGCGTGTGGATCAAGACCGGGTAGAGCACTGGATATCCAAGGGTGCTCAGCCCAGTGAGCGTGTTTCGACACTGCTGAAACAAGCCGCAAAACAAGCTGCTGCCTGAATTCAACTGCCCACTTCTCCGTTTTAGGTCTTGGCCTGCAGCGGTGGATTGACGGGAAATGTCGAACAACGAGATGATCATCATAGGCCGGATTTCTGGCCTATTTGGTGTCAGGGGTTGGGTCAAGGTCTTCTCTCACACCTCGCCGAGGGAAGGGATACTCGACTACAAGACCTGGTACCTCAGGAAGGCTGAGGACTGGCAGGCATACACACTGGCTGCGGGGCAGAAACAAGGTAAAAATGTTGTTGCTCACCTCGGGAGTTGCAATGACCGTGACCAGGCGGCAGAGCTGGTGGGGATTGATATCGCGATCAGACGCGAGCAACTACCCAAACTCAAACCAGGTGAATATTACTGGACCGACCTGGAAGGATTGCGGGTCGAGAATGTGCAGGGAGTCGATTTTGGTGTGGTTTCCCATCTCCTAGAGACGGGTGCCAACGATGTACTAGTGGTCAAGGGTGACCGCGAACGGCTGATTCCATACACCATGGGTGAGGCGGTACAGGAAGTGGATTTGCCCTCTGGGCGTATGGTCGTGGACTGGGATCCGGATTTCTGACAGCCATGCGCTTTGATGTCATCACACTGATGCCGTCCATGTTCGATGCCTTAACGGGCGAGGGTGTGATAGGCAGGGCTATCGACAAGGGGATGGCAGAGCTAAAGCTTTGGAATCCAAGAGATTATGCACACGATGTGCACCGCACTGTGGATGATCGGCCCTATGGTGGCGGCCCTGGCATGGTAATGAAGTATGAGCCGCTGCAGCAGGCAATCGCCTCGGCCAAGGCGGAGAATCCAGGGGCCAGAGTGATCTACCTAAGCCCCCAGGGAAGACGGTTCGATCAACAGGCTGCCAGAGACTTTGCTACCAGAAGCGAGCCTCTGATGCTGATTGCCGGCCGCTACGAAGGCATCGACGAACGCGTGATTGAGCGGTATGTCGATGAAGAGTGGTCCATCGGCGACTACGTTTTAAGTGGTGGTGAATTGGCCGCCATGACGATATTGGATGCGGTGATTCGTCTCTTACCCGGTGTGTTGGGTGATGCGGACTCTGCGGAACAGGATTCTTTCATGGACGGGTTGCTGGATTGTCCGCACTATACCCGCCCGGATGAGATAGATGGCATGAACGTGCCGGCCGTACTACAGAGCGGCAATCATGACGCCATCAGACGCTGGCGGTTGCAGCAGGCATTACTGCGGACCATGAAGCGTCGACCGGATCTGTTACAGGGTCGTCAATTGACGGCTGAAGAAGAGAAGTTTTTAGCTGAAATCAGTGCCGCGTCGGGAGACGCTGAGCAAGTACAGGAGCAATAGACCATGAGCAATATCATCGAAGTACTCGACGCCGAACAGATGGGCCGCGAGGTTCCCGATTTTGGTCCCGGTGATACCGTGATTGTTCAGGTGCGGGTGAAAGAGGGCCAACGTGAGCGTCTGCAGGCATTTGAAGGTGTCGTCATTGCCAAACGTAACCGCGGTCTCAACTCTGCATTCACCGTGCGGAAGATATCCCATGGTGAAGGTGTGGAACGTGTCTTTCAGACCTACAGTCCAGGCGTTGCCGATATCGAGGTGACCCGTCGGGGTGATGTGCGCCGCGCCAAACTTTACTATCTGCGTGGTCGTACCGGTAAGGCTGCACGAATTAAAGAGAAGGTATAAAACCTCTCTCGTTAAATCGAGACCTGAAAAAGCCGCCCCTCCTTATGGTGGGGCGGCTTTTTTTATGCCTGCCAGGCAGGGGCTTTTTTGAAAATGCCGATGCCAGGTATTTTTACAAGTCTACGACTACCTGTTTGATGCCGCTGTCATCAGGAGAAGTGGAGATGCGGAAGTAGAGTGATTTCATCAGGTCCAGCATTTTAAAATTATTACTCAGTACCTCTCCCTCCATTTTTTCCAATCCTCGATCACGAGCGATCTCCATCAGCTGATGCATCAATTTGTGGCCGATGCCCTGACGTTGCCACTTATCAGATACAACCAGGGCAAACTCACAGCTCTTTTTGTCCGGATTAGTGACATAGCGTGCAACGCCTAACTCAACTTCGTGGGTGCCGGTGTCCATCACTGCAATCAATGCCATTTCATAGTGATAATCGATCTGGGTAAAGCGCATCAACATATCCTGCGTCAACTCCTGGACGGAACTCATGAAGCGGAAATATTTAGCTTCATCGGAAAGCTGACGGGTGAAATTCTGTTCCAGGTCCACATCCTCCGGGCGAATCGGTCGTATCACGATGTTCGTGCCATTGGGAAGCTGTAGATGGTTGACCAGATTGACTGGATAGGGATGAATCGCCAGGTGGTGGTAGGGGTCGGTTGATGGACGGGGGAAATTGACCACAATACGGGCATCCACCGCAACTGCGCCACTTTCATCGAGAATCAGGGGATTGATGTCCATCTCCTGAATCCAGGGAAGTTCGCATGCCATGGTTGAAACACGCAGCAGCACATCAATGAGGGCCTCACAATTGGCCGCCGGCATATGGCGGAAATCAGAAAGCATTTTTGCTGCCTTGGTGCGATTGACCAGATCGAGGGCCAGGCGTCGGTTGAGTGGGGGCAGGGCAATTGCTGAGTCACCCATTACTTCCACCGTGGTGCCGCCGCTGCCAAAACTGATGACAGGACCAAATACCGGGTCCCTGATGATGCCGATCAGCAGCTCTCGGCCATTCGGGCTTTGATACATCTGTTCAACGGTGACACCCTCTATCTTGGCCTCGGGGCGCCGCTCTTTGACCTGTTCGATGAGATCCCGATAGGTACTGCGCACGACCTGGGCATTGTTGATATTCAACCGAATGCCCCCCGCATCTGATTTGTGTGAGATATCGGGGGAATAGATCTTCATCGCCACGGGAAAGCCGATAGATTCAGCCAGGATTAGCGCCTCATTAGCGGATCGGGCAATGCCATTACGTACCGCATTAATTCGGAAAGCGCCGAGCAGGGCAAAGGACTCCGGTTCGGTCAGCACCTTGCGTTGCTCTGAAAGCGCGCTCTCAATAATCAGACGTGCACCCTCCACATCGGGCTGAACATGCCTACGGGAGGTTTTGGCCGGTGTCTGAAGAAGAAGCCGCTGATTTTTCTGGTAGGAGGAGAGATAGTGGAAGGCATCCACAGCATTTTCCAGGGTGCGGAAACTGGGTAGCTTTGCGTTGTTGAAGAGCTTTCTGGCATTCTCGATCTGTTTGCCACCCATCCAACTGGTCAGGATTGGTTTCTTGTGTTGGTCTGCCAGCTCGATAAGAACCTTGGCTACCTCATCGGGTTCCGTCATTGCCTGGGGCGTCAGGATGACAATGGCGCCATCCACTTCAGGATCATTGAGACAGATGTCCACTGCCGCACGATAACGTTCGGGGGGCGCATCACCGATGACATCCACCGGGTTACCGTGGGACCAGACATCCGGTAAGGCCTTATTCAGGGCCTTGACGGTCTCATCACTGAATTGTGCCAATTCGATATCCAGGTCTGAGGCCCGGTCTGCAGCCATAACGCCCGGGCCGCCGCCATTGGTGATAATGGCCAGCTTGTCGCCATAGACCCGTGAGCGGGCTGAGAGTGCTTTGGCTGCTGAGAAGAGCTGGGAGATAGTCTCAACGCGTAAGACACCAGAACGGGCGAGTGCAGCAGAAAAGGTTTCATCACTGCCCACCAGCGCGCCAGTATGTGACATGGAGGCTTCAGCCCCCGCTGCATGCCGTCCTACTTTAAGAACGATGACAGGTTTGATACGTGCCGCAGCACGTAGCCCGCTCATGAAGCGACGGGCATCTTTAATACCCTCCACATACATCAGGATACTGTCAGTCTTGGGATCGGAAACGAGAAAGTCCAGGTAGTCTCCAAAATCCAGATCAGCGGCGATCCCGGTGGAGATCACAGTGGAAAAGCCGATATCGTTGACTTCTGCCCAGTCGAGGATCGCCGTACAGATGGCGCCCGATTGGGAGACCAGTGCCAGATTGCCCGGTTTCGCGTTGTTGTTGCCGAAGGTGACGTTGACGCCCTTGTCGGGTCGAATTAAACCGAGGCAGTTCGGCCCGATGAAACGGATACCGAACTCCTTGGCAACTTCCACTACCCGATCTTCGATGCGTCGTCCTGCCGGTCCCGATTCACGGAAACCGGCAGAGAGGATGATCATGGTTTTGACTCCATGCTGGCCACAGGCCTCGACAATTGCCGGGATGGTTTTTGCCGGTGTGGCAACGACGGCCAGCTCGACCGGCTTGCCGATCGCATCAATGCTTTTGTAAGCCTTCTGCCCCTGCACCTTGTCGTGCTTTGGATTGATCGGATAGATTCCGCCCTTGAAACCGGATGAGAGGAGGTTTCTGAAGACCACCTCGCCGACCGAGTTTTCCCGCTCGCTGGCGCCGAACATGGCGATGCTGTTGGGAGAAAAGAGAGGGGTCAAATAATGTGATTGCATGATCTCACGCCTGTTGAACTTCAGAAGATGATATTGGGGTATGATGTCCAAAGACACCCGGCAAAGGAGAGTTTGGGTGTCTTACAACGCCGTAAAAAACTCAGTGTCTTGAATTACTCAGGTTATCGGCATAACTTGTTAAAAGTTTACGCTTATCTTGTGACAATTTCTTTACCTAAGTGTCGGTTTTTAAAGATTAATAATGAGTATTTGAAGGATCAATAAAATACAGCGAAAAATGAGGATCCACTGTTGAGAACCGCCTATATCAGCCACCCTGACTGCCTGCAGCACGATACCGGGGTTGGACATCCTGAAAACGCCTCCCGCCTGCAGGCTATCGATGACCGTCTCATGGCCGCACAGGTCTACGATTTTCTGCGCCATTACGATGCACCGGAGGTGACGCGCGAGCAATTAATACGCTGTCACGATCCCGCCTATCTTGATCAGGTGGAGAAGCTGATGCCGCAAACGGGTCATGCCCATCTCGATCCTGACACGGTTGTCAGTCCTGAAAGTCTGCAGGCGGCCAAGCGAGCAGCAGGCGCGGTGATTAAGGCAGTAGATCTGATCATGCAGGAAGATCTGCTCAACGCTTTCTGTGCTGTGCGTCCGCCTGGCCACCATGCCGAACGCATGCGCACCATGGGTTTTTGCATCTACGGCAATGCGGCGGTCGGTGCTGCGCACGCGATGGAAGCCTATGGCTTGGAACGGGTAGCGATTCTCGATTTCGATGTGCACCATGGTAATGGCAGTGAAGATATCTTTCGCGATGACAGGCGAGTCATTGTCTGTTCGACCTTCCAGCACCCTTTCTATCCCTATACGGCGATTGAAGAGAGTCCTGACCACATCATCTGTGCGCCACTTGAAGCGACAGCCAAAGGTCCGGATTTCAGAGAGGCGGTGGCCTCACACTGGCTACCGGCCTTGAATCACTTTAAGCCCCAGATGATTTTTGTCTCCGCCGGCTTCGATGCCCATATTGAGGATGATATGTCAGGGGTGAGCCTGACCGAAGCGGACTACCGCTGGGTGACGGAGCAGATACAGGAGATTGCCAAACGTTACGCCGAAGGCAGGATTGTTTCCGTGCTTGAAGGGGGGTATGAGCCCCATGCGCTGGCACGCAGTGTCGAGGCTCATATACGGGTACTGATGGATTTGCATTGATGCTATCTGCGGCAGTGGAAAAATCTTTATCCAATAGGAAAACAGGACGATGACGTTCACCTTCTATTGGCACGACTATGAAACCTGGGGTGCTGATCCGCGCCGGGACAGAGCCTCGCAATTCGCTGGGTTACGCACTGATGCGGAACTGAATCCGGTGGGTGAACCGTTGGTTGTCTATTGCAAGCCCACTGATGACATGCTGCCGCAGCCGGAAGCCTGCATGGTGACCGGCATTACGCCGCAAAAAGCCTGGGATGAGGGGGTGAATGAGGCGGAGTTCATCAAGCGCATTCATCAGGAACTCTCTAGGCCTGAGACCTGTGGGGTTGGTTACAACACCCTTCGTTTCGATGATGAAGTCACGCGTAATACCCTCTATCGAAACTTTTACGACCCCTATGCCAGAGAGTGGCAGAACGGCTGTTCCCGTTGGGATATCATTGATATGGCCCGACTGACGCATGCGCTCAGACCTGAGGGTATCGAGTGGCCCGTGAATGATGCCGGCGTGGCCAGTTTTCGCCTGGAAGTTTTGAGTGCGGCAAACGGTATCGTGCACGAGTCTGCGCATGATGCCCTTTCCGATGTGCATGCCACGATTGGTTTGGCGCGATTGATCAAACAACGCCAGCCGAAACTCTTTAACTACATATTTGAGAGTCGGAACAAGCGGGTGGTGGCGGAGCGGCTTAATCTACAGCAGCGCCAGCCGGTGCTGCATGTCTCCTCCATGTATCCGGCCGAGCGGGGCTGTATCGCCATGGTAATCCCATTGGTGAAGCATCCGGAAAATCCCAATGGCGTCATTGTCTACGATCTACGTGAAGATCCTGCACCCCTGCTGGATCTGACACCGGAGGAGATCCATCAAAGGCTGTTTACCGCTACAGCCGATCTGCCGGAGGGGGTGAGTCGCATTCCGCTCAAGACGGTGCATATCAACAAGTGTCCGGTCGTGGTGCCGATGAGTACGCTGACTGTGGAAGCCGCCGAGCGGTGGGGGGTGGATGTGGCAGCAGGGGAGTGTCATCGGCAGAAATTATTGGCCCACAGCGGGTTGTCGGAGAAGATCGACACCGTCCACCGGATGACCCGTTTCGACCCGGTGACCGATCCTGATCAGGCGCTCTACAGCGGTGGTTTTTTCTCCAGAGATGATCGTCAGCGTATGGACCAGATTCTCAGCAGCGCCCCGGCCGAGTTACAGAATTTCCCCTTGGTGTTTGATGATGGGCGATTGCCCGAAATGCTGTTCCGCTATCGCGCAAGAAACTGGCCGGCGTCACTGACGGCAGATGAAAAAGAGCGCTGGGAAGAGTACCGGTACGCCCGGCTGTTGGAACCGGACGGTGGCGGTAGCATCACCCTGGATGAGTATCTGATGACGCTGGATCGGCTGGAGGCCGATCCGCAACTGCCTGACCGCAAGAAGGCGTTAATTCCCCACCTGCTGGCCTGGGCCGAGCAGGTGGCCTCTGTTTGATCCTGAATTGTGTGAAAATTCTAATGTGGTGGGAAGTGTGACTACTCTTCGGTCCAGCCCTGCAGGGCTTCGATGATGGCCTTGGCCTGATCCCGGCTTGAAATATTGAATTTACTCTTCGGCATATATTCGCCATTGCGTTTCTGATAGCGGCGAATGGAATATTTGTCCGGACCGTAGGCTTCTTTGCTCCGGTTCCAGTCCTGATAACGAAAGATGATTGTGGTCCATGCCCCTTTCGAGAGGATGACCTTATCCAGTTCCTTGACGACATCGACGCCGTCCTCAGTGTAGTTAATGCTCAGTTCTTCAGGTGTTGATGACATGGAAAATCCGTGGTGTTCTAGGGTTATGACAGGAGTGTCGGCTGTGGTTGTTAAGGGGCGCCAAACTGCTTCAGCATGCGTACGATATCATCTCTCTTCTCCGTAATGGCCAGGGCCAGAGGCGTCTGATCCATTCCATTACGAATATTGAGGTTGGCGCCGCGAATGACCAGATATTTAACCACCACCCTCTGATCGTGCAGTATGGCATTGTGCAGTGGTGTATTGCCTGCTTCATCAAGATGGTCGATGGAGGCACCCTGTTTGACCAGGAAATCGATCACATCCCGGTCAGCACTGCCGAGACGGGCAGTCTCGTGCAGTACACTGTTGGCGTCAAGTCCGGCACCATTCTTGACCAGATAGTCCGCTAACAATGTATTGCGGGAAACCAGAGATTTAACCACCGGTGTGTGTCCCTGGGGATCGAGCGCCTGTTGGTCAGCCCCATGTTTTATCAGGATTTGGCTCATTACCAGGCTGCCTTTCTGCGCCGCCACATGCAAAGGTGTAAGCCCGTTGGGTCCAACCTCGTTGATATCCGCATCCCAATAGATGTTTCGTTCAAGCTGGTCGATATCGCCAACCTGGACGGCACGGTGAATATTGATTGTTGGCTGGTCCTGTTGGCTACAGCCCAGCATCAACCAAAGGCAGGAAAGGGCGGCTAGTAGGGTTCTTCTAACTGACATGCAGTGATAGTAAATCGACAATTGCTATAGAGGCAACCTGAGTTTGTCATGTTACTGGGTATTTGTCTTTTTAAGTGCATGATTGGCGACGATGGTTTCACGTGATAGGGTGCCCAGCCATGATAGGCAAGATTCTACTCACACTGTTCGTCATCATCATCGCCTGGCTGGTGATCAGCAATCGTCAGCGACGCATGACAGCGGTTGCCGCTCAACCGCGAGTGGCGCATGCGGAGGCCAAGACAAACAGTTTATGGAAATGGGGTGGGTATATCTTCATTATTCTGATGATTATTGGCAGTGGCCTGTTCCTCTATATGGAATGGCAGGATAGATATCGAGTGGTAGCTGTGCAGGTGATCGATAGCCAGACAGGTAAAAGTACTTACTACCAGGCCCGCCGCATGGATGTGGATGAGCGAAGCTTTGTGACCCTGGATGGTCGAGAAGTGAGCGTGGCGGAGACAGAACGGATCGAATTGAACGCAGTCAGGGTTGCTGCGCCGCCCTAGATCTGAGAATTGCAGTCTTTGCCAAATCTGCCGATAAACTGACATAGTCTTCTGTGAGACGCGATTTCTGGTTCGGTTTATAGATATGTCTTTCTCCCATACCGTTATCAAGCAGTGTTACTTCATGGCGGCCTCCGAGCGTTATAGCGGTTGGAAGCGTGCTGTCAGTGATCTGTTGGAAAATCCCAAAGCGCCTATCCGCCCCTATTTCGATATCTTTATGATTGCACTCGTGCTTTCCAGCGTATGGGTGCTGATCTATGAGGTGAAGCATGATCTGGGGCTGTTCGGTGATGTTTTTGAACGTGTGGCCGTGACGATCTTCATTATCGAATATCTGATGCGGTTCTGGGTCTTCAACGACAGTCACAAAGTCATCATCGAGCGATATGAAAAGGCGGAGTTCGTCAATGAACCCTTCCGGCTGGGTTCGGCACTCTGGCAGGCAGTGAAAGAAAAGCTTCGCTATATGATACAGCCACTGGCGATCATCGATCTGCTTGCCATCATGCCCAGCTACCGGCCGCTCAGATTCCTGCGTATTTTCCTGTTGTTCCGTATCTTCAAGCTGTTCCGTTACACCCGTAGCATCAGCGAGTTCGTCAAAGTGCTCTCCGAAAAACGGATAGAGCTGGTGACCCTGTTCATCTTCATGGCCTTCATTACATTCACGGCGGCCACGGCCATCTTTTTCTTCGAGGCCGAACAGCGTGGACACCAAATCACTAATTTCTTCGACAGTATCTACTGGGCCCTGGTGACCATGTCCACCGTGGGCTATGGAGATATCACACCACAGACTACCGAAGGTCGCCTGGTGGCACTGGCCCTGATCATCGCAGGTTTGGGCGTCATCTCATTTTTTACCTCTATCATCGTCTCCGCATTCGGCGAGAAGATCGAAGAGATACGCGCCCATCGGATCTTTTCCGAAGTGGAGCGCAAGCATGTGGATACCCTGGTCTGTGGCTTCGGTCGAGTCGGGCAGGTCGTGGCCGAGCGATTGGCAAGAGACAAGCGGACATTCGTCGTGGTCGATCCGCTGGAGTCAAACATCCGGTTGGCCAAGCAACGCGGATATCTGGCAGTGACCGGCGATGGGGAGGACAACGAACTGCTCTCCAGTCTGGGGATTGAGACTCGAATCCGACGATTACTTTGCCTGACCGGTGATGATGTGGTGAATGTCTATATCACACTGACCGCACGCCAGTTTAATCCCGAGGTGGAGATCATCTCCCGTGCAAACCAGCGTGAAAATGTCACCAAACTTTATCGGGCGGGCGCCAGCCACTGCGTGGCACCCAATGAAGTGGTTGGTCTGATCGCTGCAGAGTATGCCGGCCAGCCAGTCGCCTTTGAAGCCGTCTATGGCCTGCTGACCGGTCAAGCCAATGAAGGTATGGAGGCAGTGAGAATCAAGCGGGGGTCAGTCATGGACGGACGTCGCATGGGGGAGGTGGATTTCTGCCAGCGCAGGCTTATCCCATTCGGTGTGATTCGCCAGGAATCTTGTGAGGATGTCGAGGGTGCGACTTGTTACAACTTGCAGGATCGCAGCTTTTATTTCAATCCGGGTGAAGCTTTTGTCTTCCGGGCGGAGGATCTACTGGTCCTCTTCGGGCACGAATACAGCGTCGTCCATTTTCGCGACTGCCTGGAAGGAGGGACGCTCTGATGGCCCGGCGTGAGACATTGATATTTGGCTGCAGCGCCATGGGACATGAAGTGGCGACTCAGTTGGCAGAGCGTGGAATCGATGCCTATCTCTATAGTAGCGACCCGGATGAGGTTGGCGCCATGCTGGCCAAGGGGCTGCAGGCAGGTGTGGTTGATTACACGGATGATGACAAACTACGCAGCATTGGCATCGGAAAATGGGTGAAGACTATCTTCTGCCTCTTCTCTGAGGAACCGCAGAACCTGTTCGTTACCCTTTCTGCACGTGCACTCGATCCTGACCTGAAGATAATTTGCGTCTGCGAATCGGTTTCGTCGGGTAACAAACTGCTTACCGCAGGTGCAACCAAGGTTATCGATCCCTATGAGATCAGCGGTCACCGGGTGCATGAGTTGATTGCCCGTCCCTATCTTGTGGAGATGCTGGAAAACACCGTTTTTGGAAAGCATATCGATATTGCTGAGATCGAGATTCCCCGGTCATCTTCCCTGTCTGGAGCTCCGATGGATGACCTGCAGTTGTCGAAACGTTACAACCTCATCGTCATGGGTGTAGTGGACCTGGAGCTGAGTCAAGAGCTGATTTTCAGTAACAGAGGAATGAATCACCGCCTGGATGGTGGTGACATGCTCGTAGTGATCGGGCCCAAGGATGAAATATCCCGTCTGAGAGCCGATGTGGAGGAAGATAAGCTGGAGTCCGGCTCGTAGGTTGGGCCTAAGAAGATGGTCCAACCTACGAGCTGATCAATCCGAGATTGCGTGGATACGGCCGGCAAATAAGACTCAGCGTTTGTTGTCAAAGATCAGGCGGGTGCTGCATTCAGCAGGCTGGCGAGCGTGGCAGTCGTCTCCGGTGCCTGTGTTTTCATGGCCAGTGCCGGTGTCTGACTGAACTGATCGAGAATCTGACCCAGCACGGAGCGGGCCTCTTCGGGTGTCTCTATGGCGGGTCCCGCAGCAAGGTTTTTCTGGCTCTCCATCTCATAGAGCTGACGGGCTTTATCAACCTCCAGCGTAGCACTGACAGGTTCAGTCGCTTTTTGATCCAAGGTCTCGGTCTGTACACCGCCCTGTTGAGGTTTGGCACTGCTGTTCGACTCACCCGAACGCGCTGTTGTTGAGGTGATGGATTTGTCACCATTGACGGGGCTGACCATGATGCGGGCTCCTGACACTGACGGAAATTTGACTGATTCAGCAACGATTCAGCATTTTTCGGTTATCCTGCGAAAAGTGTGCCAATACAGGCATACTGAAGTGTAGCCAAAGCAATAAGCCATAGGAGATGCCGTGACGATTTTGCGAATTCAAGTCCTAATTGTGGTGTTCATGATGCAGGCTGTGCCAGTTATGGCAGCCAATACACCATCAAAATTGGGTGAGGAGCTGGAATATACTTTGAATTTTCGAGGTATTGTGACCGGTTTTGTGAAGCTCGACATTGCTAAGTTGATTCTGAGTGTTGCGCCTGACATGGAAGATGTTGAGGGAAAATCTACCTATGTCACTCGCATGCAGATGACAACGGAGCCTTATAGAAAAGCGGAGATGATCTACCCGCTGCGACTCGATTATCACAGTTGGCTCGATACCCAGAAGATGATTCCTTTGCTGGCGACAAAATCACTCAAGACAGGGGACTTAAAACAGGAACTCTTCTGGTTCGATCGACCGGCCGGGACCGGCTTCCACTATCAGGCGCCTGCACCTGATACATCTTCTACATCCGTAGGACCACCCGATCATTTACAACAGATTGCCGCACTGGAGGACCCTGCTTGGTCAGCGCTGATGCAGACAAAGCAGGTTGCATTGGGTGGCCAGGAAATCCTGGATTATATGGGATTGCTCCACCAGCTTAGACATAAGCCTCTTGTTCCTGGGGAGTGGCTTGAGTTCACTGTTTTTACCGGAAAAAAGCTCGAGTATTACCGGGTTGAAGTGATAAAGGAACGGTTGCGGCGGGGGGGATGGGATCTGCCGGCTTTCCGCTTGAAACTGTTTGAGTACGACAGCAAAAAGGACAAGCTGAAAGATGAGGTCAATCTCTGGCTGAGTGATGATGACCAACGGCGGCTTTTACGCTTCTATGCAGAACGCGCCATTGGCACCATGGAGGGGCTGTTGGAAACCGGCCGCCCTGAAAATGGCCGGCATGACGATCTGTCGGAGTCGACCCAGCGTTCGTTGGAGGCCTATCTCGGTTTCTGAATCCGTAATTAGCGGAATCGTGGCGTGCTAATCTTCTGCAATCTCGAATTTTGCTTTGCCCTGAGGCTTCTTTTTCGTAGCGGTCTCGTCCAGTTGTAGATGGTCGATACTCGGTATTGGTGCCGGTTCGACCGGTACTTGGCAATCTTCCAGGCTGCCTGACTGAGGCTCGGACATGCTCAGAGCGTCGGTATTTATCTCCGGCTCCTCAATGGGGGTTTCTTCAATCAGCGTAGTGCCTGGATCGTCCAGCGTCAGGGCTTCGGTATCGATCTCGAGCGGTTCAGGATCGATAGTCTCATCGAGGGTGGCGCCGGGCTTATCCAGATCCAATGCACTGGTATCGGGTATGGGGGCGGCCTCCACCTGGGGTGTGCAATCGCTCAGATTGAAATCCTGTGGGGCGGACAGCCCATATTCGGGTGCCGGAACAGGTGTGATTTCCTCTGCTTCACTGTCAGGAGTAAGGGGGCCCTCAGCCAGCGTGAGCCCCGGTGAGGCTGATGGCGTGGGCTCGACTTTGGCAGATGTTGGCGGTGGCGATGGTCTTGTTACAGGCGTTGGTGTTGATGTTGGCGCAGGCTGTCCTTCCGGGACAATATCCACCAGGGCGCCCGCGTCACGGAAGGCGACACGAAATTTCACTGCCTGGTCCATATCCACACCACGCTTAATCGGTACGGGCTTACCACTGAAGAGCCGCTCGAGCTTTTCACCCTCGAGCTTGAACATCGCGCCAATTTTGCGTTTTACTTCTGCCGGGTCAGCTGTTTTAAGGCAGGCTCCGGAGAAATAGACATCATAGTTATCAATATTCATGCTTTGACGTTTCCTTCGCCTTTTTTGCGCTCCAGGTGCGCTGGTTGATGGCGTAGATATCTTTAAAGTGTAGGAATGGAATCAAAAGCATTCCAGGAAGCCGGGTTGTCAATTTCGGGTCTTGTAAAGTGGAGATGCCGATTGTCATGCCAGCCTGTCCCAAGCGAGGTTGTTCTTGATAGGTGCCCATCAAGCGGTCCCAGATCGACAGATTGAAGCCAAAGTTGCTATTGGTCTCATCTGGCTCGATGGAGTGGTGCACCCGGTGCATATCGGGGGTAACCACAAGCCAGCGTAAACTTTGGTCAATCCGCTGTGGGAGTTTGACATTCCCGTGGTTGAACATCGCCATGCCGTTGAGGACAACTTCGAAGATGATGACTGCCACCACGGGTGGTCCCAAAGCGGCGATAGTGGCAATCTTGATCAGCATCGAGAGAATGATTTCAATCGGGTGGAAGCGGGCGCCGGTGGTGAGGTCATAGTCCGGGTCGGCATGGTGAACCCGATGCAGGCGCCAGAGGGCTGGTACGGCATGCACCATGACATGTTGAAGGTATATGGCAAGGTCCAGCAGGATGACTGCAATCAGGATCTTCAGCCAATCCGCTATTTCCACATTGTGCAGAAGCCCCCAATTCTGGGCATCGGCATAGGCAGCCATGCCGACCGCAGCAGTGGGGAAAAGCAGTCTCAGCACGAGTGTATTGAGCACGACAAGACCCAGGTTGCTGGTCCAGCGCTGTAGGCGGGAGAAGAGCCTCTGGCGTCTGGGTGCATAAACTTCCCACGCGGCCATGGTGGCGAAAATTGCGAAGAAAGCGCTGAGACGGATGGTCAACTCGTGGTTTAGGATGAAATCTGTCATTGAAATTAAGTCTGCGGTCAATTCTTGCCAGTGTACCCTAGCGTCTTTTCAGTACAAGAGACGCAACGATAACGACAGGCGCTAGATTTATTGTATTCCACAATGGGTCGCGGGCTATACTAGCGAGATAAGAAGCCTAACAGTAAGACAATAATGATAATGAATAGTCCGGTCGCCGGTCTGCGCAGGCAGGACACTGCTGGAGAGTTTAAGACCCATGTTTGAAAAAGACCCACGCACATTCGCCCCTGAGTATAAGAATCTCTCGCCGGAACAGAAGGCGATGGTCAAGCTTGAAATAACACTGACCAATTTTTTCAAGACCTTCGACAAAAGCATGTCCCGCTGGGAGAGGATGATCTATCCGATGCTGGTTGTTGTTGGCGTACTCGGACTCTCCGGTTTCTATCTGATCTACAACGTCACCCAGGATATGCATAAGTTGACAGAACAGGTCGATCCGCGGATGGAATTGCATCTAGAGCAGATGTCCAACAACATGGGACAGCTCTCCGAGAATATCTCGATAATGACCAATCAGATAACCGTATTGGTGGAACGGGTCGACAGCATGGAGTCACATATTGCAAACATGGACGGGAATATCGGTGCTCTATCTGTAGATGTGGGCAGTATGAAACAGAATATTGGCATCATGACAGGCAATGTGGCTGAGATGACTCAAGCGATGCGGGCGATGACGGCCAACACCAGTATCATGAGTCGGGACATCAATCAGATGGGCCGGCCTATGGATTTTATGAATAGCTTTACCCCCTGGTAATAACCGGGACCAGGTGTTAGCGGTCATCTCTCAACTCAATCTAAATAGATGATGATTAGCGCCTAAAATCCTTTTAGGCGTTGCCTTTACCCTTCATTCCAATGCCCTGCTGGACGGAAAAGTCGAGCATACGTTGAATCGGGATCACGGCCCGCTCCCGGGTTGCCGGATCGATATGTATCTCATTCTCATCACTATCCAGAAGCTTATCTAGGTTGTGTAGTGCATTCATCCCCATCCAGGGACAGTGGGCACAGCTGACGCAGGTGGCACCTTCGCCAGCTGTAGGCGCTTCGATCAGCACTTTATCCGGAGCCATCTGCTGCATCTTGTAGAAAATGCCGCCATCGGTAGCAACAATGAATTCCTTGTTTTTCATCTCTGCCACAGCCTTGATGAGTGCGGTGGTGGAACCTACTACATCCGCTTGATCAATGACATGTTCGGGGGATTCCGGGTGGACCAATACAGCCGCATCCGGGTGTAGGCGTCGAATACGTTCCAGCGCCACTGATTTGAACTCCTCATGTACCACGCATGAACCTGGCCAGAGCAGCATGTCCGTACCGGTAATACGCTGTACATAGCTGCCGAGATGGCGGTCCGGACCCCACAGGATCTTCTTACCCTCACTGGCCAGATACTCGACGATCGGCAGGGCGATGCCTGAGGTCACCACCCAGTCCGATCTTGCTTTCACTTCGGCGCTCGTATTGGCGTAGACAACCACGGTGTGATCGGGATGATCATCACAGAAGTCTGTGAATAGGTCTGCCGGGCAGCCTTCATCCAGTGAGCAAGTGGCGCCCAGATCGGGCATGATTACCCGCTTTTCCGGATTCAGGATTTTGGCCGTCTCCCCCATGAAACGGACGCCGCAGACCACCAGCGTCTCTGCCTCTTGGGCAGCACCGAATTTAGCCATCTCCAGGGAGTCGGCAACACAGCCTCCCGTCTCTTCCGCCAGTGCCTGCAGATCTGCATCAGTGTAGTAGTGGGCCACCAGTACGGCATTCTGGGCCCTAAGTTTTTCTGCAATGCGTTGCTTCATGGCGTCTCTCTCCACATCGGAGAGTTGTGGCCAGTGGGGGTGGTCGGGGACCAGAATGGTCGGTAGATTCAGTGATTGAACACTCATGGTAGTCTCGTTGCGTTATTTAATAATTTCCACCCGGGTGGGATTAATCACTCGGTAGGTTTTGGCAGGTCGATGGTTGCCTGTGCGGGATAACTTTCCGGTCTCCCGGAGAACCTGACGGGTTTGCATGCCTTTACGAAAATTCCGTTTATCCAATTTCTCGTTGAGCAATATCTCATAAACTGTTTGCAGTTGACTGAGCGTGAAGGTCTCCGGCAGGAGTTGAAAGGCAATGGTCGAATAGTTGAGCTTTGCGAGCAGGCGCTGTTTGGCCAGTTGGATGATCTTGGCATGGTCGAATGCCAACTCAGGCAGTTGAGTAAGCGAAAACCAAGCGGCTTCCTGTGCGTCACTGGCGGCTTTGGGTTGTAAAGTATCTGACCGGGTCAGGGCAAAATAGGTGACACTGATGACTCGCTCGCGAGGGTCCCTGTCAGGTGTGCTGAATGTGTACAGCTGCTCCAGATAGAGGCCTTCAATACCTGTCTCTTCCAGTAATTCACGCTTTGCACACGCTTCCAGATCCTCCTCCATATCAAGAAATCCACCCGGTAACGCCCACATCTCACGAAACGGCGGATTGGCCCGCTGTATCAGGAGAACCTGCAAATCCTCATCACGTATGGTGAAGAGCACAACATCTGTGGTTACCGCAGGATGAGGGTAGGGGTAGCAGTAGGATTGATCTTGGTTCACGGCTGTTCAGGCAATCAAATTAGGACTGGCAGGCACTAGGAACCGGCGCTCATAAATATCCTAGTTAGTGTACCAAATACACGAAATAAAAAAACAGTTACTTTATTGAGGCTGAAAACTCGTGAATTCGATGGTGTTTTACGCTTTTCCTGTGTGCCTCGTTTTAACCTGTGACCGATTTCCGTTTCTGCCAACCATTCACAGGCAGGGGTTAAAGATCAAACCTAATATGCCGATAACCAATTGGCAGGACAAACATTTAACACAATACGGACCATGCAGACTGCAAGCACAGCCAAACATCAGGTTTTGAAGCTGAAGCATCTACCGCCGCTGTCTTCAACGGCGACTCGTCTGCTTGAGTTGCTGACAGACGAGGATCTTTCGCTGGAGCTGCTTTCACAGGTCATCAGTCAGGACCCGGGGATTTCAGCGCGTATTCTTGGTGTGGCCAACTCGGCCTATTTTGGTCAGACATCACCCATTCATTCAGTGGAGGAGGCGGTGATTAGGGTGCTTGGCCTAAATATGGTCAGAAGCCTGTCCTTCAGTCTGGCAATCAGTGGATCCTTCGATACCTCACGTTGTCATGGCTTCGATCTGGAAGCGTATTGGTACCATGCGTTGGCGACGGCAGCGCTGTCGAGAATGATCTGCAGACATATGGTGTCGGATGAACGTCCCGACCAGGACGGCGTCTATCTGGCCGGTCTGCTGTTTGATATTGGTGTCTTGGTTCTGGTTCATCTGTTTCCTGATGACTATGCAAGCGTTTTGCAACAATGCAAGGGAGAACCGCAGAAGGCGTTATCACAGCAAGAAGAGGATCTTGTCGGTATCAGCAGTCGAGAAGCAGGTGGTTGGATACTGGATCGTTGGCATCTGCCCGCCATGGTCGTTCAAGTGGTTCGGCAGTTAGATCAGGATACAACCAGTGAATCAGCCCTGGTCAGTATAGCTGACCTCTGGGTGAATCACGGTATTGATGAGGACGAAGATGCCACCAGGGACCTCTTGGGTGTGTCCAGTGAGTCCATTAAAATCATTCAAGCGGAATTTCTTCATCAAGATGATGAGATTCGTGCTGTCGCCAGTCTGTTGGCCAATTAACGGGGTATTTTGTGGACCTGTCTTTCAACCAGACTTCGATGGATCTCAGAGAGCGCTTTTTCAGTCTGCTCGATTCCCTGTCTGCGCTTCGAGCTTTATCTCAAATTAATCTTGACGGTATCACCGAAGACGAATTGTTATCCCGAGCATTGGGTGAACTGATTCGTTATCAGAATGTGGAAAGCTGTTCTGTCTTTCGAGTGGAGGATGACGTTCTGCATTGCGTAACAGGTACCTGTTTGGCGGAATCTCATGCGGCGATTTCCGGACAGGTGGAGGTTGAAGCTCCCAAATCCAATATGACTTTTGCGTCTGGAGAAGGCATTGCCGGCATGGCCTACCAAACAGGGCAACTGCAATATTGTCGGGATTGTACCCAGAGTCGTGAATTCATCAACAATCCGCGTGCCGGGGGCGAGCGGCCGGGATCACTGATCAGTGCACCGATTAAAATGGGTGACCAGGTGTTGGCCGTACTCAATGCCGCACATCCCTTACCAGAGTATTTTGAGCCCTGGCAACAGCATACTCTCAGCCTCTTCTGCAGCAGCCTGGGCCAGATGCTTCACAACCACCGAATGTTACATGATCTTGAATTTGCAGTTGAGCAGCGCACCAAAGAGCTTCGTACAGCGCTACATGAAGCGGAAAGTCTGCAAAAGCGTTATGAACAACTTTCCACGATCGATGAGCTGACCGGATTGAATAATCGCCGCTACTTTTTCTCAGAGGCAGAGTCGATGCTGGCGCGAGCGCAGCGCCATCAGCAGATCTGCAGCCTGATGCTTTTGGATGTGGACTTTTTCAAGCTGATCAATGATCAGTGGGGTCATGTGCTGGGAGATAAAGTGCTTTGTGCCATCGCCGATGTGATTCGACTGGAAGCGCGTGGGGGTGACATCGTTGCCCGGGTCGGTGGAGAAGAGTTTGTTGTGATGTTGGCAGAAACGGGTGTAGAGGGTGCAGACCTGATGGCTCAGCGGATTCAGGAACGGCTGGCTTGCTTAGAGTTCGGTCGTGAAGTGGGTAATCTTGGCCTCACTGCAAGCATTGGTATTACCGTTTTCGAGCATGAGGCAGAAAAACAGCAACCCATACACGAGATGGTTGATCGGCTCTATTCCGAAGCCGATAGAGCCATGTATGAAGGCAAGCGACAGGGGCGCAATAACCGTCAGATATTTGCCGAGTAAGGGCAAGCCATATTGCCCGTTCCCTTATGAGGTGATTACGCCTCCATCAAGCCGGATCTTTCTCCTCTGACTCTACCGACTTACTCAAGGGAGCCTGCTGAGACTCTGATGCTAACAACTTTTCAGAGCCGGAGGGATTGGTGAACTGGTCATTCAGAGTTTGGATATAGGTGTCGGTCGCTTGAACCACCTCACGAAGTTGGCGTCTTGATTTACGTCCCCATCCTGCAGGGTGTTTTCTGAATATAGAGCGCCAGGGTTTGGTGCTACGAAGGAAAGCTGTTGCAGGGTTGCCTTTCAAACCGGCCTTGCTTGCCTGCTTACGGATACTGCCAAGCAGACTTCGGGCGGCTACTGCCCTGACACCGAAATGGATGGCGGCAAATGCAATGACTAAAAACCCCAGCAACACCCAGGGTAGAAGACCCGCGGCACCAGTCTCAAGCCAGGTGGGTGCGAATTTGAAGCCTTGCCAGTATCCCGCATTGATTGATAGCGCGAGCAGTACCAAGAGCAGGCCCCCCATCAAGATACCGTTGCCCCAAAGTACCCGTTTGCGCCAGCGACGCAGTGTCGCAGTGATCAGAGGGACACTGCGCTCCTCAATATCCCGTGCAGTTTTCTCAAGGGCGCCAACGATACGATAGGCGCGTTCGATCTCGACCTCTTCCATACGGCTGTGGATCTCATTGAGATCGGCATCTCGTTTGCTCTCATAACGATTACGCAGTGCCTCATCATCAATGGGGACGGCGGCATCCGGGTTATAGATGGCATAAAAACGACCTGCGGTCAGGCCCCGTTCACCAAGGGCACGTTGCCAGGCGGCAATGACATCCTCTGGATTGTTTTCCCGTGCTGTGGAATCGATCTGATTCAGAATATAGAGAAACTTGCCGGTATCGTTTCTATGGATCGTTCGCTCAATAAGGTGGCTCAGAGTGTCCTGCATCGCGCCAGGTTCCGGGTGGCGGGCATCAAAAAAGACCAGTACAAGATCAGAAAGATCGATGATGTGATCGGTGATGCGCAATGTGGAGGTTCTTTGGGCGTCGGCATCGAATCCGGGGGAGTCGATGATAATCTTGCCCCGCAGCTTTTCGCTGGGACAGGTCTTCAGCTGCAGGTAAGCATCGATGCGGTCACCCTCGCCTTTTGCCACCTTCTCTATCTCATCGGACATCTGATAAAAGGGAAAGCGGGGGTCCGAATCGAGTGCGACCCCCGGCAGGGCGTGGGCGGTAGCCTCTTTGCTGTAACAGACCACAGTGAACTTGTCGTCCACCGCCTGGTTACCAGAACGCTGCAGGGAGTAATCGATGTAGTGATTGATGAATGTTGATTTACCTGCAGAAAAAGTGCCCAGAACGGAGATCAGCGGCCACCAGGGAATCTGGGTGGCGAAGGAGTTGTCGCCCGATAACAGGCCCAGGCGAAAGGCCACATCATCCAGGATGCGGAAGCTCTGAATCGTACTCAGGAGTATCGGATTCTCCTGTTCAAGGTGAGTTTCGAGGTGTTGTAGACGTGCTTCGATGACCTGTCCTGCGGGATGCATGGCTGACTCACTCCTAAAAGATTATATCTGGCGGCAGTTGTTCTGTTTATTCTAGATTGTCTTGCGGACTGCTTCTCGGTGAGATGTGTGGCTGTAGACCATAACCACAAGATCTCTTGCAACCCAAGGCTAATAGGCAAGACTTTACCTGATGGTAAGCCATCCTGCATGCCGTAAATGAGATTCGTGGTGGAGGTTCTGCTCAGGGTAGGGGTTGGCATGTCCTGGTTGTGGTTTTTTATAGGACTGGGAAGCCCTTGAAAGGTCAGAATTAGGAGGTAATTTCCGATTGCGGCTTTTCGTCAACAGAAAAGTATCGTAGAATGCGTATCAGTATATCTATACATTCTGATATTTGTGGCTCCGTACACACTTCAGAGGGATTTGTGCGGTTGCATTGGCATCATGCTTAATAGATACTGACAAACCCTCTAAATGGGGAAAGAAATCTCCCCTATGCATCGATAATAACTCAAAGAATCTAATAAGGAGATCAACATGGCAGAGCTGTTTACCGAAGAGTGGATGCAGAGTTTCGCAACGCACTGGAATGCAGAACCGGAGCTCTCAGACGCCTTGGCACAGATTGGCTTTAATAGTGTTATCGGCTATGGATTTGATGGTGATGACAAGCCCGTCGGTGTGCTGACGGTTGAAAACGGAAAAGCTGTAAAGGGTGAAGCCTACGACAGTCAACAGATGAACTGGGATATCCGCGCATCTGATGAGCAGTGGCGCAAATGGATAGCCAAACCACCGGGTATGATGGGACTGGGTATGGCGTTCACCTCCAGAAAAATGAAGTTCGTTGTCGGTGACTACTCCTCAATGATTAAGGATCCACGCATGGCGGGACCCTTCATTAAAAGTTTTGCGGTTATGGCCAGGGCGTGATCTCCAAACTCAATCAGATGACTGTCTGCGACGCTTGCCAAGGCTGCTAACCAATCCAGGTATGAATTCAACACTGGGTAGTGTGGAAATATGAGTTTCAAATTCAAGACGATGTTTTGGGCTACCGGTGTAGCTTCTCTAGTGTTGATGACCACAGGATTGCAGGCTCAGTCGAGCCAGGTGCCTCCTGACCACTTCGTGGTACAGCAGACGCAGGGTGTAACGCATGTCTCTCTCGGTGGCACTGTGGTGCCGTATAAAGAGGTTACACTCTCTGCCCAATTGCCGGGGCGGGTGAAGTTTCTTGCCGGTATCGAGGGTGATATTTTCAAGGAAAGTGACCAATTGGTTGAGCTGGATGATAGCGAGCTGATGGCCAAGCGGGAGGCCGCACTGGCTCAGCTGGCCAATGCCGATGCACAACTTCGCAATGCGGGTGTGCAGTTCAATCGGGAACTCTGGTCACCCAAGTCCAAGTCCTCGATGGGCGGTATGGGCATGCCCAACCTTTTCGACCAGATGTTCACCCGGCCGATGGAAGATGTCATCGGCGAAAGGGATAGGGATGCGGAAAGACAGGCGGATATCTACTCTTCCCGCACAAACATCCATCAGGCACAAAATACGATGGTTCGGGTGCAGGCAGAGATACGCGCCATTGACGCCAAAATTCGTGATGCCAGGAGTGTGGCCCCATTCGATGGCGTCATCATGAAGAAGTTTGTCGAAGTGGGTGATACCGTTCAACCGGGTCAGCCGCTGCTCAAGTATGCCGATGTGGAATATCTGCAGATTGTTGTCGACGTACCTGGCCGTCTGCGACCTGGCCTCAGCGAGGGCATGATGTTACGTGCTGAGCTTGACGTGGGGGATCGTGAGATACCGGTGAGAGTTGCCCAGATCTTTCCCATGGCTGATGCACAGCGTCATACCGTCACGATCAAGTTCGATCTTCCTCAGGGTGAATCTGCGCCTGGTATGTATGCCAAGGTGCTGGTACCCGATTTCAATGCGCCGACTCGGGCAAATCCGGTCATTCCATCCAGTGCCATTCGCTACAATGGCAGCCTTCCCGGTGTCTATGTGGTGGGTGAAGAGGATAAACCGATGTTGCGGCTGATTCGGGTCGGGGAGACATTGCCTGGCGGTTACAGCACGGTACTGTCAGGGTTGCAGGCGGGTGAGCGTGTGCTGCGCAATCCACCACTGGGCATCAGTGCCGGCTGGACTTCCCCTCAGCGCTAATGCGCACATCCAACATGCTCGCAGTTTGAGCCGAATAGTGTGGGGCCTCATGCCCCTGATTGATTATTTACGAGGCGAGGGTGTGACTACCTGCCTCATAGCAAGGCTTCGAGATTAACTATGAGCCAGGACGATAATAAACCCGATCAGCTCCACTCTATGGATCCCAATTATGAGGCTCACCTCGGGATCGCAGGCAGGACCGCCAGGTTCTTTATTCAGTCTCCGCTCTCCCCCCTCTTTTTTATGGCCATGATGCTGATGGGGCTGTTGGGTCTGATTATCACGCCGCGTCAGGAAGATCCGCAAATCTCCGTACCCATGGTGGATATTTTCGTGCAGTACCCGGGTGCTGCAGCAGATCAGGTTTCCGCCCTGGCCATTGAACCGCTAGAGCGCATCATGTCGGAGATACCCGGCATGAAGCATGTCTACTCCGCATCCCAGCGTGGAGGCGGTGTGGTCACCATCGAGTTCGAGGTCGGCGAGAGCATGGGCCCCTCGCTCGTCAAGGTGAATGACAAGATCGATTCCAATATGGATCTGATACCGCCGGGTGTCATGCCGCCGCTGGTGAAAGCGAAAGGCATCGATGATGTGCCTGTTGTGACATTGACCCTCTGGTCCAAGGATGTAGACAGAGATGGGGCTCCAGACGTGGATGACGGCCAGTTGCGTATGTTGGCTCACGATGTTCTGCAGTCACTCAAAGAGTTGCCTAATACCGGCAACGGATTTGTTGTCGGCGGTCGGCGGGAGCAGGTCACCGTAGAGGTCTTTCCTGAGCGTTTGGCTGGTTTCGGTATCAGTCTGGATCAGGTTGCCAGTCGGATACAGGAATCAAACAGCGAGCAGAGAGCTGGCGGTGTTGAAGCTGGGAGCACATATACCAGTGTGGTCTCTGGCGCCTTTCTAAAGTCGGTGGATGATATCAATCGTCTCGTTGTGGGTACGCATAATGATGTCAAAGTCTATATGCACGATATTGCCCGGGTGAAACAGGGACCGGAAGATGCCAAGCAATTGGTGGGTTACTACACAGGTGCTGCCAGTGATCTGGATATCAAGGCTGACGGCGTACCCGCAGTGACTCTGGCCATCGCCAAGAAAGAGGGCTCCAACGGCGTCACTGTCGCCAACGCGATCAAGGAGCGAGTGGAGCACATCAAGGGGTCACTGATCCCAGGCAATGTAGAAGTCAGCGTTACCCGAAACTACGGACAGACTGCTGATGACAAGGTCAGCGAGCTGATCTTCAAGCTCTTTGTCGCCACCGGTTTTGTTTTTCTGTTGGTGCTGGCGGCCTTCCGAGCGTTCCGCCCGGCCTTCGTGGTGGTACTGGTTATTCCCGTGGTGTTGCTGATGACCATCTTCAGCGCCTGGCTGATGGGTTACACCATCGATCGGGTGAGCCTCTTCGCCCTGATATTCTCCATCGGTATTCTGGTGGATGACGCGATTGTGGTGGTGGAGAATATCTACCGTCGATGGCTGGAGGAGAATTCCACCGACGTGGCCACTGCCGTGGATGCTGTGCGAGAGGTCGGTAATCCAACCATACTCGCAACCTTTACCGTTATCGCCGCCCTGCTGCCCATGGGTTTTGTCACTGGTATGATGGGACCCTATATGGAACCCATCCCGGCACTGGGATCGGTAGCAATGCTCATCTCTCTGTTTGCGGCCTTCGTTTTCACGCCTTATTTGACTGTCTCCCACTGGCTGCGTCCCTCCATGCGTTATCTGGAAGTGGCTGGTGAGCGGGAGCACAAGGAGTCTGAGAAACTCGAGGGTGTATTCAGGCGGATTCTGATACCCATGATCGAGACTCCCGCCAAGGCGAAGATGTTCAAGTTGGTGATGTGGGGCACTTTTCTGATTATGTGCTCCTTCTTCTACTTCAAATGGGTGGCAGTGAAGATGCTGCCGCTGGATAACAAGCCCGAGTTTGCTGTAGTGGTCGACATGCCAGAGGGTACGGCATTACCGGCGACGGCCAATCTGACCCATCGGATGGCAGAGAAAATCCGTGCCATGCCTGAGGTGACGGCTGTCCAGGTCTATGCGGGTACTGCGCGACCCTTCGATTTCAATGGCATGGTGCGTCACTACTATCTCCGCTCGGATCCCTGGCATGCGGAGGTGCAGGTTCAATTGCTGGATAAGGGAGACCGCTCACGAACCAGTCATGAGATCGCTGTAGACACACGCAAGATGCTGAGCAAACTTGTGGAGGGTACAGGCGCTAAGTATGCGGTGGTCGAGATGCCCCCCGGCCCGCCTGTATTGCAGTCGGTGGTGGCAGAAGTGCATGGACCGAGTCCTGTGGTGAGGCGTCAGGTAGCGCAGGATCTCACGGAGACATTCAGACAAACCGAGTCCCTTCGCGATGTGGACAACTACATGCGCGATCCTTATCAATACTGGCGTTTTACCGTGGATACGGAGAAGTCAGTGAGCCGCGGTATTTCGGTAGACGCCATCAACCGCAATCTCGGTATGGCGCTTGGTGCTTCACCGCTTGGCGATGTCAAACAACGGGCCGGGCACGAGCCGATCAATATTATATTGCAGGTACCCATGGCGGAACGTTCCGAGATCACGCGCCTGGGCGATCTGCCGATCCAATCCAGTAGCGGCATTACCGTACCTCTGCGTGAACTCGGCCGCTTCGAGCAGGTTTGGGAAGATCCGATTATCTATCATAAGGATCTGCGTGATGTGGAATATGTGGTGGCTGAGGTTGGCGGTAAACTGGCAGCTCCGGTCTATGGCATGATGCAGGTGCAGAATCTGCTGAAGGATAATGAATATGTGGCGCCCGATGGGGTTGCCATAGAGCCTCATTGGCTGGGCGCACCGGATAACGATTCAACGACTGCCATCGAATGGGCAGGTGAGTGGACAGTCACCTACGAGACTTTCCGCGATATGGGTGCGGCCTTCGCAGTCGCATTGGTGCTTATCTATATTCTCGTGGTCTGGGAATTTGGCAACTTCCGCATTCCGGCGCTGATTATGGCGCCGATCCCGCTGACATTGCTCGGTATCATTCCTGCCCATTTCATCTTTTTTCAGATGGGGTGGGGCGGTGAGTTTACCGCGACTTCGATGATTGGCTGGATTGCGCTGGCGGGTATCATCGTACGAAATTCGATCCTGCTGGTGGATTTCTCCATACACCAGGTACAGCAGGGGACTTCGGTGGTTGAGGCGGTCATCATGGCGTGCACGACCAGAACCCGACCGATCATGATCACCGCCTTCGCCTTGGTGTGCGGGTCTTCAGTCATCTTTTTCGATCCGATCTTCCAGGGTATGGCAATCTCCCTGGCATCCGGCGTACTGGTTTCCACTGTATTGACATTGATCGTAATTCCACTGGGATGTATCGCAGCGAGCAAGGATCTGTTGGAAGTGGCGGCGGCAACCGCCCCAGAGGGAGCCAAGCTGCTGGAGGTTGAAGAAGCACCGATAGCAGAACCAGAACCAAAGGTGGCAAAGGCCGCGGTAAAAGAGAGTAAACCTGAGACTGCAAGCAGTTCACTTGTCGCTAATGTTTGGGGCAAAGTGGTTACCCTTTTCAGTATGGTTTTCTATCTTTTAAGGGGACTTGTCCTCCTTTTTCTCCAGCTATTCAAGCGTAAAGAGAAAAATCCCAATACAGCGTCTGCCGAGGTGAAATCCCCGAGCAGTGGAGAAGGCGGTGAGACAGGCAGCAGCGGTTCAGGAGGTGCATCTATCGCGGGTTCTGGCAGTGATGCGTCACCCGTTGATGAATCCGATTCCATCGCTGCAGCGCCAGTAGCCACTCAAACTGTTGCCGGTAAAGAACAACCTAAAATCTCGAGTGAGGTTGGATCTTCCACAGGGTCGGACATTAAGTCTGGCAATGAATCTAAAGCGGTTGCCAAATCATCGCGGGCGAAAGATGAGGCCGTGACAACAAAGGCCAAGTCCTCGCGACAGAAGGAGACACAGAAGGATCTCACTGCAACACCCGCCGGCAATCAATCCACACCGCCGTCAGCACCGAAACCAAAGAAGAGACCTTCGGCGCTGAAGAAACAGGCAGCGAAGAAAAAGACGGTTGCATCTGTAGCGCGCACAAAGGCACGTTCGAATGGCAATGGATCCGAGGATGCAGTCAAACCGCCCGCTAAAAGCAAGCCTGTTTCCAATGTGGCGGCTTTTCCAGTACGTAAGAAAGCGGCTCGTCGCGGTATTCGTCTTAAATAGGCGATTTGATAAGCATGTACCTGTGTCTGGTGTATTCGGAGTCAGTGTTTTTCTCAAATTATTCTGATCTTGATTTCAAATACCTGGCAGAAAGAGACTTTGCTGCCGATAGTTCTATTTGATCTATAGTTAGCTTAACGTGACACTTGGGAGTGCTGTACTTGCCCCTGCATGCTGCTGCTTTTCGTCGGCCCCTGTTGATTGCTTTTCTGGGAGTTTCCGGCATGTGTCCGGCACAACAACCCTACGGCGATTTTTACTATCCCGGCATCCAAGCCGGTGATGTGCGTTCCTATGGGTTGATGGAAGATGCGCTGCAGTATCGATGGCGCCCCCTTGACTCTGATTCCTCTGTTTCAACGCAGCCGCCAGTACGTGAAGATCGACGCTTGGGTATCCCAACCAATCCTTCGCGCTCAGATTATGTTGATGAGCCGCTCGGATTGCCCCCTGGCACCTATAGACAAATAGAAGAGCGGCATACTATTACTCCCCATCGGGAGGGGTTTCGATTTCGCCCAATCGACCCCAATGAACAGCAGAGAGTGGAGGATCATAATAGAGGCCAATACCAGAAAAACACCAACACGAGTACGCGGCAACCGACAATCAGTGGGTGGGGTAATGGTGGGTATCAAATGGAAAATCTGCCGCCAAAACCCAAATTTCGCCCGGATAAGCGTCTTGATAAGACGCCCTCCGGGGGAGCTGTAAACAGATATGCATATCCACAAGGCTCCCGGGCGCCAGTTTTTCGAAGTGAGTAACCTATGAACATCATGTTTATCCTCATTAAAAGACTTTTAAGTAAAGGGATGTTGCCAGCTTGTCGTTGAGTAGGAGCTGTTTCGTATGAGAAACATGGGGCCGCAAGGTTTTGTAGAAGTGGTTTTGCCGTTAAACTGTGATTGATAAACAAACTAAAGGCTACCCAGGCAGCATGGCTGCTGCCGGAAAATAGTCCTGATAAAGAGGTCTTGGGAGATTCTGATGAGATTCAAAACCTTGATGGTGCTCGCTATCGGTATCCTTGGCTTGCCACAGGTTGTCCAATCTGCAAATGGTTGGTCAGACCCATCGGCTAGTATGAACTCTTATGTAAGCCGGTATGGGGCTGCGGTGTATGCTGAGCAGCCTGCATATCATGGGAGGTTCCGTCCCGTCACACCTCAACGGCATCAAACTCACCCTCAGGCACAATACCGTTTTCGGGCATGGGAAAGGGGTAACGCAAGTCAGCCTCAACCGAATCAAAAAACTCATACACCAGTAGCACGACCTGCGCAGGCGGTTTCCTATTGGGGAGGAAATCCCGCCGCTCGGATGCGTCCGGTTACTCGCTCTACTGTGGGGACACCGCCAAGGCAGCATGTTGAAAGGCGACTGCGTCCCATGTCTGGTACTGCACATGTCTTACCTCAAGTGGCAGCTTCTTCAGGGAATGCCCAGTATCGGTTTCGCCCTCTAAGACAGGAGTCTTTATCTCAGCCTGCTGGACAGCTGAGATATCGGCCCATACAGGTTAAGATACCCGAGCAGGCGATTTTCCGTCCCCTCAATCCCGTGGCAAGATCAATGCCTCCAGTGCAGAATTCCAGGCAGCAGTACTTTATGCCTCCTCCAGTTTTGCCATATCCTTCTGCAGATGTGAGGACGCAACGCCACCCTTATTCTGCTCAACCTATACCCAGTGGACGATTCGTCTACAATTATCCTGATCAAAGGCGTTGGTCCGGTTACGGGCCCTGGACCGCTTATGGGCCGAATAGAGACGTCTACAATCGCCCAGCAGTACCACGATATGCTCAGATGCCTGCCAGGCCCCTGAATTTTAGGCCTCAGCCGGCATTTAGAGCAGAGGTTCGGCCCCCGGCATATCGGCCATACCGTTTTGCACAGCACAATTTAATGCGGCCTAATCAGAGGCATACCTATAATCCTGGCTGGCGCTCTAGGTATCCCTATCCGGTACCGAACTATGCAGTCCGGCATCAGCATCAGCCAGTGCTCTTGGGTGCCCGGCCTCAGTGGCAACCTGTCAGGTCTGCAGATCGTAGTACTGACTGGTATGACGGTCGAGGTGATGGTAATGGCGCTTGGTATCAATTGGTTAAAAATACAGGACCTGCCGTGACTCAGCAGTGGTCGGCGTCACCCGTATCTGTGGAGGAATATGGTGGGTACTAAGGCCGGTACACTTTGGCTGAACACGATATATTAGGCTGTTGGGTTAATAAGAATATAAAGGGGAGTGTATGATTACGGTTATCGGTAGTTTGAAAGGAGGCTCGGGCAAAAGTACGGTGACTTTCAATCTGGCCGTTTGGTTGGAGATGGCGGAGGCTGAGGTGTTAGTGGTCGATGCAGATCCACAGGCAACATTGAGCGATGTTGCAGAAGTGAGAACTGAAGAAGGCTATGAACCCTTCCTTACACTCAAAGACATTTCAACCCTGTCACGTAAGAAACTCAAGGGGTATGACGAGGTTCTCATCGATGTCGGTACATCAGATATAGAATCCATGAAACTGGCGCTGGCGCTTGCTGACAGGGTCGTGATACCTGTCCCTCCTTCCCAGGCGGATATTTGGTCAACACAACGATTTCTGCAGTTTCTTGATGACGCATTGGATGGTGAGCGCCCGGAGCTCCTGGCCTTTATCAATCGAGCGGATACGCATCATGCAATTCGGGAGTCGGATGAGGCCGCGGCAGCGCTTGTGTCTCTGCCGGGTATTCGCTTTATTAAGCACCGGCTCTGTCAAAGAACTGTGTTTCGCCGCTCATTCAGCGAGGGCCTGGCGGTTTATGAGCTGGACCCCAGAGGGAAGGGTAGCAAGGAATTTTATGCGTTGACGGCTGCGCTCTATCCTGACTATATCAGCCAGTAGACTGGTAAACAGTGTTCGAAAAGAGACGTTAATGGTTGGCTGTATTGTTACCTGTGCAGTGGGAAAGTGGATGCCGGTATGTAGGTGGCATTCGAACTCGCTAGAGAAATAATCATTACATTCGTTGGAGAGAGAGATGGGGTTTATCAAGAATATTTTTGCGCTTATCGGATTTCTGGCTGTTATTGCCATTGCCGGTGCCTATGTGAAATTCAATAAATCAATTGACGGTTTTGATCCTGATGCTGGCGGGGTATTTGCGGAATTTGCCGGTTCTCTGATGGAGACTCAGAGTGCAGCTGAGGCCAGCATTTGGAAAGTCCAGGTGAATGAGGATCTCTCTCCCGAAGAGGTTGAAGAGACCATGAAGTTTGTCGCCAATGAACACAATATGTCCAACGTCGGCGAACTTCCGCTCTCTAAGGATATTGAGGCAAAAATGGGTGGGTCCTACCGATTTGTTAAAATCTACCTTTTCTGTAACTCTCTGACTGCGGCTAAAATGCTCGATTACTCTGATGCCTATTCAGCCTATCTGCCATGCCGGATTACCCTCATTGAGGATAAAACAGGCAAGCTCTGGCTAACGACGCTCAATATGGACATGATGATCTATGGAGGAACCCCCTTGCCGCCTGATCTTAAGGAGGAAGCGATCAAGGTCAAAGAGTACATCCTTGATATCATGAACCGGGGTGCGACTGGAGAGTTCTAACTCTAACTGTTTGAATTGTATTTAAAAGCCAGGCGAATGCCTGGCTTTTTTTATGTGGTTCCCAATAGGAAGGCCAACAGGTTGTTATCAACGAAAAGGGCGTGGATTGTGGAGGTTTGTCAATATGCTAGAATATAAAGTTACCTGTAACGGACAGGTGCCACTCAGGTCTTCATTGGCATGACAGACACAAAAAAACTAGAACAGCAAAACGACCCAACTGATGAAAATAAAGAAGGCGTAGAAATCAAAGACAACCAGAACTCTATGGACCGCCTGTCAATGGCGTTCGAGACCAGCGCCCGGCGCTGGGAGTTGATTGTTTACCCCTCCCTATTTGCCTTTATTCTCCTGGCGGCATATGGATTCTATCTGATCTTCAGTCTTGCTAAAGATGTCCACTTTCTTGCCAAAAGCGTCGACTCAAATATGAGTCTCATGTCGAGTAGCGTTAGAACCATGACTGACAGCGTCGGACAGCTCTCGGCGAATGTTCGTACCATGGCTGTGAGTGTCGATTCCATGGCGCAGGATGTGAGAACCCTCGAGCCAATGTTGACCAGTATGGATGCCATGGAGGAGTCGATGAAGGCGATGACTGTCTCTACACACTATATCCAGCGCGACATGCGTGGGATGAATCACAATATTCGTGATGTTTCCCGTCCTATGTCCATGTGGAATAATTTCGTCCCCTGGTAGGAATATAGTTAAGGACGCTATACGAGCTACTCCCCTGGGAAATCGTAGTTGATTGTCTGGGTGGGTTCCTGAATGAAATAGCCCCGGATGTAGTTCACCCCGATGGTCCAGAGAATGGCTAGATTGCTAGCCTCTTCCACGCCTGAAGCAATGGTCTTAATGTTCTGACCTTGAATCAGCTCATTCAGTTGGTTCAGTGTGTCCTGTTTGTCTTGGTTTTCAGAGAGTCCATCCAGGAAGGAGGGGGCGAACTGAACATAGTCTAGGGGCAAATTTCCAGAGAGAATGGCTTCCGGTTTTTTTGCCAACCCGAAGTGATCAATGCAGAGCTTGCACTTGATCTTTTTCAGTCCATCAGAGAGCTTTTCTAGGTGCTGCATGTGGCTTCTTGCATCGCTGTCCCTGCACTGGAATGTGACCCATGGACCCTTGGCCTCATAGTCCCGCAAGCAGTCGCAGATATAAAGCAGTAACGAATCGTCTTCCAACGATGCACCAGAGATATTGATAAAGAAGTTGATCTTTTGTCCCTGTTTCCGCTGATTGGATAATTCAGCAATGGCTCGACGGATAACCCAACGATCAATCTCCTGTGTTTTACCCATCAAAGCAGCCTGGTTCATGAAATGATCCGGCTGTATCTCTTCCTGTTTTTCATCCATCAGTCGCAGTGTGACGGCATAGTTCTCGCGGGTGTCTCCATGCAGGCTAACGATAGGTTGAAATACAAGTTGAAACAGATCGTTGTCCAGGGCAAAACGTATCAGATGACTTAAATCTGCTTCAGAAGCGGATTCCGTACTTTCGTTATTTGTTTTCTCCGTCGCCAGTGAGAATAGGTTGGAGCCTTCGTTGCGTGCAGTCTCGCATGCGTTATACGCAAGGGTAACAAACTCATGACCGCTACTGATGTCGTTGGAAGTAAAGGCAATACCGATACTACAGGTGGGCTTGAGGGATTTATCTCCATTTGAGTAGGTATGCTTTGCTACGGCCTTGCATATTTTTTTTGCGCGCTTGCTTGCTGTGCCTGCATCGTTGCCAGGCGCAAGGAATGTGAAGGTGTGATCTCCAAAGCGGGCAAGCATATCCTCACTGCCCAGAGCACCTTTGAGTAATCTGGCGATCTCCAGTAGCAGGGTATCGCTTGCCTTGATACCTGTCTTGTTCCGTATCTCGCTAAAGTTATCCAGCGTGACATAAAAAAGGGTTTGTTTATTTCTGCCGCGATTGCATTGATCTCTTGTTTCGTCATCCAGAAGGCTGAGAAAATATTGCCGGTTGTAGAGGCCGGTTTGTACATCCTGCGTACTAAGTAGCCTGAGTTTTTCTTCAACTTCTCGAGAGACGGATTGATCATGAATTACTACCTGGGTACAAGGTTCTCCCTCGATACTTGCAGGTGTGAAATGGAGCTCGGCATTGAACTCTTTACCATCACCGCGAAGACATTTTGTCTTCAGCTCAGCACTGTGTCCTGCATCTGTACTGAGTTGACGCAACAACTTCTTGAAAGATTTATGCTCCGACGGGGCAATCATATCCATGATGGGCAACCCATCGATTTCATCTTCGCCGGCCAAGCCAAAAAGCTCTAGATAGGCTCGGTTTGCCGTGACATGCATGCCTTCGTGTACATAGGCAATGGCATCGCGGGAGTTCTCGGTCAGTGCATTACAGCGTTCCTCTGCCTCTAGGAATTGCCGTTCAACGTGTTGAAGGCGTCTGACTGTGCGCAGATGTCTGTACTCTCTCAGAATGGCTTGTGTGATGTGAGGGTACTCGTTAAATGGGATCAGATCTGCTGCACCATTGCGCATCAGTTCCACGCGTTGTGGCTCATCAATGGTCTCAGCTACAGCGATAACAGGGAGGGTAGGGTTGATCGCGCTCAGTACTGCGAAAAGCTGACTCGATCCTAATTCATCAGCACCGATCGTGTAGATCAGAATGTCGAGATCTCTATGTGCTTTTAGTGTATTACCCAACAAATCGGCGTCGTGCTCGATCTGCGTGGCGTGTGCCGCGAATCCGGAGTTTCTTAGGTGGTCCAGATAGGCTTCTATTTCTGGCGTCGAATTGCCGATGACCAGTAACTCAATGGCTTCGTCGGACATTCAGTTTTATCCTGTAGTTTCTGCTGACAGACTCATGGGGGGCTCAATCTGTCTCGGCTTGCTTGCCAAGGTACACCTTAATTAGGGCTTCTTTCATGATAGCTTATCGATGACATCCGTTTTGTGGGCTGCTACAAAAATGCACGGCAATCTAGCATCTATACCGTACAAGTCAGCTTGCCAGTCTCCGGCTCCGGACTGCATCTGCCAGGTCCTCCAGTAGTGGTGCACTATCATCCCAACCGATGCATGCATCTGTGATGCTCTGTCCGTAGGTCAGTGATTGACCTTCAACCCGATCCTGTCGTCCCGCAGTGATGAAACTCTCAATCATGGCGCCCATGATGCGTTGGTCTCCACGGGCAATCTGACTGGCTATGTCACGCCCAACCAGTAGTTGGCGAGCATGCTGCTTGCGACTATTAGCATGGCTGAAGTCGACCATTAAACTTGGCTTGAGGCCATTACTCTCCATCTCTTCAGCGGCTATATTGATACTCTCTGAGTCATAATTGGGTCGGCTCCCACCCCGCAGAATGACATGACAGTCCTGATTTCCATGGGTAGAGAAGATGGCTGATCGTCCCTCTTTCGTGACGGATAAAAAATGGTGAGGACGGGAAGAGGAGCGAATAGCGTCTAGTGCAACACGCATACTGCCATTGGTGGCATTCTTGAAACCAACCGGACAGGAGAGTCCGGATGCCAGTTCTCTGTGTGCCTGACTCTCTGTGGTGCGTGCACCGATGGCGCCCCAGCTGATGAGGTCGGCAATATATTGCGGGCTGATCAGGTCGAGATATTCAGTGCCTGCCGGTATCCCGAGATTATTAATGTCAAGCAACAGCTTGCGTGCCAGCCTGAGTCCTTCGTTGATTTCAAACTGGTCGTCCAGAGTTGGATCGTTTATCAAACCCTTCCAACCTACGGTAGTGCGGGGCTTTTCGAAGTAGACACGCATCACGATCTCTAAATCGTCTTTAAGCGCTTCACGCAGCGGCTGCAAACGCCTGGCATAGTCCATAGCCGCTTCAGGGTCGTGTACTGAGCAGGGGCCGATGATGACCAGCAAACGATCATCTTCACCATGCAGGATGCGGTGAATCGCATTTCTGGTGTCACAGACCGTGTTTGCGGCATCTTCGGAAATTGGGAGTTCCTGGTGGAGCTGAGCAGGCGGACTTAGCTCTTTTATGGCCTTGATTCGTAGGTCGTCGGTCTGTTTCATGCGGTAAAGACTGCTAGTGTCTGAAAAACAATCGATTATACATGCATAAAAAGGATCAGCGAAAATCTTTAGGCTATTTTCAGATCTTTATATAAACCATAAAATATCTGTGTCATTACTGGCGGCGCTATTTGGAAGGCGTGGTTATTTCGTCAATGCCATAAAGAGTTTTGGCAGTTGTTCCGGTAGTCTTTCAACACGGTCGATAACGGTAAACTGGTTGCCAAAGATGTCCCTGACGTATTCATCGGCGTGGGGATCCAGATTGATGCAATAGGTATAGATGCCCTCTTGATCTGCCTCCTGAACTGCCTTACGAGTATCCTCAATCAGCAGGCGATCATCGTTGACATCGATGTCGGAGGGCTCGCCGTCAGTGAGTATCAGCATCAGCTTTTTATCACTGGGTCTTGCACTCAGATAGTGGGTTGAATGACGAATGGCTGCCCCCATACGGGTTGACCAACCGGCCTGCATCGCTGACAGACGTCCCTTGACCTCGTCATTCCAATGTTCGCCATATCCCTTGATGTGCTGATAGCGGACTTCATGTCGGGTGTTGGAAGAAAAACCGGCGATGGCAAAGCTGTCACCCAATTGTTCTATGGCCCAGCCGAGCAGGGAGACTGCCTCTTGGCTAAGTTCAAGAATCGATTGTTGGCATCCAGCAGGAACCTGGTCCACCGATTCAGAGAGGTCGATCAACAGCATGACAGCTATATCGCGACCGTCATTGCGGTGGCTCATATTGATACGGGGGTCGGGATGGGTGCCGCTTTTATATTCAATGAGTGAGCGAATGGCGACGTCCAGATCGAGTTCACTCCCTTCTTCCTGGTAGCGGATACGGACATACTGCTGGGGTTTCAACAGGTCGAGCATGCGTTTTAGCTGTTTGGCCAGCGCCTGGTGCTTGTTCAGCAGATCATCGATCTTGTCCGGGTTGCCTGAAGGATGCAGACTTTCATACAGGCTCACCCAGTCTGGATTGTAGATCTTGCTTTTGTAATCCCACTCCGGGTAGTGGCGGGGCGGCAGGCCCTCTATCTCTTCATCAGAGGTTTTGCGTTTCTGCTCCGCATCGAACATCTCTTCTTCATCACCCTCTTCGATAAAGATCCACATATGGCGGTTGTCATCCCGATAGCTGACTTCCGTATCGGCGAAGTAGACGTTGGCGGCAAGGTCCGCCTGTCGTCGAGTACGGGCGATGTAGGAGATGGCGAGGGAGACCATCTCTTGCGTGTTCGAAGGGCCGTCAGCCAGGCAGGCATGAAAACGCTCCAGGAACTCCAGAAGATCGGGATTGGTATAACCGTGGTCGGGGTTCAGAGCGGCATAAGAGAACATCGCCAAGCGGTGTCGGATACAAGACTGCTTCTCTGGATCACAGTCATTTTCACCAGGTACAGGATGCAGTGCCAGTAACTGATGACGCAGCCCCGGGTATTCGCGAGTTGCCAGCAGATCGACCCGGGCATCTTCAAAGAGCTCGATGGCGGCACGCTGAAAGGGGCTGAAATTATCTGCCACCACATGGGTGGTCCACTTCTTGTGAGCAGCAACATGGGCTAGCAGTGTGCGGTAGCGATCGATGCCGGTTATGCCGTGCATATCATCATAGACATCGGGAATGCGGATGCCCAGCGAGTCGAAGTAGGGTATGGGTTTGCGTAGTTCGTCAAAGCCTTCGGAGTAGGGGACAAAATGGTCTTTATTGCGCCACAGGGACTTTAAATAGAGATCGAGTTTACGCTCATTGTCTGCAAACAGGGTGCCATGCCGTTCCCGCTGCAAAATAGCGCGGCTGTCTGCCGACTGTAGGCTGAAGTAGTCGATCTGGCGTTGAGGATGGGTACGGTAGTTGCGCACCCCGTAATCGATCCAGTTGCTGAGTCCTTCACATGAGAGCTGACTCAGTAAATAGGGCATTTTTTTCAGCAGGTCAGGTAATGAAGGGCTGGGTATGGTGGTATGAAAGCCATGGATGGAGCCGGACGTCTGCTCCATCATATCGAGTAGCAGGGTAATGAAGTTTTCCAACAGTTCTGTACTGCCCAGTCGGCGGCTTGCCTCGGGGAGCATCTGCAGAAAAGGGAGAATCGCCTTGCCATTGGGGCTGCGTGAGATCTTCCACACGGTTTTCGATATTTGAGGTATGATCGCTTCGCCGACGCTTACAGCGACTTCAGGCATCTCTTCAAGAAATACGATGACCGGCTCTACCCCTCGACCGATCTTGCAGGTTAAAGAGGCGCCTTCAAGTAACTCATCGACACCTTTTGGACTCAGCAGTCTTTCAGCCCGTTCCATGCAATCGGGAAAAATCGGGTCGATCTGCTCGAATCCGCAGCTGAGCTTTTCCTGTTGAGTGGTGAGTGTTGTCTCATTCATGGTTAGTTTTAGATCTTGAACTATGAATTGGGAAGCCGCTTCTCTCGAGTTTGCTGAATGATGAAAGGGGTGCCCGATGTGCGCACATTTAATTCAAAATTCAATATTCACAATTCAAAATTAGCAGCCTGCTCTGCAGGTTGCCTAGTCAAATACCGCCTCGATAGCATGATCCAGCGTGGCGACAATATCCTGGTCATCCGTGATCGGCCTTACCAGTGCCATACGGCAGGCAGCCCTCGGTTTGATGCCGCGGTTGAACAGTTTTGCCGCATAGACCAGCAGGCGGGTTGAGATGCCTTCGTCCAGTCCATGGCCCTTGAGGTTGCGGGCAGTCTCGCCAATCTTCACCAGTTTGGCGGCATTTTCCTCATCGATCCCGGTCTCCTTGGCAATGATCGAGGCCTCCAGCGCTGTTGGAGCATAGTCGAAATCAAGGGCGGAAAAACGTTGTTTGGTAGACTGTTTGAGATCCTTCATCAGGCTTTGGTAGCCAGGGTTGTAGGATATCACTAGCTGAAAATCCTCATGTGCGTTGATCACTTCACCCTTCTTGTCGAGGGGTAAGGTGCGCCGATGGTCGGTGAGTGGGTGGATAACGACTGTAGTGTCCTGACGTGCCTCCACCACTTCATCCAGGTAGCAGATGGCACCAATGCGGGCGGCTACGGTTAATGGGCCATCCAACCAGCGTGTGCCATCGGCATCCAGCAGGTAACGACCAACCAGGTCGGAAGCGGTCATGTCTTCGTTACACGCGACAGTGATTAAGGGTTTGCCGAGATGCCAGGCCATGTGTTCAACAAATCGGGATTTGCCGCAACCGGTAGGACCTTTGATCATGACAGGCAGGCGTTCGGCATAAGCCGCCTCGTAGAGTTCTATCTCATCATTCTGGGGCTGATAGTAAGGTTCCTGAGTGATGAGGTACTGGTCAATCTCGGCGCTCATATTCGCTCCAAATTGCAGGTTTTTATAGTAAAGACCGAAAGTAAAACTGGTCTGGTCTTATACCAAAAGCGTAGATAAAACGGCATGATCTATCGCAAGGGACAACACGACAACAGTTCTTATATCCCTGATTGTCTATCAGGGTAAGTGGTGAATCTGAAAACAGCACCACCATTTTCCGGTAGAAAAAAAGCCCCCTTACGGGGGCTTTGAAATGCCAGTTGACTTACCGGGTAGTGCTTATTTGTGCACACCCAGCTTTTCGCGCCAGCCTGGGAAGATCGCATCCGCATCGTGCGGGAAAGACTCGAAAGCGCGTGCGAATTCTTTATGCTCTTTGGCGTACTCGATCGGATCGGCACCCTCTTTCCAGCACTCGTAAGCCTGACGCAGAGAGATAGCGCCGGCAGCCGGGCTGTCGACGTGGCCGTAGGAACCGCCACCAGAAGTATTGATCACGTTGCCATGGCCCAGGTTCTCGAAGAAGCCTGGCAGACGCAGGGCGTTCATGCCGCCGGAGATGATCGGGGTAGTCGGCTTCATGCCATACCATTTCTGGTTATACACAGGACCCTGACACTCATCGCGTTCGATCATATAGGCAATGATCTTATCGGAGGCATCACCTTCCATCTTGCCGTAGCCCATGGTACCTACATGGATACCGGAAGCACCCTGCAGACGGGACATCTTGGCCAGCACAAACGCGGTGTAACCACGGTTGGATGACGGAGAGGTCACCGCACCGTGACCGGCACGATGGTAGTGCAGGTACTGGTTAGCGTACTGGCGACGGGCAGTGGTGACCATACCGGGGCCACCGACATAGCCGTCAACCAGGAAGGCAACCTTGTCTGCATCCGGACCAAAGGTCTCAAGGATGAAATCGGCACGGGCACACATCTCGAAATGGTCGTCGGCGGTGATGTTGGCGGAGAACAGCTTGGCCTCACCGGTCTCGTCCTGGGCGCGCTTCATGGCGTCGTATACGAGAGGATAAACTTTCTTGGCGGGGCAGAAGACCTGGTTGCCCTGGGGTTCGTCATTCTTGATGAAGTCGCCACCCAGCCAGAACTGGTAAGCAGCTTCAGCGAACGGCTCAGGACGCAGGCCCAGTTTTGGCTTAATAATGGTACCGGCGATGTAACCGCCGTTCTCAACCGGACGACCGAGGATGCGCCACATGTCACTGATGTCTTTGGCGGGGCCGTCGAACAGCTGGATCATGCGCTCGGGCATGTAGAAGTCGTACATCTTGAGGTAAGCACAGTCACCCATACCCTGGTTGTTACCAATGCAAAGGGTCAGGAATGAGACCAGCATGGCGCGACCATCGGTCATGTTGCGGTCGAACAGATCGTTAGGATACGCAATGCGCACCTCTTCGGTCGCTTCGTCGATGTGGTAAACCAGCGCATCAACACCTTTGGTGAAGTCATCAGTGGTGCAAACTTCGACGTTGGTGCCGGTAGAGGATTCGGCGGCAACGTGAGCGGCAACTTCCAGGAAGCCGTAACCAGCGGCCGGTTTCATCTTGTAGGCAACGAGGACGTGCCCGCCACCTGCAATCAGGTCTTCTTCTTTCAGGCTCAGGTCCGAGTAACGAGATGATTGGTCTAATGCCATTTGTCTACTCCAGTTAGTGAATCTGTATTGGTGGAGTCTCTATCCTCCGACCAGTTACCCCGACTACTTGTGGGGAATTGGATGCAAACCTTACAGATGTTAGGTTTATAAGTAAACCTTAAATATTCTTATATAAATGATAAGAAATTGCTTATGATATGAGCCAGAATCATAGACTCGTAATAATACAGTGTGACGCTGGTTCAGCGCATGATTGTTAGAGCTAACGTGACAGAGAATCAATAGCGTAGGAGGTCGACCTGCATCATCGATTGTCCGCTTCAAGCGGGTTTCCCCACGTTGTGATCAAACCGGTATAGAATGTGGGAAAGAACAAATCCAGCCTGAAATAGGTGATAATATTCGCCACACCATAAAGCAAGAGCAGTATTCCAAAATGGCAGAAAAGCGATACCACGGTATAGACAAGGATCCCAACGGTGCCATGAATCCCACCGGCAATATTATTCGTGATGCCTGGGTGTTTGGCTTAATTCCCGAAACAGAAACCTGCGAAGGGTGGTTAGTACAGGGGATAGACACCCTCTATGACAAAGTCACCAAAGAGTGGGAAAAATATGGACACCTGGTGTCGAATCTCCCCCCGGAACTGGCGGAGAGACACGGTCGCATCTATCAGCAGGCGATTGTCGAAGCCAAGAAAAAAGGGTGGAATCCCGAACTGGGTGAAAATGACTGAGGATTAGTGTTAACAGGCCCTAGTATGAGTGAAAGCCTAAGCGAGATCTTCTTTCGTCCTGACGAAATCGCCTGTGAACGCCTGACCATTCCGTCATCTCTCTATAATCAGTGCCGGTTGATGTTGTCGCGCTGTCAGTACGAACATGTCTTCATCCCGGTCCGGACGTTACAGATTCAGGCGGTGATCGATGAGGACGAGGTGATTTTTGTCGACAATCAGGCTTACGCCGTTCGCGATGGTGAAGGGGGTAAGCTGATACGGCTGGCCTGGAAATTCCGCCGTGATCAGGAAAGGGACAGCCTGACTGAACCTGCCCCCATCGATTTGATCTATTACGACGACAATGCCAGAGATCTGCACACCCGATTGATCGGTGAATTCGCAAAGGCCCTCGAGATCATGGAGGCGCGTTTCAGAGAGAATGGCTGTGAAGCGAGGGTGAAACGGGTGCTGCCTTTTCCGAAACGGGAGTCTTGACCGCGAAAGGCGTGGTCTTGGTGGGGCCGGGCCCCACCATTTTCTGTCTGACACTTGCCGTGTTTGGTTTCTGGAGAGTCCGCTTAAAATCTCTTTTTTAACCGGTCAGCGCAGCAAAAACACTCGGCAACCTTTCTGGCAGACGCTCCACATTGTCCACGATGGAGTAGCCGTTCTCGCCGAAGATTCTTGCCACATAACGGTCTGCATTGGGATCCAGCGTCAGGCAGTAGGTGAAGACACCCTGCATCGCCAGGTCTTCCACCGCCTTCTTCGCATCATGGCGCAAATACTGAGGATCCCGTTCATCGATATCGGCCGGTTCACCGTCGGTGACCAGCAACACAAGACGTTTCTGTGCATTTTGCTGGGTCAGGTGCCAGCCGGCGTGACGTAGGGCCGCGCCCATGCGGGTGGAGAGGCCACCTTTCATGCCGGCCATCCGCGACTTGGCTTCATCGTCATAGGTCTGTTCGAAATCCTTGAAGCGGTAGTACTGCACGTCATGCCGGCCATCGGAGGCAAAGCCGTGTACCGCGAAGTTGTCGCCAATGGAATCGATGGCCCAGGAGAGCAGGCCGGCCGATTCGCGGGTCAGGTCCAGGATGCTGTCCTGATCCTCGTAACCCGCTTCACCCTCGGCGATATCGCCTATCTTCTCATTAGTCGACTCGGAGAGGTCGAGCAGCAGCACGATCGACAGGTCACGGAGATGGCGGGTAATACGAATATTGATTCGCGGGTCGGGCATGACACCGCGACGGATGTCGATCATTGCCCGTACCGCCGCGTTCAGATCCAGCTCCTCACCCTCTTCATAACCACGACGGCGTACAATCCCTTGCGGTTGCAGTGCATCGATCAGATGGCGGATACGCGATGCGATCGGCTTATGCTTGGTGAGGATTTCGTCCATCATTTCGGGATCGCCACGGCCCTGCTTGCGCTCGATGACGGTGGCCCAGTCGGGGCGCGCTAGCTGCACATGGTAGTCCCACTCGTTGTAATGGTAAGGATCGGAGACCGGTTCCACACCTTCCATCTGGTTGTAACTGACCCCCATATCTTCGTAAGGGAACAGCTCGGTGGACAGCACCAGGATCTCATCCGGGTTGTCGTGGGTCATCTCCGAGTCGATGTCGTTGACGAATTCCATCAGATTGACATAGCGGCGAACCGTATTTTGGGAAGTCGGCAGGTAGTCGATACCCTGGGACTCGAACATGTTTTCCGAAAACTCCCAGAAATAACGATTGTCGTCACGATAGGGGATCGGCCATTCAGACAGGATTCGCACACTGGGGATCTTGGCGATATCGACGATTTTGTTGTAGAAGTCGACACCGGCCATCCAGGCCAGGCGTGGATTGTATGGGTCTTCCTCCAGCTTGCTAACGAAGTCATCGGCCACCTGGTTGATGACATCGATCTCATCGCGATAGTCACGATCCATGATGGCGCGGGTGGTGCGCATCATCAGGTCCATGGTCTCGTGCGGTTTGCCAAACTCGTCGTTCTCACCCGGCTCGGATGTGAAGAACTGCAGCCAAAGTTTGCGCAGGCCGGGAAATTCGCTGTAGGCGAGGTACTCGACACGGGCATCCTCGAACAGCTCGATCATGCACATTTGCGCCTGAGAGAGTTGCTCGGCAGAGATCGGCTCGCGGGTGTAGACCATGTGCGCGGCGGTGTGTGCAGCGGTTGCGCGGTAGACTTCCATGCCGTCGATGCCGCGGAACGGGTCAAAGGCATCCGGCACATGGATCTGGAAATCCTCGATGTAGGGACGGATACCTTGGCGCGATTCAAAATCGCCTGCAGTGGGGCGCATGAAGAAGGCGCGTGCCCACAGCGCTCGCAAGTAAAAGTTGAGCTTACGCTGGTTGTCGATGAAGAGTGTGCCGCGACGTTCCGACTGCAGGATCGATCGGGACGACTCAGTCTGTAGACCGAAGTAGGCCAGCTGACCGTCAAGGTCGCGCTGGTGTGCCTGTGAGCCCCACATGACCCAACGGCGCAGCCCGCCCAGGGTCAGCTTGGAGAGCAGCTCGTCCAGGTTCTCCATCATGGGACGCAGACCGCGTGGAGCCTTGCCGGTCATTTGGTGCAAGAGTTTGAGAAAGCCGCGCATGACCTCGGCGTCGCCGAGACGAGAAGCTGCCAGCGGCAGGTTGGCCACAATCAGCGTGATGACACTACCGGAGGTATGCGATGCGAGTTTCATCATCGCTTCGACAATGTCGGGGATGATGTCCTCACCAACTTCTTTGGCGACGCCCGGCATTTCCTGTACATAGGTCAGCACCAGATCATGGCCGCGACCCAGGGTACAGAAGGCACGCATGCCTTCCAGGTAGTTTTGCAGACCACGGGGTGACATCACCCGCTGCGCCTCATGGTAGGACGATTCGAGTGCCTCGAGATGCTCGTGGTCATTCTCGTCGAGACAGGTAATGTATTCAGAAAAATCGACGCTCATGGTTTTCTGCGTCCCAAACGTCAGAAGTAGGTATTGACCGCAGCGCTCAGGGTATCGCGCATATCCGGATCATCGGTAAGCGGGGTGACCAGGGCCATCTGACAGGCCGACATCGGGTCTATGCCCTTGGCTACCAGCTGTGATGCGTACACCAGCAGACGTGTGGACATGCCCTCATCCAGACCATGGCCCTTGAGGTTGCGTGAACGCTGTGCAATTTGTACCAGCTTGCCGGCAGTCTCGGCGTCTACGCCACCTTCGTGTTGTACGATCTCGGTCTCGATATCGGTTTCCGGATAGTCAAAGTCCATGCCGCCAAAGCGTTGCTTGGTGGACTGTTTGAGGTCTTTCATCAACGACTGGTAGCCTGGATTGTAGGAGATCACAATCTGGAAATCCGGATGTGCCTTGACCAGTTCGCCCTTCTTTTCCAGCGGCAGTTCGCGACGATGGTCGGTCAGTGGGTGGATGACCACAGTCGTGTCTTGGCGTGCCTCGACGACTTCGTCGAGGTAGCAAATTGCGCCGATGCGTGCCGCCACGGTCAATGGGCCGTCCTGCCACTTGGTGCCGTTGATATCGAGCAGAAAGCGACCGACCAGGTCGGAGGCGGTCATGTCCTCGTTACAGGCGACGGTGATCAACGGCTTGTTCAGCTTGTGCGCCATGTACTCGACAAAACGCGACTTGCCGCAACCGGTCGGGCCCTTGAGCATGACCGGCATACGGGCTGCGTAGGCGGCCTCGTACATCTCTACTTCGTTACCGACAGGGCGGTAATACGGCTCTTCCTGGATCAGGTATTGGTCTGCGTTGATATCGCTCATGTTTTCCTGCCTTTTCTAATTCAGGTTGTTAACCAGCCCATGTCGAAGGCTGTAGGGGTGGTATCGGTTGCAAGCGGGTTTTCCGAAACCCCAACGCGGGGCTTGGGAAAAGCGGCTCTGCTCACCCTGTCTGAAACAAAGAGCCCCACCGCCCAGTAATAGGGGGGCGGGGCTTTCGGTCAGTTCCGATGAATCAGAACTTAGGTCGGCGTACCACGGTAGATAACCATGGAAGCACCGGCACACTGGGCGTAGTTGTCCAGGCCCAGCAGACGCACATGGTTGTCCGGGTGAGCCTGGTGACAGGCTTCGCACTCGGCCAGGATGGCGTCAACGTCGGTCTCACCGAACATCGGCAGTTTCCACATGTACCAGTAGCTGCCGGACGCATTCTGCGGCTCGGTGTGCTCGACGGACGGATTCCAACCCTTGGATACGATGAACTCGATCTGGGTACGGATCTGCTCAGGGCTCATGGCAGGCAGGTAAGAGAATGTCTCAAACTTGCGGCTGTTGGTATCTTCCAGGCTGGAAGCGTAATCCTGCATTTCACTCATTGGTTTATACCTCTATATATTCGAATCAGGTAAGTCGTTCGGGCAGCGACCGACACAGTCGGCCGCCAGCTCGACGGACGATTACTTGTGAGAAACGTCCAGCTTGTCGACAGTGTCGAATTCGAACTTGATCTCTTTCCAGGTTTCCATAGCGGCTTTCAGCTCAGGGCTGTGGCTGGCAGCGGTAGTAAGGATGTCCTTACCTTCCTTCTCCAGCTCACGGCCCTGGTTACGCGCTTCAACACAAGCCTCAACCGCAACACGGTTGGCAGCTGCGCCAGCAGCGTTGCCCCAGGGATGACCCAGGGTGCCACCGCCGAACTGCAGCACAGAGTCGTCACCGAAGATGCTGACCAGCGCAGGCATGTGCCATACATGGATACCACCGGAAGCAACCGGCAGAACGCCAGGCATGGAGCCCCAATCCTGATCGAAGAAGATACCGCGTGAACGGTCTTCCTTGACGTAGGAGTCGCGCATGATGTCGATCCAGCCGAGGGTGGCGTCGCGGTCGCCTTCCAGCTTGCCGACAACGGTGCCGGAGTGCAGGTGGTCGCCGCCGGACAGACGCAGGATCTTGGTCAGTACGCGGAAGTGGATACCGTGGTGTGGGTTGCGGTCGAGTACGGCGTGCATGGCGCGGTGAATGTGCAGCAGCATGCCGTTGTCCTGACACCACTGGGCCAGCTGGGTGTTGGCGGACCAGCCACCGGTGATGTAGTCGTGCATGATGATCGGGGCGCCGATCTCTTTGGCGTACTCGGCGCGCTTCATCATTTCGTCGGAAGTCGGAGCGGTTACGTTCAGGTAGTGACCCTTGCGTTCGCCAGTCTCGGCTTCAGCCTTATGGATGGCTTCCATAACGAAGTCGAAGCGGTGACGCCAGCGCATGAATGGCTGGGAGTTGACGTTCTCGTCATCCTTGGTGAAGTCCAGACCACCGCGCAGGCCTTCATAGCAGGCACGACCGTAGTTTTTCGCAGACAGACCCAGTTTCGGTTTGATGGTACAACCCAGCAGCGGACGACCATACTTGTTCAGCAGGTCACGCTCGACCTGGATACCCTGGGGCGGGCCATTACAGGTCATGACATAAGCGATCGGGAAGCGGATGTCTTCCAGACGCAGTGCACGCAGGGCTTTGAAGCCGAACACGTTACCGACCAGAGAGGTCATGACGTTAACCACAGAGCCTTCTTCGAACAGATCGATCGGGTAGGCAACGAAGGCGTAGAAGCAGGTGTCGTCGCCCGGAACGTCTTCGATGGCGTAGGCGCGGCCTTTGTAGTGGTCCAGGTCGGTCAGCAGGTCGGTCCATACCGTGGTCCAGGTACCGGTGGAGGACTCAGCGGCCACAGCGGCTGCAACCTCTTCCCGCGGCACGCCCGGCTGAGGGGTAACTTTAAAGCACGCCAGGATGTCTGTGTCCTTAGGCGTGTAATCGGGCATCCAGTATGTTTCGCGGTACTCTTTTACGCCCGCATCATATTTCTTGGCCATTTTAGCGATTCCTCCAGATTTAGGATTGCGTTGCCTTGAAATGCAGCTTCTGGAAAAAACTTTTCCATGCTGTCAGTAAAAAATTCTCTGTAAAAAACCTCAATCAAGGTGGAGCTAGTATAGGAAGGTGAGCGCTTAAGTGAAGTCAGATCTTTTAATTGGAATCATAATAAAAAACTTATACCATATGTGATTTGTGGTATATTTTCTGATAATTGGCTCCCGGATAAAAATCGACATGGAGAGATCTCTCTATGCTGGAGCTGGGCTCAAACCGATTACCAAATGTGAGAGAGCGTATCCATGCATACAACCCTACGACAGATGCGAGTCTTCACCACCGTTGCCAGGCACTTGAACTACACTCGGGCGGCGCAGGAACTCCATCTCAGCCAGCCGGCGGTGTCGATGCAGGTTAAGCAGTTGGAGGAGTCTGTGGGTCTGCCCCTCTTTGAACACGCCGGCAAAAAGATTCAGCTTACCGAGGCCGGCAGAGAGATGTTCCAGTATGTGCGGACCATCTTCCAGACCTTCGAGGAGATGGAGGAGGTTTTAGATGCTATGAAGGGGCTCGATACCGGTCACCTCAATATCGCTGTAGCGAGTACCGTCAACTATTTCGCACCCAGGTTACTCGCAGTCTTCAGCCGTCAATATCCGGGTATTGATCTGAGCCTTGATGTCACCAACCGTGAACGCCTGATGGGTCTGCTTAAGAATAACGAGATCGATATCGTCCTGATGGGCTTGCCCCCAGAAGATATCGAGCTTGTCTACGAGCCTTTTATGGAGAATCCGCTGGTGGTGATCGCTCCTCCGGGGCATCCGTTACAGCAGAAAAGGAAGATCCCGGCACAACGTCTGGCTGAAGAGGTCTTTATCATGCGAGAGGGGGGCTCCGGTACCCGGTTGGCAATGGAGCGCTTTTTCTCTGAGCAGTCGATCCCTCTTAGCACCGGCATGCAAATGACTCGAAATGAAGCGATTAAGCAAGCCGTACGAGCCGGTATGGGACTCGGCGTGGTATCAAGCCATACCATTGAACTGGAGCTGGAGACCGGTCGTCTGATCGTATTGGATGTGGAGGGTTTCCCACTGCAACGCCACTGGTACATGGTCTATCGGAAAGGTAAGAGGCTCTCCCCACCGGCCAGAGCTTTTCATGATTTTGTTCTGGCTGAGTCTCAACGGATCAAAGATGCACCCGTTTGAATGCGTCATTTGAGCGGATGGGGTAAAATCAACTATTCTGCTGAGAGATTGTCGAATAGGCCAATCTTTCCCATGACACCCCTACCGGAGCGGCTCATACCATGTCAGACAAGGGCGGTTCAGACCCTGGTCCAATTTCGCAGGATCACTATCCTTTGCTGAATGGAATCGACCTGCCGGGTGACTTGCGTCAGCTGGAGCAAAGGCAGCTTCGCTTGCTGGCCAACGAACTGCGACGATTTCTCATTGAAAGCGTGTCCCAGACCGGTGGCCATTTGGCAGCAGGTCTGGGCGTGGTAGAGCTGACCATCGCGCTGCACTATGTGTTCAATACCCCCTATGATCGACTGGTATGGGATGTAGGGCACCAGGCCTATCCACATAAGATCCTGACCGGTCGTCGTGAGCAGATGTCCACCTTGCGCCAGAAGGGAGGACTCTCAGGATTTCCTAAACGCAGCGAAAGTGAGTACGACACCTTCGGTACCGGACACTCCAGTACCTCTATCGGTGCTGCACTCGGTATGGCAGTGGCATCCAAGCAGAAAGGAGAGCATCGTAAAGCGGTAGCGGTGATCGGTGATGGGGCCATGGGTGCGGGTATGGCTTTTGAAGCACTCAACCAGGCGGGTTCACTTGACCAGGACCTGTTGGTCATTCTCAACGACAATGATATGTCGATCTCCAAGCCGGTGGGGGGGTTCAGCAATCATCTGGCTCGCCTGCTCTCCGGCAAGATATACACCAGCGTGCGCGAGGGCGGTAAATCCGCCCTCAGTCACTTGCCCCATCAATTCAGTGATCTGGTGGGCAAGTGGGAGGAGCACATGAAGGGCATGGTGATGCCGGGCACCCTGTTCGAAGAGATGGGCTTTAACTATATCGGTCCGGTCGACGGGCATGATTTCGATACCCTGATTAGAACTTTGCGCAATATGTCAGAGATGCAGGGTCCCCGCCTGCTCCATGTGGTGACCCAGAAAGGACGAGGGTTTGTGCCGGCGGAGGAAGACCCCTGTGGTTACCACGGCGTCAGCCCTTTCGACCCCGCTACCGGCAAAATGGAAAAGACGGCCAAGGCCAAGACCTATACCCAGGTGTTTGGGGAGTGGCTCTGCTCGGTGGCTGAAAAAGATGAACGGTTGGTAGCTATCACACCGGCCATGTGTGAAGGCTCGGGGCTTGTGGCATTTTCTCAACGCTTTCCCCGACGCTATTTCGATGTGGGCATTGCCGAACAGCATGCCCTGACCTTTGCTGCCGGACTCGCCTGTGAAGGGGTCAAGCCGGTGGTGGCGATCTACTCCTCTTTTTTGCAGAGGGCCTACGATCAGCTGATCCACGATGTGGCACTGCAGAATCTGGATGTCACCCTTGCTGTGGATCGTGCCGGACTGGTGGGGGCTGACGGCGCCACCCACGCCGGCAGCTTTGATCTCAGCTATGTACGGGCGATTCCCAACATGGCGGTTATGGCGCCAGCTGATGAAAACGAGTGTGCGCGGCTGCTGCAGACTGCGTATGAATATCAGGGTCCCGCCATGGTCCGCTACCCCCGGGGAGCAGGGCCTGGGGTTGCTGTTGATGAGGTGATCGAAGCGTTGCCCTTTGCTCGTGGCGAGATACGACGCGAGGGCCAACGTGTTGCGTTGTTAGTGTTCGGCAGTTTGCTGGAGACCGCCATGCAGGCGGCGGAACAACTTGATGCCACTGTGGCCAACATGCGCTTTATCAAGCCATTGGATGAATCGATGGTGCTCGATCTGGCCAACCGACACCCATTATTGGTCACCATCGAAGAGAATGCTGTGGCGGGCGGTGCCGGCTCGGCCGTCAATGAATATCTCAATACGGAAGGGCATGGTGTCCGGGTCCTTAATCTGGGGTTACCCGATGGCTACCAGCATCATGCCAGCCATGAAGAGCAGCTGAGTCAAGCCGGTCTCGATCTGCAGGGGCTGATCCAGTCGATCAATCGAGCGACACGAGAGGTAGCCTTACAGCTCGTCGATGGTGCCAGCTGATACGAGGATTACGGTTAATCGATTATGCTCGAAATCACACCTGTCTCCGCCTTTAATGACAACTATATCTGGATGTTGGGAAACCCTGGCTCAAACAACTTTGTAGCTGTGGACCCCGGCGATAAGATGCCGGTGCTGGCATGGTTGAATCAGCACAATGCGAGCCTGTGTGGCATTCTCATTACGCACCACCACTACGATCATGTGGGGGGTGTGACGGAACTGCTGGAGGCCTTTCCAGGCATACCTGTTTACGGGCCGGCTGCCGAGTCGATCCGGGGCGTCACTGTTCCCGTGGGGGAAGGAGATGTTGTCTCAATCGAGGGCCTGGAGGCTGATCTGCAGGTGCTTGAGGTACCTGGTCATACCGCAGGGCATATTGCCTATTATGGCGAAGGCGCCCTGTTTTGTGGAGATACCCTCTTTGCTGCAGGCTGTGGACGGGTCTTCGATGGTACCTTTGAGCAGCTCGCCGACTCTTTGCAAAGAATCTCAGATCTACCGGGTCAGACCCAAATCTACTGTGCTCATGAGTACACGCTGGACAATCTCGGTTTTGCCACCTGGGTGGAACCCGACAGTGCTGCTCTCCAGGTGCGCATCGAGGCTGAGCAAGTCAAGCGAGAGTCAGGGCAACCCACACTTCCGGCTTTGCTTGAAGTGGAGCGCAAAACCAATCCCTTCCTCAGGACTGCCGTACAAGGCGTCAAAGCGGCAGCTGAACGGTCAGCTGGACATTCACTCGAGAATTCACAGGCTATTTTCACCGCGTTACGTCAGTGGAAAGACCGGGAATATGACTAAGCAACAAATCCGCCATTCTCCCACAACAGCGGTTTAATCCTCCGGGAGACAGATAAGATTCCCCCCCACCGCTTTGAGTGTCCGGTAGAGAAGATACGTCACCACCAGGGTCAGGAGCGTGAGCAGTGCCCAGCCGATGACAGCAAAGCCGATCTGTGAAGAGGCTTGATACATCAGCAGTGTGGCGATGGTGATAGCTGCCAGTGGAAAAGAGTAAGCCCACCAGGAGAGAGAGAATTGCAGACGGGTAAATCTCGGTGCTTGGGTCAGTAACAACAGCGTCAGAAAAAGACCGCTGTAATAGAGAATGTGGGCAAAGTTGTCCATGCCGCCAGAGAGCTTCATATAGGAGATGAATCCGACAGCGGGCGGTGCAATCAGGATGAAAAAGGTGGGCATCACTTTATCGGGCAACGGGTGATGGAAAAGAACCCGATTGATGATAATGGTAAAGAGCACCAGCCAGAAAATAATACCGATACTGAAGAAAAACCATGAAATCTCAAAGTGGCCGTGGGTGGTGCCGGCAATTGGCACCAGGACATTGCCGACCACAGGAATGAACCAGGCGGGGTTGATGTGGTGAATCTCAAATTTGTCATGATAAATCCATACATTCATGACGTAGAGCGTAAAGGCCAGATGTAGGCAGGTACCAAAGATCCAGAGTCCGTAAGAGAGCGACGGCAGGGGCTTCAGCAAGGTGACCGAAAGCAGAATCAGACTGATAGAGACCGCCGGAAAAAAGTTGAGTTTAACCGGATGGTTCAGCTCCTGAATCACCTCACGGGGGTGCCGAACGACCTTCATGAGGTAGAGCGTGAGGAGTATGGCAAAGATCAGAGTGGTGAAAGGTATCAGGGCAGCGTCAATTCTAAACGGAAGATCGAAAGTAGTCTGTGTCGTTTCCCAAGCGATGCAGAGCCCGGCCAGTCCCATCACGACGGCGAAAAAAGAGATGGGAAAGTAGGCAAGGCGTGAGGTTTCTTTCATCGTCTACTCCTTTTGCAGTGATTTCCAGTAAAAACTTGAGTGAAATGCTAAGTTATTAGATCACATCGTTACATTGAAAATTCGCAAATGGATGACAATCGGTATGTCCGTGTATCAGGCTCATAGGCCAGACCAGACTCCTGGAAAGAAAAAAGCCGCAACGGCACTAGGGCGTTGCGGCTTTATTTAGGTCCTAACGTGAATCAAATCAGACGTTACGGGCATCCATCATACGCTCGATGATGGGCTGCAGGACGATCTCCATGGCAAACCCCATCTTGCCGCCGGGCACCACGATGGAGTTACGGCGAGACATGAATGAATTGTCGATCATCGACAGCAGATAAGGGAAGTTGATATCGAACTTCTTCGGATCGCTGAAACGAATCACCACGAAACTCTCGTCCGGTGTGGGGATGTCGCGGGCGATAAAGGGGTTAGAGGTATCCACCGTCGGTACGCGCTGGAAGTTGATATCGGTACGCGAGAACTGGGGCGTGATGACATTGATGTAGTCAGGCATACGTCGCATGATCGTGTCGACGATGGCCTCTTCGCTGTACCCCCGCTCTGCGTTGTCGCGGAAGATCTTCTGAATCCACTCCAGATTGACGATAGGTACCACACCGACACCCAGGTCGACATGCCTGGCAACATCGACCTCACCATCGACTACCATGCCGTGCAGGCCTTCGTAGAACAGTAGGTCCGTGTCTCCGGCGATATCTTCCCACGGGGTGAACTCACCGGGCTGTTGATCGCAACCCAGACGGGAGTTGTGCTCTGCCGCCTCTTCGGGGCTGTGTAGATAGTAGCGCTTTTTGCCTCCACCTGTTTCGCCATAGGTCTTGAACAATTCGGCGATTTTGTCGAAATGGTTGGCATCCGGGCCGAAATGGCTGAGTCCCTTTGCTACCTTTTTACGCATCTCAGCACGTGTGTAGCGGTGAAAGCTATCGCCTTCAACAACGGCTGATTTGATACCGTCACGGTAAAAAATATGTTCGAAGGCGCGTTTGACGGTCGTTGTGCCTGCGCCGGATGAACCGGTTACAGCAACCACGGGGTGCTTTTTTGACATGGACTTCTCCCTTACTCTAATCGTTCTAATGTTATCGTCCGGCCATTCGCCTCAGGGGCGATTTTTGTCCTTGTCGGTGCCGGACGTGAGGTAAAATTGGAGCCAACTATACCACGGAGGTGTGGCAAATCCAGTGAGTCGGATAGGCAGCGAGTGGGGATCAGAAAAGCGCGCTATTCAACCAGAGGTGACAGACGATGCTCGCGGCGAAGCCTAATGCAATTGCCGGCGTCCATCGTAAGTGACTGAAAAATGTATATTTACCATTGGAATGCCCCATCAGTGCGACACCCGCAGCGGAGCCGATTGAAAGCAGGCTGCCGCCAACGCCCGCTGTCAATGTCACGAGCAGCCATTGTCCGAGTGACATCTCCGGTTGCATGGTCAGCACGACAGACATAGTCGGGATATTCTCCAACACCGCTGAAGCCAGACCAATAGAAATATTGGCCGTTGTGGCGCCCCATTGCACGTAGAGCAGCTCTGAGGCCAGGGTCAGGTAGCCCAGATAGCCCAATCCACCCACCGAAAGTATGACACCGCAAAGAAACAGCAGGGTGTCCCATTCTGAACGGGCAACCCGTAAAAAAACGTCGAAAGGCTGCCGACTTTCCACGACGATGGAGAAGCCCGGTGTCTCAGAGGTGGTGATGGTGGCCGGGCCGGCTATGTGTGTCTTCTTTAGATAGAAACCGAAAAACTGCAGATAAGAGAGTCCCGTCATGGCACCGATGGTGGCTGGCAGGAAAAGTTGCCACTGAAAAAAGACGGTGGTGGCGATGGTCAGTAATAAAAGCAGCATGATGCGCTTCGATCCCCGGCGCATCCTAATCCTCTCCTGTGCCGCAGAAAGCCGCCCGGTAGGTAACGCGAAGTGCATGAAGAGGGCAGGCACTAAATAGTTGACCAGTGAGGGTATGAAAAGATTGAAGAATGAGAAGAAATCGACGCGACCGTTGGTGCTGATAATGTCCTGTTGCCAGACCATTAGGGTGGTGAGATCACCGAAAGGACTGAAGGCCCCACCTGCATTGGAGGCGATAACCACATTGGTGCAAGCGATGGCAATGAATCGTCTGTTTTCCCGCTCAAGATTCAGGACGACAGCACCCATAACCAAGGCCGTGGAGAGGTTGTCGAGGAACGGGGAGAGTAGGAAGGTCCCCAATCCGGTGATCCAGAAAATTTTGTGGAAAGTGTATTGTTGTTGCCCGACCCAGCTGCGTATTGCAAGGAAGACCTGCCGTTCAGACAGTGCGTTGATATAGGTCATCACCACCAGAAAGAAGAGCATCAATTCTGCGTATTGCAGCAAGCTTTGGCGGACTGCCTGTTCCGCAAAATGCGCGGAGTCCGTCTGGTGTACATACCAGCCGATCAGGCCCCAAATGATCCCGGCAGAGAGTAACACCGGCTTGGATTTACGCAGATCGATAAACTCTTCGATGAATACCGTGACCATCGCCAGTGCGAAGGCGGCGAGACTCAATATGCCGACCCAGTGGGTGTTCAGACTATTGCCGCTGGCGGACATATGCTCCGCCAGTACAAAGCCCGGGAGACAGAGAAACAGCGCAACTGTCAGAAGCCGCTTGTTCATCTCATTTCGATGGCACGCTTTTGACTGTCAATCATCTATCACCAAATCAAGACAATAATGGCGGAAATGTCCGAGTAGAGGGTGGCAAGCAGCCCCCCTCGTGTTGACTTAGAAACTACCTGCATTGACCCAGAGATGGACGAAAATACTGGCAACATACCCCAGTGCAATAACTGGCATCCACTTTAAATGTCCGAAGAAGGTATATTTACCTCTCGCCTGCCCCATCAGAGCGACACCTGCAGCAGAACCGATTGATAGCATGGAACCGCCCACACCGGCTGTCAGGGTCACCAGTAGCCACTGCCCCATGGACATATCCGGCATCATGGTCAGTACGGCAAACATGACCGGAATGTTATCGACAATGGCCGAGAGAACACCCACCATGATATTCGCCGGAGTGGCATTCATACTGGCGGAAAGTTCCAACGCAGCACCCCACTGGGTATACATAATCTCAGATGTCAGAGCGAGATAGCCAATAAAGCCCAGGCCGCCCACGCAGAGTACCACACCATAGAAAAACAGCAGGGTGTCCCACTCAGCTCTGGCAACCTTATTGAAGACATCGAAGGAGATCATGTCGCCCATCTGCCCATCGTGCTCTATCTCGGTCTTGTCCTTATCGGTGAGTTGTGGGTGGTCCTTGGCATAGGTTTTTTTCAAGTAGAAACCGAAGAACTGCAGGTAAGAGAGGCCGGTCAGCATACCGACCACAGGCGGCATTCCCAGGAAGTTGTGAAAGCTGACAGCGGTCACGATAGTGGCTAGAAACAGGACAATGATGCGCTTGGCGCCACGCTTCATCTCGACACTTTCACCGCCACCCTCCGGTTTCTCATCAGGCACAGCGAAATGCATAATCGATGCCGGCACCAACCAGTTCACCAGTGAAGGTATGAATAGCGCGAAAAATGCCCAGAAGTCGACTGGACCCTGTGCGGTTACAATACTTTTCTGCCATACCATCAGGGTGGTGATGTCACCAAAGGGACTGAATGCGCCTCCCGCATTGGCAGAAACGACGATATTGATACAGGCGATCAGGACGAACTTGGTGTTACTGCCACCGACTGCCAGTACCACCGCACACATAAGTAGCGCAGTGGTCAGATTATCGGCGACGGGTGAGATGAAGAAGGCCAGCACACCGGTAATCCAGAAGAGCTGACGGAAGCCAAATCCCTTGGCTACCAACCAGGAGCGCAGCTTTTCAAAGACATTGCGTTCATCCATGGCATTGATATAGGTCATCGCCACCAGCAGGAAGAGCATCAACTCGGCGTATTCCAGCAGGTTATGTCGCACCATCTCTTCAGCAGCATGGGGCATGTCGTGGGTCTGGTAATACCAGGCGACCAATCCCCAGATCAGGCCCGCAGCAAGAATCACGGGCTTTGATTTGCGCAGATGGGTGAATTCCTCCGCCATTACCAACAGATAGGCGACAGCGAAGATTGCAATTGCAGTGAAGCCGACCCAGTGGTTGGTCAGATCCAGATGTTCTCCGCCTGAGCCGGAAGCGAACACGGCGGCTGGGAAAAACAGGCAAAGTAACGAAGAAATGAAAATTCTCACAGCAGACTACCCCTGGTTATTGTTTATCTGCCCTCAGCAGTAGGGTGGATTTTCATTGAAGGTGGCAGCGGGGTCAACCGGTCTGGTAGATAAGAGATAAGAAATACCTGATCAGACAGGGGGTATGGAGCCATCAGTAGCCGTTGTTCATGCTATTAATTGAGCTTTACACATCATTTTTTATATGCCGGTTTTATATGCCGGAAAAGAAAAACCCCGGTTTTTACCGGGGTCACTGTGTGATAGACAGCAGTTTATGGGTGAGTTACTCGACCCTGGCGACCATGAACTCACCGGTTTCCGTCTGAAATGCCACCAGGTCTCCGGAGATCAACTCCAGCTCCTCATTGACCTGTAACATGGCCTGCTCACTTCTCTTGTAGGAGTCGTGGCGCAGTTTTGCATAGACCAGACCCCCAGGCATGACGATAGTGATCAAGGTATCCATGACCTTGAAGCTCTTCTTCTGTACCTGTTGCTTGAGTTGGCTCAAACGGGACTGGAGATCCTGTTGTACTTCCTGAAGATGTTGGGTGACTGTGATATCCGAAACGTCTCGCAGGCTGGTGCAGAATCCCTCGCTATCCTGATTGATAAAACGCTCATGCTCGGCCGCTTGTATGCCCTGAAAGGCGCAACTTAGCAGCAGCGCGATCAGAAGTAGTGGGTTTTGGCGTGGTTTTTTCATCACTGTGTGCCGTTTGGGTCCTGATCTGAAGTCGTTTTACCTGTCTCTTGGTGGCTAGATTAGGCCTGAGAGCAAAGCGAAAACGGACTTGGTGCACACTCAATCGGCCTTTAGGGCCAGAAGCGCCACCCGGTTCACAGGATGATGATTAGCTTGGGAAAATGATTCCCGGATTGAGAATATTGTGGGGGTCGAATTGCTGCTTGATGGCCTGCATCAGCCGGAGTGAGGCCGGGTCGATCTCCTGTGGAACGAACCGGCGCTTCACCACCCCGATACCGTGCTCTCCCGACAGGCTGCCATCCAGGTGCAGTACCAGTTCGAAGACTGCTTTCAGGCAATTATCTCCTGCCTTCAGCTGTACCGGATCATCCGGATCGAGCAGCAGATTGACGTGGATATTACCATTCCCGGCATGTCCGAAATTGACGATGGTGATGCCGTGCTCGGTTGATAGCTGCTCCAGCCCTTCGATCAACTCCGGTATGCGGGAGACTGGCACCACCACGTCTTCGTTGATTTTCTTTGGTGCAATGTTGCGCAATGCGGGCGAGAGCGCCTTGCGGGTCTTCCAGAGACGGGTGACCTCATCTTCAGTGCGGGCAGTATGGATCTCCAAGAGACCTTCTACCTTGGCAGCTTCTGCGACACTGGCGGCTTCTGCCTCGATACTGTGAGATGCGCCATCCACCTCGATCATCAACAATGCGCCCACCTCGGCATTCAGCTTTAGGTCTGAGAAGTCTCGCACCATGTTCAGAGCGGCACCGTCCATAAACTCAAGGGCGCAGGGCGTTATCGGTTGGCGCATGATTGATGACACAGCCTGGGCGGCAGCGTGGATATCACGAAAGCTCGCCTGCAGGGTTCGTCTGGTTTCTGGCAGGGGCGTCAGTTTCAGTATGGCCTCGGTGATAATGGCCAGCGTGCCTTCGGAGCCGATCAGGAGGCGGGTGAGATCGTAACCCACCACGCCTTTGGTTGTCTTTACACCGGTTCGAATGCACTCGCCAGTACCGGTAACGGCATGCAGGCCCAGGGTGCTTTCCCGGGGTGTGCCGTATTTCACCGCTCTGGGTCCAGCCGAGTTGTAGGCCAGGTTTCCACCGATGGTACAGACGGCAGCACTGGTGGGGTCGGGTGGCCAGAAAAAGCCCTCAGCGGCCAAGGCTGTTTGTAGCGCCTTGTTGGTGACGCCGGGTTCTACCCTGGCGAGACGGTTGTCAGCATCGATCTCCAGGATTCTATTCATGCGTTCGAGAGAGAGTACGATCCCCCCCTGTTGAGGAACGGTGGCGCCGGTAGTGCCCGTTCCTTTGCCTCGTGTCACCAGTGGGATGCTTTGCTCATGACAGAGCGTGGCAATCGCACTGACTTGTTGCTGATTGGTGGCAAAAAGCACGGCTTGGGGTGTGGCCTGCAGGCGGCTGTTGTCGTAACCGTATGGCAGGCAGTCGCCCGGGTCAGTAAAGATGCCCGCAGAGCCGACGATGTCAGCGAAACGGCGGGCCAATGAACGGCTGAGGGGTGAGTTAGTCAAGGATTAGATGTACTCGAAAACCTTGACCACACGCCGTACGCCGCTGACGTAGCGTACCACCTCGGTGACTGCGTGGGCCTCTTCCTTAGTGAGCAGTCCCATGAGGAAAACAGCACCACGTTCAGTGACCACTTTGACTCTGAGTGAGTCAAAATCAGGCAGGTCTATTTTGGTCAGTCGCAGCTTCACTTCTGCAGTCAGCGCCACATCCCGGCTATGTTCTCCAAAGGAAGCGGTGCTGCCAATCTCCAACTCATTCACCACACGCCTGACCTGCTCCACCTGGCTGACAATCTGCTCCGCTTTTCGGCGAACAGCTTCGGTTGGTACCTGGCCTGTCATGAGCACGACTTTGTTGTAACTGGTGACGTTGATTTTACTGTCTTGTTTCATCTGGGTGTCATTTCCCAGACGGTCATAGGACTTGAGTTCGATCGATTGATCCTCAACCATGATGCCGGTGGTGCGGCGGTCATGAGCGACCACGGCAGTCGTTGCGGCTCCACCAACCACCAGGGCAGCACAGCCCTGCAGCAGTAGAATGACAGTCAAAATGGCAAGTGAGATCCAGGCAGGTTTCAACATAATGTCCTCAGTATTCTTAATTGTTCAGCTTCCAAGAAGTTGTTGATCCACAAGGTCACACAGGCAATGAATAATCAGCAGATGTGTCTCCTGAATGCGTGCGGTGACATCGGATGGAACGCGAATTTCGACATCACCGTGAGTGAGGAGTTTCCCCAATTCACCGCCATCTCGACCGGTCAGTGCCACAATCGCCATTTCCCGTTCGTGAGCTGACTGTGCGGCATAGTTGACGTTGCTGGAATTTCCGCTGGTTGAGATCGCTAATAACACATCGTTGGGGTGGCCCAGCGCCTCTATCTGTCGCGAGAAAATCAGCGAATAGTCGTAATCGTTGGCAATCGATGTCACGGTGGAACTGTCAGTTGTCAGTGCAATGGCGGGCAGACCTGGGCGTTCCCGCTCAAAGCGGTTGAGCATTTCCGAAGAGAAGTGTTGAGCGTCACCGGCAGAGCCGCCGTTACCGCAACTGAGGATTTTGTTGCCATTCAGTAGACGGGAGACGATAAGGTCCGCAGCGTCACTGATTGGTTGACTGAGCAGAGGCAGGGATTCAACTTTGGTTTGTATGCTCTGATTGAAGAGCGCTTTGATGCGTTCACTGTTTTGCATAAGAGTTAGATCTTACCTTCTGTTTATTGACCCGGCAGCTTAATATGGTGCGTTCAGGGCTTCAAGCACGCGCTTGGTCTGCGTTCTGGCGCTAATAGCTGGCCTGAAAGGCATCTTGTATCCATTCGATCTCTGTTTGATTTTTTCCGCTGATTCCTACCACATCAAAACGGCAGGGTGCTTGGGAACCCATCTCTTGGAGATAGTGGCCGGCTGTCAGTAGTAATTTACGCTGTTTAGACGGCGTGACACTCTCCACGGCGGTTCCGAAGTGGGATGATTGGCGGTATCTGACCTCGATAAATACAAGACTGTCGTCCTGTTGCATGATGAGATCGATCTCACCACCTTTTGATCGATAGTTCCGGGCTACAAGGCGAAGACCTCTGCTTTCCAGATACTTCAGCGCGCTTGATTCAGCGGTACGGCCTTGCTCGAGATGCTCAGCCATTGTTAAGGCTTGGTGGCCTGGTCATGAAAAGGGGTCTGCCCGCCGTTTGGTGTATGGGGTAACGCTGATTCGCTTTGTGTCGGCAGGGCAAAGGTGGGTGTCTGCATGCGTGGAGCATAGCCAGTGATGCTGGCAGAACCCGCTTTCATGTCTGCCCAGGCAAGCAGGCGGTGTAGCCGATTATATCTATCCAGGTAGAGAGTGCCTGTTTTTCCACTGATGGTACGTCCGGGTTGAGCCTGTAACTGCTGCAGTGAGGCCAATAAGTTGTAGCTATCGATACCCATGGCATAGAGTCGTGCATACTGTCCTCCGACGCCGGGCATAAGCCGCTGTAGATTTTTTCGAGACAGATTGTTCTGGGTCTCGTCCTCCAGCAGCCAGGGGGTATCCACGAAACTGATGCGTCCCAGGTCCCGATCCTTTTCGTCGTCTTTAACGCCGCTATAGATATGCGATGTGGTATAAATCGGCAGACTGCCGGCATGGTGAAATCTGAGCTGAGGCCGTAGTTGGCGACCCTTCTGAGGGCGGGCGGCAAGAAATATGAAATCTGCGTCTTGCCGCCTGCGGAACTCAGACTCCAGTTTTTTACCCAGTAATTGCTCCAGCGCTCTTATGCGTGCCTGGCTCTCATCTACATTCAACAGCTGACGAATAGGGTGAGAGAAGTCGTTTTCCGAGGCGTTATATTGCCTTTGTTCCAGTACAGTGCCACCCAATGTTTGCCAACGGAGGCGAAAATTTTCAGCGATGCGCTCACCCCAACCTCCAGCGGGTGTCAGTATCAATGCCTGTTGATGGCCTTCGAGCCAGGCTCGTTCGGCAATCTGTTCCGCCTCATCTTCCGGTGCCAGGCCAAACTGGAACAAATTGGGATGATAGAGCGTTTTGTCTTCGACCTGGTTAAGCGCCAATACCGGTTGTTGCATCGTTTCCATTTGCAACAGCATATTGACAGCATTTTTGTTCAGTGGTCCCACAACCATTTGCGCACCTTGTAGCAGTGCTTGTTGATAAGTGCGCAGGGTGTCTTCCAGTTTGCTGCTGTCGTAGAAACGAAGCTGGGGGCGATACTCCAAGGGGTGTTGATACCAGGCAGCCATAAATCCGTCCCGTACGGCGCCGGCAACATTTTTATACGGTCCGCTTTGTGGAAGCAGTATGGCTATATGGTCACTGCTGCTCAGACCTCGCCGTTCCAGCAGGCCGGCCAAAAATGTTTGCAGTGCGGGGTGTTCGGAGAAGCGTTCTCGCCAGGTGGCCAATGCGGCGGCCAGATCGGCAGGTTGGGCTATTTGCTGTTTGACCAGCCGGGCCAGCTCCATCCATCCACCCATATTGGAGGGTGGAGGTGGTTGTAATAGTTGCAGGGCTGTATCGGTCATCGATGCCAGTGTCTGTACCAACAACTCCTGTATTTCCAATCGTTGTGCTTCATCGTCCACCAAAAGAAGATCCATCACGTTGAGTTCTCTGGCGCTTTCCAGCAGGTTGCCGGAGAGTCGGAAGATCTCTGCCATGTTCGCGTGGTATCGCAGGCGCAATGGGATTGGTGTCTCTTCTTCGGGTGCAGGTTCCATCAGGTCGAGGGCTTGCTCAATGTCGCCCCTGAGTATGGCTATCTCAGTGAGCAACATGCGTAGACGGAAGGCGAATGCCGGGTCATCTGTTGGTGGTTGCAACTTGTCGAGCAGGCTAAGACTGTTCTCAATAAGTCCTGCTTTCAGCCAGGTTTCAGCGGCCTCCAGGTAGAGCTGCTCACGCAATGGGGATTCGCTTTGTCGTGCCACTGTCTGTAACAGCGCGGCGGCCGCTTCGAAAGATTCGTTGGTCAGCAGAAGATCGACCTTCTCACGGATTTCCGGTAACAACTGAGCTTCAGTCTGACGATCAGGCTTTAGGGTGGCGCAACCCTGCAGTATCAGTATGAGCATTAGCAGGGCGGTGGCAAGATGGCGATTGATTTGCATGATTTGGGTTCTGTGGCAGGATGTTCAGCCTACTCATTCTACATCAGGAAGCGTTGTGTCAAAGGGCGTACTTTACGTTGTTGCAACACCGATCGGCAATCTTGACGATATTTCCGCGCGGGCGGTTGAGATACTCAAGGAGGTCGACCTGATCGCTGCCGAGGATACCCGGCATACGAAACCGCTGTTACGCCACTATGCTATCGATACGCCCATGCAGTCATTTCATGAACATAATGAGCGGGCTCAGGTGGCGAAGCTGACAGAACTACTACAATCTGGGCGCTCTTTGGCACTGGTCTCAGATGCCGGTACGCCGCTGATCAGTGATCCTGGCTTTCCATTGGTGCGTGAGGCAGCAGGATTAGATATACGTATCGTGCCGGTTCCCGGGCCCAGCGCGATGACCTGTGCGCTCTCTGCCGCAGGCCTGCCGACGGATCGTTTTCTGTTTGCCGGATTTCCGCCCCGAAATCAGGGGCAGCGTCGGGAGTGGTTGGGCGAGCTGATTCGTGAGCGGGCTACATTGGTTTTTTATGAGTCGAGTCACCGCATTACCGCCTCTCTGAAGGCAATGGTAGAGGTATTCGGGGATGAACGGGAGGCCGTCATCGCCAGGGAGGTGACCAAGCTGCATGAGACCTTTCTGCGCGGTCGCCTTGATGAACTGCTGTTGCAGGTGGAGCAGGATCAAAACCAGCGAAAAGGGGAGTTTGTCGTGTTGGTCGCAGGCGCGCCGGCCGGCTCGACAGAGACCCAAGCAGAGATAGCCGTCGACCAGCTACTGTCCCGATTACTCGACGAACTACCCCTGAAGCGAGCCGTCGCCCTAGTGGCGGAACTGACCGGTAATAAAAAAAATAAGCTTTACGATCAGGCGCTTAGAATAAAAGAATCGAGGGTGTGATGTGCTTCCGGGTTACTTTTGACGTTTTGTTCGATAATTCCCAACACTCTTAACATCAACGACTATCGTTCTCATGGTCAGAATTCTGACACTGACAATATGTCTGCTCACAGCAGGCCTGCCAATGGGTACGGCGGCAGCCGATGGACTCGAGTTTGTGCCGTTTGTCGGATATCGATTCGGTGGTGCTTTTGATGATGTCACCACCGGTCAGTCTCTAGATGCTGATGAGAATGGTAACTGGGGTTTCACTGTCAGCAAGTTGGCGTCACAGGATACCCGGTATGAATTTCTCTATTCACGCCAGGACACCCGCCTCACCGATAGCACCAACCCAGAGGATGCCTTCGACCTGGATGTCCACTATCTGCATCTAGGCGGTACCGTGGATATGAGCCATGATCGGGTGATCCCTTTCTTCAGCGGCGGTATCGGCATGACCCATTTGAGCCCCGGTCGAACGGGATTCAACAATGAGACCCGCCTCTCGCTGAGTTTTGGTGGTGGTTTGAAGTGGTATCCTACAGAACGCTTGGGTATCCGTTTCGAGATGCGAGGCTATGGCACACTGGTCGATACCAGTGGATCACTCTTTTGTGACGGGGGCTGTGATCTCGAATTGAATAGCGATCTGTTCCCCCAATTCGAGACCAACCTGGGACTCATTTTCAGCTTCTAGGGTTAATCAGATGAATCCTCCCTCTCAGGCATTGGAGAGAGAGGAAAGTGCAACCATCGTTAAATGATTAATGTGCTACTTCAATTTTCTTTGAATGCTTTTCTGCAGTCTTCGGAATAGTCACTTCCAGCACACCATCTTTACCCTGCGCCTCAATGGCCTCAGCATCGGTGTTATCCGGCAATGAAAAACGACGATAGAAGATGCCGTGGCTGCGTTCGATACGTTTGAAGTTCTCTTTCTCCTCGGTCTCTTCAAACTTACGCTCGCCCCGGATAGTCAGCACACCGTTTTCCATAGTGGCTTCGATATCTTCCGGTTTGACGCCCGGGATATCGGCTCGAATGACATACCTGCTGTCTTCATCCTTGATGTCGACCGCTGGTACCCAGTCGCCGCCTACGACGTGGGAGGTGTCGCCTTCCCGTTGCAGGAGCGGGTGGAATACACGGTCCATTTCCTGCCGCCAATCGTCCATCATGCGCCAGGGATCATAACGTGTCATGTTCATGATATACCTCCTTAAACAACTTCCCGTCCCTACTATAAATATGGTCCCGGAATGGCCTTTTTTCAACTGACAGCAGGTTTTTGCCGGCTGCTGCATGTGTGGTCTATCTAGCTGATAGTAAAGAGGATTATTTTCTTGTTTTCCGTGAGGAAGTCGCTTTTCTCATGCGCTTGTTGTTCGGCATTTTTGTACTTGGTACAGCCATTCTGGATGGGCTGGTCCGGTGTGCCTTTTTATTATTCGTATCACTCTTCGAATGCCCTGGTTGCCACTTAGGCACCAAATGTTTTTTACCGTTACCGATAAGGTCTGCACGACCCATACTGGTCAAGGCTTCTCGCAAAAGCGGCCAATTTTTTGAGTCGTGATAGCGCAGAAATGCTTTGTGCAGGCGACGCTGTTTCAGACCTCTTACCACATGAATCTGGCGACTACTGCGTGATACCTTCCGTAGTGGATTCCTTGCTGTGTGGTACATCGCTGAGGCGATAGCCAGTGGTGTCGGCAAGAAGGCCTGTACCTGGTCTGGTCGAAAGCTGTTTTGCTTGAGCCACAGTGCCAGGTTGAGCATATCCTGGTCACTGGTACCGGGGTGAGCGGCGATGAAGTAGGGGATCAGATACTGCTCCTTGCCTGCCTCTTTGGAGTACTTCTCGAACAGCTTTTTGAATCGCTCGTAGCTTTCTATGCCGGGCTTCATCATTTTGCTCAGGGGACCCGTTTCGGTATGCTCCGGCGCAATCTTCAGATAGCCGCCTACATGATGTGTCACCAGTTCACGAATGTATTCGGGGGAACGAATTGCCAGGTCATAACGCAGACCGGAGGCGATAAAGACCCGTTTGATACCGGACAATGCTCGAGCGCGACGATAGAGCCTGATCAACGGCTGGTGGTCTGTGCCGAGATTGCTGCAGATGTCAGGATAGACACAGGAGAGGCGACGGCAGGCAGACTCTATTTTCTTATCTTTACAGGCCAGTCGATACATATTGGCGGTTGGGCCGCCCAGATCCGAGATATTACCGGTAAAACCGGGTACCTGATCGCGGATTGTTTCCACCTCACGTACGATGGAGTCCTCCGAACGACTCTGAATAATACGCCCTTCGTGTTCGGTGATAGAGCAGAAGGTGCAACCGCCAAAGCAACCGCGCATGATATTCACCGAGAAGCGGATCATCTCCCAGGCCGGGTTTCGTGCCTCGCCGTAAGCAGGGTGTGGCTTCCTGGTGTATGGCAGTTCGTAGACTTGGTCAAGCTCTTCGGTGGTGAGAGGCATGGGTGGCGGGTTGAGCCAGACATCCCGCTTGCCGTGCTGCTGAACCAGGGCACGGGCGTTACCGGGATTGGTTTCCAAATGGAAGACCCGGGAAGCATGTGCGTAAATGACTTCGTCTTCCACCACCTGGTCGTATGAGGGGAGGCGTACTACCGTTTGTGTTCGCTCCAGGTGGCGCGGCCTCTGGTGTGGGGTGAAGCTGACTGCCTTGTTGCAGTCAGGTTCCGCCTGATAGGGATCGGGGTGATGGGCCTTGGGACCCGGCTTGTCGAGGTGAGTGGAGTCGATTTCGCTCCAGCCATCGGGCATTCCCTGGCGCATGTAGGCAGTGCCCCTGACGTCCTGAATATCAGTGATCTTTTCTCCGGCGGCCAAGCGATGAGCCACAGTGACCACAGCCCGTTCTGCATTACCGTAGATCAACAGATCGGCCTTGGAGTCAGGTAGTACCGAGCGTCTCACTTTGTCCGACCAGTAATCGTAGTGGGCGATACGCCGCAGGCTCGCCTCGATGCCACCAATGATCACCGGCACTCCCTTGAAGGCCTCGCGTGCCCGCTGGGCGTAGACGATCACCGAACGGTCGGGTCGCTTGCCTCCCTCGCCATCCGGGGTGTAGGCGTCATCGCTGCGGATGCGCCGGTCGGCGGTGTAGCGGTTGACCATGGAATCCATGTTGCCAGCGGTGATGCCAAAGAATAGGTTCGGCTTGCCGAGCTGGCGGAAGGCCTCCGCATTGCTCCAGTCTGGCTGCGCAATGATGCCCACGCGGAAACCCTGTGCCTCCAACAGACGGCCTATCAGCGCCATACCGAAGCTGGGGTGATCCACATAGGCATCGCCGGTGACGATGATGATGTCACAGCTGTCCCAGCCGAGCTCGTCCATCTCGGCCCGGTTCATGGGCAGCACGGGTGCGATACCGAAGCGGGCGGCCCAGTAGGGTCGGTGGGAGAATATGTTTACGGGTTGGGACATAACGGACGAAGTATACAGGCCTTTTTCTCGGCAAGTGCCCTACAGATGTAAGATACTAGGGCCTGTTAACACTAATTTGATCGTCACTGCCAAGACCATTTTTTTGTCCAGCAAGGCAGAAGGCGTGCCGTGTAGCCGGTCTACATAAGCGACTGATAACGCCGCTGGGCGAAAAATGGCCTTGGCCCTGCGGGTTGCGCCCCGAAGGAAGTGCCCTTGGGGTGCGCCTGAAAAAGCGCCACTCGGTGTTACTCGTCGCTCATTTGGAACAACCAAACTAAGCTCCTCGCGCCCCGAAGGAAGTACCCTTGGGGTGTGCCTTGATTGGCACTTTTTCAGGTGCAACAGTGGCAATCAAATTAGTGTTAACAGGCCCTAAGCTGTCGAGTGAATAAGCAAAGCGATTGTAATATCTGCTGGTGGTTTATCTGCTCAATAACCGGTCAGGATTCAGGGTTGGCAGGCCGCTATCTGGTGCCCTTTTCCTATTGCTCCAACTACGGGGAATCAATCTCATGCTGGGCCGTATTTCGTGCTTAAAGGCGGCTTTCCAACTTTCGAAGTCAAGGCTGTGGTGGCCGTAGACGGATTCTTCCAACTGGTGAATCAGTTCGTGGATTTTCTTTGGTTCAGCCTTGGGGTGGAATGCCAGGATATGTTTACCGATCACGCTAAATGGGGCATTGATTGGCAGACCCATGTGCTTATTGGCGAGGAATCTCAAAGTGTATCCCCAGATCTCAGGGTCGCTCTCTTCATCGACGAAACGCACGCAAAACCAAAACCTGACCGATAGTGGCAGCATGCCGACCAGATGTCTGCGCCAACGGTGCCAACGAGCGATGGGATTGAAGGCGTGTCCGGCAGTACGCAGTTTCTCTTTTAGCGGGGAGAAGGCGGGCGCCATCTGGCGCATCGGGCGCTGTAAAAAGGTCACCAATGGCTGCAGGGGTGAGGTTTGCGTATCACCTTTCCTGCGGTGGGAGATCCATATGGCCATCCAGTAACCGAAGATTACGCCGAATACGATGGATAGTGGGACCCAGAAGGCTGAAGAGGTTCCAGCAGGGAAGAGGGAACTCTCTTCGTCGTCAGCAAAATAATCCGAAGTTTGTCGGTTGCCGCTGACGGCAATGGGCTGCAGTGGAAAAGAGGTGCGTTGGGGCATGTTGCTGCGGGTGTTCCACCAGTTGATGCTCAGCTCAGGCAGTTTAAGATCCCCGCCATATTGGGGGACAAGAATAAAGCTTTCCACCCGGCGTCCCTTGATTTTTTTATTGCTTTTGTTGAGGGAGGTGGATACTTCACTGTGATCACGGTAGACGCGGAACGCTTTACTCTTCAGCTGTTGCTCAAGACTGGGTAGCTGATTTCCACCCTGGCCCAGGGCTGTCAGCTCGACCTTTACCGGTAGGGGCTTGCCCGCCGCGGCTTTATAGGAAGTTGGCAGGTCGACCTGTAGCGTCAATTGTTCCAACGGTAGCCAGGGCATGCTGTTTGGATTGGATTCCCGAATTTGTAGTTCCACTGATTCCTTGCTGGTGACGTCGAAGGGAATTTTACTGCGGTTGTATCCCGATACCTGTTCCGCTTCACCGGTGACGCGAAAACCGGATATCGCCAGGGCCCCCGCTCTCAGTGGTGTCAATTCATAGAAGTAATCACTGACAATCTCACGCTTTCCTTTGTGTGTCCGAGAATAGGTGGTGGGTCCCTCCAGGTGCTGCAGTATGTAGTGGTCGCTTTCGGGTACCCGGGGTTTTGCAGTTATCAGGTTATGACGACTGACAACACTCAGTTTCAGAATCACTCCCTGCTGAACATAGGGATTTTTCTGTGTGACCTCACACTCTATGTATGGCTTTTCGTGCTGTGCTGGGTAGTAGGTCTGTTGAGCGTAATTGGGTCTTTGCTGACCCGGCCAGCTTCCGTAAACAGGTTGGGTCTTGGGTTGCTGTTGTGTTTGGGTCTGTTGTATCGGTTGTCTCTGAGTGGGAGGTGCATAGGTCCATTGGCCGGGAGGAAGAGTCTGCCAGAGATCTCGGCCAGCATAGGGATTTGTCGCTGCAGGCTGTAAAAATACCAGCAGGCACAACCCAGCAAGACTGAGTATCGTGAATCTCTTGCCACTCTCCATCCTGCCTCCATAAAAAACGCTGTTTTTTTATTCAGGCTGTATTGCTACATCGCCTGTTTCTCTTTTTTTTATTACTGATAGGGATTGACTACCAGGGTCTCGTTTCTCTATCTCTACCGCCCTGACTGCGCAGATATTTGTACTCCTCCAGCCTGAATTGCTGATGCATCAGCTGGCCGGGGTCGCCTTCGATCTGTTCCAGCCACTGTTCCATCAAGGCGTGACCTCCACGAATAGGTTGCCTTTCCTCGCTGCCACCACTCGTTAATGAATCACTGTCGGGTGACTGAGATTCGCCACTCTGGTCAACCTGCTCCACCGCTTCGGAGTGGGCCTCCTCTGCAGGAGGTATCTGGTTTTCACTATTTTCCCGGCCCAGTTTTTCTTCTCCCGGCATTGGGCTCTGGGCATCGTTCTTTTGCTCTTCGGGTCTTTCGAGGTTAGCAGACTTTTCGTCAGGCTGTTCTCCCTCAGCCGATTCAGGATTCTCCTTCTCTTCAGAGGAACCGGGCTCAAGTGCTTCAGGTGTTTGCTCATCTCCGGCCAAGTCCTGCTGCGCTTCATCGCCGTGTTGAGCATCATCCTGAGGGGACGTTTCATCTTTTCCTTTGGTGATTTCCTTCTCTTGTTTCTCCTCACCATCCGTCTGGTTCTCTTCACTCTCCGGCTTACCGCTTGCGTCATCCGGTTGTATCGCCTCGTCAGTGCCTTCTCCCTCGTTCTCCTGCTGCTCCGCACCCTGTTGTGAGTCTTCTGAGGTGCTGTCACCAGAACCTTGCTGCTCCTGCTTCTGCTCACCGGATTCGGTTGCTTGATCCTGCTGTTGGTCGCCGGACGCGCTCTCCTGATCCTCTTGTTGCTGTCCTGATTCAGACTCCTCCTGTTGCTCTTGATCCCCAGAACTCTGTTGTTGCTCTGAGTCGGAATCTCCCGATTGCTGCTCTTCTTCCTGCTGCTGGTCACCAGAGTCTGATTCTTCCTGTTTTTCCTCCTCCCCTTTCTCCTCCTTCTCTTTTTCTTTTTCCTCCTGCGTTTGCTCCTCTTCCTCTTTCTGTTCCTGCTCGTCAGCGGCTTGTTGCTGAGCAAGCTTTTCCCTGGCCAGGGCAAGATTATGCCGGGCGTCCGCATGCCCAGGGTCACTACTCAAAACTGACTCGAATGTCTCGATAGCACCCGCGAAGTCATCCAGTTTGTAGCGGCTGTTGCCCAGGTTATAGAGGGCATCCAACTTGACCTCCTCTCGCTCCACCTGGTTGAAATCTTCGATTGCCGCCTCGTAGTCACCAGTGCGATAGCGGGCAACCCCTCTGCGATAGGGGTCTTTGAAATCCTTGGCGGCATCTTCATAGAGTCCCTGACCATAGGCCTCGGCGGCCTGTTGTTCCTGGTTCAGAAACCAGCTCGCTTGTACAGGTGTTGTGATCAGAGACAGCAATAAAATGATCGATGTGAGGAGGGGTCTCATCCTTGCGACTCCCTGCTGAACTGCCTGAAGCGGGGCAGTAGTAAAATCAGCAGCGGTAGCAGCAGCCAGTAAAAATGATCATTCCAGACTCGTGTCTTCTCTTGAGTGGGCGTGGGTTTACCTATCTCTCCGGCTGCCAGCTTAAGGATGGCGCGGCTGTCATGATCGCGGAAATCGGCCTTTAAGTACCTGCCGGCACCGGCATTTGCCAACTGTTGCAAGATTGTTTCGTTGAGTCTCGATTCGACGATCCTGCCGTTAGGTTCGCGCAACAGGTCACTTTGACCCGGTTGTGCGGGGACCGGTCCGCCGCCAGACGTGCCGATACCCAGGGTATGCAGCTTGATTCCCTGATTCACCAGTTTACTGATAGCGCCGGTGAGCCCAGGCTCATCAAAATCGCCATCGCTGATCAAGAGGATGCTTCTCCCGCTGTCAGTTTCGCCGCTCCCCAGCAGTTGCCCCGCTCTTTCCAGCGCCGCCTGTAGCCGGCTACCCTGGAGATTGGCCAGATCCGAATTGACTGCCGGCAGGGCATTGAGCAGGCTTTGGCTGTCCTCGGTGATTGGCGATATCACAAGGGGCACGGAGGCGAAGGCGATCATGCCGATGCGAAGTTCCCGATTGAGTTGAACCAGGTCCTGCACCTCCTGTCGTGCACGCGCCAGGCGGGAAGGTGCCACATCGGCCACATTCATGGAACGGGAGATATCCATCAGGATGACCAAGTCATTGGCTGGCGAGAAGGCCTCCACGTCGGTAAAGTCCCATCGCGGTCCAGCAATAGCCAGAACCAGAAGAATCCACAGTAACGCCCAGCGGGAGTAGCGGTTCCAGCGTTCGTTGACATCCAGTTCCCGTACGCCGGTCAGATGGGGCAGCAGGTGCTCATCTGCATAGCGATGGATAGAACCTTTGCGTGGCCGCACCACACTGAAGATCAACCAGGCCAGTACAAGGACCAGTCCCAGCAGTGCGAAAAGCCATTCTGGCCGGGCAAAATGGAAGCCCGTCTCAGGCATAACCACCTCCTTTCAGTTGGCGCTGGCGACCTTCGGGATAGAGACCCAGCGCCAACAGACAGAGCAGGGCGAGGGCCAGCGGCCAATGGTAGAGCGGTCGGGGTATGAAAACAGTGCGTGACTCGGCCTCGGTCTTTTCCAGCTCGTCAATACGTTGATAGATCTTTTCCAGTGCCTCGGTATCGGTGCCCCTGAAATAAGCACCGCCGGTGATTTTGGCGATCTCCTTCAGGGTCTCCTCATCGAAACTCAGTCCCTCAGCCCAAATGTAATTACGCATCTCGGGATCAAGTATCTTGACTCGCTTTTCGTTGCTGCCCACACCGATGGTGTAGATCTTTATCCCCTCTCGGCTGGCGAGTTGCGCCGCTTTGAGTGGTGGAATGATGCCACCTTCGTTTTTCCCGTCTGTGACCAGGATAAGGACCCTGGAGCCCTCGGGGCGTTCCCTCAGCTTTTTGACGCCCAGCCCCATGGCATCACCCATGGCGGTGGCGGGTCCCGCAATGGCAGGGACCAGTTCACTCAGCAGTTTGTCCACTGCATTCAAATCGAAGGTGAGAGGCGAGAGCACGTAAGCTCTGCTGCCGAAGATGACCAGGCCGACCCTGTCGCCACGGCGCGCCTGGACGAACTTGCTCACGACGCCTTTGACCACCTGCATACGACTCACTTGCTTATCGTCGAGGGTAAAGTCGAGGGCGGTCATGGAGCGGGAAGTGTCGACCGCCAGCATCAGATCGTAGCCTGCAGTGCGATTCTCGGTGTGTGGTTCCAACCATTGTGGCCGCATCAGTCCCAGCACTAGAGCTAACCATAGAAGATAGAGCAGCCAGGTATGCAGATGCTTACTGAAAGGCTGTCGGGGACTCCGCGTCTCAAAGGCTTCCCCCAGATGGGATAGCGAAGGATGCAACAGGGTTGTCTGTACCCCCTCGACCGATGTGTGGTGCTCACTGGGAGGTCGTAACCAGAAAATCCTGGCCAGCAGGGGCAGGATCAAAAGCAACGCCATCCAGGGCCAGTGAAACTCAAACATGGCACGCCTCCTCACTGACCCAGTGGACGGCGGCATCAATTAATTCAGCGAGCGTGGCCTGGTCGGTGGCATGGCCGGGTGGGGCATAGGGGAGTTCCAGTAAAAGTTGTCCTTTATTCCGCCATGGGAAGCCGGTCGAATCATTGCTTTGTAGCCAGTCCAGCCACATCTCTCCGGTCAGTGAAGCCGTCTGTTCACGTCCGCAGCGGGCGATGGCAATGCGCCTGAGTAGCTCAGAGAGTTCCCCGGCAACCTGTTTGGCAGGTTCCTGCTTCAAGCGTCGCCGCAGCACCAGCAGGTGATTGCGGGCATCCTGTTGCCAGCGTCCCAAGGGATAGAGGCGCCGTCGTCTGATCAGCCACCAGACTAATAATACAATGAGGAGCAGACCCAACAGCACTAACCACCAACCGGGGGCGGGTGGCCACCAGGAGGCAGGATCGATGCCGCGTATGTCTCGTAGATCATCCATGCTGTTCAACGCCTGCCGAAGTGCCGGGCCAGTCCATGAGTCAGGGCCAGATGAATCTCTTCATTGGTGGCTACCGGCATGAGGGGGATACCCAGACGGTTGGTTAGGCTGATGAGAAGCTGGCGGCGTTCCTGCCATGCCTCGTGGTAGCGTTCTCTGGCCTGTCGGTTACTGGTGTCGATCTCAATGGTTTTGCCATCGGGTCCGACAAAGGTCACCCGTCCCATCTCCGGTAGCGTCTGGTCGGCTGGATCGTCCACCGGCAGTAGGACCAGGGTATGGTGCTGGCAGAGACGTCCCAGGGTCTGTTCCAATCCTAATATCTCTCGGTTCATGTCGGCGATGACGAAGATCAGTGCGCCAGTGGCGGTGCCGCGGTCGGCCCGTTGCAGCGCTTCGGAGAGACAGTCAACTGAGGGTTGTTGGGTATCGCCTTCCTGGGTCAGGGCGTGAAGCAGGCGCCACAGGGCCCTGCGGTCCTTGGTTGGACGGAAATATTGCATACCCTGTTCGGTATCGCCGAACAGCATGCCACCCACCCGGTCATGCAGCCGGGAAGCGGCCCAACCGAGCAGGGCAGCGGCTTTGGCCGCCTGTATCGATTTGAAGGTGCCCCGGGTACCAAAGCTCATATGGGGGCCACGGTCCACGCAAAGCACCACACTGCGTTCGCGTTCTTCACTGAAGATCTTCAGGTGGGGAACATTGGTGCGTGCGGTGACATTCCATTCCATGTTGCGGATGTCGTCACCCTCCCGGTACTCACGCACCTCCTCAAAATCGAGGCCGGTACCGCGGAACACTGAGGCATAGAGTCCGCTGAAACTGGAGTTGACCAGATGGTGTGAGGCGAGCCCAAGGGTATGGGCCTGGTGCCGCAGTTCCAGCAGGTCGTCGATGTGGGGATAGAGGCTCATGGCAGTTGCCTGGAGCGCTATGGGATCGCGACCATGTCCAGAAGGCGTGAGAGAAAGTCATCGGTCGTGATGCCCTCCGCCTCCGCCTCGAAGGTCAACAGGATGCGATGTCTCAGAATGGCGGGCGCCACGGCCTGTATGTGGTGGGGTGCGACGAACTCCTCGCCATCCATCCAGGCACGTGCCCGGGCGCATCTTGCCAGGGCGATACTGGCTCGGGGGGAAGCGCCAAAGCGGCACCAGCGGGCCAGGTCCTTATCGTAGGCTTGGGGGTTACGGCTGGCCTGCACCAGGTCGACGATATAGCTGTTGAGCTTGGGATCCAGATAGAGCTCGGCCACATCCTTGCGAATGGAAAATAGCTGCTTCTGTGACAACGGCTTCTTCGGCGGTGAGGGTTTCTCCTTCTGCTGGGCGCTGTCCAGCTCCAAAATCTGTAACTCTTCACTACGGTTCGGATAGTCCACATTGGCCTGCATGAGAAAGCGGTCAAGCTGGGCCTCAGGGAGGTGATAGGTACCTTCCTGTTCCACGGGATTCTGGGTTGCCAGTACCATGAAAAATGCAGGTAACGGATAGGTGGTTTGGCCCACGGTGATCTGCTGCTCACCCATAGATTCCAACAGGGCTGACTGTACTTTTGCCGGTGCTCGATTGACTTCGTCTGCGAGCAGGATGTTGTGGAAGAGAGGACCTGGACGAAATTCGAAATCTCCCTTTTCGTGACGATAGATATCCGTACCAATGAGATCTGACGGTAACAGATCTGGGGTGAACTGAATGCGGTGAAAGTCTCCCTCGATAGCTTCCGCCAGGGCTTTGACCGCGGTGGTTTTCGCCAATCCGGGCAGGCCCTCTATGAGAAGATGACCATCACTCAGCAGACAGATCAACATGCTGTCGATAAAGCTGGTCTGGCCAATGACCCGAGAGGCCAAATGCGCGCGCAGGGGATCGAGAACGGAAGGATTCATAACTGCTTCACTTCTTCAATGTGACTGATGTAGACGCGGCACTCAGGTGTTTTCCCGTAGGGAGAACCCTGGCTTTATAGGGTGCGTTTGCCGCCAATAGCCGACTATCCTGTCGCTAATTGAGGGTGAGTGCAAGCAGTAGAAGTAGACCGGTGTATTTGATTATTAGGGAAAAGCCAAATACCAGAAAATTTGGCAATGGATGTTTTTTTAATCGCTAAAGGCCTGTTTTCACAGAATGTTCCCCCTCTCTCTGGTTACCCTATACACAGTCCTTTTATGCCACATGAAAAAGTGTAGTTCGGTATGCGGCCTGTCAGTTTTTTATCAGGTAGATTGATTGTAACTTATTGTTATAAATATAAAAAAATTAATTGTTCAGTTTTTTTACAATTTAATGAAAATGTAAGAAACATGCGGCTTGAGAGGGCGTTCTGTGGTGTTGTCAACAGAGTTATCCACAGCATCTGTGAGTAAGCGATAATTTTTTATTATGAAAAGGGGTTGTCGATAACTTGTATTAATGATTCTTTGAGTGCGCGCTAACGTGTTGTAATTTCAACTTATTTTAAAATAAGACGGACAAGCGTCATTTAATAGGTATAATCCGCCCTCTTTTTTCCGCAGGACATCTCCGTGATCCAGTCTCTCAGAAATATCGCTATCATCGCCCACGTTGACCATGGCAAGACAACCCTTGTGGATGAGTTGCTGAAACAGTCCGGTACGCTGGGAGAGCGCTTCGGTATTGTGGAACGGGTCATGGATTCCAATGACCAGGAGAAGGAACGGGGTATCACTATCCTGTCGAAGAATACGGCGATTCGCTGGAATGATTTCCGCATCAATGTGGTCGACACGCCTGGCCACGCGGACTTCGGTGGTGAGGTAGAGCGAGTGCTCTCCATGGTCGATTCTGTTCTGCTGCTGGTGGATGCGCAGGAAGGCCCCATGCCGCAGACGCGTTTTGTGACGCAGAAGGCTTTCAAGCACGGGCTGCGCCCGATTGTGGTCGTCAATAAGATCGACAAACCGGGTGCACGACCGGACTGGGTCATTGATCAGGTTTTCGAACTTTTCGATCAACTGGGCGCCACGGACGAACAGCTCGATTTTCCTATCGTCTATGCCTCGGCGATAAACGGTTTCGCTGGGCTGGAGAGTGGTATCAGTGAAGGTGATATGACACCCCTGTTCGAAACCATCGTCGAACATTGTCCGGTACCCGATGTGGATCCGGACGGTCCGTTTCAGATGCAGGTCTCGAATCTGGATTACAACAGTTATGTGGGCGCCATTGCGGTCGGCCGCGTGACTCGGGGCAAGGTACGGCCCAACCAGCAGATCACCGTGGTCAAATACGACGGTGAAGAGCAGCGGGCAAAGGTCGGCCTGGTCTATGGCTATCTGGGCTTGGATCGTTTCGAAGTGGATGAGGCCGCTGCGGGAGATATCATTGCGGTGACCGGTCTTGAGGCACCCAACGTCTCGGATACTTTCTGCCATCCTGAGCATGTGGAGGCGATGCCCCATCTCAGTGTGGATGAACCGACCGTCTCCATGACCTTCCAGGTCAACACCTCCCCCTTTGCCGGACGTGAGGGAAAATACCTCACCTCCCGACAGCTCAAAGAGCGCCTGGAGCGGGAGCTGATCCACAATGTAGCCCTGCGGGTGGAAGAGGGCACCGACCCGGAGAAGTTCAAGGTCTCAGGACGCGGTGAGCTGCATCTCTCCGTACTCATTGAATCGATGCGCCGGGAGGGCTTCGAGCTGGCGGTCTCCCGCCCAGAGGTAATCTTCCGCGAGATCGACGGTGAGGTCTGCGAACCCTATGAACAGGTCACTGTGGATGTGGAAGAGAATCACCAGGGCACCATCATGGAGGCCTTGGGTGAGCGTAAGGGCGATCTGAAGGACATGGTGCCTGACGGAAAGGGACGTGTGCGGCTGGATTACATCATTCCTTCACGAGGCCTGATCGGTTTCCAGACCGATTTTATGACCAGTACCTCCGGTACGGGGCTGATCTACCACGTTTTCGATCATTACGGACCGGCTTCCCACGGAGGCATAGCACCGCGAAAAAATGGTGTGCTGATATCCAACGGCCAGGGAAAGGTGCTTGGCTTTGCTCTGTTCAATCTACAGGAGCGGGGCAGACTCTTCTCCAAGCCGAGTGATGAGGTCTATGAAGGCCAGATCGTCGGTATCCATTCGCGTGAGAACGATCTGGTGGTCAATCCGCTGAAAGGCAAGCAACTCACCAATGTCCGGGCATCAGGCAAGGACGACGCTATTATGCTGACGCCACCTCTGCGCTATAGTCTGGAGCAGGCGCTGGAGTTCGTAGAGGATGATGAGTTGGTCGAGGTGACACCAAGTGCAATCCGTATCCGCAAAAAATACTTGAAGGAGCACGAGCGCAAACGCGCCGCTCGGGATTGAACTCACCACAAATCGACCGGACAAGAAAAAGCCCGACAGCATTCCATGCAGTCGGGCTTATAGTCGTCGGCTTGGTTGGCAAAGCTTATCTTCCCTGACGCCCTCCTGTGCTTAAGTGATCCTGGGGGTACGTCCTTGATGACGACAACTCAATAATTACACAAAAATTAACAGTCCGAGTGTGAGAATTTTCAACTATCTCTGTAGGTATATTCCTACACGGAAATTTTTGTTAATAATATGAAAGACTTATACCCTCAGATTGAGGCATTTACCTCTAGCAAATTCAGCGTAGGGGGTGGGCATCAGCTCTATATCGAGCAGGTAGGCAACCCTAAAGGCATTCCCATCCTCTTTCTGCACGGTGGACCGGGGGCTGGATGTGAGCCCTATCATCGCCGATTCTTCGATCCGACTGCCTATCACGTGGTGCTCTTCGATCAACGTGGGTGCGGTCGCTCTACGCCCCATGCAAAGTTGGAGAACAACTCCACCTGGGATCTGGTTGATGATATTGAGGCGATTCGTCAATCACTCGGTATTGAGCGTTGGCTGTTGTTCGGTGGGTCATGGGGTTCCACACTGGCGCTGGCCTACGCCCAATCTCACCCGGATCGTGTGCTTGGTATGGTGCTGCGTGGGATCTTTCTCTGTCGCGATGAGGAGATTGCCTGGTTTTACCAGGCCGGCGCCAGCAAGGTCTTCCCCGATTACTGGGAGGATTTCGTGGCACCGATTGCAGATGTTGAGCGGCACAATATGCTTGAGGCCTATCATCGCAGGCTGACAGGCGATAATGAGTTGCAGCGGATGGCGGCTGCGAAGGCTTGGTCTATCTGGGAGGGCCGAACTGCCAGTCTTCATCCCAACGCATCAGTGGTTGACTTTTTTTCTCAGCCCCATACCGCCCTGAGCCTGGCACGCATAGAGAGCCACTACTTCGTCAATCAGGCCTTTCTGCGTCCCAATCAACTGCTGGAGGATGCCGAAAAGCTTGCGGGTATCCCCGGGGTCATTGTGCAGGGGCGTTACGATCTTATCTGCCCCATGGATTCCGCCTGGCAATTGCATCAGGCCTGGGAGGGTAGCGAGCTGATGGTGATCCCGGATGCGGGACACTCCGCGACAGAGCCCGGTATTCGACAAGCCCTGATTGAGACCACCGATAGATTTGCCCGGGAACTGAAGTGATCGGCTTGCTTCAACGAGTATCTGAAGGAAGGGTTGTCGTCGACGGTCATTGTGTTGGAGAGATTGCCCAGGGTTTGGTTGTGTTGATCGGGGTGCAAAAAACCGACGATGAATCCAGTGCTGAACGGTTGCTGGAGAGGCTGCTGGGTTATCGAGTCTTTCCCGATAAGACGGGACGCATGAATCTTAGCTTGCGGGACATCGACGGCGGTCTTCTCCTGGTTCCCCAGTTCACGCTTGCGGCGAATACACAAAAGGGAACACGGGCTGGTTTCTCGAGTGCAGCAGATCCGGTACTGGGAGCCAGACTGTTTGAGCACTTGCTGAGCCACGCAGAAAGAACCCATAAAAGAGTTGCTTGTGGTGAGTTCGGTGCAGATATGCAGGTCAGTCTGACCAATGATGGTCCTGTGACCTTCTGGCTTGAGAGCTGAGCGTTTCCCCTATCTCATCTACGGTTTTATTACTGCCTAACTCCCTGCAAAATACCTCTCACTGACCTTGAGAGAGATTGTTGTTGATAACTCCAACTGCCTGCTTGGTTGGCAGTTAGTATCCCTAAGAAGGATTTTTGAGTTAACGATGGGATACGATAATTCAGTGCTACCCACAAAGGACCTGTCAGTATAAATTGGGTGCAGGCATTTTTTTATCATGAAAAGAAGCGAGTCATAATTATGATGCGGAATCTACCAAGCTATCTGATCCTGGGCTTGACACTACTCAGCATGCTGATGCCTGCAATGGCGGAACGGGGACCGGATGTCTCTGACTACCCGGTGAAAGAGGTGGCAAAAGGGGTCTATGTGATTCATGGACCATTGGGTGTTCCCTCAGTGGAGAATCAGGGATTTATCAACAATCCGGCCTTCGTTGTAGGTGACGACGGCATAATCTTGATTGACCCAGGCTCCAGTGTTCAGGTCGGTGAAATGGTGCTTCGCCAGGTACGTAGTGTCAGTAATCTACCGGTGGTTGCTGTATTCAATACGCATATTCATGGTGATCACTGGTTCGCCAATCAGGCGGTTCGTGAGGCCTATCCCGACATACCGATCTTTGGCCATGAAGAGATGCGGAAAATGGTCGAAAAGGGTGACGGCCAGGCCTTTCTGGCCACCCTGATGCGCATGACTGAGGGTGCTGTCAAAGGCACGATTGAGGTGCCGCCGGGAAATACGGCTACCCATGGCGACGAGCTGAGCCTGGCGGGTATTACCATTCGTATTCTCTATGAACCCAAGGCTCACAGCCATAGCGACATCATGATCGAACTGCCGGAGCACAGGGTTGTATTCCTCGGTGACAATGTCATGAATAACCGTTTTGGCCGGATGGATAGCGGTACTTTCGGTGGCAATATCGCAGCCATTGATATGGCCCTGGCCACCCAGGCTGAGATCTTTGTGCCAGGGCATGGCGATACGGGCGGACGTGAAGTGCCTCAGACATACCGCAGATACCTGTCGACAATGAAGGCGGAGGTCGCTAAGTATTTCGATGAAGGGCTCAGCGATTTCGAGATGAAGCCGAAGATTATCGAGACACTCGGACCTTTTCACAATTGGGTCGATTTTGAACGCAATATCGGCCGGCATATCAATCTGGCCTACCTGGAGGTCGAGTCGGAGCTTTTCTGAACGACTTGCCGAGCTGAAGGTATACTGTTGAGCGTCAAGTTGTCTGCTGTCAGTGGCCCATAATCTGAGTCGTCCTAACGGGCCTAGAAACAAAGCGTTAACCAAATATATAAGTGACCGGGTGAAATATCCGGGCTAGAATACGCTCCTTTGGGCACAGCCCGCTTGAATGACTCAGATCGGAGCCACCACCATGCAGCGTACCGCGGAGGTTGAGCGCAACACCCTGGAGACCCGGATACAGGTTAGTCTGAATCTGGACGGCACCGGTGAGACCGCTTTCAAGACAGGGGTACCATTCCTCGATCACATGATGGATCAGATCGCCCGCCACGGGCTGATCGATCTTGCTGTCACCGCTGAGGGAGACCTGTACATCGATGCGCACCACACGGTGGAGGATATCGGTATCACCCTGGGTCAGGCCTTGGCAAAGGCGGTCGGGGATAAAAAAGGCATTCGTCGTTACGGTCACGCCTATGTGCCGTTGGACGAGGCTTTGTCGCGGGTGGTGATCGATTTTTCCGGTCGTCCCGGACTGGTTTACGCTGTGGATTTTACGCGAGCCCGTATCGGTGACTTCGATGTGGATCTGTTCCAGGAGTTCTTTCAGGGACTGGTCAATCACGCCGGCATCACCCTGCACATCGATAACCTGCGTGGCATCAACGCCCATCATCAGGCAGAGACGGTTTTCAAGGCCCTGGGTCGCGCCCTGCGTATGGCGCTGGAGCCGGATCCCCGCATGTCTGACCAAGTGCCCTCCACCAAGGGCAGTCTCTAAGCATTCACGGGTAGTAAGCCGATGACACAACGTATCACCGTGATCGATTACGGGATGGGCAACCTGCGTTCCGTTGCAAAGGCAGTGGAACATGTGGCAGGTGCGGGAGATGAGGTGCTGGTCACTGACGATCCTGCCTTGATTCTGACGTCAGACCGAGTCGTATTTCCCGGTCAGGGCGCTGCTCGGGACTGTATGGCAGCCATTTCCGATCACCACCTCAATAAAGCGATTCTGCAAGCGGCGCATAGCAAGCCCTTTCTCGGTATCTGTATGGGACAGCAAGTATTGCTCGACTTCAGTGAAGAGAACGGCGGTACGCAACTATTGGGTCTCTATAAAGGCCATGTGCATCACTTCCCTGGTGGCATCGCTCCCGACGGAGAGGCGATGAAAATACCGCATATGGGTTGGAACCGGGTACATCAACTATCCGATCACCCCCTTTGGCATCAGATTCCCCAGGATAGCCGTTTCTATTTCGTACACAGTTACTATGTAGATCCGGAGAGGAAAGACCTGGCGGCGGCGACCACCGATTACGGCGTCAGCTTCGCCAGCGCCATTGCGGAGAACAACCTTTTCGCGGTGCAGTTCCACCCGGAGAAAAGTGCCGATGCCGGGTTGCAGCTGTTAAAAAATTTCGTCAACTGGAAGGTATAAATCACCGTGCTTTTAATACCCGCGATCGATCTCAAAGATGGCCAGTGTGTACGTTTGCGCCAAGGCCGCATGGAAGACGACACGGTCTTCTCCAACAATCCTGTCGATATGGCGACTCGCTGGGTCGAGGCGGGTGGGCGTCGTCTGCATCTGGTGGATCTCAATGGCGCCTTTGCCGGTGAGCCGGTTAATGGCGAGGTAATTCGTGCCATCGCCAGTGCCTACCCGGCGGTACCGATCCAGGTGGGTGGCGGCATCCGCGATGAAGCCACTATTGAGGCCTACCTGAATGCGGGTGTCAGCTACTGCATTATCGGTACCCAGGCCGTTAAGGAGCCCGAATTCGTTGCCCGTGCCTGCCAGGCTTTTCCCGGCCATGTGATTGTCGGTCTGGATGCCAAAGAAGGCATGGTAGCGATCAACGGATGGGCTGAGGTGACCGATCAGGAGGTCACCGAACTGGCCAAACGATTCGAGGATGATGGGGTTTCCGCCATCGTTTATACCGACATCGGTCGTGACGGCATGCTCAGCGGTCCCAATGTGGAGGCTACAGCGGCGTTGGCCAATGCGATCTCCATACCGGTTATCGCTTCCGGTGGTATTACAGACATCAATGATATCGACGCCCTCTGCCGGGCTGAGACAAGCAATATCACGGGAGCTATCACCGGTCGTGCCATCTACGAGGGCACCTTGGATCTTGCCGCAGGTCAAAAATTAGCCGATGAACTGACGGGAAACTGAACATGCTCGCCAAACGAATCATCCCCTGTCTCGATGTCGATGCCGGCCGTGTGGTCAAAGGCGTCAAGTTCGTTGATATCCGCGATGCGGGTGATCCCGTCGAAGTGGCGCGGCGCTATAACGAGGAAGGGGCCGACGAGATCACCTTTCTTGATATCACCGCCAGCTCAGATGATCGTGAGACCATCGTACATGTGGTCGAGCAGGTGGCCAGCGAGGTGTTTATTCCTCTTACTGTGGGCGGTGGAATCCGCAAAGCAGACGATATTCGCCGTATGCTCAATGCCGGTGCCGACAAGGTGGCGATCAACACCGCGGCGGTCTTCAACCCGGAGTTTGTTAAAGAAGCCACCGAGCGTTTCGGCTCCCAGTGCATTGTGGTGGCCATCGACGCCAAGCAGGTCAGTGCTGAGGGGGAGCCTATGAAGTGGGAGATTTTCACCCATGGCGGGCGCAAGCCCACAGGTCTGGATGCCATTGAGTGGGCAAAGCGAATGAGTGACTATGGTGCCGGGGAGATTCTACTCACCAGCATGGACCGGGATGGCACTAAGATTGGTTTCGACAACAAACTGACCCGTGCCATTGTCGAAGCGGTACCGATTCCGGTGATTGCCTCCGGCGGTGTCGGCAATCTTGATCATCTGGTGGATGGTGTAAAACTGGGTGGCGCCGATGCCGTGTTGGCCGCCAGCATTTTCCACTTCGCTGAATACTCCATTGGTGAGGCAAAGCAGTTCATGCAGGGGCAGGGTGTCGAGGTGCGTCTGTGAGCTGGCTGGACAGCATCAAGTGGGACGAACAGGGCCTGGTGCCCGCAATCGCTCAGGAAGCGGGTAGTGGCAAGATTCTGATGATGGCCTGGATGAACCGTGAGGCACTTCAGCTGACGTCACAGAGTGGTCATGCCGTATATTGGTCCCGCTCAAGAAATAAACTCTGGCACAAGGGTGAAGCGTCCGGCCATCAGCAGGTGGTGCATGCCATTCGCCTCGATTGCGATGGGGATGTGGTGCTGCTGGAGGTGGAACAGAAGGGCGGCATCGCCTGTCATACCGGGCGGCACAACTGTTTCTATCGGGAGTTACAGGATGACGAATGGGTAGAAGTTCTGCCGGTGCTGAAAGATCCCGATGAGATTTACAACAAATAGGGGTTGTTTATAACGCAAAGAGCGTCATGATAACTCAATTCGACACACCTCGATTTATTCAGAGACCGTCATTCCTGTGTAGGTGGAATCCAGCGGTTTGTGAGAAGTCGCAATGCACCCCAGGTTGTAGGGGGTAGAGAATTCTTTTTTCAACTCTGCGTCCTTGGCGCTTCTTTGCGCCCTTTGCGTTATAAAGCGTTATGAACAACCCCAAACAGATTTAACGGTCTAAGGATTCAATATGAGTGATGTCCTGCAACAATTGGCGCAAGTGCTGGAAGAACGCAAGCAAGCGGAGCCAGACAGCTCGTATGTGGCCAAGCTCTACGATAAGGGGCTTGATGCCATTCTCAAGAAGATCGGTGAGGAGGCCACCGAGACCGTAATGGCGGCGAAGGACGGCGCTGCGGACAAGATCGTATACGAGACGGCGGATCTCTGGTTTCACACGCTGGTTCTGCTTGCCCATCAGGGCTTGGGACCGACTGATGTACTCCAGGAGTTGCAGCGGCGTTTCGGACTTTCCGGCCTGGAGGAGAAGGCGCAACGCAGCCAGTCGACCGATGGCGCAGCAGGCTGAACTTACGGTCAGGCCTCAACTGGGTTATCATCCCCCGACTACGCCATCGATAAGTATGGCTTAATGCCCTGATAAGACAGGGTTGAACATTATTCAAACGATAAACCGGCCAGCCGGTCGGAGAGTGGAGAAGATTATGGGTTTTGGCGGAATCAGTATCTGGCAGTTATTGATCGTTTTGGCCATCGTGTTGCTGTTGTTCGGCACCAAACGGTTGAAAAACATCGGTTCCGATCTGGGTGGTGCCATCAAAGGCTTCAAGGGCGCCATGAAAGATGGTGAGAAGGCCGAAGACAAGGAGGCGCAGGATCAGATTGAAAAGTCCGAGTCCGGCACTGTGGTGGATGGTGAGGTGACTTCCAAAGAGAAGGACAAGAGCTGATAGGGTCTGCAGCCATCAACTTCGTACCGAGAGCGCCATATGTTTGATATCGGTTTCTGGGAGCTGGGTATCATCGCCTTGGTGGCGTTGGTCGTGATTGGTCCCGAGCGGCTGCCAAAAGTGGCGAGAACCGCAGGTCTCTGGCTGGGGCGGGGGCGCCGCTTTGTTGCCAGCGTCAAGGCCGATATCGATAAGGAGATCAAGGCCGAGGAGCTTAAAGAGATTCTCGATAAGCAAATCAAGCAGGCCAACCCGGTACACGAAATACTGGAAGAGACCCAGCAGGATCTGAATCAGATTAAACAAGATGCGGAACAGCATGTGCAGGCGGGTAAAGAAGCGCTCGACAGCCAAGACACCGCAGAGAATAAACAGTCATAACCGGTAGCCTTATAGACCGATGTCGGCTAACCCTTCCACAGAAACTCCAAGCCAGGAACAACCACTGGTCGCACATCTGATCGAGCTGCGTGATCGTGTGCTACGCATGGTGCTAGTAGTGCTGGCCATTTTTCTGGTGCTGTTTCCCTTCGCCAACGATCTCTATACGGCGATTGCCGGACCCATGCGTGAGGCACTGCCGGTCGGCAGTACCATGATCTCCACCAAGCCCATTGATCCATTCCTGATCCCGTTTAAGTTGAGCCTGCAGTTGGCTATCTTTATTTCGGTACCGTTTATTTTGTACCAGTTCTGGGCCTTTGTGGCGCCCGGTCTTTACAAGCATGAGAAGCGGCTGGTGATACCCTTGCTGGTCTCCAGCACGATGCTCTTCTACCTGGGCATGGCCTTTGCCTATTTTGTGGTCTTTCCCTTGGTCTTCACCTTCCTCGCCAGCACCGCGCCTGAGGGTGTAGAGGTCGCTACCGATATGGGCAGCTATCTCGATTTTGTGATGACCCTGTTTTTTGCCTTCGGTGTGGCCTTTGAGGTGCCGATCGCTACGATTATTCTGGTTTGGATGGGTATCACCACACCGGAAAAACTGCGTCAGAAGCGACCTTACGTGATTGTCGGCGCCTTTGTGGTAGGCATGTTTCTGACGCCGCCTGATATCATTTCTCAGACTCTGCTGGCCCTGCCAATGTGGGTGCTGTTCGAGCTGGGAATCATCTTTTCCAAGGGTTTTGTCAGAAAGCAGGAAGATGAGGAGGAAACCGATTCTGATTCTTCCGATACACCGGTGACAGCCCCGGCAACTGCAGCGACAGGTTCAACTGTCCATGAAGACCTGGATGAGGTGGTCGGTCGCGATATCGACCCGGCCAGTGACTATACGGATCCCGATCGTTTCGTACCCCTGACCGATGAGGAGATGGAAGAAGAACTGGATGCCATTGAGGCTGAGGATGATGATGACGATGAGGAGTTCTCGGAATCAGAGCCCGAAGTCGATGCGGTTCAGGCCAAACTCGAAGCGATTCAGACCCTGCGCAAGGCAGGGAATGTGAGTGAGGCGAGGGATCTTCTCTACGAAATCCTTGAAGAGGGAGACGAAGACCAGCGCAAGGTGGCGCGAAACATCCTTAACCAGCTCGATTCAGACGCGTAGAAGGACCACAGCCCGCATTGGCCAAACCCCTCAGCGATAGCGCAGGCGGGTACCGTGGACCAGTGAGAGTTTAATTTCTTCCGCCGACAGACTTGCTGGAAAATAGGTGCCGGATATCTTAGCGCTGTTGATGCTGGCGCCTTCCAGGTTGGTATGGGTCAGATCGATCCCTCTCAGGTCTGCATGGCGTAGATACGCATTGGCCAGATCCAGGTCTCTGGCATTCAGTCCCCTAAGATCTGCACCCCTGAGATCGGCACCGCGCAGATCGAAAGATTCCCCTTCTTCTCTACGGCGGTTGAACTCATCTGCATGTCCCTCTTTGAGCAGTAGATACATCGGGTTTTTTTTAACTTCTGGATTAAGCATTGTATTTTGTTCCGAACAGGGAAGGTTGATTCCATCTCCTGATTAGAAGAATAGCCAAATCCGAGGCGCTTGCTTTCAATGCTAAAGGTAGCACTACCTATTATGAAATTTGTTTTGCCGCAGGTTGGGCCTTCTGCGTCGGCCCAACCTACGAGTTGATCCTATCTGTCGTTGAATTTATTGGTAAACACATCTAGCATTGAAAATACCAATAATATAGGAAGCCTCTATGGCCAGCACACCGCAGATCCATTACAAACAGAACCGGCTCAAACAACTGCGTGCCTTTTGCCACGCAGCTCAGACCGGCTCGATCAGCGAAGCTGCTGAACGGCTCTATCTGAGTCAGCCAACGGTCTCCCTGCAGATCCAGGCGCTCGAGCGGGAGCTGGAAACGGTGTTGTTCGAGCGGCGTGGACCCAAAATCAAACTCACACCTGAGGGGGCAACGCTCTATAAGCTCTCCCAGCCTCTGGTGGAGGGCATGGACAAGCTGCAGGAAACCTTTGCCGCCACCTGCGGCAAACTGGAGAGCGGTGAGCTGAATATTGCTGCCGGTGAATCAACCCTGCTCTATATCTTGCCTGAACCGATTCGCATCTTTGCCGAGCGGTATCCCGGCATCCGGGTCAAACTTCACAACGTGACGGGTCGTGACGGTATGGCCATGCTGCGAGCGGATGAGACCGATCTGGCGGTCGGCTCCATGCTGGATATCCCAGACGATGTTACTTACAAGCCGGTGGTCAACTATGCACCCGTACTGATCACACCGCTGAATCACCCGTTGTCAAAGAAAGATGGCATCCGTCTGCATGACATCAGTCCCTATGGATTGATTCTGCCCCCGCACCATCTGAGCACCTGGCGTATGGTCGATCTGGTCTTCAAGCAACACAATGCCAGTTACAACGTCACGCTGGAGGCGGGCGGCTGGGAGGTGATTAAGAAGTATGTGGAGATCGGCTTGGGGATCTCAATCGTCACGGATGTCTGTCTCACCGGTGAAGAAGAGGTGGAGACCATTCCGCTGGACGAATATTTCCCCGAACGAAGTTACGGTATCGTGCAGCGTCGTGGTAAATTTTTATCACCGCAGGCGAAACGCTTTTTACAGGTCATGCATGAGGTCTTCAACTGAGGACCCTAACCAGCCTGTCCACTTCCCCTTAGTACACTAAACTCCCACTATGAAGTGCTGGCGCAAGGATGCGAGGGTATGAGTGATGGCTATTTTTTCCTAATACAATCTGGAGACCTGTCGTGACGACCGATCAACCTCCGGCCCCGGCAAGGGCCTGGTATCAAAGAAAAAAAACCTGGGTGATCAGTACGGGGCTTCTCATACTCTTTCTACTGATCCTGATCTCGCTGCCGTTTGGTATCAGCTTTGGTTTAGCGGACTTCCTCAAACAGCATGGCGCACGCCAGGTTCACATAGAGAATATCGATTTCAACCCATTCACAGGACGGCTGCTGTTTCAGAATGTCCGCGCACAGGCGGATGAAGCCCAGGACCTGCGACTAGACAGACTTGAATTGGAAGTGGGTTGGCGTGACCTTTTCTCGAAGCGGGCTCGTGTTCATGCTGTCAATCTGCAAGGCCTTCAGGCCGAGGTTGATATGAGTGACAGTAAGACCCTGAAACTCAGTGGTCTGAGCTTTCCACTGGATGAGGGGCAGCCGGTACCGGTTGATGATTCGGCGCCTTGGGGCTTCGCTCTGGACAGTGTCGAGATCCGTGAGAGCGAACTGACCTATCGGGAAAAAGATCTGCGCATTGAGCTCTTTCTGGAGCATCTGGCCTTGCAGAAACTCGTCAGCTGGAATCAGCAAGTTGTGGCAAAGCTGAATCTCAATGGGCAGGTCAACAAAGCCCCTGTGGAAATCCAGCTCAATGCGCATCCTTTTTCCGAAGCACCTGTCATCAATGGACGCTTGTCATTGGGTGCTTTCTCATTGGCCGATTTACAGCCGTTGCTGACACGTAATGATGGACCCAATATCACGGGTATGCTCAGTCTGAAACAGGCGTTTCAGCTCACGTTGTCGACATCGAATGAGATCCAATGGCGAACCCAAGGTCAGTTGGAGGGTACTGAGTTGAATGCCAGCATGCCGCAGTTGACCAGCCAGGATCAATCCACCCGTTGGGATGGGGAAGTCGCCGGGAGTTATTCGCAGGCGAAGGGGTTATTGCTTGACATAAATGGGGAGCTGAGCGGTGCGCTGCCTGCATTAAAGTTACCTGATCAGACCATAGATCTTTCGCTCGCTCGTTATAGCTGGCAGGGAGGGGTGAACCTACAGCAGGGCACGCAGGGTATGACGCTGAAAGCTGGTGGAGATCTACAGATTGATGATGCTCAGGTCATTCAGGCGAATGGCGACCCGCAGCGTATCAGTAATGAGAAACTGCGGCTTAAAGGACTTTCGCTGGAGATGAAACAAGATGAAGCCGGGCAGTTGTCGCTGACTCAGCAGGGGCATCTCTCCCTCGCCGGACTGGGTGTGGTTCAGCATGAGCTGAATGCCGGATTGTCTGCTTTACAGTGGGACGGCAGTTTTTCTTTACAGACGACAGAAGCGGCGCCTGAGTTGACTGCGCAGGGTGCCGGTTTACTCGAGGGTATCCATGCAGAGGAGGCGGGGGACAGAGGGCAATTGGTGAATCTGAAGCAGATCAAGCTGGCCGGGTTTAACCTCTCCTCTGACAATCAGGCGGTCTTAGAGCAGGCAGTGCTTCAGGGTATCCGTCTGACCGGGACACCGGGCGCTGCTGATGCCATGGTGGTCACGGAGAAACTGACACTCAACGATATCCGCTTCTCAGAAACAACAGGACTGGGCATTGCGCTGATCGAGCAGCAGGGCATGCAGAGCCGCATCTCTCTCGATAAGGCTGGCCAATCAAATTTTCAGGTCTTTGCAGAGCGGTTGCAGCGGGCCTCGATGGGGGGGCAACCTGAGGAAGTGCCAACAGACGAGCAGGGGAAGCCGCTGCAGATCAAGATCGACCGTTTGGTTTGGGCAGGTGATAACCAGGTACACTTCTCTGACCAATCCGTTTCTCCTGCCTACAAAACGGTGCTCAAGGTGGAGAGTCTGGAGTTAAAGGGTGTGGATAGTAATCGCCCTGATGTGGCTTCACCGTTTAAATTGGTGGGAAGCACCGGCAGGCATTCCAAGGTGAAAGTCGACGGCGAACTGACTCTGTTTCAGACAGATCCCAGCGGTAAGATCAATGGGCGGCTCGAGGGTGTGGAGCTGGTACCGCTCTCTTCATACACCACGAACGCCATCGGTTATCATCTGGACAGTGGTGAGTTGGATGCCGATATCGGTCTTACACTTACCGCTGGTGAGATGGCGGGCAAGAATCATTTGATCATCCGCCGCCTTGAGGTCTCGCAGGTCAGCAAAGCACAGGCGGAGAAGCTCAATGCGAAGATCTCCATGCCGTTGGATGCGGCGCTAGGCATGCTGATGGACAAAAACGACACCATCGATCTCAACCTGCCAGTCAGCGGAAAGCTCTCCGATCCCAATGTGGAACTCGGTGATGTCATCAATACCGCCCTCGGCAATGCCCTGAAAAAGGGCGCCATGACCTATCTCACAACGGCTCTGTTTCCCTATGGCACTGTAGTGGCCCTGCTGAAGATGGCGGGTGATGCCAGTGCAGTACAGCTCGATCCGGTTGAGTTCGAACCTGCAATGGCTGAGCTGGACGATAAGGACCGGGACTATCTCAGCAAAGTGGCTCAGGTGCTCAAGGATCGTCCGAAGATCGCCATCAAGCTTTGCGGTGTAGCGACGGCACTGGATCGGCAGGCCCTCAATCAGGCACTGGCCACAAAAGCAAAGGCTAGCGAAAAAGCGGAAAAAGAGGGGGCAGAAAAATCCGAAGAGCCACCAAATGCAGAGGCATCCAGTAGCAAACAATCACCAGCGCCAGTAGTTTCGGATGAAGAACTGATGGCACTGGCCCAGCGGCGCGCAGAGCTGGTTGAGGACTATTTTGTCAAGCAGCATGGGATAAGCGCCGGTCGGGCGGCAGTCTGTCGTCCTGTGCTGAATGAGGAGGCGGGTGCTGTAGCGAAAGTGGACCTACAGATATAGAGAAGCTCTTAGTGAACCTCTCACGGTCGTTTTCAGATTTTTATTTCTATTTATCTGCCGTTTTTGGGCGATATCTTCCTAATCTCATGTGGATATCGGGTAAACACCCCATTTAACCTTAGGGAAAAAGTGTTTTAGAATAGCTTGGCAGTTTCAATGGAGATTGATTATGTTAGGCCAAGCCCCGGAATTTCAGAGCGTACTTCGTGCCATGCGAATCGTATCAGCCACCGATGCCACCGTACTGGTGACAGGGGAGAGCGGTACAGGCAAGGAGCTACTGGCCAAAGCACTTTTTGAGAGCAGTCGCCGGCGAGACAAACCCTTCGTAACCGTCAATTGCGCTGCACTCCCGGTTCAGCTGGCCGAAAGCGAGCTTTTCGGTCATCGCAAAGGTGCATATACCGGTGCTACGTCTGACGGTATCGGTAAGATGCAGGCGGCCAATGGCGGCACCCTATTCCTTGATGAGATTGGCGAGCTGCCCCTACAGGTGCAGGCCAAGCTGTTGCGTTTTCTCGAAACCGGCGAGTGTCAACCGGTGGGACAGCCCATGAGCCAGCGAGTGGATGTGCGCATCATTGCAGCAACAAACCGGGATCTCTCCCAAGCGGTTGAGGAGGGTACTTTCCGCGGCGATCTCTACTATCGGCTCTATGTGGTGCCACTGGAACTCCCCCCGTTGCGAGATAGACCAGGTGATGTGTCACTACTCATGAAAGGGTTGACAGAAACGCTGGCGGCACAATATAGCCTGCTGCCACCACGCTATAGCAAGAGCACAATGAAGATCCTGAACGGCTATCGCTGGCCGGGTAACGTGCGTGAACTGAAAAATTTCTGCGAGCGTATGTTGATTCTTTTTTCTGGACGGACCATCGAGCCGACAAATCTGCCATCTGAATTCCAACAGGCGGTAGCACCCAAGGCGACGGTTACCAGCGACGGTTTCCAACTGCCGGATCAGGGCATCCGTATGGACGAGCTTGAAGCCAATCTGATCGAGCAAGCACTGTATAAAACAGCGGGTAATCGCAGTCGGGCAGCCCGTCTCTTGGGATTGTCGCGGGATACCTTGCTCTATCGCATGAAGAAGTACGCTATCGCGTAGCCGAGACCGAGAGTTTATGTCCTGGTGGGGGGCACCGCTGAGCAGGATACGGCTCGCTGCTTCTGTTAAAGGTGCTGTGTGGACCTAATAAATGCGGTATCCGCCATGGCGTTTCCGGCTCCGGTAATCGAACAGGGCGATTCCCCCTACGAGACCTAGTAGCAGCGACACTCCACTGGCAATCAATCCCCATTTGACCGGTATCTCTCGCCCCTTGTCACCGCTTAGCTGAGCGCGATAAGCCTCGTTCTCCTGTTGCAGCTTCCCCACAGTGGATGCAATCTTCTCCGCTGTATCAAGCCTTTGAGTCAATTCTGTGTAGGCCTGCCCTTCGTTATTTCTCATATTTTCCAGGTCCGCCTGTGAAGCTGCCAGCTGTTGTTGGTTTTGGTTGAGCTTCTGCTGCAGATCCTCAATCTTGGCCTGGGAATCGAGCAGTTGTGCCCGAGCCGGTTTATCCGAGATGAGAAAACCGGCTTTGGTCCAGCCCTCTACACCCTCTTTTGTGCGAACAAGGGCATAGAGCCCTTCGGTCTCGAGGAGCTCGAGTTCAGTACCGCTGTTGAGTCGTTGCAGCAACTTGCCCTGGGAGTTGATCTCCTCATGCATGGAGAGCTGAAGCTCATCCGTCACATAACGGGTTTCTGCGCATACAAAGATGCTGTAGCAGGACAAGAATAGCCCAAGGGCCAGGGTCGAGGTTTTTTCAGGCCAGAGAGTACAGATAGTCATGGTCTATGAAAGGAATGAGTTTTTTTTGGTTTGTCGATATCCGGAGGATATCCAATAGGCGCCGATCATACTATGCAGTTCAACACATTTCTGACTTGTTAACAGGCCCGAGTGAAACTGTACGATTCAGTCGCTGTTCAGTTTAGGCACCTTATGCTGTCTTCGAGGATCACAAATTGACCCGAAAGGAGAGCGCAAATGAAAATCCTTACTCAGACACTATTAGTCGCATCACTCACGATGTTTGCCGTTGTTCCTGCATTTGCCTCACATGGTGGTGATGGTTACAGCAGGTCGGACAGAATTATGGAGCGGCTTGATCGGCAACAGAGACGTATTGCCAAAGGCATTAAGAGAGATGAACTGACTCGCAAGGAGGTCAAGTTGTTGAAGCGTGACCAAAGAGACATCAGGCAGCTGGTACGTCTCTTTCGTGATGATGGGCGACTCTCGAAAAGGGAACGGCATTATCTTCAGCAACGCCTGGACAGAAGCAGCCAGCAGATAAAACGACTGAAAAATAATGATCTCAACCGCTACGTGCGTCTGCACGAACGCTATGGCCAGCGGGATTATGCTCACAGACTCTGATGCTAAGGCATCAAAGAGGCCCCGCTTCGGCGGGGTTAATCACTACAGATCCTGCCAGTCAGTCAGTAAAAGGCCGGATGCGATCCCGGCCAGGCCACCCCCCAGAATACCGCCGATGATGGCTGCTGGCAGTGTCTCCCGTACTTGCTCGAGAACGGCTATCAACGGTCCCGCGACGCCGCTATCCACACTGCTGATCATGACGAAAAAAGTCAGTGCGACGAAGCCTGAGACACCGACACCCACGATCAATCCATCCCCGATGGGGGGTAACAGGTCATCGTAGTGCTTAATGAAAGTCGGCACCATCCAGACATATAGGATGCCGGTGATCGGGCACATGAAAGCCACAATGGTGCTCAGGGAGATGTTGTCGAGCAGGCTGGAGAACAGTAGGTAACCGAGTGAAGCCAGCCAGCCTGCACTGAAGCCGGCCAGTGTCTTGGCATCTGCGCGGTGAACACGGGAGCCCATGGAGAAGACTCCGTACAGTGCACCGATGATTGCGCCGATGGTTGAGACGATCAACAGGAGATAAAGGAGATTGATGGGCCAGCTTGCGAGGATGAAGTAGAAGATGGAGAAGGGTGCGATGATGATTGTCATCAGAACGGCAAGCCGCATGCTGCTGTAGATCAATGCGCCAAGGGTGCCCGCTAAGATGCCGGCTAGAAAGACCGGATTGATCGGCAGTTGCCAGTGTGCCGCCAGTGCAGCAAAAAAGATGAACAGCATTGCGTAGAGGAGCCCGATGAAGGCCCAGATGGCCCCTCGGATCAGGGCCTCCCTCACTCGATGGGCAATGGAGAGAGATGAAGATTGCTGAGGCATCGCTACCGCTCTTGTAAATCCAAATGATAGGTAACAATCCTGGCGATGAAAAGTGTTATAGGTCAGTCAAACTCAGGTAATTCGCATGAAGTGGGTATGCTCCGTGTGACTGTAGGACAAGATTAACAAAAACGGATCATGAACTGTGTGCCTGAATGTGAAGGCTGAGGCACCAGCGAGGAATTAAAGTGAGATTTTATTCAGATTCCTTGTGCCAACGCTCAGCACGGTCTCTGAGACGCTGCAGAATCCGTCGATCCTCCGCTTGAACTTTGGGGTCCGGTGTCTCGGCATGAATGAAGTTTGTAATGGCATCCAGGTAGAGTTGAGATCTCACCTTGGCACTTCTTGTTGATCGCTTTCTTGGTTCCATGTTTTTCCCGCTTTATGTGAGACAGGCCTTCCCGGCCACAAATCAAGTCTATGGTTTACTCATCGAGTGGTACATAACCTCATTGAAAAGAATTGTGAAACCCGCCATGGTTTCAATAAAAACTTGTCGCCTGAGGGATGGGCCTCCCTGGGTGAATGCTGAGAGGGTGGTAGTTCACAGATTCAGTCAAGTTGCCATTTAGAAACATAATTTAGTGCTTAGCTATATTAACTTCCTCTGATATACTTCGCCGCTTTTTGCATCAGGCAAACGAGGTGGCCCATGTTTCAACTGACCTGTCCGGGAAAGCAGTGCATCAAGAATGATGTCCTGTCAGGTCTTACGGTCGCCCTGGCTCTGGTGCCCGAAGCAGTCGCCTTTGCCTTCGTGGCGGGTGTGGCGCCCCTGGTAGGACTCTATGCGGCATTCATGATGGGGCTGATCACAGCTGTGATCGGTGGGCGTCCTGGCATGATCTCCGGCGCTACCGGTGCAATGGCTGTGGTAATGGTCGCGCTGGTGGCTGAGCATGGGGTGGAGTATCTCTTTGCGGCTGTCCTGTTGGCGGGTGTGATACAGATCAGCGCCGGTCTGTTACGCCTGGGTAAATTCATTCGCTTGGTGCCTCATCCGGTGATGCTGGGCTTCGTCAATGGTCTGGCCATTGTTATTTTTCTGGCGCAACTCAAGCAGTTCCAGGTTCCTGGTGAAGCGGGGGAGCTGGTCTGGCTCGGCGGGTCTCAGCTCTGGATCATGTTGGGTCTGGTCGCCATCACCATGGCGATCATCCACTATTTGCCTAAACTGACTGCCGCTGTGCCGGCTTCCCTGGTGGCCATCGTATCTGTGACCCTGGCAGTGATTTTGCTGGATCTGGATACACGACTGGTACAGGATGTATTGCGCGATCTTTCAGGTGATCCAGCGGCCACCATTGCAGGCGGCCTGCCTGAATTCCACCTGCCAATGGTTCCCTTCAACATGGAAACCCTGCAGATTGTTCTGCCCTACGCCATTATCCTTGCAGGCGTTGGGCTGATCGAGTCTCTGCTCACCATGAGTTTGATCGATGAACTGACCGAAACCCGCGGGCGCGGCAACAAGGAGTGCATTGGCCAGGGCGTGGGGAATACGGTTAACGGTCTGTTCGGCGGCATGGGCGGCTGTGCGATGATCGGTCAGAGTATGATCAATATTAATTCCGGTGGCAGAGGCCGTCTTTCAGGCATTTCAGCCGCGCTGTTTCTGCTTGTCTTTATTCTTTTCGCTGCCAGTCTCATCGAGATGATCCCAGTGGCCGTGCTGGTAGGCGTGATGTTCATCGTGGTACTTGGTACCTTCGAATGGGCCAGCTTTCGACTCATTGGCCGTATTCCCCTGGCGGATACCTTTGTCGGTATTCTGGTGGCAGTGGTGACTGTGCTGACTGATCTGGCAATTGCGGTCATCGTCGGTGTGATTGTCTCTGCCCTGGTTTTCGCCTGGGAACATGCCAAGCACATTCATGCAGATACCCATACGGATAAGTACGGCATCAAGTACTACAAACTCAAAGGGCCGCTCTTTTTCGGCTCGGTGCAGAATTTTGCCGATCTGTTTGATCCGCGAAACGATCCCCATGAAGTGATTGTCGATTTTGCTGATGCCCGGGTCTACGACCATTCAGGCCTTGAGGCCATCGATAACCTGGCCGATCGCTATATGCGCGCACAGAAGGCGTTGCATATCCGTCATCTCAGCCAGGAGTGTCAGAATCTTCTGGTCAAGGCGGGCAATCTGGTGGAAGTCAATATGATGGAGGATCCCACCTATCGGGTGGCGGATGACCGGGTGGCATGAATATCGATCCAATGCTTCAGGTGAAGATTTAATTCGTCGATTGATGGGCTGCGCAGCCAAACCCGCCCTTGGCTGGAAAGGCACCGCAACGTACACCGTGGCTGAATCGAGCACCCTCCAATAACACACCGATCAGGTCGATGGATTCAAGGGCTAAATCCACATCCAGATGGGTCATGTCCGCCCAGCGCAGGTCGGCGCCCATCAGTCGTGTCTCACTGAGATCCACGCCGGACAAACGTGATCCTTGTAAGATTGCGCCTTCAAGTTGGGTATTTGTCAGGTGAGCCTGTCTCAGGTCGGCGCCGGTTAAATCAGCACGTTGCAAGTTTGCACCCTGAAGATCAGCACCTTTGAGTCTGGCCCATCTGAGTTTGGCGCCAATCAGGTCGATACCGTGTAAATCAACGCCTTCCAGGTTGCAGCCATTACATTCACCGGTTGCCTGTAACTGTTTGAGATCAGATGCGTCCTCGGCTGCAAGCGGGGATGCCGACAACAGTGCTATTGCGGTCATCACGGCCAGTACGTTCCATTGAAAAGGTCTCAAGGTGACTTCCTCAGTCGCTTGCTCAAGGGGTTTGACAGATCAATCTGTCGTTACTTCCCGTCAAAGCCCATTCATAACCTTGTATCATTTAGGGTTTGAGTGAGTGAAACTGATCGCCTGAGCCAAGATGGTCTTGCCACATGGACCCTATATCATAATCCTGGTCATGGATTGCATAGAGCCGTCGAGCCAACATTACGAGAAGCAACGGTGCTAAATTCTGTGATGAATGGTGTGGCGGGCCGTAACCTACAGGAAACACGAATTGGGTATAAGTTGATGTGTCCCGAACAGTGTCATACAAATGATATGCTGACATAAATAGTATGCTGTGGCTGGCTTTGGTAGGGTGTGGCTCTGCCGCACCAAGACTCACTCAAATATAAGAGACTGAGATGAAGAAACTCAAAAATGAAGCGGAGCTGGTCAAAGGGGCCATTGTTGCAGGCGTGAAATATGCTGAAAAAAGAGGCGCTGCCGTATTCGAACCGACAGACTCCGCAAGCGAAAAGATTCTCTACATCTACCGGCTATTGGTACATGACAAAGTCATCCAGCCCTTGCCGGAAAATCAAGTCTCTCAATTATCCATGAAACACAAGCTTGCCATTTGGTATGCGAAGCAACTACCGAAAGACCACCCGCTGTTATAGGGAGTAATGACGCTCTTTAGTAACAACACTCACTTGAACTCATTGTCTGGTACAAAGATGAAAATTTTACTGCGTAATCTATCCCGGGAAACGACAGAAGCGGAAATGTTGTCCCTGCTCAAAGAGTATGGAGATGTACAGTACTGCAAACTGGTGATGGATAAAGTCACAGGAAAATCCAAAGGCTTTGGTTTTGCTGAAATACCCCGTGTGGGTGAGGCGAAGGCTGCGATTAAGGGACTGAACGGCAGGGATGTCGGTGGCAATAAAATACGTGTGAAAAAGGCAGAAAAGCACGAAGAGAGTTCCAGTAATAAGGACTCAGGGGCAGTGTCCAATCAAAGTGTATGGCCGAAGCGAGTACCGAAATGATTGACTCTCAACCCAATAACCCCCTGCATGGGGTGACATTGGAGAAGATCCTCAATCATTTGGTGGATCACTATGGCTGGGACGAGTTGGGGCAAATCATCAAAATAAAATGTTTCACGCATCAACCCAGTATTAAATCCAGCCTGAAATTTCTGCGGAAAACCCCTTGGGCCAGAGAGAAGGTGGAAGCTTTGTATCTGCAGTGCTTGAGCTCAACGGTCTGAAGCGGTTATGAATCCTTGGGTTTTGCTGGATAGCGCACAAGTGCCCGGTAATGGTGGGGAGCTGCGTCTCTATCAGCGGGACGATGACTACTCGATCAAAATTGCAGGCCATGGTGAACTGATGAGCACCCGTGTTCACGGTTCTGAAGATGCTTTGGCAGAACATACCTGTGCCAGGTTGGTGGATTGTGTTGAACCGCGGCTGCTTATTGGCGGGCTGGGTATGGGATTTACTTTAGCTGCAGCGCTCCGGCTGGCAGGTGAGCAGGCACAGGTGGTGGTGGCTGAATTGGTGCCGGCTGTGGTTGAGTGGAATAGGGGACCGCTTGGGATCCATGCCGGTCATCCGCTACAGGATCCCCGAGTGTTGGTACGTGAAGTAGATGTCGCCCGCATCCTTAAGAACGAGCAACAAGCTTATGATGCGATCTTACTGGACGTGGACAATGGTCCTGAAGGCCTCACACGTAGAGAGAACGATTGGCTCTATAGCATGAACGGCTTGAATGCAGCTTATGCGGCATTGCGGCCTCAAGGCGTATTGGCAATCTGGTCGGCCAGTCCGGATCGGGTATTTATGCAGCGCCTGCGGAAGGTGGGATTCGATGTCGATGAGGTACGTGTGCGTGCACGTGGCAAGAAGGGTGCGAGACATATCATCTGGTTTGCCAAGCGTATCGCTTAGTTGATGGGCATGGCCGGTGATTGACCACTATCGGACTATTTTTCACTAAGAAAAAAGCCGGGGCTTTTCGTTCACGGCTGAAGATAGGGGGAAATGTCGACAGGTCTTCTATCGGCCATCAGCTGTTGCAGCTTTTCTTCTGGTTGGGTGCGGACCATCTCGCCATTGTGGTAGAGCGCCACCAGCTGTAAGGACTCGTTATTGAGTGCCATGTCGGCCACATGGTCCGGACTGATGGTATAGCGCCCCAACATCTTTTTGACCGGCCACTCGCGGTTAACATAGACGGTATAGACAAGTTCCGAGCAGACGATCCGGTCAGTGGTTTCCAGATCGAAATTGAAGTCGTACTTCTTGCCGATCTGTCGGAAGGCGCGGAGCAAAACCTCTCGGCGCTGTTCCGTACTGAGATCTGCCGCCCGTATCACTGCCAGATCATCCACATTCAGAAACTGGGAGAGGGGGTTGATCGCCACGCCCGTTCTCAAAGCCTCAATCACACCGTGTTTCTGCTGTATCTTCGTTTGCCAGGGCTGGATCAACGGATGATCCCAGATCCCGAGGGCCTGCAATTCAGCTTCGCTGCCGACCCAGATGGCCACATGACCCCAGTGACCGGGAATCAGTTTGTCTGTGAGACGAAACGGCGTCTTCTCCAGCAGGATATCTCCTGCCGTCAAGCGGGAGACCACCGCACTCTCCACCTGGGGCTTGCCGTACAGCTTACCCTTGCGGGTCTCCACCAGCCCAACCGTATTGCCAAACAGGCCGCTGAGTAGATTCACCCCTTCGTTTCTGATGCCGTTTAACCTGTCCCCAGCCGAGGCCATGAGAAAATTTATTTTGTTATCCACATGCCGGAGGGGAGAACCATCGAAAGTCGCGCTGTATGAGGGACTCTGTTCTATCAGCTGGTGTAGGTAGGCAAAATCCTCATTCTCATCTATCGCTTGGTGATGATCATTGATCTCACGTTGATAGAAACGGATGGCCCGCTGCACTCTCAGGTAGTTATCGAGCTTATGATAGGATCTGCCGACCGCCTCCAGTTCATATCTCTCGACCTGATAGCCACTGTCGCTGGCATTGATCGCACGTCTGAGTTGGCCGTCATCCTGGAAAATGGAGACTGCCAACAGATAGTTGTCGTAGAGCACCAACGCGGCTGACAGGGAGATCATGACGCCTTGCAGACGTTGACCGGCAGTCATCGTTTGCTGTTTTTCAACCCTATCATCGAGCCAGCACTCATACTCGTAGGCAATGTCATACAGTGATTGCCTGAGATCCAGGTGAGCGCGAGTGCCGAGCTTAAGATCCTCCAGCTGCCTTCCTGACATTGGCCGTCCGGCATCCAGGGAACGCTTTACCTCATTGGCCAATTCCAGCGTGGCCTGACGATAGGCGATGCTCTTCTCCACCAGCGGCTGATAGCGCCTGAGAGATCGGTCGAGTTGCTCGGCGGGCGTCTTGGTACTGAACAGGTCTTGTCTGTCAGTGCAGGGGATGGCTTGAGAGGTGGATGAAATGAAAAAAATGGCCAGCAGCCAAAGCCCTATCCATCGGTACTCTAGTTTCCTTTTTATCAGCATTAGTGAATGCTAAATAAAACCAGGGCCTCATACAAGTCGAAAAATGATTGAGCCGGCATGCGCTACTGATCCGTAGAGTTTTCGGTGATACAGACTCATCCACCCCAAAATAACGTGACTCGTTTGGTAAAATGCTTGAACCTGAGATGAAAATACCGAGTCAGGTTGACTCATGTAGGGAAACTGGAGATCTGAGGACTGAAAACGCTTGGAATCTTTTTGTGCTCCACACCCTTATTTGCTGCTTGTCGATACTATTATGGGACTTCGGTCATCTTTTGGTGTAAATATCCGCGCGTGTTACTTCTCAATTCCATAACGTTTCATCTTTTCCCAAAGACTTTTACGAGAAATGCCTAGAGAATCAGCAGCTAAGTTTATTTTTCCATTATTCTTAGATAATGCTCTACTAATGGCTTTACGCTCTGTCTCTTCAATAGAGTGCCTCAAGGTGGTCGTACTGATATCGTGGCTGATGCTGTCCTGGGGTAGCAGGTCACTCATGCCGATCCAGGGGCTGTTACAAAAAATAACAGCTCTTTCAATAATATTTTTAAGTTCTCGCACGTTCCCAGGGAATGGCATAGTCTGCAATTGAAATTCAACTTCTTTTGATAACCCTTTAATTGAGTTTCCAGACTTACTTGCCAATTCAGTGACGAACATCCTAGCGAGATAGACAATATCCTCCCTCCGTTCTCGCAGTGGAGGGATTTCCACATGAATGACATTGAGGCGCCAATAGAGATCAGACCTAAATTCATTTCTCTTAATGGATTCTTCCAATACAGCCTGTGTCGCGGCTATGACTCTGACATTCAGTGTGATTGTTTCCGTACCGCCAACGCGTTCGAATTCACGTTCCTGCAGGACACGTAGTAGTTTGACCTGTATGTCGGGTGACACTTCGGCGATTTCATCAAGAAAGATGGTCCCTCCTTGAGCCTGTTCAAAGCGTCCGGTGCGTTGCTGCGTTGCACCGGTAAATGCTCCTTTTTCATGGCCAAAGAGTTCACTTTCAATCAGATTGGAGGAAAGTGCGGCACAGTTGACCTTAATCATAGGTCCGTCGGCACGGAGACTGTTGTTATGGATCAGGGTAGCAACCACCTCCTTACCTACTCCGGATTCACCTGTGAGCAACACTGAGCTGTCACTCTCACCAAGGCGGGCTACCAGCCGTTCTATTTTACGCATGCAAGAACTCTTGCCAAGGCGTCCACTGCCTGGCTTGAAACTGCTGTCAGCATCTGTATGGTCGAGTATCAAACGTGCATCGGCTATACAGGAGAGATGGTGTTCAACTTTCTTAATAAAGTCACTGATATCAAAGGGCTTGGTCAGATAATCGAGTGCCCCGGCCTTAACCAGGGCAACGGCATCCGATACATCGCCGTAAGCTGTCATGAGGATTACCGGAATGCCGGGAAAGTGGAGAGAGATATCACCAAACAGTTCAATACCTGTACCATCAGGTAATCGGATATCTGTGACAACAAGGTCAATATCACCTTCCTCAAGTGCCTGTCTGGCACTGGCAGTGTTACTCACTGCACGTACAGGGATCTGTTCAAGGTTTAATCTGTCTTCAAGTGACAGACGCATGATTTCATCATCCTCGACCAATAGCACACGGTAGTCGCTGAAAACATTACACTCTGGTATTTGTTCAATCATATTCTGCATTAGGCTGCCTTCATTGTAATTACCGGCACTGATACATGGAATGTTGCACCCTGATCTTCATCACTCATGACTTCAATAATACCTTCCATACTTTGAACCAGGCGATAGACCACCCAGAGACCTAGCCCTGTGCCATTTGTCTTGGTAGTAAAAAACGGATCAAACAGTTGGTTTCTTATGTTGGAAGGTATACCTGGACCATTATCACTGACCTCGATGACCAGGTGTGACCCATCCTGATACATACGGAAAACCACTCTTCCACCTTCTGGAAGTATCTCCACTGCATTCTTTAGCAGATTACAGACAATCTGTTCAATCTTTCCAGGTATGTGGAGCTCTCTATTCGTGCGATTTTCCCAGATGACATCAATATTCCTGTCGCCAATCTCAGCTGTAATCAGATCATGAAGCTTATCAATGTGTTGAATGCTAACTGTTTCTTGGCTCTCTTCAATCTTAAGTCCCACCAGCAGGCTGTGAACGATGTCTTTGATCCTGTGCAGTCCTTGGTCTATGACCGGTAAGTAACGGTCAATCAGTTTTTTGTCATCTGGGTGCTTGCGCAGCGTATCGATACAGTTCAGAAGTCCGGCGAGGGGATTGTTTACTTCATGAGCAACACCTGCTGTTATGCGGCCGAGAGCAACCAGTTTTTCACTCATTGCGATCTCCTCTTCAAGCATCTTTTTCTCAGCCAGTTCAGCCATGATTTGGTTGAAGGTTACGCTGAGATGTCCGATCTCATCCCTTTCATTGATTGGAATGGGTGTAAAATCCGTCATTTCACCCCGGCCGACCGCTTCCAGTCCCTGGGTGACTGCAGTTAGGGGCTTGACCATACGTCGGGACACAATTGTACCCAATCCGCTACCGAGAATAACGAAGCAGAAGACCAAGGCTAGCACAATCATCGCGCTATCTTTGGCTTTTTCGTATAACTGCGCGACAGATAAACGAACACGAACAACACCCATATATTTTTGGTCAGAGAAGATAGGCACGACACCTTCCTGAAAACCCTTCTTTGAGAATCCCTCGCTGCTTAACACAATGGTGGATCTTGCACTCATGGCTTGTTGGAACAGCTTCTCTTCAATTTTATTTTCAGGTGAGAAGGGTAGGTCTATTTTATTTTCTGCCGGATGAAGATGCGCCAAAACCTTGCCTTCTGTATCAAGTATCATTGCGGTGATGACTTCATGGCCTCCTGTTGTATCTGATCTTCTGGAGGCCATATTTTTCAGGCTGAGATGGAGTTGCCAGTAGTCTTTACGCAGCATTGCCTTGGGTGTGGTGATGGCAACGAATTCAGATAGCAGCAGGGCCTTGGCGCCTAATTCATCCTGAAAGCGTTTCCAATCCTGTGCCAGGATCACTGCGCCGATCATGAAGCCTACAGCAGTCACAACAGCTGTGATTGTAAGTGATAGCTTGATCGCCAATGACCAGGATTTTGGGCTAAGCATAGGCATCTGTTCTTAGCACTTAGTCAGTTGGTAACATGGAGTAAATCGGATTGGCTCTCTGTGTTTTGTGCGCCATAGCGCGGATTTCATTGAACAGAGAATCAGAAAAATGGCCAAAGCCGTCCAGTTTGAGTCGATCTAGGAGTGCCTTACCGGCTGAATCCTCATCCATATTCTCAAGGGTACTTTTCATTAAATTGACGGTACTGTCATTGACGCCTACACGGGAAACGATAGGCGGAAAGCCAAAGCTTGGTGATGTTTTTATGATTCGGGTTTTCTCGGTGATTTCGGGTCTGAAGATGGCAAGATATTCCCATATGTAGGAATCAACGGCTCCACCATCTGCGACTTGCTCGGAAACAGCCTGTACCGTCTCAGCATGATTAAAAGTAAAAAAGGTCTGTCTGAAAAATGATTCCGGCTTCTCACCTTTCTCTGTCATCAAGTTCAGAGGATAGAGGAATCCTGAATTGGAGTCTGGATCAGAGAAGGCAAAAACTTTCCCTTTCAGATCGCTAAAACGTTTATACGGGCTGCTATGGTGAACAATGATATAAGAGTGATACCGGGGAGCCCCCCGGTAGATGGGTACCGTCAGGAGTTGAAGAGATTCAGGTTCTCTTGCCTGAACATACGGGTAACCGCAGATCCAGGCAAATTCGATACCACCTGAATCCAATAGATCAATGACATCTTGGTAGGATTTGCGAAGGACGAATTCAATCTTTCGGCCCATTTTATGGCTTAGGTACTGGCTCCACTGGTCTAGAAATCTGAGATTTTCAGTCACCACTACAGCCGTCAAACCAAAACGGATAGGCGGCTCCGGATTGGTGGCATGAATGGGGGTGATCCAGAAAAGTAATAATAAACAGATCAATCGCACCGGTGTTCCTCATAGGATAACTATGCAGTTTCAGGTTTAGATGTCATGGTCCTGCATAGTGATAACTATCTTGTACTTTCAGTTGGTAATGAAAGCTAGAGCATCCAGTGCTGTAAAATAAATCACTATCTCAACAAGGATAGCAAAAAAACCACTTTTTATTTCTGGATATCACCGTCTTGATTATAGATGCAAGTTCAATGCGTATAATTTGATTCAGAATTGCCTGCATGAATATGGAGAAACTTGCGGGGATTCTTAGATCGATTCTAAAACTCTGCTGCCTGTTACTGCTTGGTAACCTCATCTTGTGAATGATTTATCTAACCATTTGAAATTAAAGTAATAGTCTTTGCAGTTACTGATTGTTCATCGATGTTACCGTCAGGTAACAAAATAGCAGTCCATTCCCGCGGTTAGATATTTACTCCTGTAATTTCAATTGGATAGTGACCTGGCTCGACTTTTGCAATCTGTCCAGGGTAGACAAACCACGCCTATCAAAAATCAAAACAGGTTAAACCGATGGTTTGGTGAGGGAGTAGACAGGGGCAATGAACAGTAGCAGTGGAATTAATCTTACATGGCGACTGGCAGCGTTTATTTTCGCTGGCGCACTTCTGTTTATTTTAACTGCCTGGGGTGGTGTTGAGTACTATACGGCGCAATCCTCATTTTGTGGCGGCAGTTGTCACACCATGACAGAACAGTATGAAGCCTGGCAATCAAATTTTCACTATAAAGATAACAATCCCGATGGGATGCAGGCAGACTGCATAGATTGTCACTTTCTGCCGGGTGAGCATAGTTCACTCAAGGCTAAATACGAAGGGTTACGTCACTTGGCGGCTTACCTTTACGACCCGGATGCCCCGCTACCCATACGTCCGGTAATTAAGGACGGTGCCTGTCTACAGTCAGGTTGCCACGACAGTAAGAAACTTGGCGAGCTGGAGATACAGTACACAGAGAAGATTCGTTTTAAACACGAGATTCACTTCAGTGATAAGGCGCTGGATGGTCACCAACTCACTTGCGATACCTGTCACTTCAAAGTGACAGAGAATAAGCATTTCGAGGTACCTAAAGATATCTGTTATCTGTGTCATTTGAAACTGGAGAAGCCCACGCTCGACAAAGCAGAAATGGGCGATGGAGATATCAGGAAGATCACCTTTGCCAGCAGGTCATCTATCGATTTCAATCAAGGTGCCTCCCGTTGTGACATCTGCCACACGATCCCCACAAGGTCATTACAAAGCCAGCTAGAGGTCGGCGATGAAAGTATGACCAAAAAGCCGATTACGCATCAGACAATACAGGAATCGGATGTGGCCTGTGAGAGCTGCCATTTTGAGGTAGTGAAAGGAGCGGGTGAGATCAATACCGGAAATGTGGTCTCTAACGGATGCCTGACCTGCCATAACAGGAGCCAGACACTGTTAGCCACTTCAGGTGACAAGACGCTAATGCACGACAAGCATGTGCCTGACAAGGCGGATTGCTTCGATTGTCACAGTGTCGTTGAGCACAAAAACAGAACCGATCATCTTGATTTTGTGCGTAACGATTGTCAGCTCTGCCATGTGGATCAACACAAATATCAAAAGCTGCTGCTCGCCGGCATTCCTGTTGATGAAGAGACTTCAGGTACGCCGCATCTGATGTACGAGGTCAATACCAACTGCATGGCTTGCCACTTAAAGAAGACATTGAGCCGAGGGCATGACGTGAGAACTGCATCCGGCGATACATGCGCCGCCTGTCACACGGATCAGCATAACCAAATGCTCGATGACTGGAAGGAGTTACTACACAAAGAGGTTACGGGTGCAGAAGAGGTTGAAGCGGAGGCGCTTGATCTCCTCGCCGAATTGAGAACGAATTTGGATGAGGAACAGCTGAACCAGGTGGAGGCCATGATGGCCAAGGGTAAAGAACTGCTGAATGTAGTGCGTGTCGGTAACGGCGTTCACAACAAGAAATACGCAATCACTATTCTCGATGGCGCCTTCGGTAATTTTGAAGACACTATTGAACTGCTTGAAGGAACAAGGGCAACTGAATGAGGCGTTAGAACTGTAGCGCCATCAATTATCGTGGAGGATGAGGAGAGAACAATATGAGTGATCAGAAACAACCGGAAATCAGTCGCCGTAAATTTATAAGTGGCGTCGGTACCGCAGCTGTTGGTGCTGCAGCACTGGTGACGCCCTCAGTAAATCTTGAGGCGGCGCAATCGAAAGCCCCCCGCTGGGCAATGGTCATGGATCTCAGGCGATGTATAGGTTGCAGAGCCTGTACGGTGGCATGCAAATCGGAGAACAGGGTATCGCTTGGCCGGTTCAGGGCAGTTATTCAAGAGAAGACCATGGGTACCTTCCCGAATACCAAGAAGGTGTTCCTGCCTTTGATGTGTAATCACTGTGAAGGGAATAAAAAGGATGGTGTTCCACCTTGCGTGAAAGCCTGTCCTGAATTTCCCGGTGAACGCGCCAAGTTCAAGACTGCTGATGGCAAGACAATACGTTATCGTGCCGGTGCCACATACAAACGACCGGACGGTATGATCCTGATCGATAAAGAGAAGTGTATCGGCTGTGGCAAATGTATTGATGCCTGTCCTTATGGCGTTCGTTCATTCGACCCCTTCGTCAAGGCCGGTGGTGATCCCACCAAGCAGGCCGCAGACAAGTGCGATATGTGCGCGCACAGAGTCGATAACGGTGTAGAGCCATCCTGTGTCAATACCTGTCAGGGACGTGCTCGTATCTTCGGTGATTTTAATGATCCTAACAGTGACGTTTCGAAACTTGTGAAAGAGCACAATCTTGCCACACCCGATCATGTGCTGCTTGCTGAGGAGGGAACCAAACCGCATGTGTTCTACATTGATCCGGATAACATCTTAAAGACCCTCTATACACAGCGAAAGAAGGGCAAACTTGACCACTTTGTGGATCAGATTGTCTAGTCCCTGGCGGCATGTATTAGAGAGGAATTATTATGAAAAAACTAAATCGACGTAATTTTATGAAATTGGCTGCAGGTGGCGGCAGTGCATTGGCTGCTGGATTGGGTTTTAGTCAAGGCGCATTGGCCGGATCGATCAAGCTGCAGGCAGGTGGCCGTGATTTTTCTCCAACCACGGAGAAGGAGTTGCAAGCAATCCCCACTGCGTGTTGGCAGTGTGTAACCCGTGATGCCATGATGGGTTATGTGGAGGATGGCCGTCTGGTGAAACTGGAGGGACACCCGGACTCTATCCGCACGCTTGGCAAGCTTTGCGCCAAGGGACAAGCCGGCGTCAATCATGTCTACTTCCCGGATCGGATTCTCTATCCGATGTTGCGTGTGGGCAAACGTGGCGAACATAAATGGAAAAGAGTCTCCTGGGACGAGGCACTGGACCTTATGGCATCCAAGCTCAAACCGCTGCTTGATGCCGGCACACCAGAGTTGTTCATGTACCAGTATGGCCGCCACAAGGGTAGCCAGTCCTCGATCATGCACGATTTTATGGATGCCTTCGGCTCCCATACCATTGGTACCCACACATCGGTCTGTGAGGGGCCGAAATGGGTTGGACAGGAGAGCTTGTGGGGAGGGATGTACGATAACTGGGATTACGATCATACCGATTTCGTAGTCAATTTTGGCTCGAACCAGTTCGAGACGCATACCAACCACATTCCAACTTCGCAGCGCCTGATTAGTGCAATGGTTGACCGCAACGTCCCGCTATACACCTTTGATGTGCGACTTTCCAACACGGCTGCCAAGTCAACCGAGTGGATCCCCATCAACGTTGGCATGGATGGCCTTGTGATGCTTTCCATGGTCAACGTCATCATGAATGAAAAATTGTTCCGCAAAGATCATCTTAAATATATGCGTGTATCGCCGGATTATCATGCATCTGATGATGAAAAAATCGCGGCTATCAAGGAACATGTTGCCAAATTCACACCGGAATTCGCTGCAAAGGAAAGTGGTGTGCCGGCTGACAAGATCAAACAGATTGCACGCGGCTACGCCAAGGCCAAATCGGCCTGTTTGATCGGTTATCGTGGCACCGTCATGCATTATCACGGTGCAGATCAGGAACGTGCAGCGATGTTGCTGTCGGCGATCACAAATAACCTCGATAGAAAAGGCGGACGGGTTATGGGCGTCGGCGCCGGTTGGAAGACCCCCCACTCACCTAAAGCCAAAGTACAAAAAGGTCTGGATATCGTGAATGGCTTTCCCGGTGAAGCGGCATTTCCCACGCATCAAGTCAGCCAGCAGAATCTTCCGATGATCAAGGACGGTCAAAATGGCAGGCCCAAAGTCTACTGGTCGAGCTGTAACAACCAGGCCTTCATCAACGGAAACAACAAGGAGGCTGAAGCAGTCTTGAAGGATGAGAGCTTGATCCCCTTCTATGTGAATTCAAACATCGTTTATGACGAGTCTTCACAATACGCCGACCTAATCCTGCCGGATGTCACCTATCTGGAACGCTGGGATACTGAAGATATGGTATCGCCGACCGGTGTTGCCGAGTTTTACATCCGACAACCCCTTATCAAACCGTTGGGTGAGGCGAAAGACCAGGGTGAAATCTTTGCCGGTTTGGCGAAACGGCTGGGTATCAAACTGGTTTATTCGACCAAGGAGGAGTATGTCCGCCAGGCCTGCGAAATGACACCGGGTGTCAAAGAGGCCGGTGGCTTCGAATACATGAAGAAGCATGGTGTCTGGCACGACAAGAACGCCAAGCCCAATTTCGGTTTTTATGAAGCCAAGGTTGATGTCTCCGGCGATGGTGTAATTCTCGATGAAAAGACAGGCGTCTACTGGAACTACAAGAAGGCAGGGGTCAGCGAGGCTGAAGCCAAGAGTAAAGGTTATCTGGGAGTAGAGGGGGCCAAGAATGCCTATGTTGCCCAGGATATTGAGGGAACGCCACGCAAAGCCTATCCACCGAACACATCGTTCGTAAAATCCGGCTTGCTGGATTTCTACTCCGACAACTTCGCGGCCAAGGGCTTCCCTCCGTTCCCGACCTATACGCCGATACCTGAGCATCAGAAGATGGGTAAGGATGATTTACATTTGACGACCTACAAGGTTGCCGTCCATACCCATTCTCGCACAGCTCATTGTAAGTGGCTTTCTGAGATCAAGCACGACAACCCCGCCTGGATCAACAGCAAGACCGCTGCCGATCGCGGCATCAAGGATGGTGACCGTATTAAGGTGTCCAGTGACCTCGGTGAGATAACCACCACGGCCCATGTCACCGAAGGTATCATTCCTGGCATCATCGCCATTTCACACCACTTTGGGCGTCAGCAATCCGGCATCTATGGGTCGGGTAAAAGTTCTCCTACACCCGGTGGAGCAGCCGCAGATCCGGATGCCAAGAACATGTGGTGGGATAAACATGGCGTTCATCCCAATTCGATCATTCCGAACAGTTCAGACCCGATTAGCGGCGGGCAAAGGTGGATGGATACCGTAGTAAGAGTCGCCAAGGCGTAGATTGACAGCAACCATTCAGCAGTCCCAGAGAAGGGGCTGCTGAATCACTACGAATGATTACGTGTGGCAGGAGGACAAAAATGGGAATTAACTGGAAAGAGCTGGCCGATAACGCCAAGTCACGAAGTGATATTTATGGGCTATTGAGCACTGTTTTTCGTGAGGAACCGAGTAGGGATCTCATCAAGGAAATGAGAAGTCCCCGTATGTCGGAGACCTTCACAGGCTTGGGCGTTGAGTTAGGTGAGAGATTTTATACTGACCCTGAATCCAAGGTGGCGGAAGAGTTGGCAATAGAATATACCCGCTTATTCGTTGGTCCTGGTTCGCATATCTCGGCCCATGAATCCATCTTTAGCGAGATGGATGGCGATATGGGTGGTCTATGGGGAGTAAAGACCGTTGAAGTGAAAAAATTTATCGAGTCAACCGGCCTCGATTATGGGAAAGGTTTTACCGGTCTTCCTGATCATATCAGCGTTGAACTTGAGTTTATGCAGAGGCTGGCGGATTGGGAAACCGACATGTGGCACCAGCGGGATCACGAACAGTCAGAGTATTGTTTGACAGTGCAACACCAATTTCTTGAGCAACATCTATTATGTTGGGTAAACCAATTCTGTGATGCCGTTGTGGATCAGGCTGAAATCCCTTTCTATCGGATTATGGCTGAGTTGACCAAGCAATACATGGAGTTTGAGCGGCAGAGTATTGCAACTGATACAGCTGCTTAATGTGGAGTTACAGATATCACTGATATCAATGCAGATAATTAAATATCTACTGGCCGACTGCGAAGAATCGCTGCCTGAGTACGCCACCATGCCCAGCTAGGATTAACGGATTATGATCTCTATAATTCAGTAAACACACAGGGAAAGATATCTGACGGCGTACTCTTATTACCACTTCGCGCTATAAGGGGGCAGCTTGGTTTCAAGAATCAAGTGCAACACTGAGGAGACTGCCATCGAGTTCGCTCTCCATGATCTCCTGAGGTGTTCTAAATCCAAACCGCTTTCGTGGGCGTGTGTTAAGCAACCAGGCAATATAGTCCAAATCAGCCTGCG
>JAHXIP010000003.1 GCA_025655575.1 Candidatus Thiodiazotropha sp. (ex Monitilora ramsayi) | reverse complement strand
CTGGTGACTGGATTTCCACTGATACCCACAACCGAAGGTGTTCTCATCGGATTGGTCGTCTCTGTCTTGGTGGGATTGGCATCCGGGTATTACCCGGCACGTCGGGCGGCTGGTTTTTTACCGGTGGAAGCGTTAAGGCGGGATTGAGATTTTGAGTTATGAGTTTTGATTTGAATGGGTGTGACGGGTGTCGGACCCAATAATTTGAGGATGGGACGAAGATGCAAATACTGAAAAGCATGATGATATTGCTGGTTTGCAGTTGCCTGGTGACGGCTTGTACGACACTACGTCACAGCCAGCGTATGGAGATCGATAATGGACAGATTGCTTATGCCACGCTTGGAGAGGGACCGTTGACGATTGTACTGGAAGCGGGTTTGGGTGACGGCATGGGGAGTTGGGACGGGATCTTTGAAGCGCTGTCATCGATTGCAAAAGTCTTTGCCTACAGTCGGCCCGGATATCTTCCCAGCAGCGCAACAGAGAGACCGCGTACACCGGAACAGATTGTGGATGACCTTCGTCTGCTATTGAGGCGTTCGGGCAATCATCCGCCTTACCTGCTGGTGGGACACTCACTGGGAGGGCTCTATATGCTCAATTATATCGAACGCTATCCTGATGAGGTGGCAGGTGTGGTACTCATAGATTCTCGTCATCCAATGATGACCCAAACCTGTCTTGAACAAGACCTTTCCAACTGTTCGCTTCCTACAGTGCTCTATGCTCTGTTGCCTTCCCATGTGCGTCGTGAATACGATGATGCGCAGCAATCATGGATGCCTGCTACCATCGGTGATACACCCCTGGTGGTAGTCAGCAGGGCGCCGGACGAGGGAATGGAATCAGACGCTCTTCATGCACTGTGGATGGAAATGCAGATCGGACTATCTGAGCTGAGTGGCCGGAGTCAGCATCTGATCGCCGAGCATGCGGGGCACTATGTTCACAAACAGGAACCTGAGAGAGTGATCGAGGGTATCAACTGGGTTGTCTCGGAATGGCGTTCTGGGAAAGCCGGGGTAGAACCGGCACTGAGTAAAGAGAATTGAGATCGACCGGAAACCATTCCCGAGCCTGTACAGTCAATCTACTAAAGACAAAGCTATTCGGTTACAGTCAATGCTTCATTCCCATGCAATCGAGTGGCTATGACATTTCAATTGCTGTTTCTATTTGGTGCGGGTTTTTTGGGTGGTGTTTTTAACTCAATTGCTGGTGGTGGCAGTTTTATCACTTTCCCGGCACTGCTTTTTGTTGGTGTCACGCCGATCAGTGCCAATGCGACCAACACCTTCGCCTCCTGTGCTGGTTACCTGAGTGGTGCTTATGCATTTCGAAAGGATTTATATGTTCACAAAGCAGCCTTGCCGCGACTTGTATTTGTGAGTCTTATCGGTGGAGGTCTGGGTGCCTTGTTGTTACTGCAGACACCGGAATCTCTTTTTCGGGAAGCTATTCCCTGGTTGCTTCTATTCGCAACCGTTCTCTTTGTTTTTGGTCGTGATATTAATCGCATAGTAAGACAATTAGCATCCCATCACAGGCATGCCTCATCTGTTGGAAGTGTATTGTTGTTATTGATGTTGTTGGGGGTATGTGTTTATGGTGGATTCTTCAATGCGGGTTTGGGAATCATTATTCTCAGCTATTTGGCGCTGGCGGGGTATTCCAATATCAATGAGATGAACGGTCTGAAACTGCTCGTTTCTTCTGTTGTTTCACTGACAGCCATTATTCTGTTTATCTACAATGGCGCGATAGCCTGGTATGAAGGTGTTGTTGTCCTGCTTGGGACTTTAGCCGGCGGTTATGTGGCCGCTCACTATTCCCGCCAACTCCCTCAAGCCTATGTCAGCGCCTTCGTCATTGTCGTCAGTAGCGGCATTACGATTTACTTCTTCTTCGATGTTTACGCTTGATAGCGCTGGTGAACAACTGACACAACACAAATCATATACTTACGAAAACTCAAAACTCAAAAGCTACCCCTCGGTCTCCTCCGTTGCCAACTTCGCCAGCTGTTCATAGAGCTGATAGCGGGTCTTGATCTGCTGTTGTGCCTGACGCAGGAAGTGCTCGGATGCCTCAGGGTGGGTTCGTTCCAATACACTGAAGCGGGTCTCCGTAGTGGCAAAATCCCGGTAGGGTATGGAGGGTTCTTTCGAATCCATCTTCAAGGGGTTCTCTCCCTTTTCACTGCGACGCGGGTCGTAGCGGAACAAGGGCCAGTGGCCCGAGTCGACGGCCAGTTCCTGTTGTCTGATGTTGTTCGACAGGTCGACGCCATGGGCGATACAGGGGGAGTAGCAGATGATCAGAGAGGGACCGTCGTAAGACTCGGCTTCTAGAAAAATTCGCAGGGTTTGCACATCCTTTGCACCAAAGGCGACCTGGGCCACGTAGACATTGCCATAGGCCATGGCCATCAACGCGATATCTTTTTTGTTGGTGGGTTTACCACCGGCTGAGAATTTGGCCACTGCACCCAATGGGGTGGCCTTGGAGGTCTGGCCACCGGTGTTGGAGTAGGTTTCGGTGTCGAGCAGCAGGATGTTGACGTTACGACCGGAAGCAAGCACATGATCAACGCCGCCGTATCCGATGTCGTAGGCCCAGCCATCGCCACCTACCAGCCAGACACTTTTCTTAGCCAGGGTGTCGGCGACTGCAAGCAGACTGCTGGCTTGGGGTGTCTCGATCTGACCCAGTTTCTCCTTCAGCATTTCGATTCGTTCGCGCTGTTCAAAGATGGCAGCCTCGCTGTGCTGATCGGCATTGAGTAGTGCCTCAGTAAACTCACCACCCAGTTGATCAGTCATCGCAGTAACCAGCTCTCTGGCATGGTCTCTCTGCTGGTCGATGGCGATCCGCATACCCAGGCCGAACTCGGCATTGTCCTCGAACAGGGAGTTGGACCAGGTTGGTCCACGCCCTTCCGGGTTGGTGGTGTAAGGCGTGGTGGGGAGATTGCCGCCATAGATCGATGAGCAACCGGTGGCATTGGCGATCAGCATGCGATCACCGAACAGTTGAGTGGCCAGTTTGATATAAGGGGTCTCACCACAGCCGACACAGGCACCGGAGAACTCGAACAGGGGTTGCATCACCATGGCGCCTTTGAGTGTCGTCTCCTTCAAACGGGTGCGATCATACTCAGGCAGGCCGAGGAAATAGTCCCAATTGATACGCTCCTGTTGGTGGTATTGCTCATCATCCACCATGTTGAGCGCTTTGCGTTGTGGATTCTTTTTATCCCTGATCGGACAGATTTCCACACAGAGACCGCAACCGGTGCAGTCATCCGGCGCCACCTGATAGCTGATGTGGGTGCCGGGTTCGAAATCCTTACCCCCTTTGACTTGGGTGTGCAGGAAACTGTCCGGGGCGTTCTTGGTCAGGGCCTCGGGGAAGAGCTTGGAGCGGATGGCGGCATGGGGGCAGACCAGCGGACACTTGCCGCAGTGGGTGCAGATATCCATCTCCCATTTGGGCAGCTGCAGGGCGATGTTGCGCTTCTCGTAGGCAGTGGTGCCCAGGGGCCAGGTGCCATCAGACGGCATCAGACTGACGGGAATATAGTCTCCCTTGCCGGCAATGATGAGCGAGGTGACCTGCTGAACAAAGGCGGGCGCGCTGTCAGGCACGACAGACTTATTCGGTTGCACTTCCCGTGTGATTGTCTGGGGGAGCGGAACCTGATGCAGACCGGCCAATGCAGCATCGATAGCGGCATAGTTACGCTCCAACAGTCGGGCGCCTTTTCTGCCGTAGCTCTTTTTCACCGCGTCCTTGATGAGTTCGATAGCCTTGTTCTGCTCCAGCAGGCCGGAAATGGCGAAGAAGCAGGTCTGCATGATGGTGTTGATGCGTCGGCCCATACCGGTTTCGTCTGCTATTTTATAAGCATCGATGACATAGAAACTCAATGCTTTCTCGATCATCTGCTGCTGCATCTCTCCCGGCAGGCTGTCCCATACCTGTTCCGGTTGGGCGCTGGTATTGAGTAGAAACACACCACCCGGTTTTGCCTTGTCGAGCATCTCATAGCGGCCGAGAAAGATGGGCTGGTGACAGGCAACGAAGCTCGCTTCATCATCGTCGATCAGGTAGGTGCTATTGATTGGATCGGGACCGAATCGCAGGTGAGAGACGGTCACTGCCCCAGATTTTTTTGAGTCATACTGGAAATAGCCCTGAGCATGGTTTTCCGTCTGTTCGCCGATGATCTTGATGGAGTTTTTATTGGCGGAAACCGTACCGTCGGCGCCCAGGCCGTAGAAGAGACAGGCGGTGACTCCCTGGGTGGCGGCAGGTCGAAAACTGCTGTCCCAGGGCAGACTGGTCTTGCTCAGATCATCGATGATGCCAACGGTGAAGGGGTTTTTGGGTGCTTCTTTGTTCAGTTCGTCGAAGATGCCCTTCACCATCGCTGGGGTGAACTCTTTGGAGGAGAGTCCATAACGTCCACCAACGATGCGTGGCAGATGGGTACGTCGACCGTCGTTGTAGGCCTGAGCAAATGCCCCCAAGACATCCTTGTAGAGTGGCTCACCGTCGGCGCCCGGCTCCTTGGTGCGATCGAGTACGGCGATCTTTTGCACGGAATCGGGTACGGCTGCCAGAAACCCTTCGCTATCAAAGGGACGGAACAGGCGTACCTTGACCATGCCCAGCTTCTCGCCCGAGGCGACCAGATGCTCAACCGTTTCCTGGGCGGCGCCTATACCGGAGCCCATCAGCATGATCAATCGCTCCGGCTGCTCCGCACCGATAGTTTCAAACAGGCTATAGCGCCGCCCGGTGAGGCGGGCGAACCGGTCCATGGCCGCCTGCAGTATCGCCGGTGCTTTGGCATAGAATGGGTTGACCGTTTCGCGTCCCTGAAAATAGACATCCGGATTTTGCGAGGTGCCGCGGATCACCGGGTGGTCGGGAGAGAGCGCCCGCTCGCGGTGAGCGGTAACCCTCTCCTCGTCGATCATTGCTCGGATGGTGTCGCCTTCTGGCAGGTTGATCTTGTTGACCTCATGGGAGGTGCGAAAGCCATCGAAGAAATGGAGATAGGGTATTCGACTCTCAAGGGTGGCTGCTTGTGAGATCAGGGCGAAGTCGGCCACCTCCTGCACGCTGGCAGAGCAGAGCATGGCGTAGCCGGTAGCGCGACAGGCCATCACGTCGCTGTGGTCGCCGAAAATAGAGAGGGCCTGAGCAGCCAGGGAGCGCGCCGAGACATGTAACACCGTCGGGGTCAGTTCACCGGCGATCTTGTACATATTGGGTATCATCAACAACAGGCCTTGAGAGGCGGTAAAAGACGTGGAGAGTGAACCCGCCTGCAATGCCCCGTGCACGGCCCCGGCGGCACCTGCTTCACTCTGCATCTCGATCACATCAGGTACTGTGCCCCAGATATTCTTGATACCTTTGGCGGACCACTCATCGGACCACTCCCCCATGGGTGAGGCGGGAGTAATGGGGTAGATGGCAATAACCTCATTGGTAAGGTGTGCAATATGTGCGGCGGCTTCATTGCCGTCGATGGTGACCATTTTCTGAGACATATACTGAATTCCCGGTCGGTATGTGTGATCGTGGTTCTATGTTGTGACAAGGTATAGCAGGTATTTCACTGTGAATCGGCAGCTGACTTTTGATGGGTATCAAAATAGTTGCCGGTTTGTCTGTTTTGACACATAAATATTTTTCTCCTTGGCTAGAATTAATCAGACGATGTCATTCAATGGGAGACGTGGTCAATTTTGGTAACTGACGATTTACTCTACGCTTTATCCCATCGATGACCAAGTGACAGGCTCAAGGAAATGGTGTGAACTCTCAAGATCCACAGGTAGTCAGCCGGCGTCCGGGTTTCCTGACCAGGGATGCATTACAGAAGTTTTTTATCGTTTTGTCACAGCTGGGTTATCAGATACTCGGACCTGTGGTCAGGGACGGCGCTATACAGTTCGATACGCTCAGCACAGCGGATCAATTACCTCGTGGTGTCAGTAACGATCAGCAGCCTGGGCACTATCGGCTTGAACAGGGTGATAATCAACGTCAGTTCGACTGGAACCATGGGCCACAGGGGCTCAAACCCTTATGTTTTTCTCCGCGCGAGGTGCTCTGGACGGAGCAGTCCAAACCGCCTGCCTTCAACCCGGTACCACCGAGCATCGAACCGACCGCAGTCATTGGCGTGAGGGCCTGCGATTTGGCTGCGCTTGCTATTCAGGATCGACACTTCCTGTCGGGGTCTGACCCGGACCCTCACTACCGGCAGCGGCGGGAGAGCTTGTTGCTGATCGGTGTCGATTGTGCTCGATCGGCGGCTACCTGTTTCTGTGCCTCCACCGGTGACGGACCGGCGCTGGACGGAGGATACGATATCGGTATGGCGGAGTTGGATGAGGGATTCCTTATCTGGCGGGAGAGTGACAAGGGCCGGACAGTCATCGATCAATTGGACCTGCTACCTGCCAGCGATGCTCAGTTGGAGACCATGCTGCAATCAACAACACAAGCCTCGCTGGCCCAGCAACGTAGCCTGCCCGATAGCGATGAACTGTTGCTGCTCTACAAACGTCTTGAGCACGTGCATTGGGATAATGTGGCGGAGCGCTGTCTCTCCTGCGGGAACTGCACTGCGGTCTGTCCGACTTGCTTCTGCTATGAGGCGTCACATGAGATGTCCCTGGATGGAGAGACAGCACAGATGATCCGGCAGTGGGATTCCTGTTTCAGTTCCACCCACAGCAGTATGGGGCAATTCCAGGTCAGGTCTACAATCAAGCAGCGCTACCGGCAGTGGCTGACCCATAAGTTAGCCGGCTGGCAATCCCAGCAGGGACGTATCGGCTGTATCGGTTGTGGCAGGTGTATCACCTGGTGTCCGGTCGGCATCGATCTGACTGCGGAGACGGTTGCAGTGCTGGAGGAGGGCAGTCTCGATGTTTGATCCCCATGTTCCGCATGTGGCGGTGATCGATCAGCGTGTGCAGGAATCACCCACCATTTTCACACTGCGACTACAGTATGAAGATACCCGTGTGCAGGATGCCTTCGAGTTCGATCCGGGCCAGTTCAATATGGTGACCCTGTTTGGTATCGGCGAGATAGCTATCTCCATCGTCAATGATCCCCTCGACAGCCATTTTTTCGATCACACCATCCGTGTGGTCGGCCGGGTCTCGGAAGGGATGTCTAAACTGCAACCGGGAGATCACGTCGGTATTCGAGGTCCTTTCGGTCGCGGTTGGCCGATGGAGCAGATCAAAGGCCGGGATGTCTTATTGATTACCGGTGGGCTCGGTTGTGCGCCACTGGTGTCGGTTATCCGTTATCTGATGCGCCGGCGGGATGATTATGGCCGTATCTCCATTCTGCAGGGGGTAAAACATGCCGACGACCTGATCTGGAAGGAGCAATACAGTGTCTGGTCGGCCGAGAGAGATGTCCGAGTGTTACTGGCGGCGGATGTGGCTACCCAATCCTGGCAGGGCCAGCAGGGTATGGTGACCGAGCTGATTGCGCAATTGCCTTTGCGGCCGCAGCGCACCGTGGCACTGCTCTGTGGCCCGGAATTGATGATGCTGGCGGCGGTCGCCAACCTCAGGGAGAAGGGCGTACAGGATGGGGATATCTGGTTCAGCATGGAGCGGAATATGCAATGTGGTATCGGTCAATGCGGACACTGTCAGATCGGACCGAAAACCGTCTGTCAGGACGGTCCGGTTTTCTGCTATGACGAGCTGGCCGATTTTTTTGGTGCAAAGGGGTTCTGACTTGCTGAGTTTTGAGTGAATCCATGCACCAGGCAGCAGCGTAAGTTTGAAATGATTGGGACTAAATGATGAGCAGGCAAAAACCAAAATTGGCTGTACATAAATTCAGCTCCTGCGATGGCTGCCAACTGGCACTACTGAATTTGGGTGAGCCTCTACTGCAATTGCCGGCACTGGTGGATATTGTCCACTTTGCCGAGGCAGGGCCGAGTGATCCGGCAGCCAAGGTCGATATCTCCCTGGTGGAGGGCAGTATCTCGACACCGGAGGATGTTCAGCGTATTCAACAGGTGAGAGAGAACAGTGAAATTCTGGTGACTGTCGGTGCCTGTGCGACAGCCGGTGGTGTCCAGGCGCTGGCAAATTTCGCGAATCGGAACGACTGGATGTCGGCTGTCTATACCGAACCTGATCAGATCGAGACGTTGCAGACTTCAAACGCGATTGCTGATTACGTGAAGGTCGATTGGGAGCTGCAGGGCTGTCCGATCAACTCCAGGCAAGTCATCGGTCTGTTGCGTGACCTGCTCAGTGGTGTGAGACCCCGGGAGGAGTTGCAACCGGTCTGCATGGAGTGCAAACGCAAGGGACTGATCTGCACATTGGTAAGCCTGGGCGAACCTTGCATGGGGCCGGTGACCCGCGCGGGATGTGGCGCCCTGTGTCCTGCGGCGGGCAGGGGATGTTACGGCTGCTACGGTCCGGCGGAACAGGTTAACGATGCATCTCTGCTGCAACGCTTCAGCCAACTGGGACTCGACCGGCAGGCATTAGCCAGACGTTTCCATTTTATTGTCAACCAGGCGCCGGCTTTCAAGGCAGCAGGAGAGCGGTTAAAGGGTGGGTCCCATGACCGCAACGCGTGATATTCATATCCATGTTCCTGTGCTGACCCGCGTCGAAGGTGAGGGTGCGCTGGAGTTGGATGTGGTCAATGGCGAGATCGAACGCCTGAATCTCCGTATCTTCGAACCGCCCCGGCTGTTTGAGAAATTTGTCGAAGGTTACGAATGCGATCAGGTGATCGATATGGTGGCGCGGATTTGCGGCATCTGCCCGGTGGCTTACCAGATGAGTGCGGTGCAAGCCTTCGAGCGTCTGTTCGGCTTTGAGCCGCCCGACTGGTTGGTGGCCATGCGCCGGGTGATGTATTGCGGCGAATGGCTGCAGAGCCATGCGTTGCATATCCATCTACTGGCCGCGCCCGACTTTCTTGGTTTCGACTCGGCCATCGCCATGGCCCGGGACTATCCGGATGCTGTGAAAAGGGGACTCAATCTACAGACACTCGGCAACGACCTGATTGGGTTGTTCGGTGGGCGCTCGGTACATCCGGTGGGTGTGCGGGTGGGTGGATTCTATCGGGCACCCCGAGAGGAAGATGTTGCACCGATCCTGCAACGCTTGCGTGATGCCTTACCGGCGACAGAGGCATTGGTCGACTGGACTGCCGGACTCGAGTTTCCACATGATGAACAGGCCTTCATCAGCGTGGCGCTGAGCCATCCACAGGAGTACGCCATCGGTCAGGGCAACCTGATCTCGGGTCAGGGACTGGAGACCGATATCAGTTTCTTTGATAGTTTTTTTCAGGAACATCAATCGCCCCATTCGACGGCGTTGCATGCCACACTGGACGGCAGGCCCTACCTGACCGGGCCCTTGGCGAGACTCAATCTCAATTTTCACCAATTGCCCAAACCGGTACGCCAGGTGATGGAGGGGTGTGGTATCCATTTTCCCAGCCACAATATGTTCCACAGTATTGTGGCCCGCGCCATCGAACTTCACTTTGCTGTTTTTGAGGCGATACGTCTGCTGGAGAATTATGAGGTGCCGCAGGCATCGTATACCGTAGTGACACCCCAAGAGGGGAATGCCTTCGGTTGTACTGAGGCACCCAGGGGCTTTCTCTGGCATCGCTACGATGTGGACGAGAAAGGCATCGTACGTTATGCGCGTATCGTGCCCCCCACCAGCCAGAACCAGGGACGGATTGAGGAGGATATCCGCCAATCTCTGGAAAAGCTGGGACTCGACTCGCCGGATGAAGCCATTCGCCTTCGGGCAGAGCAGGTGATTCGAAACTATGATCCCTGCATCTCCTGTGCAACCCATTTTCTCAAGCTCAAACTCAATCGCCGATGATCCGGGTGATCGGTGTTGGATCCCCCTTCGGCGCCGACCGGTTGGCTTGGCTGGCGGTTGATCATCTATCGACGCTGCAGCTATCGGAGTGTGAGCTGATCAAGCTGGATCGTCCCGGCAGTCAGCTGTTGAATTATTTCCGCGAAGTATTAAAAGTCATACTGATCGATGCCGTGGCGCTGGATGAGACACCGGGTGGTGCCAGTCTGCTGGCACCCGTTGATTTGCAACAGATTTCCGTCTCCACTTCCAGTCATGGATTCGGCGTGGCGCAGACCCTGGCTCTGGGGACCCAGCTGGGTCAGATGCCACCAGATTTTCATCTTATCGGTATCCACACCGGTATAGCGCTATCTGAGCTGCCATCGTTGGACGTGGAGGCGCTTGAACGGCTGGTACTTCCCCTGATCTGACCCATCAGATTTCATCCTGCTTGCCGATAAGGTCCGGGAGAGGGGATGAATACCGATTTATGTCCATAAAGCAGATTGGAAGATTTCAAGTGGGGAAGGTGCTCGGTTCCGGCAACCAGGGTACGGTCTATCTGTGTCACGACACCCAACTGGAGCGCCGGGTCGCCATCAAGTTACTCAGTAACTCATTGCCGGAGACCTCTTTCCGGGATGAAGCGCGAACCATGAGCCGGCTGCAGCATCCCAATATCGTCTCCATCTACGAGGCGGGCCAACACAAAGATACGCCCTATCTGGTGTTTGAATATGTCGAGGGTGAGCTACTGTCGGAGATGATCGGCGGCAAACCGCTCGAATTACCTCAAGCGATGACTATCTTCCAGGGTCTGCTGGAAGGGGTTGCCGAGGCTCACAAGACAGGCATTGTCCATCGGGACCTCAAGCCTGCGAATATCATTATCAATGCTGAACAGCTGCCGAAGATCATGGATTTCGGCATTGCCCGGTTACTGACTGAGGGGAGAGGTCCGGACCGTCAACTGATCGGTACCCCCCGCTATCTGGCACCCGAGTACATCGAACATGGTGAGGTGGGACCGCAGGCCGATGTCTTCGCTCTGGGTTTGATCCTCGATGAGATGCTGACCGGCATGCCCGTGTTCAGCGGTAATCAGCAGCAGGTGGTTATCGATGCCATCCTGAAACTCGATCCCATGCCCCCATCCCAGTTCAATAAAGTGGTGGATGAAAAGCTCGATCAGTTCATCCTCAAGGCGCTGGAAAAGGATCCCGCCCTACGCTACAGCGATGCCGGGGAGATGCTGCAGGCATTCAACACCATGCGCAATCCGGCTGCTGGAAGGATCAAACTGGAGGATGAGGCCAGCGGTACAGTGGAGTTCCTGCTGCGGCGAATGAAGCGTAAAAGTGATTTCCCTGCGCTCTCCAACTCGGTGCGCAGCATCAATGCCATGACCTATGCCAGTGACAAGGATGTGAACCAGATGGCGGGTGTCATCGTCAAGGATTTCGCCCTCACCAATAAGATTCTCAAGGTGGTCAACTCCGCTTTCTATGGCCGTTTCTCGGGCAGCATCGGTACCGTGTCACGAGCAGTGGTGGTGTTGGGTACGCAGGCAATCCGCTCACTGGCCGCTTCGTTGATATTTTTCGAACACATCGAAAACAAGGAGCAGGCTGAAAAGCTGAGAGAGCTGGTGTCGACAGCCATGTTTCGCGCCACCCTGGCACATCGTGTTGCAGATGAGATCGATCAGTCGGAGTCTGAGGCCTACTTTCTGACAGGACTGTTGCAGGATCTGGGACAGCTGCTGGTGGCCTTCTACCTCCCGGAAGAGTCGAAAGAGATCGAACGCCTGGCACAGGCAGAAGGTATGGAATCCGTTACGTCACAGCATAATGTGCTGGGTGTGAGCTACGAAAAAATCGGTATCGAGATCGCAAAACAATGGAACTTTCCCAAATCGTTGATTGATAGTCTGAAAGGATGGCAGGGGGACCACAAACCGGTCAATCGGGTGGATAAGCGGCGTATGGTCACTGCCTTTTCCCATGAGGCAATGGAGACAATGGTGTCGACGGGTCTCGATGATAAAGAGGCAATGGATGTTCTGACAAAAAAATACGCAAAGGGTCTCAATCTCAGCCAGAAAAAAGTGACACATCTAACCCAACATGCGGTCAATGATTTTCAGGAGATGGCCAAGGTGCTCGCAACAGATATCTCACAGGATTTTGTGCAGAGTTTGACCTGTGCCACTGAAAAGCTGCAGCCCAGAGAACAGCAGAATGAAGTGAGAAAACAGGCAGTGGAAAAGGATGGCCTGGGTGAGACACAGATTCTCAATGGAGAAGGGACAGGCGCTCTTAAGCAGGAAAAAGAAGTTATTCAGACGAACGAGGCGCCAGCTGATGCCGAGAGCCTGTTGATGGACGGTCTGCAGGAAGTGACAGGTATGCTGGTTGGCGAACATAGTGTCTCCGAGATCTTTAATGTGGTACTTGAGACTATGTATCGTGCGGTAGGATTCCATCGAGTGGTACTTGCTTTGCTGGATCGTAAGAGCGGCAGCATGGTAGGACGACTCAGTTTCGGTGATGCGGATGAAGCTTTCGTTAAAAATTTTCGATTTGCTACCGCGTACAGTGTGGATGTCTTTCATGGTGCGTTGAAAAATGCGGTGGATGTCTACATTGCCGATGCTACCGACACAAAAATCCAGGCGGATATTCCTGATTGGTACAAACAGATCTCCAATGCCGGTTCATTTTTACTCTTTCCTCTGGTAATCAATAAGCGGCCCGTTGGATTGATTTATGCTGATCATATGCAGCCACATGGTTTGGAGATCGACAAGAAGCGCCTCAATTTATTGAAGTCGCTGAGAAATCAAATTGTACTGGCGGTAAGATAATGACGAGTGAGAACTTGAATGACACAGCCGCTCAATGATTGGGTGACAAGGATACACTGAAGATCATGAAGATCACGCAGGAAGGCGTACAGCGCAAACAGGTACAACTGCTTTATACGCAGGGGAATATCGCTGTCCTCACGGGAATGGGTGTTGCCGTGTTGACCGGCCTCTATTACTGGCGGGTTACCGATAATTTGCTACTGGTGGGATGGCTGGCAGCGATAATACTGCTCAGCTTTGTGAGACTGATACTGTTTCGGCAATTCAAGAAGCAGAATCCTGAACTGTTTCTGCCAGGAAGATGGTTGCGCCAGCATATGCTACTGACCTTTGTGAGTGGCATTGTCTGGAGTCTGCTGAGTCTGTTCTATGATCCTGCCTGGTCGAATACTGATCAGGTTGTGTTATTTATGATTATTGCAGGACTGGCGGCCGGCAGTCTGTCTGCCTATGCGGTGGTGCTGGAGGTTTATGTCCTGTTTCTGATTCCCCTGCTGTTGCCGCTTGAAGTCGGCCTGCTGTTGCGGGGAGACCATGCCACTTCATTTCTTGCCAGTTTCGTTCTGCTGTTCGCCATCGGATTGTTAACCCTTGCCAGAAAGTTCTATCTGCAGGTGGTCGATACCATACACGTCTCTCTGGCGCAGCAGTTTCTGCAGGAAGAGGTGAGTGCCGGTTCACGTGAACTTAAGCTGGCACAGCGTGCACTGCAAACCAGTGAACATAAAATCGGCAAAATACTGGAATCCTCACTGGATGGGGTCTGGGAGTGGGATATCGCTAACGACCAGCTCTACCTGTCGCCGCGATGGAAAGCGCAGATCGGGTTCAGTGATGACGAATTGCCAAGTTCTTTCCGAACTTGGGTCTCCCGCCTGCACCCGGATGAGCGGGACCGTATCATCCAGAAAATAGAGGCCTATCGTGCGAAACCCTGGGGTAACTGGGAGGAAGAGTACAGACTGCATCACAAAGACGGCAGCTATAAATGGATCCTGGCAAGGGCAACGCCGACCTTCGATGTCAAGGACAGGCTGATCAAGCTAACGGGTGTGCACATTGATATCACTGAGCGGATAACGGCAGAGGGTAGGGCTAAATTTCTTGCCTACCATGATTGGCTGACTGAATTGCCGAACAGGCTGATGTTCAATGGTCGTGTCGATCACGCCATTACTCAAGCCAACCGGTCAGGGCAGCGTTTGTGTATCCTGTTCTTCGATCTGGATCGATTCAAAAACATCAATGACAGTCTTGGGCATCCTGCCGGCGATCGGGTACTGAAGAAAGTATCCCAGCGTCTGATGAAGGCGGTGAGAGAGGGTGACACCCTGGCCCGGTTGGGTGGCGACGAGTTTGCAGTGTTGCTTGAAAATGTCCCGCGCTCACACAGTATCGCCGTTGTAGCGGAGAAGCTACTGGCCTGTTTCGAAAAGCCTTTTGAGGAAGAGGGGCATGAGTTCTACCTCAACGCCAGTATCGGTATTGCAGTCTATCCACGTGATGGGGAGTCGACAGCAGAGCTGTTGAAAAACGCCGATGCGGCTATGTACAAGGCAAAGAACAGTGGCCGTGGAGGATTTCAGTTTTACACCGAAGAGCTGACTCACAATGCCTATCAGCACATCACTCTTGAGTCAGGCCTGCGGCAAGCCGTGGTGAAAAATCAGCTTCAGATCCACTACCAACCCAAAATCAGTTTGCAGACAAACAGAATTGTCGGTGTGGAGGCACTATTGAGGTGGCGCCATCCTGAAGGTGGGCTTATTTCACCGGATGAATTTATTCCGGTGGCGGAAGAGTCGGGTCTGATCCGGGAGATTGGCGAGTGGGTGCTGGAGAAGGCCTGCCTTGACATGAAAGGATGGATAGAGAAACAAATCGATTTTGGTCATGTCGCAGTGAATCTGTCGGGGGTGCAGATTCAGCATGAGGCATTTGTCGATTCGGTCAAGCGGATATTGGAATCACAGCAACTGGATGCCCGTTTCCTGGAATTGGAGATTACGGAAAATGTTCTGATGCGGGATGTTGAAGCTTCGGCCCATTACCTGCAAGCGCTTCGCAGGCTTGGTGTCTCCATATCCATTGATGATTTTGGTACGGGTTACTCTTCGCTGGCTCATCTCTCACGCTTTCCAATCAATAAACTCAAGATAGACCGCAGCTTTATCAATAAGGTCTGTAAAGACTCTCAGAGTGCAGAGATCTCAAGAACCATCATAGGTTTGGGACACACGCTGGATATGCAAATAGTGGCAGAGGGCATCGAGCAGCCTGAGCAACTGGTATTCCTCAAACAGGAAGGCTGCGATGAGGGACAGGGCTTCTATATCTCCAAGCCCCTGGCCCATGGCGACCTTATTCGGTTTATTCAAAGCTACCAATCAGAGATGCTGGATCAGACGATTTCTGAAGGGGCCGTTTCAGAGTGCTCACCTTAGTTAGGATGGTTCGCTTGAGGACTCAATCATCATGTTGTGAGTACGTGAGTACCTGCCAGATAGCATCAGACACCTATTCTGAAAGGATAGTATTTTGTGCCATGTTTATGTACCTCTACTGAGATAGCGTGCAATTCGCTCTTCGAGTTCGATCAGACTGCTGATAGTGATCGTGGGTTCTACATCCCATGGATCGAACAGGGCCTCAGGACTGCGTTTCAACCAGGCAGCCTTCATGCCGGCGGAGACTGCGCCAATAACATCGAAAGGATTGCTCGAAACCAGCCATGCATCGCCGGCTGATGCGCCAGAGACTCTGAGAAAGTGGCAATAAACGGCTGGGTTGGGCTTGAATGACTTCAGATCATCGACACTCACCACGCCGAGAAAGGCGTCGAGGATGCCTGCCGAGGAGAGCAGCGTGGTAACCGCCTCGGTACTGCCGTTGGAGAAGGCAAAGAGACGATTGCCACCGCCGCTCAGCAGTGCCAGCCCTTCCCTGACATCCTCAAAAGGAGGCAGTACCCGGTACTCCGCCAGTAAGAGGTGTTTTTGTGCCTCCGTCAGCGGTGCTCGATGGAACTCACAAGTGTAGTTAAGTGCATCCTTGGTACAGACGGCAAAGTTCTCGTAGTGCTGCATCAGGCCGCGCCGGAACGCATATTCCAACTGTTTATCACGCCAGGTCTGGGAGAAGGCCTCTGCCTTGTCGCCGACATGGGTGTGTAGGGCCTCAACCACTCCGTGGGTATTGATTAATGTTCCGTAGACATCGAAAGCAAGGGTAACCGGCATTTTGTCGTTCTTCTGGTTATTGAGTACGCGAACGTTCGCGCTGGAGTTGCCTCAACAGTAGCACCAAGGCAGTTGTGTTGAAAGTCGGACACACAAGTTGCCAAGTGAGGTGGAACTTGATCTGTTGTCGTTTTGTAGTGTGAGCAGTACTGAAAACAGCATATAAAATGGCACACGCTGTTGGTTGAGGTGGCAATGGATTATTGTACAGCTGCCTCTGTTGCACTTGATGTTGCACTGCCCCGGTTTTTTGCGGGAGGTTTTTTTCCTTGTCTGGCAAGCTTACCTGCACATAGGGAAGGTCCCTTCATGGTAAACATAATCACATTCATTTTCTGCTGTGGTGCAAGGGCCATATTGTATTTTTGTGTCGCGGCGATGTCTTTCGCTGCGGTGGCGTAGAAGAAGTTGAATTCATCTTCATTGAACCGGATTAGCGCTTCTTTTCCCACGCATTCACAAAGCTCCGCTCCCATGTTGTTTTGTTGGTTATCTGAACAGACTTTTTTGTACTGTTCCAGCGTGGCAGCTTCGATGGATCCGATGCAGCTCATTGCGAATAGAGTCATTTTGAGTGTAGAAAAATTCATGATGTCTCCCCGGGAAAATGATTGCTATCTCAATAGATGTTTTTTTGCTATGTGCTGAATTCTGCGTGATAACACACAGAAATGTAGCACAATATCAAGTGCGCTGAAGGGTGTTGTTGAATCTGGCAGGGTCGTGCTCCATATCTTTTTATAGGTTTTAGTATGTGGTGGAATATCTATAAATAGGTAGGAGGAAAAGAGATCTTGGAACTCCTGCTAAATATTAAGAATCCTCAACCGTCATCACATCTAATCAATGATGGCTAATGCCCTCACCCCGTTGATGATCGAGCAGGAAGCTGATGCCGGTCAGCATTACACCGAATACAACTATGGCGAACAGCACGAGAAAAAAGGGATCCTCAGAAAATAGGTAAAAAGTCATGAGGCAGAAGAGAAAAAATAGTCGTACCAGCAAGGTGGTGCCATAGAGCTCCATGATCCGTCGCCGAATTACCTGTACCACAATGATTCCCAGACCGATCATGAACATGCCCAGTGCGCGCAACATGATGGCGGAGTAGTCTCCATTGGAGAGCATCAGCTCGGCAGAGAGTTTTGGTGCAGAGATGAGGGCAAGACCGCCCAGCCAGAGATAGGTGGCGAGATAGTAGAGACTGAGCCGTGTTGTGTTCATGCTGATTCCTCTTTGAAAACGACACCAAATCGCTGCACGATAACTTGGAAGAGATGATTGTCGGTGTAGGATCAGGTGATACTTCTAGTATCAAAGATTAGCAGGATCTCTGAGATCTGCTGTTGGCGAAATCTGAAGCATTGAGCTATGCGTACACGCTGATGCGGTTTGAGATAGTCGTAAAATAGTGCGACCTCGTCATCGCTATCGGTGATGCTCAGTAGATTGTAGTTACTGGTTTCGGGGGGAGTGTTGCGCAAGCTTTGTAGATACTCCTCTGCCGAAGAGAACTGATGGAAGGGACCGTCGAGGATAAGATCAGCCGTGAATAGCCGGCTCAGCCCATCAATATCCCCAGCGCAGAAATAACGAAGATACTCCAGGGCTGTCTCTCTGTTGGTCATAGGTTTATTCATAGAAGCAGGTGGATTTTATCATCGGGGAAAATCTTTAAGGCAGCAACGGCCGGAAGGATTTTGTGAAGAACAGGTGCAGGTTTGTTTCTCCGTTTCAGTCATGACGAAGGTCTTAGCTTCAGAATTGTCTCTGGCCTCTTTCCGTGTGATGCCAAAGCAGTAGCAGACGAGTGAATGGCCAGTCTTCTCTTTGACACCGGCTATCGTTCGCAGGGCCGATTTCTCTATCACGGAGCCATCGAGTCCGAAGTAGACTACGTCACACCCGGGATCGTCACAGAAGTAGTAGACCTGATCCTTCTCGTCCCAGTGCCAGGGTGAGTTAATATGGTGCTTGACCGTTGATTGGGGCACTGAAAATATTTTTGTTTCCAACTGCTTATCACGAGGTCAGGGAAAGAGCCTCCACCTTGTCGCCTACGTGGGTGTGTGAGGCTTTTCAGTTTGATTTCATATAACCCTGCTAGTTTAGCTGAAAACAGGGATAACTCCCCACACCAACTCTCGAGTGATTGAAAGACTGTCAGATGACTACAGGAATACTTGCTTTGACCATATTGGGCGTGATTCTCGCGCAGGTGGGTTTGGTGGTGCTGATTGGTTTTGTTCGACAACGGCATCAATACCTTGAATTGGAGAAACGGCAAAATCGTATACAGAGTATCGATGATATCAATGATTTCAGTCGGCGGTTAGATACACATCCCAATCAGGTAGATTCCACTTGGCAGGGGTTCAAGGCGTTTAAGGTAAAGCGCCGGGTCTATGAGGATAAGAACCATTCCATCTGCTCTTTTTACCTGGCGCCTATGGATCAGTTGGCACTGCCACCCTTCAAGCCTGGTCAATTCCTGACCTTCAAGCTTTCCATGGAGGATGCGGGAACGGGTGAGTCCAAAAGCCTGATCCGCTGTTACTCACTGTCGGATCGGCCCTATGCAGACCACTATCGGATATCCGTCAAGCGCGTGCCCGCGCCAGACGATCAACAGGATGCACCGCCCGGACAAGCATCGAATTTTTTGCACGATCAGGTGCAAGAGGGCGACCAGCTGATGGTCAAGGCCCCTTCGGGACACTTCCACTTGGTCGAGGAGCCGCAGCTGCCTCTGGTGCTGATAGCTGGCGGTATAGGTATCACGCCCATGCTGAGTATGCTCAACGCACTGTTGGAAAAAGGTGTTGAACGTGAGGTCTGGCTCTTCTATGGCGTTCGCAATAGTAGTGAACTGATCATGAGAGCACATCTGAAAAAGCTGACCGAGGTGTATCAACATTTTCATCTCCATCTCTGCTACAGCCGTCCCGATGAGCAGGATGTGATGGGTATCGACTATCAACATGCCGGCAGAGTCGATGTGCCATTGCTGCAGGAAACTCTCAAGCTGGGTCGATACCAGTTCTATGTCTGCGGTCCCAAAGCGATGATGGAGAGTATTGTCCCCGGGCTTGAAACCCTAGGCGTGGATGCTGGTGATATCCACTATGAAACGTTCGGTCCCGCATCATTAATAAAAAATGAAAAGTCCAGGACCGGGTCGACGGATGCCCAGGTTAAAGCGATGAACGTCAGTTTTACTGAGAGCGGCAAGCGGGTCGACTGGGACCCGAAAGCCTCCTCCCTGTTGGCGTTTGCCGAGACACAGGGCATCGAAGTGGAGTCGGGCTGCCGGGCAGGCAGCTGTGGTTCCTGCCAAACAGTCATCGAGTCGGGTGAGGTTGAATACAGTCAGGAACCGGATGCCGATATTGAGCCGGATCATTGTCTGTTATGTATCGCCATGCCCAAGGGTGACCTGAAGCTGGCCCTGTAGAGGTACACCATGGAACGTTCACTCATCCGTAAAGAGATCCTGCCGTTTGTCTTTTTGTTTGGCTCATTGGTATTGGCGACGGTTGTCGTTGATGCACTGCTGCATCAGTGGGATCTTGTCTGGATTGGACGTTGGCTGGGCATACCGGGGACGTTCCTGATTCTGTTGTCATTTCTCTATTCACTGCGCAAGCGAAAAAAGATCAGTTTTGGCAAACCCAAGAACTTGCTGGCTCTGCATGAAACCCTGACCTGGGTTGGTGCACTGATGATTTTGGTACACGCGGGCATTCACATCTACGCGATCCTCCCCTGGCTGGCGCTGCTGGCCATGCTGGTCAATGTCATCAGTGGTATGACCGGAAAATACCTACTCGACCGCTCGCGCCGGTTTCTGGCCGACAAAAAGGCACACTACCAGACGCAGGGGCTGAGTGACGAAGAAGTTGAGAAGCGGGTCTTCTGGGATGCCACAACCTTCGATGTGATGAAGAAGTGGCGCGTTGTTCACTTGCCGATCACACTGGCGTTTGTCGTATTGGGGCTTGCGCATATCCTGAGTATCTTTTTGTTTTGGCAGTGGCGATGAAAAACAACACTATCATGCTTATTGTGGCGGCCAACCTTGCCGTACTGATTTTGCTGGCAATAGCTGTGCCTCACCTGATGATCACGCCGGGTAAGCCGATCGAGGCCCATGCCGAGTTTGCAACGGACTGTTTTGCCTGCCATACATCACTCATAGGCAGTACGTCGGAGAAGTGTATCGCTTGCCACACGGTAGAAGAGATAGGTATCAAGACCACAAAGGGGGAGGCGATCGATAAGGAAAAAAAGAATGTCGCCTTTCACCAGAAACTTGTTGAGAACGATTGCGTAGCCTGTCACAGCGATCACAAGGGTGTGATGGCATTTCGACCCATCAGCCGGTTTTCACACGATTTGCTTGAGCAGCCTTTACAGGAGCAGTGCGACAGCTGTCATCTCAATCCGGGAGATGCGCTGCATATGAAAATCGAGGGCAATTGTGCGCAGTGCCACAATCTGGAGAGCTGGACACCAGCCACCTTCGACCACGATGACTATTTTCGTTTCGACCGGCACCACGATACAGAATGTGAGACCTGCCATATCAGCAATGATTACGACAACTACACCTGTTATGGCTGTCATGAACACTCTCGCTCGAATATCCGCGAAGAGCACTATGAGGAGGGTATCTATGAGTACGAAGTGTGTGTCGAGTGCCACCGCAGCGGAGATGAGGATGAGGCGGAACGAATCTGGCGATCAAAATATAGGGAAACAGGTCGCGCCGGACAATACAATCAGGAGCGTTACCGGGAGAATAGATACAGGCACCATGACGATGATGATGACTGAGTAGCTGGAAAAATAAAAGCTATCACAGCATTCAGCTTGGTTTCAGTTCGCGCCACTAAGCTGTATACAGACGCAATTTGTCTTTGCACTCAATAGAGAGAGTCTTATGTGGGTAGCGGCGAGAAAGATGAATTTCATCAATTAGCCATGACACCTACCAGAGCTGACCTCTGTTGAGATTCATGATCATAGGATAGTTCCCGGACCATAGGAGGTTCGTTATGCACAAATACGATAGCTTATTAAGAGCAATCACAGTGATACTGTTTACCATCATAATGTTGTCGCTTTTAGTCGGTGCGTTGGCGGGGGTGCTTGAATCACCCCTTCTGGCGATCTCTTGGTACCTCGCACTCATGTGTATCATGGTAATGATACTGATGACGGCCGTGCTGGCTATTGTCTATGCGGTTAATTTCATGGTAAGGAAGTATCGGCGAGTAGTGAGTTTCTGGAGAGGTGAGGCTACCGGGCTGCCAACTGCTCACAGCGGGAAGTACACGATTAATGGGATGTCTTAGGGCCTGTTAACACTAATTTGATCGTCACTGCCAAGACCATTTTTTTGTCCAGCAAGGCAGAAGGCGTGCCGTGTAGCCGGTCTACATAAGCGACTGATAACGCCACTGGGCGAAAAAATGGCCTTGGCCCTCCGGGTTACGCCTGAAAAAGCGCCACTCGGCGTTACTCGTCGCTCATTTGGAATAACCAAACTACGCTCCTCGCGCCCCGAAGGAAATACCCTTGGGGTGTGCCTTGATTGGCGCTTTTTCAGGTGCAACAGTGACAATCAAATTAGTGTTAACAGGCCCTAATATGATGCATTCCGGGATGCGGTGAAATAGTTGCGTTGTTGGAAGGTGTCAGTAAAAGGGATTTGATAAATCTTTAAGCCCACTTCAGTCAGGAGTGGGTTTTTATGCACAAAATTCGGCAAGATTCCTGGCGGTCAAGTGATACTTCTTCCATAGAAGATGCTCCAGGGCTATTTTCAGTTAGTCATAGACTTATCCATGGAAGGAGGTAAATATCACGAGCGGGGAAAATCTTTTAGGCAGCAACGGCCGGAAGGATTTCGTGTAGCACAGGCGCAGGCTTTCTTCTCCGTTTCATTCATGACGAAGGCCTTAGCCTCTGAATCGTCTCTGGCTTCTTTTCGTGTGATGCCAAAACAGTAGCAGACGAGTGAATGATCAGTCTTTTCTTTGATGCCCACCAATGTTCGTAAGGCTGGTTTCTTTATTACAGAGTTATCGAGTCCAAAGTAGACCACGTCGCATTCGGGATCATCGCAAAAGTAGTAGGGCTGAGTCTTCTCTTTCCAGTGCCAGGGTGCTTTGATGTGGTACTTGATCGTTGAGAATGGCACGGAGGCATATGTCTTCCCATTCATTGGACAGAGATGCCTTTTGGCGAAATCTCTATCAGTCCTAGCACCTGAACAGCATTTGGACATGGGTCTTGACTCCTTCAGAGCAAGTCTGACTGATTTGTAGTTCATTATTCCAGCACCTGCCGGAATCCAGTGATTTCACTTTGTGAGTTTACTGGATTCCGGATCTGCGCTGAACTCTGGCCGGAATGAAGAGCTACCTGGCCATTGTGAATAGTGATGTATATCTGTTGCTGATTGGACTAATGGTAGCTCAAGAGATGCCATTGGGCATGAAAGTTTCATCAGTCTGATTCAGGCCCTTCCCACTTTTGGCTTTTTTACATGTGTCATCCAATGTTAACGCTCGTCTGAACAGAAACCCCTTCACGCAAGGTCTGCAGGTTCACGCAACTGTGTTCGGCAGCAGAAATAAGCTTTTCCAGAAGCCTGGGGTCTGTCTGATTATCCGTTTGGATATCGATAAGGCATTGCATCTGTTGGAAACCGACCTGCACTTTTCGGTCAACCATCAAAGTACCACGCACATCAATCTTGGCTGCAACTGCGACTTCAAGAGATTGAATCTTTACACCCAGACGGTCAGCAATGATTCGCAGTGTTGAGTCAAGACAGGCAGCAAGGGCTGCACAAAGCATATCACCTGGATTTGGCGCATCGTGGTAACCGCCTACGGCAGAGTGAATGCCGAAGTGTAGCGGCACGCTGGTATCCGGCTTACCGGGATGAACCGTGCCATGGAATGGATCCGTATCCACACCCCCCGAGGTTCTTGCCTGATCATTGATCAGTGCCTCTTCGGGGTTTACCAGATATCGCTTTTGTAAAGGCGCCTGTCGATCGCGAACATTGAGTTGAGTTTGCGTGTTCATTATTCAAGCCTCAGTAATCTTTGGTTAGATCTACTCAACCCGGCCGTGAAGTGCTACCACATCAGCCGAAATTGAATAGGGCTCTATTATTGGTGAATCAGGACCACTTAATCTCGATATTGTTCTTAGAGAGGGCCTGATGAATGTGGTTCCTCCGGCGAATGAATCATCCCACCAGTTTCTTCTTGGTCGCCACAACCTCCAGATATTCGGAGGGGACTACCATGGTGCCGTCTTTAGCCTTATTAAACTTCCCAATCAGACTCAGCAGGTCAGTACTTAATTTTTTACTTGTAGTCTCATCAAGTGTCTCGTAGGCTTTCAATACCGGACCGTAGTAGGTGGAAAACAGATCGAGCCAGTGCTGAGGTGATTGGTAACGAAAGACAAACTTGCGTGGTTCAATATGCAGACATGATGTCTGCGGCCCCAGGTTTTGTTGCAAAAACTCCTGTGTTCCCCAGGAAGCAGGAGAGTTGATACCTGATGGAGGTGGTACATATTGACCGACCGTCTTGAATAGCTGACCGATAAAGCCTGCCGGGGTCCAGTTTGCGAGACCGATTTTTCCACCCGGTTTGCAAACCCGGATCAACTCAGATGATGCTTGAGTCTGATTGGGTGTAAACATCACGCCAAATGTGGAAACCACATTATCGAAGCTGTTTTCAGGAAAAGGTAATGCCTCGGCATCCGCCTGCTGGTATTCGATCGCCAGTCCGTCGATCTCAGCCCGTTGCTGGGAGTGGTTCAACAGTGCCGGTACATAATCAGTGGAAACCACCTTGCAGAACCGCCGTGCGGCAGCCAATGCCACGTTTCCATTGCCCCCTGCAACATCCAGGACGCTCTGACCGGCATGCAGATCCATGGCCTCGCACAACTGCTCGCCTGAAATCTGTAGCGTTACCCCAACGCGGCTGTAGTCACCTGAACGCCAGGCAATGTTTTGCTTGGTCTTGATCGCATCGTAGTCGGGTATGGACTGCTGAGTCGTTTGAGCTGCACGAGTCATAATCTTCTCCAGGGTAATTGAATAAAAGTACTGTTGTTGGTTTTGATCCAACTGGAGGTAATGCTAGAAAAGCCAAGCGTACCCCGCTTGGGGAAGGGGTGGTTTTTTTATGGGGATTTTGTGTGGATGGTCAGGCGAGCTTGTAGTTATGACTGAGTGGCCAGGGCTCGTAACTGCTTACCCAGTTTGGCAGAAATCAGGGAATCGATCTCAATCTCAGACAGATCCGGTTTGATTCTGTAAGCGTCATTCAATACCGTCATTGCGGTTCGAGGTTTTTTGCAGCACAGTAAAACAGCAGCATGCACGACCCGTGACAGATAGGTTCGATCATCCCGCTGGCAGGCAAGCTCGGCCTGGGCCAGTGCTGCATCCAGGTCATTGTTCTGCATCAGGGCCAGCGCCAACAGTGCTCCCCAGATCGAGAGTCGGCTGTCCAGTGGGCTGATGTCGATGCCCCGGGCCAGGTGCTTGATGGCGAGCTTCAGTTGTCTGTCAATCAGATAGGCAGAGCCGAGAGCAGACCAGGCCTGGGCATTCGCCGGGTTAAGCTCAATGGCGTGTTTGAGTATGGGTAGAGATCGATTGACCAGACCCAGATCCGCCAGTGCACAGCCGACAAATCCAAGTACGGTTGAATCCATTTTTTCCAGTTGCAATGCACGCTCTGCAGCCATGATGGCTTCTGCTTTTGTCTGCTCACGCTGATTAAGCAGGCCTACCCGATGACCCAACGCCAGAATCAGCGACAGATAAGCAGGGGCCAGTGCAAAAGCCGGATCCTCCTCCGCGCTTCTGCGCAACAGGGCAGCAGCTTCCTGGAAAGTATCCAGGTGCCACCCTTTCAATGCTAAAATACCACTGGCCTCCAGATATAACTCCCGGGCACTGGGTGATCCTTCAGCGGTGCAGACGCTATGGTAAATAGCCCGATTGAGTTGCGGTTCAAGCTTGGATAGGATATCGATGATAACACCATCGACACTACCACTGATATCATTCATGGAATGCCCGAATTGTCCCGCCCACAATCGAAACCCGGATTTCGCATTGATGAGTTGTATGTTTATGCGGATCTGGTTGTCCATTAACTGAACATTGCCCTCAAGCAGATAATCTATACCGGTCTCCTCACGGATCTGCCGGGCCGTTGGCATGATGTCGAGATGAGCATATTCGGATGCCTGTGCGCTTATTTGCAATAACGGGATACGGGTGAGTATGGTCTCTAAATTGGTAACCACTCCCTCAGCAAAAATACTGATATCATTGGTACCAAAAATACATTTAAGTGGTAATACGATTAATGACGGTTCAGTCTGTTTTGCCTGTTTGTGTGTTGATGCAGGTTTTGCTGTGAAAGATTGTGGCGGGTCTTGGCTGACATCTCCAATGAAACTAAAACCACGCCCACGTACGGTCTTGATATAGAGTTGCTTATCCCCACTATCACCTAGTGCTTTGCGCACGGATTTGATACAGCCTGACACGGTGGCATCGGAGACAATTCGACCGCCCCACACAGCAGCCATAAGCTCCTCTCGGCTGAATAGAGTATTAGGATATTTTATAAAGTGAACCAGAAGGTCGAATACCAGGGGCTCAACTTCGACCTTTACGCCATTTCTGCGTAATTCGTAGCGATCATTGTCAATTTCAATATTTGCAAACCTTAGCATTACTGTAAGTACCTGTTTACTAGCGAACAATATTAGGTTTGGCCGTGGGATGGATAGCCTTGTCAGGGTTTTTTCTAAATCTAAAGATAAAGAGTTTTATATTCGATTAAAGTAGATTATTTCTATGGTGCCAGGAAATTTTACAGTGACAGCTACATGGAATTTATATGGGTAATCCTCTGTAATGATGAGCTTTCATCACAATTACGCTGCTTTTTTGTCGATTTTTCACTGAAAGATTAATTACAAAACATGAATAGTGTCAGTAATATTTACACTTAATTTGAATGGCTATATTTAAGTCAATCCTATCTCATTGAAGAATAAGCGCTTACAAATTATGGCATGAGCTTTGTATGATATTTGTTTGATGGCCGGAATTTTTTATTTCCGGCAGTTTGGCGGGGTTTCGTGGGAGGTGAGATGGCTGACTTGCAGAGTCAGGGCGTGAAAAGGACGTCAAGTATCGCTGCCTCATTAAAGCAGTAAGTGGCATGCTAAGAACTATCCTACCCAATTCATGGCTTATTTCGTTCTGTAACAGCTAATGTAAATGACTATTCCAAGCGACCTCAGCTGCTGAGATCTTGTCAGGTATTCTGATTGCAAAGGTAACAGCTACTTTACAGATGTTGGAAGATCCTTTTTATGAAGTAAGTATTTCGTCATAATTTACACTTATTCGGAGAGAAGCAATGATCAAGATACCCAAAGGAATGGCGGCCATATTGCTTTTGGCAGGTTCTATGGCGCTCATACCCGCCGCACAGGCTGTAGTCATTGATTTTGAATCGGCAATTATAGGAACAGATCAGACAGCCAACTACTTTGAAGATGGATTCCGGCTGTCATCTATTGTTGGTGACTATGATGTTAATCCTTCGGATCCGTTTATTGGAGATGGTCAGTATCTGGCGTTAGAGAGAACTGATGATCTTGATCAGAGTAAAGTCAGAATAGATATGTTTGGTGCCTTATTTGATTTTGAGAGTCTCGTGTCTTCGAGCTTTGGTGGGCGCATTACATTTTCTGATGGTACGTCAGAGCTTTTTGGTGACTTTCCTACGCAACCAGTGACTGTGGCATTTTCCGGACATACGAATCTTACATGGATTGAATTGAGTTCAAGGAGCAACGACTTCTTGCGTGTTGATAACATCACGTTTTCTGTACCTGAACCGTCAGCACTTGTTTTGATGGCGCTAGGCCTGACCGGTGTGGGCTTTGCCCGTCTTCGAAAGACAGCTTAACAAGCTATCCTGATTGATAGGGAGGCTTCGGCCTCCTTTTTTTTAATTGTTGATGGTGGCTGAACAAAGTGTGTTTTTACTAACCTAATGGCTGTTGTTGTTTTATATGTAATCCTGTATTCACCGCATTAAGTCAGTGCGAACCTTTTTTAGAAAAGTAATGTAGCGCTCATCGTCACTAACATCATCGAAAAAGTCCCGCTTCAGCAAGTCGACTGTTTTGGGTTGGATAGGTTGGCTTCCATTTACAATTTCACTGACTAAAGTGTTGGTCTCCGTCAGTAGTTGATTGTGATTTTGGTGGTGAGTTGCAAAGTCGGGATAGTTGTGCTGACACATGAACTTTTCCTCGAAAGCAAAATGATGACTTGTGAATTCGAGAAATTCTTTGAGCTTTTGGTGGGTCGTATATCTATCTGAGGCCTTGCTGGAGATAGTGGCGAGTTCCTGGATTAAAGAGGCCAAATGAATGTGTTGATGGTTGATCTCTTGTATGTGGCTATCCAGATGTTTGGACAGGCTGCCATAGATTTCTTCCATGAAACGTCGAGGATCGTAGGGCTTTAGAATTATCGCCTCAATTTGTGAGATGGGTAACTGCTTGGGAATAGCAGAGTTTTTGGCAGAGGTAAGAATGATTTTTGGTATATCGCACCAGCCACTCTTTTTCCCCAGCAGTTGGAGAAGTTGATTGCCCCCAATCCGGATTTGTCCACTCACTGGAAGATCAATATCAAATACGACCAGGTCGGGTGGCTCGATAAGGAGAATGGAAAAATGAACTGGAATTTCAAAAACAACACTGGGGGCAAAAATGTAAAAAAGGCCAGGAAAGGGTTTGATGTTTGAATATTATGAATACATCCTGACCATTGTATTGAGTATACAGCTTCAGTAAGTGCGATTCCAAGAAATCGAACTGAACGTAAGAGTTCTATTTGGATATTACGACGCTACAAACAATAAGTTGCCTATATTCTTTCCTGGTCCCTCAGCACCTTCACCTGAAACAGCGCATTTCTTTCTTCTTCTTCCAAAGCATTTTCGATAAATCGAATTGTATTGCGATAGCGGGGAATAATGTTGTAACGCAACGCATTCACCCGCTTCTGTGCCTTCCTCTGCTCGGCAATCAAGCGGCTCAAGCTCATAGAGACTTCGCCCATCTTGGAAAGCAGTAGTGCGGCTTCGGCAAAGTGCTGGCGGGTCTCGTCGAAACTGGGATCGGTGCCGAGCAGGCCGACGGGATTGAGGGGCATCAATTCGCCTGTGACGGAGGGGTATTCAACACCCAGATTACGGCGGGGGAGTATCTTGAGGTCGAGCACCGGCTTGACACCCAGTGCTGCCTGGTGCAGCGAGCGGCTGGTCATGCGTAGCTGGACCATGCTGAGCCAATGGTAGGCTTGCTTGATCGCATTGTGGGCTTTATCCCGGATCTCCCGGTACTCACCGATGCGCTGGTAGACAAGCCGGGTCAGCAGTTCCCGCTTGCGTTCAAGCAGGCTATGTCCGTCCTCCAGGAACTGCAGCTGCCGTTTGAGGTTGAGCAGCGTGTTCTTGGTTGGGGCCGCTTTTAGCCTGGTGCCTGTCATTCGCCGCTCTGCCGGTGGTACTTAGCCATCTCGGTCTCGGTGACACGGGTGAGGGCCTGTGGTGGGAAGGTGGAGAGAAGGTTCCAGGCTAGATTGAGAGTCTCCTCGATGCTGCGGTCTTCATCCTCACCCTGGCGCACGAAACGCTCTTCAAAGGCGTCGGCGAATTCCAGGTAACGGCGGTCACGGGCAGAGAGTTCATCGGCGCCAATGATAGAGGCCAGATTGCGCGTCTCGAGCGCCCGTGCATAAAGGGCATAGAGCTGATTGGACACGTGTGGATGATCCTCACGAGTAAAGTCCTTGCCGATGCCGTCCTTCATCAGTCGTGAAAGTGAAGGCGAGATATGCACCGGCGGATAGATGCCCTGGTTGTGCAGCTCACGACTCAGCACGATTTGACCCTCGGTGATGTAGCCGGTGAGGTCTGGGATCGGATGTGTGATGTCATCGCTGGGCATACTCAGTACCGGCACCAGGGTGATGGAGCCGTGCCGGTCCTTGATACGGCCGGAACGCTCGTAGATCTCCGCCAGATCGGAGTAAAGATAACCCGGATAGCCTTTACGCGCAGGTACGTCACCTTTGGCGGTGGCCACTTCGCGCAGGGCCTCAGCGTAGTGAGTCATGTCGGTCATTACTACCAGCACGTGACGATCGAGATCGAAAGCGAGGTACTCGGCGGCGGTAAGCGCCATGCGCGGCAATGTGAGTCGTTCCACCGGTGGATCGTCAGCCATGTTGACGAACATCACCACGTTACCCAGTACGCCGGAGGAGGCAAACTCCTCCTGGAAGAAGCGGGCATCCGCATAGGAAACGCCCATGGCGGCGAAGACTACTGAGAAGCGGCTGTCGTCATCGGGCAACTTGGCCTGGCGCACGATTTGTGCGGCGAGACGGTTATGGGGCAGGCCGGAGGCGGAGAAGATCGGCAGCTTCTGACCGCGCACCAGGGAGTTGAGCCCGTCGATGGTGGAGACACCGGTTTGGATGAACTCTTTCGGGTAGGTGCGGGCGGCGGGATTGAAAGGCGCTGCATTGATGCTGCGCCGCAAGCTGGAAACGATGGGAGGACGGAAATCCCGGGGCTCGCCCAGACCGCTGAAAACACGACCGAGGATCTCCGGCGAGAGGGCGATCTCCACCGGCTCGTCGAGAAAACGCACCCACGTATTTTCCATGTCGAGATCATCGGTCCCCTCGAAGATCTGGATCAGCACTTCTTCATCGGAACTGAGGATGACCTGACCATTACGGGTATTTCCCTTCTGATCACGGACACGTACCCGGTCGCCAAAGGCGATGTTGGGTACATTGCTGACGGTCAGCAGACCACCGCGGGCGGCGGATGCGGTTCGGTACTCCTTGGCGCTCATGCTGTCTGCTCTCCCCGTTGTGCATATTCGGAATGGATGGCCTTGAAGTCCTGCAGTGCTTCTTCACGAAAGGCCTTGAGCTGGTCGATCTGGGAGGAGTCGTAGAGTTCCTTGCAACGACGCAGCCGGGCCAGTACTGGCATCTCCGAGAGCTCCTGCACCGGCACACCGAGTTCGATCAGGGCGGCGCCTTCGTCATAGACCGTGAGGATCAGGTCGAGCAACATGAATTGCTTTTCGGGTGAGGAGAAGGTGTCCACCGGATCGAGGGCACTCTGTTGCAGCACGCCCTCTTTGATCAGCGTGGCGCCCTCCAGCACCCAGCGCTGGGCGGAGGAGAGGGCCTCGGGACCGACCAGGTTGACGATACGCGACAGTTCGGCGTCTCGCGCCAGCATCGCCAGCGCCTGTCCACGGCGTTTCTCCCAGCCGCGGTCGATATTCTCATGCCACCATTCGGCGGCGGTGCCTACATCGGCGGAGAAGCTGTCGACCCAATCGATGGCCGGGTAGTGGCGGGCATCGGCCAGCTCCTTGGATAGCGCCCAGAAGGTCTGGATGATCTCTTTGGTGTGGCTGGTGACAGGCTCCGAGAAGTCACCGCCTGGGGGTGAGACGGCGCCGATCAGGGTCACCGAGCCCTTGCCACAATCCATGGTTTCGACCCGACCGGCTCGCTCGTAGAAAGCAGCCAGGCGGGAGGCGAGATAAGCGGGGTAGCCCTCTTCCACCGGCATCTGCCCCAGACGGCCGGAGACCTCGCGCAGGGCCTCGGCCCAGCGGCTGGTGGAGTCGGCCAGCATGACTACGTCGAAACCCTGGTCACGGTAGTATTCGGCGATGGTGATACCGACATAGATCGATGCCTCGCGTGCTACCACCGGCATATTCGAAGTGTTGGCGATGAGCAGGGTACGATCCATCAGGGGACGGCCGGTGTAAGGATCCTTCAGTTTGGGAAAGCTATCGAGTACGTCGACCAGTTCGTTGCCGCGCTCGCCGCAACCCACATAGATCACAATATCCGCATTGGCCCAGCGGGCTACCTGGTGTTGTACCACGGTCTTGCCTGCGCCGAAGGGGCCGGGCACGGCACACTTGCTCCCTTTCAGGAGAGGAAAGAATGTATCGAGGATACGCTGACCCGTGATCAACGGATCGATACCGTTGTCGCGACTCTGATAGGGGCGGGGTTTTCGCACCGGCCAGCGGTGGAAGAGCTTCAGGTGGTGGATGTGCCCGTGGCGGTCGCGCACCTGACCGATGGTCTCCTCCAGATTGTAATCGCCCTCCGGCGCCAGCTCGATCAGTTCACCCTCGATATCGGGTGGCACCATAATGCGGTGCTCCACGGTCTCGGTCTCCTGCACCGTGCCGATTCTGGCGCCACCGATGATCGGCATGTTGGGTTCCAGATTCTCGGTGGGGACGAAGCGCCAGAGCTTCTCCCGGTCCAGTGGTTCGGGGCTGAGGCCGCGGGGAATCTGGTCGCCCGCCTTGAGGAACATCTCCTCCAGCGGGCGTTGCACGCCGTCGAAGATACCGCCGATGAGTCCCGGGCCGAGCTCCACCGATAGGGGGTGCCCCAAACCTTCTACAGGTTCCCCCGGCCGGACCATCTCAGTCGACTCGTAAATCTGCACGATGGCTTTGTCCCCCTCCAGGGCGATCACCTCGCCATAGAGTCCGAGACTGCCGATGCGTACCTGCTCACCGTTGTGCACGCCGGGCAGCCGGATGGTGACAATGGGGCCGTTAATCTCGAGGATGGTGCCTTTTCTGCTTTCTTTATTGATCATTTGTATTTGCCTTAAAGCGTCTGTCCATCACCGATGGGAGGCAACAGCCGCTCGACCAATGCCTGATGAATATTTCGTTCCAGGCGGGAGAGCCTGCCTTCGAAGGTATGGTCTATCTGTACCCGGCTATCGGCGGTCGTCACCAAGCAGCCACCAACGGTTTCGATGCTCTTGTCGAGCAATTCGAACTGCTTCCCGGGAACCAGGTCTGCAGTCAGCGCCTCCCACTGAGGTTTAAGTCTGGATAAGTCGTTGGCGTTGACAGAGACCTGTAACTTATTCTCTTCGATGTGCGCGGCAGCTTGTTTTAGCAGTGCTTGCAGAAAATCAAAGTAGCCGTTCTCATCCTCCACCAGCACCTGCATGCGTCCCTGCAGACGGTCGATTACGATCTGAACCAGATTCCAGCGCATGTGGTCCATTTTGGCACGCAGCTTCAATTCATCGGCCTGCACTTTTCGCAGGTACGCGCGGTCGGCCAGGGACTTGGCCAACAGGGTCTCTTTTTCTTCTCTGAGATGAAGCTTTTCACTCGCTTCACGCAGGATATTTTTGCGTCCCGCCTCTGCTCGGTTTTGGCACTCCTCGGCCATCATTTCGGCTCTTTCGAGGATTGCTTTCTCCAGTGCTTCAACCTGATTCACAGTCAGTCTCCTGGTTATCCACCGGTCAATTTCTTAAGTTGTGCATCCAGCTCACATTGGAAGCTTTCGGGATCATGCAGTGAAGGGACTTCCGATAACACGATTCGTCCGCCCTCACTGCGTATCTGATCCAGCAACTTGGAACCTACATGGTTGACGGATTGTTCGATGATCAGCAGGGCTCGTTGTTTCTCTTTTTGTAGTTCAGAGAGCAACCGGTCCAACTGGTGTCCATCGGGATCAGTCAACGTTTCAAAACCGATCAGCCGGAAACCATCGGTCAACGCGGGGCCGCCGATAAAGATATTTCTGACTGGATGGGCGGTGTCACTCATGGTCGGTATCAGATCCTGTCCAGCAACAGAATACTCATGACCAGACCATAGATGGCGATACCTTCAGCCAGACCCAGGTAGATCAGTGTACGTCCGAAGATCTCCGGTTTTTCAGCCAGCACCGCCAGAGAGGCGGCGCCGATGGGCCCCACGGCAATGCCTGCGCCAATGGTACTCAAGGCGGTAGGTATACCAACGCCGATGATGCCGAGGCCCAGCCCGATGGAAATCTCTCCACCGCCGGTAGCCGCTTCAGTGGCAGCCATAACCTCGCCCACACCCATGAAGATCAGAGCGGCCTGCGCAACAACGAAGACAACCAGGTTGACGCCGATAGTTGGCTTGAACCAGGGCCTGGAAATCTTGGCCGGTTGCATCTCCATGACGATGCCGGTAATGATGATGCCGGCAATCCCCAGGGTCATTACAGCGATAAGCCAATACATAGCATGCTCCTCTTTTGATTAATTGTGAGTTTTGAATTATGGATTTTGAATTGTTGCGTGCGCTTCGCGCACTGCTTTTTAAGCGTTGTTAAATCAGGTTGCGAGCATAGCGAGCGCATCAATTCAAAATTCATAATTACAAAGTCAGTGGTTTAAAGGCTTTTCCATCCCCCGAATAGAAACGGGAAAAGCCCTCGTAAAATTCCAGACGCAATACCTGGATGGCGACGATCAGTCCCTCCAGTACCAGAATAAAAACATTGCCCAATACGACGGTAATCCAGTGGCCGGTGTCACCCATCATGTTGGCGAGGGTGAAGACGGCAATCGCCAGTGCCACATGATTCAGACTGAAAGCTGCCACACGCAGAAAAGAGAGCGTATTGGAGACATAGCCGGTAATGGCTTCGAAGGTCTCGATAAAGGCGACCAGGATGCGCTCGCCGATGGATGCCTCCTGCTCGATCAGTTTGTGGGCAAAGATGCCGATCAGTGTGAGAATCGTGAGGGTCGCCCAGAATCCACTGATGCTACCCGTGCTGTAGAAGCTATAGCCGGTTCCCAGTAGACCCAGATAGAGCAGCAGCGACAACAAACCGTTATCCGCGAACAGCGCCCCCAGTCGATCGCCCTGAAGCAGGTGATTGATGATGTTCAGCAGGGTGACGATGGTGATGAATCCGATGCCCCACAACAGTGCCACCGTCAGCATATAGAGGGGATTGGTCAATGGGGCGATCCAGAGGGCGTGCAGCACATGTTCATAGCCGAAGATGCTGCCGTAGAGAAAACCGAACAGGATGGACGAGAGTCCGGCGGCAATACCGAAAGCGGTGAATGTGCCCAGCTTGCGTCTCAGCAGCAGGGCGGTGCCGAGTATCACTGCACCGTGACCCACATCGCCGAACATCATGCCGAACATGAGGATGTAGGTCAGGGCAAAGAGATGGGTTGGATTGACCTCCCCATAGCGCGGTACACCATATTGGGTCACCAAAGTGGAGAAGGGGCTCAGCAGACGGCTATGACGCATGACCGAGGGAACCAGTGGCCGCTCATCCGGTGCCGGATCCCGGGTCTCAATGACAAATGGGTTGGAGAGCTTTTCGCGCAGACTGCGTTCCACCAGTGCTATGTCTTCGTTCGGCACCCAGCCCTGTAATCGTGAGAGGTCTCCCCGGTGGCGCGCAGCCTCGCCCAAGGCAACGTAGGGTGTCGCTAAGTGCACCGTATGTGCAGCCTGTTCCAGTTCCTGCCGGGACGCCTCACCCCAGGCATGAATCGCTTCGGCAAGTTTTTGAGATTCCACTTCGACCGCGTCACGTCGCTGATCCAATTGGGTTTTGGCTGCCTCGGGTTCTGCCTGCAGTTCCGGTGGTATGTCGAGTGCGCGAAAGCCGGCGGTATCGAGTACCGGTTTGAGTTTCGTGGTCTCTCTGTCGCCGGCACCGACAATCACCACATGGGTGTCGCTCTCGCTCTCCATGAAGGGAAACAGTAGGTAGCCGTCGAGCCCCAGGGCATCACTCAGCTGATTAACCTGAGTACGGGGCACCATACCGATGTGGGTTTCAAGAAAGCCGGCACTTCCCTGTAGCTGTCCCAAGTCGATATTCAGATTGCGAAAGTTCGCCAGTGAGCTCTCCAACTGATCGATATTACGACGTTCCTCCAGGTGAATGCGGGAGGCCTCCTCGAATCCCGAGCAGGTCTCCCATGCAGTGCCTAGCCACTCATTGACTCTTTCAAGTTCTTCCTCATTGATGGGGCCGGCTTCGTGGTTGTCCGATGTAAGCTCGAAATCCACCTGGGAGACAATCTTTTCAAGCCGGGCCTTGGCTTGGTTGTAGAGGTGTCTGAAGCTGTGTCCGGGCACCTCGGGCAATGCCTGCTCGGCGTACGGGCGGGGGTCGGGACTGAAACAACTGAGTTCCGCCAGGATCAGCGAGGCACTGGGCAGATCATCGGTCAGTACCTGAAGGCTGATATGTTTGATAGGCAAAGGACTAAACATGGAGGCTCCCCATGTTCGATGTATGTGTTGTCACTGTAATAGTAGAGAGAGGATTTATGTGTGTCACACATTCACCCCGCTGCTGTCGGTAAGCGCATCGCCCGGTATCGCCTGATCGATTAATGCCGGATCCATCTGCAGCAGCTTGCCCTGGATGATGGCATAGAGCCGCATCAGGTCCATGTCTCGCGCGATCATATAGGAGAGTGCGGAGACCACCGCGTCCTGGCTGTGCCGCATCAGTTTCTGAAGTTCATCCGAGACATGGTGGTCGAGCCTTTGCCGCACCTGGGTGATATTGTTTGCCTCTCCCAGGATCTGACGTAAAGGACCGGGCAGATGACCGATAATGGCTTGCAGGCCTTCCAGATTCGCCAACTCCATCAGGGTGTCACGCTGAATACGCCCGCCAGCGGAGATCAGCAGATAGTAAGCCTCACTGGGTGAGAATCGGTAGACCAGCCGATAGCGCAGCAGCCAGAGGATGTTCTGCCGGTCGATCATGATGCCGATCACTTTATGCAGGCCGCGCTTATCGATGCTGTTGGCAATGTTGATGTGGCGTAGCATGCCGGTGTAATAGAGCCGGTCGATGGCCGCGTCGAGAGAAAAGCTTTCGTTCTGCTCCTCGTAAACATGCCGGGCCTGTCTGGCAATCATGGCATAGGGTCCCTGGTCGAGCTGGCGCAGCATCTCCAGGACATTCTCGGCCTGTAGCATGGACTCATGGGGTAAACGGATGTTCTCGGGCAGGTCGTGCAGATTGTCCCGGATCTCCTCCATACCCAGATCGTTGAGTTTGCCGCGGATCAGTGTCTTAAGATTGTATAGCTCAAATTTTCTCGGCCAGTAGAGCATCAGGCCCCGGGTGCGACCGCTGAGGGGACGTAGAAGAACGGAGAGCTCCGACATCATCCGATGTAACAGGGCCTGCTCAATCAGCCGACTCTTTTGGCGTGGCTCCAGGGTTTCTTCAATGATGGGTAACAGGTCGAATGCCTCAGCCAACTGATTGAGGGACATGGATTTGTAACGTTCGACAGCTTCAGGTGTGAGGAGCCGACCGGCGAAGATACCGACACGGGTTTTCAGATAGGCCTGGTCGCGGAGAGAGCTCATCGCCTAGTGTGCCTCGTCATAGATTCTGTACCATTCAGCGGGCCTGGAAGGGGCTAGCCGGTAGGCATCCCTCGCAGGGAATGGCTCGGCCCTTTCCAAGAGGCATAACGCCGTGGATGGCCCCTTCCAGGCCCGCCCGAAGGGAGCTACCCCAATACACCAGTCCTGCGTTGCGGCGCTTGGAAAGGGCATGCCATTCCCTGCGCGCCGCGCCTTGACCCGGCGTATTGGGGTAGCTCTGAATGGTACAGAATCTATGGCGAGGTACACTAATCTTCATCCGCCTTCGGATCGATCAGTACGGAGAATGCCGCGTCGAGCGCGTCTTCCTCCCTGACTTCAGCGTACTCGCGCAGTTGTGTGTGGCGTTCGTTAAAACGCTTTTTCAGTTCGGCAATGGTCTGCTCGGCACGTGACTCGGATTTTTCCATGAAACTTTGGTGCAGTTCCGGGATGCGTGCCTCGAAGTGTTCCTCTTTCGTTTTCGCTTCGTGCAACGCCTCCTGGATCATGCGCTCACGGGTTTCTTCGGCCTTGCCGTGTATCTGCTGCGCTTTGGTTTCGGCATCGAGCAGTCGTTGTAGTGATTCTTCCATTTACCCCATTTCCCCCAGCCTATGCTTTGGTCGTTTGTTATCTCTGAGGACTCGAGCCTCAATCACAGAAATCTTGTGATCTAAGCATCGACCTATAGTGTAGCCAATTTGGCCTGGCTGTGTAGTAAACGAATCGGAGTGCCGGTTGAGCCAGATCATTGATCGTGAGGCTTGTTGATTACCTCGATCAATATCAGCAGCATTGCTCCAGTAAACGGTTTGTTCAGGCCTTACTCTGTGGCTGAAAAAAATCGGTATCCGGTGGGAGGAAAGATTTCAATGCGTGTGAAATTTCGTTGAGTTGTACCTGGTTGTAAGCCGTTTTTTGGCTGACGCCCCAAACCACACCGGGCCAGCAGGTATCATCCGTTTTGCGACCGACAATATGGATATGCATTTGGCGTACTATATTGCCGATAGCTGCAACATTCAGTTTGTACGGTGAGAAGGTCTGTTGCACGAAACGGGAGAGTAGATCGGTCTCTTCCATCAGTTTCTGCTGTTGTGATGCTGAGAGTTCATGAATTTCCGTCACTTCAACCCTGGGCACCAGAATGAACCAGGGAAAGAGCGCGTTGTTCATCAACAGCAGACGAGAGAAACTCAATTCAGCCAGGATATGACAGTCTTGTGACAAACGATCATCCAGCACGAAAGTATTGTCTGCATCATTACTTGCCATGTTGTTCTACCCACCACCTTCTCTTGGTATTAACTTGGGTTCTTTCCGCTTGTGCCCGACAGCTTCGAGCTTATCCAGATAGTTCTGCCAGAGTTCGTCGCGATGTTTGCCCAGATTATAGAGATACTGCCAGTCATAGAGCCCTGAGTTGTGGCCATCGTCGAAATAGATCTTGACCGCGTATTGGCCGACCTGCTCGATCTGGGTAATGGTGACCTCCTCTTTGTCTTTCTCCAACTTGGCCGTGGCCGGACTGTGGCCGCGGGTCTCAGCGGAAGGGGAGTAGACCCGCAGATATTCACAGGGTAGGGAGAAGTAGGCGCCATCATCGAAGGCGATGTCGAGGAGACGGGATTGTTGATGTACCTGGATATTGACCGGGTGGGGTTTGTCGGACATCGGTTATCCTCCAGGGGTTTCCTGAGTGGTTGGATAAATATAGTTCCAGTATGTCGGTTTCTTCGACTCAGATGAAGCAGGTATTCATCATGGGTATTACGGTTGGTGCTTACTGTTTTCAATAGGGTGTGGCCCTGGTGCACCAGTCGTTAGCTGGATTGTGAAAGTGGCCACGTAAACTTTTTATATCTCTTCATGCTCTGAAGCCTTTTGTTTCGCCCTTCTGGGCGAGTGGCTTTTCTTTTACGCCAAAAGAAAAGTCACCAAAAGAAAGGACGCCCGATTACCACGCCCCTGCGGGGACCGCTCCGATGCTCGGTGAAACCGGCGGGCCTGAAACTCGCTACGCTCAAACAATCAGGCCCGCTTTTCCGGTTTCACCTGCGCTTCTCGCTCGTGGCAGGACGGGGAGTCAGATTGTGCCATCGTGTAGGGTACGGCCCTGCCGCACTGATCGAAACAGAAATATTTGCGTTCAATAGCGTTAATTTGCGGACTGTGATTTTCCAGCCTCCGGCCAGCCGCTGGCATGCTTTACAACCAGATCAGCAAGCATGGCGATGTGGTCAGGACGATCATTGAGGGCGGGGATGTACGCATAGCTTTGACCACCGGCTTCGAGAAAGTAGTCACGGTTCTCCTGAGCGATCTCTTCCAGGGTCTCCAGGCAGTCAGCGGAGAAGGCGGGACAGACCACCTGGACGCTCTCTATCCCTTCGGCACCCCATTGTTTTAAGGTTTCATCCGTGTAGGGTTTCATCCACTCCTGGGCACCGAAACGGGATTGGAATGAGACTTGCCACTGGTCCTCGCTAAGCCCCAGGTTTTTGACGACAGCTTGAGCGGTGGCATGGCACTCATCCGGGTAGGGATCACCAGATTCATAGTAGTCCCGGGGGATGCCATGAAAAGAGAAAAGCAATTTGTTCGCTTCTCCCTGCTGTTGCCGATACTCACGAATACTCTCACTGAGTGCCGCGATGTAGGCGGGCTCCTGATGATAACGATGGATGAAGCGAATCTCCGGTATCCAGCGCCAGCGCTGTAGTTCATTGGTGATGGCGTCGAAGATGGAGGCGGTGGTGGTGGCGGAATATTGTGGATAGATGGGCAGTACCAGCAAGCGCTGCACATTCTGTTTACGCAGTTGCTCCAGTGCGCTGGGTATCGAAGGATTGCCGTAGCGCATACCGAGGGCGAGGGTGACGTTGCCACCCAGTCGCGGCTTAACCGCCGCTTCCAGCGCAGCCTGCTGTTTCTGTGAGATAATCAGCAACGGAGAACCCTCGTCGGTCCAGACCGATCGATAGGCCTCGGCCGAACGCTTGGGCCTGACCCGCAACACGATCCCGTACAGGATGATCATCCAGAGGAATCTGGGGATGGCGACGATACGGGGATCACTGAGGAACTCCGCCAGGTAGCGCCGAACTGCCGGTGTGGTGGGTTCGTCCGGGGTGCCCAGGTTCACCAGCAGTATGCCCAGCCCGCCATCGGGTTGTTTCAGCTGATCCGATTGTTTGATGTATTGCATGGATTCAATTCCGGTTGGCTGTGCGGATTTTTGCCTCTACGCGGGCACTTTTCAACAGACCATGATTGTGTATTTCGGGATAGAGGCGCCATAGCCGGTCCACTATTTCCGCCTGATTGACTGCCAGTTTCTCCAGACGGTCCCGCACGGTTTTGCTGAGATAGGGCAACATGAGAAGTTGGGGTGCTTTCCAATTGAGATAGTCATCGACCAGTTCGCGTTCCTGATTGTCTTCCCATGATTCCGTCAGCGGGAGTTCAGGAAAAAATCCTGCATCCAATCTGATAGCTTGGGTTTCGCAAGATATAGCGCTCCCATCCGGATGTCGATAGAACCAGCTGGCGGGATGGTGCTGTCCGGCACGTTCCCGCACCACGGCTTCCAGCACAGAGGCATGTACTCTCGGATTGTAGCCGTCGTCGCGGGGGAGTCCCCGTTCTGATAAGTGAGACGAAACGAAGGAGAAGTCACCGGGCTCGGCGGCAATCCATTTGACCTTTTCTCGCTGCCGCCTCTCTTTCTCAGTCCGGCAACTCATCAACAAGGCAATCGGTTGTTGCGTCTGCTCGTCCAGCAACCAGGATTCATAAACATCGGCTAGCGGGAAGGGGAGCTTGTCTTGTGCCCCACGCAGATCTTCTATGAGCGCCTCGGCAGAAGCGAGCATATCGGGGATGTTGAACAGAGGATTGATCGGCACCTGCTTGAGGCCGTGTTCCAGTGACCAGAGTCCGAAGGTGTAGAATTGCTGTCCTCTGAACGGCATATTCGCCCACAACCCTTGCGGTGTGTCGCTGAGTACCTGGATCTCCCAGACCTGACCATTGGCGCTGAGCGCCCGGGCTGAATCAAGCTGATAGACTTGCAGTAAGCCGTTGAACGGGTTGAGTCGCCGTATACTGAATGCGCTGTCCGAAACCTGCTCCATCATCACAGCTTACCGCATGGCCCACTAGTATTGTTCAATCACAGGTCGCAGACAGATCCCAGTATTTTGGGGAGTGGTATAACCGCGCCAGTTGAAGCTCCCGTTCAAGTTCCATCTCCCGTGGGAGGTGGTCACCAAAACGGGTGAACAACTCTTCCTGATCAATGGTTTCGTGGCGGGCGACTTCACGATCGATGTTCATGATTTCAAAAAAGTCGGCTTTCTTGAAATCCAGTCCCTCCCAGTTGAGGGATTTATGGGAGGGAACCCAGCCCAAAGGGCTCTCAACCGCGTGACCACTGCCGCTGCAACGGTCGACCACCCACTTGAGCACCCGCATGTTCTCGCTGAATCCCGGCCAGATGAAACGACCGTGTTCGTCCTTGCGAAACCAGTTCACGCGGAATATCGCGGGTGGTGTGGCAACGTTCTTGCGTCCGATACGCAGCCAGTGCTTCAGGTATTCCGCCATGTTGTAACCACAGAATGGCAGCATGGCCATGGGATCGCGTCGCATGGCGGCCTGACCGATGGAAGCTGCGGTCGCCTCCGAGCCCATGGTCGCTGCCATATAGACGCCATGCTCCCAGTTGTAGCTCTGAAAGACTAACGGGAAGTTGTGACTGACACGCCCGCCAAACAGAAAGGCGGTGATCGGTACGCCGGCAGGATTCTCCCAGTCGGGATCAATCGAAGGGCAGGCAGCAGCGGGTGCGGTAAAACGTGCATTGGGGTGGGCCGCCGGACGGCCACAGCCAATCGCCCAATCTTCTCCGCGCCAGTCGATCAGATGTTCAGGGGGATCTTCGGTCAGACCCTCCCACCATATATCACCATCATCCGTCAGGGCGCAGTTGGTGAAGATGCTGTCTTTATCTACTGCAGCAAGGGCATTGGGATTGGATGACTCATTGGTGCCAGGGGCAACACCGAACAGTCCGTACTCCGGGTTGATGGCGTAAAACTTACCGTCCTCAGGATTGGGTTTTATCCAGGCAATATCATCGCCAATCGTGGTGACCTTCCAGCCCTCGAAGCCTTTTGGCGATTTGAGCATGGCAAAATTGGTTTTTCCACAGGCACTGGGGAAGGCCGCTGCGACAAAGATCTTCTTCTTCTCGGGGGATTCAACACCCATAATCAACATGTGTTCGGCCAGCCAACCCTCATCCCTTCCCATCACCGAGGCGATACGCAGTGCAAAGCACTTCTTACCTAACAGGGCGTTACCGCCGTAACCACTGCCGAAGGACCAGATCTCCCGGGTCTCGGGGAAATGGGTAATGTATTTGTCCTCAATGTTGCCGGCACAAGGCCAGAGAACGTCTTCTTCCCCCGGTACCAAAGGTGCCCCCACTGAATGCACGCAGGGTACGAATTCACCCTTATCACCGAGCACATCGAGCGCCTCCTGCCCCATGCGGGTCATAATGCGCTGATTCACTGCGACATAGGGTGAGTCTGAGATTTCAATACCGATATGAGAGATATGAGAACCAAGAGGTCCCATGCTGAACGGGATCACATACATCGTCCTGCCCTGCATACAACCCTTGAACAATCCGTTAAGGATCGTTTTCATCTTTTTGGGATCCATCCAGTTGTTGGTCGGGCCGGCGTCTTCTTCGTTTTTTGAGCAGATATAGGTACGCTCCTCAACGCGAGCCACATCACTCGGGTGGGAACGGGCGAGGTAACTGTTGGGTCGTTTCTCCGGATTCAGACGAATGAAGGTGCCGCTCTTTACCATCTCCTCACACAAGCGGTCGTACTCTTCCTGTGAACCATCGCACCAGTAGATCCGGTCCGGATTACAGAGTTGGGCGATCTCATCAACCCAAGCTAAAAGTTTAGGGTTGTTTGTCCGAACGGCACCATCATGTTTAGTGGTCATGGTGAATGTTCACCTCTAATTTTTTCGTTACTTACGAATATTTAGGATTGCATGCTTATAATTCTCATGTTGCCCAGGCAATAGGGTAAATCTGAGCGGATACTGTGAGAACTAGCTTAGAAGTATATGAAACTCGATTGTAATGCGCTATCACGATCTAAGCAGGCGTTCTGGTAAATCAGATATTTGTCACGCTCTTCACGTGATCAGACTACAAATGCATGGGATAAGAGCCAGATACATTACATGCAACCATTTTAGGGTATTTAGGCCTTAGAGGACGCTACACTAGAGTATCTATTAATCGATCTCCTATGCTTGGATGATCAAGCTGTCTGCGGAAAATTAGCCTGGGAATTCTAGAACCATGCTACGTTTTGGTATTGTTGAATCGTGCAGTTAAACAAAGCCACCACAACAGGTGCGGTTGATTGCCCTTTGGGATTTTTCGGCTGGGTTAGCTTCACGGCCCCTTTTTGATCTAGAATGGCGCGGGTCTTACCAGCCGACTAACCTGCTTCATGAATAAAGAAAAACGCCGGGCAATTTTTGAACGCCTGCAGGCAGCCGATCCCAATCCCACCACTGAACTCAACTACAAGACACCTTTTGAACTGTTGGTGGCGGTGGTGCTCTCTGCCCAATCGACAGATAAGGGCGTCAACAAGGCGACCGATCTGCTGTTTCCCGTGGCGAACACACCGGAAGCGATTCTTGAATTGGGTGTTGCCGGTTTGAAGACCTATATCAAAACCATCGGCCTGTTCAACAACAAAGCAAAGAACATCATCGAGACCTGCCACATTCTGATCGAACAACATGGCAGCGAAGTACCGGAGGACCGGGAGGCCCTTGAGTCACTGCCCGGTGTCGGACGCAAGACCGCCAATGTGGTGTTGAATACCGCCTTTGGCCATCCCACCATGGCGGTGGATACACATATCTTCCGGGTTTCCAACCGGACCCGGTTGGCACCCGGCAAGACACCGCTGGAGGTGGAGAAGCGATTGTTGCGCTTCATCCCGTCGGAATATCTTCAGGATGCCCATCATTGGTTGATTCTGCATGGCCGTTATACTTGCATCGCGCGCAAGCCCAGATGCGGCAGTTGTGTGATTGAGGATCTCTGTGAATACAAAGATAAGACAGAATAATCCTCAGCTCTTGATGTTTCGAGTGGAGCGTTGAAGTTAGCCATTTACACAACCGAGCTCATGGATTCTTAATTGAAACCTTGTACGTTGTAGGTGTGTACGAATGTACTGATACACCATCCCGAACCCTTAGCCGGAGTCAGAAAGGCTACAATGTCATCGTGATGGAGAGAATAAACGACTGCTATCGGAGGAATATGGAGATGAAAACAATAATCTCGCTGTTGTCAGTATTTATCCTGTTTGCCGCCACCACGGCTGCGCAGGCGGATGGAGGACTGATCAATCTACCCAGTCAATTCAATGTGCAAAAGACGGCCGACCGCTTTGTCGCCGCGGCAGAAAAGGCCGGGCTCAAGATCTTTGCCCGCATCGATCATGCTGCCGGTGCCGCCAAGGTGGAGAAATCACTGCGCCCGACCCAGTTGATCATCTTCGGCAGCCCCAAGGTGGGAACTGCACTGATGACCAGCGATCAGCGTGCCGGTATCGACCTGCCGCTCAAAGCACTGGCCTGGCAGGATGCGGAGGGCAAGGTCTGGCTGAGCTACAACAGTCCCGACTACCTGTTCAGCCGTTTCGGTATCGAAGATCGGGCGCCGGTGAAAAAGAAGGTCACCGGTGCATTGGCCAAGTTAGCCAAGGCCGCAACCCAACCCTGAGGATGTAATACGTCATGTTTGGTGGTGAACGAGATCAGATGCGCCAGGTCTTCTTTGAGGCTTGGCGCAAAGCCCAGGCTGGGGAAGCGATGGAGCCCCTGGAGCAGATGGTTTCCAGTGTGGTGAAAACCCACCCGGAATATCATCGGCTACTGAATGATGCGGATAAGGGATTAGCCAAGGAGTTTCTGCCGGAAGACGGCGAGACCAACCCCTTTCTGCACATGGCGATGCACATCAGTCTGTTGGAACAGATCTCGACCGATCGCCCGCCGGGGATCAGTGAACTCAATCGGCGACTCACGCAGCGTTTGGGTGATGCCCATGAGGCGGAGCATCAACTGATGGAGTGTTTGGGGCGAATGTTGTGGGAGGCCCAGTCCGAAAACCGCATGCCGGACGAAGCGGCCTATCTTGACTGTATCCGGCGACTGGTCAACTGATGCCCAAGGTCGACGCCACCAACTGTACACTCTGCCGGGTCATGCGGGGGCTCGCTTTCGGTGGTATGGGTGCAGCCATCGGCGGTTACGGTTCCATGTTGTTCGGGGCCGATAAGAGTGATGCGGTTTACTATGCTTTGTTTGGCGCTATTGCGTTGACCGCGATCGTGCAGCGTAAACGCGATAAAAAAGACTCTTGAGCGATTCGCATCTATTCAAGCTGTGAATGGTACGGCCCTTCCGTACCATTCTTGATGTAGGATTGTGACTGTCAGAGGTAATACATGGCGCAGCTGAAACACTATCCCCCTATGATCGCCGGCGATGTGATCCCCAGCGGCACGATGGAGGTGCTGGCGCCCTATGATCGTCAACCCATTGCCACGATCGATGCCGTGGATGCGCAGGGTGTCGAACAGGCGCTGCGTGTCGCCAGGGCGTTGTTTGACGATCGGGACGGTTGGCTGCCGCAAGCCGAGCGTATCGAGATTCTCAAGCGGGCCGCTGCCATCATGGCGGAGCGGGCCGAGGAGCTGGCGGTTGAGGCTGCGAGAGAAGGCGGCAAGCCACTGACAGATTCGCGGATCGAGGTGGCGCGCGCCATCGACGGTGTGCATATCTGCATCGAGACCCTGCGTACCGATGCAGGAGATGAGATCCCTATGGGGGCCAATCCCGCTTCGCAAGGACGCCTGGCCTTCACCCATCGGGAGCCCATCGGTGTGGTGGTGGCGGTCAGTGCCTTCAACCATCCGCTCAATCTGACGGTACACCAGGTGGCGCCTGCGGTGGCCACAGGATGCCCGGTTATCATCAAGCCGGCAGAAGATACGCCGCTCTCCTGTATGCGCTTTATCGAGATTCTCCGGCAAGCCGGTCTGCCGGCGGGCTGGGCGCAGGCCCTGATGAGTGTCGATCATGAGGTGGCGGGTAAACTGGTGACCGATCAGCGGGTCGATTTCTTCAGCTTCATCGGCAGCGCCAGGGTGGGCTGGTGGCTCCGATCACAATTGGCGCCCGGCACCCGTTGCGCCCTGGAACATGGGGGCGTGGCGCCGGTTATCGTGGAGTCCGATGCCGACCTGACGGAGGCGCTGCCGCTGCTGGCCAAGGGGGCCTTCTATCATGCGGGCCAGGTCTGTGTGTCGGTGCAGCGGGTGTTTGTCCATAGCGCCATTGCCCGGCAGGTGGCGGAGGGGCTTGCGGCAGAGGGTAGGAAGATGACGGTCGGCGATCCCACGTCGGCCGAGACCGATATCGGCCCCTTGATCCGGCCGGGAGAAGTCGGACGAATACATGAGTGGGTGACAGAGGCAGTATCCCAGGGCGCTGAACTGATTTGTGGCGGCGAACCTGTTTCTGAGACCTGTTACCCGGCAACGGTCCTCTTCAATCCACCGGCCGACGCCAAGGTGAGCACGCAGGAGGTGTTTGGCCCCGTGGTGTGTGTCTATGCCTGCGACGATATGGATCAGGCGATCAAGCAGGCCAACGCCTTACCCTACGCCTTCCAGACGGCTGTCTTCACCAACAACCTGCAGCGAGCCCTGCGCGGTTACAAACGGCTTAATGCCTCCGCCGTGATGATCAACGACTTCACCGCCTTCCGGGTCGACTGGATGCCGTTTGCCGGTCTGCGCCACTCAGGTATGGGTGTGGGCGGTATTCCCCATACCATGCGCGACATGCAAGTGGAGAAGATGATGGTGATTCGTTCACCCGAACTTTAATCATTGAATAGTGTGGAAGGTGCATTCCCATCGTGCCAAAGTTTCCGGAGATACATCAAGATTTTCTCGAGTCACTTGATAGAGAGGATGAGAAATCGCTTCCATTCGAGATTGCTCAATCAAAGCAATTGGACAAGAAAGTGATAGGGATTCGCTGATAGTATCCAATATTAAGAAAAGGAAAAGGTCTTCGAGCCTAGGCTTGAAGACCTTATATATATGAAGACGGTGTTAACTATCAGCTTTAACTGGGGTTAAGACTTCTTACCAAAACGAAACATGCCTAATCCTATTAAACCAGCCAGCATCAATGTTAGTGTGCCGGGTTCCGGTACACCTGCCAGTACCAGACCATCCTCAAATCTAAAGCCAAAATTACTGGATGGATCACCAGATAGTGGTGTAAAGGCGTAGAGGGAGCCTGTCAGGGAATAGATATGGTTATCATATAGCACAACACCATTGGCTGAATCCTGACTGAATGTGGTAGGTGCTAAATCCTCGACAGTCACACCTAGTGTTTCATCATATAGGATGAGTTGGACGGGCGCGTTACCCTCATAAGCTGCAAAGAGATCCATTAATGAATTTCCGTCAGATACCTGGAACCTTAGGCTGAGATCGGTCTCTGCAGAGGCGCTGCCTGTTGCTCCGAATTGGCTAGGTGCGGAGGTGCCTAAGTTTACACCAAAACGGTAAAAGTTAGAGACGAGGCGGGCATCGTTGCGAGCTGAATAATCTGTTGTATCTGCAAACTCCGTACCTGGGATAGGAATTGTGGCAGACCTATCGCCACTTAGGTCATATCCACCGAAAACTGCTGATGGGAATAGTGCCCCAGAAAATGTATCTAGTGTCGTACCCGGGTTTGAAACTACGCCAGGATCATAGGTAACCTGCGCGAACGCATCAGTGTGGTCATAGAGAATATTTATGAATGAGGCGTTCGCTGTTTGAGAAAAACAAAAACTAATAATGATGAGGAGGGTATATAGTGATTTAGACATGATCAACTCTTCCCTATGTGATTGTCGGTGAGGATAATTACGCAACATTTATTCCATAAGTAAATTTTCCATAATAATCAAATTGTTCCCACAATCGCCATTTGAATACCAAATGGAGTTGTAATAAATCCCGACAGTATTTAGGCGGGTCAGGTACGTCACTATTACACTCTTAATAGTAGGGATTGATTACAGGACAGATAGTAGAATAAGGCGTTCCATCGATATGGCACATGTCAATAAATTACAGATTATTCTTTATTGCGAGTGCACGCTCTGCATGTGCTTGTGTAATAATATCCGACACTCATAGCGTAGAGATCACCTCTATCACTATCCTCGCGGGTGAATTTGAGCATGGGTTGCATTAATTAACTATTCAGTTGTGTATATCAAACCGTCGGATTTACTCGATTACGACCATGGCCAACCGGAGTTTAGATGACACTCTCTGACAAATCTGATGAATGACAGTTATACATGCAATTTATCAGTTTCTGGATATCGCCTGTGCTGCACCAGTGAGGCAAGTTCCATACAATATGCTGAAGTACTCTAAGGAATGGACATTTCTACGCAACATATCTTCTAGTTAGCTTCTGTAGTTTGATATTTCCATTTGCTTCAAAATTGATTGTATTGAGATTGATGTTGTAATCCTTTATCGCTTCTGCAGCCGATTCAAAGTTATTGAAATAGTCTGTTGCCACACTACATGCATCATTGTTACTTTTATGCCGCTTTTGTGCAGCCGCTGAGGCGATATATGTCCATATGGTGTAAGGTCTCTGCGGGTGCATAGACTTGTTCTTTTCTAAAAAAATTATTTTGTCAGTGATATCGACTCTCAGATAATTTCGTTCGCGCCGGTCGAGATCGGCCAGCATCTTTAGCGTATATTTTTTTACGACTCCCGTTACCACGCTGTCCTTTTGTTTGCTATTGCCGATATTCAGAAAAGAGACGGTTTTCGGTTTTTCTTCACCGTTTTTGGGTTCATAGGTCTTGTATCCCGGTATCTCAACATCGTTATCCATGGTGGCCTGCCAGTTTCTTTCATAACCTTCCAGGTTGGCGATCAGGCAATCCTCGTCTTTTAGCCAGTCATCCATGAGTGAGCCGTAACCAAATACGTAGTTCTCGATAATACCGTCATCAAAATCTTCCCAGCCCTTCCATGACTGTGGTTTGCTCCCTGTGCTTAACGGTTTGTCACCTGGGAGGACATTGATGGGTTTCTCACGCCCCTGGCTGTACCAGCTGAATCTGTCTTCAATCGGCCACCAGAGAGACTCCATTAAGTGTCCGTCTGAGTCATCAATGGTGCCCTCGATATTGATAACCAAAAATGATTTTGCCTGGGTGTTCTCCTTGTTGAATTCATCCAGAAAAGGATGATTCTGAATGTGTTTGAGAATCAGTTTATTGTTCGTGCTCTTATCCATGTCGAGGTCATCTTTATCTAACGGTATCCGAACAGATAAGGGGACAAAGGGCAAGGCGATGGCCCAGGTCTGGGTAGACAGGTCAATGGTGCTGTTGATGAGAGACCAATCCCCCTCCCGGACCTTTGGGCGGCGCAGCTTGGCGATGAAGTTTAGGTTTAGCAGGGTCAAACGTGTGCCGTTGTAAAGCCGGCATCGCAGCTCCCAACCGCCGCTCTTTTCCCAGTACTGGTTTTCCGGTGGATTTTCCAAGTCGATTTCATTGGAAGGTGCCAGGCAGAGGGTCGGCCTCATTACAAAGAGATCCTTATGGGAAAGCAGTTTGACGACGATGACAGAGAGCAACAGTGCGATGGCGATGGTTCGCAGGATATAGAGAATCAATAGTGCCCAGTCTCTCGATACATCCTGATAGAGGGTGTTGCATGTGGGTGTGGACAGTGAAAAGAACTGATAGAGATTACATTTTGTGAGTGTGAGAAATTGTATCCAGCCTTCTGCAGAGATGTGTGTGAATTTGACATTTTGCAGGAAGGCAATGGTGAAGCAGAACAGTGTTAACGTGAGCAAGGCAATTGCCGCCATCAGATAACCGTTGCTCGAGACGATCCAGGTACTCCATATTCTTTTGCTTGTTATATGCCTGTTGCCGAGCAAGCCTATGTCCCCTATGAGCAGGTATGACGGATGGGTGTGATGTGTCTCTCTCCATATTAGGAGTCGGGTCTGGAAAATTCTACCAGTGTGGAAAATATGAGGAAAAGAAAATAACCTGGCCAGCTATGAACCGGTTCCCATCGTTCACACGTTCATACGGCCAGGTAATATAGGGGGGTTAATAAGTCCTAGTTGAAAAGCACATGCATCAATTCTTTTGTAGAGGCGTCATTGGCTGCGGCAATCTGCGCTATCGATAAATTTGGATTCTCAACGGTGAAACCGGCAGCCTCGAATTTGGCAACAATACCATCAGCATTCTCATCGAGGAGTGGTGCGACTTCAGTGAGCGGGGAGCTTTCGTAGCTATGAATCATGCTCATCATCGGATTTCCCCCGGACTGGGTCATTGATGTAGCGATGAAGGCAGAAGTCGCAAGGACTACAGCGCCAACGATGTTTAATGCAAGGCGTTGCGAAAAATAACTTTTAAATGGCCGCCAGTGATTCAGTATGTGCAGAATGATTGCAGCGGCAAAGGCCAGGCCGATCCATTCATGGGCCAGCTCAAGTGGATTGTGCACACCCAGGAACATCAATACACCGGATAGGGAAACAAAGATACCGGTGCCGATTATAATGGGTGTGGACCATTTTCTTGTATTGAATTTGCTCATTTTTTTAACTCTAAATATGAAGACTTTTAATCGATGTTGAGAAAGATAATGCAGATGTCCAGAATTGATTTAACGACCCGCTTGAACGGGTCGTTTCCATAGGTTGGTCAGGGTGGGTTACTTCTTGGGACCGAATGGTCCGCGTGGCATACCATTGTCCCGGTCAACCTCGATCTGGCGAACCAGTGAGTTGTCTACCGTCACGATATCGATCAGATAAGTGTCCTGATCCTTCTCGGTTACTTGGCCTACCTTGAGTCGGTCGTTGCCACGCATAATCAGTCGAGCCTCAACAAGCGTCTTCGCCTCATCTGACGTCAGGTCCAGATCACGATCTGTCATCGGGCCTGCTTTTCCCATCCGTTTCATCATCATGCTGTCTCCGCCGCGCATTTCACCGCGGTCACAGTTTCCGCGATGGTCACCCCAGCCGGCGGAGGCGCCTACGGCTGTCAGACCGGTTGCGGCAGCGACGACGGTAATAGCGGTATATTTTGCGATCTTGTTCATTTAGAAATCCTCATGTTGGAGTGGATGTGTCTCTTCGACGGTGTCTATTTCACGCCTGAAATGTGTTGGGAAGTTGTCAAAAAACAGCCTTTTTGTGACGGCATGTGACAACGCGCCTGATTGACATAATCCGTCACAAAGTTCCATGCAGCGCTCTGTTTATATGGGGTAGACTGTCTGCCATGGATAAACAGCCGCACATCCTGGTCGTCGACGATCACTCGGAGATTCGCGAGTTGATAGAGCGTTTTCTCAACGATCACGGCTATCGCGTCACAACGGCGGCGGATGGTGCCATCATGAAACGGGTATTGGACGATAACGCCATCGACCTGGTTGTACTGGATCTCATGATGCCGGGTGAGGACGGCCTGACGCTCTGTCGAAACCTGCGCGCAGAGTCCGACATTCCGGTGATCATGCTGACGGCAATGGGAGAGGAGACCGATCGTATCGTGGGTCTCGAGATGGGGGCCGATGATTACCTGGCCAAACCGTTCAATCCGAGGGAACTGCTGGCCCGCATCAAGGCGATTCTGCGCCGTGCCGGCAGTGCCCACGAGCGGGTGCCTCGGGAAGCGCCTGAGCAGTTAGAGTTTCTGGGTTGGACGCTACTGCCGCGGGCACGGGAGTTGATCGATCCGGAGCAAACGCTGGTGCCGGTCAGTACGGCGGAATTCGCTCTGCTGATGGCCTTCGTCAGTCGATCCGGACGGGTACTCAGTCGCGATCAGCTACTCGACTTGGCAAGAGGGCGGGATTCACGGGCTTTCGACCGTTCCATCGACACCCTGGTCAGCCGTCTGCGCCGCAAACTCGGTGATCCGCCCAGGAATCCGCAGATTATCAAAACCGTACGCGGCGGCGGTTATCTTTTCGTACCTAAAGTGAAACACCGTCATGCACCTGTGGCCTGATACGCTTGCCGGTCGCACACTGTCGCTACTGATCGGCATGACTTTGGTACTGATCATCGGCAGTGGCTGGTTGCTGCACGACGAACGCCGGGAACGTTTCGATGAGCGTAATCGTTTTCAGTTGCTGGACCGTGTGGTGACCCTGGCGCGTCTGCTGGGTGATGCGGATGATGAGGAGCGGTTGCGTATCATCGAACGGGTTGCCGAAAGGGGTGATGAGATTAATTTGGGTGACCAGCCTCTTGTGAACACGCCGCCGAGACACCCGTTGGAACACCGGATTTCACACGATTTGAGACGCCGTCTGCATCTCACCGATAAGTCGTCAGTTTGGGTAAGCATTGAGTTTGATGCGCATGAGAAGAGATTGCGTGACGAGCGGTATGAGCGGCATGGGCCTGGTGGTCATCCGCGGGGTTTGGACGGTATCAGCTTATCCATTCGCCTGTGGGACGGCACCTGGCTTAACATCCACACAGATAAGTTTGAGGGGCCGCCACCTTGGGCCGGCAAGACGCTGCAGCTGTTGGCGCTGTTGCTGATATTGGTGATTCTCAGCGGTCTCTTCATCGCCAGGCGGATGGCACACCCGATGGCGCAGCTCGCCGATGCGGCAAACCGTTTCGGTCTTGGTCAAGCACAACCGCCTTTGGATGAAAAGGGCCCGCGTGAGGTACGCAATACCATACGTGCCTTCAACCGCATGCAGGAGCGCCTGCAGAAACACATCACGGACCGTTCACAAATGCTGGCTGCAGTCTCCCATGATCTACGCACGCCGATCACCACCTTACGTCTCAGGGCCGAGTACATCGAAGATACTGAGATGCGTGAGAAGACGCTCGCCACGCTGGCCGAAATGGAGACCATTCTGTCCGCCACGCTTGGCTTTGCCCGGGATGAAGCGGCCGATGAAGTGGCCCGCTCAACCGACTTGGCAGCCTTGCTGGCAAGCCTGGTGGATGACCATACCGATCTGGGTGGCGATGTGAGTTACGAGGGACCTGACAGATCGATCTTCATGTGTCGACCGATCGCTCTGAAGCGTGCTTTGAATAACCTCATCGATAACGCACTGAAGTATGGAGAAACAGCCAGGGTCAGGCTGATTGAGAGTGGCGAAGGTGTCGAAATCATCATCGATGACAGTGGTCCCGGTATCCCGGAAGAGAATCTGGAGAAGGTATTCACCCCCTTCTTCCGTCTGGAGGCTTCGCGTAATCGTGAGACCGGGGGTACCGGATTAGGGCTCGCGGTGGCGAGAACCATTGTGCATGCCCATGGCGGACAGCTCAGATTGTCGAATCGTCCGGAAGGTGGGCTACGTGCCTTGATACGATTGCCTAAGTAATGTCAGCGCAAAATCACTTTGCCTGACTGAAGAAGACAGTGGCAAATTTACAGTGCAGAGTATGGTAACCCATGCTCTGCACTGCCTCCCCCGATCTAAATTCTTGGATCGATTCGCCGCTTCCGCATTAGGGCAATAAGGGGCTTAGTGGTTTTTCATCTCGGCGGGTTTCATGTTGGTGATGCGGTACTGCTTGTCCCGCCCCATCTTGAGGGTAAAGTGCACCTTGTCTCCCGCCTTGAATGTTGAAAGGTCCACGCGCTTGGTCACCGGTAGATCCATGGTCATGCCGGGCCAGTTGAGTGTTGGGATGGGTTCATGGGTGAGATTGATGATTTTCTTCTCGGCATCTACCTTATGTACCGTTCCCATGCCCGTGGCTTCGCTGGCACTACTGGTCATCTTCTCATGATCGTGCATGGAGTGATCTTCGTGACTGCCTGCTATGAGAGGTGTATTGATCAGCAGCCCTGCAATCACGAATGGGATGGCTTTCAAGTATGTTTTCATTTCGATATTCCTCTTAAGTTTGAGTGGCTGGTACTTCATCAGTATGAATGGGGGAAGAAGCGGTACCCGGCAGGTGCCGCGATTCCCAGATGAGATAAATGACCGGAATCACGATGAGTGTCATTACTGTGGTGCTGATCATGCCACCCACCATCGGTAATGCGATACGTCGCATGACATCCGAACCCGGCCCTTCGGTAAAGAAAATTGGCAACAGTCCTGCGATGATGACCGAAACCGTCATCAGCTTGGGACGTACCCGAAGGGCGGCACCTGCCATGATGGCGGCAAACAGTGTTTTGCGGTCCACCGGCGGCAGGGCGCGTACTTGCTGATCGATATAGAGCAGCATCACCACCGCTGTTTCAACGGCGATACCACCGAGCGCAATGAACCCGACGGCTACGGCGACGGATAGGTTGTAACCGGCAAGGTAGACGGACCAGAGACCGCCAACTAACCCGAAGGGCAGAGCGGTCATCACCATCACTGTGCGGTCGGTGCGTCCGAAATGGATCATCAACAGCACCAGGATGATAGCGATAGCGGCAGGGATGGCGATCTTGAGTCGTGAGCGTGCTTCGAGCATCTGTTCGTATTGACCCGACCAGGTGATGGCATACCCGGGGGGCAGGTCCACCTGTTCCGCAACCAGTCCCTGAGCCTCGTCCACGTAGCCACCAATGTCCCGACCGTCGATATCCACAAAGACCCAGCCAGTCAGCCTGGCATCTTCCGATTTGACCATGGGCGGTCCCGGTGCATATTCGATAGCGGCCAGTTCGCCGAGGGGGATATGCATACCGCCGGGTGTCGGCACCAATATATCCGAAAGGTCGTTTATCGATTCCCGAAAGGGGCGGTCGTAACGGAGCATGATGTTGTAGCGTTCACGTCCCTGCACACTCTCGGCGACTTTCATGCCCCCAAGCGCGGTCTGAATGATGGATTGAAACACCCCGAGATCGATATTACGTCGCGCCAACTCGTTCCGGTTGGGTGTAATCTCAAGGTACTTGCCACCAGTCACCCTGTCGGCAAAGGCGCTGCGGGTACCCGCTACCTCTTTGACTACACCCTCCACATCGAGCGCAATGCGACCGATCTCGTTGAGATCAGCACCTGAGATTTTAATCCCCACGGGGGTACGAATACCGGTAGAGATCATGTCCATGCGGATCTTGATGGGGTAACCCCAGCTGTTCACCAGACCCGGCAGTTTGACCTGTTGATCGAGTTGCTGGATCAATGCGTCGATATCGATACCTTTCCGCCACGACTCCTGGGGTTTGAGACGCACCCAACTCTCAATCATGGAGATTGGTGCCGGGTCGGTGGCCGTGTCCGCTCGTCCTACCTTGCCGAAGACCTGGTCTACTTCAGGAACGGTCAGGATCAGCCTGTTGGTGTGGGCCAGTATCTCCTTCGCCTTGGTGATGGAGACCCCCGGCAGCGTGGTGGGCATGTAGAGCAGTTCTCCCTCGTATAGCGCAGGCATAAATTCGGAGCCCAGCTTGGAGAACGGATACCAGAGGCTGGCAATGCCGATTGCTGCGATCAAGAGGGTGAACCAACGCAGTTTCATGGAAAACCTGAGTATGGGTTTATAGAGCGCCACGAAGAATCTGTTGAGCGGATTGGCCTCCTCGCGTCTTATTCTGCCGCGAATCAGCCACAGCATGAGAATCGGCACGAGGGTCACAGAGAGCACCGAGGCGAAGGCCATGGCATAGGTCTTGGTGTAGGCGAGGGGAGAAAACAACCGGTAGCTTTCGCCAGTGAGTGCAAACACTGGCAGGAAGGATACGGTGATAATCAGTAGACTGAAGAACAGACCCGGCCCCACCTCTTTTGCCGATTGTAACAGTGCCGCATTGCGTGCCTTGCTACCCACTGCATCTGGCATGTCGCTCAGTTTTCGATGGGCATTCTCCACCATCACGATGGAGGCATCCACCATGGCCCCGATAGCGATGGCGATGCCACCCAGCGACATGATGTTGGCGGTGATGCCCTGTGAGGCCATTACCGTAAAGGCACCCAACACGCCGAGGGGCAGGGTGATGATTGCCACAAAAGCGGAACGCACATGCAGTAGAAAGATGAGGCAGACCAATGCCACCACAATGCCCTCCTCAATCAACTTGTGGTTCAGGTATTCCACCGCACCGCGAATCAGCGGTGCCCGGTCATAGACGGTTTGGATCTCGACACCTTCGGGTAGGCCATTGCGCAGGGTGTCGAGTTTCTGTTCCACTGCCTCGATGACATTGAGGGCATTTTCACCGGAACGCATGACAACGATTCCACCCACCACTTCGCCTTCACCATTGAGTTCCACTACTCCCCGCCGCAGTTCGGGTCCCTCGATGACGCGCGCGACATCAGTGAGTAGTACAGGAGTGCCGTTTTTCGCCTGCACCACAACCTGTTGCAGATCTTCCAGGGAGGAGACGTAGCCGCGGGAGCGGATCATCAGTTCCGTTTCCGCCTGTTCCAGCACCCGGCCACCCACTTCCATACTGGCTGCCTTGACGGCCTGGCGTACGCGTCCCAGCGGTATATCGAACGCACGCAGTCGGTTGGGGTCGATGAGTACCTGGTATTCACGTACGAATCCACCCACCGAGGCCACTTCCGAGACGCCGGGTACGGCGGCAAGTTCGAAGCGCAGAAACCAGTCCTGTAGCGCGCGCAGATCCGCAAGATCGTGACGGCCGCTGCGGTCCAGCAGAGCGTACTGATAGACCCAGCCCACGCCGGTCGCATCCGGTCCCAGTCGCGGTGAGGCATTGTCCGGCAGATCCTTCTGTACCGTAGCCAGCGCCTCCGACACACGGCTGCGTGCCCAGTAGTCGTCGACACCATCCTGGAAGATGACGTAGACGAAGCTGGTGCCGAACATGGAGAATCCCCGCACCGCCTCGGTTTTCGGCAGACCCAACAGGGTTGCCGAAAGGGGATAGGTCACCAGGTCCTCAACGATCTGCGGCGCCTGGCCGGGAAAATCCGTACGGATGATGACCTGGGTATCGGACAGGTCGGGGATGGCATCCAGCGGTGTGCGATCCAATGCGAGAATGCCGGCAACAGCCAACGCTGCGGTAAAGATGAGCACAATGAGCTGGTTCTGTACCGACCAGCCAATTACACGGGCGACAAAGGATCGGGAGGGATCATCGCCGACAATATCGTGGGTGTCATGCATGGCGGCACCCCGGGTCGTGGTGTAGCGACTTCACTGTAATCGTGCTCCCTGTCCGGTGCCGTATGGGTTGAAGGCTTCTCCCGCCATCTGAATCCATAGCCGACCATCGGAGGCGTCCTGGTAGAGCTGCACGCCTTTTTCAAGATAGTGGTCGCGCCGTCCTGTGACTATCCAGGGCTGCAGCACAGTCACCAGTTGATGCAATGCCTGTTGCTGTGCACTCTCTGTGCGCGCCTGCTGAGCCTTGGCAATGGCGCTTTCCGCACCATCCAGGATGGGTCCCAATCGGGTCTCCCCAAAGCCCGGCCACAACATCTCCCGGATATCCCTCGCAGGTTGCAACTGATTGGGAGAGACCTCGTAGCCATCCACCAGCGCCTCATGAAGATAGAGTGCGGCATCGATTAAATGATCCACCATGGCAATTTGGCTTTTACTGAGTGACAAGTCTTCAAGTGACAGCTTGAGGCGTTGGAGCTTCTGAAACGACTCACGCAGCACGCTTTCCGAATCGATGAGAAACTGACCGGAAACCACGATACGCTCGGTACCGTCTATGCCTTCCACGACCTCGGTGAAGCCACCGCTGCTGAGACCGATACGTACTTTTCGTGGCTGGAAGCGTCCGTCACCGAGCGCGACAACCAGATAAGAACCGTCGTTACCGATCAATAATGCACTGTCCGGTATCGCAAGGCGGCGATCCATGCCCACTTCAAACAACACATCCGCATAGGCGCCGGGACGCAGCTGGCCGTCTGTATTGTCCAGCTCCAGGCGTACGGTACCCGTGCGACTGGCCGGGTCCACCGTGGGATGAATGTAATCCACGCGACTGTCGATCACCTGGCCGGGCAGATTCGGCAACACCACCCGAACTGGCGTGTCGGCAGCCATGGCGGCCAGGTCTTTCTCGGCCACGGCAGCATTGATCCAGACGGTAGCGTAGTCCTGAATCACCGCTAAGGTTTCCCCGGGGCGCACATAGGCGCCTTCCCGTACACGCAGGTCGCTCACCGTGCCATCCGCTTCGGCGTAGAAAGGCACGTGCTCAATCACTTTTCTTTTACTGCGCAGTGAGGCTAATAGGGAGTCTGAAACGCCAAGTGCGCCAAGGCGCACTGCGGCAGAACGGATACGCTTTGTGCTCTCTTTTTCCAGTGCGCTGAGATAATCCCGTTGTGCAGCGATCAGGTCCGGACTGAACAGGCGATAGAGCAGGTTGCCCCGTTTCACTTCATCGCCCACTGCGGTTACCCCGAGCGATTCAATCCATCCGGCGACCCGGCTGGAGACTTCGCTGCGCAGTCTTTCATTCTCCGCCACCACGCCATAGGCGCGAATGCGGCTGCCGAACTGTGTGGTTTCGGCGCGACCGTAACGTACGCCCATGTTCTGAATGGTTTCGGGTGGGATGGTGACGATGGCGCGTTCCGCACTGCCTTCGCTAATCTCAGCAGTATTGGGACCGGTATCCAGCGAAACCAGATCCATACCGCAGATGGGGCAGCTTCCCATCTCTTCGGCGATGTAGTGTGGATGCATCGGGCAGGTATATTTTTGTCCTTTCTCGGATTGGGCGGGTATTGCCAAAAGCAGAGAAAGCACAAAAACAATTTTGCTGGCCAGTGGTATGCCATTCATTGAGATTCCTCCATCAGCAGAGTATTGATGCGTGCTGCCGCTATCGTTCGTCGCGCATTTTCTCTGGCCATGTCGAGTGCCACATCGGCGCGTTGTAATGCTGGACGGATAACCGATTCGAGGTTGCCTTCCCCTGATTCATAGCGTCGTCGATTGGAAGCTTCCAGATCGTGTAATCGATCATTGCGCTTTTGCATAGCATTCAGTAGCGCATCAGCGGTTCGGTAGTCGGCAAGCGCACTCTCATAGCTGCCTCTCGCCTCTCGCAGTCGACGGTCACGTTGTGCCATCTTTGCGGTGACAGCCTCTTCGGCTGCCTGTAATTTTGGGGTCTGGTTGGAGCCTGCCCAGAGAGGCACGCTGGCCGTAAACTTCAGGGTAAACCAGTCATCACCATCAAAATTCTCGCCCGACTCCCGTTGCTGCCAGGCGGCACCAAAGGCGAAGTCGGGACTGAAGGCCGCCTGTTTCTCCCTTACTTGTGCTTGTGCGACTTCGAGTTTGCCCAGAGCGACTCGAACCACAACCAGTTCGCTGGGATCTCCTGTCCACTGTCGTAGTGAGATTTGAGGTAGTTTCAAGCTATCTGGCACCCGGTCGATCAGTTGCCGCAATTCGGCCTGCCAGCGCCTGTCCTTGCCTTCCAGCGCCAATTGCTTCTCTTCGATCTCTCCCCGCTGCACATCCAGTTCATCAAAGCGGCTGTAGACGGCTTCACCACCCTCCATCTCGCCACGAAGCCAGCGGTCCAGCTCTTGAAGCAGTGCAAGTTTTCTATCCAGTACTGTCTTCGACTCCGAGATGCTTTGACGTTCCGCTAGTGCCGTGATCAGGCGTTTCTTCAGATCGGCCAATATCTGAATACGTTCTAACTCTGCCAATGCTGCCCGTGCGAGGTGGGTACTGCGCACAGCCTCCCTGCCCTTGATGTTGGGAAAGGATTGTCTAATCTCGAGGCTGCGGCTGCTTGGCAGGTAGCGATCAAAACTGGTCGGTTCATTGATCGGGACATTGTTGAGACCCAGGGTGATGTTGGGGTTTGGCAACCCCAGTGCGCCTTCAGCGCTGACCTCCCATTGCCGGGTACCGGACGCTGACATGAGGACAGAGGGGTGGCGCTGCAATTGATCCAGCATCGCCTGAAAGGCGGACAAGTCTTCAGTGGTTCCCGCCGTACTGTTACTGCCAAACAGAAGCAACAGTATGGGTAGGTGAACCCGGTATTCGTACAGGTGTACACGTGACAATGTTGCCACGACAGAACAAAACATGGAGAAGCTCCCAATCAATAACCATCGGTCAGGGGCGAGCCACTGACGATCAAACCGGCTGTATAGGCCGGAACAGGGTTATACAGTGATCAGGCGTATGGGGGGGCGAAGTTCCACGGGCTGTTCTGGCCGTGGCGGGGCAGAATTGGATGTCGCAGGTATTAGCAGGATATGGGCGACATAGGCAGTGATACGGGGTGTGACAAACTGAACGGCAAAACCACAAAACACACAGCCCATCTCTTCACAGGCAGATGGCGTGGCGCTATCTGAGTCATGGCAATGGTGATGTTCATCGGTCATAGACATGGCAGATGTCATTGCACCGTTCTCATTGCCATCCGGATATGACCACGACATTAATATCGGTGCCTGCAGAAGCAGCAGCGATAGTAACAAGACACTGAAAAGAGGTCTTCGTGAGTTCATAGTGATGCATAATGGATTAAATCCATTGGTATCGTCAATCGGCAATCTACGGTTATGTGGTGCAGGACATCAATATCATGCTTTATTGTGGATGCTCAATACCGGTGGGGCTAATTGTTAGCTTTGTTTGTATTCTTGCCATAATTCAATCATTTGACTGCCCATTGAGGTAAGTTCGTAGAATAATTCCCCGGAACTATCTATTGTTGTACCAGCGGAAATAACTGTTATTCCGGAACTAAGCAATGACTCCATGAACTGCTTTTGAGAAAGCAGTTCATTTGCTCCACTTTCCAAGAGCTTTTCAATGTCATCAATAAAAGCTGTATCAATGGCTGCAGTGATCCTTCTATATTGATATTGGTCTAAGTGACCGCCAAGGAAGCATGAAAAATAGAAACCTAGTAGATCTGCCTTTTTTAGATCAGACAACTTATCAAGTACCAATAAGGATGCCTCGCCTACAGTGGCCATTAATTCTTCATCAGATGATATATTTTGTTTAAATTTCAATCTTTCTTCATTCGATATTGATTCAATTTCTAAGATAAAACGTTGCACTTTTGATAAGAAAATTTTATCCCTCAAGTCTAAACTGCCGGAAATGAGTTTAAGCGCTGTGCCGACAATAGGGATGCTTTTTATAAGCTCGTTTTCTATAAGCGAATCAGCAATAACTTCGGCTCCCTCGAGCGTTGCTTCTAGGAATTTATTAGTTTCATTTGTCATAGTTTGAGAGCTAACGCTCAGGTTCAGTGGAGCGAGCATCCACTGTAGCCAATGGTTATGTTTGATTTTACTCGTTACGTTGCTGGTATATGCTATGCAAATAGTGAAAAACAGAACCAAATATTATTTCCATATTATATGAGCCCTTATACTCTCTTTGAATCTCACCCCTGCTCAATATTGCTTCAACAGTATATACGCCTTCAATAATTTCACTTTTATCTAGATTGAGTAGATATGCGAAGCCATTTTGTTTTGTTAAGAATTCATGCCGCTCTGCATTTTTTAGATTGAGCTTACTGCCATTAATTGTCACATTTGAGACTTCAGTATCCGATTCCCAAGAAGCATCAATATCCTTATCATGGATTTGCAACAATAAATTGCCATATGAGCTGCTAAGCATTACTGCGGTTGATTCTGTACTAGAGGGCACAAACTCAGGTGAGTTGCCGCAAGCAGTTAATAAGCTGCTAAGTATACAAATACTGGCTAAACTCTTTATGTCAGTTGAAAACATAATATTTAGGCCGCGTCGGCACTAATAGTAATACTACCGCGCCGGCCTACCATGAGATTTCCAACGATATCCAGAATCATCTAGTCTAACTTTACACAAATGACCTCTCCGGGTCGGTGGTTGTCGGTAATAATCTGAAACTTTCTGTCAGGCCAAGTTTCAACTGCCACAGTTAACTTTCATTTTTCTGTATCCAGCACCTGACAAGTCAGCTTGCCCTGTGAAAGCCTGGCAGTCACTTGCTCCCCACGTTTTACCTCCTTATAGGAACGAACGATCCGTCCATTCTCTGAACGGCTGACAATAGCGTAGCCACGGCCAAGTGTGTTGAGCGGGCTGAGTGTGTGCAGATCCCGGGCGAGCTGGCCGAGTCTGTTTCTTGCCTGCTCCAACTGCAGTGCCATGGTGCGTTGAAGGCGTTCGTTGAGTTGTTGTTGTGTGACTGCAAGTCTCTCCAGTCGACGTGTCGGTGATTGTCCCGCAAACCGGGCCTGTAGTTGTTCCAGTCCGCGGGTTTGTCGCAGAAGGTGTAGATGCATACCCTGGCGCAGTCGTTGTCCTAGTTCGTCGAGTCGTTGTGAGTTCTGCTGTAGGCGCTGCAGGGGATGCTGTTTGTGCAGGCGTTTTTCCACTCCGTTGAATAGATCCCTCAATAGTTGAAGCTTACGAGCTTGATGTCGGTTCAGACGTTGGGAAAGGAGCGTCAGCCCTTGTCGCCACGCCTGTTGATCTGGTGCCACCAGTTCGGCGGCAGCCGATGGGGTGGGTGCCCGTTGATCGGCGACGAAGTCGGCGATGGTGAAGTCGATCTCATGTCCTACGCCGCAGACTACGGGGATCTGCGAATCGTGTATCGCCCTGGCTACGGCTTCTTCGTTGAAGGCCTGAAGGTCTTCCAGTGAGCCGCCGCCCCGACTCAGAATCAGTACGTCGCACTCCTTGCGTTGATTGGCCAACTGGAGTTGACGGATGATCTGTCCAGGTGCCTCTTCACCTTGGACCTGTACCGGGTAGATGATGACCGGGAGCGCGGGAAAACGGCGTTTCAGTACGCTCAGCAGATCGCGTATCGCAGCTCCGCTTGGTGATGTGATGATGCCGATTTGCTTTGGGATGACGGGCAGCGATCTTTTTTTCTCACTATCGAACAGGCCCTCTGCGGCGAGTTTTTCTTTGAGTTGTTCAAAGGCCAGTCGCAGAGCGCCCTCACCTGAGGGTTCCATATGCTCTACGATTAATTGAAACTCACCCCGTGCCTCGTAGAGACTGATTCGCGCACGGATCAGGACCTGCTGACCGTTCTCCGGACGAAAGCGAAGCCGTTGCCGCTTCATGCGGAACATGGCGCAACGGACCTGGGCAACCTCATCCTTCAGGCTGAAGTAGATATGGCCCGAGGCGGGTTGTGCCAGGTTGGAGATCTCTCCACTGATCCAGAGAAGCGGAAAGCTGCCTTCAAGTACAGCGCGGGTTTCACGTACCAGACGCGAGACGCTGTAGATATCCCGCTGGGGAGAGTTAGGCTCTATCATCGATGTCAGGACTGTTTGTTTAAATGGTTGATAAACTGGTCGGCAGGTTGTGGACGAGCAAAATAGTAACCTTGAAACAGTCGACACCCATTGTCACGTAAAAAATTGAGTTGAGACTCGTTCTCTACACCGACGGCAACCACATGAATCTCCATTTGCTGCGCCAGCGAGATCAGGGTCTGGACCAGTTTGGCGTCCTCGGGATCAGAAAGCATGCGCCCCACTATGCTGCGATCGATCTTCAGTTCATGCAGTGCAAACTTTCTGAGGAAGGAGACAGATGCGTAGTCGATGCCGAATCTGTCAATGGAAAAGCGCACCCCCAGTTGTTGGAGGTGGTCGATCTTGGTGGCAGCCTCCTCAAGATTGGATGCCAGGGTCGCTTCGTGGATCTCCAGTGTGAGGTGTTGTGGATTAAAGCCGGTCTCGTGGAGAATCTTCTCCAAGTTTTCGGTGAAGCCGGCCTGGTGAAAGAGCGCAGAATGAATATTCACAGAGATACCCTGTAGCCAGGGATGTGCTTCAATCCACGGTTTGCATCGGGTCAGTGCTTGGGTCAGTACCCAATTGCATATTTCGAGAATCTGTCCTGACTCCTCTGCCACATGGAGGAAATCTTTGGGTTCAACCGTGCCGTGGGTGGGGTGGGGCCATCTCAGAAGTACCTCTGCACTGAGCGTTCTGCCTTCCCCGTCGACCATCGGTTGGAAATAGAGATCTAGCTCCTGATGTGAGATGGCATGGCGGAGATCATTCTGCAGTTGTAACTGTACCTCCGCCGACTGATGCATTTCCGGCAGAAAAAACCGGATAGTATTTCTACCCGCTTCTTTAGCGCGGTACATCGCGCTATCGGCGTATTTGAGAATGTCGTCCGCATTCTCATCATCCATGGGGAAGATGACGATGCCCAGGCTTGGAGTAATGTGTAACTGGTTGCCTTGAATCGTATAGGGCTCAGAGAGAGCGGTTTGTATTTTCTTGGCACCCGTGCGGGCTTGTTGCGCGGCGACTTGCGGGTCTCCGTCCAGCTCGGAAAAGAGTACCACGAATTCGTCACCGCCCAGTCTTGAGGCAGTATCTTCATCACGAATCTGTCCCTGCAGGCGTTTGGCCACTTCGATGAGTAACAGGTCGCCGACAGTATGGCCAAGCGTATCGTTGATGGTTTTGAAGTGATCCAGATCCATGAAAATGACCGCACCTTTGTGAGCATGGCGCCGGCAGCGTGCCTGGGCTTGTGTCAGGCGGTCGATTAAAAGACGTCGGTTCGGCAGATCTGTGAGTGAGTCGAAGGTGGCTCGGTGTTGCAGCTTCTCTGTCGCTCGCTTGCGTTCGATCTCCGCACTGATGCGGGCGGCGATGATCTCCATGACGTCTTTCCAATCGGACTCCATTCGCAGGGGTTGTCGCGAGACCACCCAAACGACACCGATGGCCTCTCCTTTGATATTTCGGATCGGCACGCCGGCGTAGCCTTCGATGTTGAGTACGATAAGGTCCTGGTCAGTGGGAAAGAGCTCCTGTACCCCTTCAGGGTAGAGGTGTGGGCCTTGCATCACGACCTGATTGCAGGGCGTGCCTCTTAGGTGATATTGAAAGTCCTCTACCACTTTTCCGTCAACGATGGTGGAGAGCGCCACAATACGATTTTTCTCCACCACCTCACCGATATTGGCGCCATCGGCATGGAACCAGTGGCAGAGTTCCCGTGCTGCCCGTTCGAAAAAATCCTCACCTGTGATGCCGACCATACTTCGCATCAGCGTATGCAGCGTCTCCTCGGCGTGTTTGCGCTCCGTGATGTTCTCGTGGGTACCGCAGGCGCGAAGTGGCTGATTGGTCGATGGGTCGTACTCGACCACGGCGCCAGCACCCTGGATCCAGACCCAGTGGTTGTCAGCATGGCGCAAGCGGAACTCCAGTGTGTAAGGTGTGCCTGCCTGAATATGCTCTCTGATAGCGGGCAGGGTTATCGGGGCATCTTCCGGGTGAATCCGCTCTTCAAAATCCGCTATTCCATGGGTCAGCGTGGATCTGTCCAGACCGAGCATTTCGGTCCATCGGTCGTTGACGGTAAGCTCGTCGGTTATCAGGTTCCAGTCCCAGAATCCGAGTGATGCCCCCTGTATGACTTGCGACAAGCGCTTCTCAGTCTGGCGCTGATGGGTGACATCAAGCATAGAGACCGGCACTCGGCAGGACTCCTCTAATCTGTAGGAGATGGGAAAAAAGATGATGACCCGGATCGGCTGACGATCGAAAGTGAGTAGATCCAGTTCTCCGGTAAAAACTCGCTGCTTCTTACTTGCGGCCACCAGTGTTTGTTGAAAAACGCTGTAGGCAGAGGGTGTGAAGGCATGGGGTATCCAGCTCTGCAGCTCCTCCACTGTGTTCACTCCGAACAATCGGAGTGTGGCTGGATTGGCGCTTACGATGCGGATTTGTCTGACCCAGGTCCTCAGTTCATCAGGATGGTCGTCGAAGTAGGTGTTGATATCGCGAATGCCGGTATGGATGAGTTGTTGCAACCGATGCAATAACCGGGAGCTGTCACCCTCCCAAAAAGAGATGGCCACAGCATCGAAAAAACCTTTGTATCGCATCTCTTGGTGGGACAGCTCCCGTGTTTGTTGCCGAATGCGCCAGCGCATGACCTGTACTACTAAGAACAGGCCGAGTACGACCAGTAAAGAGAGGATGAAGGTTCTCAGTAACCAAGTCGGCTGCTCACGCTCCTCATGGCCATTACCAAATAGTTTTCTCAATTGTGTGTGATAGATGGACAGCTCGTCGGTTTTCATCCTGTGGAGATGGTGGTCGATACGCTCTTTGAGTATCTCCTTGTGCGGGGTTTCATGGGAGATCGCGATACGGATGTCGGTCGGCATCAGTACGATTGGGCTGGGTATCGGTGTGTATCGGAGACCCTCGGTTGCGCCAAAAAGGCGGTTGACCAGGCCGGCATCCACTTTGTTCCGGGCAGTGGCCATCAATACCTGTTCATACGAGGGGTATGCTTTAAGTTCACAATCGATATTGAAAGAGCGGCAGATCGCTGCGATACCGGGTTCGCCGGTATAGTAGATATCGTCACTCAGCACGGCGATAGTCAGACCATCCAGATCCGGTATGGATTGAACTGGGGAATCCTCAGGCACAAAGACCTGCGCCCAGTTTGCGATCACTGTCTCATCAATGAAAAGGAACTGCTTCTCTCGCGTGTCATCGATGGCGATGGCGGGTAGGAGATCTATTTTGCCGGTCTCCAGGCGTGTCAGCTGGTCGCTCCAGGTGCCACGAAGAAATTGAAGGTTCCAGTTTTCCTGCCCGGCAATAGCGATCAGGATGTCGATGAATAAGCCCCGTGGTGTACCGGTGGGTCCGATGGAGACTAATGGTGGGTTGTGATAGATGCCGACTCGTACTGAGGTTTGAGACGGCTCGGCCTTAGTTCTGCCAATGCCATCTAGGAATAGGAAAAATAAGCAAAAAATCAGTAAGTTAATTGTTTTTTTCTGGATTTTCATGCAATTCCGTGCCAGCGAATTACCCCACACCTCATCACTTAGCATAGTCTTTTCACCGCTTGAGGGCAGGGGTTATCAAGTGTTTTCTGGACATTTTTTGAGTCTTGTTTTGCAGAATCGCCCCCATGGTCCAATGGGTTTTTTCTGGGTTCTTATGAGGGTATGGGGCTGAGCGCTGAATCTGGGGCTGTTGAATCGCTCTCTGCAGGTTTACCGTACAGGCTGCAAATCCTATAATGCCCGGCTATCTTCACCCCACCCCGGAATGAATGCTATGCGAGTAATCGAGGAAGCCCTCACATTTGACGATGTCCTGCTGGTGCCGGCCCACTCACAGGTGCTGCCCAAGGATGTCGATCTGAGTACCAAACTCACACGGGGGATCAATCTGAGTATTCCCTTGCTCTCCGCAGCTATGGATACCGTGACCGAATCACGATTCGCTATTGCCATCGCATTAGAAGGCGGCATCGGTATCGTGCACAAGAATATGACGCCGGAACAGCAGGCCGGTGAGGTCAACCAGGTTAAGAAATACGAGAGCGGAGTGATTCGGGAACCAATCACCGTCAGGCCAGACGTCAGTATCGGCGAGGTGATGGACCTGACCCGTTCACGCAATATCTCAGGTGTACCGGTTGTCGACGGCAAGGAGCTGGTCGGTATCGTCACCGGCCGAGACCTCCGGTTTGAACGCAAGATGGATGACCCTGTACGCAATATCATGACCCGTAAGGAAAACCTGGTTACCGTGAAAGAGGGCGCCAGCCGGGACGAGGTGATGCAATTGTTGCATAAACACCGTATCGAAAAAGTGTTGGTAGTGGATGATAATTTCGAACTGCGGGGGATGATCACCGCAAAAGATATCCAGAAGGCGAAAGACAATCCCAATGCCTGTCGCGACGAGCAGGAACGTCTCCGCGTGGGGGCTGCCGTAGGGGTCGGTGCAGGGACCGAGGAACGGGTCGATGCGCTAGTCAAAGCGGGTGTGGACGTTATTGTGGTCGACACCGCCCACGGTCACTCACAGGGCGTGTTGGACCGGGTTACCTGGGTGAAGAAAAATTATCCCGAGGTCCAGGTTATCGGCGGCAATATCGCCACCGGTGATGCGGCGCGGGATCTGGTCAAGGCGGGGGCTGATGCGGTAAAGGTGGGTATCGGGCCAGGTTCGATCTGTACCACCCGTATTGTCGCCGGTGTGGGTGTTCCGCAGGTGACGGCAGTTTCCAATGTGGCCCAGGCCCTGGAAGGCACGGGTGTGCCGTTAATTGCCGATGGCGGTATTCGTTTCTCCGGCGATATCTCGAAAGTACTGGCTGCCGGGGCCTACTCTGTGATGCTGGGCGGTATGTTCGCCGGTACGGATGAGGCACCGGGTGAGGTGGAGATCTATCAGGGCCGTTCCTACAAGTCCTATCGGGGTATGGGTTCCCTCGGCGCCATGTCCGGCAAGGATGGCTCCAGCGACCGATATTTTCAGGAGACCAGCGACAAGGATAAGCTGGTGCCCGAGGGTATCGAGGGTCGCGTGCCTTATAAAGGTACGGTGCAGAATATCATCTACCAGTTGATCGGCGGCATCCGCTCCAGCATGGGCTACACAGGCTGTGCGACCATCGATGAGATGCGATCCAAGACCCAGTTCGTACGGGTTACCGGTGCGGGAATGACGGAGTCCCACGTGCATGATGTAACGATCACCAAGGAAGCACCCAACTACCGGCGCGATTGATTTTTATGTCGGTCAAACTTTTTCAAGGGGCGTAGCGACAGGGTTCGCTTGCCCCTTCTGTTTTTTGACGGGAAGTAATAAGAATATGTCTACCGATATCCATGCCCATCGAATCCTGATTCTCGATTTCGGCTCCCAGTACACACAACTGATTGCACGGCGGGTGCGAGAGGCCGGGGTCTACTGTGAGATTTTTCCCTACGACAATGCCGATGAGGGCTTCGAAGGGGAGAAACCGGCCGGTATCATCCTTTCGGGTGGACCGGAGACGGTCACCGCCGATGAGGCGCCAACAGCGCCGGCCCAGATATTTGAGCTGGGTATTCCGGTTTTGGGCATCTGTTACGGCATGCAGACCATGGCGGCACAACTGGGTGGCTCGGTAACGCCTTCGGATAAACACGAATACGGCTATGCGCAGGTCAGGGCAAGGGGACACTCGAAACTGTTGCGGGATATCGAGGATCACACCAGTCCGGAAGGCTATGGCCTGTTGGATGTCTGGATGAGTCATGGTGACCGGGTCGATACCTTGCCTCCTGGTTTTCAGGTGATGTGCGAGACGGAAAACGCACCGCTGGCCGGCATGGCGGATGAGAGCCGGAGCTATTACGGGCTGCAATTCCACCCGGAAGTGACCCACACGCGACAGGGCAAGCGCATTGTCGAACGATTCCTGTTCGATATCTGTGGCTGTGAGGCACTGTGGACAGCCGGTCAGATCATCGATGACAGCATCCGTCATGTCAGACAGCAGGTGGGTGAAGATAAAGTCGTGCTGGGGCTTTCCGGTGGTGTCGACTCTTCTGTCGTGGCTGCGCTGCTGCATCGGGCGATCGGGGATCAACTGACCTGTGTATTTGTCGACAATGGTCTGTTGCGACTGCACGAGGGTGACCAGGTGATGGCCACTTTCGCCGAGCACATGGGTGTCAAGGTCGTTCGCATCAATGCCGAGGATCGTTTCCTGAAAGCCCTAAAGGGCGTTGCCGATCCAGAGCAGAAACGCAAGATTATCGGTAATCTCTTCATCGATATCTTTGAAGAAGAGGCCAGCAAGCTGGAAGGTGTCTCCTACCTTGCGCAGGGGACTATCTATCCTGACGTCATCGAGTCGGCCGGTGCAAAGTCCGGCAAGGCACATGTGATCAAGTCACATCACAACGTGGGCGGATTGCCGGACTATATGAAACTCCGTCTCGTGGAACCGCTGCGCGAACTGTTTAAAGATGAGGTACGCAAAATCGGTGTGGAGCTCGGCCTGCCCTATGAAATGGTCTATCGGCACCCCTTTCCCGGCCCCGGTCTCGGTGTGCGGATACTTGGTGAGGTTAATAAAACCTATGCAGATCTGTTGCGCCAGGCGGATGATATCTATATCGAAGAGCTTCGAAAGAACGATCTCTATGATGAGGTCAGTCAAGCCTTTGCCGTGTTCCTGCCGGTCAAGTCAGTTGGTGTAGTGGGCGATGCACGTTGCTATGAGTACGTGGTCTCGCTGAGAGCCGTCAAAACGGTCGATTTTATGACAGCCAAGTTTGCACACCTGCCATTTGAATTCCTTGAAGAGGTCTCGCGCAGAATTATCAATGAGGTATCCGGCATCTCACGGGTAGCCTACGATATCTCAAGTAAGCCGCCTGCCACGATTGAGTGGGAGTAAGATGAAGGCGGCGACCTAATGATTGACGGAACTCTCTTGTGACTCAGATCGAGGCCCATCAGGTCGACGTGGCCTTCATGCGGCGCGCACTTGAGCTGGCGGAGAATGCCTGGGAAGAAGGTGAAGTGCCAGTCGGTGCGGTGATTGTTTTGGATGGCGAAATCATTGGCCAAGGATGGAATCGACCGATTGCCAGCCACGATCCCACAGCACATGCGGAGATTATGGCATTGCGAGAAGCGGCGGCAAAGATAGGCAACTATCGGCTTTGTAAGAGTACGCTCTATGCCTCATTGGAGCCTTGTCCCATGTGTGCCGGCGCCATTGTGCATGCTCGGGTTGAACGTGTTGTTTATGCCGCTCCTGATCCTAAGGGTGGTGCTGCAGGCAGTGTTTTCGATCTACTCCCCACGGATGAACGATTCAATCACAGGGTCAGTGTAGACAGTGGCGTGCTTGAGGAGGAGAGCAGCGTGTTGCTAAAGAATTTTTTTCGTCATCGGCGTCAACAACAAAAAGAGGCGAGACAAACATCGTGAGTGCATACAAAAGGTGGCTTGGTCCGGTTCCTGCAATAATTCTGGTCGGCCTGGTGGGAGTGCAGCCTGTTTTAGCTGAACCTCAGTCACGCATGGATGCTTGTCTACTGAAGCAGATTCAAGTTGCCGACCCCGGAATGAGCGTGGGTGATCTGAAGGCCCAATGCGAGATAGTGATGAGTGTCACGGAACCTGTGGTACTGGAAGAAAGTATCCCCGAGGCGCCGGTTGTGGTGGAAGAGTCACTGATCAGTCGACGTATGAAAGCAGAAAAGGCTACCCGCTATAATCCCTTCGTGTTGTCGCCACATAAGCAGAACTATGTCTTGCTGGCATCTTATAACGATACCCCCAACTACGAAATCTACAATATCCCGGCATCAGATTTCGACCGGGTCGAAATGAAGTTCCAGCTCAGTTTCAAGATACCTGTCATCGAAGGTCTTTTGGGTAGCGATGCTGATCTTTATATGGCCTATAGCAACCTCTCTTTCTGGCAGGCCTACAACCAGAAAGTTTCTTCACCATTTCGAGAGACCATTCACGAGCCTGAGATGTTTGTGATTGTGCCAAACGATTGGGAGATCTGGGGTTGGAGAAATTCTCTCTTTCAGATAGGAGCGGTTCACCAATCGAACGGACAGGGGGGCTTTCGGTCACGTAGTTGGAATCGTGTCTATGCGAATTTTCTTTTTGAAAAAGACCGGTTTTTGGTCGGATTCAAGCCGTGGCGCCGTATCAAGGAGAGTGACGATGACAACCCGGACATCACGGATTTCATGGGTCACTATGAGTTGACCGGAATCTATAAAAAAGGTGAGCACACATTCAGTCTGATGCTGCGCAATCTTTTTGATAGCCAGGACAGGGATACTTTTCAAGTCGATTGGAGCTTCCCGCTACACAAACGCTGGCGTGGTTATTTTCAATATTTCAATGGATATGGTGAAAGTCTGATTGATTACAATGCCGACAGTAATCGTATCGGCTTTGGTGTGCAATTGACTGACTGGCTTTGAGAGGATTCCAATAGCACTCAGAGTGCATCCGGGATGATCGACAAGGCATGGGTTTTCTTGCCGTTGTCTTCGCTGGATGCTGCCTGCTTTCGAAGTTGCCATCTCATCAGCTCATAGTAGCCCCGTATGTTGTCCACATAGTTAACGGGCTCATTGCCTCGAGCATAGCCGTGCTTGAGTGTTGAATTCCATTTTTTTAAGCTGAGTTTTGGCAGGTGTTTTTTAACGTCCGCCCACTTGTCAGGATCGCCGTCCAGATGTTCGGTCAGAATTCGAGCATCTTCCAGGTGTCCGAAGCCTACATTGTAGCCTGCCAGTGTCAACCAGAGGCGATCGGGTTCCTGAATACGTTCTGGTAATCGCTTCTCGATATAACGCAGATACTTTCCGCCACCGATGATGCTTTGTTGAGGATCCAGGCGGCTCTCTATCTTCATCTGCTTTGCACTGGCGAGGGTCAGCATCATGATACCCCTGACACCCGTAGGAGACTTGGCCTTTGGATTCCAATGTGACTCCTGGTAACCGATCGCTGCCAACATGCGCCAATCGATACCAGTGATTTCTGCTGCCTCCTTAAAATAGTCTATATATTTGGGTAGGCGATTTTCGAAATGTTTGACGAAGGTTTTCAGTTCTACGAAATTGAGCCGGCCGATGTGTCCATAGTAGCGCTCGATCAACTGGTCGAGCGTGCCATCCTCGGCGATCCGGCCGAAGAATTCATTCATGGTGTTAAATAGGCTGGCGTCCTCTGCATGTGCCATGGCCCAGGCTAGGGACTGGGGTTTGGTTAAATCAAAAGCAACACCCAGGTTGGGCATGAAGCGCCGTGTAATGGCAAACTCATTGGAATCGGCGATGGTGTAATCGATCTGGCTGTTGTGAACCATCTGCATCAACTCGGCGCTTTCCAAATCGGAGCGACTCTCCCAAGTCAGGTCGGGGTAGGATGGCTTCAGTCTTAGTAACTCCTCTTCATGACTGCTGCCGGCAAGAATCACCAGCTTACCGCCGATCAGATCCTCAATCTTGCGTGGGCGCCGCTTGCCCTGACGATAGATGATCTGTTGGGTGATCTCCTGATAGGCTGGACCGAAGCGAATCTCCGATACCCGGTCCGGTGTGACAGTCAAACCTGCGGCGGCAAGATGGGCGTCACCATTGATGACCCTGGGTAAGAGGTCATCAAAGCGCTTAGGTATGATGAAGTGAGGTTTTACGTCGAGTTCTTCGGCAAAGAGTTTTACTAAGTCGTATTCGAACCCGGTCAGCCCCTCAGGGCCCTCATAAAGCGTTGTGCCACTATTGCGGGTTACAACAATCAGCTCACCGGCAGCTTTTATCCGATCGACCAAAGGCGGGGGAATACTACAGCCGATCAGCAGCACCAGTCCTGCTGTAATCAGTGAACCCGTATGTAGTATTGACGAATGTCGTCCCATCTTGATCGTTTTATGCGGCCTTGTTTTTGATTATTCTTAAGACATTTTATTGCTGAATCCATTCCCGGTATAAAAATGAGGTACATTCTCCATGGTGTTGTGGCTTGTATGCAGGTGAATTCGTATAGAATAGTGTCACAAAGCTCGTTTGACGGACAAACCTTAATTACAGATGTTGTCTGACAATAGCATTGATTTTAAACAATCAGGAGCTGATTTGGCTGGATCAGGCTCCTGGCATGATGCAAAATGCCGTCTCGATCATTCTCTGATGTCCGGCTTGTTTGGGAAACCTCCTATCCCGGAGAGACCCGATAATCCATGAATGGGTATCCGCTTTACGCAACGGAGAGGTGCCGGAGTGGCCGAACGGGCCTGACTCGAAATCAGGTGATCCCTTACGGGATCCGAGGGTTCGAATCCCTCCTTCTCCGCCATTTGAACTGAATAGCCTCGGCTATAAAAATCTTATACGTGATTGATTGATCTTGCCTTCGTCCACAGACGTGATTTGGTTTGTCGAATTATTCAATTGTCCAGATGTAAAGTTCCCTGTATGAATTTCGAAGGTATGCCGTCACGCTGACTGACGAGAGCAAGCGGGAAACGATTTTCAATCAAAAAAAACCGTGTCACTGTACAGATGGCTGCTAGCAGTAACACAACGATCACTGGGTGAGAAAAGTTAACATTCCAGTGTGGGTAGTCCTACTTGATGATAGTGAGTCAGTGGTAAGAGGAGAGGAAGGATTGAGGCGCTTGTCGCTGAGATGATTGGTCGGGGTGAGAGGATTCGAACCTCCGGCCCCTGCCTCCCGAAGACAGTGCTCTACCAGGCTGAGCTACACCCCGAATCAGCGCTGAATCGGTCTAAGACAGACCGGCGCAGCGAGCGACAGATGGTAATGGAATTGCTGTGGTGATTCAATTGGTTCTGGCGACGGAGAAGTCTGCCAGGTCGGCCAGGGCTTGCCGATAGGGGGTGTCAGGCAGACAGGACAGTGCCTGTTTGGCCAGCTCAGCCTCGTTTCGGGCAATCTGCTGTGTGTAGGTGATGGCGTTGGTCTCTGCGATGGTCTGCATGACGAAGTCTATCTGGTCCAAACCTCCGTTTTCGACAATATCCATCAGTCGTTGACGGTTCTGTTCACTGGATTTCTTCATGGCCTGAATCAGCGGGAGTGTGGGTTTGCCCTCAGCCAGGTCATCTCCGATATTCTTGCCGATCTCTTTATTGTTGGCATCGTAGTCGAGTGCGTCATCGACCAATTGAAAGGCGATACCGAGATGTAGGCCGTAGTCGGCCAATGCTTGCTGTTGATCCTCAGGGATGCCGGTAATAACCCCTCCCAAGCGGGCACCTGCCTCAAACAAGGTAGCGGTCTTTCGCTTGATGACCTCCATGTACTCCGTTTCACTGGTTTCGGGGTTATGTACGTTCAGCAACTGTAAAACCTCTCCCTCGGCGATACGGTTGGTCGCGTGGGAGAGAATATCCATAACCCGCATTTCACCCACATCCACCATCATTTCGAAGGAGCGGGAGTAGAGAAAATCGCCCACCAGTACGCTGGCCTCGTTGCCCCATACGGCATTGGCGGTTTCTCGATTTCTGCGTAGCTCGGAGCCGTCCACTACATCATCATGCAGCAGGGTAGCGGTATGGATGAATTCAATAATGGCAGCGAGATCGATGTGATGCGCTCCCTCATACCCACAGGCGCGGGCAGCCATCAGCACAATCATCGGACGCAATCGTTTGCCGCCGCTATGAACAATATAGGCGCCGATCTGGTTGATCAGCACGACATCAGATTTCAGGCGCTGAATGATGAGATTGTCGACAGACGTCATGTCGTCGGCGATGAGTTGGCGAATAGTTGTTATATCCATGGAGCAGTATGATCGATAAAAAACTCCCGCATGCTAGGAGGGGGGGAGATGGGTGTCAAGGGATTCGGTCAGTTAGCGTGCCTTAATATCATGGAAAAACGGTCCCTTAACGCTGACATTGGGGGCAATAGAAGCTGTTGCGTTGGCCGATGACTAGACTGCGAATGGTATCTCCACATTGTGGGCAATGTTCTCCGGAACGACCATAAACCTGAAGTGATTGGGCGAAATAGCCGGGGTTGCCGTCCTCCCGCTGAAAATCACGCAGGGTTGTCCCCCCTTGTTCAATGGCGGCGCAGAGAACCGACTGTATCGCACTTGCCAGCATCTCGTAACGTGTTGCGGAAATACGATAACTGGCTCTCATGGGATGGATGCCGGCACGAAACAGCGCTTCGCTGGCGTAGATGTTGCCGACACCGACCACCACCCGGCTGTCCATGATCAGGTTTTTGATGGCGGTACGGCGGCTTTTACCCAGTCCATGAAGGTAGGCGCCGCTGAAGCTTTCGCTCAGGGGCTCAGGACCCAGTGAAGCGAGCAGGGGGTGCTGTTCCGGTTTTTCTCCAGTCCAGACGACAGCACCAAAACGCCTGGGATCACGCAGGCGCAGGCATTGACCGCCACTCAGTCTTAGGTCGAAGTGGTCATGTTTCTGAGGGGGGGTGTCAGCATTCAGGATACGCAAGCTGCCAGACATGCCCAGATGTATCAGCAGTGTGCCGTGATGGAAACCGATCAACAGGTACTTACCGCGCCGGCTGACACTGAGAATCTTGCGGCCTTTCAGGAGCGTGGGAAGTTCATGCGGAATTGGCCAGCGTAAACGTGGCTCGCGGATGATTACACCATTGATGCGCGCGTCCGTCAGGTGGGGAGCAATGCCCCGGCGCGTGGTCTCGACCTCGGGTAACTCAGGCATCAGGGGGATTCCAGCCAGGCTTCCCATGGGGCACTGAGGTGGTGGTAAAAGCCGTCAGCGATCAGATGAATCTGATCGGCATAGCGGACATACCGCCAACCGTTCACCGGATCTGTGTTGCCGAAAGCGAGGGATTCTCCATTCAGTTTCATCATGATCAGTGGCGTATCCAATCCGAACGGATGCAGATCTGCCGGTGGGTCGAAACGCTCAAGGCTCGGCGTTTGACATAGCTGTAGCAGTTGCTGGATACGAGATTGATTGGCGGGTTCGTTGCCGATACGCCAAGTATCCCTCTCTCTCTGAAGCAGGATGTGGCGGCCCGACAGGTCGCTGATCTCGATCCGGGTAATGCTTTCAGGTTGAAGATTTGTCAGCGATGGCAATCCACTGGATTGTTGAGAAAGCCAGACAAACAGGCCAAGGATGCATACGGCCAACAGCAGCACCAGGTTTATCCGCAGGCGTCTGTCCATGTGTGTTTAGGCTTTGTTGCGGCGCCAGGCCATCAGGAGGCCTGTGAGGAGCAGAGAGAGCGGGAGTATGATCAATGATCCCAGTCCGATGATACCTATGGCCATTTTGGATAGATGCAGTTCCTGATCGTCTACAGTTGCAGCCGGGATGCCGATCATCTTATCGTCACCTGACAGCCATCTGATCAGGGCGAGGCCCAGATCGAGATTCCCGGCATTAGTGATAAAGCTGTTCGAGATAAAATCACTGTCACCAATGACCTGGATTCGCTGTTCACCCGTTTCTGTTTGCCGAGTCAGGGCATAACCTATGGTCAGGGGTCCGGGTTCTTCCCCATCGAGTGGGTCTCGTCTGATTTCACCGGTCAGTGGTCCAGTCTCATTCCAACTGCGTTCCAGCGTTTGCAACAGGGCAGTCGCTTCCCATGAAGATGGCATCGGTGCTCTCAGTGCTGCGGCCTGAGGAAACAGGGTGAGTAGCTTGAAATCATTGACAGCAGGATGCTCGGGATAAGCAGGGACCAGCGCCACGGCTGGGTTGTCGATGCCCAGCTCCTGTACATTGGCGTCCACAATGGTGCCAGGCAACTGTGCGACGCCGGTCAGTGTCTCGATTAGCGAGGTGGCCACTGCGTTCTCTGGATCACTCAGTAGCAGGAGATTGCCGCCTTGTGAAAGATAATCCTGCAAACGTTCAATCTCCCCTTCGAGTAACGGACGTGTGGGTGAAGCAATGACCAATAGTGCGGTATTGTCAGGTGGTGTCGGTGTGGTGGCCAGGTCCAGGCCAACGACCTTGTAGCCCTGTTGGCTGATCGATTTGCCGAAGTCGCCCAGATCGTGGTTTGCCACACCCAACAGGTCTCGTTCACCGTGACCGCCAAGGCTGGCGATCCAGCGGGCTTGGGACTGTCCCAGGCGTAGGATGGCATTGCTGAAACGCGCCTCATCGAGTTGCTGCAGCCGCTCTTCCCGGTCCTGGTATTTCAGCAGGATTTCCCCTGAGAGGCTGATACCCTGGCGGCGGGCTTCATCAGGTTGTCTCAATGGGTCGACAAAGTTGAGTGTGATGTCGTGCTTCGCCTGTTGATAGCGGGCCACGAAACGCCGGATACGCTCACGCAGGGTAGCGTTCTCCGGCGTATAGGCAGTCACCTCAACAGGCCCAGGCGTGCGAGCCAGGATATCGATGCTGATCGGGTTAAGACTGTTGGCGCCATGTCGGGTCCAGTCCCACTGTTGTGAAAATCGTCCGCTCAACCAGGCCAGGAGAACCAGCATGACGACCATCAAGAGATGGAAGATCAGCATATTGAATCGTTTCGACAGTCTTGCCACTATCCACACCTTCGCTGATCGAGCCGGTGGTATGACAGACCGAGAAAGAACAGCATCAACAGCAGGAAATAGGCGATGTCGCTACTATGCACCAACCCCATCTGCAGATTCAGATAGTGTGAGGGCCAGGCAAGCCAGTGCAGAAAACCACCGCTTGCTGTGTGCTGATCCAGCAATGAGAGCAGTAGCAGTATTCCGTATGCACCGGCTGCGGCTACAGCGGGATTTTCGCTGAGGATAGAGAGATAGAGTCCGATGGCGGTGTAGAGCGCACTCAACAGTAACAGTCCCAGGGTAGCTGCTGCGATCAATCCCAGGTCGAGTGTGGTGCCGGTTGTGAGTGTCAGGCTGAGGCCCGCCGGCATCAGGACAAATGGGAGTTGAAGCAGCAGAATGCCGAAGAGTTTTCCCAGCAGGATATTACTGACGGAGATGGGGCTACTGCTCAACAGTGTATAGGTGCCGCTGCGAAAGGCCTCGCTGAAGACGCGCATGGTCAGGATGGGTGTGATGATAAACAACACAACAGCGGCCAGGCCAAAGAGTTGCAGGCCGAGATGGTGAGTCAGACCCAATATACGATCGCCGGTCTGCATGCCGACGAAGGCCTCCAGTGTGCCGAGAAACTGCCAACTCAGCAGACAGAGACTGACAGCCAGCATGACCCACGCCAGTGGGGTTCGCATGACTCTTTTCCACTCTACCCAGGCCAGTCGCCGGATCATGATTCGCCTCCGGTGGTGGCCTGCAGGTAGCGTTGTTCAAGGCTGAGTGTTTCGGGGGTCAGTTCGATCAATCCCCAGCCCTTTTCGAGGATCAACCGCGATAGCTCGCTGGGGTTGGCACCCGTCTTTAGGGTCACACGGAAATAATCGGTATGCAGGCGTTCCACCGAAGTGACCGGTGAGAGTGCTGCGATCAGTACTTCATCCGGGTCTTGCTCCAGTCCGATACGATAACAGGGAGATGCCGGCGTGGAGAGATCGCCTGAATAGACGGTTCTGCCATCCTGCAGTATGACAACCCGATTACAGGTAGCCTGAATCTCGGGCAGGATATGACTGGAGAGGATCACGCCTCTGGTCTCTGCCAACGACCGGATCAACTCCCTCACCTGGCGGATCTGTGCCGGATCGAGACCATCCGTGGGTTCGTCGAGAATCACCACCTGTGGGTCATGGATGATCGCCTGTGCCAGGCCGACCCGCTGTTGATACCCCTTGGAGAGCTTTCGGATCAAGCGGGAACCAACCGACTCGAGTCCACACTGCTGCTTGCTTTGCAGTCGTGCGGTCTTGCATGCGGAACGGTCCATACCCCGCAGGTAGCCGCAATCGGTCAGATATTCATCCACCGTCTGGTCCTGGTGAAGCGGCGGCCGCTCCGGTAGGAAGCCGATCCTGCGTTTGCATGGCAGCGGTCTCTGCAGCAAGTCATCCCCACCGATCTCGATAGCACCGCCAGAGGGGGCCAGGTCGCCGCATAGCATACGCATGATGGTTGACTTTCCAGCGCCGTTGGGACCCAGCAGTCCCAGGATGTCACCGGTGCTCAGCTGCAAATCGAGAGGCTCGACCACGGGTCTGCCGTGGAAACTGCGCTGGAGCTGTTTTGCATTAAGAAGGGTGGACATCGGCTGCAAGATACAGGAAACCGGTGTTGTTGAAAAAGCCATTGAATCCGGTTGCTAAACATATCACCCTTGCGTATGGGTTCAAGCGATTCATCCACTAGGGCCTGTTAACACTAATTTGATTGCCACTGTTGCACCTGAAAAAGTGCCAATCAAGGCACGAGGAGCGTAGTTTGGTTATTCCAAATGAGCGACGAGTAACGCCGAGTGGCGCTTTTTCAGGAGCAACCCGCAGGGCCAAGGCCATTTTTTCGTCCAGCGGTGTTATCAGTCGCTTATGTAGACCGGCTACACGGCGCTCCTTCTGCCTTGCTGGACAAAAAAATGGTCTTGGCAGTGACGATCAAATTAGTGTTAACAGGCCCTAAGATAAATTTCAAAGATATGGTTGACGAAAAGAGAGACCTGATCGGTATCGATACGGGCGGCACCTTTACCGATTTCGTGCTGTTTCGTTCGCAGGGCAACACCATCCATAAGGTGCTATCGACCCCCAAGGCACCGGAAGCTGCCATCCTGCAGGGCATTCGAGAGCTGGATCTCGATCCTTCCCGCTTGACGGTGATTCACGGCTCTACAGTGGCGACCAACGCCGCGCTGGAATCGAAAGGCGTACGCACACTCTATATTGGTAACCGGGGCCTGGGGGATCTGCTCACTATCGGCAGGCAAGCGCGGCGTGAACTCTATAACCTGGAGCCGGCTGAGGTTCGACCGCCGGTATCCCGTGCCGATTGCCTGGAGACCGGGGGCAGGCTCGGTCCGTCAGGTGAAGTACTTGAACCCTTGAGCCAAGCAGCATTGGAAAAGCTGATGCAACAGGTGAAGGCGTCCGGAGCTGAGTCTGTGGCAATCAACCTGCTGTACAGTTTTCTTGACGATCGCTTCGAACGAATGATCGAAAAGGCGATGCCGCAGGGGATGTTTGTCTCCCGCTCCTCTAGCGTATTACCAGCCAGTGGTGAATATGAGCGGGGCATTGCCACTTGGCTGAATAGCTGGGTGGGTCCGCTGGTGGCCGGATATATCGAACGTCTACGAGATGGACTGCCGGAGGCAAGCGTGTCGGTCATGCAGAGTTCCGGTGAGGCTATCGATGCCGTTCAGGCTTCACGTCAGGCAGTGCGTATGTTGCTCTCAGGGCCGGCTGGTGGCCTGGTAGGTGCAGGTTTTACTGCAGAAGTCTCGGGACGCCGACAGCTCCTTACCTTCGATATGGGGGGAACCTCTTCCGACGTGGCGCTGATCGATGGTGCACCTCGGTTGACCCGGGAGGGTCATATTGGTCCCTGGCCGGTGGCGGTGCCAATGGTCGATATGCATACCATCGGTGCGGGAGGTGGTTCCATCGCCTCTCTTGATGACGGGGGCATGTTGCAGGTGGGTCCGGCCTCTGCCGGTGCCGATCCCGGTCCGGCCTGCTACGGTCTTGGTGGCAGTTTGCCTACCGTCACCGATGCCAATCTGGTTCTCGGACGGTTAAGACCAGGCGCTTTCCTCGGTGGACGCATGCACCTCGATACCCGTGCGGCATCTCAGGCGATAGGCAGTCTGGCCGAGGCGATGGATCTGACTCTCGAAGCGGCAGCGGCAGGTATCATCCGTGTCGCCAACGAGCATATGGCCCGTGCCCTGCGGGTGATTTCGGTGCAACGGGGTATCGATCCCAGAAGCTATACACTGGTCTCCTTTGGTGGGGCGGGTGGGTTGCATGTCTGTGCGCTGGCCGATGCGCTGGGTGTGAAAGAGGCGATGGTGCCGGTGCATGCCGGCGTGCTCTCCGCATTGGGTATGCTGGCGACACGGCCGGGTCGACAGTTGGTACGTACCCGACCGGGTTTGCTGAGTGAGTGTGAGGACAAAGGTCTCACCAATGAGCTGGAGGTACTGGCAGAAGAGGGTGTGGAGGCCTTGTCGGAAGAGGGTATCGTTCAGTCTGACATCAGCAGGGAGTATTCCCTGGATCTGCGCTATCTCGGTCAGTCCTATACGTTGAATGTCCCCTGGAACGGTTGCCGACAGGCAATTGAAGGCTTTCATCTCCAGCATGAGGGCCGCTATGGACACCGCATGCAGGCACCTGTGGAGCTGGTCAATCTCAGGGTGGCTTTGAAAGGGCCGCAGTTGGCTGTCACGCTACCTCGTCTGGTCCAAACTGGTGCTGCACAGGTGGTCGAGTGGTTGAACTTGGTAGGAATCGAGCAACAGGTACCACGTTATGAGCGTTCAAAGCTGGCTGTCGGTCAGCAGATTCTGGGACCTGCCCTGATTACTGAAATGGCTTCCACCACCTGGTTGGCGGAGGGTTGGAACTCGACCCTGGATGAGGTGGGCAATCTTATTTTGAGCCGTCAGCTGTCGTAGTGCCAGCAACGTTAGGTCTCTTGCAACGATTGCTGTTCCTGGAAGGCTTGCTCGCTGGCGGCAAGGTATAGTTGGTAGACTTTATCTCGGTCGACACCTGGAAAATCGATCAGATGCCACTCTCCGGCCTCTACCTGTCGTGCGCACTGCAAGGCTTTGCCTGATATACCTTCACCCATCAGCAATGCCGCATTGATTTGATCAGAGAGGGAGAGCTCCCGGACGATCTCAGGCATGGGTTGGCTGAGCAGAAGGTCGAGAATGGAGAGCAGACCCACAGTGAAGCCGGTATCATCCTGTGGGTTTACACACTCGACCAAGCGCTCACAGAGATGGGCGCGGACCAGGGCCATGAGGTAATGGTCTTGTGGGCGGTTTTTTAAACCGGTCATGACCAAGAGGCTGGCCCAGGCGCGAATGCGCCTGAGCCCCATTATGATGACAGCCTGTCCAATGGACTCTATCTTGCGCGGCATACCGACTGCGGCGGAGTTGATATAGCGCAGCGTCTTGTAGCTGAGTGCCGCATCCTGCCCGATCAGTGTCTCTATTTCGCGAATGCTGGTATCGGGCCGGTTCAGCTCAGCCAGTAGCCGCAGAACAACCATCTGGTTCTCTTCCAGGCGCTTGCCACCGACCAATTCAGGACGGGAGAAGTAGAAACCCTGAAAGTAGTCGAATCCCATTTCGTGTAGTGCGGTGTACATCTCACGGGTCTCAACCTTTTCAGCCACCAGTTTGAGATTGTGCTGGCGTAATTTTGGCAGTCCGGTCTGGATCTGCTCAAGGCTGAGAGCGGGTATCTCCAGCTTGATGATATGCACCCAGGGCAGTAGAGGGTCCCAGATCGGGTCAAATACATAATCGTCGAGTGCCAGCTGAATGCCCATTTTCGATAGGCAGGCTACCCGTTCGACCAGCGATTCATCTACTGGGATGTCTTCCAGCAACTCCATCACAACACGATCTTTCTGCTGTACGAGCGGGTGATCGCAGGCGATCAGGTTTCTTGTCAGGTTGATGAAGATGCGTGAATCGCCGGCAATCCGTTCCAGGCCGATCTCTATGAAGGTGTTGAGGAGGACCTCAGAAGTGGCGCCATCGCCGTCCAGCAGTGCTTTGAGACCTGCGTTGTCGGTATCGGCTGAGCGGAATAGCAATTCATAGGCAAATAGTTTGCCTTTTCGATCGTAAATAGCCTGCCTGCCAAGGTAGATGTCCTTCATGGTTATGCTTCTTGTGATGATCCTTGTGCCTGCGGCTATTCATTCATGGTTAGCGGCAGTTAGAAAGGATTGTTGAAGCCTGACAAGCGCAGAAACAAAAAACCCGCCTTTCGGCGGGTTTTCCAGGGATGCACGGGAGGAGATCTATTTGATCTTTGATTCCTTATACATCACGTGTTTGCGAACCTTCGGGTCAAACTTCTTGATTTCCATCTTACCCGGCTGATTCCGTTTGTTTTTGGTGGTGGTGTAGAAGTGTCCAGTACCGGCGCTGGAGACGAGTTTGATTTTATCACGCATGGCTCAGTACTCCTGAATTAGACTTTTTCGCCGCGGGCGCGCATCTCGGCCAGGACGGTATCAATGCCCTTCTTGTCGATAATGCGCATACCTTTAGATGTTAAACGCAGACGCACCCAACGGTTTTCGCTCTCGACCCAGAACCTGTGACTATGCAGGTTGGGGAGAAAACGGCGTTTGGTTTTATTGTGCGCATGGGAAACGTTGTTTCCCGAGACCGGGCGCTTGCCGGTTACCTGGCAGACTTTTGACATGGTCAAAACCTCAAAAAATGTGATCCCTGGGGGCGAAAGGCGCGTATTTATATCAGAGTGGGCCCGCGGAGGCAAGTTGAGGTTACCTGGAATGTGTCTAAATCATCCCCCTTTCAGCCAGGGAGACCGGCTCGCCCTCACCGATCACGATGTGGTCGAGTACACGGATATCCACCAACGCCAGTGCCTGTTTCAGGTGTGCGGTGATTTGTCGATCCGCCTGGCTAGGCTCGGCAACGCCTGAAGGGTGATTGTGGGCGAGGATCAAGGCGGCGGCATTATGTTCCAGTGAGCGTTTGACAACTTCTCTGGGATGGACACTGGCACCGTCGATGGTGCCACGGAATAGCTCCTCGAAGCAGATTACCCGGTGTCTGTTGTCGAGAAAGAGACAGGAGAAGACCTCATGGGGGTAGTGCCTGAGTTTTGCCTGAAGATAGCGGCGGGTCTCCTGGGGGCTGGAAAGGGTGTCAGTCTGTATGAGCTGCTCCTGTAGATAGCGACGCGACATCTCGAGAACAGCCTGTAGTTGGGCGAATTTTGCCAGTCCAAGTCCGCGTCCTTGGCAGAAGCGTTGTTGGTCTGCAGCCAGCAGCTGCCGCAGGCCACCAAACTCATTCAACAGACTACGTGCCAGATCGACCGCCGTCTGACCTGCAACCCCGGTGCGCAGGAATATGGCCAGTAGTTCAGCATCCGAGAGCGAGGCGGTACCACGCTGCAGTAACTTTTCTCTAGGTCGTTCCTCAATGGGCCAGTCAGTAATCGGCATGCAAGACCTCCTTGTCCTGTGTGATTGAGGGCTCATGCTACCCTGGATTTTCTAGGATGACGATAGCGGAATATGCAGTGGTAAATGCGAGATAGGCCCCAAGCGGTAAACAGTTGTACCAGACGTGGTATGTATTAATAAATATCTTTTCGATCAAATGGATACGGTTGGATTGTCGTTGATAGCAAGGAATCCTTGCTGATGGAATGACCACCCGCGACTCGCCATGTCTGAGTTATGTCTGTTTAGCGGTCATCGTGTGGCTTTTTCTTAATAACCGGTTGTCCCGGCGAATGGTAACTGTTTTTTCTCTAATGGAATTTCTGCTGGGACAGAAATGCAGGCATTCCTGTATAACGTAATTTATTGAACAGAATCAGCTGCATGGGTTACTCTGACGCATTGCACCATTGGACTCGGCATGGTTTATGTCCTCACTCGACAATAAAAAGATCCTTTTAGGGGTCACCGGCGGCATTGCGGCCTATAAGAGCGCTGTATTATTGCGGGCATTGCAAGCAGCCGGAGCGGAAGTGAGAGTTGTGATGACCTCGGCTGCACAGGCCTTCGTGACCCCCCTGACTTTTCAGGCCCTCTCCGGTCACCCTGTCTACACGGAATTGCTTGACCCGGGACAGGAAGCGTCCATGGATCACATCAGCCTCGCCCGCTGGGCTGATTTTATCCTGGTGGCACCGGCGACAGCTGACTTTATCGCCCGGGTCGCCAACGGCCATGCCAATGATCTGCTCTCCACGCTCTGCCTTGCTGCCACAGTTCCCATCGCCTTGGCACCTGCCATGAATCAAGGCATGTGGCTGAATGTTGCGACGCAGGGGAATATTGAAACAATCAGTGGTTATGGTTATCAACTCTGGGGGCCGGATGAAGGAGATCAGGCCTGTGGTGAGACTGGACCGGGGCGTATGCTCGAGCCGGAAGCTTTACTGGCAAAGGTCATGGATTTCTTTGCACCCGGTCCCCTTCAAGATGTTTCCGTGCTGTTGACTGCCGGCGGTACGCAAGAACCGATTGATCCCGTTCGCTTCGTGGGTAACCGTAGCTCAGGTAGGATGGGATATGCGCTGGTAGAGGCAATGCGCGACCTTGGCGCCGAGGTGACGCTGATTAGCGGCCCGGTGTCCCTTTTACCGCCGACCGGTATCGAGTTTCACTCCATCCAAACCGCTCAGGAGATGTATGCTGAGGTGATGGCAAGAGCATCGGACTGCAATATTTTTGTCGCTGTGGCTGCGGTGGCTGACTATCGTCCGGGCGAGGTGGCAAAAGAAAAGATTAAAAAGCGTAATGATTCACTGAGTCTCGAAATGGTGCGCAATCCCGATATACTTGCCGATGTGTCGGCACTTGATGATGCACCCTTCACAGTGGGCTTCGCAGCTGAGACGGAGCAGGTGGAAGCCTATGCCGAGGCGAAGCGGCTGGCAAAGGGCGTGGATATGATAGCTGCGAATCAGGTAGGAACCTCCGAAGGCGGCTTTGAAAGTGACCGCAATGCACTGACTCTGCTCTGGGAAGGTGGTCGCGAATCTCTGCCCATGATGAATAAGTCACAACTGGCTCGGCAACTTGCTGATCGAATCAAGACACACTATCTCAAGGTGGAGAATGCCAGGAATGAGAACTGATTATTAAACGCTACATTGATAGGATGGGGGCAAGGTCATCGGTGGGATGTAGCATTCCAGCCATGCTGGAACCGCCAGCCACCATTTTCTGCTGAGTGTGCGATAAAATGCAGGCCGAAAGGTAAGTAGTGAAGATATACATTAAGATGGGCTCGGGGATATGTGGAGGCCTAATCCCAAGTGCTATATATCGACTGTAATAGGGCCTGTTAACAGGCCCTAATTGAAAAGAATAAGAATAAATGATCCATGCGCCAGCCAATAGGCTGGCTGATGAACCATCGGGGAAGAATATGGGATTGACTAAAAGCACAGGCGGGACAGATAAAAAGCCGCTTGGTGGTCGTGGTGTTCGCGGATACTGGTTGATTGGTGTTTTAGGGTTACTGTTGCTGACATTGATGGCCGCTGCGGCGATCTACTTTCAGTCAGAAGCAGCCTCCACGTCTCGGATGAAGCGGCAGACCCAAGCAGCGGCGCAGGCAGTAGCCAACCATGTGGAAGTGCTCAACCAGCAGCGACGGGAGATGATTAAGGAACTGGCGCTGCAGCCTCAACTGGCCAGCCTGTTTGAAACGGGAGATGTTTCTGCACTGCGCGATGAACAGGATAGATTGACGCGTTTGGTGCCTGGCGCACAACAGATCAGGCTCCTGCCAGCCGGAACCAGCGAACCGGATACCGAGCTGACGCCCAACATGAGTTACGCTTCTTTGCAGATGCTGCGCCAGGCTGAGACCCGGGATGGTGCCCTGCCTGCCGAAGCCCATCAGTTCAATACAGTACATCAACATATTGCTATTGCTGCAGGTATTCGCACTGCCCCCAATGAACCCGCACTGGGCGTGCTTCATGCAGCATTCCCTCTGGCCGGACTGCAGCAATTGCTGGATTCGGTCGATGACTATGCAGGCCGGGTAGAGATGCAGCAGATTATTCCCAATAAGGCGCCTTTCGTGATCGCGAGTAAAGGACCGGTGGTCCAGGGTGGTTTGCCTGACCGTGTCTTACCCATTCAGGACAGCTTATGGCAGCTTGCTTATTGGGGGGGCACGAGTGTCAGTCTGAATGTAATGGATATATTGATGCTGACCGGGCCTGGTCTTCTGGTCTTTTTGCTGGCCAGTGCATTGTTGTATCTGTTGTCGCAACAGATGATCAAGGCACTTAAAAAGGATCAGCATGCCATCCTGACCCTATTCGAGGCACTCACAGCGGGTAGACCGCCTAAGTCACCGCCAGCGAATTTAGGTGATTTACAGCCGACGTTTGATGTGTTGGAGCACCAGATCAAGGAGTTCCGCACCACTCAGGCTGGGAAGGCCAAAGGCCGAGCCGCAGTTGGTATCACTGTAGACGAGCAACTGCCTGAAGTGGTCGATCAATCTTCTGTCAGGCTCAGTGATCCAGTGGATATTTCATCTACCATTTTTCGTGCATACGATATCCGGGGTGTGGTGGGAGAGACTCTTACAGAAGAGGTGGTTGCTCGGTTGGGGCAAGGTATTGGCAGTGAAGTCTTCGATAGAGGGTATCAGTCAGTACTGGTGGCGAGGGATGCGCGCAATTCCAGTGACAGCCTGCAAAGCGCACTGATACAGGGTCTTAAGGCCAGTGGCCGGGATGTTATCGATATCGGTCTGGTACCGACTCCGATGCTGAATTATGCGATTCATGAGCACAATATCGAGTGTGGTGTCATCATTACGGGGAGCCACAACCCACCGCAATATAACGGACTCAAGGTGGTTATCGGCGGGGAGAGCCCTTCACGCGAGGGTATCCAGGAATTGCGTCGCCGCATCGATGCAAGCCAGCTTCTCCAGGGAGAGGGTTCGTTTGATTCGATGGATGTTGTTTCCGAATATATCGAACGCATTGCCTCCGATATTCGTCTAGGCCAGCCCTTAAAAGTCGTCATAGACTGTGGGAATGCAGCCGCATCGGTCGTCGCACCCGAGCTCTATCGCCAGCTGGGATGTGAAGTGATCGAGCTCTTTTGTACGGTAGATGGCAACTTCCCCAACCACCATCCCGATCCTGGCGACCCTAAAAATATGCAAGCCTTGCAGCAAGCGGTGGTGGAACATCAGGCAGCATTAGGCCTGGCGTTCGATGGCGATGGGGACCGGCTGGGTGTCGTCGATTCGTCAGGTAAACTGATTTGGCCAGATCGTCTGCTGATGTATCTGGCAACCGATGTGCTCAGCCGCGAGCCGGGCGGCGACATCATCTACGATGTGAAATGCAGCAGGCATCTGGCGAATATTATTCTCTCCAATGGTGGCCGGCCGCTGATGTGGAAGAGCGGACACTCCAGCCTTAAGAGTAAGATGAAAGAGACCCATGCCTTACTGGCGGGTGAGTTCAGTGGCCACATTATGTTTTCTGAACGTTGGTATGGCTTCGATGACGGGCTCTATGCTGGGGCGAGGTTGTTGGAGATTCTTTCCCTTGACTATCGCACCAGTGCAGAGGTGTTTGCAGAACTCCCTGAAGGGCTTGCTACGCCGGAGTATGCCCTGCGCCTGGAAGAGGGCAAGGCACAAGAAGTGATGAAGGCTGTCGATCAATTACCGGACCTGCCTGGGGCTCGTTTGGTCAAAATAGATGGTTTGCGTGCAGAATTTGAACAGGGGTGGGGTCTGATTCGTGCGTCGAACACAACACCAGCACTGCTCTTTCGTTTCGAATCTGATAGCGAGGAGGGGCTGGCGCAGGTACAGTCGATATTCAGAGACCTGCTGGCTGATGTGGCGCCAGATCTGACAGCGCCATTCTAGTGGGTATAGTCGATTTCGTTCACTGTTGTAAATCATAACCAAGATGAGTCTATCCAAAGAACAGGCGCAGAATGTCGCCGATGTATTAACCTCCGCCTTACCCTATATTCAGCGATTCAGCGGTAAAACTATCGTCATCAAGTATGGTGGAAATGCTATGGTCGACGATGACCTAAAAAGCAGCTTCGCCATGGATGTGGTGTTGATGAAACTGGTGGGAATCAATCCCGTCGTGGTGCACGGTGGCGGTCCTCAGATTGCCAGTTTACTGCAGCGGCTGGGTAAGGATTCCGAGTTTGTTCAGGGCATGCGGGTGACCGACAGCGAGACCATGGATGTGGTTGAGATGGTACTTGGAGGATTGGTCAATAAGGATATCGTCAACCTGATCAATCGTGCCGGTGGATCTGCGGTGGGCCTTACCGGCAAAGACGGTGACTTGATACATGCGAGGAAGATGGTCATCACCCGTCAGGGTCCGGAATTGGAAGCCTCGGAAATCATCGATATCGGTCATGTAGGTGAGGTGGAGAGTATTGATGTCAGTGTGGTGAATATGCTGGTGAATGGGGATTTTATTCCTGTCATAGCGCCCATTGGCGTCGGTGAGGATGGGCACTCCTACAATATCAATGCCGATCTGGTGGCGGGCAAAGTAGCTGAAGTTGTGCAAGCCGAGAAATTGATACTGTTGACCAATACCCGTGGTTTGCTGGACAAGGATGGAGGATTGCTGACTGGGCTATCAGCTGAGCGTGTCGATGAGCTGATTGAGAACGGTACCATTCACGGTGGCATGTTGCCGAAAATTGCGACGGCACTGGATGCGGTCAAGGCAGGTGTGGGTACTTCTCATATCATTGACGGTCGAGTGCCTCATGCTGTTCTGCTTGAGCTATTCACGGATGAAGGTGTGGGTACATTGATCCGGCGCCGGTAATGAATCAGCAGAAAACACCACGTCGCCAGTTAATACTAGAGGCATTGGCCCGTGAACTGGAGGAGAATCCAGGTGATCGCATCACCACTGCCTCCTTGAGTAGAGCTGTAGGGGTGTCCGAAGCTGCCCTTTACCGCCACTTTGCCAGTAAGGCGAAGATGTTCGAGGGACTGATCGATTTTGCCGAGGAGAGTATCTTTGCGCGCATCAACCAGATTTTGAAAGAGCCGCTGGATGCACGACAGCGCTGCGGGCAATTGCTCTATCTGTTGCTGGCTTTTTCCGAGAAAAATCCAGGTATTACACGGGTGTTACTTGGAGATGCACTGGTTGGTGAGACCGAAAGGCTAATGACAAGAGTGGGTCAGTTTTTTACCCGCTTTGAGACCCAGCTGAAGCAAATTCTGCGGGAAGGTGAGATGCGCGGTGAAGCGTCGTCAGGGGTTGGAGCCAGTGTGGCGGCCAATCTTATGATCGCCTCGGCTGAAGGCCTGATGCATCAGTACCTGCGCAGTCGCTTCCAGATGCCTCCCCTGGCGCAGTGGGATGCCCAGTGGCAGGTATTGGAAAACAGTTTTTTTACCCGTTAGGCGAGGCGATCTCCAGCCCAGTTGGTGTTTGTGGGTCGCCACCCAATGCGGCCTGGAATCCCGCTTTGATACGTACGACTTTTTCACCCCGGGCGCAAAGTGCAACACCTTGATTGGTCCCCTTGCATTGCAGATCCATGAAAATCAGGGTTTGGCTGGTCTTCTTGTCCCGGATGCGCGAAACGGTGATGCTGATATCGTCATTCTCTGCCGGCGCTCTGGTCATGACTATATTCTCGCCCTCCATGCTGACCGGCATGGTGCTGTTTTTCCTCAGGTAGGCCTTGGCGTTGAGCCAAGCCTGATCGCAATTCTTGCTTTCATCGCAGTTGTAGACATTCAAAAGGGCATCAATGAAAGATTGCTTCGCTTCCTGAGTCGGATCGTTGGTTTGTGCCAGCTTTTTTAGCTCCCGGAAACGCTTGAGGTCTGTCGCAAATGATTGACGAATCCTGTTTTTTTCCCGCTCACGATCGACAATGGACTGATAGGAGTCTTTTAGTGCCTGTCTCTTGGTCTCAATATCATTCAGATAACGGACAGAGACGGTTTGTCCACTCAGTTCGAGCTCCGCGGCATTTTGCTGCATCACTTCGAGCGTGTTTTTCAATCGTTTGATATTCGACTCAGTGACGCGGATATAAGTGTCGACCGCCTGGATCTGGCCGTCTCTAGCCATCTGGATGTCGTCCACTGTACGGAAGGTGCGCAGCAATACACGATCCTCAGCCAGCTGTTTCTCCGCCAGACGCTCCTGTTCGCGGCGCAGTCTTGCTTCTTCCGCCTCTTGTCTGATCTGTTCTGGTGTTTTTGCCGCCTCAACCTTATCGACGGTAATACCGCGTTCATCGAGGTGGGAACGTGCACGTCTGGTATCGCTGGGTGGTAGCTTATCTGAGTAGTGGGTGTGACCTTCGTCGTCCACCCATTTGTAGAGTTTGCCCGCATGTCCGCTCATCGGCAGACAGGCAATGACCATCAATGTGGCAAGTAGGTGTCTCAAAGACATAAAACTGCGTCTCGGGGCTAGATCGGTTCTGGTGGTAAACATGGATTATACTGCGTGCCTCTGGAATTAAGATACTCACTTTGTGGAACAGTTCACCCTTTTTGTAATCTCTCTGCTGGCCAATCTGTTTTCCGCCTTCTCTGGTGGAGGGGCGGGATTGGTACAGCTACCGGCCCTGATTTTTCTCGGTCTACCCTTCGGTATGGCGTTGGCGACCCATAAGATTGCCTCTGTAGCTTTAGGTATCGGCGCCACCGTCAGACACTTGAGGGAAGGGGGGCTGGAGCGTCAGTTTGTCATTTTTATGCTGTTGGCTGGTGTACCCGGGGTGGTGATCGGTGCCAGTCTGATTCTGCAGGTGCCGGATCGCATCGCTGAGGTGGCTCTCGGCCTGCTGACTTTGGGGCTGGGGGTCTATTCGATCTTGAGTCCCTCCCTGGGGCAGGTCTACCTACCCATACATCGTAGCCGGCAGGGATTTGCAGCAGGCGGTGTGGGCTTGTTTCTCATTGGCGTGCTCAATGGATCTCTCACCTCGGGTACCGGCCTGTTTGTCACGCTCTGGCTGGTTCGCTGGTTCGGACTCGATTATCGCCGGGCTGTGGCCCATACGCTGGTGATGGTCGGCGTTTTTTGGAATGGCAGTGGTGCTGTTACGCTGGGACTGCTGGGTGAGGTGAAGTGGACTTGGTTGCCGGTGCTTTTGGCCGGCTCTCTACTGGGCGGGTATCTGGGTGCTCATCTCTCCATTGTCAAAGGCAATCGTTGGATCAAACGGGGATTTGAAGTGGTGACCCTGGTGGTGGGCAGCAAGCTGATTCTTGGCTAAGTGCTACCCACCATCAGGTCTCTAGTGGGCCATGCGTAAATAAGGTAACGATCAGCCGGACCCACAAGCCTCAGCAGTAAGGCGCGCGAACGTAGGACTGGTGGGCCAATTCAAGTGAGTGCAACGACGCTGCTGAGGCTTGTGGGCCGGCCCGAAGGGAGCCCCGCTCATCAGTCAATGCTGCGTTGTTCTCCTTGGAAAGGGCTTGCCATTCCCTGCGGAGTACGCTTTGCCTTGACTGATGAGTGGGATTCTGATCATTACCTTATTTACCGCATGGCCCACTAGATGCGACAAACCGTTGTTCAGACGCCGTAGGTCTCGCGATAGGCTCGGATCCGCTGCAAGTCATCTCCCGAATCCTTTTTCTGCTCCAGATACTCAACCAGTTGCTCGAGATGCACAATGGCGGTGACCGGCATGCCGTAGTCGCTCTCGACCTCCTGAATTGCCGAGCGCTCACCCTGGCCCCGTTCCTGTCGATCCAATGCAATCACCACACCGGCAGGTGTGGCCTGCAGGCCCTGGATGATGTCGACGGATTCGCGTACGGAGGTGCCGGCGGAGATGACGTCGTCGATGATCAGTATCCGGCCTTCCAACTGGTGTCCGACGATTATACCGCCTTCACCGTGATCCTTGGCTTCTTTTCGATTGAAGGCATAGGGGATATCGATGTTGTGATGATCATAAAGTGCCGCGGCAGTGGCCGCAGCCAGGGGAATGCCTTTGTACGCCGGTCCATAGAGCACGTCGAATTCGATTCCGGCATCGACGATGGCCTGGGCGTAGTAACGCCCCAGGCGGGCGAGGCTGGCCCCTGTGTTGAAGAGACCGGCATTGAAAAAATAGGGGCTGATACGACCTGACTTGAGTGTGAACTCGCCGAAGCGAAGTACGCCCACATCGAGGGCAAAGTCGAGAAAGTCGCGTTGATAATCCTGCATGATGCACCACCTGTTGATATTGATGCGCGCATTGTAACCTGTAGCGGCTGAGATAGGGGACTTGATGGTGGCATACGCATATAATGCTGCGACTTATCCATTTCGAGGTGTCCGTGACCCTGCTCTTCCCACTTCCCCTGTTACACTTGCATGTGGCTATGTACTTACCATGGAGCAATTTGTTCGCTTCGCGTAACGGAGACATGGACCGATTGAGCTTCCATTCAATGGTATGTCATGCAAGTTAGTCGTTGGTCAGAGACGCTGGCCGTCTATTGGCAGCCTGGTGTACGCAGTATGCTGTTTCTTGGCTTTTCGGCGGGTCTGCCTCTCCTGCTGGTTTTCGGTACGCTCTCCTTCTGGTTGAGAGAAGCAGGTATCGAACGAAGCACGATCGGTTTTCTCAGTTGGGTTGCGCTTGCTTATGGATTCAAATGGGTGTGGTCGCCTTTAGTTGATCGCCTGAGGCTGCCCTGGCTGACACGTTCGCTCGGGCGTCGCAGAGCCTGGATGCTGTTGGCGCAGTTATCGGTGATCATCGGGCTCTGTGGCCTGGCATTCTCCGATCCCCTGGAAAGCCTGCGTCCCTTCGTCCTTTTTTCCTTGTTGGTCGCATTTTCCTCGGCAACTCAGGATATCGCTATCGATGCCTATCGCATAGAACGGGTTGAGGTGCATTTGCAGGGAGCGATGGCGGCCAGTTATATGATTGGTTACCGGATCGCAATGATTGTCAGTGGCGGTGGTGCACTTGCCGTGGCCCAGTTGGCCAATCCCACTGAAAGCGGCTATCTGCTTTCGGCCTGGACAACGGCCTATCTCGTCATGGCGTGCCTGATGTTTGTCGGCATTGTCACAGTGATGATCATTCATGAACCGGACAGGCAGCCCGATTCAGCCACACTGGAGCAGGAAGCGGCGGTGGATCGCCTGATCGAACGGCAGGTATGGATGCCTCGACACCTACGCTATCTGCTTGAGTGGATTTATGGTGCGATCATCAGCCCTTTCGTGGATTTTATTCGAAGATACCGCTGGCATGCTTTGTTGATTCTGGCGCTCATTGCCACCTATCGGATCTCCGATATAGTGCTTGGCGTCATTTCCAATGTATTTTATGTCGACATGGGGTTTACCAAGGGTGAGGTGGCGCTGTTCGCGAATCTGCTGGGTGTAGTAATGACCTTACTGGGTGCCATAGCCGGTGGTCTGCTGGTGACCCGCATGGGAGTCATGCGGGTGCTGTTTCTGGGGGGGGTGTTGGCGGCTTCGACCAATCTGCTTTTCGCCTGGTTGGCCGGTATCGGTAATAATGTCCCGATGTTGGCGCTGGTTATATCAGCAGATAATCTCAGCGCGGGTCTGGCGAGTTCGGCCTTTGTCGCTTATCTTTCTGGTCTGACTAATGTCTCCTATTCTGCGACCCAGTATGCCCTCTTCAGTTCAGTGATGTTGCTGTTGCCAAAATTTATCGGTGGTTTCTCGGGTGTTATGGTGGATGCCATCGACTATGTGAATTTTTTCCTTATTACTACATCCATGGGAATACCGGTGCTCGTATTGATTTTATTAGCCATGCGGTATCTACCCGCCATCAAGAGGGACTGTGATGCTTGAGCAGGGTAGTTACCTGGCCGCTTTTGTTGTTGGGCTGCTCGGTGGTACTCACTGTGTGGGTATGTGTGGAGGTATCGTTGGCGCTTTGACTTTCGGCCTGCCGGAAAAGATACGTCATCACTTCCCGAGTACCTTACCTTACCAACTGGGATACAACCTGGGACGTGTCACTAGCTATACAGTGGCCGGGGGTATCATGGGTGGATTGGGCATGTTGTTGGCGGAAGTCGTACCGATCTATATAGCACAGCAGACCTTGCTGGTGATCGCCGCAGTTTTCATGATCCTGCTCGGTCTCTATCTAGGTGGTTGGTGGATGGGGTTGGCCCAGATCGAAAAACTGGGCGGGCGTTTGTGGACCCGTATCGAGCCATTCGCCAGAAGGCTGCTACCGGTCAGGACACCTGCTCAGGCTTGGATGTTGGGACTGGTCTGGGGCTGGATTCCCTGTGGCCTGGTCTACAGTATGCTGGTGTGGACGGTTTCAGCTGGCAGTGTGTTAAAGGGTGCGGGACTGATGCTTGCCTTCGGCATAGGTACGTTGCCGAACCTTTTTGCCATGGGCATGGTGGCTGGCAGTTTGGCGCGCTGGTCAAAAGACATCCGCGTCAGGCGTGTAGCGGGTCTTTTGGTGATCGCATTTGGCTTGTATACCCTGTCACATGTATTTTGAATATCATGCGACAGGGTTTCGGGTGGCGTATCAAATATCTAAGGGTCATCAATCGTCAATAAAGAACTGCTGACTCAGCTTGGCGGTGTAGAAGCGAGTCTCCCCTCTGGGTTGTACCTGTAGTTCAAAATTAAGCGTCTCCTGATCGGCAATACGAAATTCACCGATGTAGTAGACGGCATCACCCTCTTCAACCTTGCGCATCGGGATGCTGATCAACTGCCCGCGGATATTCGTGGCTTTTGCCATGACTACGCCGTTGCTTGGTTTTCCTGTGGTGCCTTCTTCTGTCTTGATGATGCTGACGTTCAGCAGACCGCGGTATTTGCTACGCTGGATGGCGTACTGCTTGGCGACTGCGGGATCTAGGGATGCTGTGGGAATAGCGTTGTGATGGATTGCGTAGCCGGGAATGGTTGTGCTGTTTTCTGCCCAAGCTGACATGACGCTCAATGTCAGGATCAGCGAGAGTAGGGTTGTTTTAATTATCGTCATGTAGAGCCTCCTTTGGATGCTGGTCTTTTTGACCAATCTTGTGCTTGGAGTGTAGTCGATCATCACCCGGCGGTGAAGCCGGGCGATTAGGAGGCGTCAAATGTCGATCAGGAGGCGCTCTGCTTGACCAGCTTGGGTTTGGGTCTTTCAGCCTGGTGTAGCGGGCGGTTGTTGTTGATGCGATTGGCCATGTTGCGCAGTGCGGTCAACTGTCTGGCCAGCTCGGTATACTGTTCTTGCAGCTCAAGGATGCGGTACTGCAGAGTATTACGTGACTGTCCGATTTTCTGCAGATTATTCAGCCGCTTTTCCATCATCTCCTTGTGGTCCTTGATCTGCATCACAAGAGGTTCGAGGGTGTTGCTCAGCCAGCCGTCTATCTCATCGTCGGCATGACTGAATATCTCGCGTGCCCGTTCAACCAGGGCCGAGAAGAAGCGTTTGACCACGAAGTTCTGTTCCATCATGGCGGTCACGGGGCTATTACGGAAAACCTCGGCCTCCTGATGCAGTAACTCAAGTTCAACCCGGTATTTGACGATTGAGAACATCTTTGGCTGCACCACAGCGAAGCCATGTTCGTTTTGAAATTTTCGGTAGATGGAACGGATCAGCTTTCTTGTCTGCTCACTTTGGGTAACCACATTAAGCATCACACGGCGAATCTCCTCGAAGAGATTCTTCATGGAAGCCTTCATGCCGCTGGTGGTCCAACTGTTGGTCATCTCCTTTCTGCAACGATCGATGATATCGTTGAGCGATTCCAGATTGAGGGTTTGACTCAGTTGGTCTGCCTGCAGTTTGAGCTGTTTGCGGCTCTGCTGGAAGCTCTCCACATCCCGCAAGTACTGAGCCTGCTCTGTGCGTGTCTTCTCCATCAGATTGGTGATGACATCGTCACTCTTATCGCTCAACTCTTCCAGCTCTTCCAATTGGCGCTTGGTGTCGTTGAGCTTGCCTGACAGTATGCTGCGGCTGTTATCTAGCATCTGTCCAACATCAGCGCCGACAGTCTCGAGAATAATCTGCTGTTTTATGCCGAGGACATCCTGGCCCAGATAATTTTCAAGGTCGAGCAGTCCGCTCTTCTCCAGCAATTGGTCATCGGTTTTGATCTTGGCCAGCAGACCTTTTTGCGCAGAGACGGGAAAGACTGAACGGGATTCAATGCCCAACAGACCGGCGGTGGCGGTTTGTTGATTGTAGATGGCGTCATGTACATCTTCGGTCTCACGCAGATCATCCCACAGGGTGTCGATCTTATTCAGGACCACCATCAGGCCGCGTTGCCGTCCGCTTTGGAAGCCCTTGATGTGGTGTTGCCAGATTTCCATATCGCTACGCGTGACGCCGGTGTCAGCGCCGAGTACGAACAGTACGGCCTGTGCAGCTGGCAGCATGTTTAGAGTCAGCTCGGGCTCTGTACCCAAGGCATTGAGTCCTGGGGTGTCGAGGATGGTCAGGCCTTTTTTCAGTAAGTGATGCGGGAAGCTGATCAGGGCATGTCGCCACTTGGGGATCTCAATCATCTCCGGCGGCTGTGACTGATGTGGGTGCAGGTCGGGGCTATAAAGCCCCAGGTGCTTGGCTTCTTCGAGGGTCACGCTCTTGGTCTGGATGACCTCGCTCAAGGCCGCCTGCATCTGCTCCACAGAGTCAGTTTCCAAGGGGTAGTGAACCCATTGCTTGGTGTCCTTGCGCAATTTTGTCAGGCTGATGTCCTGCAGTCGGGTCTCGATCGGCAGAAGCCTCACGTAGGCCTCGTCACGCTTGTCGTCGTAGAAGATCTCGGTCGGGCACATGGTTGTGCGCCCTGCATCCGATGGCAGCAAACGGCGTCCGAAGTCGGCGAAAAAGATCCCGTTGATCAGTTCGGTTTTGCCGCGGGAGAATTCTGCGACGAAGGCGATGGTCAGCTTGTCGCTTCTGAGTGCTTCAAGAGTGTGTTCAATACGCTGTTGGGTGTCCCCGGAAGACATGTCGTTCTCTTCCAGCCAGGGGCCATACTCCTCGATCGTGTTGATGACATCCATCTTCCACTGTTCGTAGGCTTGCAGCTGTTCTTGAAATCGTACTTTGTCCATACCCTTTTCCCGTGATTCCCCTGACAGAACAGGCCGTTACCCGCAACACACAGCCCATTGGCAAATGATACGCGAGGTGTGGCCTAATACCAAACCCAGTGAAAAAACCGGGTCATTCAATCTCCCGGAAATATCGGCAGCTGTGTAGGGGACTTTAGCCGCAGGCATTTACTTCGGGAGTGGAGGCCGGATTCAAGAATTACCCTTGCACATGGCAGACCGAAGGTCTTGGCAATGAACTTCAGCAGATGGGTGTTGGCCCTGCCATCCACCGGGGGGGCGGTCAGTGTAACCTTATATTCTTTATCGCCATAAGGGCCGACTAGCGCATCTTTACTGCCTTTGGGTTGCACGCGCAGGTGCAAAATCAGGTCATCACCCTCCCAACGGTGCCAGGTCATAGAAAAGGGGTGCTACCGAATGGACTCCCAGTGAGCGCCTTAAGGGGAGGCAAAAGGAGCATTTTTAATAGTACCAGCCCGATCATCACTAGCATGGGTGAAAGATCAAGGCCTCCCATGGGGGGTAATAGCTTCTGCGCGGGACGCATGACCGGCCCCGTAAGGCTGTAGAGCAATGCTGTTGCCGGATTGTAACTGCCGGGGTTGACCCAGCTGAGGATCACTTGGATCAAAACGGCAAAAAGGAAGATATTGATCACCAGTTCCACCAACTCCGGTATGGCCCAGACCAGTGGGCCGAGTAGGTTCACGGCATTTCCTGAGATGCTGAGCACCAGCAGGAGTTCGATGGCCTTGAGCAGCCAGGCGAGGATCACAGCGGCGAGATCAATGCCGCCGAGGCCAGGAATAAACCGGCGCAAGATCTTAAGCGGCGGATTGGTTGCTTTGACCAGAAACTGGGAGATGGGGTTGAAAAAATCGGCATGTACAAGCTGTAACAGAAATCTTAACAGCACCGCTAATATGTAGAGGCCAAACAGGGTCTGTACCAGAAAAATCATTGGATTGGCGAGGTAGCTTCCGCTCATGGCAATCGGTGTCCCAGCATGTTGGAGAGTTCCTGAGAACGGGTTTGTGCACCACTTAAGGCTTTTGCGAACAACTCTCTGAGCTTGCCCTCTTCCAGGATGCCCAGTGCGCGTTCCGTCGTGCCGCCGGGTGAAGTGACTCTTTCCCGAAGGGTGGCAGGCGAGTCGCTGCTCTCCATCGCCATGCGGGATGCACCCAGTGCAGTCTGGAGAACCAGCAGGCGAGCCGTCTCATTGTCGAGTCCCATCTCAATGGCGGCAGCTTCCATCGCCTCCATGATGAGAAAAAAGTAGGCCGGTCCACTGCCGGAAACCGCCGTGACCGCATCCATCTGCGCCTCGTCATCCACCCAACGGGTGAGGCCGACTGCGCGCAGGATGTTTTCGGCCATATCCCGTTGCTCATCGGTGACGCCGGGACCGGCATACAGCCCGGTTGCGCCCGATTGGATCATTGCCGGCGTATTGGGCATGCTGCGAACCAGCGTCACATCACCGCCAAGCCAGTCACGTAAAATCGTCTCCTGTACGCCCGCTGCGATGGAGATGACTAAGGGCTGGGTATTTTGCAGAGTCTCTGCCAAACCCCGAGCTACGCTTTCCAGGACTTGCGGTTTGACGGCCAGGACGACGATGCCGGCGTCTTCGATAGCCTTTGCGTTGTCGGGCTCGGTGTGAATCCCGAACCTGGCTGCCATCTGAGCCAGTTTTTCGCTGTCCAGATCGCTGACTGTGATTAATTGGCTGTCGTAGCCATCGGCTATCAGACCGGCAATCAGACTGGTGGCCATATTGCCGCCGCCGACGAATGTGAGTTTGCTGCTTGTCATCGTTGTCTTTATTTCTATCGATGCTTGGTTTGAAGTTAGTGATTATACCCACGTGGGCCGAAAATTGCGGTGCCGATTCGAATGATGGTGGCACCCTCGGAAATGGCGGCCTCCAGGTCATTCGACATGCCCATGGATAGGGTTTCAAAGGGTAATTGTGGGCTGGATAGGCGGTCACGCAAGCTGCGAAGCAGCCGGAAAGGGTGGGCCATATCCGAATCTCCTTCAGTCGGTGCCGGAATAGTCATCAATCCACGGATCTGTAGGTTGGGTAGGGATGCGTAGTCCATCAGAAGTGAGGATAGAGATTCAGGATTGTGCCCATCCTTGCTGGTTTCTCCACTGGTGTTGACCTGTAGGCAAATATTGAGTGGGGGCAGATGTGGCGGACGCTGTTCACTGAGCCGTCTGGCGTGTTTGAGGCTGGCTACACTGTGTACCCAATCGAAGTGCTCGGCGATGGAGCGGGTTTTGTTGCTCTGGATACGGCCAATGAAATGCCATTCCAGGGGGAGGTCGCGCAGTTGTTTGATCTTTGCCTCCGCTTCCTGCAGATAATTCTCACCGAATCGGAACTGACCCAATGCTGCCAGTCCACGTATCTCATCTGCGGTTCGGGTTTTACTCACTGCTAACAGGTGAGTATCGGAGTTCCGGCCACAGGCTGCCTCGGCCATTCGGACACGCTTTAGCAAGGCCTGGTAGCGCTGTCCGAGCAGATCATTGGTGGGTATTTTGGGATCGATCACGTCAGAAATAAAAAAAATTGCCGTTGGAACAGATTTTTCGTTATCTGCCTAGTATATTACTTCCTAGCCATATAGGGCGCTAACGAGGTCGGCTTGGTCTGGTTAACTTTGCCATGCCGGCTCAACCTATGGCCGTGTGCCTACTAAACTTATCAGGCATTGGGTCGATATGACTAGAGATAAGTTGCATCAGTTTCATCATGGGGGAATGAATGGATATCGCTGAATTACTTGCTTTCAGTGTGAAGCACAATGCCTCGGACCTGCATCTCTCGGCAGGGTTGCCGCCGATGATCCGTGTGGATGGCGACATCCGTCGAATCAATGTGCCGGCATTGGAACATAAGGTGGTGCATGCCCTGGTGTATGACATCATGAATGATAAACAGCGCAAGGACTTTGAGGAATTTCTCGAGACAGACTTCTCCTTCGAGATCCCCGGCCTGGCACGTTTTCGTGTTAATGCCTTTAATCAGGCTCGCGGCGCATCGGCGGTATTTCGTACCATCCCTTCCAAAGTGTTGACCCTGGAGGACCTTGGTTGTCCTCAGACTTTCAGGGAGATTGTGGATGTTCCCCGTGGACTGGTACTGGTGACTGGGCCAACCGGTTCGGGTAAGTCGACTACCCTGGCCGCCATGATGGATTACAAGAATGACAACGACTACTCACATATCCTCACCATTGAGGATCCCATCGAGTTCGTACACGCCAGTAAGAAATGTTTGATCAACCAGCGCGAGGTACACAGAGATACCCTGGGATTCGCCGAGGCGTTGCGCTCCGCCTTGCGTGAGGATCCGGACATCATCCTGGTGGGTGAGTTGCGTGATCTGGAGACCATCCGTCTGGCATTGACTGCGGCGGAAACCGGACATCTTGTTTTCGGTACGCTACATACCAGTTCCGCGGCGAAGACCATCGACCGAATAATCGATGTATTTCCCGCCGGCGAGAAGTCCATGGTGCGTTCCATGTTGTCAGAGTCTCTGCGGTCAGTTATCGCACAGACACTGTTGAAGAAGATCGGTGGGGGTCGAATCGCTGCCTGGGAGATCATGGTAGGCACACCGGCTATCCGTAATCTGATCCGGGAAGATAAGGTGGCGCAGATGTATTCCGCCATCCAGACAGGCCAGGCTTATGGTATGCAGACGATGGATCAGGCGCTGAAAGAACTCGTACAGAAAGGCATTGTCAGCCGCCTGGATGCCAAGGCCAAGGCACAGAACAAAGAGCAGATGTAGCTATTCTGTACGGTGAGCAGGATATCTACGAAAGATAAAGAATGACGAAGAGGATTTAACTATGGAACTGGGTCCGCTGCTGTCCATGATGGTCAAGAACAAGGCGTCCGATCTCTTCATTACGGCCGGTCGTGAGCCGTCCATGAAGGTGGACGGTAAGATACACCCGGTCAACAAGACGGTGTTTACGGCCAAGCAGACGAAATCGTTGGCTTATAGCATCATGACAGATACCCAGCAGCGGGAATTTGATGAGACCAAAGAGTGTAACTTCGCCATCAGCGCCAAGGGTATCGGCCGGTTTCGCGTCAGCGCTTTTATCCAACGCGATGCGGTGGGTATGGTTCTGCGACGTATAGAGAATCGCATACCCACCCTCGAATCACTCTATCTTCCCCCAATTTTGCAGGATCTCTCCATGACCAAGCGCGGTTTGGTCATTTTTGTGGGTGCGACAGGCACCGGTAAATCAACCTCCCTGGCGTCCATGATTGGCTATCGCAATACCCGGGGTGATGGCCACATTATCAGTATTGAAGATCCCATTGAGTACATTCACGATCACAACAGCTGTATCATTACCCAGCGTGAGGTGGGTATAGATACCGACTCTTATGAAGTGGCACTGAAGAACACCCTGCGGCAGGCACCGGATGTGATTCTGATCGGTGAGATCCGAACCCGCAAAACCATGGAGCATGCTATATCGTTTGCCGAGACGGGCCATCTCTGTCTCTCGACACTACATGCGAACAATGCCAACCAGGCGCTGGATCGCATCATCCACTTTTTCCCAGAGGATGCCAGGGACCAGATCTTCATGGATCTCTCCCTCAATCTGAAAGCCATCGTGGCCCAGCAGCTGATTCCAAAGGCAGATGGTACGGGGCGACGGGCTGCAATCGAGGTCATGCTTAATACGCCGTTGGCGGCAGAGTTGATCAGAAAAGGCGAGATCCACAAACTGAAAGAGTTGATGAAGCGTTCAACGGAACACGGCATGATCACCTTCGATCAGCACCTCTATCAGCTTTATGAAGAAGGGGTCATCAGCTATGAGAATGCACTGGCCTATGCCGATTCAACCAATGATGTCCGCTTGATGATCAAGCTGGGTGCCAGTCGCGCCAAAGATGCCCTGGTGGATGGCCTCGATGGGATTACGCTGATGGACGGTAAATAAGCGGGGTACCAGAACAACCCCGCCATTACAGACTGAGTCAATAGGCGCTCCTGATCACTGCCAGAAGCGCACTTTTTCTCGACTTAACTGTCAATTAGACTGGTTATCCGCCCAGATACTTCTGTGCCATCTGGTACTGCTTTTCCGCCTCATTGGCGACGCCGCCCTCATCGTTGAGGATCATTTCGCAGTTTTTCGCCATGCGGGCCTGCATGGCTGCTTTCCAGGCATTGTTCCCCTTTGCGCCTGTTTGATCTTCAGGTGCGAGGCTCGCAGCGGCTGCTGCGGCAACGAAATGTTCTGCCTGGGCCGCCCAGTCTGCATCGCTGCCACAAGCTGTGTAGCTCTGTGTTGCGAAGGCCTTGACCGATTTATACGATTCTTCCAAAGCCTGGGGAGTCGTACCCGCATCGGCCGCCGCTTCCAGCGCTCTTCCGATTCTTGGATCATTACTGAGGTGGCCGACACTGGCAACGAATAGGCCGCCTAGCTCCCTTTGTTGTGAGAGTGTGAGGGTGTTCAGTGCTTCCCGCAGTCCTTGGTCGTTCGTGATTTGTGCGGTCATAGAGAATTCCTCCCGGCCTGCCTTCACAGGATTTTCGTGGACTCATGTGTTTGTAAATCATAAACCGCCTTTGTGCCGAGGCTATGATGTAGGTCAGTTTTTCAGAAGATTCTAATGTTTGGGGGTGTTGCGTGTCTTTACTCCGTATATTGACTCAGAAGGGTGATGATCTCTGCATGCTTCATCTCTTTTGCCCAGTCGAGCGCGCTTTTACCATCATAGTCCTGGGCTGTGGCATCAGCCTGGGCGCTGATCAGTTGTCTGATTGCAGCGGTATGACCGAGTTTTGCCGACCAGATCATTGCAGTGAAGCCGCCGGTTTGCTCAACCAGATCAGGGTTGGCGCCTGCGTTGATGAGCAGATCGATGATATCGGCATGGTTATTAGAGGCGGCTAACATGAGCGCTGAGTAGCCACCTTTGTCCACCAGATTGACGTCAGCACTGGCTTGGATCAGTTGAAGCACGGCTTCCCTATGGCCATTGAGTGCTGCCTTCATCAAAGGTGTCCAAAGGCAAGCGTCTCTGATGTCAACAGCTGAATTTTCAGCGGTCAGCCGCTGAATTGTCGGTAGATCACCATTTTCGGCAGCAGTCAGTAGGGGAGGGATTTGATCGTCAGCCGTTTCCGGTTCCGCTGTGCATGCGGATAGGGTGAGTAAAAGGGAGAGAAACAACCAGAATCTATGACGAAATACACAGGCGTTCATAATGATCGAGACTTTTGAGGGGAGGGGGTATTGTCAAAAGTCTGATCCGGTGCAGCAATGCGCATTCTCAATAGTGAGGTTATTTGTCAGGGGTTTTTCTGGGGCCCGGGAAATGATGAGGGAAAGGCGTGATGTTGGAGTCTCCATCAATCTCGGTAATCTTGCCGGGTCCATGCTCGTTCTTCTCCACCTCGTCGATGCGGATGACGGAATGGATCGGGATGCGTGTGCGATGGACGCCGGAGAACTCCTCCTTCAGTTTTTCAGCTGAAGGGTCGACCAGCAATGACCCGCTCTCCTGGAAAATCAGATCTTCGATCTCGACGAAGCCATAGAGCTCACCTTGCCGCACCATACGAGCAAAGATTTCATAGACCTTCCCTTGGTTGAGAAACACGATCTTGAATATACGCATAGGCAAACCGGTTTTGATGTTGGTTTAGTCAGGTTAATAATGAACCTGATGAAAATCCAGTTCCGGACTCCTTTAACGCCCACTGCCGCAACACCATCTTAGGTGTGACCTCGAGGCGGGATAATAATGGAGCCGATGGGCGGAATTGAACCGCCGACCTACTGATTACGAATCAGTTGCTCTACCGACTGAGCTACATCGGCTGGAAGGCGGCAATTATAGTCGCCTAGTTGATGTCGGGTCTAGCTGACTTGGTCTCTGTGAGCGTCAAGTGCGTAAGGTGTTGATGGGAGGATCGGTTCTCTATCCAGGACAATGTCACTCATCAGGCGGGCCGAAGCGGGGCCAAGCACTACGCCGTTTCGAAAATGACCGGCATTGAGATAGAGACCTTGAATACCGGGAACAGGGCCAATGTAGGGTATGCCGCTGGGTGAGCCGGGACGCAGGCCGGCCCAATGATGTTCGATTTTGGCCTCTCTGAGTAGTGGAAAATGCGCTAAGGCGTAGTCCTTCAAAGCCTCTTTAGCAGCTTGCGTAGTGGTCTTGTCAAAGCCTCTATGCTCGAGGGTGCTGCCAACCAGAACCCTTCCGTCACGTCGCGGGATAACGTATCTATCTTGATGCAGGACAATACGTGAAATGGCATTGGGCTTTGAATGGAATAGGATCATCTGTCCCAGTACCGGTTCGATGCTAGGACGAATGACTAGGCCTTTAAGTAGATCGCCCGTCCAGGCGCCTGCGCAGACGATCACCTGTTTAGCGGCTATGTTACCGGAATCCGTCTCTAAGCCTTGTATGCGACCGTCTCTAGCCAATAATTTGGAAACACGGCAGTTCTCACGAATCTCCAGCCGCTTCTCTATGGAGCCGTAGGTAGCCTTGACCAGCCTGGGATTGCGTACCTGCGCAACCTCGGGCATCCAGATTGCCTTATTTGCTGTCGTAGTGAGCGCCGGTTCACAGTCGCCGATAGCGGTTTTCTCTAGATTAGACAGTGATTGCTGTGTGGCCTTTCCCCAGGTGAGGGCCTGCTCGTTGTCTTCCGGTTCAACGATGAGAAGGCCGTTCCTGGTATATTCCGGATCGATACCGCTCTCTTTATAGAGAGCTGCCATCAGTTCGGGATAGTAGTGTTGCCCCCAACTGGCCAATGCTGTGATTGAGGGATCGTACCGCCAGGGGTAGAGGGGAGAAATGATGCCGCCACCCGCCCAGGATGACTCTCGTCCAACCCGATCTTGTTCCAGCAGCGTGACCTGCCTGCCGGCCATGGCCAATTCTCTGGCTGTAAGCATGCCGATGAGGCCGCCACCGATGATGATGTATTCATGCATAGACTGGGGTTCTGAGGTGATTACAAAAAAACGCAATTATGATTTGTGTTTGTATGGCATGTATACACTCTAACTTAAGTCAGATTTAATATTTTGCTAATCATGTCGATATTAATTCAGATTCCAGTTTGTACCGATAGTCGGTTTTTTAATACAACTCATCGTTTTAGCGCAGTACTCAACAAGGGATATCTGCTATAGAGGTGTTATGAAAAAGATATACGGAATGACGCTGATTGAATTGATGGTCACACTTGCCGTGGCGATTGTTGTTCTTGGTGTCGGTATACCCGCTTTTATGAATATGGTTTCTGCTACTAAAGTCAGTGGCTATTCGAACGACCTGCTTAGTGCTTTACGCTTGGCTCGTAGTGAAGCCACAGATGGGACACCGGTAATGGTTTGTGCCAGTAATGCGGACCAGACAGGCTGTGATGCGGCGAACTGGCCCCAAGGGTGGCTGGTCTACACGGATGAGGGTAATGATAGCGGGGTTTATAAAGCCGGGGAAGATGAGATTTTATATGTTTGGCGAGCAATGGAAGGTGCTCCGGTCTTCAATGGTGCTACTCCGAACACTATCAGGTATTTACCTTCAGGTGCGACAGATGTTGGCGCGCAAATTCAATTTGCATTCAAATACGATGATTGTATTGGTCAACAGGCGAGACAGTTTACGATTTCTCCATTAGGCCGCTCCTCTATCGATCATGTGGCTTGCTTTTAGGAGTAAGAATGAAACGTTTATTTGATAAAAAACAGAGCAAATCCATTGGTGGAAAATCAATGGGATTTACTCTGATGGAGGTACTGGTAACCATTGTTATCATCTCGATTGGTCTCCTGGGTGTGGCGAGCCTCCAATTCAATTCACTGAGAAGCAATCAGGGTGCGCTTGAATCATCCATTGCTGCAAGTCTGGCTGCAGAGGGTGCCGACAGACTCAGGGCGAATCTTCCCGGTATCCGAAATGACGATTCCGGTGTGGCAGGTACTGCCTATGACATGATTGATGCTGCGGGATCAGATCCAGGCTGTATTGCCGTGGGTTGTAGCATTGATCAGATCGCACAGACGGATGCCTATCAGTGGATTACCAAGATTGAGCGGCATTTGCCCAGTGGGGTCGGTGTTATCTGCCGGGATACCTCGCCTGGTGATGGTAGGGGTGGCAGTGATTCTGAACCTTGGGATCCGGAGTGTAATGGTGATCCCAGTGTTGATGTTTATGCCGTGAAAGTTGCCTGGGATCACGATACTGATCCTGAAACGCCGTTTAGCATCATTAGATTGAGTGTTATGCCATGAAAAAAAATATCAGGATTCGGGGACACTATGGTCTGACATTGGTTGAGCTGATGCTTGCACTTGCGCTGAGTCTGATGATTCTTGGCGGTGCAATTTCAGTATTCATGGGGAGTAAAGAGTCATTTCGTATGGAAGAGGAGGTCTCTGTACTGCAAGAGAACTACAGATTTATCGCTGACCGACTGACAAAAGAACTCAGTCTGGTGGGGTATTCAGGATGTGCCTTTTCTTATCAGGATAATACGCCAAACATCTTCAGTACCATAACCGATTCGCCTGTCCAGGTCATTCAGGGTATAGAGGGAGGTGCTGACCCCGATTCGCTAACCATAACTTTCGCACTGCCAGAAACCGGTATTCCAGTGCTCGATATACAAACCGCCGTTTGTGAGACTTGCGATATACCTGTGTCAAAGGAACTTCCTCTCTTTATAGCGCTGGCGGATAATTTTACTTCGGGATCGCCGGTGCCCGTCAGGCTTTTAGTCAGCAATTGCCGTGAAGCGGATTATTTCCTGGTGACGGGGACACACGAGGAGGATTTCGATCTGGATGGTGATGGTTCGCCTGATATCACCGGCGGCATGATAGAGCATGATGTGGGCCCCGAAGTGGGTGGGATTGAGAATCTTGTACCACTGACTGAAGTGTATGGTAGAGCAACCGAAGAGGCAGCCCTGGTCTATGAGATGATGACTGTCACCTATGAAATTGATGATGTTGCTGTTGGAGGTTCTCGCGGGCTATATGAGCAACGTAATGGTGGCGCAAGGCAACTCATATTCGAGAATGTCACTGATTTTCAGGTGCTTTACGGTATTGACTCTGCGACATCAGAGGATGGCAACGCGGATATGTATGTAGATTGGGATAATGCGCTTCGTCCATCGGATATTACCAGTCTTAGGATTAATTTGACCATGCTGCTGGGACAACAGGCTGGAACCGATATTACCCGCGAATACTCATTCACAGTGAAACTGCGCAATATGGGGTTGGATACATGACTTTTGTTAAAAAAATTCCAGTCGCAAGTTGTCCCTCTGTGGGAAGTCAAAAGAGGATTCCCAGACAGCGTGGTGCAGTACTCATTGTTGCCTTGATGCTCTTGCTGGTCATGACTATTTTAGCTGTCTCCGGTATTGGCAACTCTGCTCTGGAACAGCGCATGTCAGGTAACTACCATCAATCAGTTAGCGCATTTCAAGCTGCTGAGTTTGGTCTTCGTGTCGCTGAGCGGTGGCTTAATGACAATGTGAATGAAGCAAACTGGGAAAATTTTTTTCTCAATGGTGTAGGGCCGAAAGGTCTTTATACGGCAAGAGCTTTCTCGGCGGGTCCTACTGCAACTGAGGTTTGTCGTAATGAACCGGATTGTTATTTCGATCCAAACGTCGTAGAGAACTGGTGTAGTGATGGGACTTGTGCCTTACCGAGGGGGCACCTAACACTCGGTGTGGAAATACCGACTACCTTGGATCTGCCGGTCGCAAGACAGCCACAATTCATTATTGAACATGTCGGTCCAATCCGCACGTCAACCTCACTCGTTATTGGAACACCCTTGCCTCCACCAGAAAAAGAGGGTTTTCGGATTACTGTAATTGCCTGGGGGCAAGATATCACTTCCCGGCATTCACTTCAGAGTCATGTACTTTTACCCCTGTAAAGAATAGGGGAGGTTAAAATGAGAAATTTTAATGGAATAAACCGAACAATTATTCGAGGCACGATGATGCGTACTATTTCAGTATCAGTAATCGCTGCTGCCATGTCGGTTACTGCAAATCTAGCGTTTTCTGCCCCAGGTCCGTTGTCTCAGCTCCCTCTATTCCTTGCGAAACCCGTTCAGCCCAACATTTTCTTTATGCTGGATGATTCCGGTAGTATGGACTGGGAGGTCATGAGGCGAAACGACGGTGGAAGTAGTGGCAACCTTGACTTCACACCTAATGATACAACTGAAAATCTTGAGTTGTGTGTTGGTTATAATGTTCTTGCGTTTGATCCATCTGCAGAATACACGCCTTGGCATGGTGAAGATGTCAACGGGAATGATTTTGTTGATTCCAGTCCAACGAGTGCAAGGGTCAATCCCTATACGGGGTCCGGTAGTACAAGTTCATGTGATGACAATGGCATGGTTTCCAATGGCAACGGAAGAACCTGCGATCTTATCAATGGATTTGGTGGGAGTGGAGCTTTCTATTATAACTGGACGGATAGTGATAATGATGGACTGTACGATACGGGGGAGTGCCCAACGGCTTCAACCAGTCGAGTCTTTATAAGTAGTCGCAGTGCTGCTGAGCAACAAAATTTTGCTAACTGGTTTAGTTACTACCGTAAGCGCGAGTATGTCATGAAGCGCGCTGTGAGCCAGGTGGTTGATCAATCATCGGAACGTATGGGAATCGGCACGATCAATCGTAATAACCATGTTACGAAAGGGAGTGAGGTAGGTACACAGGTAAAGGATATTGATGATTTATCTTTGCCTATTGATGCGGATGCAGTAGTCAATAAGTCCACATTACTGGATAACTTGTTAGGTGTTAACTCGTCCAGCGGTACACCGCTCAGATTAGGTTTACAGAACGTAGGCCGATATTTCAGAAATGAGATGACCAATAGCGCCCTGTTCGGCTATACGCCTGCTTTACAAACCGATAGTGCCGCGGGACACTCTCCGATTCTTTCGCCGGATCTTGGAGGTACTTGCCAGCAGAATTTTGCCATTGTTATGTCTGATGGTTTTTGGAATGGCGGTGATCCCTCTGTAGATAACGCGGATGGTGATGGGGATAGCGACTATGATGGCCAATCCTATGCCGATACTTTTTTTAATGGTTTGTCTGATGTGGCAATGGAGTATTATGAAAACGATCTATTGGGTATTGCCAACGAAGTCCCAATCGTTAGGATACCTGTAGCCCCTGGCGATCAAGCTGAGTGTGATGCGGTTACTGTAGGTGAAGAGGATCTTCACCCCAATTGCTTCGATACCAATACTCAACAACATCTTGTTACTTTTACGGTCGCCTTCGGTGTCAGGGGTTCGATTCCTGATACGGATGCAACAGGCAACCCCTGTATTCCGAATTCACGTAGTAGCAGTCTGGCTTCGCAAAACTGGCCAACGAGCTGTAATGCCAGTCTTGCTACCGGTTGGCCAACACCTGTACGAAACACAAGCACCACAGTCGATGACATGATGCATGCCGCATGGAATGGTCGTGGTTTATTCCTTAGCGCCAGAGATCCGGAAGAGTTAATCTTAAGATTGCAACAGGCAATCGATGATATATCATCACGAAACCCAGTGTCTGCTGCCGCTGTTGCGGTTGATACGTTCAACGTCATCAGTGGTGGTAATGTGGTGCAGGGCAAGTTTGATTCCAGCTACTGGAGTGGAGAGCTTTATAGCTATGAGATAATCGGCAGTGCTGTATCGCCTGCACCGAACTGGGAGGCGCATACGCTATTAGATGCGCGGGACTATACGTCAAGAGTGATAGTGACCCATAATGGCTCTTCCGGTATCCCTTTCGATTTTCCATCTGACTATACAAGTCCCGGTGCATCTGACTTGGACAGTACGCAGATTAATGATCTCCTGCATGATGCGCCTTTTCCGGTCACAACAACTGATTCTGCTGAGATTGCAGCCAATCAGGCATATGGTGAAAAACTTGTTAGATATCTGCTGGGTGACCATGCTGACGAAGGGCGGAACGTAGGTGAATTCCGGCCACGAAATGGCCACCGGCTGGGTGATATTATCCACTCTTCACCGGTCTATGTGGGAGATCCGGATCCAGAAGCCTATTCAAGTTCCTCTTATCAGAGTTGGGCAAACGATGCGGTTCCATCCGGTGCAAATGGACGCAGGGAAATGGTCTATGTAGGAGCCAACGATGGCGCATTGCATGCTTTTGATGCTGAAACCGGTGAAGAGGTATTTGCTTATTTTCCCAAAGCCGTATTTAAAGATGAAGAACGCTGGGGATTGCATTGGTTGGCGAACCAAGCCTATGAGCACCGAAATTACGTAGACGGTGAGCTTACGGTGGCAGAGGTTTTTGAAAATATCGATGGCACCGGTAAAAAGTGGCATACAATCCTTGTTGGCGCCATGCGCGGTGGTGGCAGATCAATTTTTGCAATCAATGTCAGTAATCCCAACAATCTGACAACAGAGACAGGTGTTGCAGGTAATATTCTTTGGGAATTTTCACATGAGCATCTTGGCTTCACTTTTGGGAAACCTACCATTGCACAGATGAACAATGGACGTTGGGCCGTGGTCTTTGGTAATGGCTATAATCCGGGTGGTGATGGAAAGGCGAAACTATTTGTTAAGTATCTGGATAAATCGAGTCCTTCGTTCGATGTGGTACCCAGCCTTACTGGCACCAGCCCGATCCCAGGCGATATCGTGTCGGGTGGTGATTGCCTGACAGCTGGCAGTAATTGTAACGGTCTTTCGACGCCGGCTGTGATTGATCTTGGTGATGGCAATATTGCAGATAGAGCTTATGCAGGTGATGTTTTGGGTAATCTGTGGGCTTTTGATCTCTCATCAACCGATTCTAGTGCATGGGGCTTGGCTTATGGATCGCTGCCACTGTTTCAGGCCAAGTCCGCTGCTAATGTCGCGCAGCCGATCACAACGCAACCTATGGTGATTCAGCATCCGTCTGAACGTCATAGCAGCACCGCTCCAAACACGTTGATTTTCTTTGGAACGGGGCAATACATGGCTGAGTCTGATCCTGTTTCAACAGGTGAGAATTCCTTTTATGGGATTTGGGACGATGGTACAGCAATCACCGCTAGTCGCGACTCGGTCCTTATTAGTCAGACAGTTAATGAGGGTGCACTTGCCGGTTTTGATGTGAGGCTTTTGAGTGATCACCCGATAGACTACACAGTCAATCGTGGCTGGTACTTCGATCTGCCTGATACCGGTGAGCGTGTGATTGTTAATCCAATCGTGTTTGGAGAGGTGGTCTTCTACACCACAATGGTGCCTGAATCCAATCTTTGTAGTTCATCTGCAGGTTACAGTTGGCTGATGGTACATAACCTGTTCGATGGTTCAGAGCCTGATTTTATTGCGATTGATGTTAATCATGATGGTGATTTTGACTCCGAAGATCAGGTGGGTGACGCGAATGTCGGGGGTGTTCGGTCCGGGTCGCTCTATTGGCAACCTACACTGGTTAAATCAGGTAAAGGTGCTACGGGTACCGCTTTGGTACCAGCAGAGGATCTAGATACCTATAACCTGCAGGGTGGTTCAAACAAAGGCGCCCGTTCCTCCTGGGGACGCTACAGGATGGAATAGTCGACTGGTTCAAAAATAGTGAGGGATAATATGAAAGTGCCCTATGTAAATTATCGAGTATTTAAGCATAGACTTTTCGGCTTATTTACTCTCGTTTGTTTGTCTTTTAATGGCTCGCTCTTGGCGCAACAGCATGATGAGTTCTCGGGTGATTTATCATATGGCGGACAAGAGCAGGTAGTTACCGGACCTTTCGACGGGTTAGATCTGAAAACAAAGCAGATCTGGATCAATGATATGGTTTATCTCATGGACTCTTCCATGAAGGTTATTGGAACTTCTGTGAAACTTGGGTTGATAACCGATATTAAACAAGGTGAAGAGATTAAGGCTACGCTTGTGCCTAATCAAAAGAGTCCATCGGTACCCTACGTGATTAAGATCGAACGCCAGTGATTTTTTGAGGTTATTGCTATGAGACGCTCTTGTTCCGGATTTACCTTGGTAGAACTCATGATCGTGCTGGCTGTTATGACGATAATTGCTGCGATCGGTTATCCCATGTATAGAGAGCAGGTATTGAAATCTGCTAGAAATGATAGCAGAACAATATTGAGCTTGGTGAAGTCTGAACAAGAGAAATATCGAAGGGCTCATTCTGCATATGCAACCTCCATTGCTCAACTTAACTACGGTCCGGACGGAACACCTGACGGTGTGTCTGATACCCTTGCTTATCAGAAGGCTATTGATCGTTTTGACCAAAATGATGATGGAGTACCGGACAATTACAATATTGTATTGAATACTGATGGCGACCCCACGACAATGGATTATGAAGTCACCGCCACTGCTATCGGTGATCAGGCAGACGATACAGACTGTACCTTGTTCAGAGTAAATCAGATAGGTCTTGAGGATGCCGAGGATGATGGAGGTGCGGATAGCACAGAGCTTTGTTGGTAAGGAATCAATGATCCATTGTAGATAGTGGCTTAGGGTACTCCCCCATTTTCCGATGGCTTTACTAGCTCTTTGGGAAGTGAGAATACCACCTCTTCACGTTTGCCTTCGCTTTCTATGGCCCTCTTTGCTCCCCATTTAGTTAGTTGAGCAAGCACCCGCTCTACCAGGACTTCAGGTGCAGAAGCTCCTGCGGTTACCCCAATCATCCTGGTTTCCTTAAGCCACTCCTTTTGTATATCTTCTGCACCATCAATTAAATAGGCACTCGTCCCATGCTTCTCAGCTATCTCTCTCAGGCGGTTGGAGTTTGAGCTGTTTGGGGAACCTACTACCAGTACCAGGTCACATTGATTGGCTAACTCTTTGACAGCATCTTGCCGGTTCTGCGTTGCGTAACAAATATCCTTTTTCCTGGGACCTGTTATTTGAGGAAAATGCATTCGTAGCGCATTAATAACTTGCTCGGTATCATCTATTGAGAGCGTTGTCTGCGTAACATAGGCAATTTTATTCGGCTTTCCGATGTCAAGCCTCTCCACATCGTCGGTCGTGACCACTAAGTGGATGTGGGATGAATTATCTTCTCGTGTGCACTGTCCCATAGTGCCTTCCACCTCTGGATGTCCTCGATGTCCAATTAATATGACTTCATAACCATCTCGACAGCGTCGCGCAACCTCAAGGTGAACCTTGGTGACCAGAGGGCAGGTGGCATCAAATACTCTCAGTGCGCGTTTTTCTGCTTCTTGTCTAACCGATTGCGAAACGCCGTGGGCGCTGAAAATGACGGTATTTCCATCAGGCACGTCATCGAGTTCGTCGACGAAAACAGCACCTCTTTGGCGAAGACTTTCAACCACGAAACGGTTATGCACTACTTCATGCCGAACATAGATGGGAGCACCCAGTTGCTCCAGCGCGCGCTCAACAATCTCTATAGCCCGATCGACACCGGCACAAAAACCACGTGGATTGGCAAGAAGGATCTGTTTCATGAGTTTACTCGGGAGGGTCTACATTAAGTATCGTGGTTTTGAAGAAAAATATCTTGCCGCTCAAGGGGTGATTAAAATCAAGTTGAATCTGTGCGGGCTCTATTTTTACGATACGGCCTGCGACCTCCTCACCATTTGATGTAGTAAAGCCGATGATCTGATCAATACTTAATTCCATTTGAGCTGAAAACATCTCACGATCAATCCATTGCAGATTATCGATGTCATTGTGACCATAAACCTCATCTCCCATAACCTCCCAGTTCTGTTCGTCACCTGTCTTTAGGCCAAGAAGCAAACCTTCCAGCGATGTTTCCATAACGCCATCTCCAAACGTAAATGATAAAGGATCATCTTCATAAGTTGAGATAACTTCTGTACCGTCCTCCAGTGTCATGGATAAATGCAGTAGCACCCGGCTACCCAGTTCAATCGGGTTTTTGTTCTTAGACATGGTTGCTATTGATGGGTTTCAGGTTTCACTTTCAACAATGACGGCAACTCAAGACTTTGGGACTGGGCATGTTCGAGTGCTCGGGCAAGGCGAGCAGGAGCGCTGCGTCCCATGCATTTGTGGTCAGGGTCTCCATCAAAGGCCTCAGTCATTCTTTGGATCAGTGCGGATGAATCCAGAGAGGTACCAGTTAGCTTCTCCTGAAGGAGAACGACTTCCTGTGCTACCTCAGTGGCAAACATTCTGTGGTCACGCCATAATTCACCGACTGTCCCTCCGGTACGCAGGCCTGCGATGTTGGTGGTCAGGATATAGAGATTCTTGACTACCAGTTCATTGAGTAGCTCACTTTGAGTAGCCAGTACTCTGCTGGGTATGGACAGGGTATCCAACGCCTGAGCGACCAGTTGGGCCTGAGGGCCATAGACCGGTGAGGGGATGATCACTTTCGCATCCATGCCGGGTTTCTTTTCGAACCAGATAGAGATGACTGTCGGATCCGGTATTCCGCGCCAGTCATTCGGCAGCAACTCATTCTGTAGCAGGCAGAGCCGTGATTTCCAAACCTCTGGGATATCTTTTAGTACTGGCTGTAAGTCATTCTCACCAACTGCCAGTACTACCAGCTGAGGTTGCTCAATGCTTGCGGCCACCTCGCTCATGACTGTTTTCCGTGTGATTGGATGCACACTGTAACCCAGACGAAGAAAGCCTCGGGCGAAGACACCGCCGATCTCGCCAACGCCAATCAGTACAATCTCTTTTACTGCCATTTTTCATGAAATCGTTGGATGAATGATGTGTGCATCATAGCGGATTTGCTGCAAAATCCTAAGCATGCGCATGAATGGAATAGGCCCGGGAAAAGTGTGAGAAATTCTATGAAAGACCAGACCGCACGCTTATCTGTGTGTAGATAACACGTGTTATCCACGCAAGATATGACAGTATTCAGCTGCTGGTTGTCAGAATGTTCATATCCGACTTCCTGCAGTAGTTACGGGAGAGCGGTCAAGCGAAGAGTCTTTAAGAATCAGCTAAAGACTTCCTGGGAGAAAAAGAGAAATCCCAGGGAGACAACCAGTACAGCGACGGCTGCATACTGGACCAGAATACAGATGCCCGGCAAGTCATTACACACCTTGCTGAAGCGGCAGAGTTTACAGTTCTTCATACCTTTACCTCTCAAACTGCGGAGGTCGTCTATACATACCGAACGGGTAGATGCGACCTGAACTGTGGTTGAAACCGTCCATGGGTCATAAAGAGTACGCACACCTTTTACAGTAAGTCGTAGTGACTTGGTGACGCCAGTGTTCCAACCATTATCCTCGCATAGAATAGGGAAAGGAGACAGAAGTTTTCTGTAAAATAGTCCCTGCATATTTCTAAGTCTATGGTTTGGAAAGACTTTTATGTCATGACGGATCGTTATACCATGACGCTTTTCCAGCCTGTCTAATGGAGACGAAAGATGTTGATTGAAGGCCCACTCAAGATCGGTGTATTGGATGATCCTGAGCAGCCGGGACGTGAGCTGCATATCGATTTTACGACCGAGTTTCAGATGCTGGGACAGCAGGATCAATCAGAGGCCTTCACCCGCTATCTCGGTGATCTCCAACAAGGTATTGTCTCGCTGCCTGAAGATGATCCCAACCGAGCCGGGATGCTGGTCGTCCAGCAGATTACCGAACAGCTTCTACCCCATGTGGCAAATGGGGAATTGGAGTTGAGTGATACCATCATCGTGGAGATGGGCCGGGACCATTCCAGTGACTCCCTGATGAGTCTGCTGAATTCATGACAAACCCCGCCTATATCCTTGAAGGTACAGTCGATAATTTTGACCACCTGGTATTGGAAAATTCCAAACGCGGGTTGGTACTGGTGGATTTCTGGGCGCCATGGGTGGGGCCGTCTCTCAAGCAGCGGGAGATTCTGATCGATTTAGCGGAGAGTTATAAGGGCAGGTTTCTGTTGGTTTCCGTCAATACCGATGACCAGAAGCCTTTGGCGGAACGGTTCGGTGTCCGCAGCCTGCCATCATTCAAACTATTCCGTCATGGAGAGCTGGTGGCCGAGTATCATGGCGTACAGCCGGAGGCGGACTATCCCCGTATCGTCGAGTCCTATGTGGAGAAACCATTGGACGAGACCAGCCGGCAGGCCATCGCAATCTGGCAGGCAGGAGACCCGGACGCGGCTTTGCAATTGCTGGCCGAGGCGGCGGTGAGTGAGCCGATGCAGTTGGCGTATCCTACCCTGATGACCAAAATTCTTATGCGACAGGAGCGTTTCCCTGAAGCTCACACGCTACTCAGTGCGTTACCTCTGGAGGCACAGGAAGCGGTTGAGATACGTAACCTATTATCCCACCTTGATTTTATTGTGACTGCAAAGGCTGTCGACGGACGGGAACAAGTCCAACAGCAACTCGATTCGACACCAGAGGACCCCGAACTGCAGTACGCACTGGCAGCCCTCTCACTCATGAGCGATGATATCCAGACTGCCCTCGATCTGTTGCTCACGTTGGCCCGGAGTCAACCGGGTTATCGCAACGGCATCGCTCGCAAGGGTATGCAGGCCGTACTGGATCAGCTGGATGCTCAGGATGAACAGGTGGCGCACTATCGGCGAGAACTCTATCGCCTGAACTATTGAATACAATGTCAGATACCCCCCCACAGATTGGATTTGTCAGCCTCGGTTGTCCAAAAAACCTGGTCGATTCCGAGCGAATTCTCAGCCGCTTAAGGGCTGAGGGATATGAGCTTTCCGCTACCTATGATGGTGCAGACCTGGTCGTGGTCAACACCTGTGGTTTTATCGATGCTGCGGTCGAAGAATCCTTGGACGCCATTGGTGAGGCGCTGCAGGAGAATGGCCGGGTCATCGTGACCGGCTGCCTTGGCGTGGATGAAGTGCGTATTCGTGAGGCACATCCCCAAGTCCTGTCGGTCACCGGCCCCCATGCCTATGAGGCAGTGATGGAGGCGGTACATGCCCAGCTGCCGGCGCCACACGATCCCTTTACCAGCCTGCTACCGCCGGCAGGTATCAAGCTGACCCCGAGGCATTTTGCCTACCTGAAAATCTCTGAGGGCTGTAACCACAGTTGCAGTTTCTGCATCATCCCGGATCTGCGTGGACCATTGGTCAGTCGTCCCATTGGCGAAGTCATGCAGGAGGCGGAGCGACTGGTGGAATCCGGCGTCAGAGAGTTGCTGGTGGTTTCGCAGGATACCAGCGCCTATGGTGTCGATCTCAGGTATCGCCCCGATTTCTGGCAGGGACGGCCGCTACAAACCCGTATCCGTGAGCTGGCTGCGGCCCTGGGAGATTTACCCGCCTGGATACGCCTGCACTACGTCTATCCCTATCCCCATGTGGATGATCTGATCCCGCTGATGGCCGAAGGCTTGATTCTGCCCTATCTAGACATGCCCCTGCAGCACGGCAATCAGCGCGTACTGCAGTCGATGAAGCGTCCTGCCGCAACTGAAAAGGTGCTTTCACGCATTGCTCACTGGCGTATTCAATGTCCTGAGCTGACGCTGCGCAGTACCTTTATCGTCGGTTTTCCGGGAGAGACGGAGACAGAGTTCGAAGAGCTCCTCGATTTTCTGCGTGAGGCGCAACTCGACCGGGTCGGCTGCTTTGCCTACTCACCCGTAGAGGGCGCCCAGGCCAATGCACTACCCGATGCGGTGCCGGATGAGGTCAAAGAGGAGCGGCGCGCCCGCTTCATGCAGGTCCAGACCGAGATCAGTCGTCAACGGCTACAGGCGAAGATTGGCAGTGAAACCATTGTTCTGGTGGATGAGGTCAAGGAGAAACAGGTGGTTGCCCGTAGTTCGGCGGATGCCCCGGAGATCGATGGTCGGGTCATCATACCAGGCGCCTGGGAGTTGGAACCGGGAGACTTTGTGCGTGTGCGGATAACGGGCGCTACAGCCCACGATCTGCAGGCGGAACCCCTGGAAACGGATGAGGATTAGTTTGCTGATTTCGGCGCATCCCTGCGCCGGCCAACCCGAAGCGTGGACTCAGGACAGCCTTAGGAGAAGGCGGTACCGCTGCGCTTGCCGAGTTTTTTCAGAATCATTGCCAGTGGGCAGAAGCCGGTAAAGGCGGACTGCAGCAGGTTGATTCCCACAAAAGCTGTGAAATAGAGCCAATAGGGATGATGGAACTGGGAGAGCACCACACTCAAAAGAATGGCGAAACCGGCGAAGGCCAGGACAATACGGTCGATATTCATGGATTTGCCTCTAAGCTAGTAGTTATAGATCCTTAGAAAAAACACCCCGAGAGGTGTGAGGGATCGCCTGAAAACTACCCACGATCACTAAGTGGGCGACATATTAGCACTATCTAATATATAGTCAAGGATAGCCCCACCTATGACAATGACGCCAGAAGCCCCGACATCCCAGCTCAGCTGGCTACGTCGACTGATGGCATCACCTGCCGGTTTTCCCCATGGCGTTGATCGGATCAAACATATCGAGACCCATATCTCGCATCTGCTGTTGGTCGGAGATTTCGCCTATAAGATCAAGAAGCCCATCGATCTGGGATTTCTCGATTTTTCGTCATTGGAGAAACGTCGTATCTGCTGTGAAGAGGAGCTGCGGCTCAACGGACGATTGGCCTCGGATCTCTATCTGACGGTGGTCGCTATTCATGGAACACCTGAGAAACCAACACTCAAAGCGGAGACGGAGGTGTTGGAGTATGCCGTCAAGATGCGCCGTTTTCGCCAGCAGGATCTGCTAGACACCCGCTTGCCGGACAGGGGCGAAATCTTGAGCCTCGCCAATCAGATCGCCACATTTCATCTGCAGATTCCGGCAGCACCCAAGTCATCGGATTTTGGAACGCCCAAGTCGGTCCTGCTACCGATGGACGAAAACTTTCAGCAAATTCGCAGTCAACGTCATCCGCTGCTGGAGATCGAACGTCTGGACACACTGCAGATCTGGACCGAAGAGTTCGTGGCGGCATCGACCGATCTGTTATGGGAGCGTCGGGATAGCGGTCATATCAGGGAGTGTCATGGTGATCTGCATCTTGGCAACATCACCCGGTTTGAAAACAGGCTGACGCCTTTCGACGGTATTGAATTCAATCCAGGGCTGCGCTGGATTGACACCCTGAGTGATCTCGCTTTTCTGCTAATGGATCTGCAGCATCGAGGGATGAATGATCTGTCAGACCTGTTACTCAATACCTATCTGGAACTGACGGGTGATTACTCCGCACTTCCTCTTTTACGTTTCTATCTGCTCTATCGTGCCATGGTAAGAGCCAAGGTTTGTGCCATACGATTTCGTCAGTCCGATCTGAGCAGAGTTGAGGCGACCGATGTTCTACAAACCTACCGGCGTTATCTCACGCTGGGGGAGTCGGTGATTCGCCACCCATCCGCCGTGCTATTGATTACCTATGGGGTATCAGGTGCGGGCAAGAGCCATATCAGTGGTTGGTTTGCCGAACAGCTCATGGCGATTCGCATACGGTCAGATGTGGAGCGAAAGCGGCTGTTTCCTGGCAATGTCCATTTACCGGAATGTGAGAATTTACAACGTTACTCTGAGAAAGCGACTGAGATCACCTACGCACATCTCGAAGGTATGGCGAGATCATTGCTGCAGGCAAATTTCTCCGTGATCGTTGACGCCACGTTTCTCAAACAGCAGCAACGCAAGGCCTTTTTTGATCTGGCGGCAGAGCTGCAGACGCCTATACTGATTCTCAATTGTTTGGCGCCCGAAACAGTTTTGCAATCCCGGGTGAAACAAAGGGCCGAATCGGGTGGTGATGCCTCAGAGGCGGATTTGGAAGTGCTGACCCGCCAGCAGCGACAGCAGGAATCACTCACCACAGTTGAGCAGCAACAGAGTATTAGGATTGATAGTGAAGATTTTCCCCATCCTGGATTGATCGCCACTGCGTTGCAACGTCTACTGAGATAAGATACGTACGGTTGTTTTTCGATCCGGAGTTCCAGTTACATGCGCTTTCCCCAAGTAAGGACCGGTCAGCGGTTCGCCTATCAAGGTATGCAATACACCAAGACCGGCCCATTGACCGCCAGTGAAGAGGGTTCTGGTGAACAGCGAATGATCATGCGCTCTGCTGAAGTCGCACTGTTGGATGCTGAGGGTAAACCAGAGGCGTCAACCAAGCAGCAATATACCCGGCCTGAACTGGAGGTGGAAATTCAACGCTTTAAGACAAGTCTCGTCAGTGGTGTCAAGGCAGCGGCAGAGGATGACGGAACGTTGCAACTCGAACAGGTGTTGGCATTGATCCAATGTACGCAGGTTATCGATTAGAGCGACGAGGCTTTTATATAGTATGCGGGAGTGACAGCGAGTAGAGAGATCAATAGATCATTCTATTGTCTTTGTGCCCATTTGTTCTTTGCACGTATGTCATGTCAGTTAGATGACAAGATAGATAATAATAATTATCAGTTGCTTGTTTTGAGTAGCCTGGCGAGCTGTTTGAGGCTTGATAGATTGTCTCTTCCACAGCCATCATCTCCATCTGTTTCCCTTAGGTAGTCGTTGATTCGTGTTTGCGCGGTGTTCGAGAGAAACCATCCCAAGGGTGGGTCTTGTTCTTTCCCGTTGCTATGGCACATACGCAGATGGAAAAAACGCTGATCCTTGTTGTCTGTCTGCCGTCTTTTTACCCACTCCCGAAGTCTAGCTGCAGCCTCAATGCCGCGGCCGTTGCGGGTGGTGGCGTAGGTATGCAGGGTGCTGAGGGTTTCGTAAGCAAAACCCAGGGGCTCATTGCCGGGAAAAGCGGCAAATGATTTTGGCAGGGTGGGATCGCTGCTGATGAGAATGACATAGGGTCTCAGCTGCATCCCCCATTTCTCCTGCCAGAGTTTTTCTGCAAATACTGCCAGTTCTAACGCTGTTTCGGCGCCAAAGTTTTCGAAAAGGCCGCCATCCTGCAATCGTTGCCACGACAGTTGCTTGTCATCAACAGGATTCCACCCGCCGGGTGGGCTGATCATGGGAAAGCGTGCGCTGTTGTGGGCGGCAGTAGAGAGTCTCATGTCTGCGCCGAGCGTTGTGAGCAGGTCTTTGTAGAGGATCTGGTTTCCCCGCGGTGGTGCGAGCGCCTCTGTGCTTAGTGAGGCGGCGACTATGCGACGGCCATTTTCCGACCAGGTGGCGTTGAGGAATAACGCAGGCCAGGGTTGACCGTCAAGTGCTACGGTGTCGATGAAAGAACTTTCCAGTGAAATCCGGCTTTCGCTCATGAAGTCATTGAATCCGTACTCAAGTCCCTTTTCAAAAATCTCAGCCCGATCCCCGAACAACGGTAGCGGCATCAATCGCTGCAGGGCATCTTTGTAGAGCAGACCGGCGGCGACGGGACCCAGATAATCATTGCCAAGGATCTGTTGTATGAGGCTGGTGATCTCCTGCTGACGATTGGCGGCGACGGCGCGGTAGACGGTGGCGCCGACCGAACCGCCGGAGACGCCGCTGATAGCGAACAGATGGTCTTTTAACAGGCCTTCAGAGTCATCGTGTAGTCGACCGAGCAGGGTGCCGGTCCAATAGGCTGCGCGGATGCCACCACCCGCAGTCGCTACCAGAATAAAGGGCTCGCATTGGGTCTTATTACAGTGCGCATCGTGCCAGTCAGTTAGCGCCTTCTCCAAAGAGGGGCGTTGGTCAGGTTTGTGACCATCCAGGGTTCGGATCTCGTGATTGTCGTTCCAGAAGCTGAAACCGATGATGAGAATGGCCGAGAAGATGACAATAGGAAAACCTCTGCGACTGGCGAGGTAAGTGACATAACTGGTGAGGGGCAGAACGGTGGCACCCCACAACATCAAGAGCAGCAGGGTATCGAGGTGTCTCCCCATGCTGAGGGGGCCGAGCATGCCCCAAGCAAAAAGAGCAAGACCCAGGACAAACGTGGCGGCAGCAATCTTACCTCTTATCTCGCCAAGGGCCTGGTAGATGTTCTCCCTTGGCGGCCGCTCGTCTTTTTCACCGATCTTATCGGCCCAGGCCCAGTGGGTTTTTGCTGCCTGCGGCCGTACCTTGCGGGCGATCCAACGGCCCAGGTCGCGCCTGTAGGTGACGGCAAGATAGAACAGGATCCCTTCTATCCCCATGAGATAGCTGACCGGGTGCCAATCGGTGGCGATGCCCATATTGAGGGTCACGACAGCGAAGGCCAGCACGCCGAACAGTCGTGGGAGTTGCCTGCGATAGGGTGTGAGCTGTTTCCAGCTCGCCAGCGCATAGGGGAATTTAATGTCGAGCAGAACGCGGGCCCAGAGCCAAAGGCTGGTAGCCCAGAGCAGGGTGCTGCCGAACAGGCTGAGGTACTTGAGGCCGCCATCCTCCACCATGCCTCGCAGCAGATCGTGTCCCTGTGCAACGCTGAGCAATATGGTTGTCGCCAGCAGCAGGATGACATTCATGCGGGTGAGGTTGAGTGTCCAGCCGAGGGTTCGGAGGTGAAGGATCAGGGGTGTTCCGTTATCCATTCTTCTTGTCTCCTTGTCGGCAAGAACCTTCTGCTGTTTGTAAAAAAATAAACCGCAATCGGGGGGCAATCAATAGCAGTGTGAATATGTCACAAGCAACCTGGCTTGAAAGGCGATTGTCTGTGCAGGTCTGGTGCCGACCGGGTATGGCATTCACTACCTCCATTTCTCTTCAACTTTCCTTTTTATGACAAGACACCCTCATCCCAATAGGGCTTGTCGCCGAGCAGGTGTTTGAGAAACTCCACCAATGCTCGAACACGGGTTGGTACAAATCGGCGGGAGGGATAGACCGCATAGGCCGTGGCACCGGGTATCTGATAGTCGGTCAGAATTGGTTTGAGGCGACCATCGCGAATGGCCTGATAGGCGATAAAGGTCGGTGAGAGGCAGATCCCCAGTCCGGCAGTTGCCGCCTCCAATATCAGATCCCCATTGTTTACCAGCAGGCGTGGATTCATGTTGACCGTATGGACCTTGCCGGTGCTGTCGGTCATGCGCCACTTCTGTGGCTCCGGCAGGTTGCTGTAGCAGAGGCCCTGATGCTCACTCAATGCCTCCGGCGTCTCCGGGGTACCGTGGGTCGCGAGGTAGTCGGGGCTGGCGACGACGATCGCCCGGATCGGCGCCAGGGGCAGGGCGATCATGCTGGAGCTCTCCAGGTGGCCGATACGCAGGGCCAGGTCGACCCCCTCCTGAATCAAATCGACCTGGCCGTCGTTCATATCCATATCGAGGATGACGCCGGGGTGGGTCTGCATGAAGTCGTTGAGCAGGGGTTTGAGATGGAGCAGGCCGAAGGTGAGGGGGGTGGCAATGCGGATGCGGCCGCTCAGGGCCCGCTGACCGCTGGAGACCGACTGCTCCGCCTCCGCCAGATCCTCCAGCAGCTGCAGGGCGCGGGGATAGAACTCCCGGCCCGCATCGGTGAGGGAGAGTTTTCGGGTGGTCCGCTGCAGCAGCCGGGCCCCCAGGTGTTCCTCCAGCTCCGAGACCCGGCGGCTGACCACCGACTTGCCGATACCCAGGCGCTCGGCTGCTGCGCTGAACTGACCTGCCTCCACCACGGCGACAAAGCTTTCGAGGCTGTCGAGTCGATCCATTGTTCTATTTTCCGCAACAGTATTTCTCAAATAGTGGTCTTTATCTTCGAAATACGCAACCTAAACTAGTCAGTAATTGACAAAAACAGTGCGTTATTGAACGCGGAGGCTGTGATGAATAGCGAAGTCAAAACCTTGAGATCCGTGAAACGGCTGGTGCAGGGCCAGGAGACTGCCGACGGCGATGGCGTGCGCCTGACCCGGGTGATCGGCACCCACCAGCTGCTACAGCTCGACCCATTTCTGTTGCTGGACGATTTTCGCTCAGACAACCCGGATGACTACATCGGCGGTTTCCCGCCGCATCCCCACCGGGGCTTCGAAACGGTCACCTATCTGCTGGCCGGACAGGTGGAGCACCGTGACAACGCCGGCCATACCGGTGTACTGAAGGCGGGAGGTGTGCAGTGGATGACCGCCGGGCGTGGTGTGGTCCACTCCGAGATGCCGATGCAGGAGAACGGCCTGCTGGCCGGGTTTCAGCTCTGGGTCAATCTGCCCGCAGCACAAAAGATGATCAAGCCCCACTACCAGGAGTTTGACCAGGCCTCGATTCCCCAGGAAGTGCGGGACGACGATGTAGTGGTAAGAGTGATCGCAGGAGAGACCGACCTTGGCACACAGGGGCCGGTCGTCGATCTGGCGACCCCGGTGACCTACCTGGACATTACGCTCCCAGCTGGGCGCAGTTTCAGCGAATCCCTGCCTGACGATTACAATGCCTTTGTCTATCTTATTGAAGGTGAGGTCACGATCGACGGTAGCGCGCTGACGGCACAGTCGTTGGCGGAGTTGGGCGAAGGTGAGGCTATTGAGATCACTGCAGTTTCATCGAGTCGTCTCTTGCTGGTGGCGGGTGAGCCCCTCAATGAATCTATCGCCCGCCGCGGTCCCTTCGTGATGAACAATGAGGCGGAGTTGACACAGGCCTTTGAGGACTATCAAGCAGGACGCTTCTGATGCAGATAAGGAATGACAAGGATAGCTACGGCGTGATCGCCATCGGCCTCCACTGGCTGGTGGCGTTGACCGTAATCGGCCAGTTCGGCCTGGGCCTCTGGATGCGCTCCCTGGGCTACTACGACGCCTGGTACCAGCTGGGTCCCTGGTGGCACAAGGGGATCGGCGTGATGCTCCTGCTGGCGATGCTGCTAAGGCTGGTCTGGCGTCTCACCAATCCGAGACCGGACCATCTCGAGACCCATAAACCCTATGAGCGCCTGGCTGCGCGCCTCACCCACGGCACGCTCTACCTGTTGCTTTTTCTCATCACCCTGAGCGGTTATCTGATATCCACGGCGGACGGCCGTGCACTGGAGGTGTTCGACTGGTTCTCCATCCCGGCGACCATCAGCGGCATCGACAAGCAAGAGGACATTGCCGGTGAGGTCCATTTCTACCTGGCCTGGAGCGTGATTGTCCTCGCAGGTATTCATGCCCTGGCAGCTATCAAACACCACTTTATCGACCATGACCGGACCCTGAAGCGCATGCTGGGGCGGTCGTGATCGGAGACAAGCAACTTTTGAACAGAGAGACACCACAATGAGGAGATCCAACCCATGACCACAGTAGCGATTGTTTATCACAGCGGTTTCGGCCACACCAAGCTGCAGGCCGAGGCGGTGAGAGACGGCGCGGCAAAGGTGGAAGGCGTCGAGGCCATGCTGTTCACCGCCGAGGAAGCCGGTGCCGAGCTCGATAGCCTCGACAGCGCCGACGCCATCATCTTCGGCAGCCCCACCTATATGGGTAGTATGTCGGCAGAGATGAAGAAGTTCCTCGAGACTGCCGCAGCTAAGTGGTTCACTCAGGCCTGGAAGGACAAGGTGGCCGGTGCTTTCACCAACTCCAGTTCCTACTCCGGCGACAAGCTCAACACCCTGATGGGGCTGGTGATCAACGCCATGCAGCAGGGGATGATCTATGTGGGGCTGGGGATGATGCCCGCTGCCAGCGACCCCGATGCCATGAACCACATCCAGGGCCCAGGGCCGGAAGTACTAAACCGGATCGGCTCCTATACAGGACCCATGGCAGCCAGCTTCCAGGTCGATCCGGGGGATGCCCCCTCCAGCGGTGACATCGCCACCGCCGAGGCCTATGGCACCCGTGTCGCTACCATTACCCAACAGCTTGTGCGGGGACGCACGAGCAATTAATTCAACAATGATAATCAGGAGAGAAGATCATGAAACGCTATTTTATACCCATGCTTTTGGCCGGAATCTTCACCGTGACCGGTGTACAGGCCGAGCAGTACGCCATCGATACCAAAGGGGCCCACGCCTTTATCCAGTTCCGCATCAAGCACCTGGGCTACAGTTGGCTCTTCGGCCGCTTCAATCAGTTCGGCGGCCAATTCACCTATGACGAAAAGAACCCTTCAGCGGCAAAGATCAAAGTCGATATCGATCCTGCCAGCGTCGATAGCAACCATGCTGAGCGGGACAAGCACCTGCGCAGCGATGAGTTCCTGGATGTGTCGAAATTCCCCAAGGCGGGTTTTGTCTCCACCTCCTATGAAGAGTCGGCGGACGGCAAGGGCGTGCTGAAAGGCAATCTGACCCTGCGCGGTGTGACCAAGCCGGTGGTGATTCAGACCGAGAAGATCGGTCACGGCAAGGATCCCTGGGGCGGTTACCGTCGTGGCTTCTTCGGCACCACCGAAATCGCCCTGGCCGACTACGGCATCCCCTTCGATCTGGGACCGGCGGCCCGCAAGGTACAGCTGGAACTCTCTGTGGAGGGGATACGCCAGTAGCCGACATTCTCGATAGACATTCTTCCCCTTTACGGCGCCACCCCGGCGCCGTTTTTTTTGATCGGCTTCAGCATTAATTCATTGCCTTACCCGATGCCTGGCCATCTATCTTATCTTTGCCCGCCGATCTCTCTGATCTTAAGCCAGAACCAGCTTTTACCTATCCCATCTCAAATAAATCCTTAATTGACAATAAAAAGGGGTCAAAGCCTACCGACTCTGACCCCTGTTGTTGAATCTACCGTTATACCGATTCAATGCCGATATCTTGAAGTAGAGATCTTATTCAGATGTTGCCCGTTACAGCGTTAGAAACAGCAATGGGTTCACCATCTTCAAGACCGACGGTTTCGAAGAGACGGACATTTGGAATGCCGGGTTTAACCTTCAACTTATAGCGGACGGTCTTTGACTGGCCGGATGGGAGATCGGGTAACGCGTACTCCCATATCAGGCGTTGATCATTGATCTCTCCTTTGACTGTTCGGAATTGACCAGCTGACCCCTGATTCATACCGGTAAAGTCCTGCGGTGGGAAATCTTCGGACAGACGGATGCCCCGTGCAGACGAATCACCTTGGTTCTTAACGGTAACAGTGACTGTTGCCACTCGGCTTTGTCGATCGACACGAACAGTTTTGTTGAGATCGATGTCTGTCTCCGAGTTTGTCCACCAGACCGCCCATGTGGTCAGGTACTCATTTTCTCCCTTCCAGTTATAGAGCATTGAGCCGTCACGCTGTCGTTCCGATACCAGCGGCTTGTTACTCTTGATAATCTTCTTTGCCGACTGCGGCAGCTGCAGTTTGATGGAGAATCGCTTGGCCGGGTTGATCATGGAACCTTTGTTAATAAAGAGCTGGGGCGATGCCTGAACCATCTCCGCCTGTCTACCCAGCTTTGCGGTTCTCACGGGAAGTTTCCAGTTGACAGTCTTTTCGCCTCTGCTGGGCAGTCGCAAGCGTGTCGTGTCGACACCTGCAGCGTCCAGGTCCATTGTCATGGTATCCCGCGAAAGGTTGCGCAGCTTTTGCGTCAATACTAGTTCGGGCCTCGCCGCCCTCAAATCTAAAGTACCTGTAATCTGGGAGAGTTCGACCTGTTGTAGCTTTTTTATCTGTTTATCCGAGATAACTGGTTTGATCTTCAGATTCGGTATGGTGAGCGGTGTCAGTGGTTGTGCAAGCACAGCAGTGCTGCCGAATGTTAGTGTTATTGCCAGTATGCCAAGGCTAATCTTATTGAGAGTGTTCATCCTAATCTTCTCCTCTTGGTTCAACGGCAAGTGTCTGCGTAGTAGTTGTCGTAGTCCCAGGCCGCACAGCGGGGTGCGCCATCGGGATAGTTGTTACCGTGGTTAACCAGGTTATTGTGCTGGCTGTTGCCTGTTCCTCTTTTTCCATAGGTCTCTGTATAGCCGTAGTGCGAACGGTGTGAGTCCCATGTGTGGGTGGCCAGCCATCGATCGATAGTGCCGTAATCCATGATGCGGAAGCGTCCCTGATAGGCAACAATGTTGTACTCATGACTGACAGGATTGTCGATGACATTCCAGATATAGTCTGGATTGAATCCGAGGGCGCGGAGCAGGGCAGCGCGCAGGATTGCATGGTCTTCGCAATCCCCATGGAAACGCGCAGGGTTGCCGAAGGCTGCATCACCGGTATAGGTGATGGTGTAGTTGGCTGGAATCGGAAAGTCCCAGCCTGGATTGTAATTAAGCCCCATCTGGTTATTCAAAATATTGGCGTTGTTCGCATCAGACGTCCAGCGCATATTCCTGTCCACAAACCAGGCGACCGCTGCCACCATGGCATCAGGGTCGGTCAGTACATCATAGAAGGTGATGCCTGCGGCGTTATCGACTTCGTTGGCGTGGGCGGCCGGATTGGCGTGACAGTCGTTGACATACTCCAGGATCGCCTCATACGCAGTTTGCAGCACGATGGAGTCGGATAACTGGTAGAGGTTGGCGGCTGTTTGTGTGGCGAGGGAGCTGGGAATCTGCGTGGGGGCCTGATAGTTAGAATGGCCTAGCGTATCGAGGGTCAAGAGGAAATCGTCGACGACTCTTACATCCCACCCGATGCGATAACGAAAATCGTTAGCACCTGAAGGTGCATCATAAGCCATCAGCAGCATATCAAGATTGCCGTCATTATCGATATCGCTGAGTTTGATGTCGCTGCCCTGGCCTTCCCAGCCGACGCCGGGTGCCTTGACATAGTGACTCCAGGAAGTCGCATTGCCGCTTGCATTGAGGTTCCAGCCGACACGGTAACGGAAGTTGTTGGCTTGTGAAGGGTTGTCGTAGGCAAGTAAGACCATTTCGGGTCGTGAATTGCCATCCAGATCGGTCAGGGTGACACCCGCGCCCTGGCCCTCCCAGCCCACACCCGGGGCTGTTTTGTATGGGCTCCACGAGGTCGCCTTACCGCTGCTATTGACGTTCCAGCCGATCTTGTAGCGGAAGCTATTGCCCTTACTCGGGTTGTCATAGGCCATGAGAATCATATCGGGGCGCGGATTTGAATCCAGGGCGGCCATGGCGATGCCGGCACCCTGACCTTCCCAACCGACGCCGGGCACCATGGTGTAGTTACTCCACGAGGTTGCTTTGCCGCTGCTGTTGACATTCCAACCGATCTTGTAGCGAAAGTTGTTGGACTTGCTTGGGTTGTCGTAGGCCATGAGGATCATTTCGGGACGTGAATTTGAGTCCAGATTGGTCATGGTGATACCTGCACCCTGACCTTCCCAGCCCACTCCCGGGACCATCGTATAGTTACTCCACGAGCTCGCGAGTCCCTGAGTGGAGATGTTCCAGCCGATTTTGTAACGGAAGTTATTGGCCTTCTGCGGATTGTCATAGGCCATGAAGATAAGCTCCGGCCGAGGGTTTGAGTCTAGGTTTACCAGCTCCATACCGGCACCTTGTCCCTCATGGCCGACTCCCGGGACTTTTATATATTTGGACCAACCAGGGAGGGCATTAACGTTACTGCTGATCAGTAACAGACACCCAAGCCCGATAAGAAGGGCTTTCCGTTCCGTTTTCATAGTTGTTACTCCTTTCAGACACGGATGTACAGACAGGTCCTATGGGTCTGTGTATGTAAAAGAAGATGTGAAAAAGGAATGCCCGGGTGGGTGAGGTTAGTCGTTATCGTGTCCCTACTACCTGTCAGATATTCACTTCCCAATCCTTTTAGACTGACCTGCCAACATCCTTATTGATGAATGAGGTTTCACACTAGCAGCAAGCTTGGGAGAGAGAAGTGAAAAATTCACAGGAAAATTGTGAAATATTCACATATGAAATCACTAGAATATCGACTATATGAGGCGTGAGTTTTTTTCAGATTCTGTTATGCCATTCTGCTGATAGCTATTTGATGACTACGAGGTCGGTATGTTCAGTCTATAGATGGTTTTTTTACATATTGACGAGACAAGGCAACTGGTGGGAAAAATGTGGAAACTTGATAGGTTTTGATTCGCTTAACGTCACCAACTGTGAGATACACAATTGGTAATTTTAATGCGGTGTTGACTTGTTGTAGATCATGAGAGAGCTCTTTTGTTAGACCTACAGTTGTCAATTTAAGTCTATATTGGCTCTCTAATCACCTGATCGGCAGCCTGAATTATCAGTTGGCTATCAGTACCTGCCTTGTGTGATTCCTCACTAATCATCCTGCGCCATTTTCTTGCGCCAGGTCGTCCCTGAAATAACCCTAGAATGTGGCGTGTGATCCGGTTGATGGGGGTTCCCTGGGATAGCTCCCTTTCTACATAGGGAATCAATAAATCGACGATTTGATGCCGATCTACTAAAGATCTTGTATCACCAAAGATTAATCGATCGGCATCCGACAGTATCCAGGGGTTGTGATATGCCTCTCTTCCGATCATGACACCATCAAGTTGTTGGAGTTGCTCTTGGGCTTGTCTGAGGCTTGTGATGCCACCGTTGATGATGAATTCGAGTTGGGGATGATCTGCTTTGAGCTGGTGGACTGTTTCATAGGAGAGCGGTGGGATCTCCCGGTTCTCTTTTGGACTGAGTCCCTGTAGCCAGGCTTTGCGGGCATGGACGATGAAGGTGTTGCAACCCGCTTCGGCGACTGTGCCGATGAAGTCGCAGAGTTCACTGTAACTGTCTTTTTCGTCAACACCGATGCGGTGCTTGACGGTGACGTCAATATCGATGCGATCCCTCATCGCCTTGACGCAATCGGCAACCAGTTGCGGCGTGATCATCAGGCAAGCACCGAAACGGCCTGACTGGACCCGGTCGGAGGGACAACCCACGTTAAGGTTGATTTCGTCATAACCCCACGTCTCTCCAAGCTTGGCACACTGGGCGAGATCGTCCGGTTCGCTACCGCCCAGTTGTAGGGCCAACGGGTGCTCGCTTGGGTCAAACTCGAGGAATCGTTCACGGTTGCCGTGAAGGATGGCGCCGGTAGTGACCATCTCGGTGTAGAGCACCACATGCTTCGAGATCAGTCGCAGGAAGTAGCGGCAGTGCCGGTCGGTCCAGTCCAGCATGGGGGCGATACAGAGGCGGCGGTCAATTGAGAAAGATTGTTGAAGATTGGGAGATGGCATGACTGGCGTATTGGGTTTTAGCTTTGTCTGGAAGACGACTATTAGACGAACAATGCGTGCTTAGGGCATGGCTCATGCAGCCGTAAAGCCCAAATTCTACTGTTTTTTGACCAAGCTGCAATGAATTGGATGTTGTGACAAAAGGTAAGCTTTTAATTATACCAAATCCAAAACTGTAATTGGGCGTCTGTTAGAGGGTTATAATGTTGATTGGTAGTAACCTTTTCAACGTCCCTGCCGTCGAGCATACGCTACTTGAATACTTGTCTGACTATATTGCGATAATAGGGTAAATTGCTTCATGTCTATTGATGTTAGCCCAAGAGTACAAACCTACTTTACGGTGAATTAGTTCATATCATATCAATCGATCATGAGTATTCGAGTACTGTTATTAATGCTTATCTTGCTAAGGGCTTCTCCTCTGTTTGCAACGGTAGATAGTGGAGCCAGCTATAATTTTCTCTTTAAAGTCGGACTGAATAAGGATTGGTTTATTATATCCCGCTCAAATCTTGCATCACGCGATGATTTTTCGGACAGTTTTTTTCGCTATACAGGTGCGGGTCTAGGCTATCAGTTGACTGAGTCCTGGAGTCTTCGTGGAGGTTACCGGCGTGCCTGGATTCAACTGCAGGACAACTGGCTGCCTGAAAACCGCTTCTATCTTGAAGGATATTATACGACCAACCTGGATACATATCGCCTGACTAATCGTTCCCGCATAGAACGACGTACCTTTGACTACCGAGAGGATGATGTCAGATTAAGGAACGAAACCGTCATTGAGGGGCCTGTTGGACTATTGGGAGAGCGAATTAAACCCTATTTTGAAGAGGAGTTTTTCTATAGCGTGAAGTCAGACAGATTTGAGGCTAACTGGTTAGGTGGCGGTGTGGCATGGCGACCGGCAGAGGGTGTCAAACTTAAACTGGGTTATCGTTGGAACCATTTTCGTGTGGGGGATGAGTGGAGAAACCGGCATGTGCTAGTCACCGGTCTTAACCTGTTTTTTTAGGCATATTGAATCCGCATGGTCTGAGTCTTGATTGATATATGTAAAGAATCGGTCGTGGCCTAGCCGGTCATCAATATACCTCAAGTATCGTCATCCCGGCCTATGGCGGGATGACGATATGGTTTGTAAAAACATCTATTGATTAATGATAAGCGCTATTCTGAATCAATTTAAAAAGCTATTTGCTTCTTAGAACCGAGTTGGGAATCATAATGCCAGTGCTTACCGGTTACCCGAGATGTTATTCGATCAATCCCGCCATTGGCTGAATATATAGTCATGCTGCATTTGTTGAGTATGACAACCGTGACAAGAGAGTCCGCCATCATTCACTAAGCGTTTGTTGCGGCTGTTTCCTGCCCAACCTTCATAACCCCAACCATCCGTTTTTGTAAAACGATGGCTATCTTTGACCATCACACCGATCAGGGCGCGCTCACCCTCCACAGAGGTTTTGTCGGACGTCTTGTTCTGTAGCAGATCAAAGACAAAAATGGATCCGTCTTCATAACTGCCTTTTTTCAAGCCCGCTAAAGCGCGCTGATTGGCATAGACATGATGGATACCGAGAAATGGGTTTTCCAGGGGATGGCCTTTATGGATAGTCATCGACTTTACATGTCCCCAGAGCCTGTAGCCGTCTGGGTAATCGATAAGGTCTGTTGCCGACACGGTGGTCGAGATGAGGAGGGACACGCTAACAAGTATCAGAGTCATGTTCTTAATCATGTGGGTATCTCCGGGTAGCTGAATAATAATAACGGCACAATAGGATTAAACGTATCGAGTCGATACTAAAATGAAGTTAAGCATTGGAAGTGAGGGTTGTCAATAAAGTATCGACACGAAACCATTATGTTGCTATGTTTTAACTAGTTGTGAACATATAGCGGATATCCGATGAGTATCAGTCAGGTCCATACAGCGTTGGAGAGACTCAGTAATCTGTTGCGCGTAGAAGCGCGCATGCAGGGTTCGGTTGAAGGTTTGTTGCCGGTCCAGTTGGAGGTGCTGCACTATCTATACCAGTGCAATCGGTACTCAGATACAGTCCAGGGCGTTAGCGAATATCTTGGCCAAACCAAAGGTACCGTCTCACAGACGCTGAAGGTGCTGGACAGTCGCGGATTGCTCCGAAAGCAGCCTGATACCAAAGACCGTCGGCTCGTACATCTCAGGATTACGGCCAAAGGGGAGAAACTGCTTGTGAATGTGGTTCCGGCACGGTTTCTTGTGGAGGCGCTGGATTCAAAGCCGGCAAGGGAAACAGAACGACTGGCTGAGGATTTGAAGGATTTGCTTAGAGCCGCCCAAGCGGCAAGGCGTATGAAAACCTTTGGTGCCTGTAAAACCTGCCGCTTCAATGAATCTAGTCAATCAGGTTTTCGTTGTGGTCTGACGGGTGAATCCCTGACGATACCCGACATTGAAAGGATCTGTCGAGAACATCAATATCCCTTGGCGAGCGAGGGGTAGATCGCAAATGGAGCGAAATACGAGAGGGTAATAGGCTTCAGTGATTTACGCGGCTGCCTGCTCTTAGACTACTGATCTTTGTGCGGAAATCTCAGGCAGGTCCTCGGGATCCATGCCTTGCCACATACGTTCGATCAACTCATCGTAGTAATTTGTCAGGGGTTCCTTGATGACGCCGTCGAGGCGTAGATGGATCATACGGATAGCCCCACCAAACACAGTGGCAGCCGCGATCCAGGGTTCTCCCTGGCGTATTTCGCCATCGTTTATCCCCTGTTGTACGATATTTCGCATGGCTTTGAAGGGGGATGAACTGCAGATCGGCGGTTCGTCAGGCAGGAACTCCCGATGTTTTGCGTGCAGCATGTAGGAGATAATATTTCGCCTTGTCTCCGTGTATTCGAACAGCAGTGCGATGATTTTATTGCAGCGTTCCCGGCTGGTCAGATCTTCAGAAATGACCTCATCGATCATCTCCTCAAACTCTTTCATCAGATGGTAATAGAGTGCCTTTGCGATGCCCTCCTTACCGCCGAAGTGGTTGTAAATAGAGCCAATGCTCACATTGGCAGATTTTTGTACGTCATGTACCGACACATTGTGAAACCCCCTCTCCACGAATAGGTCGAGGGCCGCAGTCAGGATGCGGCAATCGACGGGTTCCTTTACCGGCGTGCTCTTCTTCAGATACGGCATGGGGGCTCCTAAAACGGGTGGTCAATGGCTTGAGATTATACATAGCATAGTAAAAAATTTGACAAGAATGAACATTCGTTCTACTTTTTTTCTACCAGTGAGCAAAAATCACCTTCGGAGGAGATAACGATGAGGCTATTCAAATACAAGCCCGCAAAACCTGCTGTTATGGCATCTGCCATCGCTTTCACCCTGACCCTGTTTGGTGCAGTACTACCCGCTCAGGCCGATGAGACATGCCAGTCGCCGTATATGGCGAAAATCACCGGACAGGAGGATTTTGTCTATGTCTGGACCCTCGGTGTCGAGGGACTGGGTGACGGACAGGATAAATTGGTGACCGTCGACGTTAACCCGAAATCGAGCCACTACGGCAAAGTTGTAGATTCTCTGTCGGTAGGGGGGCGTAATGAGGCGCACCACTCAGGATTTACCGATGACAGGAAGTACCTGTGGGCAGGTGGGCTCGATACCAACAAGCTCTTCATCTTTGATGTCTCTACCAATCCGGCAAAACCGACGCTGCATAAGGTCGTCACAGACTTCGTCGAGAAGAGCGGTGGCGTGGTGGGGCCTCACACAACCTATGCACTGCCGGGAAGAATCATGATTACCGGTCTCTCCAACAATAAGGACCATGGGGGACGCACAGCGTTGGTGGAATACACCAACGAGGGTGAATATGTGGCAACTCACTGGATGCCGACCGACCAGAATCTGCAGGGCGCCGAAAAATCCGGTAAGTATGCGGATGGTTACAACTATGACGTGCGCGTGTTACCACGCAGAAATGTGATGCTGACATCATCCTTCACCGGCTGGTCCAACTACATGATGGACTTTGGCAAGATGTTGCAGGACAAGGAGGCGATGAAGCGTTTTGGTAATACAGTGGTGTTGTGGGATCTGCACAGTAAGAAACCGAAGAAGGTTTTCGATGTCCCCGGCGCGCCTTTGGAAATCCGTTGTGCCTGGCAGCCGAATAACAACTGGTGTATTACCTCCACTGCGCTGACATCCAAACTGCATCTGATCTACGAAGATGAGAATGGCGTGTGGCAAGCCAAGGCAGTGGCGGATATTGGCGATCCTTCCAAAGTGCCGCTGCCTGTGGATATCTCCATCAGCTCTGATGATAGTCGCCTTTGGGTCAACACTTTTATGGATGGTAAGACCCGTCTGTTCGACATGACCGATCCTCACAACCCCAAACAGGTTTATGAAAAGGTCATCGGACGCCAAGTCAATATGGCCTCTTCAAGTTGGGACAGCACGCGTATCTACTATACCTCCTCGTTGCTGGCCAACTGGGACAAGAAAGGTGAAGACAACGATCAGTACCTAAAGAGCTTCGTTTGGGATGGAGAGAAGCTGGTTGAGCAGTTCGCGATCGACTTCAACAAGGAGAAACTCGGTCGGGCTCACCAGATGCGCTTTGGCGCCTATTCACTCTATGGTGCGGTCAGGCCCGAGAGCAGTGCAGTCTCAGTGGCTAATCTGGAACCTATCAACAAGTAACAAACTGCAACTCCGGATATCAACATGACGTCCGGAGTTGCAACCCCGGTATAGCCTTACACCGGGGTCGATGGACCCGGAGTGCTTATGCGTGACTTGCTGGTTCGGTGCCTTTTTCTTTCCACTGTGCTGGTCCCGGTCGTATCAGCCGATACGCCCAGCCTAATCGTTGACTCGGCTCCGGGATATGGTGAGCTGGGCTATGAGTTACCCGACATCGGTAGCTACAACCTGCCGTCACTGGGGCAGGCGACGGACGGTATGGTGCTGGATACACAGGGAAGAAAGCAGCATCTCTTTAATCTCTTCGGCAGCGACTATGTACTGCTGGCATTTATCTACAGTACCTGTAGCGATGTGAACGGCTGTCCGTTGACCTCCCATGTGTTTTATAAAATCAAATCTGCGATGAAGCAGGATCAGGCACTGGCGGGTAACTTAAAGCTGATCAGTCTGAGCTTCGATCCTGAGATCGATACGCCTGAGGTGATGACGCTGTATAGCAATAATTTTCGCTACGCAGGCAATGCGGGAGATTGGCGATTTGTCACAACGGCGTCACAAACAGACTTAAATCCGATTCTCGCAGCCTACAATCAGGATGTTCAGCGTGAGGTGGATAGCGAAGGTAATCCGCTGGTTGGCTATAGCCATGTATTGAGAGTTTTTCTGATTGATCCTAAAAAGCAGATACGCAATATTTACAGTGTCGATTTTCTTCATCACGATCTCATCATCAACGATGTAAAGACATTGCTGAAACAGAGTGAAGATCAAGTAACGAATATCAAAACCGCAGCGAATACCCACCAGGCATCGAAACTATCTGTGCCTGGTGACGATAAGCGGGGCTATGAGCAGTCGACATACAAAACAAACTCGCTGGCGCTGGAGTTAAGGCAGGGGAAAGCGGCAGACCTGATCTCTAATGCAATGAATCCGCCATTGGGATTACCTTCGATACCTGTACCGGAAAATAATCCGTTGAGCAGGGAGAAAATCGAGCTTGGCAGAAAGTTGTTTTTCGATCGCAGGCTCTCCCTTAACGATACCTTTTCATGTGCCATGTGCCATGTGCCGGAACAGGGATTTACCAGTAACGAACTCGCCATGGCTGTCGGTATCGAGGGGCGCAGTGTGAGACGTAACTCACCGACTATCTACAACACAGCCTATGCGCAGTTGCTGTTTCATGATGGGCGTGAGGAGAATCTCGAGCAGCAAGTTTGGGGACCGCTCCTGGCAAGAAATGAGATGGCCAACCCGTCTGTTGGATATGTCTTGAGCAAGATTCGTCAGATCGGTGATTATCAAGGGATGTTCGAAGCTGCCTTCGACGGTAGAAGTGTCAGTATGGAAACACTGGGCATGGCCCTCGCCAGCTATCAACGGACATTGGTCTCTGCAGATTCGGCTTTCGATCGATGGTATTTCAGTGGCAAAACCGATTCAATTTCCGAAGCCGCCCATCGGGGCTTTAAACTTTTTACCGGTAAAGCCGGATGTTCCTCATGCCATACGCTGGGGGAGAAGTCGGCACTGTTTACCGATAATCGGTTACACAATACCGGTGTCGGTTATCTCGAATCGATGGGTATTTTTCCTGAGAAGCAAACGGTTCAGATTGCACCGGGTATAACTATCGATGTGGATCGCTCTGTTATTGAACGTGTGGGAGAGAAGCCGCCGAATGATGTGGGACGGTACGAAGTCACGCAAAATCCCCATGACCGCTGGAAGTATAAAACACCAAGTCTGCGTAATGTGGCGTTAACCGCTCCCTATATGCACAACGGCTCTTTGAGTACGTTAAGTGAGGTGGTTGATTTTTACGATGCTGGCGGGGTGCCCAATGAGTTACAGGATCCGCTTGTAAGACCGCTGAATCTCAGCAAAATCGAGAAAGCGGATCTGGTGAGTTTCCTGATGTCGCTAACAGGTAGTAATGTCGATGCCTTAGTCGCGGATGCCTTTGCCGCTCCAATTGGTGATATCGGCAAGGGTGATCCAAGCTGGGTACATGGTACTGAGGTAGAGGTTCGCTGAATGGCGAGGCGAAAAACTACAACGTTAGTTTCCCTGCTGCTCTTCTCTATTTGGGTAGGTGCCTGCTATGCACGGGCAGCAGATTTGGGTGGAGACTTCATGCTAACCGATCAGCGAGGAGAAGACTTTAAGCTGGAGCATCTAAGGGGCAAGGTGGTATTACTCTTTTTTGGCTATACCTACTGTCCCGATATCTGTCCCACTGAGCTGTCGAATCTGGCTTCTGTCCTGAATGCACTGGATGAGCGGGAAGAGGAAGTTCGTGGTGTGTTTATTTCATTGGATCCTGAACGGGACACGCCAGAAGTGTTGTTGAACTACACACGCTATTTCAATGAAAACCTACTGGGCCTGACAGGCTCTCAATCTGAGATTGCCAGGGTGGCACAACAGTATCAGGTTAAATTCAAACGTCATGAGTCAACAGATGGTCGCTACACGCTGGATCATTCCGCCAATCTTTATGTCATAGACCGGACCGGACAACTCACAACGGTAGTCCCTTATGGTTTCCCACCTGAGCATGTTTTGAACGTGGTTAAAGATCTGCTCGATAACGGGGGCTGATTACTGTTCATGAAAGGTGTCAACCCAGAGAACGGTCCTGCGTATCAAGACGATGACAAAGAAGTGGATCTCCATGCCGATATGACACTGGTGGTGCAGGTCGATACAACAAGCATGGAGTGGGCGGCTTCTCCTGCTCAGGGTGTTGAGCGAAAGCGGTTGAGTTGCTGGTCGGTGACGTCATCGCTGGTCAGGGTTGTTGGTTGAGACTGCCGCCTGACATTGGACTGGAGATAAAAAGTCGGAAGAAATGCCGCTGTTACCTCAAACAGGGCCCCATTGGGCGTTACCATGAAAAAATAACGCAGGCAATTGACAAAAATGAACATTCATTCTATTGTTTATTACACACATTGTTTTGCCATGAGGGGCGTTCAATCAATGGGGTGAGGCGTGGTGACTACGGTGAGAGTGCTGATCTTTTTATGTTGATGCAGAAAAATAACCCATACCCAGTCATCGTCGGGCTGTTGGTCCTCATGTTGATAGTCTCGTGGCAGGCATGCGCCAGTGACAGGATGACCCCCATCCCAAGGCCGGCACCGGTACCGCCGTTTCATCTGCGGGATCTGAATGGGACTTTTCACCATCTTTCCGATTACAGAGGCAGGGTGGTCATCATCAATTTCTGGGCGAGCTGGTGTGGTCCCTGTCGTGAAGAGTTGCCGTCATTGAATCGTGCCTGGGCAGCGCTGAAAGAGGAGGGTATTGCCATGCTGGCTATCAACGTGGGTGAGGACAAAGCGGCGGTTGAAGCATTCACCGAGGATTATCCTATCGACTTTCCTGTGCTTCAGGACAGTCATGGCAATATCAGTCAACGCTGGCGAGTGAGAGGATTGCCTGCCACTTTTGTGATAAATCAGAGAGGTGAGGCTGTTTACCAAGTCATTGGTGATCGAGAATGGGATGACAGTGCACTGTTACAGCAGGTGAGAGAATTACAGAAAGTGGTAACAAGGCATGGGAACTAAAAACAAAATGAGTGATTGGTACATATGCTGATGATCGAATATAGAGACCTGGGTTGGTGGTATTGGTTGGTGACTGCTGTATTGCTGACGCTGGGGGTGTTTGGAGTCAGCGAGGCGTTTTTGTGGGCCATCGCTCTGACACTGGTACAGCTTATTCACTTTGCTATGCGGGAAGGGAGTGTGAAAGCCTTTCCGGTACAAGTACGGTTCTGGTATTTGATGTTGCTTCTACTGGCGCTGCCACAGCCACTGCAACTGATTTTCTGGATTCCGACTATCGGTACTTGGGCGCAGTTGACCTTTGGTTACTGCACCATGGCCAGACTGGTCTCACTCTTTCCCTGGAACAGAGAAGAAATCATGAGCTGGCAACTGATACAGCGAACTTTTTTCTCTCCACCTGTGCGGGGGAATATCTTGCAGGGATTGCCACCTGTGACGAGGGTGTGAGGCTGTTCCGGCAAAGCATTAGAGATACATTCTGAGTAATAAAATGTAGTACCGATAATCATTGGTCTGGATGTGATGGCGCACGTCTCATGCTGGACTGTTAATCAAAAAAAAATCGATAGAAACCGATTGGAGAAAACGACATGAAGGCAAAAGCCGCAGTAGCCTGGGAGCCAAAGAAACCCCTTTCCATAGAGACTATTGACGTGGAAGGCCCCAAGGAGGGCGAAGTCCTTCTGAAGGTGATCGCATCCGGTGTCTGCCACACTGATGCCTTTACCCTTTCCGGCGATGATCCGGAGGGAGCATTCCCCTGTGTACTGGGGCATGAAGGGGGGTGTGAGGTCGTTGAATGCGGTCCCGGTGTGAAAGATCTAAAGCCGGGCGACCATGTCATACCACTCTATATCCCTGAATGTGGAGAGTGCGAGTATTGCCAGTCGACCAAGACCAATCTTTGCCAATCTATTGCAGGCACTGTGTGGACCGGTTACATGCCGGATCGCACCCGGCGCTTCTCTATGAACGGTAAGCCGATTTTCCACTACATGGGTTGCTCCACCTTCTCTGAATATACCGTCGTGCCGGAGATTGCCTTGGCCAAGGTGAACAAGGCGGCGCCGCTGGATAAGGTCTGTCTGCTGGGCTGTGGTGTCACCACCGGTATCGGTGCGGTACTCAATACGGCAAAAGTAGAACCCGGCTCCACTGTCGCGGTTTTTGGTTTGGGCGGTATCGGTTTGTCATGCATTCAGGGTGCTGTGATGGCCAAGGCCTCACGCATCATCGCTGTGGATATCAATCCCGATAAGTGGGAGATCGCCAAGGCGTTAGGCGCCACGGATTTTGTTAACCCCAAGGCTCTCCCCGGCAGCGTCACTGAGGCGATTACCGAGATGACCAACGGCGGTGTCGACTACTCCTTCGAGTGTATCGGCAACATTCACGTCATGCGTGAGGCGCTCGAATGCTGCCACATGGGCTGGGGCGTCTCCACCATCATCGGCGTTGCCGGTGCGGGACAGGAGATCAGTACCCGCCCATTCCAGCTGGTGACCGGCCGCACCTGGAAAGGTACTGCCTTTGGTGGCGTCAAAGGGCGTACCGAGTTGCCGGGTTACGTGGACCGTTATATGAACGGTGAAATCGAACTCGATTCCATGGTTACCCACACCATGCCGCTGGAGGATATTAACCGGGCCTTCGATCTGATGCATAGCGGCGAGAGCATTCGCTCAGTGATCATTTTCTGAGTGAGACCTATGAAAGAAATAGAAAGTATCAAAGAGTTCGGTGGCTGGCTCAACCGCTATGAGCACAGTTCAGCGGTCTGTCATTGCACCATGACATTTTCTGTCTATCTGCCGCCGCAGGCAGAGACGGAAAAGGTCCCGGCGGTCTACTGGCTTTCCGGGTTGACCTGTACCGATGACAATGTACGCACCAAGGCTGGTGCGCAGCGTTATGCCGCAGAACTGGGTATCGCCCTGATCATGCCGGACACCAGTCCCCGTGGTGACGAGGTGGCGGACGAATCCGAGCGTTACGACTTGGGCAAGGGTGCCGGATTCTATGTCAATGCCACCCAGGCACCTTGGGCTGCACACTACCAGATGTATGATTATGTGACCCGGGAACTACCCGCGTTGGTTGAGGCGGTGTTGCCGTTGGTTCCCGGACTGAAATCTATTACGGGCCACTCTATGGGTGGACATGGTGCATTGGTTTGTGCACTCAAAGAGACAGGCGCTTATCGATCCGTATCCGCTTTTTCACCTATCTGCCATCCCTCGGTCTGTGGCTGGGGCGAGGGCTGCTTCAGTGCCTATCTCGGTAGCGATCGGGAAGCCTGGAAGGCCTATGACGCCACAGATTTGGTCAAGGCAGGTGCTGCTGAGATTCCGCTGCTGATCGATCAGGGTACCAATGACGAGTTTCTGGCTGAAGAGCTCTATCCGCAGGATCTGCAAACGGCCTGTGAAGCGCGGGGATTTCCGCTCACGCTGCGTCGGCAGGAAGGTTATGACCACAGTTATCACTTCATTGCCACGTTTATTGGTGAGCATCTGGCTTATCACGCGAAAGCACTGTCGGATTGATCTTCATATTCCGCTAACTCCCTTCAGGTCCTCATGATGGCTGTCCTCCATAGCCATAGAGGGCCATTTTTTTGAGGCGAGTGGTACATGATTCTGTTGCCGGTAATTTGTTTGGGTACAGGTGAAGACGATAATTATTTTGAAAGAAAAGAGGTATTGAAATGAAATTCATCTATAGGGTTTTCTGGTTTGTATTGGTGATAATGGGCGCAATGACGTTTCTGCCAGCGTCGGCAGATGAGGTGATTAATGACGCTGCTGCACTAAATGGTGTCAAAGCCACAAAAAGTGTTTTTCTGATCGATTTTACCAACCCGAGAAAAACAGCCTTTTACATGGATATCATCCGTGGGACCCATGATGGTCTGGTCAATCAGGGCGTATCGCCAAATATGGTATTGGTGTTTATCGGCCAAACAGTTAAATATCTCTCCACCGAACCCGATGAGCTATTGGCTATGGAGTATGAGCAGGAGTTGAGGTCGATTGCCGAATCGGCAAAAGCACTCAAGCAGCGTGGGGTTCGAATGGAGGTTTGTGCCGTCGCCACGAAGGTGTTTGAGGTGGAGAATGCCAAGGTATTACCCGAGATGGATGTGGTTGGCGACGGTTTTATCTCTCTTATCGGTTGGCAGACACAAGGTCATAAGCTGGTGCCGATTTTTTAGTGTAATGGGTTCCGGCAATATAAAAGTGCCGGGTTAAAAACATTGGCTTGAAGCGCAGACACAGGGTTCACAACCAAAGTAGGGCCGATCGTTCGTTATCTTTGTTTCATGATCACCATACAGTCCCTCACTTTGACATTCTAAATGCCGTTGCTGACGGAACGACTGCCTTGTGAGCGCTTCGTAGTATTCAAAACGTGCCTGGCTCAGACTGCGTGACAGGAAGTAATCATGATGTGATGCCGACTGCTGCTGGATAAATGCGCTGAAACTCTCTCTCTGCTCACGCATGCCGCTGAGGAGTTTAGCGGATGGTGTCAGTTCGGGCTCGCTTAAATATCGTTGGTAGTGCTTTAGTGCGTTGAGATAATGGTTTGTATTGTGTGCCTGATCCAAGCGTTCTGCTGCCGGCTGCATCTGATCGAAAATCTGATTCCCCCATTCGCGAAGACTGACCTCTTTCCCATTATTATTAAGCTTTAATCCGGATGATCTACCGAAATAGGCAGTCTGGTTCAGGTTATGCCGATTGATATCGGCGCTTGAAGGATCGTTGTGCAGGCTTTCGCTCATCAGACTGAAATGAATGAAGACTTCGAGAAAATGTAGTTGGGAAATTTCCACCCCGGTGGGTGTGAACGGATTGACGTCAATTGAGCGGAGTTCAAGGTAACGTATGCCTCTCTGTTGCAGCGCCTCAAGTGGAGACTCACCGGAGAGGGGGATCTGCTTGGGACGAACGCTGGTATAGAACTCATTTTCGATCTGCAGAAGATGGGTATTGAGTTGCTGGTGAATGCCGTCGATGACAACCCCGATCTCTTCATAAGCCGGATGGGACTTTTTAAGAATACTTTGCATGGTCGAGAGGTAACCATCGAGCGAGTTGCAGTCGATGTTCATCTGACGACCGGTTTGCAATCGGTTGGTATATCCCATATCACCCATACGCAGCGATGTGGCATAGGGCGCGTAGTAGGTCTCTTTGTCGAATCGCTCGAGTCTTCCGCCGGCACCGGTAAAACTGCGGTCGGTGGCAGGAGAGGCGCCAAAAAGATAGAGCAGCAGCCAGTCATAACGTTGGACATTTCGCAGTGTGTGCATATAGCCGTCGGCAATGAACGACTGAATCTCTCCGTTATTACCTGATAGATTTTGCAGTACAGGCCACAGGTCATCGGAGAAGGAGTGGTTGAAGTGAATACCTGCGATGACCTGCATCATTTTGCCGTAACGATGCGCAAGACCCCGGCGATAGACCTGTTTTGACATGCCTGAATCTGAGTGCCCGTAGTTTGCAATTGGGATCTGGTCAGCATTCTCGACGATACAGGGCATACTGGCGGACCAGACCATCTCGTCAGCCAGGTTCTGATGAACGAAGGTTTCAGTTTCGGTCAGAGAGTGGAGAGCATCCTCTGCGCAGAGAACGGGCGGGGTAATCAGTTCAAGCAGGGCTTCGGAAAAGTCAGTGGTAATACTCGGGTGTGTCAGCGCAGACCCCAGGGCATAGGGATGCGATGCATCGGAGAGCACGCCATTACGACTGACACGCAGGCCCTCTTTTTCCAGGCCGATCTTTGAGCCGGTGATGCAATCTGCCGGAATCTGTTGGGTGATCGAGGCCATAGTGGTCATTATGTTGCTCCGGTCAGCGGTTGCTCGGCGGTCTGTTGATGTCCCAAAATGACAGATAAATTACTTATTAATCAATTCATTAGATGTTTTTTCTTGTATTGAACAGGGACGATGAAAATCCTCATTCAGTGTGTAGTTGATAATAGAATGAATGTTCATTATATTCAAGTCCATGCCAGGAGAACATTTTCATGCTCTCAACCTGCAACAGCCTTATGGGTAAGAAAACCGGCGAAATGCAGACTATAAGAACAGACAAAGTGCTCGGGTTTTGATTCCATGACTCAGATTATTCTCTGGGTTGTACGCATGGATTGCTGAAACGGATCCAGATTAGGGCCTGTTAACACTAATGATTGCCACTGTTGCACCCGAAAAAGCGCCAATCATGGCAGTGACGATCAAATTAGTGTTAACAGGCCCTAACAAACACACCAAACGCAGTGGGAAGAGGGTATGTCTAAGAATATTCGTATCTTGAGTCGACATCTGGGATTGCAGGACAATCTTTTTCATGCGGTTGGCCATGCCGTATCCAAGGATCAGGGTGAAACTGAGAGGGCCATGGAGAATCTGGCACACAAGGCCAAGCTCTCTGCCTCGGTGGTAACAGGTACAGCAAGTTTTTATGACTTTCTCAATACAGAGTCGAAGCAGAGTGAACTGCTTGTCTGTCAGGGCACTGCCTGCCTGGTAAACGGTTCAGCCGCGGCGACTGCTGCGCGTCATCCGGACGCGGGCAAAGCGATGTGTTGTGGACTCTGCTATCAGGGGTCGGCCTTGATGAAGCATGACACCGATGGCAACCTGCAGGGTTATCATCAGAGTGAGTCCGTATTGAGTCAGCCGGAGATGCCGGTTTATACACTCTCCCCTTCGGCAATACTGACGGGTCCCGTTACCTCCGTCGAGAAGCTGTATAGCCTGGCGCTTGAGGAGCAAGAGCGTATTCACCATGAGTTGGCGCAATCCAATCTGCGTGGGCGCGGCGGCGCCGGTTTCGGTTTTGCCTTCAAGTGCAAGACGACTGCAGAGGCGGATGATGATGAGAAATACATTGTCTGCAACGGAGACGAGGGAGATCCAGGCGCCTTCTCAGATCGCTATCTGTTGGAACAGCAACCGCATAAGGTGATGGCGGGAATGTATGCTGCTGGTTTGGCGACCGGTGCCAGGATCGGTGTGCTCTATGTCCGTTATGAATATCCTGAAGCGATCCGCAGGATCAAGCGGGCCATCGCTGAGTTCGAATCGTTGCCGACTGCTATCAGCGGCAAGTTCTCATTTCATGTGATCGAGGGTGCCGGGTCATATGTCTGTGGAGAGGAGACCGCACTCCTCAGCTCCATAGAGGGCCAGCGGCCGGAAGTACGCGTGCGGCCGCCCTATCCGGCGGTAGAGGGTCTTTGGGGCAAGCCGACCCTGCTGTCCAATGTGGAGACCTTTGCCAACATTCCCTGGATACTCGAGCATGGCGGAGCAGCCTTTGCCGCCATCGGTACTGGAGAGAGCAAGGGGACCAAACTGATCTCACTGGATAGTCAATTTCATCATCCCGGACTCTATGAAGTTGATTTTGGCTACGCCTTTGAGGAGTTAATCTACAAGGATGCCGGGGGATTTAACCGTGATGTCAAAGCCCTCCAGGTCGGTGGCCCCCTGGGTTCCATCCTGCCGATCGATGCGATCCAAATGCTGAGTATTGACTTCGAATCATTCCAACAAGCCGGCTTCGCCCTGGGGCACGCGGGGATCATCGCCATACCGTCACCGTTTCCCATGATCGATTTCATGCGCCATATCTTCGAGTACATGGCAGACGAATCCTGTGGTAAGTGCACCCCATGCCGGCTGGGTACCGCCAAAGGCAGCCGTATGCTGCATCAGGCAACAACGGACCACCCCGTGGACAGGCGCCTGTTCGATGAACTGCTCGAACTATTGGAAGTAGGCTCACTCTGCGCACTGGGTGGCGGTATACCCTTGCCGATGCGCAATGCAATGACCCATTTTCAGCAAGAGCTTGCGGTTTACTTCAGTGTGGGGGAGGCGGTGCAATGAGTCAGATAACGATCAATGGGACCGCCTATCCGACTATCGCGGGTGAGACCCTTTACGAATCTGTCAGCCGCCACCTCGGGCCGGATGAGATTCCCGTACTCTGTCACGATCCAGCACTCGAACCTTTTGGCGCATGTCGGATCTGCCTCGTCGAGGTGTCACGAAAAGCGGGAGAGATGGGGCGGTTGATTGCATCCTGTCATACACCGGCCACGGGTGATCTGCATGTAACTACGCGTAGCGATCGCCTGAAAAGCGCACGCAAAGGTATTCTCGAGTTGCTGGCAAGTAATTATCCTGCCGAAAAACTGAAACCGGTGGCAGGCGAAATTCCCACGCCCTTTCAGAAGCTACTGCATGATTACGGTATTGAGCACAGTCGATATCCGCAGATAGAAGAACCGGGAGAAGCCGCCAAGCCCCACCCCTATCTGCGCTTCGATCCCGCCGAATGTATCCACTGCTATCGTTGCATTCGTGCTTGCGATGAAATACAGGGGCAGTTTGTGCTGTCGATGGCGAATCGCGGTATGAAAAGCCACATTATCCAGGGACAGGCGGGGGACTTCGGTGAAGCGGGATGTGTCTCCTGCGGGCGTTGTGTTCAGACCTGTCCCACCAATGCCCTCAGCGATCGTTACCGGGCCAAGACATTGCAGGCTGACAAGACGGTACCCACTGTCTGCACCTACTGTGGTGTGGGTTGTAACCTGGAGGTGAAGGTCAAGGCTGGTAGCGTAGCGGCCATCAGTGCCGTGGAGGGAGCTGAAGTCAACCAAGGGCATACCTGTCTCAAAGGACGCTACGCTTTTGAGTATGTCCACCACCCCGATCGGCTCACCAGCCCCTTGATCCGCCGTGACGGAGAATTGGTAGAGGTTGGCTGGGATGAGGCGCTCGACTTCATCGCCGAACGTCTCGAGAACATCAAACAGGAACATGGTGCCGATGCCATTGCCGGTATCTCTTCGGCACGCTGCACCAATGAAGAGAATTACTTGATGCAGAAGTTCATGCGGACCGTGATCGGTAACAACAATATCGACGGTTGTGCCCGGGTCTGCCACTCACCCACTGCCTACGGCATGCGGCAGGTCTATGGGACCGGTGCGGCTACCAACTCCATCGATGAAATTCCGCTGGCCGACTGTCTGTTGGTGTTCGGGGCCAATCCCACTGAGGCTCATCCGGTCACCGGGGCGAGGCTGAAACAGGCGGCTATTAAGGGTGCGAAGCTGATAATCGTTGACCCGCGCCGTTCGGAATTGTCGAAATATGCCGCCTGCCACTTGCAGCCAAGACCCGGTAGTAATGTAGCCCTGCTCAACATGCTATGTCGTTATCTGATTGTGCTGGGTTACGTTGACCAGGCGTTTGTCGATAGCCGAACCGAGGGCTTTGATGAGTTCAAGGCGCAGGTGATGGCACAGGATCTCGATCGCCTGGAGCAGATAACGGGTGTTGCCCGTACCGATGTGGAACAGGCTGCACATATTTATGGCCGTGCCCAGCGTGCGATGGCCTTTCATGGTTTGGGTATCACAGAACACTATCAGGGCAGCCGGGCAATCATGATGCTGGCCGATCTGATCATGATGACCGGCAATATCGGTCGCCCCGGTACTGGTATGAATCCCCTGCGTGGGCAGAACAATGTACAGGGCGCGGTGGACATGGGTGTTCAACCCGATCTGGGTGCCGGCTACCTCGACTATAAACAACCGGAGATTAAGGCGCACTTCGAACAAATCTATGGTACAGAGATACCGACACAGCCGGGATTAAAGATACCGCAGATGTTCGGCGCAGCCCGGGAGGGAAAACTCAAGGCCCTGTGGATTATGGGCGAGGATATCCTGCAGACCGATCCCAACTCCTGCGAGGTTAAATATTCCCTCAGTCTGCTCGATCTGCTGATCGTGCAGGAACTCTTCATGACAGAGACCTGCAGCATGGCCGATGTCATCCTGCCGGCTGCCTCATTCCTGGAGAAGAGTGGTACCTTCACCAATGGGGAGCGGCGTATCCAGCGAGTCAATGCAGCCATTGACCCACTGCCAGGTACTCGTCCGGACGGAGAGATTGTCAGTAACATCATGCAGCGTATGGGTTATCCGCAGGGTTCTTATGATCCACCGAAGTTGCTTCAGGAGATCGCGCAGGTGGTTCCTTTCTTTGCCGGTGTGACCTGGGAGAATCTTGAAGGGGATGGCAAGCAGTGGCCCGTGGCGCCGGATGGTACCGACACGCAAATCCTACATCAGGAGGGTTTCAAGCTGCCCAAAGGCCAGTTCCGGTTTTTCGAATTTCAAGAGAGCCCAGAAATTGAAGAAAATGCCGCGTCTTATCCCTACATTCTTACCACCAGTCGCCGCCTGGAACACTATAATTGCGGCAGTATGACCCGCCGCACACCCAATGTGGAACTGGTTGATCACGATGTGTTACTGATAAATCCTCAGGATGCCGAACGGGAAGGTATCGATGAGGGGGGACGTGTAGAGATCTCCTCATCCAACGGGACTACCCATCTACAGGTGAGGATCAGTGATGAGGTGAAACCGGGAATTCTCTTTACCACCTTTCACTTTCCTGAAATCGCTATCAACCACCTTACCAGCGGTATCTTTGATCAGGAGAGCATGACGCCGGAGTATAAGGTTGTAGCGGTGCGTTTGGCGCCAGCTTGATCGTATTTCATATTTTGCGTGCAAATTTGCGAGACTTCGTAGGGTTGAATCTCGCGCGCCGATTACTAACGTATAAAGTAAGAGGAGAACCGAAACAGGATCTGTGGAAAATGCTTGGAGGGGATCATGCCCACTGTAAGCAGCAGAGAACTGCAACCTGAACGACGACGAGAGTCCAGCCCGCCAAAGGCTTTGGTGGAATTGATGGCGCCAGCTGATGTTCGCTTCGATGGTGACCGCCCCTGGGACATCCAAGTGTACGATGACGAACTCTATCAGCGGGTTTTTACCTCAGGTTCACTCGGCTTTGGTGAGGCCTATATGGATGGACTCTGGGACACTGCGCAGATGGACGTACTTTTCTACCGGTTTATGCGAGCGGGTACGGATGAAAGACTGGCCGGGTGGTTCAAGCTGAGACTGCTGGGAGAGATGCTGCGCCGCTACCTGTTCAATCAGCAATCGGTCAGCCGGGCATTTCAGGTTGGGAAGCAACACTACGATATCGGCAACGATATCTTTGAGGCCATGCTCGACAGCAGTATGAGTTACTCCTGTGGTTATTGGGAACACGCCGAGAATCTGGAACAGGCGCAGCAGCACAAACTTGATCTGATCTGCCGTAAACTGCAATTGAAACCCGGTGAAAAGTTATTGGAAATCGGTTGCGGCTGGGGTGGACTGATGCAGCATGCCGCAGAAAACTATGGTGTGGAAGTGGTTGGCCTGACAGTTTCCAAAGAGCAACAGAAACTGGCTCAGGCACGATGTGAGGGACTGCCGGTGAAGGTTGATCTCATGGACTATCGTGAGGCTACCGGTCATTACGACAAGGCGGTTTCCGTGGGCATGTTTGAACATGTGGGCGAAAAAAACTATCGCACCTACTTCGAAACCGTTAACCGGTTGTTATCGGATGATGGCATTTTTCTGCTACATACGATCGGTAATCGCAAGACGACCAAAGCACTGGACCCATGGATAGAAAAATATATCTTTCCCAACGGAAAACTGCCCTCTGCCAGAGAGATCACCCAGGCACTGGAAGGCTGTTTTCTGATCGAGGACTGGCATAATTTCGGACAGGATTACGACCGTACCCTGATGGCCTGGTGGCAGAATTTCGATCGCGCCTGGCCCAAGCTGGAAAGCCGCTACGGCAGGCGTTTTTATCGCATGTGGAAATACTATCTGCATACCTGTGCCGGCTTCTTCCGCAGTCGCCAGGGTCAACTGTGGCAGTTGGTACTCACCAAGCGAAGTTACCCCAGTACTTATCGCTCGATTAGAACAGTGATATGAGAAAGTGCCCATCGACATCCAGTGGGGCAGTGCCCCACCTTTCTTGATTGATGAATGATTCAGAAACCGCTATTGCACCACGCCTGTGGTTACGACGGAGCGGGGAAAGAGTCCTGTGGTAGCGGTCAGACTGGTGGAGGTCAGCGCACCGGTCGTGGCATCGATGGAGTAGCCGGAGACACTGCTTGAGTCACCGTTAGTGACATACACATAGCGTCCCGAGGGATCGACTGTGATGGCTTGTGGATTTAACTCCGTAGATACGTTGGTTCCGGCGGTGAGTGCGCCTGTGCTTTGATTGATCGTATAAGGTGTCACATTCTGGGTGCTTCGATTGGCTACGTAGACGAATTCACCCAATGGATCGACGGTGATGGAAATGGGTGCGTTTCCGGCTGAAAAGGGGGAGCCGGGAACACTACTCAGCGTGCCTGTCAGTGGATCGATGGTGTAGGCGGAAACATTAAATGAAAGGAAGCCATTATTCGCCACATAGACAAAACGTCCACTGGGATCGACGACAATCGAATTTGGCGCATCCCCTGCCGCAAATGTGCCTGCTAGCGTTAACTCACCAGTGGTCGAGTTGATGGCAAAGGCTGAGATGTCGTCGGTATTCAGGTTGGCGTTATAGAGAAATCTTCCTGTGGGATCCACGATGACAGAGCTTGGAATGTCTCCTGTGGCAAAGGGAGAGCCCGCGAGGAGCGTTAGAGCACCTGTACTGCTGTCGATGCTGTATGCAGACAGGGTGTCTGAGGAGTTGGCTACATAAGCGAATCGTCCGGAAGGATCAATGCTGATCGAGATTGGTCCGAATTCTGGGCCGGTCGGGTTTGACTCGATAGGAAAGGGAGAGCCGGAGATCTCTGTCAGTACTCCACTGCCGCTATTGACGGCAAAGACCGAGACGTTATCGGTGACGTCATTGGTGGCATAGAGAAAGCTCCCAGATAGATCCGTGGTGACAGCAGTAGGTTTTCCTGCTGTTGTAATCGGGGTGCCGATGTCAGACAAATTTCCATTGGAAGCGTCGATTAAATATGAGGATATGCTGAATCCATCAAAATTAGCCACATAGGCAAACCTGGGTGTGACGGTAGCCTCCACAGGATCTGAGAGATAGGTGACAGCACTCGGGGCGCTTCGGGCAGAAAGCGTGCGTGTATCTGTCAGTTCACCACTGGTCTGATCAATGACGAAGACATTGACACTGTTGTCACCACTATTGGTGATACTGATGAACTGGCCGGTGATATCTATGGCGACAGATTCCGGCAAGTTCCCGAGCGGACAGTTCTGTGTGGCGCCGCTGCAGTTGATCTGCAGTAGCGTACCATCGGTCTGAATCTCAAATACCGATACGCTACCTGAGGCCTCCCGGCTGATCATGTAGAGCCATTGCCCACTGGTATCCATTGCCAGGGCGTGTGGCGTACCGCCGGTGGGGAGTACACTACCGTTTGCCACCAACAGTCCCGCCGCATCGATACTGAACACGCCTAGGTTGCCCGAAGTTTGATTGGCGACGTAAGCGTATTGGCCATCCGGGGTGATGGCCATATCCATGGCGCCGGTACCGCCGGATACAACGGGTGAACCGGCTGCTTCCAACAGGGTGCCATCTGACGTATTGATATCATAAACACCCACGTCACTACTGCCATCATGTACCACATAAAGCACATCCTTATCGGGATGGACACGAATCTGGGTAGGCCCGCTACTGCCGCTCAAGGTCACATCGATGGGGGCTTGTACAATTCCTAATGCACTCAGCGCACCGGATGGGTCCTTGGCGTGTACGCTGATGGTATCAATGTTGTGATTGGCCACGTAGGCGTAGCGCCCGGTTGATTCAAAGGCAAGGGAGACAGGTGTGCCGTTGGTAAAACAGTTATCAGTAGCGCCAGTATCGAGATTGCAGTCAGCCAGGTTGAGTTCGCCGCTCAAACTGTCGATGGTAAGGAGCGAGATGTCGGTTGAGTTGGTATTGGTGGTGTAGGCAAACAGTCCGCTGGGGTCGATGGTTAAAGATGTCGGGCCATCGCCTGTCAGGGCGTATCCGTGATGGATCAGTTGACCGGTTGTGTTATTGGCAATAAACACGGAGATAGTATCGTCACCGGTATTCGCCACGTAGGCAAATCGGGCCACCGGAACCGGTGCCGGACCTGGTGGTGGGGTTACGCCACCGCTACCTCCGCCACCGCATCCGGTGAGTGAGAGCAAAAAGAGTGATAACAGAGTCAATATTGGGGTGTTTAGCGGTCCGGTCAATCTGATAGGGTTCAGCATCTTGTCATCCGAAAGAGTCGCAGTATAAAAAAGGGCTGGGAAGGGTTTGAGCCGAGCTGCATGATAAGCTGCACATGTTTTATTTTTACGCCATCCTAGCCAGACAGGCATTGTACCATTTTGCTGTACGCCGCTAAGGTCAAGTATCCTGTCTGTGATTGTGCTGCGAATTATAGACCAAGCTGCCGCTGGAATCAGACGGTATTTCCGCTAAATGGGGATTCGAATCACACACTTAAGGAATTCTTAAGAAAGTGCTTTGAGTCCTGCGGGTGGTTGATTCATATGTGATGTGTCAGTGATATCCGGTTTACGCTAACTGTCTTAGCCGGTGGTCGGACTGAATTATTAAGGTGAGGTGTATTTCATTACGAACTGATCCGCTGGTATCGGTTTACAGAAAAGATAACCCTGTGCTTCCTGACATCCTTTTTCTCTGAGGAAGTCTACTTGTAAATCGGTCTCGACACCTTCAGCAATCACTGACAGCTCAAGTGCCTTGCTCAATGCAATGACTGCTTCACAAATAGCCATGTCATTACTGTCGGTGGGGATGTCACGCACAAATGACTGGTCGATCTTTAACTTGTGAATCGGTAATAATTTAAGATAACTCATCGAAGAGTATCCGGTGCCGAAATCATCGATGGAAAGGCTTAGACCCAGCCCTCGTAATGCCTCAAGTTGCGCAATGGCGTTAGCCGTATTCTGCATAATGAAACTCTCGGTGAGTTCCAGTTCCAGCTTGTCCGCAGGGAGTCCCGTACGTTCAAGGATTTGTTCGACTTTTTCAACGAAGTTGCTGTGCTGGAGCTGTGGTCGGGCGACATTCACCGCGATCCTTCCAAAGTCGAAACCACTCTCCAACCATGCTTTACCTTGCCAGCAAGCACGTTCCAGCACCCAGGCGCCGATATCGTGTATCAGACCATTCTCTTCCGCCAGTGGAATGAATTTCACAGGGGATATTTCGCCTAGCTCCGGATGATGCCAACGGATCAGTGATTCGACGCCGATCAGTTTACAGCTATCGAGTTGAAACTGTGGCTGATAGACGAGATGAAATTCGTTGCGCGCCAAGGCCATTCTCAGGGCATTTTCTATAACAACCCGTTCGAAGGCGCTACTGGTCATCTCCTGGGTATAGAATTGGTAGGTGTTCCGACCTTCATTTTTTGCGCGATACATGGCGGTGTCGGCGTTGCGCAATAGTGAGGTGACACTTTCACCGTTGGCTGGATAGAGACTGATACCGATACTGGCCGTGATGTGGATTTCGTGTCCGTCAAGCCGGAAGGGATCAGTGAATACTGCCATAATCTTTTCTACGGCGACCGCAGTGTTATCTGCACTGCCTATATCTTCCAGCAGTACGACAAATTCATCGCCGCTGATTCGCGCAACCGTATCATCGAGCCGCATGCACTTTTGGATTCTGTTGGCTAACTGTTGCAATAACTCATCACCGGCTTTGTGTCCCAGGCTATCGTTGATGCTCTTGAACCGGTCAAGATCGATAAAAAGAATCGCGAAGACGGACTGATTTCTCCTGGCGTGTTTGATAGCTTGCTCCAATCGGGAATTAAAGAGCAGCCGATTGGGAAGATCCGTGAGCGGGTCGTGGTGAGCCAGATGATCGAGTTCCTGTTCGGAGCGTTTAATCGATGTGATATCGGAAAAAACCGCCACGTAATTAGCGATACTTCCATGCTTGTCGTAGATGGTGCTGATGTTGAGCCATTCAGGATAAATAACACCGTTTTTTCGACGATTCCAGATCTCTCCACGCCAGTGTCCGTGGTTGACCAAAGCCTGCCACATCTCCTGATAAAAGCTGTCATCATGTTTGCCGGAATTGAGCATTTTTGGTGTGTGACCGATAACTTCATCTCGGCTATAACCGGTAATCTCTACAAAGGCGTTGTTCACATCCAGGATAATATTCTTGGCATCTGTGATCATGACGCCTTCCAGCGTGCTCTCGAATACCGTAGCGGATTGTTGCAGTCTTTTCTCCGTAATACGCCGTTCTATGGCGATACTGGCAATCTGGGCCATGCTTTCGATTAGATGAATCTCATCCAAGTTGGGGGAAGTTGTTTCGTCGTGATAGAGCGTAAAGGTACCCAATACCTCTCCGGTTGAGTCGAAGATCGGTTCTGCCCAACAGGCGGCAAAATCGTACTTTCTTCCCAGGTGACGATAGTCTTTCCAAAGGGAATCAGACTGCACATCTGAAACGATCACCCTTTGTCCTTTATAAGCAGCCGTACCGCAGGAACCCACTGCCGGACCAATTTCCAGTCCATCAATCAGTGTGTTGTAGTCCTCCGGCAGGCTGGGTGCTGCCCCCAGTCGAAGCTTATTGCCATCCAACAGCAGGATCGAGCCTTTTGAATCACTGGCCTGGTGTTCAGCAAGGTGAATGATTTTTAATAGAATCTGATGCAAGGGTGCTGTACCCAGCGATATCAGTTCGAGAATGCCTTTCTGCTCCGTTTGCAGCCATTCAGCCTCCTTTCTGACGTGCACCTCATCACTTAAAGCGGTATTTTTTTTCTGTAGCGCTATGGTGCTTTGTTTGATGAGATCTTCCCGCTGATCGATCTCCTGGCTGAGTTCATCGATGAGTGACCGGTTCTGCTTCTGTAGCCTGATAGCGTTGAGGATATGACGATTCGAATTACGTGTAAAAAGCGTAATCATTAAAAGATAAATGACAAGAGCGATGGTGAGCCAGTTATAGGTACTGTTTTGGTGTAAGACAAAGGCGATGCCGAGCATAAAAGCCTGGGGGTAGGTATAGACATAAAATGCCGGCATCGAGACTGAGAGAATGGCTACGGCCGCACCGATAATACCGAAAGCCAGCATGGAGAGTGCGACGGAGACGATCTGGTCGTCTGCGAAATAGATGAGCGGGTAGATCATGCTCCAGGAGATACCCACCAATGCCGAGCCGAAGATGTAGTGATTCATCCATTGGGAAGGCGACATTCTCAATGGTTCTTTTTTTCTTCGGTACCAAAGCGTCAATCGATATAGCGCAGTGATGTAGAGTGACGCAACCCAGTAGACCACCAGGGTGGAATCCGTTTTTTCATAGAGGATCAGGTAGAAGATAGCTGCGATGACAAAGACTGTCGTGTTCGAGATTGGCGCCTGCATATACAGGATACGGGCCTGTTCATCGGTGGTATCGGACTGGTCTGCTATCTGACTGGATTGTACTGACGAACTTCTATTCTTGGTCATACAATTAATCGCCAATGCAATCGCTGGGATGAGCCGGTGGCATGTTTTTCAGAAGCTAATGAATAGCCAGGATCACTCTATAGTTAAAGATAGAAGAGTATAGTGCTTTACACTAATCGATATACGCCTATTTTCGTGAGATTAATCAATTTCGGCATGTGTATTTTTTCCATTTCATGCTTTTTATTCAGAAAGAACAAGCAGTATCAAGTGATAACCGGTTTTTATTGCAAATGCATGTTTCTTTTATGTGAATAGGTGATGTCCGGCCATGCTGGTTACCGGATGGGGAATCCTGAATCACTACGACAGTAGCGCTACGCTCTTCACTTGTGCATAGAGATGCATTCCCTCTCGAATCCCCATGCCAAGGGCCGATCGGCGTGTAATGCGTGAAAGCAGTGTTTGACCATCATCCATTTCAAGTCGCACCAACATCTGGGTTTGGCTGATGTCATGAGTATCGATCACTTTTGCAGGCAGGATGTTAATGATGCTGGTATCCGAGTGGGCTCTGAGGGACAAACTGACATCACGCGCCTGAATCTGTACCCTGGCTCGCCTGCCGACGGGCAAGTCTTCACGGGCAATCGCAATACGTCCCCCATGGGTGGAGATCCATGTCAGGTGATAGGTATGGTCGTGGGAAGAGACCGTGCCCTCCAGTAAGGAAGCAGCATCGTCATAGCCGGCCAGTGGGAGATCGAGGCGGGTGAGTATGGTGGCGGCGTCTCCCTCGGCGATGACCTTGCCTTGCTCTAACACAACCATCCGGTCGGCAAGCCGCGCCACCTCGTTGGGATCGTGGGAGACATAGAGCGATGGGATGGTGAACTCGTCGTGCAGGCTCTCCAGATAGGGCAGGATGGTTTGTTTGGCACCGTGATCCAGTGCAGACAGCGGTTCATCCATCAGCAGAAGTCGGGGGCTGGTGAGCAGGGCGCGTGCAATGGCGATACGCTGACGTTCGCCACCTGAGAGGCTCTGTGTGGTTCTCTGCAGGAGTGTGCCGATACCCAGCAGTTCGACCACATCATGGAAGGGTATTTGTCTTTCCTGCTCAGGCACGCGCCGCCAGCCATATTCCAGATTACGGCGTACTGAGAGATGGGGGAAGAGACTGGCTTCCTGGAAAACATAACCCAGGGGACGCCGGTGAGCGGGTCGGAATCGATTCTCATCCTGCCAGACTTCATCATTCACACGCACAAGACCCTGTGGGGTTTTTACCAAACCTGCCACAGCCCGCAATACGCTGGTTTTGCCAGATCCTGAACGACCAAAAAGTGCGGTAACACCCCGAGCAGGCGTCTCGAAAGACACATCCAAACTGAAGTCACCCAGTTGACTGCGCAACCTGATTTCGATACTGCTCATGGTTGATGATTCCGGTTGAGACGGCCGTTCAGCAGATAGAGGGTCAGTAACACTGCGAAGGAAAAGGCCAGCAGACCGGCAGCGAGGAGGTGAGCCTGACCGTATTCCAGTGTCTCTACATGATCGTAAATCGCCACTGAAAGTACCTTGGTGACACCGGGAATATTACCGCCGATCATCAACACGACACCAAACTCTCCAATAGTATGCGCGAATGAGAGTACAGCTGCAGTCAGAAAGCCTGGGCGGGCCAGGGGGATAACCACGGTCATAAAACGATCCCATGGTGAAGCGCGCAGGGTGGATGCGACCTCTACGGGGCGTTGACCGAGTGACTGGAAAGCGTTCTGCAAGGGTTGCACCACAAAGGGCATGGAGTAGATGACTGATGCCACCACCAGACCCCCGAAAGTGAAAGGCAGAGTGCCAAGTCCAAGGGATTGGGTCAGGCGACCGACGGGCCCTTCCGGACCGAGCATGATCAATAAATAGAAACCCAACACTGTGGGCGGCAAAACCAGGGGCAGTGCAACTACCGCAGAGATGATCTGCTTGTACCAGGTAGTCGAGCGCGCCAGCCACCAGGCGATAGGCGTGCCGATCACCAGCAGTATGAGTGTGGAGACCCCGGCCAGTTTGAGTGTCAGCCAAACGGGTTGCCAGTCGAAAATCATGCTGTGTTCCATAAATAAGGGGTTGCCTGCTTATCCGGGGGTTGGCTCGTTCTACATTCAACAATAATAAGTCAGGCCTTTAACTCTATGCGGTTCGTCAGCGTTATTCCACGCCATAGCCTAATTCCCTGATCTTTTTCCGGGCGGCTTCGCTCTTGAGGAAGGCAAGAAAGGCGTGGGCTGCCGGATTGGATTCGCCCTTTTTCAGTAACACGGCTGCCTGGTCAATCGGGGTGTAGTAGTGCAGGGGTATCTCCCAGGTGGAACCGCTTTCACCCCGCCATGACTTGATCTGTGAATAGGCAACGAATCCGGCCTTGGCATTACCGGTAGCGACAAACTGAAAAGTCTGTGCGATGGATTCGCCACGTACCAGCTTTGGTTCGAGCCTGGAAAACAGACCCAAATGTGTCATCACCTGTCGGGCAGCCAAACCATAGGGGGCGGTTTTGGCATTGCCCGTGGCGAGGTGTTTGAAATTGCCGCTTTTCAGATAGTCCTCACCTGAATCGAATAACCCGGTCGTCTTGCTCCAGAGCGCCAGTTTTCCCCTGGCATAGATGAAGCGGCTGCCTGGCACGGCCAGACCTTCCGCTTCGGCCTTGATGGGGCGCTGGGTGTCAGCCGCCAGAAAGACCTCGAAGGGAGCGCCGTGCTCGATCTGTGAATAGAGTTTGCCGGTGGAGCCATAGCTGATGCGAGTGGTGTGTCCGCTGGCTTTTTCGAACAGAGGGGCAATCTGTCGAGTGGTATTGGTGAAATTGGCTGCCACGGCAATCACGACCTCAGCAGCCGTTACCTGGCTGCTGAATAACATGAGGCACAGCAGGGTGATGCCATCAATGAGCCTGGCAGGCTTCCTTACAATCTGTCGGCAGCGAGTGCTATATCGCATTCTGCTCATTCGTTTCATAAACCGTATTGTCACATACTTTGTATTTTGATCGTTGGCTGTTCGCAAGGCTTGCTCGTCGAGAGAGAAAACATAGGCACATTCTCCTGACAGCAATTACGTTGCCAAGTGCCCTTGCGAGCTGGAGCATCATATTGTGATCATATACACCGGATGGAATTGTTTTGTATCAAACAGTTGTGGGTTTTCCTACATAGGTGGCAAGCAGCGTGAAGGGGGTATTGAGTCCGTAGATTGGGCTGACGCAGGAGGCCCAACGTCACCATTATGATTCTCGAATGAGTCGGTGCATGGGGCTGGATTGTTGGGCCTCCTGCGTCGGCCCAACCTGCGAGATCACCCAGACTGTTTTAGCGCTTCCCTAAGATATGGCCCACTAGTGGCCGGTCTTACCCGCCAGCCACTGTCTTCATATCAGTAGAGCCTTAAAAAACCAGGAATCAGCCAGGGGTCACCCAGGGTGACGGTGATGTGGTTGATCAGCAATAACAGAAAGCCTACGACGATCATGGCATAGCCGTATAGCCTGAAAACATCCGGGGAGATGTTCATCATGTGCAGATCCTCTTGCGCGTAACAGTACGATTTAAAGTACTAGCATCCTAACCGGAGTATATACAGAGGATATGTGTGGGGTAATTGGGACTATCCCGCCCAGGCAGGAGGGATTATTCCTCCGCCATGCCCTGAAAGGTGGGCGGATACAGTCCCGGCCAGGTGCTTCAGAGCGGCTTGATAAAAACCTTTGAGTTTCGCCGGTAGTTGTAGAGCTCGCGTTTACGCATCGGCAGATCCTTCAAGTCTCCCTGTACAAATCCATGCTCTCGAAACCAGTGTGCTGTCTGCGTGGTGAGGATGAATAGCTTTTCAATACCTTGGGCCTTGGCAGACTTCTCCATGTGCTCGAGCAGCCGTTCACCCCGGTCTCCCCCCCGGTAATCAGGATGTACCACAACACAGGCCAGTTCAGCCATAGACTCCTTGGAATAGGGGTAGAGCGCCGCGCAGGCGATGACCATGCCATCCCGCTCCATCAGGGTGAAGCAGTCTATCTCAGTCTCCAGCAGCTCCCGTGAGCGACGCACCAGCATGCCTTCCTCTTCAAGCGGTTCGATCAACTCCAGTAGGCCACCCACGTCGTCGATCCGCGCGGTGCGGGTCTCCTCATAAGGTTCGGCTGTTATCAGGGTACCAATACCGTCCCGGGTGAAGAGCTCTTTCAGCAGAGCGCCGTCCAGTTTGCGGTCGATCAGATGTACACGTTTGACGCCACTGCGGCAGGCAGTGAGAGCGGCGTTAAGGTTTTGTACCAGATCCTCCGGTAGCTGTTTGCGCCGGGCCAGCAGAGTATCAACCGCCTTTGGCACCATGTTGGGGATGAGCCGGTTTCTGGAATCGGTTACCCCTTTCGCCTCTATCAGGTTGATCAATTTGTCGGCACCCAGAGCAATGGCGACTGAGGCAGCCACATCGGCGGCACTCAGATTGAACACCTCGCCGGTGGGGGAGTAACCCAGGGGCGGTACCAGCGCAATGGCGCCGCTCGCCAGCCGTTGTTCAATACCCACGGCATCGACACGGCGTACCTCACCGGTATGGCAGTAGTCGATGCCGTCCCTGACGCCAATGGGACGAGCGGTGACGAAATTACCCGAAGCAACACGGATGCTCGCTCCAGCCATGGGAGAGTTGGCCAGCCCCATGGAGAGCAGGGCCTCAACCTCTACACGTACGGTACCGGCCGCCTCCTTGACGCAGGTGAGGGCGGTGTCATCGGTGACCCGCAGGCCGTTGATATATTGCATCTCCACACCACGGGTATTGAGTTTCTCCTCAATCTGCGGGCGTGCACCGTGCACCAGCACCAGCCGGATGCCGATACCGTGCAGCAGGGCGATGTCGTGGACCAGGTTAGCGAACTCTGTGTCCGCTACAGCTTCACCACCGAAAGCGATGACAAAGGTGCGATTCCTATGTGCATGGATATAGGGTGACGAGCCACGAAACCAGTCGACAAAGTTATCCGGGATTCTGTTTGTGCGCTTACTCATGTAAATATACTTAACTGTTTGGTTCTAAACAGAATTGCTTGACCAGAGACTGTATCAGGTTGATCGCCGGTTGGATATGTTCCAAGGGTAGATACTCATTGGGTTGGTGGGCCTGATCGATATTGCCTGGACCACAGATCACCGTCTGCATGCCAAGATCGTTGAGATAGGGTCCTTCAGTACCGAAGGCAACAGCTCCCGCCGGTGAGCCGGTAAGCTGCTCCATGGTCTGGATGATGGCGGCATCACGGGGGGTCTCCATCGCGGGAATACCATCGAAAACCGGCACCAGTTCCCACTGTAGACCGCTGGAAGCTAACAGTATGTCGAGCCGCTCACCCAGTTCGTTGCGCAGATCATTAATGCGCATGCCGGGCAGTGGGCGTAGATCGAACTGCAGTTCGCACTGGCCGCAAATACGGTTGGGATTGTCGCCGCCGTGAATATGGCCCAAATTGAGTGTCGGTACCGCAATCTCGAAAGCGGGGTTTTGATAACGCTTTTGTAGATCTTGCCGCCAGCGTATGACCTCGCCGAGTACCTGGTGCATACCGTCCAGGGCGTTGATGCCCAGATCGGGGTTACTGGAGTGACCCGCTTTGCCGGTAAGGCGAATCGACTCCATGGAGATACCCTTGTGCATGTGAATAGGTTTGAGGCTGGTTGGCTCACCGATCACCGCATGCCGTCCCAGCCGGCGATGCAGATCGCTCAGTGACTTGGCGCCGCACATACTGCTCTCCTCGTCTGCGGTAGCGAGAATCACCAGTGGCTGTTTCAGCTGATCCAGGGGGAGTTCACGGATTGCTTCGATGACCACAGCGAAGAAACCTTTCATGTCCGTTGTACCCATACCGTGAAGGCGGCCGTCCCTTTCAGTGACCCGGAGGGGATCGCTGGCCCATTTCTCGGCATCGAAAGGGACTGTGTCGGTATGGCCGGAGAGCACCAAGCCCTGATCTCCACTACCTGCGGTGGCGATGAGATTAGACTTGCCGGGGTGGCCGGGGATATCGAGAGTCTCGGTGCTAAAACCTAAAGAGGAGAACCAGCCATCGAGTAGTTCGATGACATTGGCATTGCTCATATCCCACGCAGGGTTGACGCTGCTGACCGATGGGGCGGCAATGAGTGCGTGTAGCATGTCGAGGAAAGCGGGTGTTTTCATGAGATGATTCTGTGATGATGCGGCTTCATTCGCAATAGGTATTTTTCAGAGCGAAGACGAGGATTATGTAACTGTCGTAATTCTGCCGATGCTTGAAAAAAGCCTGGGTCTTTGCTTTGTTTAAGACACCCAAGGGGCTTTTCCCAACACTATGGACCAGACTGTATGCGTCTCTACATCAGACACCCGTCGGATGTACCTATCGACTTCCAATTGGGAGGTCGGGCCGACACAAGGCGGGAACATCTGAGCAATTACAGCGAAGGGGGACTCTGTTTCGTTGCCAGTCAGTGGGTCGAACCTGGTCTGGAGATTCATTTCGCCATACCCATCACGCCACCTCAATTCCACGCCACCGGTGTGGTGGTCTGGTGCAGGCGGGAAGGCGAGGAGTATCAGGTAGGTGTCAAATTTACCGAGGAAGAGACTGCTTATGCGGTACGCATGGTGGAGCAGCTTTGCTATATCGAACACTATCGGCAGAGTGTCAGAGAGACGGAGGGTCGTCAGTTGAGTGGTGAAGAGGCGGCATTGGAATGGATCGATAAGTATGCCGATCACTTCCCGAATTGAGATGAACGATTCTCCCATGCATGTTTCTAATGATGAAGCTTTTTTCTTTCATGACTAAGCAAAGAGTATGAACAAAGGTGGTAGATTGTGTGCAAACTGCTGATGGGGTCTGTGCAGGCAATGGGAAAGGTGGATGGTTAAACTTAGGATAGTCTCTCTGCTCTGTGTTTTACTGATTGTCTCCACGGTAACCCCGGCAGCGGATATCATCTCGGCAAAGCGCCTGAGCCCTGACCTTGCACTGGAAATGGTTAAAGCTGCTGTTAAGTCCTGCCGAGCTGATGGTTATCAGGTTACAGCCGTGGTAGTGGCAAGCGATGGTGCGGAGGTTGCCCTGATGCGTGATGTTCACGCCAGTCGTTTTACTATCCAGATTGCCCGTGAGAAGGCCAATGCTGTGATCCTCTCAGGTATAGCGTCAGGTGTATTTCGAGACAATCGGCGGGATATCCAACAAGAGATGAATCATGTGGAAGGTATATTGGTGCTGCAGGGAGGCCTGCCTATCGAGGCCGGTGGCTATCAATTGGGCGCTATCGGCGTCAGTGGCGCACCGGGTGGCGAACGGGATGAGGTCTGTGCCCGAAAAGCGCTTAATGAATTTCAAGAGCGGCTGGAATTTGCTGAGTAGTCTGTATTATAGAGATACACATGCGCGCTGATCTGATGAAAAGACACTACACACTGGGAGAGGAAATCGCTCATGCCGTTTCCCATGGGGTCGGTATTCTGCTCAGTATTGCGGGTCTCACGGTCCTGGTGGCTTTCTCTTCCCTCTATGGTGATGCCTGGCACATTACCAGTAGTAGTATCTACGGCGCTACGCTGGTTCTGCTCTACACTGCCTCGACGCTCTATCACGGTATTCCAGAGTCCAAGGGGAAGCAGGTACTTCAGCGGCTCGATCACGCGGCTATCTTTCTATTGATTGCGGGCACCTACACACCGTTTACCCTGGTCAACTTGAGAGGTGGCTGGGGCTGGACACTATTCGGGTTAGTGTGGGGTGTGGCGATCGTCGGCATCGTGCTGGAGGTGGCGATCAAAAAGCGAATCAAATGGCTTTCGATATCTCTCTATCTGGGTTTGGGCTGGGTGGTGTTGATTGCTATCAAACCCTTGCTCGACTCTGTGGCAACCGGTGGGCTTATACTGTTGCTGGCCGGCGGACTCTTCTATTCTTTGGGCGTGATCTTCTATGTGTGGAAACGGCTTGCCTATCACCATGCAGTATGGCATCTATTTGTTCTGGCAGGCAGCGTGCTCCACTTCTTTGCGGTTTTCTTTTATGTCTTGCCTCCTGCCACAGGCTGAAATCTGAGTTTTTCTTATTTCATGAAAACTGCGGCAGCAATCGAAGCGATGCCCAGTATAAAGAAGAGCGCAGAAGAGGATTTCCACATGGTGTAGTTCAGGGTTTGTGCATTCTTATTGTGTAGCAAAATGGCGAGTATACCGGCAATGATGAATATGCCACCAGCCACATAGGCAATGATCTGAAGATATTCTATTTTGACTTTGGTTGATCCCTGAATGCCACCCCCAATGGTTTCAAATTTGTTTGCCAGTGCCGGTTCACAAAAGATAATCAACAAGAATAAAGTCCATGTGAGCAGGGTGATTGTTTGGCGAATGTTTGTTTTCATGACTGCACTGATATCCCCAAAAAATGAATGCGTGGGCACTCAAAAAAGATGGTAGTCTGCCATCAGAAATAAATTCTTAATCACTAAGTCTTGCAGCTACATATAGACAATATAACTTAAATGTTCTTGTTTTTTTAATAATTAATCGGAGGATCAGATTATGTACAGTTTCTCAGTTCGTCTGGAAGGCGGTATAGGCGCGATTGAAACGCGAGTGGTGGAGGCTTTGCAGGCTGAAGGTTTCGGTATCATGACCGAAATCGACGTGCAGGCGACCTTAAAGGCGAAACTGGGGGTGGAAAAGCGTCCTTACAAGATCCTTGGCGCCTGTAATCCTGCACTGGCCAATCAGGCTATCGAAGCCGAACCCGATATCGGCCTGCTGTTGCCCTGCAATGTCGTGTTGCGGGAAGAGGAAGACGGCGCTATCACTGTTGCCTTCATGGATCCCGTGGCAGTTCTGCAGTTGGTCGAGCAACCTGGCGTCGCGGAATTGGCCCGGGAAGTGAGACAACGATTGGAGCGGGTGCGTCAGGCTATCGAAGCGTAGAAAATCTTGCTGCCGTGTTGGGATAAGCAGACTAGCGATCAACTTTTCGTCTTCTCGCCTTGCCGGGCCCATAGCCAAAATGCTTTTTGAAGGCCTTGGCGAAAGCCGCTTCTGACTCATAACCGGACAGGTTGGCAACTTGTGACACGGAGTCATTGGTCGTCATGAAGCGCTCGTTAGCCAGTGTCATGCGCCAGCGAGCGATGTACTGCATCGGTGAAGTTGCTACCAGATGGCTGAAGTGAGCGGAGAAGGCCGATCGAGACATGCCGGCACTCTTTGCCAGTTTGTCGACTGTCCAGTTGCTGGCGGGGTCTTCATGTATCTTGCTCAGTGCCTTGCCGAGTTTGACGTCTGCCAGCGCGGCAATGAAGCCTTGACCTTGATTCTTTGTCAGATGATTTCTGATGACATGAATAAAGAGAATCTCCGACAGTTTATCGATCACCAGATCGCCACCCATCTGGGCAGCTTCCACCTCATAGACCAGAAAGTGACCTAAGGTATCCGACAGGGGCACGCTGGTGCTCCCTTCTTCTCGAACGATCATGAACTCGGGCATGGCCTCGATGAGCGGGTTCCAGCTGTGGCGGTCAAAATCGAAGTAGCCACAGATCAACGTTACGCCGGGTCCACCCTCACTCTGATTCGGTAGCTGATTACGTGGAAAACGCGCATCAGGTGGCTGCTGATTGTTGGAGATGGTGTGTTGTGCATCATGCGGAAAGACGATCAGATCGCCACCCGCCAACGCAATGGGCTCCACTTGACCCGGCATATGGAGCCAGCAACCGCCTCTGGCCACCATATGGAATGTGGCCCGTCGTTCACCGGAGGTGTCCACCGCCCAGTCCCCGCGAAAGCAAGCATGCAGGAAGACGGTGGCCCTGAGGTGCAGGGTACGGAGTATTTCACTTAAGACGTCCATTGTTCAAATATAGGTTATATCTGGATGAATAGACATAAACAAAGGATAAATCATCATGGTTCATCCATGATCTGTAGACGAAAATAACATCCGTAGCCAAACAAAACGGAGAACGTCATGCAAAAAGTTGAGATCTATACACAACCCCAATGTCCCTTCTGTAGCCATGCCAAGGCATTGCTGGATTCGAGAGAGATTACCTACGAGGAGTACAACGTCGCCACCGACCAAGGTGTGCTTTCTGAGATGTTGAGCCGAACTGGAGGTAGAACGCTTCCCCAAATCGTTATCAATAACCAGGCTATCGGTGGATTCGATGACCTGCGTCAGTTGGATAGCGAGGGGCATTTATCGCCCCTGCTTGATGCCGGCTCATCAGTACAGTGACCTTAGGGAGACGAATATGAAACCAAATACACTATTTAGCCTGATAGCCGTGCTCGGCTTGAACGCAATCATTTCGACACAGTCTGTGGCGGCACTCCCGGTACCCGGATTTAAAATTGATCCGGACCGTACGGCAGTGGTCATTACCGATCCACAAAATGACTTTCTGAGTCCCGACGGAGTGACTTGGGGTGTGGTGGGTAAGAGTGTCATCAAGAACAATACGGTGAATAATCTCGAAGCACTGATGAAGGCGGCTAAGCAGAATGACCTGCCGCTTTTTATTTCACCACACTACTATTATCCCCATGACCACGGCTGGCAGTTTGAAGGGGCACTGGAAAAACTGATGCATAAGATCGGTATGTTCGACAGGTCTCATCCGCTCGATACAAAGGGATTTACGAATTCGGGTGCCGACTGGCTGGCTCGCTACAAGCCTTATATCGATGATGGCGCCACTGTGGTGACATCACCGCATAAGGTGTACGGACCGGAGAGTAACGACCTGGTGTTGCAACTGCGCAAGCGAGGTATCGATAAGGTAATTTTGGCGGGAATGTCGGCAAACCTATGCACGGAATCACATCTGCGAGAACTGCTGGAACAAGGTTTTGAGGTTGCCGTTGTATCCGATGCTACAGCCGCTGCTCAAATTGAGGAGGGTGACGGATATGAGGCCGCTCTGGTCAATTTTCGCTTCATGGCCAATGCTGTGTGGGACACACAAAAAACAGTTGAGGCTATTCAGGCATCCAATCAGCATGCAGCAAGGAACTGATTGAGTATGTTCAATCTGTAAGAAGTATTTGGCATCCCATTAAATATGACATGGCCGGGCATTTACCCGGCCATGTTCGTTATCGTGATTTAATCAGTCACCTCAACGCCACGCCAGAAGGCAATATATCCTTTGATTTCCGTGGCAGCCTCCTTCGGCGAGGGGTAGTACCAGGCTGCATCAGCATTCACCTCACTGCCGACACGAACGGTGTAGTAGCTGGCGGTGCCTTTCCACGGACATACAGAAGTTGTCTCACTTTCGATGAAAAAATCCCTGTTGATAGAGAAGGGGGGGAAGTAGTGGTTGCCTTCAATCACAATAGTCTGGTTGCTGTCAGCCAGGACTTGACCGTGCCAGATGGCTCTCATGAAAAGATACCTCGCTTGATGGAGGTCAAAGGGAAGCATGAAAATTATAGTTGACCATGCCGAAGCATGCTTGGGTGTGTAGTGAAACGCCCTATACCTAACTGGCCAGAGGCAGCCTGATGGCTACCTCTGTATCAGGCAATAGATAAACCGTATGGAAATTATGGAAAGATGAGAAAGAGAAGGGCGGGATATATTACATGCCCTTCTTCATCATGCCTTTCTCCTTTTCCATTTCCATATGATCCATCTTGTCATCCATTTTCATTTTCATATCGTCTTTCATGGATCCCATCTCACCCTCTTTCATCATGTCGTGAGATTTATCCATCTCCATTGCCTTATCGGATTTATCCATCATTTTACCTTCATCCATCATGGAGTGACTGTCGGCACTGGCAACACTCCACATCGCGAATAAGGCTGAAAACAACATTCCTTTCAATAGGTTGGAAACTTGCATAGACATATCTGATTCTCCCGAATGTAGTCTGTTTTATTAGAAAGCCACTAACGTTAGTGACTTCATGGTCAATTAAACGGGAGAAACGTCCTGCGTGAGTCACGTAATTATCACAAATTCATAACTAGGTAAGCTCCAGGCAGGTCATGGATGGGCATCAGGTGGTGAAAATTTCACTCTCAATTTGACTTGCCCATACCTGTTCAGCGCTTGCATCAACCTAAGGCCAGCTGTTTCTGTAGATATGGGATGAATTTATCAGGATCGATATGGAAGTGATTGAAAACCACTTTGCCGGATGGGTCGATGATGATGGCCCAGGGAGTGCCTCCGGTTCGGTAGTCCCGCATGGTACGTGGATGAGGATCAGTTTTTGGGTCCCCTGGATCATGCCCCATCATGATGGGAAGCTCATACTGTAGCTGAATTTCACGAACACTCTCTTGCGTATTCGTGGTGAATCCCTCGAACACGGTTTGAATGGCGAGTACCTCTACCCGTTCATCGGCTTGGAATGCATCTGCCACCTTCTTCAGGGCGGGAAAGCCGTGTTTATGACAGCCGGGACACCATTTCTGAAAACATTTTATATAGACCCACTTTTCCTTCAGCTGCTGCTGGTCGAACTGGGCGGGTTGCCCATTGGCATCTATCCAATAGTCTACAAACAGTGGCGGGGCTTGTTTTCCCTTTATGCCATATTGACTCCCTGCGCCGGCCAGTAACCCTGAGGTGGTGCCGATTAGGGGGAGAAAAGACATTGTGGCTAATGAGGTTTTGTGTAAAAAACTTCTCCGAGAAAGGTTGGAGTATTTCATGGTAAATCCCGTTTATGATTTATCTATCAATAGATTAACGGCGCGACGACACATGCTATCCAGGCAGCCTATACCTAAAATACGCGGTAAAATCCCATGCGGATTCGAAAAACCTTGAATTTCGAACAGAAAAAATCAGATTACAGTAGGAGATGGAAGTCCCCGAGTGATTGGCTGGCAATCTTTACCCCGATAGAGCCGGCAAAATGAGGCGTACCGGTTATCGGGAGATGATCTCATATATACACCATGACTTTATGGCGTCTCATCCTGATCGTAGGCGGTTTGATACTCCGAGGGTAAGTTGATGGGGCGATACTCCGTGTCCTTGGTGACTCTTTCGGTCACTGAATGGTGAATGAGTGCACCATCAGGAATCAGGCGCGGCTCACATTCCGGTAGATACAATCCCAGTAGACGCTTTCTCCTGGGCCATTCGAGGTATTTTACCTGTCTGGGGAGATACTCCAGGAGTCGCCAGCCCCAGTTCATGGAATCATTCAAGCTTGCGGTGGCATCGGGTGCCGTATAGGTGCGTTTACTGCCTTTTCTCGGCTCACCCAGCACAATGTGGTTGAATAGCGCCTGATTGAATTGCAGACCATGGGATTCCGCCTCGCGCAACATCCACTTCAAGGCAAATTTAGCAGGCGCACTCTTTGCTTCTGAATAGCCGCCACCGATATCCGCATGGCTGCCTGCAAACCATACCTGTTTGATATCCTGTTGCTTATTCTCCTTCTCGTTGAAGGGATTCGGTTTGTATTCTTGTGGCTCCGACCAGTGGTTAATACGAAACATCCTTCTTTTTTCATCAATGGCGATTGCCTGGCGCAACACTTCAATACTGGGATTTGTTTTTGTATAGGGAAGTGTTTGTTGGTGTATACCAATCAGGAGGTCTGCGCGTGGCACCAGTACAGAACTGACGGTATCCCACACTCCCAGGTACTTTATCGGTACAACTTGTGCACGGGTAATCTGGCGGAATCCCCAGGCGATCTTGAAGTCATTGTGTCGACTCGATTGCTTATAGGCCTTGTAGGCGTAGCTGCACAAATTGATCTGATGAGGCCAGAGCAGGCCCATGAGGTGTATCAGGCCGGCAAGTACCCTTGACGGTATAGGCACCACGGCTGAATCCGAACAGGAAAATCCTGTCATCCGGCCGATAGTGTTCGACAAGAAAGCGATAGGTGTCGAGGACATTTTTATCGAGGCCCGAGCCAGTGGCAAGACTGAAGACCTGTCTAATCTGCTGGGTATAGTGAAACCAGGCGTTTTGCGTGCCTATGGTGCCGATGCCCGGATCGTAGAAAACAGTCTGCTTATCGTTCTTATCCAGTAAACGATAGAGTTTCAATACATTGGAAGAATCGGCCTCGATCTCATTACCGGTACCATCGCAGCAAATCACGATATTTTTGGACATGGCAACCTCCCTGTTTATTGCTGTGGGTTGGAACAAGCTGTCAACCCGGAAAGGTTACCAGAGAGCGATCTGTTCGTGTTGATTTTTCGAGTCATTTAAGTCAAAAAAACGGGTTTGTTTTTGTTGGGTGATTGCTTGGTTTTTCATCAGCGTGCGGGTAGCCTGGCTAGGGTCAGAAGGCTCCAGTTTGGAGGTGGATGGCTATCACGACATGCCTGTCACTGATAGCGGCAAGCCACTGCACTTTGACGCAGGTAGGAGGGCCTGCGACCTGCTCTATGTTAAGATAGCCTATGAACGGCTGTCGAAAGAGATCTTCCCGTTAAAGTTCCGTATCGTGAATATCTCCCGAGAGTCTCCAGCTATCGAGGTTCAAAGCGCCTTTATGGCGCCTCGAACATGACACGATGAGGTCGCTTGATCCTTACCCAATGAACACATCTTCCACCGAATCTCTGTCTGTAGCACTCGACACTGAAACAGCTGTTCACGGTCGAGTTCCCGGAAACAGTGGCATCTGGGTGGGCATATTCTGTGTGCTGGTAGAATTTCTTCTCTTATTCATCGTCTATTTCATCGCCAAGGCTCATAATCCAGAGGCTTTTACTACCGGCCCCGACAAACTTCTCACTTTAGCCGGCACCACCATTACCATTTTATTGCTCACCAGCGGCTACTGTATGGTGAAAGCGGTGAGTGCCATTCGCGGTGATCAGCGCAAAGCCTCATTACGCTGGATTATCATGGCAACACTCCTGGGCTTCGGCTATCCCATTGTGAAGTATTTTGAAATTCGCTGGAATGTCGCCCATGGCATTCACGGAGAGACCGGGGTTTTTTATACGGTCTACTACTATTTGACGTTGACTCACCTGGTGCATGTCAGTTGGGGCCTGATGGGATTAATCTGGATTGCTATGCGTACTGGAGTAGGCGCCTATTCGTCACATAATTACAGTGGCCTGGAAGCGGCAGCACTCTACTGGCATACCACTGATGTTATCTGGCTTGTCATTTTCTCTTTCTTCTACATTCTGAGATAACTGGCCAATTATGATCGGACATACTGAAAGAATCTGGTTGCTGTTGATCGGTCTCACCTTTTTTGGAGCATTGATCGGAGAGAGTGGTCAGGCCGGTTGGCTACTCACATTGACGGTAGCCATCCTCATTGCCTTAAAAGGCAGTATTGTGATTGATCAGTACATGGAAATGCGTTCAGCCAATCAGCGCATACGAGACGTTCTGCGCTCGTTCATTCTACTGATACCGGTTCTGGTGATTTTCTTCCATAGCTGGGGTGAGGACATACGACGATTGACCACCCTTGATTGAATTAAGCCAAAACAGTGTCGAGAAAACAATTTTCAAGCTGATTCAAGAAAGAACAAGTGGTTTTCTAACACATGCCTGCAATCAATAAGAGAGCTACCCGCGAGTCTTGTTCCAGTTGAATGTCTCCTTCAATCTGCGGTTTCAATCGATCGATGCAACACATGGGTTGAATCGTTCTGTTGAGTTTTCAACTCGAATCGCTCGCAGCAGTTGAAAATACCTGAACACGCCAGATTATGTTGTCAGGTTAAAAACTGGTCACAATGCCATGATCTGAATAAGCTCGCTGCTGGTGAGTACATGGCAATAGATCATGTTGATAATCTCCAGCTCGCTTCTATGCAAATCCTCCGTTCCGGCGGCGCAGCATTCCTCTACCACAATGACATTGAAACTCTCGTCAGCGAGACTTCTGACTGTGGACGAGACACACTGATCGGTAAAGATGCCGCTCATCACAACATTCTTTACCCCCATGTTGTTTAGTATGAGTCTGAGATTGGTACCGGTCAGGGCGCTGTCGGTGGTTTTCGTTAGCACAATTTCATCAGGTTTCGGCGCCAGCTCAGGTACGATCTGAGAATCCTCCCGGTCCTTAGGCAGAAGGAGATAGTTCCACCCCGGTTTCTTCTGGCTCAGCGAGCGATCCCGACCATCCTCAAGCTGGCAGGCGATACGTGCATGAAGGACATCCATACCATTTCGGCGGAAGCGGTCCTGTAGATCGGCAGTGGTGGGTATGACGACTTCCTGCATACGCTCCTGAAAAGGTGCCCAGCGAGCCTGCTCAGCAGGATCGTCGGCAGGTTTCAGATAAGTATTCTGAACATCTATTGTCAACATAACAGTCTCGTCATGGCGCAATTCCAGGTCGGCAGGTTCGGGTGCGCCTTGATAATAGAAGGATCGATACGCCTGTTTCCAATTCATGACTTCTCCGTCATATGAGCATGTGTGATGGTGAGAGAAAATTTCTGCTTCTCAGGGCTGAGTCTGTTTAATTATCCGTCTTACCAAAATCGTCCGGCACACCTTCGATGGTTAAGGATAACCAATATCGCTCAAATCGATCCCATAAGCGCTCTTCAGGTAAATCGGTGTGGCTGACGGGAAATTCCATTATTTCTCGCGGTCCGGTGAGATGATTGGCGATGGCATAGACGGTTTTGGCCGGTACAACGTCATCCTTGAGTCCGAGGCCTACCACTGTCGGACAATGAACCTCATCAGCGAAATTAACCGGATCAAAATAGCGCATCACCAGCATGACATCATCCAGGCGGTCAGTATGGTGTGCCAGATAGCGGTTGATCTCCGCACCGGAACCGGACTTGACGAAGATATACCGGCCCTCGGTCCAACCGAATGTGGGCACGCCGACGGCCAGCAGATCGGCCGTACTCAGTACTGAAGCGGACTTCAGGGCCAATGCGCCGGCAAAACTGACGCCCTGGAATGTGCGGTGGTTAGTGCAGTGGCCCAGTAACTGCTCTGCGACGTGTGCCCCCTGAATATAGTCGCAAACAGCCGCCCGGATGACCGAACTTTCCGGTGATTGAATCCCCGTCAGAACCCAGCCCCAGCGGGATGTGTTTTCAAGCGCCGCTTGTGAGCGGCCAAATCCACGGATATCCACACCCAAACAATTGGCACCGGCCTCCGCCCAGGACCAGCGTGGTAGACATTGACCGCCATAGCCGTGACTGTGGACGATAAGCGGGCGCTCTTTCTCATCCTGCCATCGGGTTAAAAGGCCTGTGACGCGAACGCCCTCCCAGGAGCGAAATGAGATGACTTCAAAGAGCAGATGTGGATACTGCTCCGACTTTTCCTGTGTGATGACTTTGGGATCGGGGTCGATGGTGTCCAGTAACGCGAGGGTTTCCTGCCAAAAAGTATCGAAGTCTTTTGGTTTGGTGTGTTCCGGTTTAAACAGTCGCCGCATATTTCTACTATAGATAATAGGGGGGAGGGTTAACAGGCTCTTATACGCCGCAAGGCTCACAAGGCATAAGGGCAACGACAATGATCGAAACAACAGATCTGACGGCAATCGATTTTTTTCAAGGTATCGACGCTAATGCGATGGCACATCTTGCCGAGGGGGCGGAGGTGCGTGAACTGGCTCAGGGTGAAATACTGCTACATCAGCATGACCGCGCCATTGCCCTGTTCTTTTTGTTGAGTGGCAAAGTGCAGTTTCTGATTCATGTGGCGGGTATGGATGATCTGCTTGTCGGTACAGACAGAGAGGCGGGTGCCTTGATCGGTTGGTCGGTCTTTCGTGCACCGTACCGTCACACGCTGACCGTTCGGTGTGAGACACCTTGCCGCTTTTTACGCCTGCCACGTAGCGTTTTTATAAGTCTGTTTGAGCGTGATCCTGCCGTGGGAGAAAAGATATTGTGTCGGGTGGCGGAAGTACTGGCACGACGATTGGCCTATAACAGGGATCGTCTGATTGCTTCCAGCGGTACAGAAGGTGATCCGCTGGTGGAATCTGCCAAATTACCGCTGCCGACGTCCCCGGGTCTTACATTCGATAGCGAAACATTGGGCAGTGACCAGGAGACGACATTTAGGTTTTTGCGTCATGCCACATTTTTTGAAGATATGTCGGATGAGCATCTGCGGTCCTTGTTGGGTTTGGGGCGCATGGTCAGAGTGGAAGGGGGTACGACGCTGTTCCAGCAGGATGAGCAGGCAGAAGGATTCTATCTGCTGGTCAGTGGACGGATAGAGCTTTGGTACTGCGGGAGCGATGATAAGGTCTGCTTCTTTCTTAACAGCCTGGAAAATCCAGGACAGGCGCTCGGTTGGTCGGCAATCGTCAAGCCAAGTCGATACCAGGTCTCTGCTATTGCCATCGGTCCAGTGTGTGTCTGGCTGTTTCCGGGTGATGCGCTAAAGGTATTGTGTCGCCGCGATCCGGTTTTGGGTATGCAGGTGATGGAGCGGATCATCTGGCTGATCGGTAATCGGCTTCGTGTGGCACGCACCCAGATGATTGCCAAACGTTACCAGAAAGAGACACTGGCAGTCTGTGCCTTGTTGGAGCAGAACGCCGATGTGCTGCATGTGACATCACCCCTACATAAAATTCCCTATCTGTTGGAAAACCGCCTTACCCTGTCCGATGCTTTTGGCACTCTGGAGTTGATCCGCAACCATGGTGAGGACGAGACGGAAAAGAACCTCGCAGGGCTTGCGTTGGATATCCTCGAGAAGGTCCATGCCGAACTCCATTTCTATCAGGGCCTGCAACGCATCTATGAGAGTGTAGCTAATGCACCGCATGCTGAGTCACCACAACAGGTGAGACGTCACTGTATGGAAAAGTTTCAGGCACTGTTTAACCAGACGGCATTCAGAATTACCGGACAAGAAAACTTACCTGACCGGCCTGGACAGATATTCATCATGAACCATCTGGAAAACCATGCCGATAATTTACTGCCAAATGACTTTCGTTTGACACTGGATACCCACTTCGTCTCCAGTATGGTGATTTACCCAAAGTATAATGAGGCGCCTGTCAGAGTCGTGCGTAAGCCCGATTTGGACTGGTACGGTTTTCAACAGTACTTCGACAGGCTCGATTATCTCTATGTTTATCCCGGTGAGGTGGATGAGGAGGATCGTGATCAGCACCTGACTCGGGAAGAGCGTAACCGGCGCTTTATGGATCAGGCCGGTGAGAGACTGCGGCAAGGTGAGAATATTATCGTATGTCCGGAGGGACGGTGTTACTACACGGAGGAGTCACCCGGGGATTTTAAAAGCGGCGCTTTTCGCTTGGCGCTCAATGTTGATCCGGAGCCGCTAATTGTACCCATAGCAGTGGCAAATTTTGATAAGCGTCTGACTCATACTTGCACATCCGCCATTGTGTTTCCTGCCTTCAAGCTTTCTGATAATTTGAGTGACAGGAGTGACCCACAGGCCTTATACAAATTTCTGGACGAACTCAACCAGCAGTATAGATTACACGTAAAACTGGCGATCGAACTCGCACAAGCGTGCATGCACGAGATGGGTTAGATTCAGTTCCAGTTCCTGGCATTGGGCTGATGGTCCGAAATCATGAGACGGTAATTGGTCATCGAGTGTGTCGTAAAGTAACTTTTTCTGCTGTAAGTATCGATACCATTTGTTGCTCATAATAGTGTATAGCCAGGCGAACACCTTGCTGTGATCCCGCAACTGTTTCCGCTTGGCAATGCCGACAGCAACTGTCACCTGGACCAGATCATCAGCCAACGATTTCATCGTTACACCAGGCAAGCGCCAACCGATACAGCCGCTCACGCGAAGCTGCAATGTAATCTCTCAGCGACATTCTTGTAGTCATGAAAGAGAACTATTGGATCGCTGGGTTAATAGAAACGTTGGATCAGTGTTCTATTCCCTAACTAGCTATACCTGCCAAAACCACAAATAGATTCAGGTTTCGATCAATCCCACTGAGGCCAGTGAGTATGTGTTAACAGGCCTTAGTACGTGAATGCATGAATCAACGGAAGTCGAATCCACTGAGATGAATGCCGCGTATCCACTTAAACAAGAACAATTGGTCGCGGAGGAGAGAATGAAGAGATTCACTGTGAAGCTCATCATGACCGGTGTTGCCGCTGGGCTGACGCTGCTTACGGGGGGACTTGCCGCCCATGACCTCGATGAGGCGGGCATGCATGTCTGTATTGAGGGCAATTATATGATGGCCAATGCCATGAATGCCCCCTTTGCGGATGCCAATGGGCCGGGCCAGGTCATAGAAATGAATATTTTCACGGGCACTCCTGGCCTGACGGTCAATAATCCATTCAATGCACTCAACGCGGGTACCGATATCTGTCCCGATGATTTCGACTGCCCCGGACCCTGGAAGCCGACCGGGGTACTTTCAGGAGGGCTCAACGGCCATGCCTTTATCACCAGTGCCGGTCAGCAGGGCTTGACGGAATTACACCGGGACGGCACACCTATCCGTACGGTCTCGTACAAGTCGTTGATGGATAATCCTGACGGACCTGAGGGGTATGGCACAGTACCGCGTCCCCTGGGCAGTCAGATGATGCCTAACGGCAATATCATCCAGGCGGTCTGTGATGCCAATTTCTTTAATGCTTCCAATTCAGATCGCTCAGCAGATGCCGCGACTGGGCTTGAGGCGGATATGTACTTCCCACCGGTAAGCAGTACCGATCAGCGTGCCGGTAACAGCCGCCTGCTGGTGATCGATCAACAGACACTGGAAGTGATCGACGAATATAGCCGTCCCGCCCGTGGTAAACCGGGACACGATTTGTGGGGCTGCTTCGCCGGCATCATGTTTGATGATCGCGGTATGTACGTCAGCACTTTCCATGGTGGCGCCGTCTTGGTCATTGACTGGATGGCGGGTGTGGATAAGCAGAGCCGTGGTGTGGGCTCGAACGGTAATAAACGATTGCGGCAAGAAGACCGTGAGGACTTTGAACTCGATAAGAGACGAAATCGTGCCAAGGTGATCGATGTGATTGACTTCCGCCTGGGCAGGGATGATGACGACCCTTCGAGGCGTGATTCCCTGCGTGCGATCTCCTTTGATGAGAGCGGCAATATCTATGCGACGGACCGCCAACGCTCACGCGACTGTCTGCGTGGTGAGATTCCGGGTACCCCAAGCGGCTGTAACCCCGGCGTGTTTCGTCAGCGGGTGAACATTGCATCGTTCGATGGGTACAACGATGCCGATCTAAGGCGCAGCGTTGCCCTTGACCCCGGCGTCAATGTCATCGCAGGGATACGTACCAACCGGATGTCCGGTCCCGGCTGTGAATACGTCAAGGACAATGCGGATCTCTTCGCTACAGAGTACAACTTCTATGGTTACGAAATCGAGGAAGACCTGTGTGATGTGGAGACGGTGCTGGTGGCAGCCTCAGCCATGAATCCCGGAGAGATCCACAATCCTGGGGGGTGTGTCGGTGGGAATCCTGCCAATGCCTGCTTCAAGCCGGGTGGCGGTGTGGTTGAGTATCTGACACATCCCAACTGGACCGATGGCGGACCCGGTTGGGGTGGGGCTGGCTGCAGCGGTGATCCGAGCGACCCCGCTGGAAATCTGGGTTGTGCGAGACCGATTGCGAGCTTTCCCTATCGTAATCCGGATAACGGCCCTGAGATCGGCGTCGATCCCCGTATGCTGATGGTCATTCACGAGGCGTTTGTACAGTAACCAGGATCGGCGTGCCAGCGTAACGAGTTGGTCGGTGACGGTATGACAATCGCCGGCCCACGCTATGAGACCTGTATTCAGCTGATTATCAGGTCATGGGTCAATATGAAATTGGTAAATGGCATGAAAACGCAGTACTCACTTTTGTTATGTGCTTCAGTGACGGTTCTCGGTGGTCTGCAATTTGTGCATGGCAGTGAGACTTCTGCAGATATTTCATCATCAGCCATGCAGGATGGTTTGAAAGTTCCCTGGGGTAAGGTGACCGAATACGGGTTATTTAACAGCCTCGATAAAGGGCGTGTGGTGGCAGATGTACAGAGCAACACCGGTAAGATGATACGCGGTGTGAAAGTTGAATTTGCAAAGCCGGCCACACATATCCCTTTACGTAAAGGTACCTACTTCGGATATAGGTACTGGCTAAAACTACCCCCTGATCAGTATCGGCCAAAGTTGACTCGACGGTTGATCCATCCGGATATGCATTTACCTGACGGCACCCAGGTCAATTGGTCAGAGCGTGTCATCACCAGAAAGGCAACCCATGGAATTGTCACTTCACTCGATATTTATGCCTTGAGTGAGGCGTATGAACTGGTCGAGGGAGAGTGGGTCTTCCAGATCTGGTTCGATGGCAAGATGCTTGTGAGTCAAGGTTTTACTACCTATTGGCCAGAAACGGAGGAGAAGGAAGTATCAGAGTAAGAGATGCATAAAGATTATTTACGCCACGATCCGGGAATGGCTGATACGAATAGTATCGGCAATTCAAAGATTACGCAGATCAGATTCAAATAATTATAAATCTGCATATAAACAGGAGACTGGAATTATGAGCATGACTGTAAAAGCGAGGCCGATACTATGTCTGTTCGGCGCTTTGTCTATGCTGCCGCTCAGTGCGTCGGCATTCAATTTTAAAGATGTTATTGGAGGAGATGTGGATTTTAGTCTTGGCGGTTACGCGAAGTTAAGTGCAATGTGGACTGATACCGACAGCGGTGCATTGGCTGGCGGTGCCGGTAGTACCGGGCGGACCTTCTATTTACCTTCGTCTATCCCTACAGGCGGCACTGGTGGAGATCAGGTATTTGATATGACTGCTCGTGAATCCCGTATCAATTTCAAGGCGAAGACAAAGAGCGGGCCTCATTCACTGGGTGTTGTTTTGGAGATGGATTTTCTGACCACAGGATTTGGTAATGAGGTTGTCAGTAACAGTTTTTCACCACGCCTGAGACACTATTTTCTGACCTATGACAATTGGCTGTTCGGCCAGACTTGGTCCACCTTCATGGATACGGCGGCCTTGCCCGATGCGCTCGATTTTCTGGGTGCGCCCGAGGGTACTGTGTTCATCCGGCAACCGATGGTTCGATACAGCAGGAATGGCTTTCAGATTGCACTGGAGAATCCTGAGACATTTACCGATGTCGGATTAAATGACGATAACTCCGTACCGGACCTTGCAGCAAACTACACCATGAAGACGAATTGGGGCCATCTTAGATTCAATGGCCTGCTTCGTGAATTGAAATACGATGATGGTACCCGTGAGGACTCAACCAGTGGTTGGGGTTTGGGCGTCAGCGGTAAGGTGAAGGTGTTTGATCAAGACGATATCAGATTCGCCGTGAATTATGGAGACGGCATGGGACGCTATACCAGTTTAGGCGTGGTGCGAGATGCGGTTATTGATCCGGTGACCGGCGACCTCGATGCGGTGGAATCGGTGGCCGGTTTTGCGGCCTATCGACATATGTGGAACAGCAAATGGCGCTCCAATCTGATCTACAGCATGGTTGATGTGGATAATCCTGCATCGGCACCGGGCAGTCTGAATGAAAGCGCAAGCAGTATACAGATCAATCTAATGTATACACCGGTTAAGCAGCTGACTTTGGGTGTTATGTATCTGCAGGGTGAGCTTGAAAAAGTCAATGGAGATGAAGGTGAGCTTGACCGGATACAGTTCGCAGCCAAATATTCATTCTGAGGTTTTGCTGTACGGCTTGAATCGTTAGTGTGAAGTTTACAAGAAGGCCCCATAACGCGTTTACGGGGCCTGTTTACGGAGATATCGCGAGGGAGGTAATATGAATAGGGCCATGCTTTCGCTTTTGCTTGTCATATTGTCAGCTCAGGGTCATGCCGCTCAGCTGATGATTGATGATGTATTCGAGATCCTGTCTGTGGATGGACAAGAGAGTGAAGGATCACTGCTGAAACACGTGGATCGTGTAGAGTTAAGCGAAGGTAACCATAGAATTGTTTTACGTTATAAGGATATTGCTGCTGATCCGGATCTTGGTTATGAAACGGTAGTCGTCTCCCAACCTTTCTCAGTATCAGTTAATACCATGACAGGTGCCATCTATCACATTGAACCGGATAAATCTGCGTTACGGAATAAACATGCTTATGCGGCCAATCCTGTTGTAGTGATTCGATCGCCTCAGGGTAAGAGAGAGGTATTGGTTCGTGGAAACTTGTCGACAAAGTCTACCAGTAAAGCGGGATATGAAGGATCTGTTTCTTCTCAAACACTGTCTGTTAAGCAAAGTATTTCTTCATTTTCCACGAAAAATGAAACGGGTATGCAAGAATCACAATCTGAACCGGGTGAAAGGCTGAGGCACTGGTGGGGTAAAGCCGATAGAAAAACGAGACAGTTATTCATGGGTTGGGTAGTCGGCAATGATTAGGCGACAGACTAGGTTGCCTGTAATGGTTTTAAGTTGCGGCGGTTAATGCTTGTGTCTGCTGTTCTATAAGGGATGGCTCGATTAAAAAAGCACGAAATCGAAGTTTGCAGAAAAACGGGTTCCGTTTTGAGTTGAGGGTACAAAATCAGTTACTGCCAATGGCCTCAATTCCACTGGAATTTGCTGAAAGAGGAAATCATCAGCATTGCGGGGATCGTCAGCGATGTAGATCTGGGTGACAAAAGGCCTCATCCCTTGGCGGAAAACGGCTGCATGGATATGAGGCGTGCGACCTGGATAGGATACAGGACGGATGGTACGGAAACGGTAGCGTCCCATTTGGTCAGTCAAAGTATGGCCGAACCCCTGGAAATATGGATCCATGGCAATTTCCTGGTTGTCACCAGAATGGCGATATCGTCCATTGGCATCACATTGCCATATTTCTATTCGAACGCTATCCAGTGGATTTCCACCTGCATCAAATACCTGCCCAGAAAGGTCAGTGATCTCTCCTGTAGCAATGCCCGGCTTGCCTGAAATTTTCGTCAGGTCACTATCCTTATCAGGCAGAGGAAGGTCGGGATAGAATGGACCGGCAGTCTGGCGGGGTGTGAGCAGCCGTCCAGCGCTCCATGCCGGAAGAGACAGCAGGCCTATGCCGCTACCAAGAATGAGATGCCGCCTTGTCTTGTCTATCTGTTCGTTCATACGCCATCTCACTGATCTCAATGACAATTATTCCGACATCACCTGCTGTGGATTGTTCACACAACAGGTAATTACATTCATAAGCGGTATGCCTTGATAACATGTCAATAAATGTGAATCCCTGACAATCTGCGGGACAAAGTATGGGTTGTAAATTATGATGATATTCAGGTAAATAGCACATGGTTTGGACGGCTTGACGATAAGCTTGAAAACCTGAACTCAGTAGGAATAAAAACAGAGACTGGGCCAAGAAATGAAGAATCTTCTGCTTGTTTTATTAATTGTTTTGACTGGACTGACCGGTTGTGCGGTCAACCCGGTCACGGGAAAGAACCAATTGAGCCTGGTTTCCGAGGCGCAGGAATTGGAAATTGGCAGAAAAAACTATGCCCCCCTGCGTCAGTCTCAGGGAGGGGATTACGTGGTGGATAAAGCGCTGACGGCTTATGTCAGTGAGGTGGGACAAAAACTTGCGGCTGTCAGCGATCGCAAGCTGCCCTACGAATTCAAGGTGCTTAACAGCTCTGTGCCTAATGCCTGGGCACTTCCTGGCGGTAAGATATCCCTCAACAGGGGCTTACTGACAGAATTGGAGAGTGAGGCGGAACTGGCTGCCGTGCTGGGGCATGAGATTACGCACGCGGCAGCAAAACATACGGCGAGCAGTATGTCTCGTGGGATGCTGATTCAGGGTGCTGTGTTGGCAACAGTAGTCGGTACACAGGATAAAGACTATGCCCAGCTGGCCACGCTTGGTGCAGGCATTGGTGCGCAACTGGTGACCCAAAAATATGGGCGGGATGCAGAGCGAGAGTCAGATTTCTATGGGATGAAATATATGTCTAAGGCTGGATACGACCCACAAGGCGCGGTCGATTTGCAAAAGACATTCGTACGGCTTTCTGAGGGGAAAAACCAGGATTGGCTCAGTGGTCTATTCGCCAGTCATCCCCCCTCACAGGAAAGGGTTGAGAATAACCTTGCGACGGTTGCCACCCTGCCTCAGGGCGGTACTCGTGGTGAGCGCCGGTTCAAGCAAAAGACCGCGCATATTAAACGCACAAAACCAGCCTACGATGCCTATGATGAGGGACGCAAGGCGTTAAAGGATAACGATTCAGGCTTGGCCAGGTCCTTAGCGAAAAAAGCAATACGTCTAGAGCCCAACGAAGGACATTTCCATGCGTTGCTGGGTGATGTAGAAGAAAAAAATAACCGCCATAAGACAGCTAGGCGACATTATGACAAAGCAATAAAATTAAATGATGAATTTTTTTACTACTACCTGATGCGAGGCCAGGTCAATGAGACCTTAAAGGCCACTGCGGCTGCCAAGCGGGATCTGGAAAAAAGTGTACGCTTACTGCCTACTGCGAATGCGTACACTTCACTTGGCAACATTGCGAAACGTGAAGGTGATTTGAAGCGCGCCAAGTCTTACTACACGAAAGCTGCATCAAACAAGTCAACGCAGGGAAAGTTAGCCTATCGTTCTCTGATGGAGCTCGATTTGTCAGATAATCCTCAAAATTACATAAAACTACAAACGGGGCTGGATAATGATGGCAGACTGAAAGCTGCATTGTCTAATCCAACGCCAAGCAACGTCAGAGATGTTGTAGTGACTGTGCAATATCGTGATACCAGTGGAAGAGTGCGAAAAGTCAATCGTTCCTATAAAGGGAAACTGGCAGCAGGAAAAAAACGAATTGTAGATCTTGGTTTTGCAAAGCTCACCAAAGCTCAGTTATCAAATATAAAAGCTAGTATTACTGGTGCGCGACTTGCTGAATAAATAAATCAACAGTTGATGATTCAATGATTACCTGAGTTCAATTGAATATATCTTCAATAATATTTACTACAATAGATGAAATAATAAAAGAGAATACATTTAATATGGCTGATACAAAGACTGAAACCACTATCGATGAGCCTACAGCGCCCGTTGAGTCTGTTCTTACCGAAGGTATGGAAGAGCTGGTCGAGAAGATAGATGTGCCAGATCAGCTTGAACCCATTGTTGCGTTGTTTGGAAATCAACCTTGGATTAAAGGCTTACTGGTACTCTTTGTCTTCCTCATTCTGGCGAAAGTCGTTGAGTGGGTGGTGATCCCCCTGATCAGGCGCCTCACTGCTCGTACCACAACGCATATTGACGACCTGATTGTGACTCATATCCGCAATCCCCTGTTTTGGACGATAGCTTTAATTGGGGGCTTGGTTGCAGCTGCTGTCTCTGGTGTAGATGCAGAGTCTCGCGGCACCATGACTTCGTTTGTTATTTCAATACTTATTTTTCTCTGGATGCTGTTTGCTGTTCGTGCATCCAAGTTAATACTGTCAGCAGCCAGCCAACATGCAAAGTCGAATGCCTTGGTAAGACCGCAAACCTTACCGTTATTCACTAATTTGATAGCAATTTCGATTATCGTTTTTGCTGTCTATTTTATCTTTCAGTCATGGCATGTGGATATGACAGCCTGGCTAGCATCGGCAGGTATCGCAGGTATCGCAATTGGTTTTGCAGCCAAAGATACATTGGCAAATCTGTTTTCAGGTGTATTTATCATGGCCGACTCTCCGTACAAGATCGGTGACTATGTGGTGCTTGATGATGGAGGTGGTTTGCGTGGTAAGGTGACTCATATTGGAATACGGAGTACGAGGTTGCTGACCCGAGATGATGTAGAGGTAACCATACCAAATTCCATTATGGGTAATTCAAAGGTGGTCAATGAATCCGGTGGCCCCCATTTAAAATATCGGATCAGGGTTGCTGTCGGTGTGGCCTACGGTTCAGATATCGATCAAGTTCGAGAAGTGCTGATGTCGGTTGCCAGTGAGTCTGATGCTGTGTGCGCTGAGCCGGAAGCGCGTGTACGCTTTCGTACTTTCGGTGCTTCTTCGCTGGATTTCGAACTGCTTTGCTGGGTAAATAATCCAGAGCTGCGTGGTCGAGTGTTGGATGCACTGAATACGGCTATCTACAAGCGATTCCTCGACGAGGGTATAGAAATACCTTTCTCCAAGCAGGATCTGTATATCAAGGAGTTGCCAAGAGCCGATGAGTAAATGTTGCCTTCATAACGTGAGCTGCAGACTATCACGCCTTCATCCCAATCCCTACGCCTAGGGACTGGGTGAACAACAGCTGCCTCTCCTCATTTTGAGGTCAGGACTATTTACACTCTCCAATAGATCCTTCTGCACAGATTCTTCCATCAGTCCATTTTGCATTATCAAACTTTGCCTTAATCAGTATGGCGCGTTGCAAATTGGCACCGCGCAGGTCTGCGCCACTGAGATCGGCATCAAAAAGACTTGCCCCTGTAAGATTGGCAAACATCAAGTTTGAATTCTGAAGATTGACCCCATGCAGATGGGCATGCTCTAGATTACTCAACATGAGGTTTGTTTCTTTGAGATTGGCCAGTTGAAAGATCGACCACGAAAAATTAGCCCGTTCAAAATTAGAACGATCAAGCCGGGCAGATGCCAATGAGGATTCATGCATATCGATGCCAGGTGCATTGACATCCATTAATATGGCCCAGGAACATTGTGCTTCCGGCTCAAGTTTGCAGACAGTATTGACATAGGCGGTCTCAGTGATGTTTTCTGTCCAAGCCATAGCTTGAAAGTGCCATGAGGCTAATAGGGTGAAAGTAAAAATCTGGATGATAAAAGCGTATTTCAATTGACGCATAGTGTCGCTCCCTGGTGTTGAGTTAGATATCGCGTATCTACTACAGGGTCGCGATAGTGTTGATCTATCACACAGTACTACTGAGTAAGATCTGGGTCCTGACGGTATTCTTATCCTAGAACAATAATATTCGTTGATCTATGACAATTAGCGTTCTCTTCTACAGGTAGTGATGAAACAAATACTAAGCACGTAGATAGCTTTAAATATAGATGCTTGGGAGGTATTGCGGCTTACGTATATTGACATTTATGTTTTAAAGAATGTTGACAATCACTTGGCAGTGCATATGCGTTAATAACAACTGACAATATCAAGGGGATTATCGTATGAAAACGCATTACAGGATTTTTTTAGCTTCCATGACAGGCGTGCTATTCCTGGCCCTCTCAGGATGCGCCCAGGTGGGTAGTGAACGTTGGTGTAATAATATGAAAGATAAAGCAAAAACAGATTGGACGGCTGGCGAAGCCGCAGATTTTGCGAAACATTGTATCTTGAAATAAGGGGACGCTCATGGACTTAACATCACTTCTGATTTTTCTCGCTATTGGTGCTGTCGCAGGTTGGTTAGCTGGTAATCTGATGAGGGGAGGCGGGTTCGGGCTGCTGGTCAATATCATCGTCGGAATTATCGGTGCCGTGGTAGGCGGCTGGGTATTCGGTATGCTAGGTATATCCGTAAATGGACTGATCGGCTCTCTCATCACTGCTGTGGTAGGTGCAGCCCTTCTACTCTTCATCGTGGGATTGTTAAAAAAATAATAGTCAGCACTGATCTTTGTTCACACCCCCTTCTGGGGGTGTCTATCAAGTAATTCCTACATTAAAACTCTGATATAAGGTGTGCTATGTACTTCATGGCAGATGTATTCTGTTGGTTTGAATACGCCGAAGATGTTCTAGTAACATCAGGCAATGCAAATATAATGACCATGCTGTAACGCTTGTATTCTGTATTGCTCGCGAATGCGAGTAGATATCATGGATGCTTTGCTTGTTAAGCTTTTAATTATATTTCAGACATCAGGCCGCACTCAGCTCACATCTTAAAAGATGATGAATACTCGGGCTAGTTAGGGAATTCCAGTATACTCAGACTTGGTAACTAGAACATTCAAAGTAGGAGTGTTCTATAGTTCAAAGCATGGCAATCTAGATGCTGTTTTTAATAAGAGGTTAATCTTAAGCATGTAATTTGGTACCAATGACATCAATATGATTGATGATAGAATCTTTTTCAGGGAAAAGAGTTGAATGGGAGTCAGAAGTCTCGTCTGGAAATGGTCATACATCCATATTAGGGTGATCTCCCTAGTGGTTGGGATGCTTGTGGTTAGTACAAGTTTGGCTCAGTCACTGGTCCTTGGTGTTCATCCTTATCGGCCACACGCTGAGCTGATCAAGATGTTTTCTCCATTAGCTAAATTCCTTACACAAGAGACAGGAAAGCTTGTTGAGGTGAGGGTCGGTGAATCATATGAGTCTCATTTCAAAGCCATAGTACAGGGTAAGGTAGATTTTGCGTTTTTAGGTCCTGCAGTATATGTACAGTTGACTCGTGAGAATGAAATTCCTCAACTTCTGGCCAGATTGGAAATCAATGGGCGCCCTACCTTTACGGGTAGAATTATTAGTAGGGAAGGAAGTGGAGTCAAAACTATTGACGATCTAAGGCACAGTCACTTCGCATTTGGCAACCCGTCCTCCACAATGAGTCATCTGGTACCCAGGCAGATGCTTTTTGAGGCAGGGATTGATGTGTCTGATTTCGCTGGGCATCAGTTTTACAGTAATCATAATAATGTCGCGTTAGCCATACTTGCGGGGGATGCAGATGCTGGTGCGGTGAAAGAGGCGGTCTACGAAAAGTATCGACCTCTTGGGATTGTATCAATCGCTTCCACGCCAGAGATTTCAGAGCATTTATTTATCTCGCCGGTCAAGACTGATCCTATCAAGGTAGCATCACTCCGTCGTCATTTGCTTAGCCTGACAGCTGACAATCCGATAACCAGGCAGGTTTTGGGCCCTATCAAGAAGACAGCTACCGCTCTAGTTGAGGTAAAGAATAAAGATTATCATAAATTGAGGGGAATTCTCGCAGCATTGAGAGATCGAGGTGTGCTCGAATGAATCGGAAGCGGCATATACCAATACTAACATGGGTAGTATTGGCTACCCTGATCTTTACTCTTATTCTGACTACAGCTATGGGCCTAGTTATCAGGCACGAGCACCTAGGTCACCTTGAATTCACAAAGGATGTGGCTGATGGACAAATGGCTGCGATAGGATTAATTACGAAAATTGAGCTTCAGAAGGGTAGTTATGACACCCTGAATACTTTGTTTGAACAATGGGCTGGAGAGAATAGTGAAATTGATGAGATTACCCTAATTTCACAAAATGGCTTTGTGATTGCCAGCTATGGACCAATCAAGCCCTCGGACCGCCGTTATATTGTCCGTAAAGAGATCCCGTACTCTTACCGTGGACGAGCTGCCCTCATGCTGGCCCAGAGTCTGGAAAGTGCCTATATGCGCACCCAGCATCTGGGACTGGAAATGATTGTTGCTATTGTAGTTCTATCTAGCGGATTTTTTCTGCTCACCCATCTTTTTCTCTCTCGAAAGCATGAGGCAAGACTGCTGTCTCTCGCTATTATAGAGCTGCGTGAATCAGAGTCTCACAATCTTCGACTTGCAGCGTACCCGCAGGAAAATCCTAATCCCATTACGGCATTTGATATGGATGGAAAGTTAACGTTTAAGAATCCTGCATGTTCCATTCTGATGCGAAGACTTAATCAAACAGACATCAGTGAAATCCTTCCTGATGACCATAAAAATATCATTAACAGAATTCAAGGTGGTGAGAACCAAATATTTGCTGAGAAATTAGCAGGGAGCGTATATCTGCTTGCACACTATCAAATGATTGATGTGGCAAATGAGATCTATGTCTATATCCAAGATATCACAGCACAACGTCGTGCTGAGAAGGAATTAAGAAAAGAGCGTAACCAGGCCCGCACCACATTAGGCTCTATTGGTGATGGTGTTATCTCCGTGGATAGGGATTTGGCTATTTCTTATCTGAATACATCAGCTGAAAAACTCTGCAGGCTTGATTCGCACGAAGTGATTGGAAAGGGTATTGCTGAGGTGCTTGTCCTCATTGACGAGGATGAAGGCTGGTCGATTGACGCCCTGATTTTAACATGTCTAGGAAATACTGTTGAAGAAGTTGTCAATAAGCAGGCGACATTGGTACTGCCAGACGGTGAGCATTTAAATGTAGATGTGACGGCAACCAATATTAACAGCCAGGATGATGATATACGTGGAGTGGTTATCGTTTTACGCGATGTTACACGGGAGAAACGGCTACAGGGAGAGCTTCAAAGGCAAGCCAGACATGACAGTCTAACCGACCTGATGAACAGAAATGCATTTGAAACACATTTGGAAAATGCACTTGAGTCAGCGCGCACTAGAGATCATGAGCATATCCTCTGTTTTATGGATCTGGATCAATTTAAAGTGGTTAATGATACTTGTGGTCATGTGGCTGGTGATGAACTGTTGCGTCAGTTAGCAATTGTGATGCGTAAACACTTTCGAGGCAGTGACGTGCTTGCACGTATTGGAGGCGATGAGTTCAGTGCGATTTTAATTGATTGCCCTTTGGATCGGGCGATAGAGCGTATTGATTCCCTGCGTGGCGAAGTACAGGAGCATATATTTAATTGGGAAAATCATAGTTTCCGAATCACTTTGAGTATCGGTGTTGTACCGATTGATCAATATAGTGTGAGCACCGCCCGACTGATGAGTACAGCCGATGCTGCCTGTTATACAGCGAAAGATAGTGGTCGTAACTGTATTAATGTCTATGAAAAAGATGGTGCCTCGACAAAACTCAGACTTGGCGAAATGCAGTGGGTTTCACGTATTAATAGTGCATTAGAGGATGACCGTATGACACTCTATGCACAACCAATAGTTGAATTAAATCGGAGTGATGCCGGTATCGTTGCGTTGGAGATACTGGTCAGAATGAGAGGTATTGATAATAAACTGATACCCCCAGGTGCATTTTTACCGGCTGCTGAGCGTTATGATCTGATTGAACGAATCGACCATTGGGTGATTGAGAAAGTTATGCGTGAGCTATCTGAGTGCGAGGGCCCAGCTCCAGATTGCTTTATCAATTTATCCGGTGCAACACTCAGTCGTAATCATATCGCTCCCTATTTGAAGCGGTTGTTTGAAAAGTACAGTGTCAATCCAGCGCAGTTGACGTTTGAGGTGACTGAAACGGTCGCCATCCAAAACCTCTCCAGCGCTATTCAAATGATCCATGAACTGCGTTGCATTGGGTGCCGCTTTGCATTGGATGATTTCGGTTCTGGACTCTCTTCCTTCGGCTATCTGAAAAATTTACCACTGGACTTTGTAAAGATTGATGGCATGTTTGTTAAAAATATGCATGTTGATCCATTGGATCGCAGTATGGTGGAAGCAATACATACCGTAGCTTCTACCATGAAACTGACAACGATAGCTGAATTTGTTGAGAATGATGAGGTCAAGGAGGAACTTCTGAAAATTGGTATTGACCTGGGACAGGGTTATGGTATCGCTCACCCCAAGCCATTTGCTGAATACATCGCTGGAGAAAATGGTAGTAATGTCATCTGGTTGAGAACCTGATTCATTCGGACTACGCCGTCATACGTAATGACAAAACACCTTTTTTGATGTGCCTTTATTGAAGCTGATGCCGGCATCTACGATCTCACCATAGGCCGTTACGAAGCCTGGATTATTTCTTTTACTTAAACCCTGCTATTGGAATCTTTTTTTTCTCTTCCTGCGTATATATTTGTGACGGGAGCAACTCAGGCAGTATCAGGAGCACTCTCTCGGTCAAATGTTGTATTCCTAACTATTACTAATATATGGAGGAGGGTATCTCTATGAAAACCCGATCTTTTCGATGGATCAAACTCACGCTGCCTTTGTCTGCGCTTTTTGCTTTTCCATTGTGGGTCAATGCTGAGACTATCACTGGAACAATCAATGGTCATGAGTGTGCTCATAGTGGCGTTTCTTGTCCTGCAGCGAGATTGGATCCACATATTTCTCTTGAGTCTGACTTTGTCTTGATGGTGGGGGAGGGAGATTATGTCTTTATGCCTAACTTATCGAGAGATATCAAGGTTAGATATGTGTTAGACACAGTACAGATTGAAGGTAAGAAACACCCACGATTCAATTCAATCAATGTTGATATATTTAGAGTAAAAAAAGGTGGCAAGTTTGTCACGGTGTGGACTCAGAAGCAGGCGGATTTCGAGTATCAGGCACTTTACAGAGATGGTTTGGCATGGCCTGGCCAGCAGGTTGAATCCATGAACAAGCACGATAGATAAGCAGTGTAGACTGTATGTTGCTCGAGGTTGGGTTCCGCAGTGTCGAACCCAACTTTTTCCTATGGAGTCAGTATGATTGGCAAGCCCATTATTTTTATTCTTCTTATCCTGTTTTCTACAACATCAGTTTCGACAGGGTTGGGGCTTCGTTCCTATAACGATCCCAGGTTGGCGACTGACTTCTCGCTGTCGGATCTGGCTGGGCAATTGCATCAGAGATCGGATTATGCGAACAAGCCTTATATTGTTAGCTTTTGGGCTACCTGGTGTGTTCCCTGCATCAAGGAGATGCCCTACCTCCAGAGGGCAGCTGAGCTGTTGAACGAAGACGGTATCACGGTCCTCACGGTCAATAGTGGCGAAGTAAGGGAAAAGATCGAAGGCTTTCTCAAGCGACGTCCCATTAAGCTGCCGATCCTTTTGGATGAGAGTGCTGTCATGATCGAGCAGTGGCGGGTGCTTGCACTGCCAACCTCCTATTTGGTGAATGCAGATGGCCTGGTTGTCGCCCGCGTAGTTGGTGGTCTGGATTGGGATAAACCATCTGTCTTGACGCAAGTGAGAGCGCTCATCTTAACGCCTCACAGTGAGTAGTGCGCGCAATCAAGGCCCAGATGAGGTGTTACCGGTCTTTACAGATTTACCCTGTATTTTTATCAGTCAATTCAGGTGTGGATAGTGACCCTTTCACTCAGGAGTATTGAAAGGGGCAGGTGGATTAAAGTAGCATAACACCTTGATTATTAACCACCCCGTCAATAAATCGCCTTCAAGGTGCTCGCCTGTTCAGTTCGATTGTTGGTTGTACCTCAACAATCACAGAGTTTGGCCGATTACTAGGGCAGGACATCTGCTTTAAACGGGCGGTGCCTGAGATCTGGCATCGATGATAGTAATCGATACAATTTTAATGACAAATTTAGCACTGAAAACAGTGACATAAGAACGAAAAAGTAGGGCTTGAGATGTGTGGCGATAAAAACGATCTGATCCGGCAGGCGATACCAAGCGGTGTCATGCTCAATGCTTATCCGGATAGTATTGGAGGCAAGCTATCTGATATTGTCTCATTACTGAAACGGCCGGAGCTTAAAGAGGCGTTCTCCCTCTTCTACATTCTCCCGACATTTTTCAATAGCGATCTTGATCGTGGTTTTTCCATTATCGACTACGGTCTCAATGATGAGCTTGTTTCAGCAGCGGATCTGGATGAGTTGCACAAGCTGGGTATCACTTTTAAATTCGATCTTATACTGAATCATCTGTCAGTAGCATCACCACAGTTCAAGGACATGCTGGAGAAGGGGGATAAGTCTGAATACAAACATTTTTTCGTTGATTGGAACGCATTCTGGCATGCTCACGGTGAGCTAGGTGAAGACGGATATATCATTCCTAAAGAAGATTATCTGGATAAGTTGTTCATGCGCAAACCTGGTTTGCCGATTTTGAATGTGGGCTTTCCAGACGGTTCCCAGCGACCTTATTGGAATACGTTCTATCAGCAGGTCAGCTATACAGCGATTGCCCCACAGGACCTGACGGGTATTCAGGGTGTAACGCATGAGGGGGCTGTGGCTATTGCGGCTATGGTTAACGACAATCTAAAGGCAGAGGCAGATCCACAGACGATGGATCTGGACGGCTATGCCGGCTACCGAAGCGAAATTCTCTCGGTAATCAAGAAAAAGCGCCGATATCTTGGCCAGATGGACCTGAATCCGGAATCGGAGAAAGTTTGGGCGTTTTATGAAGAGACACTGAAAAAATTAAAGCACTACGGTGCAAAGATCATTCGATTGGATGCCTTTGCCTACCTGCATAAAAAACCGGGTGAGAAGAACTTTTTCAACAAACCGGGAACCTGGGAGTATCTGGAACGATTGAAGCAGATTGCCAAGCGGTATGAGTTGACTGTCTTTCCTGAAATTCACTCAGAATACGGCACCCGCATTCATGAGGAGGTAGCAGAGAAGGGCTATCCCATTTACGACTTCTTCTTTCCAGGGCTGGTCATAGATGCTTTGGAAAGGGGGACTAACGAGCACCTGCTTGCCTGGATCTCAGATATTACCCAGAAAGGCCTGCAGACCATCAATATGTTGGGTTGTCACGATGGGATTCCCGTACTGGATTTGAAAGGTGCGATGGTTGAGGGAGGCTATCGGGAGGGATTACTGGATGATGATCAGATCGATACGGTTGTCGATCGGGTTATTGAGCGGGGCGGCAGGGTCAAGAATCTCTATGGTGCAGACGGTAAGAAGATCTCATATTACCAGGTCAATGCCACCTTCTTCAGTGCATTGGGGGAGGATGAGCAGAAGCTCAGGCTGGCACGGGCGATTCAGTTGTTCATGCCTGGTATTCCCCAGGTGTGGTATCTCGATCTGTTTGCCGGCAAGAATGACTATGAGGCCGCTGACAAGGGTGGTACGGCCGGTCATAAGGAGATTAACCGCACCAACCTCAGTCTCAGCGATATCGAGACAGGGTTGACACAATCGGTGGTGCAGGATCAAATCGAGATGATTCGTCTGCGCAATACTTCACCCGCTTTTTTGGGAGAACTGAGGGTTGAAGCCTCGGACTCAAACCACCTGGGCTTAAGCTGGCAGAATGAAAACTGCCATGCGATTCTGCGGGCGGATCTGCAAAGCTGTCATTTCACGATCGAGCATAACTGCGGTGATGAGTCGCTCATGATGTCGTATTAGGGCCTGTTAACACCCTCAGATCTCGGCAATTCTTCTCCCTGCCACCGCCAATGGTCTAGTCGTAGAAGGGTCTTCATGCAAACGTGCATTGACCCGGGCTCAAGCGATACAATGTGGCCCCTCTATCCCACCCGACCCTAGTACTTGTGACTGCACTTTCTATCGACAATCTCCGCAAGACATATCGTAATGGCTTTGAAGCCCTGAAAGGGATCAACCTGACGGTGGAAGCAGGGGATTTCTATGCCCTGCTGGGACCCAATGGGGCGGGTAAATCGACGGTGATCAGCGTCATCGCTTCGTTGATCACCAAATCAGCTGGTCGGGTCTCGATCTATGGCCATGATCTGGACTCGGAACGGGAGACGGCGAAACGTCTCATCGGCCTGGTGCCCCAGGAATTCAATTTCAATATGTGGGAGCCTGTGGAGGAGATCCTGATCAACCAGGCCGGGTATTATGGTATCCCACGCACGCTCGCCTATCAGCGTGCTGAAACCTATCTGAAGCAGCTCGACCTATGGGACAAGCGGCAGAGTCAGGCCCGCTGGTTATCCGGTGGCATGAAGCGACGATTGATGATTGCCCGGGCCTTGGTGCACCAGCCGCAACTCCTGATTCTCGATGAACCGACTGCAGGGGTTGATATCGAGATTCGTCGCTCCATGTGGACGTTCCTCCGCGAGATCAATCGGCAGGGTACGACTATCATTCTGACCACGCACTATCTTGAAGAGGCCGAGAGTCTCTGCAGGAATATCGCCATCATCGATCATGGTCAAATCATCGAACAAACCAGCATGGCAAAATTGTTGAGTCAGTTAAATACAGAAATCTTCGTGCTTAATCTTGATCAGCCACTTGAGGTTGTACCCGACGTGCCGGGATATACCGTTAGTCTTCAGGATGGGCGGACGCTAGAGGTTGAAGTATTGCGTGAGCAATCGATGAATGATCTTTTTTCACAACTCTCGCAACAGGGTATTTCGGTAGTCAGTATGCGCAATAAGCAGAACCGATTGGAACAGCTATTCATTGATCTGGTGGACCGCTCGAGCGGGAGTGTCTCATCGTGAATTTCTGGCGGGTCTACCGTATCGCATTTCAGACTATTGTCACAAAGGAGATACTGCGCTTTATGCGCATCTGGGTGCAGACCATACTGCCACCGGCAATCACCACAACGCTCTACTTTGTCATCTTCGGCAAGCTGATTGGTGAACGGATTGGCGAGATGGAGGGTTACAGCTATATAGACTTCATCGTGCCGGGTCTGATTCTCATGGCAGTGATTCAGAACTCATACGCCAATGTGGTGTCATCCTTTTTCAGTACCAAGCTGCAACACTATATCGAGGAGCTGCTGATTGCCCCCGTGCCAAACTGGGTGATTCTGAGTGGTTATGTCGTGGGTGGGGTGACACGGGGTACGCTGGTCGGTGTGGTAGTGACGATAATCTCCCTATTCTTTACCGATCTGCAGATCAATAGCTACAGCATCACACTACTTGTCTTTGTCCTCACTTCTATCCTGTTCGCACTGGCTGGATTTATTAATGCAGTGTATGCCCAAAGTTTTGATGATATTTCCATCGTTCCCACCTTCGTGTTGACACCATTGACCTACCTGGGAGGTGTCTTCTATTCAATTAGCTTGCTGCCGTCTTTCTGGCAGGATGTTTCATTGATCAATCCGGTTCTCTACATGGTAAACGCATTCCGTTTCGGTATCCTGGGAGTATCGGATATCGATCTGGTTGTTGCCTTGGGGATTATTCTCATATTCATTGTTCTACTGACCCTGTTTAGCCTCTCCCTGCTGTCACGAGGGGTCGGTATAAAAAACTGATTCGCTATGGATGCCTGTTCCAGATGCGTGTAATCGATTTTCAGACTGGCGCGAGGCTTCTATTATCCCGGTATGCAAATAGATTGAGCTCAGGACTTCAAGCAGAGTCTTGATCAATCGTGGTTCTTGATTAATGGGAATTTCTTTGGCAAGCCCTGGAACGCAGGACAAAGGTAGGCTTGAACACGCTATCAGCACTGTTCCCAGGGCAAACCGTGAAATCGCCAACCACCGCTGGTACTGCGTTGATGATGATCGTCCAGTTCACCTTCAAAGCCTTCATCGATGTGGTAGACACGGATAAATCCAGATTCCAGTAACGCCTTACCTGCCTCGAGCGAACGTTTGCCGCTGCGGCAGATTAAAATCACCGGCGCACATCCTTCATCGATGGTGCAGACTGTGCCACCAAGCAGGAGTTTTCTGATATCTGTAACGAAATGGGGGTTGACGGTCCATTCAGGTTCGTCGATCCAGGGTATATGCACAGCACCTTTGGGATGTCCGACAAACAAGAACTCCATACTCGAACGGATATCGACCAATACGGTGCGCGGATCATCATCCATCATCTGTAAAGCCTGTTGCGGGGTCATGCTATGGGGGTGTTTATCATCACTCATCGGGTTACGCTCGTATCGGTTGTTGTCTTTTCCTTCATGTTAGATGGTCTAGAGATGATTACAAAGAAATTCAGACGGTATGATTTCCATGGTTAGATCTGAAAAAGGGGGCTGTAGAAGGATTCATCAGTCTTGCGATATCCAGTGACGATGTCTTCTTACACCGACAGAGACAGGGTAGAATCACGCCATGTTGATTCGATTCCTTATTTCGTTGTGGCGCCGATTGGGGTTCTTGCCGCTCTCCTGGCTGCATGCCATCGGACGAATATTGGGCATTTTCTATGATTGGTTTCCCAATCGGGAACGACATGCAACCCAGGTAAATCTTGAGCTCTGCTATCCTGGGCTTTCCCCACAGGACAGAAGGACCTTGCGACGCACTATCCTACAGCAGATTGGCTGTAGTCTGATGGAACTGCCCTATATCTGGTTTCGTCCCATGGATGAGGTTTCAAGCCTGGTTCAGGACGTCAGTGGCGCATCATTATTGGAGAGGGACCCTGGGCAGGGCCTGATCTTGCTACTGCCGCACTTAGGGTGTTGGGAGGTGCTTGGCCTGACTTTGCCGCCCAGTGAAAAGATCACCTCTCTCTACCGTCCACCGAGAGAGTCCCAGCTGGAGGATCTGGTCAAGCAGGCCCGCGAGCGCAACGGTTCCACGCTGGTATCGACTGATACCCAGGGAGTCAAGCAGATCTATCTGGCGTTACAGTCTGGGGGTACCACCTGTATCCTGCCCGACCAGCAGCCGAAATCAGCCCGGGCATCGGTATTCGCACCATTTTTCGGTATACCGGCGTTGACCATGTTGCTGATCAACCGTCTGGCGAGAAAGACCGGGGCAAAGGTAATCTACGGCTATGCCGAGCGGCTGCCCAAAGGGCGGGGATATCATATTCACTACTATCCTGCGCCTCCCAGCATCGATGATAAAGATCCGCAGGTTGCCGCAGCTGCACTGAATCAGGGGCTTGAGACGGTGATCAGACATCAGCCGGAGCAGTATCAATGGTCATACAAGCGGTTTCACGATCAGCCTGACGGGAAACTCTCTCCCTACTATTAACCTGATTGGCCTTATCGCCCTTATCCATCGGATATTCAGAATTAAAGTGCTATTCCTCTTCGCCGCTAACGGTTAGTGACGATCCATTCGGTGATCGCCCTATCTGTATGGGATGAATTGAGGATGTTGAAAGGAAAGCGCCTGTCGCTGTTTTTACTGATTTTTCTTCTACTGCCCTTTGCGACCACGCCATTCGCTGCGGTAGAGGAGCGTGCGGATGTGCGTATCCTGATCGATGTCTCAGGCAGCATGAAGCAGAACGATCCAAAGAACCTGCGGCGTCCTGCATTACGTCTGCTGGTGGGGTTGCTGCCACCTTCCACCCGTGCCGGTGTCTGGACCTTCGGTCAGTACGTCAATATGCAGATTCCGCTGGGACAGGTGGATCAGGCGTGGAAATCGAAGGCACGCAGGAGCTCCAAATCGATCGGCTCACCGGGTCAGTACACCAATATCGAGGATGCACTCAAACGCGCCACTGAGGACTGGGAAGGCCCACCCAAGGGATTCAAACGCAGCGTGATTCTGCTGACCGACGGTATGGTCGATATCTCCAAAGATAAGACGAAAAACGCTGCATCACGTAAACGAATACTGCAAAAAATTCTGCCCAAACTTCAGGCACGAAATGCATCTGTTCACACCATCGCCCTATCGAAGAATGCAGACCATAAGCTGATGCGGGAATTGGCAGACGCTACTGGTGGCTGGTATGAACAGGTGGAGAACGCGGATCAGTTGCAGAGAGTCTTTCTGCGTATCTTCGAAAAGGTGGGTAAGCCGGATGCCGTGCCGCTGAAAGACAATAAATTCACTATCGATGATTCCATTACCGAGGCTACAGTGTTGGTATTCCACAAGCCGGATGCCGAGCCTACAGAGGTGATAAAACCTGATGGCAAGACGTTTAACGCCGGGAGTACACCGTCCAATGTAGAGTGGCATCGGGACCAGAGCTACGACATGCTGACGATTGCAGACCCTGCCTCCGGAGAGTGGCGCATTCGCGCTGAGATGGATCCGGACAATCGTGTCATGGTGGTGACTGACTTGAAAATGAAGGCCACGGAGTTACCAAACCGCCTGATCCATGGTCAGGTCGTGCCCTTCGGGGTCAGCTTTACCGATCACGGAAAACTGATTCGTAAGGAGGCGTTCCTGAAAGTTGTAGAAGTCTCCACGACCCAGAAGGATGTGAACGGTGAGCATGAGCCCAGACCGCTATTGGATGATGGGGGCAGAGAGGACGAGACAGCTCATGATGGACGCTTCACTATGCAGTTCGGAGGTGAGTCGCTCAATGGGGGGCTCGGCGAACTGGTGATCAATGCAAAAGGGCGTACCTTCGTACGTGAGAAACGTCTTACCTTTGAGGTCGTACCGCCGGTTGTACTGCAAGCGGTGCCAACAGAAAGTGGTGAAGCATTGACACTGAGTCTGGCAGCAGACGAGACGCTCGTCGATCCTCAAAGTCTGCAGATTGAGGCCTGGCTGGAGGCTGCCGACGGAGAGCAGGTTGATCTCACACTACTGGAGACTACACCAGGCAGTTACCAGTCAGAGATTGATTTGATGGGTTTTTCGGGACCTCGCAGAATTAGCTTAAAAGCAACGGCGAAATCTCTGACCGGTGAGCAGCTGACCTATCTTGATGATCCGATTGAAGTGGAGGGTATGCGCATTGCGCCGCCGGAACCTGTGGCTGCACCCGAGCCACCGCCTGAAAGCGCACCCGAACCAGAGCCAGAACCTGCACCTGAGCCTGAGCCAGAGCCAGAGCCTGCTGTAGAGGTGGAAGAAGAGAGTAGTTGGGTTAGTTCCGCTATCTGGTTTGTTGTGGTCAATCTATTGGTCGTGCTGATCGCGGGCGGTGCATTCTGGTGGATACGTAAACGAAATCAGCGCAACATGATCAGTCTTGTCGAGGAACCTGCAGAGCAGACAGAGGTTGGTGAAAAGGAGAGTGCCCAATGATTGAGCTTAGCCAACTCACGGTATTGATTGCCGGCGAAGTTCTGGTCGGTCTGCTGGTACTCTGTGGCGTATTGGTACTCTTTGCCCTGTTAAGAAAAGGACGTATACGGAAAGCGGCACAGCATTTGGCAGAGCGTGTGCAGGGCGACAAGCCCCAGCGATCCGAGCGACTGAAAGCCCTGTTAACCACACACTATGGTTATGAGGGGAGTGAGCTGGAGCAGACTTTACACAATATCACCCAGGCGGAGATGCGACTCTATCAGAATATCATTAATGGTTTTCTCAAGGATGATCAGGTCTTCTTGCAGCAGGTCGATGTGGATGTGGAGAACCTGGTACTCTCTTATCAGATGCTGAAGACACCGGATGGGACTGTAGCTGAGGCACCACAAAGCCATAACGATGCCGAAAGTGAAGAAGAGTTGAAGCATTTGAGAGAAGAGAATGAACGTCTCTCGGATGAGTTAAAGGTCACCATGGATACCATGGGGCGAATGCTCAATGAATACTCAACCATGTTCGCTGGTGGCGCTGATAATACCTTTGAAAAGGCGGCGCCTGATCCAGCGCCGGTACCGGACTCGGCTGTTGCAGAAGGTGACGTTTCAATCGAGGTTGATGAGTCTGCTGCCGAATCAACTGAGCCTCCAATAGCGGCTGATGCTGCTATTGAAATTAGCGAGCCGGTCACTCCCGATGTAGAACCGCAGGAGAGTGCGGTTGAGATTGATATCCCTGATTTTCAGGTAGATGACATAGTGGTGAATGATGCAGCAGGGGATGAAATGGATTCATCCGATACTGACGAAGAGTCAGCAAACGCTGTGGATGAGGAGGTTTCTGAGATCATCGATGAGGTGATGGGGATTGCAGATGAGATGACTCAAGAAGAACTTGTGGAGTCTGTCAGTGAAGATTCTGCAGCACCTGCTGAGTCGCTGATGGATGAGGTTGCCCAAGTGGATATCGATATTCCAGAATTAGAGGGCAATCCATTGGAAGCACAGGAAGGTGGGGCCGGGTCACTTGAAGAGGAGTGGGCAAAGCTTCTGGAAGAGGATGCCGCATCCCATGATGAGAAAAAAGAAGGGCAGTAAGGAGAGCTGTCGCGTTTAAGTCTGTTGTTCCTACAATTTCCTGCCAGGCCCCTTATCGGACAGGCCCACATGTCACATTAGCGATAGGGTAATGACTTGACTGACCAGGTTGAGATCAATCTACCGCTCGCATTATCGCTCATGGGACATGTGGGTTTACTGAGTATCACCACATGACACACTTAGCCCCTGTCAGATGAACAGGTTTACGTCTGCTTTCAACGCACGAGGCAGAAAACTTGCCGCGCCGACCCACTCTTCAATCTCGGGAATGAACGCCTCTTTACCGTAATCAAACAGGTCCACTGTCATTTGGCAGGCAACGAGTTTGACTTCGGCCTCGACACACATCTCGCGCAGTTGGTCGATGCGTGCAATACCCTTGTTGTCCATGGTCTTTTTCATCATGCCCGTCGCCATAGATTCAAACCCTGGTACCAATGTCATCACCGATGTTGGCATTGGAATCTCCTTACCTTTGAGCCATGCGGGCCCTTCAGGCAATTTCATCGGCATGGCTGGGTTGCCCAGTGGGCTTACCTTTAGATCCAGTTCCTGTTTCAACAGGTTTAATCCATAAAAGGTAAAGAATATGGAGACATCCCATCCCAGTGCCGCTGCCGTTGAGGCGAGGATAAAGGGAGGGTATGCCATATCCAGGGTTCCCTTTGTGGCAATAATCGTCATTGACGGAATGTGAGCGGCTTCGCGCTCAGCCATCTTCTCGTCGAATCGCTGATTAAACCAGGTATCTAGATCTTTGGCCGAGATATCGACCCGTGGTGCTGTACTGCTCATGATGCGACTCCTTATGGGATCAAGCCTTGCGGATTCTGAAAAAAAATCCATCTTCATGCGCTTCGCTGGAAACCATTTCGTTTCCGGTCTGGCTACAGAACGAATCCAGGTCTTTAACAGAGCCGGGATCGGTTGCGGTGACTTCCAGAATCTCACCGGATGCCAATGCGGCAATGGCTTTCTTGGTTCTCAGGATCGGTAGGGGACAGTTCAATCCCCTTGCGTCCAGGGTGTGCTTGGTTTCATTCATCGCGTTTCTCCTTCTACAGTTAAGCGGTATTATTCCCGCAGAGATGACCGGTCGGTCAATTATAAGATGAAAAAAATAGCCCTCAGTTAGGATGCCTCTATTCTATACGAATGCTTTTAATTGCAGGACCCAGAATTCTTACTACCTCGGGATCATTGCGTGTCTTAGCGAGTAGAATGACGCCTTCCAGGTAGGCCAGCATTGCCGTGGCAGTTGCTGCCGTATCGAGGGGAGGCATCTCGCCCAACTCCACTGCCTGCTCCAGAGCTTTGTGGAAACTGGCACTGGCCTTATCGAAAACAGCATTCAGTCTGGCCCGGAGGACTTCATCTCGGGTACTGACTTCGAGGGCCAGATTGCCGAACAGACACCCGGGCATACGACCCTCAGCGCTCTTGGCTGCTTTCTGCCAGTAGTAGATGGCATCGACCATATAGTCGAGACGCTCAATAGGAGGCAGTGCTTCATCGAAGGCCTCAGCGACGAAGCCTTGCGCCCAGTCATCGGACATGTCGTCAATGACCGCCATGGCCAGATCCTGCTTAGACGGGAAGAAGTGGTAAAAGCTGCCTTTCTGTACATTTGCCAGGGTACAGATCTCCTTAATGCCTACATCGGCATAGCTGCGTCCATGAAACAGTTCACGGGCAGTGGCTAAAATTCGATCTTTTGTGTCGGCATTAATACTCATGGGGTCAGTATATTAGACCGGTCGGTCAAGTCAAGGGTTTTGTCGTATTGACCCGATAGGGTGTTTTTTGATTCCAACTATTGGCGTTATTCAATATTTCCAGGTGAGAAAGATGGATATTTAAAAGGGCTTTTTTTATCGAGTGACCTGTTAGTACTGATGAGGTTATCGTTGTCTAAAACCATTTACATTCAGTAAGGCAGAAGGCGCACCGTTAGCCACTCTAAAGATCAGAGACGACTGATAGCAGCGCTGGCAGAATCATGGTTTTTGCGCTTTGAATGGTTCTTAAAGGCACCATTCAGCATTGCTTGTCACGCATTCGGGGCAAAAAAAAGGACGCCAATTGGCGTCCTACGGGTTTTCTAAAACCAGCCGATGGCTGGTTTATTTTATTTTACCAGTCTTGCTGTCGCCTTCGCCTTTGTTATCGGTCCAGGACAACTCAATCTCATCACCCTTGGCGCCACCGGTGAATTTAAAGGAGATGTAGGGATTTTTCGAGACACCGCCGCTCCACTCAGCAGTCATGACAGTAGCACCTTTGTGCTTGCAGACGACTTCCTGAATGAAGTGTGCGGGAATCATTTTCCCGGTCTTTTTATCTTTGCGACTGCCTGTTTCCATCGCGTGTGAAATCAGCGCTTTTACGGTGGTTTCTCCACCCTTTTCTTTGGCACGGATCTTAATCGTGTTAGCCATTATGTTTTCCTCTTGATTCTTTAAGTGCGTGTGATCAGTTACCGGTTTAACGGATTAACCGCCACAGCCACCGATGGTGACCTTAACCTCTTTCTTGGCGCTGTAGAGCTTGCCACCCGCCTTCACGACAGCAACTACGTCGCCAGTCTTGCCCATTTTGATACGGGTGGAGGCGAAACCAGAGGCGCCCTTGCCCAGCATAAAGTTGGCGACCAGGGGTACCGGGTTGTTGGAAGCGATGAGGGTGATCGACTCCGCGCCAGCAAGGGTGGTAGTGATGGTGACCGGCACCACTGCACCGTTTTCGGCGATGTCGGGGGCCTTCACGTTGATATCAGCGGACTCCGAGACATCAGAGCTGCCCAGTAGCTCGTTTAGCGCATTAGGCAGTTCTTTGGCTTCAAAAGCAGCCTTGTTCCAGGCAGCCAGAATTTCCTGAGGTGCAAGCAGACCAGCGCCGGCTGCTACACCGACCGCGCTTGCGGCGATTGATCTTTTTAGAAAGATCCTGCGTTTCATTTCAGTGCTCATTCATTCTCTCCAGACTGAGAAAGGTTAGTGACATTAGAGGTCGTAAATGAAACTGAGCCGGTTGGTCAATTTCATTCCCTGCGGGTAAGAAATAGGCAGCTTCTCACAAGGCCTTGATTTCAAACATGCAGGGTGGCGTGCATTCATAAAATTATGTGACCGATTATATACCGTGTTGATTTCATGCACTGTTGCAGGCCGTGGCCAAACAACGATGCTGTGTTAGAACAACACAAAACCGAAAAAGTTGCGGTCGTCTCGGCGTTTCCTCCTATGGAATTTTTTTGTAATCAGCTCATGCTGATCTGTAATTATTATCATCGATCCTATGCGGGCACGCTTATGTACCTATACAGGTAGGTCGTAAGAATACCGAAACAGTCAGCGATAGCAAGTAAAAAATTGTCTATTTATTAGTAATTTGTGATTTATTTGCATGCCACCAGCACTGCCGGCTTGGGTTTATTGTGTTGTGACTTGGGGTTTACCTGAATGCCTGGGAATCCATGCTGAGCCAAAAACAGGATTGATGAATTTCCATCCTACATCCAGAGTCAGTTAACAGTAAGTTGTTGGCCACTGTTTTCGGTATTTTATCCCTTGTCCTTCTTCTCCTCCTGCTTGGCGGCCTCCTTCAACTTACTCAGTCTTGATTCGATTCGTGATGTCTGGTGAAAATCCTTTTTATCAACTTGCCTTAGCGCAATTTCCAGCTGTTGGATGGCAGCTCGCAGACGTCCTTCTGTCACATACGCCTCCGCCAGCAGTCGATGTGATTCAGCTTGGTTGCCTGACAATTCCTCCACCTTACTGATGAGTCGGTAGAGTCTGGTGCTGTTGGCTCTCAAGCTAATCGCGTGGGCTACCGCCGTGCGGGCTTCATCGTAGTGTTTGGCGTCGGTCAGCGCCTCAATATAAGCCACGGAAAGGGCATGGTTTTGGGGCATCAACTGGTAGTGAGTGTCGAGAATTTTTAGTGCCTTTTGAGGATTGCCGAGTAAACGGGCGATCTCTGCCGAGGCGAGAACATACTCCATCTGTTGGGGACGCTGTCTGAGCAGGTTCTCTATAATCTGGGCGGATTTCTTGTATTGATGGTCGGCGATGAGTGCCAGTGCATGGCCGTATTGATGGGCCTCCTCGTTCAGGTGGCGTCCTTCATCCAGTCCACTGGAAAAGTGTTTGACCGCTGCTTTGGGGTCCTTGAATTGCCTGACCCTCAGGGTTTCACGGGTCAGGTAGTAGCGAAGGCTGCCGGGATACTGTCGATAGTTGTAGTTTTCTGCCCGTCCAAGAGCGTCTGCAACACGATTGGTGGTAACCGGGTGAGTGCGTAAGATCTCGGGTATGCCGGATTCATAGAGTCTGCTGGCATGGGTCAGGCGTTCGAAAAAGACCGGCATGGCGCGGGGATCGAAATCAGCTTCGGCAAGTATCTGAATGCCAACCGTATCGGCCTCCTCCTCGTTGCTGCGGGTAAAATTGATCTGCTCCTGGATAGCGCTGGCCTGGGCGCCGGTCGCCATGGCGATGCCCGCATCCGGAGAGCCTGCAACACCAACCAGGATGGATGCGAGGATCAGAGCCGCGGTCTTGCCGCTCATACGGTTGGCGGCATCGAAGGCGCGTAACAGGTGCTTTTGTGTGACATGGGCAATTTCGTGTGCCACCACTGATGCGAGCTCGCTCTCACTCTGGGTGGCCAGGATCAGGCCGCTATAGATGCCGATGTAGCCACCAGGTCCGGCAAAGGCGTTTATGCTGGGATCTTCGAGTACGAAGAAGGTGTAGTCCTGGCCGTTTGCGTCACTCTGCTTAAGCAGCCGATTGCCGAGGTCTTGAATGTACTCCTCAATGAGCGGGTCATCCAAGACAGTGGTGCTCTTTTTGACGCTTAGCATGAACTCCCTGCCAAGCCGTTTCTCATCGGATGGTGTCAGGTATTGATCTGAGGGAGAGCCCAGTTCAGGTAGATTGATCTCTTCTCCTGAGGCGTTGAGTGTAGACACCGTCAGTAGACAAGCTGTCAATAGAAGGTGTAAGGACTTGAAGTGATACCGCAGGGATTTCATGTCTCTAAATGATCGTTTATCAACGCGTTAGTTCCTGGTAAATCTGACTGGTTGGGGAGAGGAACGCATCTGGCTTTGTGTAGTCTATACGTTTGCATTAATCTACGTTGCCTTTTTAAAAGGGCTAAATGACCCATCGACTAGCATTTTTCATGGAGAAGTAATTGATGAAAGCGCGCACTACTATTTTTCTCGCCTGTTTTATCACTGCCGGTTCCTGTCTGGCAGATGAAAGCATGCAGGTTCATATCGAAGAGGGCAAGGGGGTGATCAAGGCATTCTTTGGTGATCTCAAAGGTGAGTTGGTCAAAGGCATGAAGACCCAGGGCCCAGTCGCTACCATCGGTACTTGCAATACAGTAGCGCCCAATCTGGCAGAAGCACACTCACAAATGAGTGGTTGGCAAGTAGCAAGAACCAGTCTGAAGGCGCGTAACTCCAACAATAAGCCCGATGCATGGGAAATGGCTGTTTTAAACGAGTTTGAGACACGGAAAGCAGCGGGTGAAGACCCGATGAAGCTACTCAAAGCCGAGGTGGTAGAAGAAGACGGACGCCAGGTTTTTAGGATGATGAAAGCGATCCCGACAGCAGAGGTTTGTACTAAATGCCATGGTGCTGAACTCGCAGAGCCGGTATCTGCTAAGTTGGACGAACTCTATCCTGAGGATCAGGCCCGAGGTTACAAGGTTGGCGATCTGCGTGGTGCCTTTACGCTGAAGAAGCCCCTGTAAACGAGCGTCTGGCCTTTCGATCTGGCAAGATGTTCATAATAACGCAAAATAAGCAGAGAAGCGCGAAGGTCGCAAAGGCAGGTTAACTGGTAGCCTTTGCGATCTCTGTGTTTCTCTGCATACTTTGCGTTATGAATCGTCCTCATCACAACTGACAGCCTTGCTAGAGACTTAACCCCTTAATTCAATTGAATCCGCTGTCCCCAAGGTGTTTTCTCTTTGCCTTTCACCAACCAAATGACCGGATACGGGGGAGCCTGTTTGGGAAAAGCCCCCTCTGCATCAGTAAAGTAGACCAGTAGATCGGGGCTCACTCCCTGGTCTGTCACCCACTCGAAAACAGGCTCGAAGCTGGTACCGCCACCGCCGGTGATCTTTGCCGGTAGTTCGAATTCCTCCCAGGCCTCATAGACCCAGGGTGCTCCTTCGGCGATGGAAGAATCGCAGGCCAGCAAGGTTACACGTGCCCGCATCTGTCCTTTGAGGGCATTGATCTCCGCCAGGAATTCGCCCATCTCCCGATCCTGGATCGAGCCGCTGGTATCCAGCGCCACCACCAGTTCGACCTGATTGCTGCGCAGGCTCGGAAGAATGAACTCTCCTTCACGCCGGGAGGGACGCATATAGCTGAAGTCGTCTCGTGCGACGGCTGTCATGTAACGTGCCAGCAATAGTCGCCAGGGGAGTTGGGGTTGCAGCAGGTGGTCGACCATGCGCGCCATGGCACCGTCCAGTTTTCCCACCTGCATGGCCTGTTGGGCGGCACCAGCCATGCGCTGCTGCCACTGGATGTTGAGGGTCTCCGCCTCATCGGGTGAGAGGGGTGGTGGTTGTGAAGCGGCAGATCCGGCACCACTCTGCTGGTTTTCGCTTTCATCCCCTTCGTTTTCGGTCTCGCTTGGTTGATCTTTCGGCGACATCTCCTTTTCTGTCTTGCCGCTACCGGCGCCTTTGCTGTTCTCTTCATCGTAGACATGGTTGTCGAGCGGCTCTTCGTCATTTTTCTCATCCAGGCAGGGATAGATCTCCTCTGCAGTCATGCCATCGAATTGGGGTAAATGAAGAGAACCAGGGGGTGGTTTCAGTCCATCGCCTATGAGCAGCGGATTAATGGCGTAGTCGCAGGCCATGTCCCAATGTAGTTTTCTGCGGTGCTGTCGCCGGGCGAAGTGGGAAAGGGCGCAGTGCAGTGCCTCGTGAGCCAGCATGAACTGGGTTTCGTCAAGACTGAGTTGATCGATGAATTCTGGATTGAAGTAAAACTTGCGCGCATCGGTGGCAGTGGCGGGGCACCAGTCGGGATTGGCCGCCTCCATGGGCAGTCGCATCACCAGGGCGCCGAGAAACGGCTTGTCCAGGATCAGCTTGGTGCGGGCCGCCGACAACTTGGTTTCAATCTGTTCCAGGTCCATTTTTATCGTCCGCGAATGAATACCAGTGAACGCAAATGAAGCGTAATAAAATTACTCATACAACATGACATCTGAGATTGCCTGTGCCCAGTCACCGAATTGGGGAACACTGAAAATTGCCTCACCGATCGCCCGGTGCATATCGGAAACCAGCATCACCCCCATCTCACGCTGAGGGAACTGGCGGGCATAGTCGAGGATTCGGCCGTGTACTTCTGCGCCATTACCTGCTTCGTGAGCGCGGATGGCGCGACCCACCAGGGCTGCTGCCACTGCGTATTGCAGATCGATCTCTTCCGGTGTGGGCACTTCTGCGCCGGCGAGGATTGCGTCCAGGTCGGGCATCTTGTCCAGGCTGTTGACGAAGGCATTCAACTCTACCCCCGCCGCCGGACCCACGCAGGCCTGCAGGGCGCCCTGCAGAAGCTGTGGAAAATCATCGAATTTCTGCAGCGCTCGGTGGGCAAACTCCCAGGAGCGCGGAGAGGGGAATGCCACCGGATTGTGTGCCGGATCGAAGTCGAACAGCAGTTCCGGGCGGAAACGTAAAAAGGCAATAATCCGCTCGTCAATGTTGTTTCTGTAGGCCCAGGCCACCCAGTCGTCCAGGTTTGTCTCCACATCGAAATGTGAGAAGCGGTTGGCCAGTGGCGCCGGCATACTGTAGGTGACACCCCGGTCCCCCTGCCTGTTACCAGCAGCAAAAATCGCCCAGCCATCCGGTACTTGGTACTCGCCCAGTCGCCGATCGAGAATAAGTTGATAGGCGGCTGCTGATACGGTGGGCGGTGCCGAGGTAATCTCATCCAGGAACAGGATGCCCTCATCACCATGACGCTTGGTGTTCGGTAAGAGTGAGGGGATAGCCCATTCGACGGTTCCATTCGTGCGGAAGGGGATACCGCGTAGGTCGCTGGGCTCCATTTGAGAGAGGCGGATGTCGATCACCGGCGCCTGGTGTGTCTCCGCGACCTGCCGAACCATGTCCGATTTTCCAACACCGGGCGGACCCCAGAGCATTACCGGGGTGTGGTGGCCGGCGCGGGTACTGATGAACTCCTGTTCCAGGATGGTGAGCAACTGAATGGGACGCATGGCCGTTTCCTAATCGAATAAATTTCTGACCGCGCGGGCCAACTGCTTGTAGACATCGGGACCGTCCACATCCATCACCTGGTCGATGACCCAGCGGTTTTCATGCTCCTCCTGATCCATCACCTGCTGGATCTCATAGCCGAGATGACGCAGGAAGGGGTAACTGGGGCCCTCATCCGTAAAGTTGAATTCGGCGTAGTCACCGGAACGCTGGTTGAACAGGGCAATGAAAGTGTTGGCATGATCACCGGGGCCGAGCAGATCATTGGCGTTGTCCCGGTAATGGTCCGCCAGCTTCATCACGAGGGCGGTAATCACTGCGACCCGGGCTTCGTTGTCCAGCATGTTGTGAATCAGCCGGTCGGCGATTTGAGCCTCATAGGCGAGATATTCCGCGATCACGGCCAGTCGTTGACTGTCGTCCCGGTAGACAAAGTTTTTACCATGGAGGGTGATGGCCTTGTCCAAAGCAATGCGCCAGGCAATGAAAGCGATAGCGCCGCCGATCTCGTCGGGGGAACGGGCCGAGTCCTCGTCGTGCCACTGACTCTTGATTCTAATAGCCACAATATTTCTCCTTATCAGGTCACCATCAGCCGATATCTCTGCTCCCATCAAGTTCTGAGGGCGTATCAACAAATCGTCTGGGGAAGTTGCTGCCGGTTGGTGATTGACCTTGTACTGCAATGGTAATAACCTAGTATTTTACTAGGTATTGGTGGGATTTCAATGGCCCTGTTGAGAAAGCTGGGCCACTCGATCATTCCACTTTCAAGGGACCCAGGTATCCTGTGCTGGCAGGTCCTTGAGAGGGATGCTGAATCGTACACATGAGATATCCCCAGCCATTGATGTCCGGGTAGTAGTAGCTGCCGGTGACCTCAGCCCCCAATGGAGCAGTGAGAAGTCGGGTTAGTTGACCGCTATTGATCTCATATGCCCAGAGCATGTTATTGATATGTCCCTGGCTGGAGTCCTCGGCAATGATTAAGGTGTCATGGCCGTCGAGGAAGGTCAGATTGTCCGGATTGGCGATATGTGCCACGGAACAAAAATTTTCCAGATCATCATCTGCCGTCTCTCCCCTTAGCGCCACGCTCATCTCTGTCGCGACATACGCGGGGTTTAGAGATAGCACATAAACCGCACCACAGGGCATGAAGGGTAGGCGGATATGGTTGGGACCACCCTGGTCGAATCGGATATCGGCTGATCCCCGATATTTTCGGTCTTCCATGCCCTTGTCGATGGTGGTGATGGCCACATAGAGCTGACGTGTTGAAGGGTTGAATGCGAGCCCCTCCATTTTACGGAATTCCGTGGTGGCACCGCGCAGGGCTGCGTAGCGGCGGCTTTCAAGACGGGAAGCGATTTGGTCCATGCCGGGTAACATCTTCAGGCATTCGAGACCGAAACGGGTGTTAACGCTGGAGAAGCTGCTGGGGCAGGTGCCATCCTCTGCCGGCGCTTTCTGCGTGAACAGATCGCTAAACATCGGCTTTTTTGCCATGGCACTTTTAATATCGCTCTCGTCGGCGTGTCCCAGGGAGATCCATTCAATTCGGGCACTGCCACCATGGGTGTCATCGATCTGATGCCAGCGGGCGGCATAAAGCGTACCGCTGGAGAGGTCATCGGGATGATCGGCGACAAAGCGGAAAAGGGCAGTGTTATGCGCATCATCGGTGATATAGACGGTACGCCGGTCAGGCATCACCAGGCCCACCTCATGAGAGAGGCGTCCCATGGCGAAGCGCTTATCGATCTGGGTCTGCTGAAACCCTTCAACACGGATTTCGATCTGCCAGCCGTAATCATAGGGATAGAGTGACTGCGGGTTGCCGTCGATATAGGACGCCATGTACTGATAGTAGCGGTCAATCTTGCCGGTCTTGGGGTCGCGACCGGCGGCATTCGGCTCATACTCCTCGGTAGCGAGATGGGTTTGCCAGGGCGTGGTGCTGCCCGCACAGTGGTTCCATCCCCCATTCACGGATGAGAGGTCCAGTGGCCGTGTCCGCTGGACCATGAGTTGACCATTGTTCGGGTCCTGTGTCAGTTGGGAGAGGTACATGGCACCGGGAATCTCCTCAAACTGAGTCAGCATGAAGAGTGCATCATCGACTTGGAGCAGGGAGGAGTAATCATTCATCTGGGAGATGCGGGCTGTGCCATCGGCCTTGTGGATTAGATTGCCTTGATGGTCGTGCAGCAGGCCGAAGATCTGATCTGCCCGGCGTTCGCCGCTGCGGATCAATGCGTGATACCCCATTGGGTATTTTGTGCCTTTGTGTCGGTAGGCCTGACTGCTGCGAATACTTGAGGCCTCATCGGATGATTCAGGCAGGGTAACGGGCTCGAAAGTCAATCCGTGGGCCGGGCATGTCAGGATAACGAGCAGGAGTGTGGGGAGGATTCTGTTCATTTTCTTTTGCTTTTGTTGGGATTGCGCAGCAGTACGTAGGCTGCTCCGGTTCCCCCATCATGGCGGGGTGCCGAGGTGAAGGCGAGCACTTCTTCCCGTTGTCTCAACCAGAGATTGAGCTTTTGTTTGAGTACCGGTTGCCGGCCCTCTGAACCGTAGCCCTTGCCGTGGATGATGCGGGCGCATCGTATTCCCCGTTGGTTACAGGCTGCCAGAAACCGATTGAGATCTTCCCGTGCATAGCGCACGGTCAGCCCATGCAGGTCGAGCTCGGCACCAATCTCCAGATAGCCTCTGCGCAGATCGTGCATGACCCGTTGTTGTATCCCCGGTCGTGCAAAGTAGAGCTCCTCTCCTGTCTCTATCTCCTGTTCGGAATAGAGATCGCTCTCCGTCTCGTCCTCATCCCCTACGGGCAGGTTCAGTGGTCTGGGCGGCAGGCGGCGCCGGTAGGGTTCGCTACGGCGTTCTTCTAGCGGGCTGACATCCCTGAATGTCTCCCGGAAGAGTCGATCATCACCGGATTTGTCTTTCTCTTTACTCATGTGAGTCGTGATTTATAACGGGTAGATCTGCATGTTAGGAGCTGTCTGGCGGAATCTCAATCTCCTGGCTGTGCGGGTGGCCATTTCAAAGGTGTGAAGGCCTCTCAATTCCAGTATATTGTGCCTCCGTATGAAGATCCTTCTGAGCAACGACGATGGTTACCAGGCGCCAGGCCTGCTGGCGCTGGCAAATACCCTCTCAACGATCGCTGATATCGTGGTGGTGGCGCCGGATCAGGATCGTAGCGGTGCCAGTAATTCACTCACGCTGGTCAACCCCCTGCGTGCGCGCACCATGGAGAATGGCTTTATCCGGGTGGATGGCACACCGACCGATTGCGTTCACCTGGCCATCACCGGATTACTCGATGAGGATCCCGATCTGGTGGTTTCCGGTATTAATGCGGGCCCCAACATGGGTGATGATGTGCTCTACTCGGGTACCGTGGCGGCGGCCACCGAGGGACGCTTTCTTGGCCTGCCGGCCATTGCTATCTCGATGAATGCGCATGAACCCGAACATATCGAAACGGGAGCACGTGTTGCGCTTGAGCTGGTGCAGCGCCTGTCCCGCTGCCCGCTGACGGAAAATGTCATTCTTAATGTCAATGTACCCGACATCCCTTATGAGGCGTTGCAAGGCTTTCGTTCCACACGTCTGGGGCATCGTCATAAGGCCGAGCCGGTGGTGAAGACCACCGACCCGCGAGGCAAGACTATCTACTGGGTGGGGCCGGCCGGTGCTGAACAGGATGCTGGACCCGGTACTGACTTTCATACCGTCCGTGAAGGTTTTGTCTCGGTAACACCGCTGCAGGTGGACCTGACCCGGCATAATGCGTTGAGTATCGTGGAGGACTGGCTGATCCGATGATCATTCGGCCAGAGCATCAGGGTATCGGTATGACCTCGCAACGCACGCGGGAAAGGCTGATCCAGCGACTACGGGAAAAGGGCATCCGTGATATCTCCGTGCTTGAAGCCATGCGGAATATGCCGCGGCACATCTTCGTGGATGAGGCATTGGCCAGCCGAGCCTATGAAGACACCGCCTTGCCGATCGGCCACGGTCAGACCATATCGCAGCCTTATACGGTGGCTCGCATGACTGAGGCACTGATGCAGGGAGCGACGCCAGAGACGGTCTTGGAGATCGGTACCGGTTCCGGATTTCAGTGCGCCATCCTGGCAAAATTGGTCAGGCGTGTGTACAGCGTTGAACGCATCGAGGCCTTGCTGGATTTGGCGCGGAGTCGGTTTAGGGAACTTGGCATACGAAATATCCGTCTCAAACACAGTGACGGGGGGATCGGTTGGCCGGAATATGGCCCATTCGATGGCATATTGGTGACTGCATCACCGACCGGATTGCCTCAGCAGTTACTGGAACAGTTGGCGGTTGGTGGCAGGCTCGTCCTACCGTTGCAGAAAAAACAAGGGCAGGTGATGTTGAGGATTACCAGAACCGTGGATGGTTATCAGCAGGAACAGTTGGAGTCAGCCAACTTCGTGCCGCTGCAGGGAGGCACTATCTGATGCGACTCTTCTCCTCGCTCTATAGTCGAGCCATGCGTTGGTCGCGTCACCCGCATGCGCCACGCTATCTTGTCGGGTTGAGTTTCGCTGAATCCTCTTTTTTCCCCATCCCTCCCGACGTAATGCTGGCACCCATGAGTCTGGCTACACCCAAACGCGCCTGGCATTTTGCCGCATTGACAACATTGGCGTCGGTGCTCGGTGGTCTGCTGGGTTATGTGATCGGTGTTTTCGCCTTCGATCTGATCGAGCCCTATCTGCATGACTGGGGTTACTGGCAGGCCTATCTCAAGGCTCAGGGTTGGTTCGAAGCTTGGGGATTCTGGGCAATTTTTCTGGCAGGTTTTTCACCAATACCCTATAAGATCTTCACTATCACCGCCGGTGTGATCTCTATGGCTCTATTGCCCTTCCTGCTGGCTTCAATCATTGGCCGGGGTGCCCGTTTCTTTCTGGTGGCTGGACTGATGGCCTTGGGTGGGGAACGGATGGAGAAGGCGTTGCATCGCTATGTCGATCTCCTTGGCTGGTTATTGGTGGTTGTCTTCGGTTTGGCAGTGGTGTTTCTCAAATCTTCCTAGGAGATGGGGTATCAATTTGTGGGGCGGTAATTGTCAATTGATCATCAGAGTGTTTGGATTGTTCCTTCTTTCCAGCCTCTTGTTGAGCAGCCTTGGATGCAGTTCAAGGGGGAGTGCTCCCGTCTACTCCCGCTCTGAATCTGATTCAAAGCCCAGGGTGTCGACCAGGCAGGCTTCGCGTCCTCCTCACTATACCCGTAGTTACTACTTGGTTCAGAAGGGAGATACGCTCTACTCGATCGCCTGGCGACAAAACCTGCCCTATCAGCAATTGGCGTGGTGGAACGGTATCCGTCCACCGGCTTACCAGATTTTCCCTGGCCAACGCTTGCGACTCAAGCCACCGGAGTCCAGTCAGCAGGCAGCGAATAAACCGAGACAGGCATCCACATCTGTACCCCGGACAAGTAGCCCGCCTCCACCTACAACTTCTGCAAAAAAGACGACTCGGCCTGCCAAGAAACCTTCCGTTCAGCAGGCCCGATCCTCCGTCAAGCCCAAACCGGAGAAACGGCTTAAGTTAACTTGGGGTTGGCCGACGAAAGGGAGAGTAGTTCAGACCTTTTCGCGTGGAGACGCTACCCGTAAAGGGGTATGGATTGAAGGGGCAATGGGGCAACCTGTCACAGCATCTGAAGCTGGTAAGGTGGTTTATGCTGGCAATGGACTGGTGGGGTATGGCAACCTTGTCATCATAAAGCACGATCAGTCTTACTTGAGTGCCTATGGTTACAACAGTAAGTTAGTGGTTAGAGAAGGCGATACAGTGAAGCGTGGTGAAGTCGTAGCAAGGATGGGCTCACCAAACAGCGGTGGCCAACCTGTGCTTCATTTTGAGATCAGGCGGCAAGGTAAACCGGTCAATCCGTTGCCTTTATTACCTCGCAGATAAAAACAATAGGCAATTATGTCAGGCGGTATCGAAGTTATCGGGATGCGTGTCGAACCATGACCGTATCCACCTTGGGAGTGGAGTGTAATGAGTAAGCGTTCCGTTGAAGCGGATGATAGTACCGATAGCCCGGTGATTGATGAAGATTCTGCCATCACTGAAAAGGGTGAAGACAGTGAGGATGTGGAAGTTATCACCGAATCGCCGGAAACCACCGAAGAAGTCCTGAAGTTTAAGGCGCCGGAGCCTGCTGATGCGCAGATGGACGCCACCCGGCTCTACCTGAATGAGATCGGTATCTCGAAACTCCTGACGGCTGAAGAGGAGGTCTACTTCTCCCGCCTTGCGCAAAAGGGCGACCAGGCTGCCAGACAGCGAATGATTGAGAGTAATCTTCGCCTGGTGGTAAAGATTGCCCGGCGCTATATGAACCGGGGGCTAGCCCTGCTGGATCTCATTGAGGAGGGTAATCTTGGGTTGATCCGGGCCGTTGAGAAGTTTGACCCCGAGCGGGGCTTTCGCTTTTCAACCTATGCCACCTGGTGGATCCGCCAGACCATCGAGCGGGCGATCATGAACCAGACCCGCACCATCCGCCTGCCGATCCATGTGGTCAAGGAGATCAATGTCTATCTTCGTGCAGCGCGCAAACTGGCTCAATCCCTGGATCATGAGCCCAGTTCAGAGGAGATTGCAGACCTGCTCGACAGGCCGATCGATGAGGTAAAGCGTATGCTCGGGCTGAATGAGCGCGTGACCTCGGTGGATACTCCTTTTGGCAAGGATGCTGACAAACCGTTGTTAGATACGATTGCAGACGAGAAGAGTCACGACCCCACGGTAGATATCCAGAATGATGGATTGAACGCCAATCTTGATCGCTGGCTGGGCAAATTGAACGACAAACAACGCGAGGTGGTTGAGCGGCGTTTCGGCTTGCATGGTTACGAAAATTCAACTCTGGAGCAAGTTGCCAACGAGTTAGGTGTAACAAGGGAGCGGGTGCGGCAGATCCAGATGGATGCGCTGAGACGCCTCAGGGATATTTTGGAGCGGGACGGTTTTTCCGTCGAATCGATCTTCAAATGAGCAAAGAAAATATCTACCGTATCTGTAGCGATACGGAAATACCGCAGTCAGAGGAGGTCGAATGCTGTGATTGCGGCCTCGATCCCATGTGCCAGGTTCTTGACTACGCGGAAGCGGGAAGTGGTGTACCCGAAGGTATTCTGATGAGGCGGCAGCGTGTGGTCATGGGTGAAATGCTGTTCAAACCCGGTCAGGCCTGCGATTACATCTATGCCGTCAAGTCTGGTTCTTTCAAGGCCGTGATTAATGAGCCTGGAGACGGGGAACGGGTTGTTGGATTCTATTTTGCTGGCGAATTGATTGGTGCCGAGGGCATGGCTGAACGCCGCTACTCATGCGGTGTACGTGCGCTGGAATCAGGCCAGGTCTGCCAGTTGCAACTGGGACGGCTGATTGAATCGGGTCGGCCGCTGGAAACGATTCAGAAGGCGCTTATTGAGATGCTTGGTAAGGAAGTGGCGCTGAATCACCTTGTGACCTCCTCACTGGTGCGGCAGAGTGCCGAGCAGCGAATGGCCGCTTTCCTGTTGTCGCTTTCGGAGAGATTAAAAAGCCGAGGTTTCTCACCCGCGAGCGTTACGCTACGAATGTCCCGAAGTGATATCGGCAGCTATCTGGGTCTTGCCCGGGAGACCGTCAGCAGGTTATTGACGAAATTCCAGAGTGAAGGCCTGATCCGGCTTCGAAAAAAACAGCTTCAACTGATCGATCGAGCCAGCCTGAATGAGATAGCCTTTGCCAGTTGAACCGATATCACTGAGGAGTAACTGCTTAATTTCAGTAATAGGCGTATGATCTTTTCTTTATAAAGTCGCGTCAGTAAAAGCATCTAATTCCGCCATTGATTCGTTACCGTGCTGTATACGTACAGGTTGTTTATTTTGGTAATGATTCTCATCCCAGTTTCTTGACCATTTTTCTTGGTTACTGGAAGAGCGCTTTTAAGTTGTATTTCTTCTAAAACAAGTGTGCTTTCTTGCATTTCGTTGATCTATGTCAATTGAGTTAATGAGCCTATAAATTGCATTGAGTTTCAATGCGTTATCTAGGTGTATGCAGTTGCATTTTCCCTTAATTTCGTATTGACATCTGCATCGATAAAGAGTGATATATGTCACGCTCAAATGCGTCATATGGCGCACTTGGGTTTTGCGAGACGTTTTTGTCGAGCAAGAATATTTGGGTATTTCAATAATCTGTTAAATAAAGGGGGGTTCATGGACGCCGCAGCCGAGCAGAAATACAACTTCGATGTTGTACGCTGGTTTACCGTCATGGCCACAGTCTACCTAGTCGTAGGCGCACTAGTGGGTGTATACATTGCCGCTGAACTGGCATGGCCGTTTCTAAACTTCGATCTTCCGTATATCTCTTTCGGGCGTCTACGTCCGCTCCACACCAATGCAGTTATTTTCGCCTTTGGCGGATGTGCATTGATGGCAACCTCCTACTACAGCGTACAGCGTACCTGTGGTGTCCGGTTGTGGAGTGATAAGCTCGCCTGGTTTGTTTTCTGGGGTTGGAACCTGATCATTGTCCTGGCCGTTGTCAGCTATCCGCTCGGCATCACCCAGGGTAAAGAGTACGCTGAGCTTGAATGGCCGATCGATCTGTTGATTGCGGTTGTCTGGCTTGTCTACTCCTTCAACTTCATCATGACACTGGCGACCCGTAAGTCTTCACACATCTACGTGTCGAACTGGTTCTTCCTCGGCATGATGGTAATGATTACTTATCTGCACGTCGTCAACAGTCTGGCGATCCCGGTGGATCTGTTTAAGTCTTACTCCCTTTTCTCCGGCGTACAGGACGCCATGGTGCAGTGGTGGTGGGGCCACAACGCGGTAGGTTTCTACCTGACTGCGGGCTTCCTCGGCATCATGTACTACTTCGTGCCTAAGCAGGCAGGTCGTCCGGTTTACTCCTACCGTCTGTCGGTTATCCATTTCTGGGCGCTGATGTTCGGTTATGTCTGGTTGGGTGCTCACCATCTGCAGTACACCGCACTACCGGATTGGACCGGCTCGCTGGGTGCTGCTGTCTCCCTGGCTATGATCATTCCCTCTTGGGGCGGTGCCGTGAACGGTATGATGACCCTCTCAGGTGCTTGGGATAAGCTGCGTACCGACTACGTCCTGCGTTTCATGATCATGTCTCTGGCCTTCTATGCCATGTCCACCTTCGAAGGTCCGGTCATGTCGCTGAAGACCGTCAATGCACTCTCTCATTACACTGACTGGACGGTTGGTCATGTGCATTCCGGCGCGTTGGGTTGGGTGGCCATGGTTGCTATCGGCGCCATCTACCACATGATGACGCGTACCTTCCACACCGAGATGTGGTCCACCAAGCTGATCAATGCTCACTTCTGGACCGCCACCATTGGTGCTGTTATCTATGTGGTTGCCATGTGGGTCTCCGGCATTATGCAGGGCCTGATGTGGCGTGCATACGATGAGTACGGCACCCTTGCCTACACCTTCGCGGAGTCTGTCGAAGCCATGCATCCCTACTACGCCATGCGTACCGTGGGCGGTGCTATCTTCCTGCTCGGCGCAGTGCTGATGCTCATCAACGTACTGATGACCGTCAAAAAGGCAGCCGGTGAAGGTAGTCTACAGCAGGCCCGCACCGCTGCGGCTAGTGCATAATTCAAAGGGGGTTTCGCAAAATGGCGAATGATAACCAATCAAAAAACTTTCAGGAGAAGATGGAGAAAAACGTCTGGTTGCTCCTGATTCTCCTGGCATTAGCTCTGTCAGTAGGTGGTCTGGTCGAGATCGTACCGTTGTTCACACAAAAGAGCACCATGGAACACAATGCCGCACCTGAACTGGTCTGGCAGCGCAAACCTGGTCAGACACTGCAAGACTACAAGCCTGGTGAAGGCATGCGTCCCTATACCGCACTGGAGTTGGCCGGTCGTGACATCTATCAGAAGGAGGGTTGCTATGTCTGCCACTCCCAGATGATTCGTCCGTTCCGCGATGAGAAGGAGCGTTATGGACACTACTCACTGGCTTCTGAGTCCATGTATGACCATCCCTTCCAGTGGGGTTCCAAGCGTACCGGTCCCGACATCGCCCGCCTGGGTGGTAAGTACTCCGACGACTGGCATCGTAAACATCTTCGTGCACCACGCTCTGTTGTGCCCGAGTCTGTCATGCCTAACTATCCCTGGCTGAAGGATAATTCTGTCGAGGGTGTGGATATGGTGACGCGCTTCAAGGTCATGAGACTCATGGGTGTGCCTTACACCGATGAAGATATCGCCAGCGCAAATGCTGAGCTGGCTGGCAAGACCGAAGAGGACGCGATGGTGGCCTATCTGCAGGTACTGGGCACCATGACAAAGCTCGATGATAACAAGGTCTATCGTGAATAGTCTGAAAGAGTACTTTCATACTGACTGGGAGGCGATGACCACCAATGATTGGATCGGTCTGACCATGACGGTTGTCGCCTTCCTGCTCATGATAGTCGTGTATTTCTACGCACTACGTCCAAAAAACAAGGATAAGCTGGAACAGAATCGCTTTATCCCGATGGACGATGATGCAATTGATAGCGGAGATAAAAATGGCGGAAAATAATCCATTTCCGGGTGAAAACAATACCGGACATATATGGGATGATAACCTCCGGGAGCTGAGTAACCCGCCCCCACGCTGGTGGATGATAGCTTTCTGGGCTTCTGTGATCTGGTGGATAGCCTATGGTGTGCTCTATCCCATGTGGCCTACCATTGATGGGAACACAAAAGGTATCATGGACTGGTCCCAGATGCAGGAGTACGAAAAGGGTGTCGCTGAGGTCGAGAGCGTCCGTGCTCAGTACGAAACTCAGATTGAAGGGCTGAGTGCCAGCGAGATTTTGGCAATGCCAGGTCTTTCTGACTATACGGTCGCTTCTGCCAAGGTACTATTTGGTGATAACTGCGCGGCTTGTCATGGTGGTGGCGGTCAGGGTGGTCCCGGATTTCCTGTCTTGGCAGATGACGACTGGTTGTACGGTGGTGCCATCGACAATATCCAGCAGACCATTGCCATGGGCCGCAAAGGCATCATGACCGCACATGGTAAGATCCTTTCCGATACGGAGATCGACAGCCTGGCGAAAGCGATTGAAGCTGGCAATCCCACTTCCGATCCTAACTTCACCCAGAAGGGCTGTATTGCCTGTCACGGGATGGACGGTAAGGGTATGGCGGTTCTGGGTTCTGCTAACCTGACGGATGGAATTTACCGTTTCATGCCTGCTGATGGCGAGACTCTGTTGGATAGCATCAAAGATACCATCAAGTATGGTGTTAATGATGTCACTGAACCGAAGACTCGTGAGGCAGTGATGCCGGCTTTTGGTGATAGATTGTCAAAAGACGATATCAAGAAGCTTGCGGTTTATGTTCATAAGTTTGGTGGTGGACAGTAAGACCTTCACTAATTCGAACGAGCATTTTTTCCATCTGTACTGTGTGAGGCCGAGTGCCTCACACGGATTAAATAAAAGGGGATTGCTATGAACGGAGATGCAGTATTTTGGGGTTCCATCATCACCGTCGTGATCAGTGTTGTTATCATTATATTTCTTGGCTTTAAAGTTAAGAATTTAATTAAGAGCGACGCTGAGAAGCACGGTAACCAATAGACTTTTTGATCTATTGAAGAAGGGGGGTTAAAACCCCCCTTTTTTTATGTGTGATTTTTCTGTGTATGACGTGTTGAAACTAAGGGATTTCCAATGGTTTAAGTATGTTGAGTGACACTAAGTTATTGATAAAACGCATTGGCCAGGGAGTGCTTGAGTATATATGATTATCCTAATCTACGACCCCCTGATCTAACAGGAGAAATACCGTTGAGTGAGACAAAGACTGCGGCATCCCGGCAGCAATCCGTGGATGACCTCTATGAAGAGTCGGTACATTGGCACTTGAACACGGGTGATGAGACCATTCATGCAAAACGTATGGGTGGTTACTGGCGGAACATCAAGTGGCTGGCTGCTTCGAGTTGGATCCTTTTCTTTGTCGGACCCTATTTTCAATGGGATGGTAGACAGGCGGTTCTTTTCGATATTCCTAATCGTCAGTTTCATATTCTGGGTGTCACGATCTTGCCCCAGGATTTTTGGATGCTTTCTCTAGCGCTGCTTTTCTTAGCGTTGTTGCTTGCCGTGGTTACCGCGTTGGCAGGACGTGTCTACTGCGGCTTCTTCTGTTTTCAGACCATATGGACGGATGCCTTTACTTGGTTGGAGGAAAAACTTGAAGGAAGCCCACAGAAAAGACGTAAGCTGGAAAAAGCCCCTCTCGATTTCAGAAAGGTTAGAATCAAGACGACGAAGCATCTACTTTGGTTGGCGATATCAGTACTGACCGGTATCAGTTTTGTTGCCTGGTTTTATGGCGCTTTTGAGATCTGGCGTGATTTTTTCACCCTAAAGGCCAGTCCAGTCGCCTACGGATTTATTGGCATGTTCACGGCAGGCACGTATGTGTTGGCAGGTTTCATGCGTGAGCAGGCTTGTTTTTGGCTTTGTCCCTATGCTCGTATCCAGGGGGTCATGATTGACCAAACCACGATTGTGCCTACCTACGACTACCATCGTGGTGAGCCGCGTGGAAGGATCAAGAAGGGTGTATCCGAAGAGGAGCGGACAACGGGTGATTGCGTGGACTGTAAACAGTGCATTGCGGTCTGTCCTACCGGGGTGGATATTCGTCATGGACAGCAGGAAGGGTGTATCATGTGCGCGCTCTGCATTGATGCCTGTGACGAGGTTATGGAGAAGATTGGGCGTCCAACCGGTTTGATTCGATTTGAGTCATTCGAGTCCATGGAAGCCAATCAAAAGCCTCAACCGCTCTACAAGCGCCCTCGGGTCTGGGTCTACTCTGCCATTATGTCTTTGGCACTATTGGGTATCGCTTACGGACTGACTTCGTTGGCGCCTCTGGAACTGAAGGTGATACATGCCCGTCAGCCATTATTTGTCCTTCAGAGTGACGGTAGTATTCAGAATAAATACACCCTGAAGATACTCAATAAAATGGGTGAAGATATTCAGGCAACTATCAGTGCCACTGGGCCGGAAGGGCTGATTCTTGTCGATGCGGATCAGGTGACAACCGCCCGCCACGGAAAGGTGACGCCGAGAACCGTCTTCGTCAAGGTGCCGAAACAGAATCTCACAGAGGAAACGAGCCCAATTGTGTTTACCGTGCAAGGTGAATACAACAGCCAGATACTATCAGGTGAGCGGAAGAGCGTGTTTATCGGTCCACGCCTCTAGCAATCTGTTGTATCATAGGCATCTCGCTCGGGAGGGTGGACTGTTATGTCCGCCCTTCGTCGTTAAAGATTATTTATAACTGGTAATTATGACTGAAAAAAAATCAGCTTGGCGGAGCCCGTGGGTTATCGGGTGGATCCTGATGGTGGTTATCTTCTTCACCATGAATATGATTATGATCTACCTTGCGCAGAGTGGAAACCCTGGCCTGGTGGTGGATGACTTTTATGATCGCGGGCAAGAGTACGAGAACAACATGCTCAAACGTCAGGCGAGGAATCCCGGTTGGCAGATGAAGATCGATCTGCCGAAAAAATTTGGCGTTGACGAGCCGGTTATCTGTCGGTTTTCCGTGCTTGATAAAGCAGGCAATGCTATTGATCCTGACAGCGTCACTTTCTATGCTTACCGGCCTTCGGATGCTAGGCAGGACTTTTCAGTGCCGATGCAGAAAGTGGGAGCCGGTCTCTACGAAGCAGAGGTTAGTTTTCCGTTATTGGGTGTTTGGGATACGCTTGTCAGCGTCACAAATGGTGAGGATGAGTACAACACACCGAAACGTGTCAGCGTCGGTATCGATTTAATTCCCTGAGTCCCGATGTGTCTGAATTAAATTCGGCGCAGACCTGTTTTCATTGTAGCCTGCCGGTACCTCCGCATGAAGAGGTCGAGGCTGAGATCGATGGTGAAACACAGCAGTTCTGTTGCACCGGCTGCAAGGCGGTATGCCAAGCTATTTTTTCAGCCGGCCTTGAAGGTTTCTATCAGCGCACACCTGAGGATGCCTGCCTAGCACCCCCTCCAGAAATCCCCAAAGAACTGGCGCTCTATGATCTAGATGAAGTGCAGGAGGAGTTCGTTGGTGGTCTGGAAGAGGAACGGGATATTCATCTGCTTGTCGAAGGCATTCACTGTGCGGCTTGTGTTTGGCTCATCGAACATACGCTGAATGCCATGCACGGTGTGGTTACGGCGCAAGTCAATCTTTCCGGTAAAAGACTTCATGTTAGGTGGCATAACGGACGTCTCCCGTTATCACAAATCATTCAACGGTTGGGACAGATCGGCTATGCTGCCGTTCCTTATGATCCCGAGGTGGCCGAGGGTGCACTAAAAAAGCAGAATCGCCATCTGCTATATCGCATGGCGTTTGCTGCATTCGGCATGATGAATCTGATGTGGATCTCCATTGCCCTCTATGCCGGCGCCAGTCAGGGTGAGTTCCGCAGTCTCTTTCATTGGGTGGGTTTTACGCTAGCGACACCTGTGTTGCTCTATTCCGGTTACCCTTTCTATAAAGGGGCCTGGTCGGGCTTGAAGAATTTTCATTTGGGGATGGATCTGCCGATCGCCATCGGTGCCTCGATCACCTATCTCTATTCCGTCTACGTGACCCTGACTGGCAGTGTGGTGGGAGAGGTCTATTACGATACCGTCGTCAATTTTCTCTTCGTCATTCTGGTCGGTCGTTATCTTGAAGCGATGTCCAAGCGCCAGGCTGTCGCTGCGACGCAAAGGTTGCTCGATCTTCAACCCAGGGTCGCCACGCTCTTTCAGGATGGCGGAGAGAAGATGGTGCCTATTCGAGCTGTCAACATAGGGGATATCGTACTGGTCAAGCCGGGAGAACGAATTCCTATCGATGGTCTCATTCTCGAAGGCCGTGGCAGCATTGATGAATCAATGTTGACCGGTGAATCCCTGCCCGCAAACAAAGGGCCGGGTGACGAAGTGTCTGCAGGTACGATCAACAGCCATGGCGCCCTGCAGATCGAAGTGAAAGGTTCACTGAAAAATACTGCCCTTGGCCGCATCATCAGTCTGGTCGAGGAGGCACAGGGTTCCAAAGCGCCGATTCAGTGTCTGGCGGACCAGATTGTACCCTGGTTCGTAGCCGCCACTCTGGGATTGGCGACAGTGACTTTTCTTTATTGGGTTGGCAGTTCGTTGGAAGTGGCACTATTGGCTGCAACCTCCGTGTTGATTATCACCTGCCCATGCGCATTTGGCCTGGCGACGCCCATGTCTATCGCAGTGGCCTCCGGTCTTGGTGCTAAATACGGCATCTTGGTCAAAAACGGTGAGGTGCTGGAGACGCTCTCTTCTATCAATCATGTGATTTTCGACAAGACGGGAACCCTGACGGAAGGGGGTATGTCGGTTGTTGGTATCTACACGGAAACTCATGTGTGGGAAGGGTCTAAGGAAGAGGATGCGACTGAAGAAGTCCGCTCACTGATGATGAAGCTGGCAGCCGTGGAGCGCTTTGCGGAACATCCTACCGCTCAGGCCGTGCTCGATTGGGTAGCGTCCCAGTCACTGGACCAGCATGGGCTGAAAGCAAAGAATTTCGAATACAGACCGGGGCAGGGTGTCAGTGCTACGGTGGATGGCGAGGAGATTTTTGTAGGTAACCCAAGTCTACTGACTCGCCATAACATCAATACTTCAGAAACATTCAAGGCATTGTCCGCTACGCTGGATAATCGGGGTGTGGGTTCGATTCGAGTGGCCGTGGATGGCAGGGAGGTTGCGCTACTGGCAGTCGAAGACAGAATCCGCTCTGATGCTAAAGATTTGATCGATGCACTGAAAGCCGAGGGGTTAAGTCTGACACTACTCAGTGGTGACAGACAGGACGCCGCCGAGGCAATCGCCCAGCGACTAGGTGGTATGAATGTAATTGCCGAGGTGTTGCCTGAAGAGAAAGATCAAGTAGTGCAACAATTACAGACCAAAGGAGAGCGGGTTGCTATGGTGGGTGACGGTGTGAACGATGCGCCGGCCCTGGTACGTGCTGATGTGGGAATTGCCATGGGTTCGGGAACTGATGTCTCGATCGCCAGCGCCGATATTGTGCTGATGAGTGGTGAGCTTGAGAAAGTACGCCTTGCCATCGGCCTCTCCCGACGCACCTTGAGTACAATTCGACAAAATATCGGCATTTCAATCACCTACAATATCATCATGGTACCCTTGGCCATGTCGGCGATCGTTACTCCATTGGTGGCAGCGATCTCGATGCCGATGAGTTCGCTGGCCGTGATCGGTAATTCAGCCAGAATTCGCACCCTCTTCAAAGGTGTTAAGATAAAGTCATGAGTTGTTGCGACGGAGTGGAGTGATGGACGTTATCTATGGCTTGATACCTGGCATGATCCTGTTGGGGCTGGCTGCGGTAGGTGTGTTGTTCTGGGCAGCCCGTAGCGGTCAATTCGATGATCTTGAGGGAGAGGCGCACCGTATCCTGATGGATGATGACCTGCGGCCTGCAAAGAAGAAAAAACCCAGGCAGCGGATGCCCGATGCGGAAGATCAGGAATAGCTTGTAGTTCACCCGCCAATTTTTCTTATTAATCCGGTAGATCGGGTTAACAGGATGCTTAACGTCAATACGATTGGCGTCATTTATCCTTGCTGTTTAAGCGTCTCTTCGTAACGCTTGTTATTCTCTTCGATGCGATCGGTGAGCGGCTCGATCTCATCCAGTGGCATGTACTGAATTAACTCCTTTCCATCCGGATTGAGTCCGATGCTGATGCCATCCTCTGGGTAGATCCAGTGTTTGACCCCGGTTTCGGTCTCTGTGATCTTTTCGGCAGGTTGGCCGAATCGGCTGGTAACCAACTGCTCATCCAGATTGGCATAAGGAATGTAGTTAATCAGTTTGATTGGAAGGCCGGTGGCCAAAACCTGGTCCTCGCTATTGAGTTCCACTTTGTGAGTGGACTGACTGGTGCGGCTGATACGGCTACCACGGTCATAGAGGCGTGACAGTAATTCATTGTCAGCATCCAGCACGAGTATGAAATCGGCTCTGAGTCCGCTCAGAAAGACACGTTCGAAATAGGCCTCCAGTGCAGGGCTGCCGGTATGATCAATGAAGAGATTGAGTTCACCCTGCATCTGAAATACCTGTCTGGCATCATTCAACGTACTTGTCCCCAGCGTTAAGTCGAATACCTCCAGTGCGCCTTGAGAGGTCAGGTGCATCTCCCAGGGGAGTTTGGGGTCGCTTTCGACCTGGCGTCCACCGGGCAGCAGAATAGCAAGCGCTATGGCGACCAGGGAGAGGGACAGAACCCAGAAGATGATCTTTTTTTCCATTGGTAATTCTTTCCGGCATGAATGGTTGACGAGGTACACTAACGAATCGGTCCCGCTATGTCTTGCTGTTAATGCGAATAGAAGACCGGGTGTGTATTCTCTCATTGAAACAGCCAAGCTGAGGAGATTCTACAATGGGAAGCGGTCTTTGGTTCATAACAATTCTCAAAGAACAGCCCTGGATTGGACTGTTAGGGCCTGTTAACACTAATCCAATAGGTTCTGCTGGGTCTGTTTTTGTACCCAGCAAGGCAGAATGAGCGATGTGTAGTCACTCTACATAAGCGAATGATAACGCCGCTGGGTGCAAAAACAGCCCCAGCCCTTCAGGCGCAACAGAACCTATTGGATTAGTGTTAACAGGCCCTAGCAGGCATCTTATTGTTTTTACTTCTCTTTTGGTTTAAAAAATGGCTGGTCAAACGGCTCATGCCGGCACAGGATGAAAGCTGATCGTTGCTTTTCTGGACAGGGATGCCGACGGCTAATTATCAGAGATGCATTTCAACCGCTCCGATGGTAGCCTCCCATGCTGTTACTTTTTTATAGGCAGGGTGGGCTGCACAGATGAAATTCGAAATCTCAGATGACCTGACACACAAGGCTAAAATTCCCCACGATATTTTTCTGACCAATCTGATCGGTAACCACATCCTCTGGTTCGTCGCTGCGTTGGGATTGGTACGCTCCTACTGGCAGCCCCTGGCGTTAGTTCCCATAGTCTCCCTTTGTCTGCTCATCTATACGCTCTGGCGCGCCAGACAGTCCAGGCAAAGAGATCCCTGGTATGTCATGGTGCATTGGCAGATTGCCGCTGAGAGAAGCCGCTTCTTCATCTATATGTTATTGGCGGCGTTGACCGTCGCTCTGCTCGGCTGGATCGGCTATTCCTATCTGGGGATGATGAAGGTTGCCGTGATGGCATTAATCGGCGGCGTCAGCATACTGCCAATTATGGTGACGGTGCTTGTCCTGATCCTGATGGAGTCCGATGCCCTGCATCAGGCGACGCTGCATAAATTGAGTCAGCGAGTGGTCGATAAATATCCTGTGCCCGATGATGTGGTTGTACTGGATGACGAAGACTCGCATCAACAGGATGTTTCTGCAGATGCAGGGGCTAAATCATAAACAGGGCGGCTGCGACACGACGGCCCTCCGCCATCAGGATGTTATAGGTTCGGCAGGCAGCGGCCGTATCCATAACCTCAAGGCCGATACGGCGCTGCATCAGCGGCTGGGTCAGAGAGGGGTGGGGAAACTGCTGCTGTCCTCCTGTGCCGAGCAGAACTATCTCCGGGCTTAGATCCGCCAGTAACTCGAAATCATCGCTTTCCAGTTCTTCGATGGCCGAAGGTGACCAATCACTGACGATTCGGTCTGGCATGACGATCAGGCTCCTTCGGTAAGCCACCTGATTGATGATGACCTCTCCCGCGGCATAGCGCTGAATAGCCTGTCCATCACTGGTATTGTCGAGAACAAATTTCATCTCTCGACCTTACCTCATTAGTGTTTTTGAAAAAAGCGCCAGAATACTTGTATTTAATTGATCTTTAGCAGTCTGTCGGTTAACTTTAGATCCTTTGGGTCAAGCAAAAAGTCGAGGTTCCAGTGTCCACGCCAGAGATGGAAGAATTCCGCAGAATCAAGCGGTTACCACCTTACGTTTTCGCCATAGTCAATGAGCTTAAGGCGGCAGCACGGGCGCGTGGCGAGGATATTATCGATTTTGGCATGGGGAATCCCGATCAGCCGACACCACAACACATCGTAGATAAGCTTTGTGAGGTGGCGAATCGCAAGGATACCCACCGCTATTCCATGTCCAAGGGTATCCCTCGGCTCAGACGAGCCATGAGCAGTTGGTACAAAAAGCGCTACGATGTGGAACTGGATCCAGAGACCCAGGTGATTGCCACCATTGGCTCGAAAGAGGGTCTCGCGCATCTCGCTTTGGCTTGTATGGGACCCGGTGATTCCGTGTTGGTGCCAAATCCTGCTTATCCCATCCACCCCTATGGTTTCATCATCTCGGGTGCTGATGTGCGGCATGTACCCATGGTGCCGGGAGTCGATTTTTTTGAAGAACTGGTCAAGACGATCAAGGACTCATGGCCTCGTCCCAAGATGTTGGTACTCAATTTCCCCGGCAACCCGACGACACAATGTGTCGAACTCGATTTCTTCGAAAAAGTGGTGGAGATCGCAAAAGAGTACAATGTCTGGGTAGTGCACGATCTGGCCTATGCCGATATTGTTTTCGATGGCTATGTGGCGCCGTCGATTTTGCAGGTGCCGGGTGCCGATGAGATCGCCGTTGAGTTTTTCTCACTTTCCAAAAGTTACAACATGCCGGGCTGGCGTGTCGGGTTTATGGCGGGTAATAAGACGCTTGTCGCGGCCTTGGCAAGAATAAAGTCCTACCTGGATTATGGTACGTTCACACCCATTCAGGTGGCAGCCATTGCAGCCCTGGAAGGGCCGCAGGATGTGGTGCATGAAATTAGGGATATGTACCAGAGCCGTCGCGACGTACTATGCGATGGGCTAAATAATATCGGTTGGCATGTGGAGCGCCCCAAGGCGACCATGTTTGTCTGGGCGCCGATACCTGAAGCCTATCGGTCAATGGGCTCTCTTGAGTTTTCCAAGAAGCTGTTACAAGAAGCCAAGGTGGCTGTCTCGCCAGGCGTTGGATTTGGCGAACATGGAGATGATCATGTCCGTTTCGGCCTGATCGAGAATGAACATCGAACCCGTCAGGCGGTTCGCGGTATCCGCGATATGTTCCGTCGTGATGGGCTTGTCAATAACTGAACAAATATAGAATTAATTGCAGGAGATAGTATCTTGAATCCAGTCAAAGTGGGTCTGTTGGGACTGGGGACCGTGGGCGGCGGCACCTTGAAGGTATTGACCCGAAATGCCGATGAGATTGCCCGCAGGGCAGGGAGAGGGATCAGGATCAGCCACGCGGCAGCGAAAGCCTTTGACCCGGAACTGCTACGCGGTGTCGATGATATAGCGGTTACCGAGGATGCCTTCGATGTGGTGAATAATCCGGAAGTGGAGATCGTCATCGAATTGATCGGCGGCTATTCACCCGCTCGCGAGTTGGTTTTAAAGGCCATCGAGAATGGCAAACATGTGGTGACTGCCAATAAGGCGCTGATTGCCCTGCATGGCAACGAGATCTTCGCCGCTGCCCAGGAAAAGGGTGTGACGGTCGCCTTCGAGGCAGCCGTGGCAGGTGGCATACCGATCATCAAGGCCGTCCGCGAAGGGCTGTCGGCGAATCGTATCGAATGGATTGCCGGCATTATCAACGGTACGGGCAATTTCATTCTCACCGAGATGCGTGACAAGGGGCGCGATTTCGCTGATGTGCTGAAAGAGGCGCAGGCGTTGGGCTATGCGGAGGTCGATCCGACCTTCGATGTGGAGGGCATAGATGCCGCCCACAAACTGACGATTCTTGCCTCAATTGCTTTCGGTATTCCCTTGCAGTTCGATAAGACCTATACGGAAGGCATTACCAAGATTGAACCCCAGGATGTGGAATATGCTGCCCAGTTTGGCTACCGTATCAAGCATCTTGGCATTACGCGGAGAACCGATCGGGGGATTGAGCTGAGAGTACATCCGACGATGATTCCTCATCGTCGATTGATCGCCAATGTGGATGGGGTCATGAATGCTGTGCTGATAAAAGGCGATGCAGTAGGACCGACGCTCTACTATGGTGCTGGTGCGGGTTCTGAGCCGACCGCATCCGCTGTGGTGGCCGATGTGGTCGATGTGGTTAGAGCGCTGACATCAGATCCGGAAAACCGGGTGCCTCATTTGGCTTTCCAGCCTGGTGAGCTGGTCGATCTGCCTATTCTGCCTATTGATGAGGTAGAGACGGCTTTCTACCTACGTATGCAGGTGGAAGATAAACCTGGCGTGGTCGCAAGGATCGCTGGGATTCTGGCAGACTCAGGTATTAGTATCGAGGCGATCCAACAGAAGGAACCCGCCGAGGGTGAAACCACTGTCCCCCTCGTGATGTTGACTCAAAAAGTACTGGGTCAGCAGCTTGACCAGGCAATTACTGCCATTGAGCAGTTGGAGAGTGTCTCAGGCCAAGTCATGCTGATCCGGGTCGAGCGACTCGACGGTTGAAGAGATAACAAAGCAGCAATTATTAATGATTCTGAGCGGCAGCCGCTAACCCCTGTCAGGTGTGGTGGTTCAAAGAAAAAAAGGTTTTCAGAGGTTACTAACATGACGTTTCGCCCCCGTTACACTGGTTTGATTGATAAATACCGTGATCGTCTGCCGGTCCATGACGATACGCGCATCATCAGCCTGGGAGAAGGCAATACTCCATTGATTCGCCTGCAGAATATCCCACGGGAGCTAGGTAAAGATGTTGATATCTATATCAAATATGAAGGTCTGAATCCTACAGGCTCATTCAAGGACCGTGGTATGACCATGGCGGTGACCAAGGCTGTCGAAACGGGCAGTAAGGCTATCATCTGTGCCTCCACTGGCAATACATCAGCAGCAGCAGCGGCCTATGCTGCGAGGGCAGGTATCACCGCATTCGTGCTGATCCCCGACGGCAAGATTGCGATGGGGAAGATGGCGCAGGCGATGATGTATGGCGCGGTTACTATTCAAATCAAGGGAAACTTTGATGATGGCATGCAACTGGTTAAGGAAGTGGCTGAGCATGCCCCAGTCACAATTGTAAATTCCATCAATCCCTATCGCCTGCAGGGCCAGAAGACGGCTGCTTTTGAGATTATCGAAGAGCTGGGGCACGCGCCCGATTACCACTGCCTGCCAGTCGGCAATGCGGGTAATGTCACAGCCCACTGGATTGGTTATTGTGAATACTCCTGTTCATCTGGGGATCATGTGACCGAGGCCTGTGCGTACTGCGGTGGAAAATGTAAATTTGCCGGCGGTGCCATAACTGGCAAGCGTCCTAAGATGGTTGGTTACCAGGCAGCTGGATCGGCGCCTTTCATGCGGGGAGGCCCTGTCAAAGAACCCGAGACAGTGGCGACGGCAATTCGGATTGGTAATCCGCAGTCCTGGGACCAGGCGTGGAAAGTCCAGAAAGAGTCTGGTGGTTGGTTCGACGAATGTACGGATGAGTTGATATTAGCTGCGCAAAAGCTGCTTGCCGAAAGAGAGGGTATCTTCTGTGAGCCGGCATCAGCTACCTCGCTAGCAGGTGCCATGCGGGATATTCAGTCAGGTAAGATCCCGGAGGGTTCCAGTATTGTCTGCACGTTGACAGGAAATGGATTGAAAGATCCGGATACTGCAATTAAACAATCTACATCACCCGTAGTTTGTATCGATGCTGAATTGGATGCCGTTAAGCGAGCTATTCTTGAAAACACGATAATCTAGCTACTTTTTGAAGAGAGAAACAGTCGTGGTAAAAAACGAATGAGGTATCTCTCTGATTCACTATATGAAGGTCAATGTTTGCAATTATCAAAAAATTGTAAACATTGATGTCAACGGAAATACTAGTATTTGCACTATGTGAATTAGGCGCTAGCATTAGACCCGAATCAAAAATGTTGGTGGGCCTAGCATACATTGCCTGCTAACCCTTCAGTTGTTCATATCGCTTGTAGCACTATGGGTGTATCCATTTGGGCTAGTTGCAAATGATTTCGATAGTTTACATATATATGTATTTGCTGGTTTACAAATAGATGTGGCGCTTAGCAAAGAATGATTCTTCATATGTATGTAATCTACACTTTAGCAGGAGTGATTTGTTATTAAACCTTTCTACCGATTATTTATTAACTCATGACTTCAGATAAAGCGAATAAAACCACAGATACATCAGGAAGAGACAGGATTGTAAAAAATGTCTTTACCAGTTGGGGCAGTCACTTGGTTTTGGTTATTGTCGGCTTTATTATGCCTCGGATGATTGATACTCACTTAGGGAAAAACTTGTTGGGTATCTGGGATATGAGTTGGTCGTTCGTTAATTATTTGTCGCTTTCTGGAATGGGAGTGGGATCTTCCGTTAATCGGTATGTCGCTAAGTATTATTCTGGGAATGACTTTCAGAGTTTAAATAAAGCCGTATCATCAGTCGCAGCCATACAAGTTGTTATAGCTTTTATAGTGGTGACTGGCACGGGAATACTTATCCTGTTTCTGCCAGATTATCTGAATGATTGGAATGAAGATGAGGTGTCTCAATCAATATCAGTAATCGGACTTCTTGGCCTAAGCTTGGCTGTTCAGATGTTTTTCGATTCTTTTCGAGGTGTAATTACTGGTTTACATCGTTGGGATCTTCATAATGGATTAAATGCATCAGCAAGTTTAATGGCTGCCGTTCTTATGATCGTTTCTCTCATCCTCGGTAATTCATTGGTCAGCCTTGCTGTAATCTACTTGATTGTTACTGGCGTTACAGAATTAGTCCGGGTGTACCTCGCATTTTCAGTCTGTCTAAAACTTGATTTAAGAGTTAAATATATCAGTAAGTTTCATATGAAGAAAATGCTGAAATTCGGCTTAAAATCGAGTATTACTGGTGCAACGCCTCTTGTGGTTTTACAAACCGTCAACATTGCATTGGCTAGTAATCTTGGTGCTGGTGCGCTTGCGGTATTTATGCGACCAGTTGCGCTGGTAAGGCATGTTGAAACTTTCTTAAACAAGTTTTCTCATGTCTTGACGCCAACAGTAGGCTCATTAATGGGCATTGGAAAAAAAGAAGAGATTAAAGATTTTCTTATTCAAACAACAAAGTATTCCGTTTCTATAACGCTTCCGATGATACTGATATTGGCAATACTTGGTGACCATATTTTAAACATATGGATGGGTCCGGATTATGCGAATAGTACATTGATAGGTGTCCTTGCCTTTGGCTCTTTTTTTTCGATATCTCAAAGCTCAGTGTTAAGGGTTCTGATGGGAATGAATATGCATGGGAGGGTTGCAGTTTTTACATTTGTCCTCTCAATAATTCTGCTTATTGCGGGGGTAATGACTAATAATTATTTTGGTTGGACGTTAGTAAATGCTGCTATCTTAACAGTGTCAATCCTAACCATAACACGTGGATTTGTTATTCCAGTATATGCATGTAGGAAAATAGGGATATCGTACCTGCTTTTTTTTGGCAAATCATTCGGTTATCCGCTATTCGGTGGGTTGGTTATTTCTTTGTGGTTATTTTTTAGTAGATGGCTTGGAGCGGATAATTCATTACAAGTGTTGCTTGTTGGATTGTTGGGTACAGCGGTCATTTACCCCATCATTTTCTGGTCATATATAAAACCAATATTTGAGGCGAGAAGGGCGAAAAAGGCGAGGAAGTCTTTCGATAGCAATTAAGTGTTGTGATTTAGTATGTCTTTGTAAACAAGGTATGTTTTTGTGGCAACAACATCTGGATGAAACCTTTCAAAAGCAATACTTCTCGATATATCGCGCATACTATTCATGAGTTTTGTATCAGTAATTATCTTCTTGATACGGCGGGCGATGTCGGGTACGTCATGTGGATTAACTAAAAAACCACTTTCCCCATCTTTAACCATGTAAGGCATCCCGCACATATTTGAGGTAACGACCGGAATACCCGCAGCCATTGCTTCCTCAATCCCCATTGGTGAGTTTTCTTCAAGCGAAACAAGAGCAAAAATTGTTGCATGGGAGAGTTCATTTTGAATTTCTTCGCTATTAATTCGACCAAGTAGCTTCACATTCTCTTCGAGTTTCTTATCCTTTATTGTTTTTTTCACTATTTCACCGTATTCATGATTAGAAACAGAGCCGGCGAGTCGTAATTCCACGTCATGTCCATCACTAATAAGCCTTTCTATCGCATAAATCAAATTAAGAGTATTCTTTCTAGGTGAGATAACGGCGGCACTAAAAATAATATTTTTATTTACAGTATTTTTGATGCTAAAGAATCTGCTTGAGATTGGGTTGTCAATATCGTGAATTACAGATTTCGAAACCTGTGAAACTTTTTCACGAACATAGGGGCTTATCGAAATAATATGTGGTTGATCCGACCAGCCTTGATGTTCAATTTGTTTCCATATTTTTGAGCGTATCCATGGTAGTTTCTTCTGAGATAACAATGTGTCGCCATGAATGAAACCATGTACGGTGAACACTCTAGGGTAGTCTAGTTTACTCACCATTAATCCATATGTGTCGTGAGCATGAATGATGTCAGGGTCTAAATCTGAAATATAAGCTCTAATAGTGTCTCTGCCACTGAAAAGTGCGTTGATGAGTTCATTCTTTGCGGTTCTGGGCAATCTGTGTATTGTTGAGCCGAGCCAATCATAATGTTTGGGGCTTGCAATGCTACTATCTAATGTGACTACGTGCACATCAAGTTGATTGATTTCAGAAAGGCTTTTTACTAGATTTACGCTTACAGCCTCTACGCCACCATACGGATACTCTGGGTCCGCAGGGAATTGCGTGACGATAGCTAGTTTGATTGGTTTATTTGTAATCATTTGTTTGTTTGGTTTCGCTTTCGAAAATATCAAGAAAATTATTCATTGCATTGTTTGTTGAGTGATTTGCTAAATAGTATTCTCTGGCATTGTTTGACATCGATTTCCAGATGCTTTCGTTGTCACGTAACAAAATAAATGCGTTAACAAAATCCTCTGTGCTCTGTACATTGAGACCAATATCATTGTTAGTTATTACGGTGTCTGGATTGATCGTAGATACAACGGGTAAACCATAACTCCAGGCCTCAAGAAAAGTGTTAGGAAAACCTTCGTATAGTGAAGTATTACAAAAAGCAGAGACAGCATTATAACGCTTGTTTAATTGTTCTCTATTTAGTTTGCCATGAAGAATGACATTATTAATAGCACTCGCTCTGTCAAGAATATTCCTGGCATAATCAAGTTCCTGATCTGCGCCGCCAGCAATTTCAAATATAATTCCATCGAGTCTCTCTGCTATATCTAGTAGGACCTCGACGCGTTTTACAGATGCAATTCTTCCTACCCATAAAACATGAAACTTTCCATCATGTAAATGTTTGGGTTGTGTGAGGTTGTCCGTTGGTCCTGGGCAGGGCATTTGCAGAACTTCTGAACTGAGGGAAAAACCTAATTGTAGAGAAATTTGTTGAGACTTTGTTTGGCAAATTATCCTATCAGCATGTTTAAGCCCATACTTATATAGGACTTTTTCGCGATAAGTGCGTAAAGACGGAAGATTGATATCACAGTCAGGATCACTTGCGACAGAGTAAATAAACTTTTTATTATTCATTTTACACCAGAGTGCGACTTGGCCAGTGACATACTCTGCGCAGTTTTGGTAATAGACATCTGCGTTGGCTTTTTTAAGTGATCTTATAAGCGAATGCCATCTCGGATAAAAAAAACGTATTCCAGGAATACCGTCATCTCTTCTACATAATTTAATGATTGTTACATTATCTATTATTTCATCTTCTAAATCATTCTCGTTCCACGTGACAATAGAAACATTATGTTTGGTGTTATTGGCCAGCCATTTTGCTAAAAGTGCCGTTTGGCGCTCTACACCACCGATATGCCCTGATTCGCTGTTAGTCATTGCACCATAAGCAAAGTTAGCCACAATACAAATGCTAGCCATTATTGTTACTCGATGAAAAATAATTAAATTTTGGTCTTGTCTGTAAAGGTTTTAAAATTTCATTGTGCTTAGACCATAAGTTGCTATTTTCGATGGGTATGTCATGAGGCTTATTTTCTGATGCGATCACTTTTTCATACTTTGATCTCTGTACATAAAGTCTCAGTAGCAAACCGATGATACACCACATCCCAACAGCGCCTTCGCGGGGATAAAAAGTTTGGCTACCAAAGCCAGATATCAGAAGCGCTAATAATAATGCACTTCCAGCTCCACCAATCACGACGAAATTTCTGTTTCTAGTGTCCTTTAGTAATGAAAAACTATATGTAAGAAGTGTAATGTAAAAAATCATTACAGGTATGAATCCAACTAAGCCATTATCCAACAGCCACTGAAGATACATATTATGAGGGTGTGGAAACGCCTCTTGAAATGAGGTCCATAGGTAACTGGTTAAACCTTCACGAATCATTGCCTCTTTTCCGTATCCAATGAATGGTCTCTGTTGAATCTTGTCAACGACAAAAGGCCATGCAATCGTCCTCCCAGATGTAACTGTATATAAATCTACATTACTATTTTCGTTAATCAGGCCTTCTTCTAATAGTGCTTGGTTTCTGCTGTCTGAGGTTGATTCGCTGAAACCCATGAGTAGCCTGTCACGAGCAGCTGGTAAAATGAGAACGATTATGAAAACAACAAGCGGTCCGTATATTAGAAATTTTCTCCATTTGAGTACTGAGAAAACAAAACCAATAGCTGCCCATGTGGCGTAACCAGTTCTACCGCCGCTGAGCGCAAGTGCAAAAAGAATCACCATGCAAATTATATAAATGTACTTATTATTTGATTTGTCTTCTGATAATTCACTTAGAGAAAATATTGCCCAAAAGGCCCCTGCGAACATCATGGCAAGGTTAACCCTATGATAGCCAACGTTGTCCGAAAGAAGCTTTCTGGCTAAATACTCTAATCGATCAGCATCTGTAAGTGCGCCAATCGGCATTGCCTTGATGGTCAGGAGGGCAAGGAAAAAATAGATAAGGAGTGCAGATGAAAGTCCCCAGATAAACCTTTTTTGGCTATTACAACCGTAAAAAAGTAGCAGGCCTGGTACTATCCACTTTAAGACATTAATGACATGTTCAGAAAAGAGGCCTAAAAACGTCGGTGGACCCTCACCTCTGAGAATATTCCATTCAATAAGTTCAGCAATATCTCCAGACATTCTGAAATAGGCGATAAGGCAAAAAGATATATATATTAGTAAAACTGACCTTATATATCCTGGAAAATCCCATTCAGTGTTTTCAACCGCTCTATTCCGAAACGCGAAACCCATCAGTACAAATAGAAAAAAAATATTCCAAGGATTTAAACCTTGAATGCCGAGCATCGACTTAGGAATGTCGGGATGTTCAATAATTGATACAAATACAATGAGTACGCAGAGTGACTTATACCAGTCTTTAAATGAATACAGACAAAAGAATGTTAGAAATAGACTGAGTAAAGTAAGCCTTATCATTGTCGAGGAATTTTTTTAATCTTTAATTACGAATCGTAGAAATATACGGTAACTTTATAGAAAGTTAATCATTTGGTCAAACTTAACGCTTTGATAATTAAAGAAAATAGCTTTAACGCGTAGGTGGCAGTGTAGAATCTTATTCCTACACCAGACAATATAACAAAAACACTTGTCTGAGGTCGATTTTTCGAGGAAATATTCTTCAAGTCGCTGGTATAATAGGTGTGTTGGTTGAAAATAGTATTGTTCTCGATTTCACATACCCCAATGTATAGTGCGCCACAGTATTGGCCTTTCACTGTTACAACAGCAGATGAGTCATGTTGTAACTACATGTTTCCAATAGATTCGTTAAGGATCTAGTATCTCGAACAGGGGAGGCATTAATCGCTACTCACTTGATATATAAACGGGTTATCGACCATGCTCCACTCAATTAAACGATGTTGCCTTTGCTCTGGATACAGTTCAAATCGAAAGATCTCCTGACGTTTGGAATAGCAATCATTATATTGTCCACACTACACTATTAATGCGTATCTGATATTTGGCGGTTTGTACGCGCTATGGCGGGCAGGCAGGGGGCAGGGAGCGACCCGAATGTTATGAGAGGGCTCTATAGAGGGCGCGTGAAGGTGCGAGCGCTATGAAATTATATAATTACTTAAATTCTTCATCTTCTCATGATATATAACAGCGATAAGAACAATTCTTTAAACAAGATGCCTTCCATAGGGTGAGCGTTTGCTTATGGATAAATGCAGATATAAAGTTAATAAAAACAGTTAATTATGATAGCGTTCAGTACGATTATCCTCGGATAAATCGATAAAGGATGTAGTTCATAGATGATTATTCCGATAGTGTGGCCTAGCCTGTAAAAAATTTAGATACATTAGTTATGAATGTCGTATTAAGGAAATATCCCTACCCATATCACGCAGTATTTGCGATCTGCAGTGACTTAGATGAGACGCCCAGCGAAAAAATCTATTTTGAGACTATCCGTTACCTCAACACACGAGATAGCACAATGTTTGGTAAAGGCCTTGGATTGGAAGTTGGGAATACGATCTACTTCCATATGCCTAAGGGGCAGTTTTCCTATTGGAACTGCTCTGATAAAAGCAGAGAGAACATTCGATCACTAATTAAATCCGGGCATATCGACTGTCTACATTCTTTTGGAGATGAGGCAGATACAAGGCAGAAAATAGAGGCGTGCTGGGATGAGTTGTCATCACATGACTGCTTGATCAGGGTTTGGATAGACCATGCGCAAGCAGCTTCTAATCTTGATACGGATATTATGCGCGGAAAAGGCGCGGTCAGAGGATCTGAGGTTTATCATACCGACCTAACATTTTCTAAAAGCGGGATTGAGTATGTCTGGAAGGGTAGGGTAACCAGTGTCATTGCACAGAATACTAAAAGATCTCTGACGGGGCTGTTTAACTCATCTCATCCTTTTAAATCTTTCAAAACAATTTTAACTGAATTTGTAAAAGGTCTGCTTGGTAGTTTTAATAATAAGAAATATAAAATGCATGGTAATAATAGGGTTTTACGCAAAACATGCCTCCATGATGGCACTGAAACTATAGAGTTTATGCGATCGAATCCAAGTTGGGGCGGTGTTTCTGCGCATGAAAAAGGAAGAGATATCGGAAATGTGATTACCATGGATATGTTGAATCGACTAATTGCTATGAAAGGTTGCTCTATCCTATATACACATCTTGGAAAGGTATCATCTCTTCAAGAACCATTCGGACAGAAGGCACTGCAGGCGTTCGAGATGCTTGCTGAAAAATATAGAAATAAGGAAATACTGGTACTTACAACTAGGAGATTGCTAGATTACATGTATGCATACGAGTCAGTTGAATATGATACTTCAGTACAGAATGGGCGTGTTGCAATCAAAATACATACTGACAATATGTCGCTGGAGCAACTCTCTGGATTGACTTGGTATGTAGAAGATCCTGAGAAGGTGGATGTCTATTACAATAAGGAAAAGATTGAGAGGGTGGTAAAAAATCCTGAAGATGAATATATGAGAAAAAGTATTTCTATACCATTAGACAGATTAGATTGTCCTGACATTAATAACTAAACAAAACATGTAACAACTCATATGTTTAAAATAGTATTTACTAGATATATTCTGCGCTTGTTTGTATTGATTTATTACGTAACCCTAAAAGGGATCACCTGGTTACCAATAAAAAGAAAAGAACCCAGAAAGAAACTAAATGTACTCATTACTGGAACATTTTATTCAGATAATTGGCTTGTCACCCATCTAAAGCCACTAGCAATGTCGGATAAGATTGCTGTTGTGAAAATGGTTTCAGTGCGAAAAGTGCCGGATATAGAAAACGTTAAAGCAATATATCCATCAAAAAATATGCAAAAGTATCTGGGTGAGGTGCCTGCAAGATTACTTCTCTTCGCTTGGATTGCCATGCATGAAAAGCCTGATATTGTCGCTGGGTTTCATTTGCTGCTAAATGGTCTTGTGGCAATCCTAATGGCGAAAGCGATAGGTACGCGATCTCTATACATCTGTGGTGGTGGGCCGCGTGAGGTAATGGGGGGAGGTTATAACACAGAGAGTAAAATATTTAATAAGCTCAAGACTCCAGATGACCTTATTGAATCTATATTAATAAGGTCGGTCAATAATGCGAATATTATTGTATCCATGGGGACGGGTGCTGTTGATTATTTTAAATCACGTGGTGTAGTGCAACAATTCGAGATAGTGCCTGGTGGATTTGATGAAATACATTTTTCACCAGGTAATCTAATAAAAGAATATGATCTTATTTTGATCGGCAGGCTGTCTAATGTAAAACGCGTAGATATTTTTCTTCATGCGATAAAAATAGCCAGCCAACAGGTTGAGAATATCAGCGCAGTTATAGTCGGGGACGGCCCTGATTACGAGAAGCTAAACAATCTATCAATTGAGTTAGGGCTTGAACAGCAAGTTAATTTTGTCGGGTGGCAATCAAATGTGGCCCAATGGCTCCAAAAATCAAAAGTATTCGTATTGACGTCAGAGTCAGAAGGTTTATCGCAGGCCTTGATACAAGCAATGATGGTGGGTTTGCCAGCTGTAGTTACAAATATTGGCGATCTGTCAGATCTTGTTGTAAATAGTAACAATGGATACCTTGTGGATAACCTGGATCCAAAAGACTTCGCAGAAATATTTGCTGAGATCATAAATAATGATTCTACGTACAATACCTATAGTGCCAATGCATATAGTGCAACAAGAAAATATAGCTACGCGAATGTATCAAAACAGTGGAATAATATTCTAGAAGAACAATCAGAGTAACTGATGTTCGTGCTGAATATTAATGAACCTCAAATGCGCCAATATCAGGTCTGTTTCCTTGGTACTTAAAGGTAATGCCCTGACCAGAATTCCAGCTAGTAATTTTGTCTACAGTTATTTGATTGTTTGGATAGTCGATTGAAATAATTCTAAGTGTTTCTGAACTGCCCTCTAGCTGTATGAGGTCACCAAGTTCTTCGCTAATGTCAAAGCCATCATAAAAGTAACCTGCATTGTTAACGGCTATAACAGTGCCTGATCCGGTGTTGGTCGTTGTGGTGAGGAAGCTTCCTGCATCTATCATTGCGCTATCAGGATTAAGAGAAAAGTCATTGGTCGATTCTGACTTAAATCCAGGATCATGCTCTAGGTTGTCAATAAAAAAATCTGGATAATTTACTTCATACCATGACAGTGAATCACCTGAGCCTCCCCATGCACCTATCACGTTATCGGGAATGGTGCCAGATGATAGATTGTTGTTGATAAGTTTAAAGCCTTCTAGTCCGCTTCTAAACATGAATTGATATGGATCTGCTCCACTGCACTCAACATTCTTGTACAGTAAATTATTGGTAAAAATATTATCGACGTAGTGAGGGGAGGATGGGTTGGATGTCGAAATCCCACCGCAGTGATTGTTGACGAAAGTGTTATGATAAATTCTATTATGTTTGTTGTATAAGGCCTCAGGACTGTAATTCTGCATGCCAATACCAACGTTATTATCAAAAAATACGTTAAATCGAATAATGCCATTCTGCCCGGCATATTGAATACCATTACCTCCTGATGGGCTGTAATAGGTGGAAGTTTTAGCGAAGACATTCTTCTCTATCACATTGTATTTGGTGGCATCATGAATGAAAAATTCATGGTTAAATCCAACATCATCACAATCATATACTTCACCGATCTTCTGAGCAGAGTTATGAAAGTAGTTATCTCTCAGGACGTTTTTGTTGCCGCATTTAATCGTCCAGAGCGCATGTTCTGCATTGGTTATGGTATTGCCGGAAATTAGATTGTTGTCAGATTTGATAAGGGAGATATTATCTTGCGTGCTGTCATCAATAATATTGTCAATGATTTTGTTAAAGGTGGCTTCTTGAAAGAATAGGCCTGTTTTAGAACTGCCGCCTGAATCGCGGGCACCACTGAAAACATTGTTTTTGAGAATATTGTGATGAGAATTCACTGCGTACATCCAACGATTGACGTTGGCTATCTCTAGTCCTTCCAATACAAGGTAATTCTTGTCAGTGATAACAATTGCCGGAGATAAGGATGTTCCTGAAATTATCACCTTCTCCCCATTATGATTTTTAAAAGTAATCGGTGAGGATGCACTTCCTGAGTTCTGAGGAGCCAGCTGCTCATTGTAAGTTCCCGCACGTATAGCTACGGTATCACCAGCGATAGCTGACGAGGCAGCGCTACTTAGTGATTTATAAGCTTCTTGGTTGCCACTGCCGCAACTTCTTGAGTATTCGCTATAGTCTGAGCAGTAGTTGGAACCAATGGATGAATCCACGAATATTTCACTTGTGGGATTCGTAACTTCATCTGTCACTGAAATCTCAAAGGCGCCTAATGAGCTGGTTTCGTGAGTATCAGTAACACTGATAAGAATATTGCTATACGTCCCAATGTCTCCTGTACCAGGGATACCTGTCAGACTGCCGGTGCTGGTATTGAAATTGGCCCAAGATGGCAAATTGGTTATGGCAAAAGAGATATCATCCCCGTCTGGATCGTCCGCGACCGGAGTGAAGCTGTATGAGGCATCTACGACTACTGCATTTAAGGGCTGGCCACTGATTGTTGGTGACCGATTTATGTCGTTAACTGTGATAAAAAAAGCAGGTATTGAATCAGATGCTGAGCCGTCTGAAACACTGATCAGAATATTATTGTATGTCCCGGCACTATCATAATTCGGTATCCCTGAAAGTAAGCCAGTATTAGTGTCAAAGCTGGCCCACACCGGTAGGTTGTCAGCAGAAAAGACAAGACTGTCACCGTCGGGATCTGTGACATCTGGTGTAAAGCTATATGCACTGCCTTCTTCAACAGAAGATGCAGGTGTGCCACTGATGCCGGGTGTCCGATTGTTGTTCAGCACGGTTATAGAGAAGGGTGGTAATGACGTACTCGCTGTGCCGTCACTCACACTAATCACTATGTTGCTGTAGGTTCCGGAATCTGAATAACCCGGTGTTCCGGTCATGCTCCCATCAGCTTCGTTGAAGGTGCACCAGCTCGGTATATTGCTCGCACTGAACGATAGACTATCTGCATCTGGGTCACTGGCTATAGGCGTGAAATTGTAATCGGATAATTCTGAGACACTGCTCGAAGGTGTTCCGGAAATCGTAGGTGAATGGTTGGTATCACTAACAATAATGCTGAAGGCAGCAAGAGATGCACTATTTTCCCCATCCGACACACTAATTTGGATATTGTTATAGCTACCAACGTCACTGCTATCTGGCGTACCAGAGAGCATCCCGTCAGCATTGTTGAAGTTTGCCCAGGCCGGAAGAGCGCTGATTGAAAAAGAAAGACTATCTCCGTCCGGGTCGCTGGCTGTCGGTGTGAAACTGTATGGGATGCCTATTGTCGCACCGGTATCTGGGGAGCCCAGAATCTGCGGTGAGTGATTCGATGAATCGGTGCTGTAGTTAACACTGAGCAGTGGAGCATTGCTCGGATCCCCTTCAAAGGAAACAGCGGTACGGACGCCTGTGCCTGTGATTACGAGTACTAAATGATTTCCAGGAATCCAGCCAGGTCGATCTACAATCTCTTGTATCAATTCGCTTAGATTACTGCTTGTCTGAGCTGCGAGACTTTCACCGATATTGTGCCAGGGTGAGGGGGACCAGGTTGAAGTAGCTACAGATGATGTTCTTCCAGAGATACTACCGTTCGTGGTAGAGAAGGCAGCCGCGTCATCGCTTGCTTCCGCCCAAATGACCAGATTAGTTTCCTCGAGGGTTACCTCGTCCACTGTAAACCGGAGGTTGGCCTCAGTAATTATTGCACTTTTGGGCACATCTAAAGAGAAGCGAAGACCAATAAGCTGATTATTGCTGTCATTGACCAATTCCAGGTCACTGCTATCAACATACATTACGCTGTCAGCAGACTCCTCTACATCATCCATACCTGTGCTAATCTGAGAGATGACATTTTGTACATCCGAGAAATTTACGACCTCAATGGAAAACGGTAAAAGTGTGGTTGTTTGGGAGTCGTCTGAGACTGCAATGGTAATATTTGCGTGGGTGCCAACATCGTTGATAGCGGGGGTTCCAATGAGCATGCCGTTGCTGGGATTAAATGAGACCCAGTTAGGCTTATTTTGGATACTGAATGTCAGGTTGTCCCCGTCAAGATCGGCTGCAAGGGGAGTAAAGACATACTCAACCCCTGTTTCTATGCTTGTTCTCGGTGTGCCGCTGATGTCGGGTGCGCGGTTTACCGTATTTGCGTTGTTGCTTTCCTCAGTGGCACCACCGCATGCGCTGAGTAAAAGCGCTGCCAGAAGGGTGAGGAAGAATGTTGATGTGGGTTTCATAGCGGTTGGCCTAATGCGAATTTGTTTCCTGCACGAACAGAGTAGCGGCCAACCCTGATGAAGGTGGAAGAAGTGGTTCACGTTTTGCTGAAGCCCCACATCACAATTGAGTGGGTTTGCTGAGGACTATGAACGGACTCACACATTCCAGGGAATGAGATCTGTCCGGGCAACATCTATTCGTATTGAATTATTCCCCATCCTTGACGCGCGAAAGGTTACATCCTCATCATTCAATTGATGTTTGAACTATCTCTTTCATCGTGAATGGTTTGCGTCAGAATTTCCATTTGGGTATGTGACAGGTATACATTATCGGAAAGTCATAGATAAATGCAGCATGGTTTTGTTTTTTCAGGAAATATCAGTATTAATATGCAGGAGACTGACATCAATACTGGAGCTGATGGCTCAAAGGCATAGTATTGCAAGCGAAAGATTGGTAACTTTATTCGGTATGTGTATGAATGTGAGTATTTTTTATTTTATTCGGATGTTAAGAAATCAATATCCCGTGATTGTAGTCACGAGAGATAAGGCATTAGGCGTACAGATTCCAACGGAAAGTAGTGCGAAATGAATGGAGAGCTGTGTGCCTGTTTCAGTGTTACTGATCCAGACACCATTCCAACTACATCTTTACGCTACGTTAGCGGTTTTCACCATCACGGCACCAAGGCAGCTATATTAAGACTCTACCTCGTAGGTGATAATTTAGCAGAATAGCTAGACACAATAGATAGGGCTGTAATTAATGGATAGCAATATAAAGCTTCTATTACTCAAGACACTTTATTATTCAGGGTTCATAAGGGTCTGGAGTTTTCTGAATAAAAATAAAATTACCATCTTAACTTTACATGGCGTTATGGATGCCGGGCTTGAGACTGAGTGGGAGCCGCTTCGCCCAAGACCTTCCAGAAAGCTCTTTGATGATACGTTGAGTATGGCCGTCAGATATTTCAATTTTGTCTCATTGGATGAGGCGATTGGCATGTTAAAAGGGGTAACCCCCGTCAAGCCGAATAGCTGTGTAGTCACCTTCGATGATGGGCAGTTGAATAACTTAGCTGTGGCATGGCCGATACTAAAAAAACATAAAATACCTGTGGTGTTTTATCCAACTACAGGTGTTTTGAATAGAGGTGAGCCTTATTGGTTTGATCGACTGGATTTTGCTATCCAGCAACCCGGCCTGGATGGTTTGGAAATCAATGTTGGCCACTCACAGGTTAGGATTGATCAGTCTTCCAAACAGAGGTTGGCTGGATCACTTTCCAAACTGACAAAATCTCTCAAACTGAAGGATCAATCCGATTCTGATTTCCAGCGCGAGGTAAATGACATTATTGGAGACTTTGAGAACAGGAGTGGTAAAAGTATCAGCGATGTGGGGAGTGGCGATCTCTGGTCATCGCCAATGTCATGGGATGATATCGTACAGTGCTCTACAATCGATGGTGTTACTATCGGGAGCCATACGGTGAATCACGTCCGTTTACCCTTTGCTAGTGAGGGTGATTTAACCGTTGAACTGATCGAGTCAAAAAGTGTGCTGGAAGAGAGGATGAAGCTGCCTTGCACCCATTTTTGTTATCCAAATGGGGACTGGGACGCACACTCTGCCAGAGCTGTAGAAGATGCCGGTTACGAGAGTGCAGTTACGACGGATGTTGGTTGGAATGAAGTCGGAGATAATCTCTATACCTTGAAACGATACTCGTTTCCTGTAGGTGGTACAGCACTGAAAGCGCTATTTTCCATCACTGGTATTCTTCACTTTATAAGTGGTCTTAGGAAGGGCTGATTATCTACAGTACCTGCCAACTGTAACGATAGTAATTCTGTATCCCTATCTTAGGGATTTCTGGACAATGTATGTTTTGCACAAAGCCTAGCGGGAATTGATGAAATTTTAAGGAGTCTGGCGCTGGCGAATCTGTGCCAGCCATCGTTAAGAATGATACTCCCATCTCGTGCGCGGTTTACAGATATCTCATCTAAAAGATCCAGCTTGTTATCTATCCTGCCTTCATCATAAAGTTGGTGGTTGCTCTTATACCCATCTCGCTTAATCATGAAATACAGATGGTCACACTTTTCGAATCGCTGTTTCAGTTTTTCAACACTATCGTATTCACCACGAAAAGGCACACCCTTCTTAATCGATTCGAGAGCGTAATGGAAAAATGGGGTACTCTCCCAGGGATCTCCTTTAAGAAAATGTTGGGTGTACGATTGATACAGTAGATGTGATTCAACAGGAATGACCTGCTGATCCCAGTCGCCGTTCTCATATCCGCCAAGGAATTTTTTTGGGTGAAATTGGCTTTCTGGCTTTTGGCCGTATTCTATGGCGCAAGGGTCGATAAGTATGACCTCGTTGATACTGCCTCGTGATATGGCATTGAGATATTGCCACTTGAGTTTTCTATAGATGGCTTTAGGCCATGCCGACAGGCGATTCGTGTGTCCACGCTTAGAAGATGTCATTCTTTTGTGCTTCAATTTAGTGGGCTTCTACGGTTTCCTCTCGCTTTCAATTGGTTGGAAGCTAGCCCGGCAATACAAGAGACTTGTGACCCTACCCATAGTCATGCTGAAAAGCCAGCTATTCGAGTGGATAGAACGCTGCAAAAGACAGGAAGGTATTGCTACGCAAAGTGTTCTCTACGAGCGTTTCTGTTATCTCAATGGAGAAAGTCAGGCTTTATTTTAAGGGCAGACATACGAATCTGCCATGCAAGATGGACCGGCTAGTAAGAACAGGGTAGCAATCAGAGGCTTTTTAGCCTCGGTGAGCAGCAAAGTGGAATGTCTGCTAACTCAGTTGAATCAGGATAATTTGAGAGTACCCACTTTCCGTTCCATCAACATCGTAGGCTGAGACAGCGAAGTAGTAACTACCTGCAGGTAGGTTGCTGACCGTGTAATTGGTGATGGTATCGTCACTGAGGTCGACCAGGGTAGACAGGTTATTACTGGTCGTTCCCATATAAACCTTGTAGCCAGCCAGATCGGCAAGAGAAAGGTAGCTGCCATCTGCTCGTGTGCTGGGGGCAGTCCAGGAGAGGTTGATGGAGTCTTTTGCGCTGACGGCCTGGGAAGCTGTCGGGTTCGTACTGGATGCCGATCCGTTCGTACCGCATGCCGCGAGTAGGGATGTGAACATCAATACTACTGCAATGTGGAAGATTCTGTGCATGGGAGCGGCTTCTCCAAATCAAAAATGGTTACATTTCACTAGGTCCATATTGGCTTCTTTGGCGTGTCCCGTCCTTGAGTGCTCGCGAGGTTTAGGGGGTTGTTCCCAATGGCAACCTTATGAAGCAGACGGCAGTCTACCGGCTTAGTGCGGGAAATGGATACCCGAATTAACGAAAATGTGATTTTCGTCAACTCAACAGGCCTAAAGCCCTACGCTCCTACTCGGACATTCTCTCTGTAACGGCCTGTTTGAGGCACTCAAGTTGAGTTTCATCGAGGATTGGGTTGTTTTCCCGGTCAGTGATGAAAAAGATATCTTCGACCTCTGCGCCGAGTGTTGTGATCTTGGCGTGTTGCAGCCGGATCTGACAGCTGGCGAAAGCCTGTCCGACATCGGAGAGAAGCCCTGGCCTGTCCAGAGCGATTAATCTCATGGCGGTCCGCTGCAGGTTCGGCTCCTGGGTGAAGTAGATCTGGGTCGGGGTATCGAAGTGCTTGTGTCTTCTGGGAAGGCTGCGGGTGACATTGAGAGGTTGGTCCCCCTCCTGGATCAGTCCCTCTCTCAGCATCTCGATGATCTCATCCCTGCGTTGCCCCTCTTCAACCGGGCTGCCGTCCTGTTCCAAAACCAGAAAAGAGTTGAGTGAGAAACCTGCTGAGGTACTCATGACACGGGCATTGACAATGGAGAGTGCGAGTTGGTCGAGCCGGGTGGTGATGACCGCAAACAGGTTATCCCGATCGATGCCGTAGAAGAGTACCTCAGTGCCGCCCCGCTTGGCTGTCTGACGCATCTTAAGTAAGGGTAGCTCGTGAGCGGGTGTCGCCAGGATCGATTCGGTATGACGCTGGATCGCATTCGGTGAGTGGGTGAGGAAATACTCATGGTTGAAAGTGCTCCAGAGCCCCTGTATTGCCTCACCCCGGAGATTTGTAGACTGCTGTAGATTCCACATGGCCGCATCCTGCTTCTCCTTAACCAATTCTTCCTGAGCGAGCGGGTTCTCAAGACCCCGCAACAGGGCGCGACGGGTGGCAATGTAGAGATCACGCAGCAAAGAATCCTTCCAGGAGTTCCAGGCGGCAGGGTTGGTTGCCCGGCTGTCGGCAAAAGTTAGCAGGTAGAGATAGGTAAGGCGGCTGATGTCTCCTACCATTGCGGCAAACGCCTGGACCACCTCCGGGTCGGTGATGTCTTTGCGTTGTGCCGTCATGGACATGACCAGATGATTGCGCACCAGCCAACTCACCAGATGGCTATCGTATTCACTTAGGTCATGCTGACGGCAGAATGTAAACGCATCGATAGCGCCCAGTTCGGAGTGATTGCCTCCCCGGCCTTTGGCGATATCGTGAAACAGGGCGGCCAGGTAGATCAATTCCTCCTTGGGCAGCGTATTCATCAGCTGTGTGCAGAAGGGGTGTTCCTCCGCATAGACCGGCACTGTCAGTCTGCGTAGGTTGCGCATGACCATCAGGGTATGCTCATCCACTGTGTAGACATGAAAAAGGTCGTACTGCATGAGGCCGACGATACCTTCGAAGGCAGGAATATAGGCGGCCAATACCCCATAAACGTTCATGCGACGCATGGCACGGGTGATCCCAATGGGTTGGCGCAGAATTTCCATAAAAAGACGCTGGGCGCGAATATCCTGACGAAATTGCTCATCCATAAGGTAGGTATGGCTGCGTATCAGGCGGATTGTGCTTGCTCTTACTCCCTTCAGCTTGGGATTCTCCTGCAGGATGAGGAAGAGTTCTAGCAGTGCGGTGGGGGTTTCTTCAAAGACCTGATCGTGGGTGACTTCCAGAAAGTTGCTGCGACTTTGGAATCGCCGGTTAATCGCTGTTGGATCGCCAAGTTCATCTTTTAAAAGGATCTTCTCCTGGAAATGCTGTAGCAGCATCTCATTGAGCCGGCTCAGTTCCATCACAGTGCGGTAGTAGTCCCGCATGAAGCACTCGACGGCCAGATTGGCATAATCGTTGTCGTAACCCAGCTGGGATGCGAGGGTTCGCTGATGGTCGAAAAGCAGTCGGTCGTCGTGCTTTCCCGTCAGCAGGTGGAGGGCAAAGCGTACCCGCCACAAATGGTTCTGACCGTCAATCAGAGTTTTGTGCTCGGCTTCAGTGAGAAATCCATGAGCCACCAGATCGTGGAGATTCTTGATTTTGAAGTGGCGTTTTGCAACCCAACCGATGGTCTGAATATCTCTAAGCCCGCCGGGACTCTCCTTGATGTTGGGCTCCAGGTTGCTGATGCTATTGTCATGTTTGGCATGACGCTCTATCTGCTCTTGCCATTTGGCCTCGAAGAAGTCATGGCTATTCCACATTTTGTCTGATCCAGTGGCCTCCAGCATGACCTCGAAAAGAGGTTGGGAGCCGGCCAGAAGGCGAGATTCGACAATATTGGTGATGACGGTAATATCCTGTGATGCCTCCCGCACGCAGTCATCAATGGTGCGAACGCTATGTCCAACATCCAGGCCGATATCCCAAAGCAGGGTCAGCAACTGCTCTAGACCGGTCTTTAGTGAGTCGAAGTTCTTTTCGCTGTTGAGCAGAACCAGGAGATCAATATCGGAGCTGGGATGTAACTCTCCCCGCCCGTAACCACCGACCGCCACCAGAGCCGCCTCTGTTGCACCTGGGAAGTATTGTTGCCAGGCCCGCTTGAGTATCTCATCAACCAGACTGGCCCGTTCAGTGACGAGCTGACTGGTAGGAATTAACCCGGTAGCAAAGCGCTCCTTGAGTGTTTCTGTGTAGTGTTTCAGGTAGGTTTTGCATGGCTGGATCGGGGAAGTGCCAGACGTAAATGCCTCGTTGAGCGCAGCGTTATCGATCATCTAGGAGGTCCAGGCAGCCTAAGAAACGAGATGCGTTTCTTCTTTGCGCAAGGTCAGCACTTCATAAGCGTCGTCGGTGACCAGCAACGTGTGCTCATACTGCGCGGAGAGGCTGCGATCTTTGGTGACCACAGTCCAGCCATCGGGTTTGAGTTTGACCTGCTGCTTCCCGGCATTGACCATCGGCTCGATGGTAAAGCACATGCCGGGCTGCAGGACCAGGCCGGTATCTGGTGTGCCGTAATGGAGTACCTGGGGATCCTCGTGAAACTCTCGCCCGATACCATGCCCGCAATACTCCCTGACGACGGAATAGTGATGTGCTTCCACAAAAGTCTGAATGGCGTGGCCGATGTCCCCCAACTTACGCCCCGGTTTTACCTGATCTATACCTATCCAGAGCGCCTTCTGAGTTACATCCATCAGGCGATTCGCCAGGATGGAGGGTTGACCGACAGCGAACATTTTACTGGTGTCGCCGTGATAACCGTCTTTGATGACGGTGATGTCAATGTTGACGATATCCCCTTTTTTCAGCGACTTCTCGGCGGGGATGCCATGACAAACCACCTGATTGACCGAGGTGCAGATGGATTTGGGAAATCCACGGTAGTTGAGAGGTGCCGGAATGGCTTTTTGTACGTTAACAATATGGTCGTGACAGATGCGATCGAGCTCCAGCGTGGTGATGCCGGGTGCGATATGAGACTCGATAATCTCCAGCACCTCGGCCGCCAGACGGCCGGCAACGCGCATTTTTTCGATCTCATCTGCAGTTTTTATTGTGGCGCTCATGTGAAATCGCTTGAAATTCCGGGAGGTTGAAGGGTTTGGGGGGTGATAAGCGTTTGTCGCATCAAGCTGCTTATGGTATAAAACGCCCCGCTGAATCGCAATCGGTTCAGAAATTCAAAGCCACCGTACGAACAGGGTTTGTCGGCGGCAAAATACACACACATATCGGCACGTGGGCCCGGGTGCCTTCGCTAGAAGGTCGGACCATGGGATATGTGGAGGTTAAAACCCGATACAATCAGGAGTCACTCATGAGTGAAGTATCTATGCGCCAGATGCTAGAGGCTGGCGTGCATTTCGGACATCAGACCCGTTACTGGAATCCCAAGATGGGTTCCTACATCTTCGGTCATCGCAACAAGATTCACATCGTCAATCTGGAGAAGACCCTCCCGCTGTTCAAGGATGCCATGAATTTCATCGGCTCTCTTTCTGCCAATGGCGGCAAAGTGCTGTTTGTGGGTACTAAGCGAGCTGCGCAAACAGCAATCCGTGAAGAAGCTGAGCGTTGTGGCATGCCTTTCGTCAACCATCGCTGGTTGGGTGGCATGCTGACCAACTTCAAGACCATCAAACAGTCTATCAAGCGCCTGAAAGAGCTTGAATCGATGTTTGAAGACGGCAGTGTCGAGCAGCGCTTCAATAAAAAAGAGGCGCTGGGTTTGAGTCGCGAACTCGAAAAGCTCGAGCGTAGCCTGGGCGGCATCAAGAATATGAATGGCTTGCCCGATGCTTTGTTTATCATCGATGTGGGTCATGAGAAAAATGCCGTGGCAGAAGCCCGTAAGCTGGGTATTCCTGTCATTGGTGTGGTAGATACCAACAATGAGCCTGACGATATCGATTACGTCATCCCAGGGAATGACGATGCCATTCGCGCCATCCAGCTCTATGTACAGGGCGCTTCGGCAGCCATTCTTGAGGGTCGGGCCAGTGCAGCCCAGACTGTCGGTGGCGGCACGGGTGAGGAGTTTGTTGAGGTAGCGGAAGACGCTTCCTGATCGGCTCATCTTGAATATCTAAGAGTAAAGAGTGGGCCGGACATCGGTATCGTACTGAATCCGGCCTTTCCCGTTTACAGATTGAGTAACACAGAAGGTAATTAGTCATGGCGATTACAGCCGCTCTGGTGAAGGAACTGCGCGAGCGTACCGGCGCAGGTATGATGGAGTGCAAGAAGGCACTGGTTGAGACCGATGGCGATATCAATGTCGCAATCGAAAATATGCGTAAATCAGGCCAGGCAAAAGCTGCCAAGAAGGCAGGCCGCATTGCAGCGGAAGGTGTGATTGTGCTCAGTTTCAATGATGACAGCAGTCAGGCCTCCATGGTTGAGGTCAATTGCGAAACCGATTTTGTCGGTAAGGATGACAATTTCACCTCCTTTGCAGGGGCCGTAGCAGACCGGGTTCTGGCCGGTGGTGCCGATGATGTGCCCGCATTGATGGAGTTGTCTCTGCACGAGGGTGAAGATACCACTGTCAATCAGGCACGTGAGGCACTGATCTCCAAGCTTGGTGAGAATATGAATGTACGCCGTTTTGCCCGTTTCGAGGCCAATGGCGGCAAGCTCATCAGTTACCGTCATGGTGTCAGAATCGGTGTAGTGCTGGAGCTGGAAGGTGGTGATGATGAGTTGGGCAAGGATCTGGCAATGCACATTGCAGCAACCAATCCGGTTTGTCTCTCCGAAGCGGAGATGCCACAGGACCTGCTCGATAAAGAGCGTGAGATCGTCACTGCGCAGGCTAAGGAGAGTGGTAAGCCGGATAACATCATTGAGAAGATGGTGGATGGCCGTATGCGCAAGTTCCTGGCTGAGAACACCTTGCTGGGACAGGCTTTCGTGAAGGATCCGGACACCACAGTGGCCAAACTGCTTAAAAGTCGGGATGCCAAGCTGGCCCAGTACAAGCGATTCGAGGTTGGCGAAGGTATCGAGAAGAAGCAAGAGAACTTCGCTGAGGAAGTCATGGCTCAGGCGAAGATGTAACTCGTATGGCCAGGGAAGGCTGTGAAAACAGATCCTACGACAACAAGACCTTATTCTCACGACCGTTTATAATCACGCAAAACCCATAACACCAGAGAATCTCAGTCAATGACCCAACTGATCGGCCAACGCATCCTGCTCAAACTCAGCGGCGAGGCATTGATGGGTGATGACGACTTCGGTATCAATCCCGAGATTCTCCAGCGGGTGGCCGGAGAGATCCGTGACCTGGTGAACGCGGGTATACAGATAGGCTTGGTTATCGGTGGCGGCAATATCTTTCGTGGTGCCGGATTGGCTCAGGGCGGTTTCGATCGGGTGCGTGGCGATCACATGGGTATGCTGGCGACAGTGATGAATTCCCTCGCCATGCAGGATGCCCTCGACCGTCTTGAGGTGGCTTCCAACGTGATGTCTGCGCTGGAGATGCCGGATGTCTGTGATCGATTTACGGCGCGGGATGCGCGTCGACTGCTGTCAGAGGGGAAAGTCGTCATTCTGGCGGCGGGTACCGGCAATCCCTACTTTACAACCGACTCGGCGGCCAGTCTCCGCGCTGTCGAGATCAATGCCGATCTGATGATCAAAGCGACCAAAGTCAATGGCGTCTATTCTGCGGATCCAGTGAAAGATCCTCAAGCGGTCTTCTATCCGACGCTTACCTACGATAGGGCATTGGCGGAAAACCTGCAGGTGATGGATGCAACGGCCATTGTGCTGTGCAGGGATAATGGCATGCCGTTGCGTATTATGAATGTTAATGATCCGGGTGCACTCATGCGTTTGGTGCGTGGTGAGGCCATCGGTTCTTTGGTGGAAAAGGGCGACTGAGATGATCGACGATATCAAAACCGACGCGGCGACCCGTATGGGTAAGAGTGTGGAATCCCTGGTGCATGAGTTGGCCAAGGTGCGTACAGGCAGGGCACACGCCAGTCTATTGGATCACATCCGTGTGGATTATTACGGTTCCGAGGTGCCTCTCAGCCAGGTGGCGAATATCAATACCGAGGATGCCCGCACCCTGACCGTCACGCCTTGGGAAAAGACCATGGTGGCGCCGATAGAAAAAGCGATCATGACCTCTGATCTGGGATTAAATCCCATGAGCGCAGGTACCGTGATTCGCGTACCCATGCCCGCACTGACCGAGGAGCGGCGCAAGGATCTCATTCGCGTAGTGCGACATGAGGCCGAAGGTGCAAAAGTGGCAGTACGTAATATTCGGCGGGATGCCAATCACGATCTCAAGGAACTGGTCAAAGACAAGGTGATCTCCGAAGACGATGAGCGCCGGGGTCAGGAGATCATTCAGAATCTGACCGATCAGCATATCAAGGAGATCGATGAGGTGCTGGGTGAGAAAGAGAAGGACCTGATGGAGATCTGATCTTCAGGTTCACTGTGATCACTTCATTCACACACCATCATTCAACATGACACACGGGACGTCTCAGGCACCCGAATCGGACGATAAGAGACTGCCGCGACATATTGCGGTGATCATGGATGGTAATGGTCGTTGGGCCAAACGGCGTGGCTTGCCCCGTTATGCCGGCCACCCGGTTGGCGTAGAAGCAGTACGCCGGATAGTGGAGGCCTGCGTGGATCGCGGTATCTCCGTTCTCACCCTGTTTGCCTTCAGCAGCGAGAACTGGCGTCGTCCTCAGAAAGAGGTCAGCCTGATCATGGATCTCTTCATCCGTTCACTCAAAAAAGAGGCGCGCAGACTACATCGGAATGGTGTGAGATTGCGAGTGATCGGAGATCGTGCCGCATTTTCCGACAAGCTGCAGCGCCAGATTGGTGAAGTCGAGGCGCTGACTGCTGAGAACTCAGGGCTTGTGCTGCAAGTTGCTGCCAATTACGGGGGGCGCTGGGATATCACACAAGCAGCCAGACAGATGGCTGAGAAAGTGCAGGCCGGCGAGATAGACCCTGAGCAGATCGACGAGTCGATGCTTGAAGATGCACTCTCTTTTGCCGATCTAGACGAGCCTGACCTCTTTATACGTACCGGTGGAGAGAAGCGCATCAGCAACTTTCTGCTATGGCAATGCGCCTATACCGAGCTCTATTTTACCGATATTCTCTGGCCGGATTTTGACGGCGCTGCGCTGGATGCCGCGCTGACGGACTTCACCAACAGGCAGCGACGTTTCGGCCGCACCGGTGAGCAGGTCCAGGACCAGGCCGAGGCATCCTGAAGCTGCCATGCTGAAGCAGCGCGTTATCACGGCACTTATCCTGGCGCCACTGGTTATTGCCGCGGTGTGGCTGCTGCCGACTGACGTCGTGGCGCTCTTGTTGGCGCTGGTGGTTGGCTTTGGTGCAAGGGAGTGGGCAGCGCTGAGTGGTATCTCCCATAAGGCCGGTCAATGGCTCTATACCCTGCTCGTACTCCTGGTGATGCTGTGTGTCTACCTCTTTCTGCCCCCAGCCTGGATTTTTGCAGTGATTGGACTCAGTGTGCTGTGGTGGCTGTTGGCACTTTATCGTCTGAGTCGCTATCAAGGTGAGGCTGAACCCGCCGGGTTTGAACCGCTTCGTGCAGTAGAAGGGCTCGTGGTATTGGTGCCGGCCTGGTTGTCACTGGTCGTCATTCACCGGACCCCGGAGAATGGTCCGATACTGCTGCTGTTTCTTCTGATTCTGATCTGGAGCGCGGACGTGGGTGCATACTTCGCAGGTCATCGCTGGGGTAGAAACAAGCTGGCACCCCAAGTAAGCCCCGGCAAGACACGAGAGGGAGTTTATGGGGCGATGGCCAGTGCGCTCGTGTGTGGACTGTTTCTGGTTTGGTGGTTTGATACCAGGCTCTCTCAGGCACCACTGATTTTGATGTTGTGCCTGGTGACCATGTTGTTCTCTGTGGTGGGTGATCTATTCGAGAGCCTGTTGAAAAGGCGGCAAGGGATGAAAGACAGCGGCATGTTGCTGCCGGGGCATGGCGGTATGTTGGACCGTATCGACAGCTTGACCGCAGCGGCACCGGTCTTTCTGCTGGGTCTGATGCTATTCGGAGAGGCCGGATGAAAGGGATCACCGTACTGGGTTCCACCGGTTCCATCGGTGTCAGTACCCTGGATGTCATTGCCCGCCATCCCGATAAATACCGGGTCGAGGCGCTCACCGCCAACAGCGATGTTGATGGGTTGCTTGAGCAGTGCCAGCGGTTTAGACCCAAAGTGGCGGTGATGGCCGACGAGGAGTCGGGCCGGCATCTGGCCAAGGCGCTGACTGAAAAAGGTATTCCCACTGAGGTACTTTGTGGTCTGCGTGGCCTGGAGACAGCCGCCGCCATGCCTGATGCAGACTATGTGATGGCAGCCATCGTCGGTGCCGCCGGTCTGCTACCTGCCCTCGCCGCGGTACGTGCGGGTAAACGAGTGCTGCTGGCCAATAAAGAGGCACTGGTGGTCGCCGGACGGCTGTTCATGCAGGAGGCTGAAGCCCATGGGGCGGAGATCCTGCCTATCGACAGTGAACATAACGCGGTTTTCCAATGCCTGCCACCGGATGGATGCCGTGATCTTGAGATGCGTGGGGTCAGGCGTATTCTGTTGACTGCTTCGGGTGGTCCATTTCGAACAACACCTCTGGCAGCTTTGAAATCAGTGACGCCGGACCAGGCCTGTGCTCATCCCAACTGGGAGATGGGGCGCAAGATCTCGGTGGATTCCGCCACGATGATGAACAAGGGTCTGGAGGTGATCGAGGCTCATTGGCTGTTTCATGCCGAGCCTGAGAAGATCCAGGTTGTACTGCATCCACAGAGTGTGATCCACTCCATGGTGGAGTACATTGATGGTTCGGTACTTGCTCAGTTGGGGAATCCCGATATGCGAACCCCCATCGCGCATGCCCTGGCCTGGCCGGATCGTATCGAATCCGGCGTGGGGAGTCTCGATCTGTTCCAGGTCGCCCAGCTCGATTTCGAGGCGCCCGACCTGCAGCGCTTTCCCTGCTTGCGTCTGGCGTTCGAAGCGATCAAAGCGGGAGGTACGGCACCGGCGATTCTCAATGCTGCCAACGAGGTGGCGGTAGCAGCCTTTCTCGCTGAGCGACTTCGGTTTACGGATATCTCAGTGGTAGTGGACGAGACTTTGCAACGGTTGCCGACAGGTAAGGTCGATAGCCTCGATGGACTGCTGACAATCGATGCAGAGACCCGTGGTGTCGCGGAACAAGTGGCCCTGAGCAGGGTCTGAAAAAGGGTTAACCGGAAATATTCTTATTCTATGGATGCGCTACTCTTCAAGCTTCTCTTTTTTATTGTTGCCCTGGCGATACTCATTGCTGTGCATGAGTTCGGTCATTTCTGGGTGGCCCGTAAGCTGGGCGTCAAAGTGCTGCGTTTCTCCATCGGATTTGGTCGCCCGCTTTGGAAGCGGGTGGGAAAAGTGGATGAAACAGAGTTTGTCGTCGCGTCTATACCCTTGGGCGGATATGTGAAAATGCTCGACGAGCGTGAGGCCCCGGTAGACCCGGAAGAGCAGGCACGCGCCTTCAATCGTCAGTCCCTACCGGTACGCAGCGCCATAGTGGTGGCAGGCCCCCTATTCAATTTTCTCTTTGCTATTTTCGCCTTTTGGTTGATCTTTGTCACCGGCGACACTGGCATCAGACCTCTGGTGGGGGAAGTGTCTGAGGCTTCCCGTGCCGAACAGATTGGTTTTCAGCCGGGAGACGAAATATTAGCGGTATCAGGAAAACCGACTCCCTCTTGGGAGCTCGTGATCTATGAGCTATTGGGTCGCTCGCTGGTTGAGCCGACCCTGTCGATTCATGTGCGGACAAAAGAGGGTGATGAGCGCCACTATTCCCTGCAGACTGAAGGACTACAGGCGCTGGCGGAGGAGGGGCAGATCCTGAAGGGTCTCGGTCTATCACCGGCCCGTCTTATCCTCCCACCGGTTATCGATGAGGTTCTGGTGGGCGAACCGGCTGATCGTGCCGGCCTTCAGTCTGGTGATCGGATCATCTCAGTCGATGGTGAAGCGGTGGAGAATTGGAATCAGTGGGTGGAGTATGTGCGTGCCCGTCCCGAACAGTCCCTGCAAATGGAGGTTGAACGGGCCTCTCAGATACTCACAATCAGCCTGACTCCCACATCGAGGAAAGAGGGCGATAAGACCATTGGGCGAGTGGGTGCTGGTCCCAAAGTGCCTGAAGGCCTCCGGGAAAGCTACCAATCGCTGGTCCGCTACGGGCCGATCGAGGCAGTGGGTCGATCCATGGCAAAAACCTGGGATTACTCAATCCTGATGCTCCGGATGCTGGGTAAGATGATAGTCGGTGAGGTTTCGGTCAAGAATCTCAGTGGCCCTATCTCTATCGCTGACTATGCAGGGAAATCAGCCAGTCACGGGATGGTCTATTTTCTCAAGTTCCTGGCTGTCGTCAGTATCAGTCTCGGTGTGCTCAATCTTTTACCGATTCCGGTCCTTGATGGGGGCCACCTCTTCTTCTTCCTGATTGAGGCGGTCAAGGGCTCTCCCCTATCGGAACACTTTATGGAGCAGGGTCAGAAGATGGGTATGTTAATTCTCCTGGCCATCATGGGGCTTGCGATTTTTATCGATCTGAATCGCTATCTCGGTTAGTTGTTCTGTACCCTCAAGGGCAAAGATCCCTTATACTTACGCGCTGTGTTGTCCTCCGGTAAGGCTGGGCATGACAGATTCTGAGCAACCAAAAACAAATTCAGCAATATAATAGAAATCACCATATGTCTTCACGCGTTCGTCTTCCTGCCGCTCTCCTGTTGCTGTTTCTGGGGTTGGCGGTATCACAAGTCAGGGCGTTCCAGGTGGAGGATATCCGGGTCGAGGGTCTGCAGCGTATCTCCGCCGGTACCGTATTCAACTATCTGCCGGTGAAAACGGGGGATGAGGTTAATGCGGGCAATACTGCACAGATTATCCGCACCTTGTTCAAAACCGGCTTCTTTCAAGATGTTCGCCTGGAGCGGGATGGTGATGTCCTCATCGTCTTTGTCCGTGAACGTCCCGCTATTGCGGAAATCGATATCAGTGGTAACAAAGATCTGGAGACCGATCAGCTACTGGCCGGTCTGAAAGACATCGGCCTGGCGGAAGGCCGCGTCTTTAAACGTGCTTTACTAGAGAAGGTGGAGCAGGAACTGAACCGCCAATACTTTTCCCGTGGCAAGTATGGGGTAAGGATTGAATCAACGGTCACGCCCCTTGAGCGTAACCGGGTTGGTATTCAAATTGAGATCTCCGAAGGGCTCACTGCCCGGATTAAGAAAATAAATCTAATTGGAAATCATACCTTTGATGATGATGAGCTATTGGATGAGTTTGAACTGGGGATCCCCGCTTGGTATGCCATCTTCTCCAGCAAGGATAAATACTCCAAACAGGCGCTGGGTGGGGATCTTGAAACCTTGCGTTCCTTCTATCTGGATCGGGGATATATCGATTTCAAGATAGCGTCGACCCAGGTATCGATCACGCCGGATAAAAAAGATATTTATATTACAGTCGCGATCGACGAGGGAGAGGTATTCACCCTCAACGATATTAAATTGGCGGGTGACCTGGAGCTGCCTCATGAGGAACTGTTCCCACTCATTCATCTGCGACGTGGGGAAGTATTCTCACGTAAGAAGGTGAGTGCCAGCGCAGATGGACTCAACAGTAAGTATTCGGATGCGGGTTATGCCTTCGCCAATGTGAACAGTATTCCCGACATTGATCGTGAGAATCGTACTGTCGGGATTACCTTTTTCGTCGATCCCGGAAAGCGGGTCTATGTTCGTTACGTCAACTTCAGCGGCAATGCCTCTACCCGTGACGAGGTCCTGCGGCGGGAGATGCGGCAGATGGAATCGGCCTGGTTCTCCGGTGAAAAGACAAAACTCTCCCGTGACAGACTACAGCGTCTCGGTTATTTCAGCGACGTCAGTGTTGAAACCCCGGCAGTGCCGGGCAGTACCGATTTGGTGGATGTCAACGTCGATGTTACTGAGAGCGCTTCAGGTAGCCTGAGTGCGGGTGTCGGCTTCTCACAAACCCAGGGTATTATCCTCAATGCAAGCATTACACAGGATAACTTCCTGGGCAGTGGCAAGCGTATCAGTGCGGGTTTTGATACCAGTGATGCCACCAAGAAACTGAGCATTGCCTACACCAATCCCTACTACACCATCGACGGTGTGAGTCGGGGTATTGAGATTAGCTACCGTAAGACCGATTTTGCAGAACTTAATATCTCCAGCTTCTCCACAGATGTGGGCAGGCTAGGTGTCAACTACGGTATCCCCCTGACTGAATTCGATCGGTTGCGCTTCGGTGTCGCTTATGAGGATACGACCTTCTTTCTCGGTTCAGCCCCCTCTCAGGAGATTATCGATTTCGAGGCGGCCAATGGTGACCATTTCAGGGATCTGGAACTGACCGGCAGCTGGGTTCGCGATACCCGGGACCGGGCGATCTTCCCCAACCGTGGCGGGCGCCAGGTACTTGCTCTTGAAGCCAATACCCCGGGTAGCGATCTGCAGTACTATCGCATGACCTATCGGCATACCCGTTACTTCCCATTGACCGGTTCTCTGACCCTCATGTTAAACGGCGAATTGGGCTACGGTGACGGCTTTGGTGAGGATGAAGCACTGCCCTTTTTCCGTAACTTCTATGCCGGTGGCATCGGTACGGTCAGGGGATTCGAGGAGAATACGCTGGGTCCGAAAGATTCACAGGGCGATGCTTTGGGAGCAAATGCCAAAGTTATTGGTCAAATGGAACTGGCATTTCCGGTATTCGGTGAAGATTTTAAGGATACTGTACGTGCCGGCCTGTTTCTCGACGCAGGCAATGTCTTTGACGTCGAGGCAGGGGAGAATATCGAGTGGGATCGGATTAGAGTATCGACCGGTCTAATGTTATCTTGGTTCTCGCCTGTTGGTGCACTCTCCTTCAGCCTGGGTTATCCCATTGTTGAGGAGGAGGGTGATTCATCCGAGAAATTCCAGTTTAGAATTGGTGGCGGTTTCTAGCCACAGTAGGAGTGTGTGAGTGAAATATCTAAAAACGTATCTCTTTATATTGCCCGTACTGCTATTCCTTTCCAGCGCAGCTTTTGCTGAGGAGTATCGGATCGCTTTCGTCAATGCCACTAAAGTATTCGAAGAGTCAGCCCAGTACAAAGCCGCAAGAGATCGCCTGCAGACGGAGTTTTCACGTCGTGAAAAGGAGCTGCTTTCCAGTCAGAAACAGCTCAAACAGTTGGAAGAGAAACTCCAGCGGGACGGCTCCGTCATGAGTGAGTCTGAAGTCAAACGGCTGGAACGGGACATTCTCAACCGTAGCCGCAAGCTCAAGAATGCGCAGACCGAGTTTCGTGAGGACCTCAACCTGCGGCAGAATGAGGAGTTCAAAAAGCTCCGCCAGCAGGTACGTGAGGTGATCCAGGAGGTCGGTAAAGCGGAGAAGATCGATCTGATCGTTTCGGACGGTGTGGTTTACTTCAGCAAGAAAATTGATATCTCAGACCTGGTGCTGGAAAAGCTCAAGCAGATTAAGGCTGAGTAGTACCGAGGTCTACGGGCTTGGTTATGCAATTGGGGGAACTCGCTCGGATGGTGGGAGCCGAGTTGCGAGGTGATGCCGAGGTAGTGATTACCGGGGTTGGCACCCTGCAGAATGCCAAGCCTGGACAACTGAGTTTTCTCAGCAATCCCAGCTATAACCGGTACCTTAAAACTACCCAGGCCTCAGCCGTCTTTGTTGCGCCGGAACAGGCCGAGGCATGCCCTGTCACAGCACTGGTTTCGGATAATCCTTACCTGAGCTATGCCCGTGCAGCAGCACTGCTGTTTCCGGCGCCAGCCATTGACCCTGGCATTCATGAGAGTGCGGTGGTGGCCGAAACCGCAGTGGTGGACGCAACTGCTCACGTGGGTGCCTGTGCCGTGATTGGTGATGGTGCCATCATCGATGCCGCTGTCATCATCGGGCCGGGTTGTGTGGTGGAGGCAGGTTGCCAGGTCGGTGAGCAGAGTCGCTTAGTGGCTCGTGTCACCCTTTGCCGTGATACGATCGTTGGTCGACGATGCCTGATTCATCCCGGCGCAGTGCTGGGTGCGGACGGTTTCGGTTTAGCTAATGATGAAGGCCGATGGGAGAAGGTTCCCCAGCTGGGACGGGTTCGTGTCGGAGACAACGTGGAGATTGGTGCCAATACCACCATTGACCGGGGCGCGCTTGAGGACACGGTTCTTCACGACGGAGTCAAGCTGGATAATCTGATCCAGATCGCCCATAACGTGGAGATTGGCGAGCATACCGCCATGGCGGGTTGCTCTGCGGTGGCCGGCTCGACAAAAATAGGCAGCCATTGTACTGTCGGCGGGCTGGCCGGCGTGGTAGGACACCTGACGATCGGTGATAATGTCCACTTTTCGGCAGCGACCCTGGTCACACGATCTTTCGAGAAACCGGGCTACTATAGTGGCGGTCTGCCGGCCATGAGTAATGGCGAGTGGCGTAAGCTGGTTGCCAGGCTGCGTCGTCTTGAAGAGATGCAGAGGGAATTGAAGACCCTGAAGCAGAAAATCGGGGTGCTGGAAGGAAAACAGGACAAATGATGAGATTCAGATACTGGAGAGTGGTTTGATCGCGATGGACATCAATAAGGTGCTGAGCTTGCTGCCGCACCGCTATCCCTTCCTGTTAATCGATCGAGTGGTCGAATTTGAGAAGGATACCCGCCTGCAGGCGCTGAAGAATGTGACCTATAACGAACCCTTTTTCAACGGACACTTTCCGGTCCAACCGGTGATGCCGGGTGTGTTGATTGTCGAAGCCATGGCGCAGGCCACCGGGCTGCTGGCCATGGAATCAAATCCAGAGACGGTCAACGAAACTACCATCTATCTCTTCGTGGGCATCGATAAAGCCCGCTTCAAGCAACAGGTAGAGCCGGGTGATCAACTGATCATCGATGTAGAGCAGAATAAGATGAAACGCGGTATCGGCTTCTTTACCTGTTCGGCCACTGTCGATGGCCGTACGGTGGCCACCGCCGAGATCATGTGTACAGCCAGGGAGATAGGAAGCTGATCGATCAGCGAGCCGTCATCGATCCCACTGCGGATTTGGAAGAGGGGGTCTCTGTGGGACCCTTCTCCGTCATTGGCGCCGGGGTGAAAATCGGCAGTGGTACCACCATTGGCCCCCACGTGGTGATCAATGGTCCAACCCGTATCGGGCGGGACAATCGTATCTATCAGTTCGCTTCTGTTGGGGAAGATCCGCAGGATAAGAAATACGCCGGTGAACCGACCAGGCTGGAGATCGGTGATCGCAACGTGATTCGCGAATGTGCCACCCTGCATCGGGGTACGGTGCAGGATCAGAGTATCACCCGCATCGGCAGTGACAATCTATTCATGGCCTATATCCATGTGGCCCACGATTGCATCATTGGTGACCATATTATTCTTGCCAATGGGGCCTCACTGGGTGGCCACGTTCAGATCGGTGATCATGCTATTCTCGGTGGCTTTACCATGGTGCATCAGTTCGGCCGTGTCGGTGCGCATAGCTTCTGTGGCATGGGCTCGGCGGTCAATATGGACCTGCCGCCATTCGTTACGGTCTCCGGTCAGCCGGCAAAACCCCATGGCATCAACAGTGAAGGATTGAGACGTCGCGGTTTTAATGCAGAAGATATCCAGCAGATTAAGCGGGCATATAAGTTGATCTACAAATCTAAACTCAGGCTGGAAGAGGCTCGTGTGGAGATTGGTGGGATGCTGGAGCAGACACCTGCCCTTAAAATCCTGCATGATTTTCTGGCAGAGAGCGGGCGGGGAATCCTGCGTTAATTCACAGTGTGGCCCTGCCGCACTCGTAGAATCTTAATCGTTCATCTCCGTCGGATACGTGGTAGGTGGGCAGGCGATAACAGCAGATGAACAGCGAAGACAACCCCATCCGCATCGGTATCCTGGCCAACGAGGTTTCCGGAGACCAGTTGGCCGCTGCACTGATTACAGCCTTGCAAAACAGGCATCCACAAATCCAATTTGAAGGTATGACCGGTCCCCTGATGGAGGCTGCCGGTTGTCGTTCCCTGGCCAAAATGGACCCGGTGATGGGACTCACCGAGATCCTCAAGCACCTGCCGCATCTGCTGAAAACACGTAGACGACTGGCTGACCATTTTGAACGCGAGAGACCCGATCTGGTCATCGGTGTCGATGCTCCCGATTTCATGCTAGCCCTCGAGCGGCGTCTCAAAACCGAGGGGGTTACGACGGCTCACTTTGTCTGTCCCAGTGTGTGGGCCTGGCGCCAGGACAGAGCAAAAAAATTCAGTCAGACCGTCGACCTGATGCTTTGTATCTTCGATTTTGAGGTCGATTTCCTGCGTGGCTATCAGGTCAATGCCGCCTATGTGGGACACCCGCTGGCAGATCAGATCCCCCTGCAAGCGCCGGATGCCGCTGCTGTTCGGGCATCGCTTGGTCTCAATCCGCAGCGCCCGGTCGTGGCACTGCTGCCCGGTAGCCGAATGAGTGAGGTCGGCCGTCTGGCTGATGACTTTCTGAAAACGGCTGGCTGGTGTCACCAGCAAAGACCCGGGTTGCAGTTCGTCTCGCCCATGGTGAATGAGCGGGTCAAGCAGGCCTTTCTCGCTCGCATGCAGGCACTTGTACCTGATCTAAAAATCACCTTGTTGGACGGACAGTCCAGGGAGGCGATCGGGGCTGCTGATCTGGTACTGACTGCCTCCGGCACAGCAACCCTGGAGACCCTGTTGCTAAAGCGGCCGATGGTGGTGGGCTACCGCCTCTCACCACTGAGCCACTGGCTGATTCGTACCTTCAATCTATTGAAAATCCCCCATGTGGCCATCGCCAATCTCCTGGCTGATCAGCCGCTGGCGCCAGAATTCCTCCAGGACGCATGCAGGCCGGAAATGCTCGGCCCGGCACTCCTCGATTTGCTGGATGATACGGAAAAACGTGGGGAGATCGCCGCCCACTATCAGGAGATTCATCAACGCCTGCGCTGCAATGCGGCGGATAAGGCGGCTGAAGCGGTCCTGGCACTCATTAGGAAAACATGATGACAACACCAGACATGATGCACGCCACTATTCATATCGCCGGGGTCGACGAGGTTGGCCGTGGCCCCCTGGCCGGGCCGGTTGTGGCGGCAGCCGTCATCCTTCATCCCGACCGGCCTATCGAGGGTCTGGCTGATTCCAAGAAGCTGAGTGAGAAACGGCGTGAGGCCCTCGACCTTCAGATCCGTGAATATGCACACTGCTGGGCCCTGGGTCGGGCCGAGCCGGATGAAATCGACCGTATCAACATCCTGCAAGCCAGCCTGCTGGCCATGCAGCGTGCGGTGGCAGGTTTGACCGCCGCGCCGCAACTGGCACTGGTGGATGGTAACCGTGCACCGCAACTCTCCTGCAGCGTCAAGACTATCGTTGGTGGTGATAGCAGCGAACCGGCGATCAGCGCTGCCTCGATTATCGCCAAGGTGGCCAGAGACAGAGAGATGGTCGAGCTGGATGGACGCTACCCCGGTTACGGTTTGGCGAAACACAAAGGCTATCCCACCAAACAGCATATCGAAGCCCTACAGGTGCTGGGGGTGACAGAGATTCACCGCCGCTCGTTCGGTCCCGTGCAGCGGGTATTGGATAATTGTGAATTTTAAATGTTGAATTTTTAATTGTTTAGGTCTGCCACGCAGGTTTTTTTAATGCCGGAATAAACATGAGCGAAGCGAGTTCATGAAATCAAAATTCAACATTTAAAATTCATAATTAATTCCCCAGCACGTAGGTTGGGCCTCCTGTGTCGGTCCAACCTAAGTTTGTTAGAGAAATCATAGAATTATCGGCACAGTTTTTCTTTTAAGACTTTCGTCGCCGTCGGACAAAAACCGGGCTCATGTTTTGACCCCGTTTCAGGGTAGAATCACTCCCCATGGAAGCTACCTTCGTTCATCTCCGTGTCCACTCCGAATACTCGCTGGTGGATGGCTTGGTACGGGTCAAACCCCTGGTCAAGCAGGTGGCGGAGAGCGGCATGCCGGCGGTGGCGCTGACCGATCAGTCAAACCTATTTGCATTAGTACGTTTCTATCAGGCGGCGCTGGCCGCCGGGGTCAAGCCCATCGCCGGAGTGGATGCCTGGATCCGCAATCCCGAGGATGCCAATAAACCCTTTCGCCTGGTACTGCTGGTGCAGAACCAGGTGGGCTACAAGAATCTGACCCGCCTGGTATCACGCAGCTATCGAGAAGGGCAGCACCTGGGTCGTCCGCTGATGGAGCGGGACTGGCTGTCGGGCAATACCGACGGGTTGATCGCACTCTCCGCCGGTCGTTACGGCGACGTGGGCCATGCGTTGTTGGCAGGCAATGCGGCAGAGGCGGAGAAGCTGCTGGGTGAATGGCTGGCGATGTTCGGCGATCGCTACTATCTGGAACTGCACCGTACCGGTCGACCCGACGAAGAGCGCTGTCTGCACGAGAGCGTCACTCTGGCAGCCGATTACGGGGTGCCGGTGGTGGCGACCAACGATGTGCATTTCCTCAAGGCTGGGGATTTTGATGCTCACGAGGTCCGGGTCTGTATCCACGAGGGACGTACTATCGATGACCCCCGGCGACCCAAGCACTACAGCGAACAACAATACCTGCGCACGGCGGAAGAGATGCAGGCACTCTTCTCCGACATTCCCGAGGCGCTGCAGAACAGCGTCGAGATCGCCAAGCGCTGCACTATCGAGTTGACCCTGGGGGAAAACTTCCTGCCCGATTTTCCCATCCCCGAGGGGATGACCATCGAGGAGTTCCTCGCCGCCGAGTCACGCAAGGGACTGGAGTGGCGGCTGGCTCGTATCCTCGATACCGAAGCTGCTGATTTCGTAGAACAGCGCAAGGTCTACGACGAGCGCCTGCAGATAGAGCTCGATGTGATCAACAGCATGGGATTTCCCGGCTACTTCCTGATCGTGGCCGACTTCATCCAGTGGGCCAAGGATAACGATATCCCGGTAGGGCCGGGGCGTGGCTCCGGTGCCGGTTCCCTGGTGGCCTACGCCCTCAAGATCACCGATCTCGATCCCATCGAGCATGAACTGCTGTTCGAACGTTTCCTCAATCCGGAACGCGTCTCCATGCCCGATTTCGATGTCGACTTCTGCATGGACAAGCGCGATCTGGTGATCGACTACGTGGCCCGTCGCTACGGGCGCGACTCGGTCTCGCAGATCATTACCTACGGCTCCATGGCGGCCAAAGCGGTGGTGCGCGATGTGGGCCGGGTACTCGGTCACCCCTACGGTTTCACCGACCGGGTGGCCAAGATGATCCCCTTCGAGATCGGCATGACCCTCGATAAGGCGCTGGAAGAGAGTGACGATCTCAAGGAGGCCTATCGCAACGACGAAGAGGTGAATGAACTCATCGAGATGGCCAAGAAGCTGGAGGGCTGTGCCCGCAACGCCGGCAAGCATGCCGGTGGCGTGGTCATCTCCCCCGGTCTGCTGACCGACTTTACGCCGCTCTACTGCGAGGCCAACGGCGAGGGTCTGGTGACCCAGTTCGACAAGGACGACGTGGAGAAAGTGGGTCTGGTCAAATTCGACTTCCTCGGCCTGCGTACCCTGACCATCGTCGACTGGGCGCTCAAGGCGGTCAATGCCGAGCGGGATAAAGCGGGCCAGGCGCCGATCGATATCAATGTCATTCCGATGGACGACGAGGCCTCGTTCAGACTGTTGAAAAGTGCAGCGACCACGGCGGTATTTCAGTTGGAATCCCGTGGCATGAAGGAGTTGGTCAAGAAACTCCAGCCAGACTGTTTCGACGACATCACCGCCCTGGTGGCCCTGTTCCGCCCCGGACCGCTGCAATCCGGTATGGTGGACGATTTCATCAACCGCAAACACGGTCGCGCTCAGGTAGCCTATCCCCACCCCGAACTGGAACCGATCCTCAAACCCACCTACGGTGTCATCCTCTACCAGGAGCAGGTCATGCAGATCGCCCAGGTGCTGGCGGGTTACTCCCTCGGCGGCGCTGACCTGTTGCGCCGTGCCATGGGCAAGAAGAAGCCGGAAGAGATGGCCAAACAGGGCGAGATTTTCCGCAAGGGTGCGGTGGAAAGGGGGGTGGAAGAGGAGACCGCCCGCTACATCTTCGACCTGATGGAGAAGTTCGCCGGTTACGGCTTCAACAAGTCTCACTCAGCCGCTTATGCCCTGGTCTCTTATCAGACCATGTGGCTCAAGGCCCACTACCCGGCACCCTTCATGGCGGCGGTCTGCTCGGCGGATATGGATAACACCGACAAGGTGGTGCCGCTGATCGATGAGTGTCGCCGCATGAAACTCAAGGTGGAGCCGCCCCAGGTCAACCTCTCCGAATACAAGTTCACCGCCGTAGACGATAAAACCGTGGTCTATGGATTGGGCGCCATCAAAGGAGTGGGGGAGTCGGCCATCGAGTCGATCATTCATGAGCGGAACACCAACGGCCCCTATGATGATATCTTCGCCTTCTGTCGCCGTATTGACTTACGTAAAGTTAACCGTCGGGTGTTGGAGTCACTGGTCCGTGCCGGCGCACTGGATGGCCTGGGCAAGAATCGTGCGACTCTCATGCAACAGTTGCCGCTGGCGCTGAAGCTGGCCGAACAGCACAACGCCATGCAGGAGGTGGGTCAAAACGACCTGTTCGGCATGGGCGACCCGCAACCCACCGAGGCGAGCCATGCTCAGGTGATTCCCGATGACATCGAAGAGTGGGAGGAGCAACAACGACTGACGGCGGAGAAAGAGACGCTCGGTCTCTATCTCACCGGCCACCCCATTGATCGTTATGCGGATGAACTGGGGCAGGTTACCTCGAGCCGTATCGGTGATCTCAGTCTCGACAGCAATGGTGCACCGGGGCAACGACGCAGAGGGGTGCCCGTGGTGGTGGCGGGTCTGGTGGTCACCGCCACTCATCGGCAGACCCAACGGGGTCGCATGGGCACGGTGTTGCTGGACGACCGCAGCGGTCGTATTGAATGCACCCTGTTCAGCGACGCCTATGAAACACACCGGGAGTTGGTCTCCGCAGACAAGATCCTGGTCGTCTCGGGCGGCCTGAATTACGATGAGTTCCGTGGCGGCCTGAGTATCCGCATCGACAATGTTCTTACCTTCGAACAGGCCCGTGCCCACTATGCGGGCCTGCTAAATGTCAGGGTAAAACTCAACGGGCTCGATGCCTCGGGATTCCGGGAACAGCTACAACATATACTCAGCCCCTTCCGCGGCGGTACCACCGGTATTCGTCTCCACTACCAGAGTGCACAAGCCAGCGGTGACATCCTGTTGGGACAGGAGTGGCGGGTCAATCCCACCGATGAGCTGCTGCGTCGACTGGAAAAGTTGACCGGCGCGGATTCGGTAAAGGTCGACTATCGAAAAAGAGCCTCTTGAACCACCAACCCTGTGGCCTTCAGTTGATAGAGACACCGCTTTTTTCAATGGCAACAAGAATGATGTGCAGGGAATATGCGTCATTCGATATTGATGCGCTTTATTCGTGAATTGTGAACTTACATGTCAGCTATTGCCTATGCATAAGCCACTCAGCAAAATCCAAAATACACTTCCTTGAGACGGAGTGCACAAAAGAGCAACCTGCTCAGTACAGCATAACGACAATCAGCCGATTGAGAATCAAATAACTCCTATGTAGTTCATCATTATTATCTGGATAAGCCGTGATTAGACAATTCAACTCCCAGACGATTTTTCCTCTCTTTATGCTATTTGTATCGATGATGCTTTCGTCATGCGGAGGTGGTGGTAGCGGTAGTGGTGGAGGAACCGTAGGTACTGGTGATGTCCTTGCACCACTCACACCCAGCGGATTGCAATTGATCCTCGCTTCCAGTTCCCAGATCAATATCAGTTGGAATCCGTCCAGTGACGATGTCGGTGTTACAGGTTATAACGTTTACCGGGATGGTGGACTTATGAGTTCCGTACCAGGGGTCTCCACAACGGATACCAGTGTCAGTACGGGTAACACTTACTGTTATTCAGTTTCCGCCTATGACGCTGCGGGGAATGAGTCATCCCAAAGTGCAAGTGTCTGTTTAGCCGTTACTGAGAATTGGACCCTGCGGCTTTCCGGCCGCGATATGTCACTGCGTGCCATCGAATGGAACGGCAGTGAATATCTGGCTGTGGGGGATGACAGTTACTTTTTTAAGTCATCTGATGCCCTGTCCTGGGAAGCTATGAGTTCCAATCGGCTATCAACCCCGCTTGCCTTGCATGATGTTACCTGGATGGGCTCACAGTACGTTGGGGTCAATAGCGCCGGTTGGCTCTTCACTTCTCCGAATGGCGTCGATTGGTCAGTACGTGAACTCTCCTACGATATCAATTCACTCACATGGTCGGGTTCTCTCCTGTCTGCTGTGGGTGACCTGGGTACGATCATCACGTCAACCAACGGTATCGATTGGATACCGCAGACCTCCGGCACCACGGCGTCACTCAGGCGGGTTGTCTGGAGCAACAACCACTTCACTGCGCTGGGGGATAACGGCGCCATTCTGACGTCTCCAGATAGTGTAACCTGGACGCTACAGAGCTCAGGCACTACCAATTCACTGGTCGATCTCGACTGGAACGGTTCTTCTTATGTCGCTGTGGGTACTTCAGTTCTGCTGACTTCAGCAGATGCTGTGAACTGGAGTGTCCAGTCGGTGCCAGGGCTCTGGCGAGCCATTGCCTGGTCGAATTCACTTGGCCTGTTTGCGCTCGTTGATGTCAACGGCCTTATCCGGACCTCTCCCGACGGTAGTGTCTGGACCGAGCAGGTTGGCGTAGACCCATTACCGGGGCTGAATGACATCCTGTGGGACGGCAGCCGTTTTGTTGCCGCGGGCAATCTGGGTGAGATCACAACATCCACCGACGGTATCCATTGGACGACCCGTTCTTCCGGCGCCGATATCCGCAATGTTATCTGGACCGGTTCACAATTTTTTGCCGTCGGGCACTATGGCAAGACTTTTACATCTGCCGATGGGCTTGCGTGGAGTATTGGTAACACGGGTCATGCCGATGACTTTATGCGCGACATTGCCTACTCCCCTTCGCGTTATGTTGCCGGGGCACAAACCTATTACCTGTCGTCACCGGACGGCAGCAGTTGGCCAACCCGCGACTGGATCGGTGCTACCTCGGTGTTTGATGGTGTGGTTTGGTCAGGTACACAGTTCGTAAGCGTGGGAGACCTGGGACGTGTCTACACTTCACCCGATGGCGTTGCCACCACTTACCGTCCCAGCGGTACGTCAGAGTTTCTTACCGACATTACCTGGTCGGGTTCACAGTATGTCTCCATTGGCTTTAACGGTACTGTCATTACCTCTCCCGATGCGATCACCTGGACAATCCGAAGTTCAGGTATCGCCACCCATCTTCGTGCAGTGACCTGGTCCGGGTCGTCTTTTGCCGCAGTCGGAGATACGGGAGTCGTGCTCACCTCGTCAGATGGCATCACATGGACACAGCAAACTTCCGGCGTGGGTGAGACACTCAACGAGGTGACCTGGAGTGGTTCGCAATTCATGGCGGTGGGGAATGCCAGTACCATCCTCACTTCTACAGATGGTGTGACATGGCTTCAATCTCCGACCCCTGCGAATTATGGCAATCTATACGGTGTTGCCTGGTCCGGTACTCGCTGGGTGGTGACGGGGCCTGAGAGTCGGATAATTACGTTGGATTAGCTGATTTTCATAGGGTTTGAGAAATGGGATAAAAATATTGCCCCGCAATTCATGCTTTCTTCTATTACTTAGGAATAGTCATAAGCTCTCTTAAACCGAGTACCAGAAACGATATCAATGTAAATAGTTGTTTTACCCGTATATGTCCGGCTAGTGGATAGTGATATATTTCGCAAGCGTCAGTCATAGCAAATTTAGCGTTTCACACAGTTGTTTTCCGATGAACAAAATGAAAAAAATAATACTGCTTTTCCTGCTCTTCTGTAGTGCCGATCTGTACGCCACAAACGGTTACTTTTCTCATGGTATCGGGACCAAGAGCAAAGGCATGGCAGGCGCTGGTGTGGCACTGCCAGAAGAGGCGTCGAGTGGGGCGCTGAACCCGGCCAATCTGTCGCTGGTGGGTTCCCGCTTGGATTTCGGTGGTTCGCTCTTCCTGCCTGAACGGGGCTTCCGGGCAAACGATGATGCAACAGGGCCTGTTCAGATCGCTCCCAATGAATACGAGAGCAAAAACAGCTTTTTTCTGATTCCCCAATTCGCCTATAGCCGACAGATCGATGAAGTCAGTTCAATCGGGCTTGCTGCTGTCCTCAACGGACTCAATACTGAATACGACGAAGCCATCTTCAGATATTTCCAACGACCGGGTTGGGAAGCTACGGCCCCCACGGGTGTCGATCTCTACCAGCTCATGCTGCATGTTCCCTATTCATACAATGCCTCAGAGAAGCTGTCATTGGGTGTCGCACCCGTCTTGGCTATGCAGGCATTCCGGGCGCGGGGTCTTAAGCCCTTTGGTGCAGTCTCATTCTATCCGGACCAGGTCACCGATAACGGTTTCGATTATGCCTACGGCATGGGCCTCAGTCTCGGTCTCAACTATCGGCCCACTGATCAGATTGCCTTCGGACTGGGTGTCCAGTCCAGAATGGCGATGACCGAGTTCGATGACTACCGGGGCCTGTTTGCAGAGCAGGGGGATTTCGACATACCTGCTTCGTTTCAGGCAGGCGTTGCCATTCAGGCCACCGACGAACTGTCTTTTGCTCTCGATTATCAGCGCATCTACTACAGCAACATCGCGGCTGTCGGCAATCCGAACAATATACCGCTGATGATGCCGATACTGGGTGCCGACGACGGGATCGGTGGCGGGTGGGAAGATGCAAAGATACTTAAAGCTGGTATCCGCTGGCAGTACGATCAAGCCACGGTATTGCGCGCAGGCTATAGCCACAGCAACCAGATCATTCCACCAAACCAGGCCTTGCTGAACATACTTGCACCTGCGGTAGGAAGGGATCATTTCTCCGTCGGCTTCACAAGGCAACTGAATAACGGAAATGAACTCACCCTGTCACTCACACACTCACCCCGCGAAGCGGTGAAAGGGACCAACCCCAACACCAGCGGTCAGACCGGTACCCTCTATATGGAACAGACGGAGCTGGAGATCACCTATGGCTGGCGCTTCTAGGGTCTGGTAACACTAGTTGCGAGGCGGTGAAAGTGAGCACTGGCCCCGTTCCGGATTCGGTTCCACCTGTTTATGGACATGTTGTTCCAGTTGGTCGGCGCCACCGATATAGTTGCCATCGAGCCAGATCTGCGGCACGGTGACCGGGGTCTTCGGACCTATTAGCGGTTTGACCCTCCCAAGCATCTCGTAGAGTGCCCGTGGAATGGAAACGACATCGTGATAGGTGTAGGGGATTCCTGCATCTTCCAGATAACCTTTGGCGCGTTTGCAGTGGGGACAGGTATCTTTGCCGAACAGGTGATTGCCGCTGATCGCATGTTTCTTGACCGATGCCTCGATAACCGCTTGTGTCAGTATACCGCGATTTAAGGCGTGTCCCTGGCTGATCACCCGATCTTCTACCATGACGATCGGCGCATGCCAGCCGCCCCGCCTCAATGGACGCCACCACCAGGTCAGCCAGTCAAGTATTTCCAGCTTGATCGGAATACCTTTCAGTTCATGGAGAAAATTGTCTTCCAGAACATCTTTAGTCAGCGAGCATTCACCACAGGGGATTTTGACTTTAAACGGTCCCCAGTTTCCTGCCCAGCGATAGAGGGTGATGTGCACCGGTTCCATAACTAACCTCTGTTATTGATATCATCACAGCCCCCCATTCGGAGTTAATAGCTCACAGCCACCCTAGAGGAGAACAGTTCCAGGTATGCTGAATAGCCTTCCGATTCCATCTGCGCTTTGGGCACAAATCGCATGGCTGCTGAATTCATACAATATCGCAGACCTGTCGGAGCCGGACCATCGTCAAAGAGATGGCCGAGATGTGAGTCGCCGATACGGCTACGGATCTCAGTACGCACACCAAACAGCTTCCAATCCTCTCTCTCCGTCACCACCTCTGGCGCAATGGGTTTGGTGAAACTGGGCCAACCGGTACCCGATCTGTATTTATCGGTGGACGAGAACAGAGGCTCACCTGTCACTATGTCCACGTAGATCCCTTCCCGCTTTTCATTCCAGTAGGCATTATTGAAAGGTGACTCTGTACCATCCTCCTGAGTCACCCGGTATTGTAGTGGGGTCAGCATATCCCTGATAACTTCCTCGGAGGGTTTGCGGTAATGGACATTCTTCCTACCTGATTCGGTCTCCACAACAGGTTCATCGCGGAATTGGGTGTAGTCCACATAACGCTCTTCTCCCCAGTGCTTATCGACGAACTGATAACGGCCTGAGTTATAGGTATAGAATTTATATCGGACCGGATTTTTCTTGTAGTAATCCTGGTGCCTCTTCTCCGCCTTGTAGAATTTCGTGAACGGTACAATCTCAATGGTTACCGGTTTCTCATAGCGTCCCGAGGCAGCCAGTTCATCGCGGGAACGTTCCGCAATCTTTTTCTGTTCGGTATTGTGATAAAAGATGGCCGGTCGGTATGGTGTGCCGCGGTCGTAGAACTGGCCCTGGGAATCGGTGGGATCCATCATCCGCCACAGCCCCTGGATCAAGCCCGAATAGCTGATGATCTTGGGATCGTAATAGACCTGCACAGCCTCGGTATGCCCGGTTCCCCCTCTTGCGACTTTCCGGTAGGTCGGGTTTTCGTCCGTACCGCCGCTATAGCCGGAAATGGCCTCTTTGACCCCAGGTAGTTTTTCGAATCCGGACTCGACACACCAGAAACAGCCGCCGGCAAAAGTCGCGACCGACAATCCTTGCGGTATCTCTTCTGATAATTCCACCCGCTCAGACACCGAATTGGTGCAACCGGACAACAAAGCTATCATCCCCAGCAGGCCGCTCCACAGAGTAAATTTCATCGTACTATCCTCAAAATATCCATTAAGTTAGGTGTAAATATGAATAGTAAAGTTCACCGGCCTATCACGAGAAAATCACAATTTCATCGTTGGAAAAGAATGAGACAAGAGAGTGATATTACCACTCGATAGGTGTGGATAACGCCTTAATTCGATTAGGGAAATAGTGCCTATTCTTCTTTTGCTTCAAAAAGAGGTCCTGGGTCACGCAGTGAAACTCGCCCCCTCCAGGTTGGATCAGTTCTGTTGTGAATTCCGCGGAGAATAGGTTTTGAGACATTGTATGACTTCTTGTCTCTATTCTTGATCGCTTTCCATGACCGCAAACTATTGGAATAACCACGTTGTCATGACTGCCTGCTGACTGTCATTGACCTGCAATTGGGATAATTGGTCTGGATAGTGGTTTGCCTATATAATCCCTCCCGCTTATTCATAAGCTTGACTCATAGTCTGTACCGGGCAGATGCCCTCGTTGTTAGTTTATCCAAAGGAAGGAGCGATCTATGCGAACTCTCGTACCATTCACCCTATTGTCTGCCTGCTGTGTTCTGGCAGCTTGTTCAACCGCCCCGAAAATCGCACAAGAGAAAACAGTCGAAACGGCTAAAGAAGTCCTCCGTTTTGGCGGGCAGTACGATGTCGACCACAATCAATTACAGTTGACCATTAATGACGATCCCGTCATGCGTGGGAGCTTTCCCCCTTATACGCCGGTGCAGAATCTGAATGCCGACTACAAGGGCATGAAGGTCAGCAGCAGGTGCTATTTTGGTTCTGTATTGAGTAGTGAGGGCGGTGTCTTCGGACGGGTTGCAGGCGCCATTCAGGCGGCAAAAGCGAAGTCTGGTGACAAGTGTGAGATTTTCATTGACGGAAAGTCGGTTGAGAATCTTTACTTTTAAGTATTTCGTTTGAAATGTCTTTCTGCCCCGAGGCTCTGCTACGGGGCAGAGAGTTTTTACGCTAGCATCTGCTGGATATCGCTGTTTGGAATGCCATGTTGATCACACGCCTTTGGCATTACCCTGGCCTGTAAATTTCAGTGACATCTGGTCCAACGTCGTGCGGCGATTGCTGCAATTTTCCGTAATGAAGCTTAGAATTCCCTGACACACACCATTGGTGAACCTGCAAGAGGGATATTAGCAATGACAACTACGATCGTGATACTGGTCATTATTCTGGGTGTCATCGGATTTGGCGTGAGCATGTACAACAAGCTCATCGCCGGGCGTAACCGCTTTCAAAACGCCTTTGCCCAGATCGATGTTCAACTCACCCGCCGGCACGACCTGATCCCCAATCTGGTGGAGACGGCCAAGGGCTATATGAAACATGAGAAGGAGACCCTGGAAGCCGTGATCGAGGCGCGCAACCGTGCGGTCAGCGGTCTGCAACAGGCAGCCAAAGATCCTTCCAATCCCGAAGCGATGAAACAGCTTGGGGAAGCGGAGCAGGGACTTAGCGGCGCACTGGGGCGCCTGTTTGCCCTGGCTGAGGCCTACCCCGATCTTAAGGCCAATGAGAATATGATGCAGCTCTCCGAAGAGCTTGTCAGTACCGAAAACAAGGTGGCGTTTTCCCGCCAGGCCTATAACGACTCGGTGATGCAGTACAACATCGACCGTGAATCCTTTCCGAGTAATCTGATCTCCAGCTGGTTTCGTTTTGAGGCAGCGCAGTTGCTTGAGATCGAGGACGAAGTCAAACGTGAGGTGCCCAAGGTTTCGTTCAGCTAGGGTCTGGTAACTCCCGTGAATTTTTTCGAGCATCAGGACGAGGCCAAACGCAACACCCGGAAACTGGTGTTGCTGTTCATCCTTGCGGTTATCGCCATCATCATTGCCATTGATGCTGTGCTGCTGTTCCTGTTTGGCAGTGTGCTCAGCGAGCCAATGGTTTCTGCGCCCAATACACTTGCTGGTCTTATCTCGGCCAACAGTTCCGTGTTGCTGTTTGGCGCGGGAGGCACCGGTGCCGTGATTGGGCTGGCCAGTCTCTATCGAAACGCCAGCCTGAAAGATGGCGGGGGTTCTGTGGCCAGACAGATGGGTGGTGTCCCAGTGGAGGCCGATCCGAAGGATCCGCTGCGTCAGCGGTTGCGCAATGTGGTGGAAGAGATCGCTATCGCCTCCGGTGTCCCGGTACCTGAGATCTATATCCTGGAGCAGGAAGCCGGCATCAATGCCTTTGCCGCCGGCTTTTCACCCAGCGATGCTGCTGTAGCGGTCACGCGGGGCACTCTTGAGAGCCTGAATCGTGAGGAACTGCAAGGTGTCATCGCCCATGAGTTCAGCCATATCTTCAATGGCGATATGCGGCTTAATATCCGCTTGATGGGGGCGCTGTTCGGGATTCTGATATTAGCCATTGCCGGGCGGCGGATTCTCTCGGGTATGCGCTTCTCTTCCCGATCAAAAAATAACGGCGGCAATGCAATCATGCTGTTCGCCGTCGCCCTCATGGCAATCGGGTACATCGGTCTGTTTTTCGCCCGCTGGATTAAGGCAGCCGTCTCCCGGCAACGGGAGTACCTGGCCGATGCCTCTGCCGTGCAGTTTACCCGCAACCCACAGGGCATTGCCGGTGCACTGAAAAAGATTGCAGTCCACAGCCAAGGGGCGGTGCTGGAGAAAGACAGCGAAGAGGTTGCTCACATGCTGTTCGGTCAGGGCAGCAGTGCCGCCATGCTTGCCACACACCCACCGATCGTCGAACGTATCCAACGCATAGAACCCGGGTTCAGGGAAGAGGAGTTGGCTGATATCGCCAAACGTCTCAGTCGTCGTACACGTCGCGAGGCTGAGGAAGAACAGCGTGAATCGAAAAAATCATCTCGGCGTGCGCCCTTCGATCCACGCAATATTATAGAAGGCATCGGACAACCCGACTGGGAACGTATTGTCGCCGCCGCAGCGATAGCCGCCGCACTCCCTGTCAGCCTGGTTTCCGCAGCCCGCTCCACTGAGTGGGCGCCTGAGTTGTTACTCTGTGTACTGCTGGACGATGACGAAACAATCCGCGATCAACAGCTTTTCACCATCAGCAAAAAACTTGGCGCAGAGAGTGAAACACAAGTGCGTTATCTGCTGACGTCCGCGATGCCGATCCACCCAGAGCAACGCCTACCGCTTTTAGAGATCGCTTTCTCAGCCCTTAAACGTCGACCCGCCGAATTTATCCACCGCATGCTGGAAACGGTCACTGACATCGTGCACCTGGATGGCAAAGTCGAAGTCTTTGAATTTCTGCTGGCAAAAGTAATCAGCCTGCACCTGACTGATGCAAAGAACCCCTCACAAAGCCGCACAGGTGGCCGCTACCTGCTGACGGATCTGGCACAGTCGGTTCAAGATGTGATTGCCATCCTGGCGGATCATGGCCATAGCGATATAACTTTGGTGGAAAAAAGCTACCAAGCAGGCATCAAAAGCATAGGTTTTGAGCAGGCTCCAATGCGGCTACCTGCCGACTGGCCAAGTGCATTGGACAAAGCACTGAGCAATTTGGATCTACTTAAGATAAAAGAGAAAGAGCGTCTCATCACCGCACTGGTAGAGACAATCCTCAGCGACACCCATGTTGCCACTCAAGAGTTGGAACTGCTACGGGCCATAGGATCGGCACTCCATGTGCCGCTACCGTTGCTGAGTCAGGATACTCCTGCTTCAAGCGGATAGGTGTCATTCATAGCACTGATGTGAGGTTGATAGAGAGCCCGCGATGCCAAATCCTTCAAAAGGTGGGCACTGTTTATGGAATGCTATCTATTGAATGGAAAAGGAGAATTATCAAATGGAAGATGCATCAAAAACTTATGATAAATCCGTAAGAAAAATACTTGACTATCCTTTTTGGATTGCACATATATCATGGATAATCGGATGGATCTTAATGCCATCAATCTATTCCATAATTATGTATGCAACAGCTGTTGTTGCCGCATTTTCATATATTGTGAGCATAGGTAAATTTGCAAAAGAAATCGGAAAAAACCCGATGCTATGGAGTATGTTGACGCTACTGTTTTCTCCACTAGGTATTTGGTTTTCTTATCTCTATTCATTTACTATCGTAAATGAGGAAGGCCAGTAATTCCTGTATGGTGATTTAAAAAGAAAAAACGGGTCAGAGAGCAATGAATCCTAATTCTGCAAACAATCGTTCTCCAGCCCTTCTTCACTCACAGTCTTTATAGGCCTAGGTGAGGTTTGGCTACACCATTCCGCTTTGTTCCTGCGGTACCCTAAAACTATTTAGCACGCCTTAGGGTTTGATAACATTCATTCGATTATCACGGAAAACGGCCGTTTTTATACGGCAAGGTATAAAGGGTGCCGTGTAGCTGGTTTTCCAGAGGGAGGGGGTGGTATCAGGCCACATTTTATCCCGGCCAGCTTGATAGATATTAGTGTTCTATGTTCAAATGCATGCGCTATATAGGCCGGTTGGTCCAGGATTTTCGTCTTAATGGAGAAGTGCAGGAATGGAATCGTCTTGTGTATTCATCTTCTTATCAACGATTTTTCATCCGCTGCGTAGTAGTAAAGCGTTCGCTTTGCTTCTTTACTGATACGACTCCGAATAAGATCTCTGTGGGAGAGATGTCCTCTCCTCTTAGTGAGAAATAGCAATGGACTGTCAATTGGAGTACACGGATGAATTCTCTCAGCGTATTGAAAAGGACTATTCATACAGCAGCAGTAACCTTGGTGGTATTGCTCATTGGCCAAGGTGAAACGCAAGCAGTACAGGGACTTCTCAGGCAAAGCACGCCTCCGGCTGATATCGGGATTGGGTACGTACCATCCGGTATAGGTGCACCGATAGCATGTGCTCTGACTGTTGGCAACCCCGTCAATATCACCAACGGAAACAAATACCAGCGAGAAGAAGATCTGGTCGGATTGCCGGGAACCTTGCCCGTGTCATTCATCCGTCACTACAACAGCCGCGCTGAAGCACGTGGACCGCTTGGTGTGGGTTGGCGACACAACTACCAGTATCAGCTAGGTATTGCGGGTGACCGCATTATCGTATTGCAGGGCGACGGCCGCCTGCTTTACTTTGATCCAACTGAAGATGTCATCGATGGGAAGCGTCTGTACAGAGGGCGGTTGGCCAAAGACGGGAAGTTGCTTGCCGATTCCATTGGTTATGAATGGCGCCTGCACGATGGCAAGGTGCTGAGATTCACCAAAGACGGCCACTTGTTCGATATCCGTTGGCAAGGCAGCAGGATTCTACTGCACCGGGATCGGGATGGAAGGCTGTTACAAGTCAGCGACTCGCAAGACCGCCGCATCAGATTTGGTTACGATAAGCGAGGACGGATCATATCCATCATGGACCCGGGGGAACGGCACACCCGCTATGTCTATGACGACAATAATAATCTTCACAAAATCATTCACCCGGATGAAGCGACACGCACCTATCACTACGAAGACAAGAGGGATATCCACAATCTCACAGGCATCACTGATGAACGGGGCGTCCGCTTTGCCACCTGGGCCTATGATGATGAGGATAGGGCCATACTCAGCACTCACACGGATGGGGTTGGAGAGATTCGTATTCAATATGGGGAAGGCCATCGGTTGGTGACTGATGCACTAGGTCAAGTTCTGACCTATACGATTGAGAAAGTGGCTGGAACCCCTGTTATCACTCGGGTCGAAGGTAGTGGTGGAGAAGGCTGTGCAGCGGATGGTGTGCAATACCGATACAACGATCATCTGCAGTTGGTATCGAAGACGGAATCCAATGGACTGACCCGGCACTATACCTATGATGATAACGGTCGTCTGATCCAGATCGCTGAAAGGGCAGCAACACAAACAGATGCAGCAGGAGCAGTGCGTCTCATAGCCAAATACGCCTACCGTGATGATGAGCCTTGGCCAAGTCTGATTACAGAGCCATCAATCGCACCTGACAAGACACACCAATGGTGGTTGAGCCACAACGACCAGGGCAGAATCAGTGAGGTATTGGAAGTAGGCTACACCCCGGATTTTGAGGGTGACTATCTGGAAATGGTGCGCACGACCCGCTTTACCTACAAAAACGGCAACCTGGTGACTACAGATGGCCCACAGGCTGGTGATAAGGACTTGGTTCGTTACCATTACGACAGTAATGGACGCTTCACTCACAGTGATAGTGGTCTGACATCGGGCGACCGGATCGAGACATTCGATGCCTATGGTCGCCCCAGTCGCCTTTTGGATGGACGCGGTCAGTCGACCAGCCTTGAGTATGATGATAGAGGGCGCCTGATCAACCTCGCCACGCAAGCACAAGGGAGTTCTTCCCTGGATGTCGGCCTGGAATACGACGCAGTGGGACATGTCACTGCAGTTGAGGGACCTAACGGTCGGGTGAGTGCAGAGTATGACCCGGCGGGACGACCCATATCTGTCACTTTCCCTGACGGCAGTCGTCGCCAATGGCATTGGGATGTCAAAGGCAGGTTGCTGATACGGGAATCTCATGACAAGCAGGGTCGGCGGCTGGTAGAGCAGAAAAATCAATATGACCTGTCAGATCGACTCATCGCCAGCACAAGTGAAGAAGAAGAGGGTTACCAATACCGCTACGACCCCGTTGGCAGGTTGCAAAAACTCATCAATCCGTTGGGGCAAGCCACCGGCTATCGCTACGATGCCTGGGGCCGAATGACCGACATCATCCGTGGTGAAGGTGAGGATCAGGCGGTAACTGAAAGCCGGCGCTACGATACCCACGGTGTTCTCATCAGCCATACTGACGGGCGAGGCAATACCAGCACCCAGCGCTATGATGACTTCAGCCACCGTCTGTGGCG
>JAHXIP010000002.1 GCA_025655575.1 Candidatus Thiodiazotropha sp. (ex Monitilora ramsayi) | reverse complement strand
ACCCTCCTTCTTCATTGATGGATTCCTACATACCCATCGTGGCCCACTGCGAGGCCGGTTTGAAGAGGGACGGGTCCATTCCATTTGTTATAGCGATATAGATAGATGAACAAGAATCCCTTAGCTTTTACTCTATTTTTTCTCGTGGGGTGTGCGTCATACGACGTTCCTCATCTCGATCTAATTAGTTGGGTTGAGCTTTCTACAAAAGCGGACGAAAAGTGGATCATAGATTATGCCATGCCTCGAGATTCACTATTTGAAGACAATTGTATGCCTAATGTTGTCGCTGAAGATGGGAAGGATAAAATTCGTTTTTGTTTCGCACCGTTAGGCTATATGCCTAGCGCATATGGGCACATCATATTTCTAGAGTACTGGTATGGTCATCCTTCCATGAATCAATATGATTCAATCATAGAAGTGAACGGATTGAATTGGAAAATGAAGAAGGGATTTTCAAACAGTGGTACGCCATATGCTTGGGCTTTCACACGCTTAGGCGGCAACCGAGAATTAGTTGTCAAGGCGTTCTCTACCAGGAAAGTTAATCTAAACGAAATCGCTGGGTTGGTTGAGATTGGGATAAAGTCAGTAAATTTAAAGCTGCTATAACCAGTGGGTAAAGTTGACGCCAAAAGACGGTGCAACTTACCCAAAACGTTATGCCTAAAAACAAGCAGGGTACAGAATGCTTAGTACAGAATTTATTATTACGTCATTAATAGTTGTTCTAATACCTGGCACTGGCGTTATTTACACAATTTCAACAGGCCTGTTTATAGGCTGGCGTGCCAGCATATTTGCAGCCTTTGGGTGTGCCGTCGGAATCGTTCCGCATTTGCTTGCAAGCATTCTTGGTCTGGCTACCATTCTTCACATGAGTGCCATTGCATTCCAATTAATAAAGTTTATTGGTGTTGCCTACTTACTTTATCTTGCATGGTCAATGTGGAAAGAAACTGGCACTTTGAAAATTGAAGGCAAAAATAGTAATAAGGGAGCATGGGAGATTGGTATCAAAGGATTCCTGATAAATATCTTGAATCCAAAGTTATCCTTGTTTTTCCTGGCATTCTTACCCCAGTTCGTGCCGCCAGAAACGGAATCACCAATCGTTAATATGCTTCTTCTTAGTGGCATATTTATGGGCATGACGCTATTTGTATTTATATTGTATGGATTATTTGCAAATAGTGTTAGATCTTATGTCGCTCATTCTCCAAATATAATAAAAATGGCACAACGTACTTTTGCAGTAGTTTTTGCAATGCTCGGTGCAAAATTAGCAATGGCAGAGCGGTAATGGGAAGTAATGGCATAACAAAGAATAATTGGGGTCAGTGTGTAATTACGCTTTAAACAATATTAAGGTGCAGCCCTGGCCTCTAAAAATATATGGCCTGCCTTAATTACTTCTCAGCAAGTTTTGTTAGCATTCCCTCCATGCGAATCAGCCGCTGCTCCATCTCCTGGGTGCGTGTCTCGATGCGATGCACCTCACCCGCTTCTCCCTCTCCCGTATCACGTGAGAACTGCTCATGCTCCCGCTGTAGGGTCTCCAATACAATGCCGATCATCATGTTCAGAAAGACAAAGGCGACGATGAAGATAAACGAGAGATAGAAAGACCAGCTCAGGGGATGTACGGCCATGGTCTCGTACATCACGTCGGTCCAGTCCTCGAAGGTGGCGATGCGGAACAGGGTCAGCATGGAGATGGTGATGTTGCCCCAGAGCTCCCGGTTGATCTCATGGAAGAACATGCTACCCATGGCAGCATAGATGTAGAAGATGATGAACATCAACAGGGAGACATAGCCCATGCGTGGGATGGCGGTGACGAAGGCGTTCATCAGTATCCGCAGTTCGGGAATGATGGATACCAGGCGCAATACACGGAAGACCCTGAGCAGGCGTCCCAGCAGAGCGGCTTCGCTGTCGTCCACGGGGATCATGCTGGCGGTGACGATGAGGAAGTCGAAGATGTTCCAGCCTTTGCTGAAGAAGCGCTTCAGATTTTTCTCGGCAATCATGCGGATGACGATTTCGGCGAGGAAGAACAGGGTGATGCCCACATCCAGGAATCGTAACAACTGTGCGACACCGTTTGGTATGGGATAGGTTTTGGCGCCGATCATCAAGGCGGAGATGACGATGACCAGAATGACGAAAGTCTCGAAAAGCTTGTTGGAACGAAGCTGTTCAAAGCGGTCGCGCAAATTAACGGTGGAAAGAGTCATGACGTGGTAACGGGTAGTGGGTCGGAAGACGAGGCGCGCATTATACAAACCATGTATAAAAAATCAGTACACAAAAGTTGTGCGCTTTAGTTGCGTGATGGCTGCGATAGTTCCCGAGGGGGGGTTGTGGTGTCTGATCAGAGGAAGAGAAGCGGGCCTGAACTAACGTCCCCAGGTCTTGAAGCGCTTTTTGCAGTAGGTCAGCAACTCTTTGTAGTTACGGAAGTAGAGATCGAAACCCTTTTCGGCGGGGGCGTCGAGTTCACACCAGTCATTGTCGTAGTCACGGCAGATCTGCGGTCTGGTGTCGTAGATACCGCAGGCACCACCTGGACCGAGATGTTCACAGCGGCCATTTAGCAATAGGAACCAGCCGTCTTCGTCTTTGTAGACCTCAACGCCTTCGTGGGAGACCTGCCACAGCAGGTGTTCGAAGTCGGATTTGGATCGCGGCGCCTCACCGATCGCTTCGGTGGTGTAGGTACAACATTTGGAATTGGTGCAGCGGCCGCACTTATCGTCCATGCCTACTCCGTGCCGCTACTCTGGGGGGGCTTGGGGCCGCGACGTCGGTGCCGCTTTTTCGCGTGCTCCCCGTCTTTCGGCTTGTGTCCCTTGTGGTGATGCCCCCGGCCGTGCGCCTTCCGCCCGTCTTTGCCCCGGTGGGGTTGACGTGAGCCCTTTTCGGGATAGACCCGGCTTTTCGGATCGACCTCTGCCAGTAACGCCGGATCGACGGTCTGGGTGGGGATGGGGTGTCCGACATAGACCTCGATGTCGGGCAGGGAGAAGGCGTAGGTCTCGCAGGCGAAACTAATGGCGTCGCCACTGGCCCCGGCGCGGGCGGTACGTCCGATGCGGTGGACGTAATCCTCCGCGTCCTCCGGCAGATCATAGTTGATGACATGGGTGACATCGGGGATATGCAGACCACGGGCCGCCACATCAGTGGCCACCAGTACGTGGAGCTCACCCTCCTGGAAACGCTTCAGCAGGCTCAGGCGCTTCTTCTGCGGTACATCGCCCGAGAGCACGGCGGCATCAATGCCGTTGCCTTGCAGAAAACCCCAGACCTTGTCCGCCACCCGCTTGGTATTGATAAAGACGATACTGCGTGCGTCGGTCAGCCCGTTAATCAGGCCAATCAACAGCGGGATCTTCTCCTCATTGGCGGTCATGTAGCAGGTTTCTGTGATCTGCTCCGCCGTGACCTGTTCCGGCGCCACCTCGATACTGTGGGGATTGTTCATGTGCTCGTAAGCCAGCTCCTTCACCCGGTAGGAGAGGGTGGCGGAAAAGAGCATACCCAGGCGTTGGGTAGGTGGCGGGCAACGCCGCATCATGAAGCGGATGTCCTTGATGAAGCCGAGGTCGAACATACGATCCGCCTCGTCGAGCACCAGGACCTGTATCGCATTCAGGTCATAGACACGTTGTTTGAGGTAGTCGATCAGACGGCCTGGTGTGCCGATCAGGATGTCGACGCCCGCTTCGAGCTGTTTACGTTGTTGGTCGTAACCCGTGCCACCGTAGACGGCTGCGGTGGTGAATTCGGTGTGCTTGGTGAGTGCCTGTGCATCATTGTAGATCTGCACGGCCAGCTCACGGGTTGGGGCAAGGATCAGGGTGCGAGGCTGGTTGGGCCTGCGCCTTTCGTCAGCCGGGTGTTGCAGCAGGTAGTTCAGGGTGGCGATCAGGAAGGCGGCCGTCTTGCCGGTGCCGGTCTGTGCCTGACCTGCCAGGTCCTCCCCGGTAAGCGCGATCGGCAGCGTCTCCGCCTGGATGGGTGTGCAGTATTCGAAGCCGGCTTCGCGGATGCCCTGGAGGACGGGCTCGGGAAGATCGAAGCTGTCGAAGCGTGTGTCTGTGAGGTGTTTATCTGTCATGGCGGGCAAGGATACAGGATATTGGAGCCCAGGACGATTGATGGGAATTTTGAGTTATGAATTTTGAGTTTTGAATTCGTGGTGTTCGCTACGCTCAGAGTTGTTATTACTCCCTTACCCTGTCCTTCTCCCGGGGAAGACCTAAGGGGATAATAGTATGAAGGTACAACGTGCCGCACATTCTCAATTCAAAATTCATAATTCAAAACTCAAAATTTACATCCCATACGTCCTCGTCTCCCAAGCCCCCCACAAGCCATCAATATCCCGTACAATCCCCCCACATGAATATCTATCTGATCTCAGTGGGAAACCGTATGCCGCGTTGGGTGGTGGAGGGCTACGAGGAGTATGCCAAACGACTCCCCAGCGAGTGTGCCCTGCATCTGCTGGAGATCGCGCCGGGTCATCGGGGGAAAAATGCCGATACAGTACGTACCTTGCGGGACGAGGGGCAAAGGATGCTCAAGGCTGTCCCTAAAGGATGCCGGGTCATTGCGCTGGATGTAGAAGGAAAGGCCTGGAATACTGAGCAACTATCCAGCAAGTTGTCACAGTGGATGGCAGATGGACGGGATCTGGCCTTGCTGGTGGGTGGACCTGAAGGTCTTGCACCAGAGTGCCTCGCGGCTGCCGAAATGCGTTGGTCGCTTTCGCCACTGACGCTGCCACACCCCCTGGTGAGGGTCTTTTTGTCCGAACAGCTCTATCGGGCCTGGAGTCTGATGAGAAATCACCCCTACCACCGGGCGGGTTGATGGAGCCTCTGGTCTATCTGGCATCCCGTTCTCCGCGGCGACGTGAGCTACTGTTACAGATTGGCGTGCCGCACAAGTGGCTCGACATCGAAGTGGATGAAAGCCCCCGGGATGGGGAATCTCCATCCGACTATGTGCAACGGGTGTCACAGGATAAGGCGGTGGCGGGGTTGAATGCCCGAAAAGCGGGTGAATACTTGCCGGTACTGGCCGCTGATACCTGTGTGGTGATCGATGGCCGCATGCTGGGGAAACCCCGTGACCGTGATGAAGGTATCTGGATGCTGCAGCAGCTTTCTGGCCGGACCCATGAAGTTTATACCGCTGTGGCACTGGATAATGGTCAGTTGGAGACCCGGCTCAGCCTCAGTCAGGTGAGTTTTCGACCCATAACACCGGTAGAGATAGCGCAATACTGGGAGAGAGGAGAACCGGCGGATAAGGCGGGTGGCTATGCCATCCAGGGTCTTGCCGCGATGTTCATCAATAACTTGAGGGGCAGTTACTCAGGCGTGATGGGGCTGCCTTTGTTCGAGACCGCCGAACTCCTTAGCCGGGCGGGGATCGAACTACTTAGTGTTAACAGGCCCTAGTATTACAAACAATAATAAACTGAGAAATGCGAAGGAAGTATGAGCGAAGAGATTCTAATTAACGTTACCCCACCAGAGACCCGTGTGGCCGTGATCGAGAACGGCGTGGTACAGGAGCTGATTGTCGAACGTGCCGGTAAGCGCGGTCTGGTCGGTAATATCTATAAGGGGAAAGTCTGCCGGGTTCTGCCCGGCATGCAGGCGGCCTTTGTGGATGTCGGACTTGAGCGGGCGGCCTTTCTGCATGTCTCCGATATCAGTACCACCGGGGATGAGCCAAAAACCGATAATATCTACGAACTGCTCCGCGAAGGCCAGCATGTGATCGTCCAGGTACTAAAGGATCCGCTCGGTACCAAAGGCGCCCGACTGACCACCAATATCTCCATTCCTTCACGTCATCTCGTCTTCATGCCCTCACTGGGCAATATGGGTATCTCGCAACGCATCGAAGCGGAAGATGAGCGTCAGCGTCTGCGGGAACTGCTCAATCAAGTGGCGGAGACTGGCGAGATCTCCGGTGGTTATATCGCACGTACAGCGGCGGAGGGGATTGAAGAGAGCTCACTGAAATCGGATATGCGCTTTCTCGCCCGACTGTGGGCCTCCATCCAGGAGCGCAGCAAGCTGGCACAGGGAATCGAGCTGATCCATGAGGACCTCTCACTACCCCTGCGCTCTCTGCGTGATCTGGTGGGACCCGACGTGGAGCGGGTGCGCATCGATTCGAAAGAGACCCACCAGAAGTCCATTGAGTTCGCCCAGAAGTTCATTCCCGATATCAAACACCGGATCGAATATTATCCGGGAGAGCGGCCCCTGTTCGATCTCTATGGCGTGGAAGATGAAATCCAGAAGGCACTGGAGCGAAAAGTACAACTCAAATCCGGTGGGCACCTGGTGATCGATCAGACTGAGGCGATGACCACCATCGACGTCAATACCGGTGCCTTTGTGGGACACCGTAATCTGGAAGAGACCATCTTCAAGACCAACCTGGAGGCGGCCCAGGCGATCTGCCGGCAGCTGCGGCTGCGCAACCTGGGTGGCATTATCATTATCGATTTCATCGATATGCTGGATCCGGAGCACCGCCGTCAGGTGCTACGCGCCCTGGAGAAGTGCCTGGCCCACGATCATGCCCGCACCCACATCACTGAAGTCTCCTCCCTCGGGTTGGTGGAGATGACGCGCAAGCGAATCCGTGAGTCTCTGGAGCATGTGCTCTGTGAACCCTGCCCCTGCTGTGCAGGCCGGGGTTCGATCAAAACGGCTGAGACCACCTGCTACGAGATCTTCCGGGAGATTCTGCGCGAGTCCCGCCAGTTCGATGTGGAATCACTGCTGGTACTCGCTTCACAGGAGGTTATCGATCGTCTGCTGGATGAAGAGTCGACCCACTTGGCCGAGTTGGAACAGTTCATCGGTCATCCCATAAAACTGCAAGCGGAGTTGCTCTATAGTCAGGAGCATTACGACGTGGTGCTGGTCTGATGCCCGTCTGAGCAAACCATGCTGAAAGTTGCCCGCTATCTCCACGGTAAATTCTGGCTGGTCATGGCATGGCTGGTGATCCTGCTGGCGATCGCATTAACCGTGGCAAGACTGACCCTGCCGCATATCGATCTTGGACCCTACAAACAGGAGATCGAGCGGATCGTCGAAGTGGGTGCGGGCAAGCCGCTCAGTATCGGTGACATGCAGGCGGAGTTGAGGGGCTTTCGTCTGGCACTGAAATTCACCGATGTCTCTCTATATGGCCAGGATGAGAGCGTACCCGTGTCCCATGCACGGGAGGTCTATGTCGACATTGAGCTGCTGAATTCGCTTCTCAATGGTGAGCTCCGCTTGGGCCGGGCCATGGTTGTGGGTACGCGCCTGCAGGTTGAGCAACATGCCGATGGCTCCATCTCTCTACAGGGTATCAAGTCTGACGGTGAGGCGGATTCTGGGACAGTGACTGAGGTACTGCTCGGACAACCTGAGTTGCGACTGTTAGACAGTGAGATTTTCCTCAAGGGGTCTCATCCAGACAGGCCGCCCTTAAGGCTATCCAGTGTTGCGGTTGATCTGCTGAATGACGGCAATCGACACCAGCTTTCGGTTAAAGCGAAAGTCGGTTGGCAGGACACAGAGACCCTCCGCTTTATCGCCGATCTGAAGGGGAGTGAAGAGCATCCCCTGACAATGGATGGACGCTTCTATCTGAAAGGGGAGAACCTTAAAGCCGGTGGTCGACTTACCGAGTGGTTGCCGGCTGGCTATGCGGTGAATAGCGGTGAACTGCAGTTGGAGCTTTGGGGACGACTGGCGCGAGGGCAGCTCCAGCGCCTGCACGGTACTTCAGAGTTAACCGATTTTCAGATGACCGGACCGGCCGTTGAAACGCCTTTTCAGCTGGACCGTCTTGCCAGCGAAATCGACTGGCGTCAGGAGAAGCAGGGTTGGCAGGTCGATCTCGATAGCCTGGTGCTGGTGCGTGACGGCCAACTCTGGCCGCCGGGCCGTCTCAGCCTTGCCTGGCAAACGGACGATGAGTCGGGGCGTCTGCTGCGCATGGGGGCAGATTATCTCTCGCTCAAGGAACTCAATGATTTTCTCTCCATCATTGAACTTCCCAATGCCGAATTGGGTGATGCCCTGACCGGTCTTTCCGCGGACGGTCATCTGACCCGTTTCGGTTTTACCTTGCTGCAGCCTGTAGAGGGAGATGCTCTCTGGCATGTGGGCGGTGTGGTTGCACGGTACAAGAGCCGTCCCTGGCAAAGTGTACCTGGCCTCTCAGGGTTGCGGCTCAGTTTCGAGGGGAACCAGGTGGGTGGCTGGCTGCGGCTAGACTCCTCTGATTTCAGTGTCAATTTCCCCAAGCTTTTCCGGTCACCGATCAACGCCAAACGTTTGGCCGGAGATTTCACCTGGCGCTTCGATACCAAGAACGGCCTGCATCTCAGTGCTGATAAGCTGGAGATGATTAACGACGATGTTGAGACCCTTTCACGCATTGAGTTGCAGATACCCCTGAGCGGTACGGATCTGTTCGTCGATATGCAATCCGATTTCTGGAACGGTGATGGTTCCCGCAAGAGTGACTATTTACCGGTGGGTATCATGCCGGACTCGCTGGTGGAGTGGCTCGATCGCTCGGTGGTGAGTGGCCATGTCAATTCGGGTTCATTTCTACTTTACGGTCCGCTCAACAAGTTTCCCTTCAATCAGCATGAGGGCCGGTTCGAGGTCTGGTTCGGTGTCGAGGATCTGGTGCTCGATTATATGCCGGGCTGGCCCAGGGTCGAGCAGGGTATGGCGGAGGCCCACTTCGTCAACAACAGCTTTCAGGTCTCCCTGGATGACGGTCTGCTGCTGGGTAATCGGCTGCATAAGGCACAAGCTCGCATAAGAGAACTTAAAGGGGCGGCACCTGTGGAGATAGAGGGGGAAATCATCGGCCCCTTTGCAGACATGCTGAAGCTGCTCAGCGAGACACCGTTGCAGGAACGCTTTGGTCCCTTCTTGGATGAGGTTGAAGTGGCTGGTGAGGCGCGGACACACATCAGTATGTCTATTCCACTGAAAGAGACCGATCAGTTCAAGGTTGATGGCACGTTAAAACTGGAAGATGCGACCATGGCCGTCAAGCTGGCCAGCCTCAAGGTGGAAGGTATTACCGGTGAACTCAGTTTTGACGAACATCAAGTGAGCGCTAAACAAATCAAGGCACGAATGATGGATCAGGCGGTGACGGTGGATGTCTCACCCAGGGTTAAGAAAAAGGGTCGCTGGACACGCATATCCACCCGGCTGACCGTTTCTCTCGAGCAGTTGAGGCAACAGTATCCCGGGTGGTGGTTACCGCCGGGCCAGGGGGGTGCCGACAGTCATGTCTTCCTGGAGATTGCACATCATGAAAGCAAGGTGCCGGTGCGGCTCAAGGTCAATTCCAAACTGCGTGGACTGGCCGTAGACCTGCCTGCGCCAATTGGAAAAAAGGCGGCCAATTCAAGAAAAATGGATCTTACTGTCGATTTTCGGCGTGATAAAAACACAGATTTACGATTGTTCTACGGCAAAGAAGTCCATGCTCGAGTCAGGCTGCCTGGAGATCCTAGGGCAATACAGCAGGTGGCAATCGGCTTCTCCAGTGAGCCCAAGCTGCCTGAAGCTGGGAAAGGGTATCGCATAAGCGGACACTTAAAAAAGCTTAATGCAGACCCCTGGCTCGCATGGATTGCTGATAATGCTGAAGGAGAGGGTGCCCCGACACCTATCGACATTGATCTGAAATCAGATCATATGACGATTGCAGATATCGCATGTCCCGATGCCCATTTTACTGCCAGAAACTTTGCTGATGGCTACCGCATTGGTGTGGAGTCCGAAACGGTGAAGGGCATGGTTCAGGTGCCGGGGGATTGGCAGAAACTGCCTTTGCTCGGCCGTTTTGACTACATTAAGTTGGATCTCGATAAGGTTGCAGCCACCATTAGCGGAACGGAATCCGAAGCAGGATCGGGGTCCTCGATTGATCTGGATCCCAGAGATCTGCCCTCAATGGATCTCTCGGTGGATGCGCTCTATGTCAATGAGCAGAGTTTAGGAAAATCCCATGTTGCCTGGCAAAAAGAGAGAGATGGCATCACCATTACTGGCATCACACTGGTAGGAGAGAAGTTCGATTTGTCAGGCCAGGGCTATTGGCGTTTGACCGACAAGGGGCATCTCACATCGCTCAACCTGAAATCACGTATTGCCAGCCTGGGGGACCTGCAACGGGATCTAGGCATGGAAACAGGTATTAAAGAGGCGCCCACGGATCTCAAGGCAGAGCTCTACTGGCCCACGTCCCCACTCGACATGGGGGCTGAAGGGCTCTATGGCAGTATCTGGTTGAAAGTGGGTAAGGGACAAGTGACCGATGTGGATCCCGGTGTTGGGCGTCTGATTGGGCTATTCAGCCTGAATGCATTGGGTAAACGCCTGGCCCTCGATTTCAGGGATTTCTTTTCAGAAGGACTCATGTTCGATGAGATTGAGGGGAACTTCACTGTCAGGGACGGAGATGCCGAAACCCATGATCTGACTGTGAAGACAACGTCTGCAAAAATCGAGTTTGCGGGGCAGACAGGTCTTGTGGATCGTACCTACGATCAGCGTGTGGTGGTAACGCCGCATCTCAGCGCCACACTGCCACTGGTCGGTGCGCTGGCAGTCAACCCTACAGTCGGTGTCGCATTAGCAGTGACACAGAAGCTGTTGGGTAAGCAATTCGACAAGATTGTCCAACGAACCTATGAGGTGACGGGCAGTTGGGATGATCCGCAATTCAAGCAGGTAGCCAAAAGACCCGTACCGAAAGAAGAAGAGAAAGACATGGGTGTCGACCTACCGGGCAGAGGGTGATTGCTGGCGGGTCTAATTCACGCGTAAAGGGCCTCAAAATTCAGTGTTGATGTATGCGTTTGAGTTGAGAGCGCTTTTCACGCAACAAGCCTGGCTCCAATGGCGGGTTCTACGCTGGCGAGGCAATGTAAGTTGATGATATCCTCATGAATCAGCAGTTTTTTAACCAAAAACCCAGTGAACACAAATGGGAAAAGACCGGAAATGAGCGATAAGAATACGAAAGTCGCAGCAATCCAAATGGCGACCAGCCCCAACGTCAGCGCCAACCTGTTGGAAGCAGAGCGTCTGATCAGTGAAGCGGTTGACGGAGGTGCAGGATTAGTCGTACTGCCGGAGAACTTCGCTTTCATGGGTGAGCAGGATCAAGAGATGCTTACCTTGCTTGAAGAGCCGGATGACGGTCCCCTACAGGGATTTCTCAGTCAGATGGCGAAGCGTTACGGTGTCTGGGTTGTCGGTGGGACTATTCCCCTTCGCGCCTCCCAAGGCGGTAAAGTTCGTGCTGCGTGCCTGGTATTCGACGACCAGGGCAAACGGGTTACCCGGTATGACAAGATCCACCTGTTCGATGTGCATTTGATGGAGACCGACGAGCGCTATGTGGAATCCAACACCATCGAGCCGGGTAATGAGACCGTGGTTATCGATACGCCATTCGGTCGGCTGGGTGTGGCGGTCTGTTACGATCTGCGATTCCCTGAAATCTTCCGTAAGCTGCTGGAGAAGGGGGCGGAGATATTTGTCGTGCCTTCTGCTTTTACCGCCATGACGGGTAAGGCGCATTGGGAGACCCTGGTGCGCGCCAGAGCCATTGAAAATCTTGCTTTCGTGATTGCGGCAGCGCAGGGTGGCTATCACGTGAACGGTAGGGAGACCCACGGCCACAGTATGATTGTCGATCCCTGGGGTACAGTCCTTGCCCAAGTGCCCAGAGGCACCGGTTATGTGAGTGTCGATTTGGACAGGGACTACCAGCAAACTATCCGCCGCACATTTCCAACCATTGATCATCGGCGGTTATGAGACGCTGATCTAGCAGTATCATATCCTTACCCATCTAGCCATCAGTCGCTTGCCGGCTGCGGAAATCATGTCTGATCTGATTCAAATTGCACAAGACACCATCTTGGCCCCAGTAGGGCTGATCGAAACCGACCTCGACCGTATGTTGGGTGAACTCACCGGCAGTGCCATTGATGCCGCGGATATCTACTTCCAATCGAGCCGCCTGGAATCCTGGGTGCTTGAGGACGGTATCATCAAGGAGGGCTCCTATAACATTGAGCAGGGAGCCGGTATTCGAGCGATCAGTGGTGATAAGACAGGTTTCGCTTACTCCGACGAGTTACAGCTCCCCACACTGCTCGAAGCGGCCAAGGCAGCACGTGCGATCACACGGAGTGGCGCTGAACGTTCGGTACAGATCGCCGGGTTACCCACCCCCAGGCAGCTGTATGCCCCAATCAACCCCCTGCCGAGTCTGACTGAAACGGACAAGGTGGATCTCTTGCGACGGGTGGATGCCGAAGCACGTAGGCAGGACCCTCGGGTGAAGCAGGTCATTGTCAGTTTGGTTGGCGCACAGGATGTTGTTCTTGTTGCTGCCATCGATGGTACGTTGAATGCTGATGTGCGACCTCTGGTACGCCTCAATGTCCACGTGATTGCCGAGCAGAACGGTCGCCGGGAGCAAGGCAGTAGCGGTGGTGGTGCGCGTAAGGCCTTTGACTTCTTCCTGCAGGAAGAGCGTGCCCTGGGTTATGCCCGCGAGGCGGTGCGCCAAGCCCTGGTGAACCTTGATGCAGTAGAGGCTCCCGCGGGTACCATGCCGGTGGTGTTAGGTCCGGGCTGGCCCGGTGTGCTGCTACACGAAGCGGTGGGTCATGGGCTTGAGGGGGACTTCAACCGTAAGGGCACCTCTGCATTCAGTGGTCGTCTCGGTGAACAGGTTGCCTCCAGCTGTTGCACCGTGGTGGATGATGGCACGCTACCCGGACGACGCGGTTCCCTCAATGTGGATGATGAAGGCACTGAGTCACAATGTACCGTGCTGATCGAAAACGGTATTCTCAAAGGCTATATGCAGGACAAGCATAACGCCCGGCTGATGAAAGTTGACTCTACCGGTAACGGCCGACGCGAGTCCTATGCGCATCTTCCCATGCCTCGTATGACCAATACCTATATGTTGGCAGGTGAAGCCGAACCGGATGAGATTATCGCAACAGTCGACAAGGGTCTTTATGCGGTCAACTTTGGCGGAGGTCAGGTGGACATCACCTCTGGTCAGTTCGTCTTCTCCGCCAGTGAGGCCTATCTGATCGAAAACGGCAAGGTGACCCGACCTGTGAAGGGCGCTACGTTGATCGGCAACGGTCCAGAGACCATGACCAAAGTCAGCATGGTCGGAAACGACCTGAAGCTCGATGCCGGTGTCGGCGTCTGTGGCAAGGAGGGCCAGAGTGTTCCCGTGGGTGTCGGCCAGCCAACCCTTAAAATCGATGAGTTGACCGTGGGAGGCACCGGCCAGTGATCAATATGCAGCAACGCCAGACGCAATTGGAGCAACTGGTCGATGATCTTCTGTCCGAGGCTAAACGTCAGGGCGCCACAGCCGCAGAAGCCGGTGTCAGTAGTGATTCCGGACTCTCGCTGACCGTACGAATGGGTGCGACTGAGACGATTGAACACACACGGGATAACGGTCTTGGTGTCACTGTGTACTTTGGTCAGCGGAAAGGATCCGCCAGTACCTCTGATTTCAGTCCGCAGGCGATCAAGGAAACCGTCGAAGCTGCCTGTAACTTCGCCCGTTATACCTCGGAGGATCCCTGCGCCGGGCTGGCGGATGCTGGTCTTATGGCGACAGAACTACCCAATCTCGATCTCTACCACCCCTGGGATCTGGCCGTGGATGAGGCAATTGAACTGGCCACCCGTTGTGAGACAGCGGCAAGGGATGAGGATGAGCGTATTTTCAATTCCGAAGGTGCGACCCTCAATTCCCACAGTGGCCTGCATGTCTATGGCAACACCCATGGCTTTATCGGTGGTTATCCCTCGTCCCGCCACAGTCTAAGTTGTGCGGTGGTGGGCAAGGAGGGAGAGAATATGCAAAGGGATTATTGGTATACCCTGTCACGCCTGAGCGGAGAGATGGAACTACCCGAACTGGTCGGTAAGGTGGCTGCACAGCGTACGGTGTCCCGGCTGGGCTCACGTCGCGTTACCACTCAGCAAGCACCGGTGATTTTTCAGGCTGACGTGGCTGTCGGATTGCTTCGTAGCTTTATTGGCGCAATCCGTGGCTCGGCACTCTACCGCAAAGCGAGTTTTCTGCTTGATTCACTCGACGAGCAGATTTTCCCTGGTTTTGTGAATATTCATGAAGAACCTCACCTGCTGAGAGGCCTGGCTAGCGCGGCCTACGATAACGAGGGTGTGGCGACAACTCAACGGGGCTACATCAGTGACGGCATACTGCAGAGTTACGTACTTGACAGTTACGCGGCTCGCAAACTTGGTATGCAGACCACCGGCAATGCCGGTGGGGTAAGGAACCTGCGAATCAATAGTGGGGCGCTCGATCTGCAAGGACTGTTGAAAAAAATGGATAGTGGGTTGCTGGTTACCGAATTGATGGGCCAGGGGCTCAATATGGTCACTGGAGACTACTCACGGGGTGCTGCCGGTTTCTGGGTGGAGAATGGTGAGATTCAGTATCCCGTGGAAGAGATTACTATCGCTGGCAATCTGCGGGAGATGTTCATGGGATTACAGGAAGTAGGTACCGATGTTGAAACCCGCAGTAGCGTACAGACCGGTTCCTGGCTGATCGATAGGATGATGATTGCCGGCGGTTGACGGATCTGTCTGAAACGTATTTGATCCGGTTTCTGTTGCCTCGATTTCCCATAGAGACATTGCGTAGGGTGCGGTCTTGCCGCACCCTACTTTTTTCTGAGCGGTATTTTTAGCGCCTCTCAGCCATCTCTGTTGCAACCTTGACAGCGTACAACATGCTGCCCAGGTTGGCTTGGCCTGTGCCGGCAAGCGGTAGGGCAGTGCCGTGATCCACCGAAGTGCGGATGATCGGCAGGCCGAGTGTGACATTGACTGCCTGGCCAAATCCCAGATGTTTTAGAACAGGCAGGCCTTGGTCGTGGTACATGGCGAGCGCTGCATCAGCTTGCTGTAGCTGAACGGGTGTGAACAGTGTATCCGCAGGCAGCGGCCCGATCAGTTGCATACCTGAGGCATTTAATTCCGCCAGTACCGGTTGGATAATCTCAATTTCCTCTCTGCCCAGGTGTCCCTGCTCCCCCGCATGGGGATTGAGTCCGCAGACCAATATACGTGGCTGTTTGATGCCAAATCGCTGTTGCAGGTCCTGGTGCAGAGTGGTTGCGACCTGGCGAAGTCGTTCCGCAGTAATGGCCTGACTGACCTCTGACAGGGGAAGGTGTGTGGTGACCAACGCAACTCTTAGACCTGGTGTTGCCAGCATCATGACTGGATGGGCATCACTGAGTTCCGCCAGATATTCGGTGTGGCCGGTAAAGGGTAATCCGGCATCGTTCATAACCCCTTTGTGGACCGGGCCGGTCACAAGGCCGTCATAAATGCCAGCAAGACAACCTTGGGTGGCGACTCTCAGTGTCTCCAGTACATAGGGTGCATTGTCGGGGTCCAGTGCGCCGCAACGTGCCTCCTTTCTGAGCGTTACCGGGACAATTTTCAGTTGTCCGGGTTTGGCTGGGGATTGTGACGCTTGCGGGTCAACCGGCAGCAATTCAAGCGGCATACCCAGTTGCTCGGCTCGCTGCTGCAACAGGTCCGGGTCGGCGACGGCAATCAGGTCGGTTGATGGTGTGGGCCTCTGGGCCAACATGACGCAGAGATCGGGTCCGATTCCGGCAGGTTCGCCGGGGGTTAATGCGAGTCGGGTATTCAAGGGGTATCCAGTTCGTCCAGGTGAAGTTCTACATAGGCTTCATCGCGCAGACGGCGTAGCCAGAGGGCGATGGCCTCTTCTGATTTTTGCTTTTGAATGGCCTGCCGGGCGGTGTTTCTCAAGGCTTCTTCGGTGTTGTCATGTTGTCGTCGGTCCAGCGGTTGTACGATGTGCCAGCCGAACGGGCTTTGAAAGGGTTCGCTGATTTGACCAAGGGACTGGGCATTCATCTGTTCTTCGAACTGCGGGACAAGATCCCCTGGGCTGGTCCAACCCAAGTCGCCGCCCTTGATGGCGGAAGCTTTGTCGTCCGAGTGGGAGCGTGCCAGGGTTTCGAAGGGTTCACCACCCAATATACGCTCTCTGAGTGTCTCAAGACGTTGTTTGGCTTCGCGGTCTGAGACGATCTCGTTGGTATTGATCAGGATGTGTCGGGCCTTGGTCTGGTTGATGAGCATTTTATTGCCGCCCTTCACCTCCAGTAGCTTGACGATGTGGAAGCCCGAGGCATTGCGGACCGGCTCACTGATCGTACCCGGTTCCATTTCATCCACCATTTTGGTGAACAGGCTCGGGATGCGTGAGGTTTCGACCCAGCCCAGGTCGCCGCCCTCCAAGGCCTGGCGGCCATCGGAGACGCGCATGGCCATCTCAGAGAAATCTGTACCGCTCGACAGTTCATCGTAGACGGTGCTTGCCCGCTGTTTGGCTTGTTGTACGTCCTCGGGAGAAGCCCCCTCAGGGGTGGCAATGAGGATATGTAGCAGGTGAACCGCTGATCGCTGCCGCTGAGTGCCGATCTCCCGTGCCAGGAAGTTATTCACATCCTGCTCTGTGATGACGATACGGTTGATGACTTCTTTCTGCTTGAGGCGGTTGATCAGAATGTCCTCCCGCAGTTGGTCGCGGAAGAGGGTGAAGTTGATGCCGTCATTCTCCAATACCTGCCGCAGTTGCAGCAGGGTGATATTGTTGGTCTCAGCGATATTGGCGATCGCCTTGGTAATGGTGGCGTCATCCACGCTGAGGCCCAATCGTTCAGCGGTCTGCAACTGCAGCCGTTTGGAAATCATGCGATCAAGCACCTGTTCCCGCAGAATCTCGATGGGAGGGAGGTTGACCCCTTTCTGATTCAATTGCGCCATCATCTCGCGTACGCGGCTATCAAGCTCGCTTCTGGTGATCACGTCTTCATTGACCACGGCAACGATCTGGTCAAGTGGCTGTACAGCCGCCTGGACCATATTGCCGGTCACTAGCCACACCAATAATGTGATGCTGACGATGGGTATCCATCTTTTTACAGAGTATTTCATTTTCCAGCCCGATAACCGTAAATGTTTTCCTCGAACGATTCGTCGACCGATGAGCCGAGTGCCCCCAATCCAGTCAGTTCCAGCTGCAACATGAAGCGGGTGTCCTCTTCCTGGTCCGCGATATCTTCGTCGGCCACATAGCGCTGATAGAGGGCGCGAAGCTTCCAGCAGCAGCGGCCGCCGTATTCGAGGCCGAGTATTCTATTCACATTTCTTTCGTAAAGATAAGAGTATTTCCATTTTCCCGACAGGGTGAACTTGTGGTTGAACGGCCAGTTGAAGGAAAGATCCAGATCTTCGATGGTGTCTCGATTGAAGTTGTAGTCCAGATTGAGCAGGTGCTGCTTGGGGGTGCGATAGTGGATGCCAAGGCGTCCCTTGTCGATATTCTTCTCTTCCAAATGGGGGTCTCTCCTGATCGTCAGCATACTGCTCCAGTGGCTTCCGAAACGCGCCGAGACTTCGGCGACTACGGATGAGGAGGGGTTGTCTTCGATGGCGCCTGTCAATTGTACTTCACGATCCTGTCGGTAGTAGATCTGACCGATGCTGGCACGTAATCGTTCCAGGCCGTTGTCTGCGTCCAGCCAGCGAGTGGTAATGCCGAGACTAAGCTGATTGGCGTCACCGAAACGGTCGCTGCCGCTGAATCGGTTCTCCTTGAACAAGTTGCTGAAACTCAGAGTCAGGTCGGCAGTATCGAAATCCGGAATATCGGACTGATCGTCAAAAGGGGCATGGAGATAGTAGAGGCGCGGTTCCAGGGTCTGATAGGCGGCATCTCCGAACCAGCTGGTCTCGCGCTCGAACACCAACCCACTGTCTAGACTGAAAGCGGGAACGAAATACGCCGGGTCCGGATCGGACGGTGATCCCTCCTCATCGAGCCGATAGGTGGCATAGTTGAGACTGACGCGGGGAACTAGGTGCCCCCAGCTCCGCCTCAACGGTAGGGTCAGCGCTGGTCTGAGGATGAATCTTTCTCCGTCGATCAGGGTGTCGTGACGAAAGTCTGTGTATTCACCGGTTATATCAAAGTCCAGGTTACCGTCCATGAATAGACGACCGTATCTGGTGAGTAACTGAGGTAACCTGCGGTAGGGATGGAGGCTTGGGCTGAGGCTTTCGTCAACTGTTTGAAATGACTGTAAGCGGCCGATGAATGTTAGTCCCCCTTGCCGATAGACCACTTCTCCGATGCGTTCCAGATGGCGCGTACTGGTGATAGCCAGCCCGGTGCCGAAGTCGTCGAGATAGTCGTTATCACTGACGGCACTGGTTTCGATGCGGGTAGTCAGGCTGGGGGCCAGGCGGCTGGTATGTAAAAATTGAAAGGCCCGTCGCTCATCATCATGCTCAGTACTCTCTACCTTGTCGTCCGGCAGGATTTCACCACTGACAATGGCCTGTTGGTATTTTCCCAGGTATCGAAACTCCCCACCTAACATCATGCCTCTTTTGCTCATCCATCGGGGTGAGAGGGTGGCGTCATAATTCGGTGCTAAGTTGAAATAGTAGGGTGTTTCCAGTTCTGTGCCGAGCCGGTTCGAGGTACCAATCGTCGGTACCAGAAAGCCGGTCATACGCCGATCATCAACCGGAAAGGTGAAATAGGGCGCATAGAGGATAGGAACGGGACCGAGATGAAGCCGGGCGTGCTTGGCGCTTCCCCAGCCGGCAGCCATATCGATATCCAGTTTCGAAGCGCGAATACTCCAGTCCCTTTTGCCTGGTGGACAGGTGGTATAGGTCACCTGCTCATAGCGGGAGAGGTCTTCACTGAGCATCTCCGCTTTTATGGCGCTGCCCCGGGCATTGCGCTGGGTGAGTCGATATTGGGTGTCTGCCAGCCAGCCCCTGCTGTCGTCCAGTTCCAGGTGTCCCTCTTCTGCAGTCAATCGCAGTCCTGGTTGCTGGATGAAGAGATTGCCGAATAGGTCGGCTGTTTGGTTTGCCTGATCATAGATCACCCGGTCCGCTTCGGCATAGCTGCCAGATTGCCAAAGTTGTACTGAGCCGAGCAGCAGTCCCAGATTCTCTCCCTGGTTGAACTGCATCTCATCGGCCTCGATCTGGGGTTTGTCTATCGATAAAGGTGGAGAGGGCGAGGTGAGATTGTGTGCCGGTCCTGCCGGGTTACAGTAATCCCAGTTCAAACCCTGATCGATACGCTGCAAATCTTCTCCATGAACCGGGCAGATTGAAATGATAGCCATAGCGCACCAGAGACGTATCCGGAATAGGCGGGGATTAGGGTTGTCTGATGTTTTCAAGGGTGCTGCTCGGGAACCTATACTGGTCAGGATTGACGAATCATCACGCGGGCAGGCACAAAATCGCATAGAATCTGCCTTTCTTCAAATACTAAGGAGCTTGTCTCTTTCGTGACTTCCACCACACGTCGACTCATTCTCACTCTGGGCATTCTGTTCGTGACCTTGCTGATGGTGGTGTTGCTCTTGGCTACACGCCCGGAAGCGAAGACAGAAATGAAATCTCCCACCATTACCCGCGTCGAGGTCACGCAGGTCTTGCGGGAAGATATTCAGCCACGCGTCATGCTCACCGGTATTCTTCGGCCCAGGCAATTAGCTTCTCTGCGTTTTGAGGTTTCAGGTGAATTGATGCAACGGGGAGTTGAACCGGGACAGATTGTGAATTCAGGTGACCTGCTATTGAGGTTGGATGATGCCGACTATCAGGATGCGCTCGTCGAGTCTGAGTCGCAATTAACCGAAACCCGAGCAGCCATCCAGCAGGATCAGGCATTGTTGAAACTGGCGCAGGATAATCGTGATTTGGCGGAGCGGGAGTATCAGCGTCTGGAAAAACTGGGGAAAGGTTCGCTGGCTTCCGTTTCTACCCGAGAGGGATCGCGCCAACAATTGAATAGCCTGGAGAGCGAATTGGCGCGACTTGCCTTCAGTGTTCAGAGTAACCGTGCCCGCTTGGCTCGCCAGGAGGCTGCCCTCAGTCGGGCGAGGCGTAATCTGGAGCGTACCCGTCTGCTGGCACCCTTCGAGGGTCGGGTCAATAAAGTCCTTGCAGAAGTCGGTGACTATCTGCAGGGAAACAGTTTGGCGATCGAGCTTATCGATACCGCCAGCCTGGAACTCCGGCTGGAGGTAACGGGTGATGTTGCCGGAGCACTCACCCTGGGTCAGCAGATTGAGGTGGATGTGGAGGGTCAAAAGGTACCTGGTGAGTTGGTGGCGATGCAGTTCGATCCTGACCCTCAGACCCATACCCATCCCGTCAGTATTCGTATTTCGGGTGAAGGTCTTTTGCCCGGTCAACTCGGACGGGTGGGGTTGCCGTTGCGCATTCGAGAAGACGCTCTTGTGGTGCCGGCTTCTGCCCTGCTTCGTGAAGAGGGTGGGCAGTATCTCTTTCTGGTGCGTGACGGGCGCCTGTTGAGACAGCCGGTGATTGCCGGAATCCGTGAAGGTGACAGGCAGATCGTACGTCAGGGGGTTGAGGCAGGCGATCTGGTGGTCGACCGGGATGTCGAGGTTCTCAGTGACGGACTCGAAGTGAAGATCGAGAATTCGGAGAAGTCCCGTTGATCGATTTTTCCATCCGCAATCCTCTGGTGGTCAATCTGCTGTTGGTTATCATCTTGCTGGCAGGCGTGGTCTCCTGGTATGCGATGCCTCAAGAGATGTTTCCGGTGGTGGAACAGGACAAGGTCAGTATCAAAACCATTTTCGAAGGCGCTTCTCCTGAAGAGGTTGAACGGCAGGTGACGCTGCCCATCGAGCAAGAACTGGATGGCCTGGCCGATATCGATGTGATCAGCTCCACCAGTAATGAAGGCTCTTCCAGTATCCTCATCGAGCTGAAGAGCGGTTCGGACGTAGACAACTTCATGCGCAAGGTGCGTACGGCACTGGACCAGGTGGATGACCTGCCGGAAGAGGCCGAGGAGCCGGAACTGGCTCGATTGGAGACCCGTTTCCCTGTTATTTCCGTGAGTCTCTTCGGTGCGATTGCGCGGGGTGAGTTGTATGCCATTGCAGAGCAGGTCAAGGACGAACTGATTCAGCTGCCGGGTATTGCATCGGTGGGGGTGGCGGGTGACCGGGAGTGGGAGATCTGGGTAGTAGTCGATCCCCAGGTACTGGCGGCACGCGATGTCTCTCTGAATCAGGTGGCGCGAGCATTGCGGGACAATCTGCGTGATCTGCCCGGCGGCACACTCAAGTCGAGCAGTGGTGATATCCGTTTGCGCGGAATGGGCGTGCCACCGGATCCCGAGCGTATGTCGGCCATCGTCCTGCGTAGAAACGATCAGGGTGGGCAATTGCGCTTGGGTGATTTGGCAGATGTCCAGCTTCGCCTGGAAGAGGCGCTGACGTTGGGCCGTTTTAACGGCAAACCCTCAGTTAATCTGACTATCAACAAGACCGGCAAGGCATCGACGATTCAAGTGGCGAAGTTGGTGCGGGACTTTGTGGCCGATCACCAGCAGACCTTGCCCGTCGGTGTTCGGTTGGGGCTTTTCAGTGATCTTTCCGTCTATGTGAAGAATCGCCTGGAGACAGTGAAGTCTTCCGGTATCGTTGGTCTTGCATTGGTGCTGCTGGCGCTCTATTTGATGCTTAACTTCCGAGTTGCCTTCATCACAGCGCTGGGGATACCCGTCTCATTTCTGGTGGCGGTGATCACACTCAACCTGCTGGGTTATAGCATCAACATGGTCTCCATGTTTGCGTTTCTTATTGCGCTGGGTCTTATCGTGGACGATGCGATCATCGTAAACGAGAACATCTACCGCCATCTGGAGATGGGGGAGAGTCCCGCCGGCGCAGCAGCTCTTGGCACCAAAGAGGTTTACTGGCCCGTGGTGGCGTCCACTACGACCACAGTCGCTGCCTTCATGCCCATGTTTGCCATCGGCGGTACCATGGGGGCTTTTATTTCGGTGATTCCGGTGGTGGTCAGCGCCTCCCTGGCGGGTTCTTTGCTGGAGGCATTCGGCGTGCTGCCTTCTCATGCCAAAGAGTTTCTACGAACTGCCAGGCAACGTAAGCAGGGGCGCATCGACTGGTCGGCGTTGAATCGCCGATATACTCATGTGTTGCGCAAATGTCTCGACTATCGTTATCCAATCGCCATGCTGAGTGTGGGCATATTGGTCATTACAGTAACTTTTGCCGCGACCCGTATTCCATTTCTGCTCTTTGGACATGTGGATGTGGGGCAGTTCTTCGTCAATGTGGAGGCGCCCAGTACGTACAGTATCGAGGATGCCTCCCGACTGGCGGACAAGCTGGAAGAGACCATCCTGGAGACGCTGGGTGAAGATGAGTTGGATACGTTACTGACCAATGTGGGTGTGATGTTTATCGATTTTCACCGGGTCAAGATGGGTAGCAGATATATCCAGTTGATTGTGGATCTCAAGAAACAGAAACCCAAGGGTTTTATCGAACGATGGATTTCACCGCTGGTCAGTCTCCAATTTAAATGGGAAGGGAGTCGGGATCGAAGCTCCAATGCGGTGATTGATGATTTGCGGGAAAAGATGCAGCAGATCCCCGGCATCCAGCGAATGTCGATTCTGCGCCCGCAGGGTGGCCCGGCAGGTGCCGATGTGGAGATTGGCCTGTTGGGTGATTCCGTGGATCAGTTGAGTTCGCAGGCGGAGAAGATGCGATCATTCATAGCCCGAATTCCCGGCGTCTCAGATGCACGCCAGGATATGGATGCCGGTAAGCTTGAATATCGCTATGAACTTAATGAGCGGGGACGTCGGCTGGGGCTTACCCAAAACGAACTGGCGGACGCAGTTCGCACCGGATTTCTTGGCTTCAAACTGGCGTATGTCAGCTGGCGTGATAAGCGTATTCCGGTACGGTTGATCTACAACGATGAACTGCGACACGATGCCGGTGCGCTGGAACGCCTGCCGATTACTTTAGATGACGGTCGTACCGTCTACCTGGGTGATGTGGCGGAGATCAATGAGGCGCGAGGCTACAACAGTGTCACGCGTCGTAATCTCGATCGTTTGGCAACCATCACTGCCGAGGTCGATGCCAAGATCGTTACACCCAATGAGGTTTTGGATCGGGTAAAGGAGGCATTTACTGAACTGCCAAAGGGGCAGAGACTCATGTTCCTGGGTGAGAAGAAGAAGGCGGAAGAGTCGATGGCCGGGATGAAACGTGCGACTGTGATTGCGCTGGCGATTATCTTCTTTATCCTGGCGGCACTTTTCAAATCACTGCTGGATCCTTTGGTGGTGATGTTTGCCATTCCCTTTGGCGCCATCGGTGTGATCGTTGGTCACGTGCTCTTCGGCTATCATCTGCAGTTCCTCTCCCTGATTGGTTTTCTTGCACTAACCGGGATTGTGGTCAACGACTCCCTGATCCTGATCGACTTCGCCAAACGTCTGCGACGGGAGGGTTGGGAGAGAAAGGATGCTCTGGTAGAGGCGGGTCGAGTGCGCATTAGGCCGATACTGTTGACGACAGCCACCACCTTTCTCGGCATCTCGCCATTGATTTTCTTCGCCACGGGGCAGACGGCGTTTCTTTCACCGATGGCGGTTAGTCTCGGATTCGGACTGTTGTTTGCCACCGTGCTGATTTTGTTAGCACTGCCCTGCTTCTATTTGATTGCGGATGATATGCGCCAGCAAGTCAGGTTTAAAAATACAGCTGTAGGTGATGTGGGTCTGCCGGACACAGATTAGCATAGCGAGATTTCGATACTGGAAGTAAGGGAGGGCTCTGTTGGATGCTGTTCATTATGTCGGATAGGCCTATGAAGAGATGTTTGAATGCAGTCTTAGGCAGATATCGACATCCTTCTGTTATTCATTCATTTCTATGGGCTATCAGATACCATGCTTAATTTAGTGAGTCGTTTTACTGGTGTGTCATGAAAGGTAAACTGCAGGCGTAATTGACAAGTCGTCTCCTGTGTAAGTGCGGTAGGGATTCAAAGCGAATGATATATATGGTTCGAAGTAGTATCTAAGAAATGACACATAGAATTGAACAGTTAATGGCGTGGCTTAAGCGCTTGCCAGGCTTGGATGAGTTTACCTTTGAACCGGCATCGGGAGATGCCAGCTTTCGCCGATATTTCCGTATCCAAACATCAACACGAAGCTATATCGCAATGGATGCGCCGCCTGAAAAGGAGGCAATCACCCCTTTTATCGAGGTGTCTCAATCCTTTGAAGCCATTGGACTCAACGTGCCCCACATTCACGCGCGTGACCTGGAGCAGGGCTTTCTCTTGCTTGGAGATCTGGGTCCTGACCTCTATCTCGACAAACTTTCGGCTAACACGGTTGATCGGCTCTATGGTGATGCGCTGGGTGCTCTGGCCACGATCCAGGCCTGTGGACCGACAAAAGGTCTGCCGGACTATAGCCGTGATCTGCTCATGCAGGAGATGGCGCTGTTTCGTGAGTGGTTGGTCGGTCGTCAACTGGGGATCGAACTGACGTCCGATGAGGAGCGTATGCTAGACGATACGTTCAAAGCACTGGCTGAAAACGCCCTGGAGCAACCCCAGGTGTGTGTTCATCGGGACTACCACTCCCGCAATCTGATGGTGACAGATCGTCACAACCCCGGCATCCTCGATTTCCAAGACGCTGTGGTGGGTCCTGTCACCTATGACTTGGTCTCATTGCTTCGGGACTGCTATATAAGCTGGCCTCAGGAACAGGTCGAAGGTTGGGTAAAGGGTTATTTTGAATTGGCGCTGCAGTCGGGTGTGCTGCAATCCGAGCATGAAGCGTCATTCCTGGGGTGGTTCGAGCTTATGGGGGTGCAGCGCCATCTCAAGGCCAGTGGGATCTTTGCCCGTCTAAACCAGCGGGATGGGAAGCCGGGTTATCTGCAGGATATCCCGCGAACGCTCGGTTACATTCAATCAGTTGCTGCAAGCTACCCGGTCCTCCAGGGATTGGGAGTGCTGCTTAGTGAGAAGATTATTCCAGGTATCAAGGCCGATTCTTCATTTTCTGCATGAGTTTAATCGGCTGCCTCTTTGAATTATGCCGATGTATGCCGGTATCCAGTGCGAGACTAACTAGGCTGTAGATTCCGCTGTTCGTCTGTAAGCTTTGCGCTTATTGCAGTCACGTAAACAGTCTCTTTGATCGATAAGCTCAAGCGGGCCATGACCTCGCATAGATAACCCATTGTCTCTGTTCATGAAATATTTCTAATGGCCTTGGTGTGTTGTTTGTTATTTTATATGAAAAAAATCACAACATTGATTGCATAGGCCAATCTATACAACACTAAAAAAGTCCAATTAACATTAGGTTATTACGATAACTGACTGATTTTTGATTCAAGTGCTATGAATTTCATTGCATTGTTGTTTTTTTGATACATCAGCATTTTATGTGTCTTTTTTGCAAAAAAACCTTGCTTTCAGTTTTTTCGTTGTCTATTATTCGCAGCGTAGATAAAAAATTTTCTCAACCACATCATTGGAGCTCACTCAATGAAAAAAGTACTTTCTCTGGCAATCGCCGCTGCTCTGGTCGCACCTGCTGCCGCCATGGCTGACGCTACCATTTTTGGTAAGGCTCACTTCATAGTCGAAAATGTTGACACCACCGCTTCTACTGGTGCTACCAGTGTTGACGCTTGGGGCGTAGACAGCATTCACTCTCGCATCGGTGTGAAAGGTAGTGAAGATCTGGGTAACGGTCTGAAAGCCCTCTACCACTTCGAATTCAAAGTAAACCAGGATTCCGGCTCTGGCCTTGGCGATCGTAACCAGTTCATCGGCCTGTCCGGTGGTTTCGGTACCGCGCTGCTGGGTACTCATGACACCCCAATGAAAATGTCCCAAGGCAAGTTCGACCAGTTTGGTGATCTGCCTAATGGTGATATCGCTAACGTAATGCCTGGTGATGATCGCGTTGACAACGTCATCGCTTACGTTTCTCCTGCTATGGGCGGCTTTACCTTCGTAGGTGCCTTGGTTGCAGGTGAAAGACCTGACCTTGAGCTGGACGGCCTGGCTGACCACGTCTCTCTTGCTGGTCTTTACAGCAACGGTCCTATCTTCGCTTCCTTGGCCTACAATACCTATGACCTTGGTACAGCGGTTGATGCTGATCCCACTCTGCTACGTGGTACCTTCATCTGGAACGGTGGCATGTGGCAAGCTGGCGTAATGTTTAACTCCCTGTCACTGGATCTTCCTGGTGTTGACGATCCTGATTCTATCGGTGTTAGCGGTAACGTTAAGGTTGGGCCTGGTAAGATCAAGCTCCAGTACCTGATGGCTGATTCTGAGCGCGCTGGTATTTCCGATGTTATTTCCGGCTTTACTCCAAACGTGGCTATCAATAACGGTGTGAACTTTGATCTCAGTACTACGCCAGCAACGGCGAGAGCTACTGACAATGAAGTTACCCAGATCAGTGTTGGCTATGAGCAGGCTCTGAGCAAGCGTACGACTTGGCATGCTGGTTACACCATGTATGAAGAAGATCTGACTGGTAAAGAAGTGGATGCTCTGTTCGCAGGTCTGATCCACAACTTCTAATTGTCACCTGACATTTTGAAGCTTAAAAACGGGGCCTTCGGGCCCCGTTTTTTATTGTGTGAATAGTTAGTTTCGATATTAGTCACAAATGAAAAGTTTTTAGTATTGCTTCGCAGCTCTTGTTCGGATCTAAGACTTAAGCCCTGTTTTGCAGAAACGCAATCCTTCATAGACCCCTTGGCTTTGGTAAATAATATAGAGAAAACTCATCTCGCTGAATCTACAAGTACCAACTGAGCTGTGTTTAACATCCCTGCCCATACGATTGAAGGCCTCGTCGCCAAGCTGATGAATCGTTACGTCTAAGCGGTCTGACTTGAAGGATTATTGGTAGGTGTATATGTCAGAGTTGAGGAGGAGATACAGTGGTTTTGTATTTTTATCACTCCGGCAAATGCCGGAATGAATGATGTGTATTGTTTTCTGCTATTTTGGAAGGATAGTCTTCGGCCCCTCTTCACTCCCTAAGATCAGCACATCGGCACCGCGTAAGGCGAAGATGCCGGTGGTGACCACACCTGCAATGGCGTTGATCTTCTGTTCCATTTCTATCGGTTTCATGATTTCCATGTTGTGGACGTCGAGGATGACGTTGCCGTTGTCGGTGATAAAGTTCTCGCGCCAGACTGGTGTGCCGCCGAGTTTGACCAACTGCCTGGCTACATGGCTACGGGCCATGGGAATGACTTCCACAGGGAGAGGAAAGGTGCCTAAAATATCGACACGCTTGCTTTCGTCGGCAATACAGACAAATTTCTTGCTGGCACCGGCTATGATCTTCTCACGGGTTAGTGCGCCACCACCACCTTTGATGAGGTTGAGGTAGTGATCAGACTCATCGGCTCCGTCAATGTAGACCTCCAGTTCGCCGGTAGCATTGAGGTCTAAAACAGGGATACCATGGCTTTTGAGTTTCTCAGTTGAGGCATCCGAACTGGAGACGGCACCGTCAATTTTGCCTTTCACAGTGGCCAGGTAGTCGATGAAGTGATTGACTGTGGAGCCTGTACCGACACCAATGATGCCGTCATTGACATATTCCAGGGCTGCTTTGGCCGCCTGTTGCTTGAGTTCGTCTGCCGTCATTTAATCCTCTCCTTATATAGTGTGCTTAGCAATCTGCTATACAAAGTGATTACTGCACAATGTTTTTATTCGGTTTCGACCGAGTGTGCGTAATAATACCCATGCGGCTGGTGAAAGTCAGTCGTTCACTTCAATCTGTATTGGGATGGTTTGATGCCGCAACGCTATATCGAAAAGATTCTCAGAGCTCGCGTCTATGATGTGGCCAAGGAAACACCGCTCGATTTTGCGCAGTTGCTTTCTAGCAGACTCGGTAATCGGGTCTACTTGAAACGGGAAGATCTGCAACCGGTGTTTTCTTTCAAGCTCAGGGGGGCCTATAACAAGATTATCAACCTACCAGAGGCAGTACGGGCAAAGGGTGTCATTGCTGCATCTGCGGGAAACCATGCACAGGGTGTCGCACTGGCAGCCCGTAAGTTGAAGATTCAATCACTGATTGTGATGCCGAAAACGACACCACCTATCAAGGTTCAGTCTGTCAGAAACCTTGGCGCCAAGATTGTATTGGTTGGTGATTCTTATGATGAGGCCTATGTCCGGTCGCAAGAGTTGGCAAAAGAGCAGGGCCTGACGTTTATACATCCATTTGATGATCCGGATGTGATCGCAGGCCAAGGCACGGTGGCTATGGAAGTGTTACGTCAACATCCGACACCGCCGGATGCGGTGTTTATTCCAGTCGGCGGTGGTGGCCTAATTGCAGGTATGGGGGCATACATCAAGTATGTCTATCCTTCCGTTAAAGTGATTGGGGTCGAACCTGAAGATGCTCCATCGTTATATACCGCATTGAACGCGAAACGAAGGAGCAAGCTGAAGCAGGTTGGTATTTTTGCGGATGGTGTAGCAGTGCGGCAGGTAGGTAAAGAGACCTACAGGTTGGCACGTAAAGTTGTGGATGAAGTGATATTGGTCAGTACCGATGAGATCTGTGCTGCTATCAAAGATGTGTTTGACGACACGCGTACCATTTCTGAGCCTGCAGGTGCGCTCTCGGTAGCGGGGTTGAAGCGTTACATCAAAGAGAGTGGCATCAAAGATAAAGAGCTGATTGCAATTAATAGTGGCGCGAATATCAATTTTGACCGTTTGCGCCATGTGGCTGAAAGGGCTGAGTTCGGTGAGCGTAGAGAAGCGTTATTTGCCGTGCAGATTCCTGAGCGTCCGGGTAGTTTCCTGCAGTTCTGTCGTCTGATCGGTAAACGAAGTATTACCGAGTTCAACTACCGCTATAGCGATGATTCGGTAGCACAGATATTTGTCGGAGTTGAATTGAGCGGTGGAGACGAGGAGCGGGAGGCGCTGTTTTCACGGTTCGTTGAGAAGGGCTACTCCATTGTGGATATGACAGACAATGAAACAGCGAAACTACATATCCGTTATATGGTAGGTGGTCATGCCAGGGGCGTGGAGAGCGAAAATCTGGTCAGATTTGAGTTTCCGGAGCGTCCTGGGGCCCTATTTTATTTTCTTAGTCAGCTGGGAAAGTCCTGGAATATCAGTCTCTTCCATTATCGCAACCATGGTGCAGCCTATGGTCGTGTCTTGATGGGTATCCAGGTGCCGCCTGAGCAAAAAACTGCATTCAGGCAGGTGTTGAGAAAGCTTGACTACCCCTTCTGGGAGGAGACTGACAACCCGGCGTACCAACTATTCGCCGGTGTAGATAGTGTGAACTGAGATCGTCAATCTGTGACAAATAAAAAACCCCGCAGTGCGGGGTTTTTTATTCTAGATGTACCTGATATTCAGGTTTATCTCTTTTTCCTAGGTGTCACCTTCCTGGGACGAGCCGGCCGCTTCTTTGCGACCTTCTTTCTAGGTGCTGCTTTCTTTTTAGCAACTCTCTTTTTCGTAGTGGCCCTTTTCTTCACCACTTTTTTCTTAGCTGCCTTCTTCTTTGCAGCCCTTTTCTTAGTTACTTTCTTTTTCGCTACCTTCTTTTTAGCGACTCTCTTTTTCGTAGTAGCCTTCTTCTTTGCTACTCTCTTCTTCGCTGTCTTCTTCTTTGCGACTTTCTTTTTAGTTGCTACGCGCTTTTTAGCAACTCTCTTTTTGGCTGTGGCTTTCTTCTTTGTTGCCGCCTTCTTTTTGGTAACCTTTTTCTTCGGTGCTACCTTACGTTTGGTTGTCGCCTTCTTTCGTGTGGTGACCTTTCTGGTGGTTGTTGAACGCTTAACTGCTGCCTTCTTTTTGGCGGCCTTTTTCTTAGCCATTGTAACTGTCCTCCCGAGACATCTACCCATTAGATGAACAGAGTATAATTCAGCTTTAAAAAAAATCCAGAAATGAAAGCGATCTTTTGCTAATTATTTCAATTTGTTGCTTGTGTAATGTTGAACGTAAGTGCATTTTTGTACATAAATGCATGAAGGATGGTAATCAAGCACGATCTGTTTAGCGGTCTTTCTACTGAAACGTATAGATTTGTACTTCGGTGATCACTGCATCAAGCGGTATATCCCAGGGTTGATTGGGTAAGTTGTCTACACATTGAAAGTCATGAGCAAGACCTATCAGTTTGGGGCCTTTCCAGTGCTTGCGTTGTCTTCGATAGGCAAAGGTTTGGTCATAGTATCCACCACCCATACCCAATCGGTTGCCTGTTCCGTCAAAGGCAACGAGAGGAACGAAGACAGCATCAAGCGCCCACGGCATCACCTGTCGCCCACAGTGTCGTTTGGGTTCGGGGATGCCGAATCGATTACTGATTAAATTATCACCGCTGTGGTAAGGCATGAACCACAATCCATTTGCTGGGCCTTTTCTTAGTACAGGTAGATACGCAAGCTTTTTTGCTTGCATGGCCAGTTTCATGAGTGGTGCAGGATCCATTTCACCTCGAGATGCAAAGTAAAAAGCGATTCGCCTGCTATGCCTGAGGGGTGTGTAGTTGCTGGCGAGGTGCTGGAGCTGTTGACTGTGCTGCCTCAACTGATGTGGTGTCAGCTGTTGCCGTTTGACGCGCATCTCTTGTCGAAGTTGCGATAGTTGCATAGGCAGGTGGGATAAGGGTGGTGGAGTGACATCCCCCACCTGTGCCGTCGCTGACCTTTGTTCTTGAACCAGTTGGTTCAAGTGGGGTCAACAGAGGCGCTTCAGGCTTTCCGCATGAGAGCGGACATGCACACCGGCGCTTTCATTATGACCCCAGGGTAGGAATTAGGCTCAAGAAAATACCCGGGCTGCAAACGAACACCGCAGGGGATGTCATGCCTCTAGGCTAAACCGAATTGACTTAAAGTTCCAGTTGATTGGTTGAGTTCAGGGCGATTTCGATTTTTTCCTGAAGATTTTTGATGCGACGAGTGATGGTTTGGGTGGAGTCGTCTTTGTTCTTTTGATTTGATAACAGGTCATTAGCGATGTTAAGCGCGGCCATCACAGCAATGCGTTCAGTGCCGATAACACGCCCAGCCTGCCTTATTTCACGCATCTGGCCATCGATAAAGGCGGCAGCCTGAATTAAGGATTCCCGTTCCTCAGGCAGGCAGGAGATGCGGTACTCCTTGTCCAGAATATTGATCGTGACAGGTAGCTGATTACTGTTCACTGGGTTGTTTCCATGGATTTTAGACGGGTAATCATAGCTTCGACCCGGGTTCTGGCCAGTTCTGTCTTTTCGATCAGGGTGGCTCTTTCCGCTACCAGGGAGTCCTGGCGGGCACGCAGTGATTTATTTTCGTCTTTCAGATAGGAGCAGGCGTGGATCAACTCTTCTACTCGCTGCTCCAGTTTGCGTAGATCGTGGTCTGCGCCGTCCGCTTTCTCTTTATCAATCATGGGCTTCAATATAGTGGGCTGGATGTGGTGGGTCAATCTCTACAACTGCATGTTATGATTCGCGTCTAATCATAGGAGAATTCGCGGAAAATTGCATGAATGAAAGCCCTGTTATGCCTGAATACCATCGCTTCGACCAGGCATTGGAGTCAATTGGACTGGATCTGGGGGCGAGCGAAACCCATGGATCGGTCTGTGGTCTCATTTGTGCGGGTGCATCCCAAGCACATGTGGAGTGGATAGAAGGACTGTTTGCCGATAGGCCTTCGAACGATCTGTTGGTCCGCGAGGCTCGCCAGATGCTGGGTCAACTCTATCTCGTAAGCCGTCACCAAGTGGCTGACGATGCACTCGAATTTGTTTTGTTGTTGCCAGATGACGATACACCCTTGCAAGAACGCGGACAGGCGCTGGTGAAGTGGTGTGAAGGTTATCTCTATGGTCTGGGTTTGGCGGGTGTTTCTGAACAGCAATTCGTCGGTGACGCTAAGGAGGCATTGAGCGATATATCTGAATTTACCCGTTTGGATCTGGATGCCCTGGAAGATGATGAGAGTTCCGAGGCCGCCTATATGGAACTTCAGGAGTTTCTGCGGGTAGCAACCATATTGATATGGGAAGAGTTGGCGGAAAACCGCGAAGATCATAAAAAAACATAGGATAACGACACGATGGTGGCAAGTGAGTACAGACGGCGTCGGCGTGAATTGATGCGCATGATGGGGCCGGACAGCATTGCGATCCTACCTACTGCGCCGCTTCATATACGTAACCGGGACGTTCATTTCCCTTATCGACCTGATAGTGACTTCTATTACCTTACAGGCTTTCCCGAACCGGAAGCGGTCTGTGTATTGATACCCGGGCGCAAACATGCGGAATATATCCTGTTCAACCGGGAACGTGATCCGCATAAAGAGCAGTGGGATGGTGCACGTGCGGGTCAAGAGGGCGCTTGTGAGATATATGATGCGGACGATTCCTTTCCGATCGGGGATCTGGATGACATCCTGCCCGGCATGTTGGAGCAGTGTGAGCGAGTCTACTTTGCCATGGGTTGTAATCCCGACCTGGATAAACGCCTGCCTGAGTGGATCAATCATATCCGATGCGAATCCCGTAGCGGATCCCAGGGGCCGATAGAGATCATTGCATTGGATCACTATCTGCATGAGATGCGATTGTTCAAGAGTCGCTCTGAACTCAAAATCATGCGTAAGGCCGCCCGGGTCTCTTCATCCGCCCACAAGCGCGTCATGCAGGCCTGTAAGCCCGGTGTCTGGGAGTACCAACTGGAAGCGCTATTTGTGCGCGAGTGTGCGCATCAAGGCGGTAAATCACAAGCCTATCCCCCTATTGTCGGTGCTGGACCTAATGCCTGTACGCTTCACTACATCGATAATCAGGATCAGATACAAGATAAACAGATGCTGCTCATCGATGCCGGTTGTGAGTATGAATACTATGCTTCCGACATTACCCGGACCTACCCGGTCAACGGCAGTTTCACCGAGCCACAACGGCAACTCTACGAGCTGGTGTTGGCGGCGCAACTGGCAGCCATCGCAAAAGTGAAGCCAGGTAACCATTGGAATGATCCCCATGATGCGGCGGTTCGTACCGTTACCCGTGGTTTGATCAAGCTGGGCCTTCTAAAGGGCACCCTCTCGAAATTGATCAAAGATGAGAAGTACAAAACCTTCTTTCCGCATCGTACGGGACATTGGATAGGCATGGATGTGCATGACGTGGGTGATTACAAGGTCGATGGCGCATGGCGTCTACTTGAACCCGGCATGGTGTTGACTATCGAGCCCGGGCTCTATGTGCCGGCGGGCACTAAGGGGGTGGCAAAGAAATGGTGGAATATCGGTATTCGTATCGAAGACGATGTGCTGGTGACCAAAGCGGGAAACGAGGTGCTCTCTAAAGATGCCCCGAAAACGGTTGATGAGATTGAAGCAGTTATGGCGGTAACCCATGTCGGCTGAATTCGATCTGCTGATCATCGGTGGCGGCATGGTCGGTGCGAGTCTTGCTCGTGCGGTAAGCGGCCAGGGACTTCGCATTGGGATTGTGGAGGCCTTCTCTCTTGCATCCAATGTACAGCCTAGTTTCGACGATCGGGTGATCGCGCTCTCCTGGGGGAGCCGTAAGATCCTGCAGGCAATCGGCGTGTGGAGTGAAATGGAAAAATCTGCCGAGCCCATCCATCGTATCCATATCTCAGATCGTGGACATTTCGGCTTTACCCATCTCGATCGTCATGAAGAGGGTGTCGAAGCCTTGGGTTATGTCGCCACTGCACGTGCCATGGGTGAAGTACTGCAAAAGAATCTGGCCGATCTTCCTGATGTCGAGTTTATCTGTCCTGCAAAGTTGCAGCACTTTACGGTGAATGGCGACAGAGTGGATGTCTCGTTAGCAGTGGATGGCGGTATTCAGGAAATCAACTCGAAGCTGCTGGTGGCAGCAGATGGGGGCGATTCACAAGTCAGAACCATGTTGTCCATCCCGCTGAAGGAGCAGGCTTATGGTCAGACCGCCATCATCGCCAATCTGACAACAGCAAAACCACATGAAGGTATGGCCTACGAACGTTTTACCGACAGCGGTCCCCTGGCGATGCTGCCAATGACCGAAGGCAGAGTCTCGATGGTTTGGACAGCCAGGGATGACCAGGTCGATGGCCTGATGTCTCTCTCTGATCAGGCGTTTCTTGATCATCTGCAAAACAGGTTTGGTTATCGCCTGGGGCGGATGGAGAGTATTGGAAAACGTGTCTCCTATCCGCTACGACTCAGACAGGCTACAGATCAAATTAGCAATAGGGTAGCGCTGATTGGTAATGCTGCACATACCATACATCCTGTCACCGGACAGGGCTTCAATTTGGGGCTGCGTGATGTGGCGGTGTTGGCAGATCTGTTGAGTGATGCGGCGGTCTCGAAGCAAGATCCGGGTGACAGTTCGTTACTTGAGCGTTATGCAAAATGGCGACAGCGGGATCAACAGGCTGTTGCCCTGATTACCGACAGTCTGGCCAGGTTGTTCGCCAACCCCCTGGGTCCGCTCAGAATAGCGCGTAACATCGGTCTGCTTGGTTTGGACAGTGTGCCAAGTTTGAAACATTTGGTGGCGAAACAGTTTATGGGTGTCAATGGACGCCTGCCACGACTTGCACGAGGCGTCTCACTTGACTGATCGGGAAACCACACTCGAATACTTCGATATCATCGTCGTCGGAGGCGGCATGGTGGGTAGTGCGCTGGCCTGCGCTACGGCTGAGGCGGGCTTTAACGTTTGTGTGCTCGAGATGAGAGAGCCACAACAAAGCTGGCCAAAAGATGAAGTCGATCTACGGGTCTCTGCCTTGACGCGCGCCTCTCAATGCGTGCTGGAAAATCTTGGTGTGTGGGAGCAGATGCAAGCACTGCGAATCAGCCCATACACAGACATGGAGGTCTGGGATGCTGGCGGTAGCGGGCGCATCCACTTCAGTGCAGCGGAACTCGGCGAGGTGAATCTGGGGCATATTGTCGAAAACCGCGTGACTCAACTGACCTTGTGGCAACGATTGGAGTCTCTGCAGGGAGTGACTTTACGTTGTCCAGCCAGGGTTACCCAGTTGTTATTGGATGACAAACCCGGAGTGATATTGGATGACGGCACGCATCTACAGGCGCAATTGATTGTCGCCGCAGATGGCAGAGATTCACAGATCCGGGAGATGGCCGGTATCGGTACCAAAGGATGGGATTACGATCAGCATGCCATTGTCGCAACCATCACACCGCAACAACATCACGGTTATACGGCTCGACAAAGGTTTATGAAGACCGGTCCGCTGGCTTTTCTCCCTATCGACGACGGACGTTGTTCCATTGTCTGGTCTACCTCCCCGCAAGAGGCAGAGGCGTTGATGGCGATGGACGATAAGGCTTTCTGTCATGCGCTGACATTGGCGAGTGACCATATGCTGGGTGAGATCAATGCTGTAGGTCCCAGGGGCGTCTTTCCTTTACGCCTGGGACATGCGGAGACCTACATTCGCCCGGGACTCGCACTGATCGGCGATGCGGCCCACGCCATACACCCTCTGGCAGGACAGGGCGTCAACCTGGGCTTTCTTGATGCGGCCACCCTGGCGGAAACCCTGATTAGTGCCAAGTCGATAGGTCGATCCATCGGTGCCTTTGCCACCCTGCGCCGTTATGAACGGACACGCAAGGGTGCCAACATGGGCATGCTGGCAGCCATGGATGCCTTCAAGCGAACCTTCAGTAATGAGATTCCACCACTCCAAATGGTTAGAAACCTGGGGCTCACATTGGCGGATCGGTCGGGGCCACTGAAGCATCTGATGGTGCGTCGAGCCATGGGTCTGAGTGGTGAGCTACCGGACCTGGCCCGACATCACCCCGTAGGGAATTAAATTCATCAGATTGGGGCGCTGCCTGAGTTAGGTGTCCCGTCTAAAAGCATGCGTTTAGCCTGTGGTTAGCCTGATCACAGGCTATCTGGCCAGTGATTTTTTTTAATCCTTTCGTGATGGGTATTGCAATCTTTCACAGATATGGCGTTCCTCCGGCTGCCTGACGTGGCATATATTGGGATGCTATACAGATAAAAATACCCTGAGGAGAGTTCGCTATGTTGAAACGCCCCCTGACTTGGGCCGCACTGCCCTTGATGCTGTTTCTCTTCACCCTGTTGACCGCCTGCGGTGGTGGCGGTTCTTCCTCTTCAACGGCCACCTCGGGTAAGACGGGTTCTGTTGGCATCATGTTGACCGATGCGCCAGCCGATCCCGCTCTTTTCTCTGCGATCAATGCAACCATCGAACGCGTGGAGTTGATTGGCGGTGATGGTGGTAAAGCAGCTTTGTTTGACGGGCCTGCAGAGACAGTGGATTTACTGCGATTGCGTAATGAATCCGTGCCCTTCACTTTCCGTGATGATGTACCGGTTGGTACTTATTGCAAGGTCAGGCTCACGCTGACCAATCCTGACGGACTGGAGCTGGTACTGGCAGCAGATGGTTCCAGCTATTTCCCCAAGTTGCCTGGTAACGGAAAGCTCGACCTGCTGGCGAGGAACTGCTTTACGGTGGCGCCCGGTGCATCTGTCACGCTTCAGCTCGACATGGATGCCGGAAACTCTATTCATATCGTGCAGACAGGTAGCAAGACCACCTATAATTTTCGCCCGGTGGTCTTCGTCGATGTGATCAATAAGAGTTTCAGCGGCAAGCTGGTACGGGTAGAGGGTGTGATTGAAGACATCAACGCTACAGATCAAAGCCTGTTGCTGTGTGGTGCGCTTCCATCGCATCAAGCGAACGGCCGGGATTGTGTAACAGTCAGTTTGGGAGCGGATTCGGCCTTCTTTGACAACGTAACGCTCGGTGGTGATGCGGCCCCGTTATTTGATCTGCTATTGGAAGGCAACCTGGGTCAGTCTGCAGCGGTGGTTGGTTTGGTGCGTACCCTGGTGATCAATGATGAGATACCGGACATCCCGACGTCGTCGCTGCCGGGTAGCGATCTCTGCCGGATTTGGGATACGGCTTTTGATGCGGCCTCCCAACCGTATACGGATGATGTGGATTGTCTTGATACCGCCTTGGTGTTGCCTGATGGAACTCTTCTGATTGACGACCAAGGTGGAGTGGTCACCGATCACCGTCCACGACTTGCACTGGATGGGTTGGCTGTTGAGATGGGTGTGTTCAGTCAGGCCTATGGTACAGCCGCCACCGATGCTGACATAAACGGCTTTACCATGCACACGCCGGATATTGCCACTGTGGATCTGCAGAATCCTACCGGCTACAACGGTACGCGTATTCTTTCCAAGGATGGGGAGATTCTCGACTATGCCGCCATTCTGGTGCCGCGAGCGCTTAAAGTGGATGGTGTGCAGTTATCCCCATCCGATCCCCTCAAAGCTGCAGTTGTCATCGTCGATACCGACATGGATGGCAGGGTAGCCGCTGCAGGAACGATTGGTGGTTTGGTCACAGGCGGCTTTACACTGATACCCGAGGCGGGAACCACGCCTTGTGGTGTAGCAGGTGATTTAACTGTGCTGCTGAGTCCGGACGCAACTGTCACTAGTGTCACGATCACAAACACCACGGTCGATGTTTCACCTGGCGGTGTTCTGGAGGCGGGACAGGAGATCGGTGTCAGCGGGCAGTGTGGGACAGACAGCCTGACGGCAGATGCGGTCGTAGTTGTCGATGACCAGAGATAATCAGAGAAAGTAAGGTTTTTCTGCATTGGCAATCTTGGGAGGGCAGGGTATAGTCTCGGCTCGACCCAGCCCTCGTGGGAGAGATCGGTTCAGTACCGACGCCGAAGGCGCAATTCCGCCCGGAATCGCTCAGGCAAAAGGACCGTGGGGGTAAGTTCATGCTTTTGGACTTAGGTCGACTCTGGAGAGCGGTGTAACCACACCCACCGACGGGGCAGGCGCTATTTGCACAGCGCCAAACTCTCAGGTTTTGGACAGAGGGGCGGCGCAGGGGAATTCCCCTTGCGCCGCCTTTTTGCGTTTTGAGCCCGGAGCCAGCGATGGAAAAACAGACCGTTCTATACGAGACCCACAAGTCCATGGGGGGCAAAATGGTACCCTTTGGCGGCTGGGATATGCCCCTTCATTACGGTTCCCAACTGGAGGAACATCACCAGGTTCGCCGGGATGCCGGTATGTTCGATGTCTCTCATATGACGGTAGTGGATCTCAAGGGGCCTCAGGCGAAGCCCTATCTGCGCCATCTGCTCGCCAATGATGTGGACAAGTTGAAGACCACGGGCAAGGCGCTCTACTCCTGCATGCTCAACGAGCAGGGGGGCGTGGTGGATGATCTGATCGTTTACTATTTAAACGATGACTGGTTTCGCATGGTGGTCAATGCGGGTACCACCGAGAAAGACCTGGCCTGGCTGGAGAAGCAGACAACAGGTTATGACCTGACGATCACACCCCGGCGTGACCTGGCGATGATCGCTGTACAGGGTCCCAATGCGCGAACTAAGGCCTTGTCCCGGATGTCCGAGACGTTGCAAAAAGCGGGTGCGGAACTCAAACCTTTCAATGCAGTAATGGATGGCGATTGGTTTCTTGCCCGAACCGGCTATACCGGTGAGGATGGTTTTGAGATCATGCTGCCGGGGGATCAGGCAGAGTCGTTTTGGAAAAGCCTGACTGATGCGGGGGTCGCCCCCTGTGGGCTTGGTGCACGGGATACCCTGCGCCTGGAGGCCGGTATGAATCTCTATGGTGCCGACATGGACGAAGAGACGTCCCCACTGGAGTCCGGACTTGGGTGGACAATCGCCTGGGAGCCTGAAGACAGGGACTTCATAGGGCGAAGCGTACTGCAGGCTCAGCGTAAAGACCCGGAAAAGCAACGATTCATCGGTCTGGTCTTGACCGGTCGGGGGGTGCTGCGTAACCATTTGAAATTATTTGACGGTGATGAGCCGGTCGGCGAGATTACCTCAGGTGGTTTTGCGCCGACACTGGAACGTTCCATTGCATTCGCACGGGTCAAACCCGGAATCGGTGAGACATGCGAGGTTGAGATTCGCGGCAAGCGTGTCTCTGCCCAGGTAGTGAAACCGCCTTTCGTGCGCCATGGCAAGTCTCAGCTGAGTTAGCACTTATTGCCATCGTGAAGAGATATAATGACGGGCCTGAATACGACGTCCATCAACCAACCTATTGACAGACAGGATCAAGATCATGAGTGACACACCTAAGGAACTCCGTTATGCCAAGTCCCACGAATGGCTCAGAGATGAAGGTGATGGTACCGCCACCATCGGTATTTCTGAACATGCCCAAGAGTTATTGGGCGACCTGGTTTTCGTCGACCTGCCGGAAGTTGGCACAAATGTAGAGGCGGGTGGTGATTGTGCGGTGGTCGAGTCAGTGAAAGCTGCCTCTGACGTCTACAGTCCGGTCACTGGCGAAGTCATCGAAGTTAATGAGTCACTTGATGATGCCCCCGAAACGATCAATGAAGATGCATTCGGCAACGGCTGGATGTTCAAAGTCAAACTCGATGATGCCGGTGAATTAGACAGCCTGCTGGATGCTGACGCTTACGATGCGCTGGTTGCCGAGGAAGACCACTAAACAAAGAGACGGTCATGCCATTCATTCCCCATACTGAAGATGATATTCAGGAGATGCTCGCAGTTATCGGTGTCGATAGCATCGATACACTGTTCGACGAGATTCCTGATGAACTACGTTGTGACGAGTTGAAGGCCGTTCCGGCAGGCATGCCTGAGATGGAAGTCTCCCGGTTAATGCAAACGCGTGCCCGAGAAGATGGGCAGCCACTCTGTTTTCTCGGTGCTGGTGCATACGATCACCACATCCCGGCAGCCGTTTGGCAGTTGACGACCCGTGGTGAGTTTTATACGGCCTATACCCCGTATCAGGCCGAGGCAAGCCAGGGTACTTTGCAGCTGCTTTATGAGTACCAGTCGATGATGACGGCCTTGACCGGTATGGATGTCTCGAACGCCTCGCTCTATGACGGTGCCTCGGCACTGGCGGAAGCGGTGCTGATGGCGGTACGCGCCAATCGCAAGTCGAAGTCGGGTCGTATCCTGGTGCCTCGCACCTTGCATCCCCTTTATCGCAGAGTGACACACAGTATCGTACGCAATCAGGGGATAGAACTGGTCGAGGTCGGCTATGACAGCAAGACAGGTCAGATCGATACGTCAGTGCTTGAACAGTACACCGGTGAGGACTTCGCCGCGTTGGTTATTCCTCAACCCAACTTTTTCGGGGTGCTGGAAAATGTGGATGAGCTGACCGAGTGGGCGCATACAAACGACATGCTGGCGATCGCGGTGGTGAACCCGCTTGCCATGTCCATCCTAAAGCCAGCGGGTGAATGGGGAGAAAATGGCGCCGATATCTGCTGTGGTGAAGGTCAACCGATGGGTGCTCCATTGGCTTCCGGCGGGCCCTATTTCGGTTTTCTCTGCTGTCGGCAAAAGCTGGTGCGCCAGATGCCGGGACGCATTATCGGTAAGACGGTGGACCTGGACGGCAAGCCCGGCTATGCGCTGACCCTACAGGCGCGCGAACAGCATATCCGCCGCTCCAAGGCGACCTCGAATATCTGCACCAACCAGGGATTGATGGTGACTGCGGCGACTATTCACATGGCAATCATGGGCGGTGAAGGTTTGCAGCATATGGCAGCAGCCTGTCATGGGAATACCGAAAAGCTGTCACAGGCACTCTGCAGCCTTCCCCAGGTGGAATCTGTCTTCGATGGGCCGTTTTTTCACGAGCGGGTACTGAAGCTGCCATTAGCTGCGAAAGATGCCCTAAAAGCCTTAGCTGCACACAATGTATTGGGCGGGTTCGATTTGAGCGATGACTATCCGGAGCTTGAAAATGCCATTTTGGTATGTGCTACCGAAATGCGTGGCGAAGAGGATTTAGAGCAATACCGGAGTAAGCTCGAGCGGGTCATTGCTGCACAGGTGCAGACACCCTGCCAGCTTAAACCGGATTGGTGAGACGGGTGCATATTTTCCGCCAAGCATCATAACGAAATGAAACACAAGACCGGAATTTCAGCGGTCGATACGGGATAGAGATGATCTACGAGCATTCACGAACTGGCCGCCGGGCTACAGCCCAGACAAATCCGGAGATGGCGGAGCTGTCTGATATTCCCGATGCACTGTTAAGAAAGCGTCCCGCAGGATTGCCTGAGGTTTCTGAGATGCAGGCTGTGCGCCACTATACTCGCCTGTCGCAGAAGAATTTCTCCATCGATACCCACTTTTACCCATTGGGCTCCTGTACCATGAAGTACAATCCGCGGGCCTGCAACTCATTGGCCAGCCTGCCGGGTTTTCTCTCCCGCCATCCGCTGGCGCCTGATACACACAGCCAGGGGTTCATGGCCTGCATGTACGATCTGCAGGAGATCCTCAAGCATGTCACCGGTATGCACGATGTTTCTCTCTCGCCGGCCGCCGGTGCCCAGGGTGAATTTGCCGGTGTGGCGATGATTCGCGCTTATCACGATGCGCGAGGCGATACCGCTCGAAGTGAGATCCTGGTGCCCGATGCGGCACATGGCACCAACCCGGCCTCTGCCGTCATGTGTGGTTACAAGGCTCGTGAGATTCCCACCGGCCGGGATGGAGATATCGACCTGGATGCACTGAAGCAGGCGCTGGGACCACAAACTGCCGGCATCATGTTGACAAATCCTTCTACTGTTGGGGTGTTCGAGCGACGCATCAAAGAGATCGCCGGTCTCGTCCACGAAGCCGGCGGCTTACTCTACTACGACGGGGCTAATCTGAATGCCATCCTCGGAAAGGTAAGACCCGGCGACATGGGATTTGATGTCATTCATATGAATTTGCACAAGACCTTCTCCACTCCCCATGGTGGTGGTGGGCCGGGTGCCGGACCTGTGGGTGTGAGCCAGCGACTGGCGCCTTATCTGCCGGTGCCGATGGTCGATTATGATGGTACGGACTATGTTTGGCTGACCGAGAAAGAGCGACCGGATAGCATCGGTCGTTTGTCTGCCTTTGCCGGTAACGCCGGTGTCCTGCTACGGGCCTATGTCTATGCCAGACTGCTGGGTCGAGATGGTATGCATCGTGTCGCGGAATTCTCCTCACTGAATGCCAACTACCTGCTGAAACGCCTGATGGAAGTCGGTTTCGATGCCGCCTATCCTGAACGTCGCGCCAGCCATGAGTTCATTCTGACGCTGAAAAAACAGGCCAAGGAACTCGGTGTCAATACCATGGACTTTGCCAAGCGGATGCTGGACTACGGGGTACATGCACCGACTACCTACTTTCCCTTGCTGGTGCCGGAGTGCCTGCTGGTGGAGCCCACTGAGACGGAAGCCAAAGAGGATCTCGACGGCTTTGTCGAGATCATGCGGACCATCAAGCAGGAGGCTGAGACCCAGCCCGACCTGGTCAAGCAGGCGCCACATACCATGCCCGTGCGGCGTCTGGATGATGTGCGTGCCGCCCGTGAGCTCGACTTGGCCTGGAAGAACGATCGCAACGCCCAACCTGAATAGAAATCAGTAGGTTCCTATCTCCACTCTCAAATGTCGTTCGTATTGAATGGCAACCTATTTCTGAACTGAATAGAAGCAACGACAAAGAGGTTTTTATATGTCGGCTCTGATATGCGGGTCCTTCGCCTTCGATACCATCATGGTCTTTCATGACCACTTCAAGAACCATATTCTTCCTGAGCAGGTACATATCCTGAATGTCTCATTTCTGGTGCCTGATATGCGTCGTGAGTTCGGTGGTTGTGCCGGGAATATTGCATACAATCTCAATATGCTGGGTGGAAACGGCAAGCCTGTGGGTACCATCGGTGAGGACTTTGCACCCTATGCGAAGTGGATGGATGAGTGCGGTGTGAGTCGCGAACATTTACGTGTTATCCCTGGCAGCTATACGGCACAGGCCTATATCACCACAGACAAGGACGATAATCAGATCACGGCCTTTCATCCCGGGGCCATGAACCAGGCTCACGACATCGATGTCTCAAAAATAGATGGTTGTAGTCTGGGTATGGTTTCACCCGATGGCAGACAGGGGATGATCGACCATGCAGAGCAGTTTGCCGACTCGGGGGTGCCATTCATTTTTGACCCCGGTCAAGGCATGCCTATGTTTGATGGCGATAGTCTGCTGAAGTTTGCTGATCAGGCCAACTGGCTTGCCTTCAATGACTATGAAGCAAAGTTGATGACAGAGCGCACCGGCTTGAGTCTCAAGCAGCTGGCGGAAAGAGTTGAGGCGGTTATTGTTACCCGTGGCGGTGAGGGATCCGAAATCATTACCCGGGACAAGCGTTATGAGATTCCCGTGGCGCAAGCCAAGGCATTGATTGATCCCACGGGTTGTGGTGATGCCTACCGTGCGGGCCTTCTGTTCGGTCTGATGAGCGGAATGGATTGGGATACGACTGGCCGTATTGCGGCCTTGATGGGTGCAATCAAAATCGAGCAGGCTGGCACACAGAACCATTTTGTCTCAAAAGAGGCCTTTGCCCACCGTTTTGAACAGGCCTTTGATTACCGTTTTTAACCTCACTGATGGCTGAATACATATGTCCGGACACTTTACAGAGAGCGATTTCATTCCCCTTAACTTGGCGGTTCTGACCGTTTCCGATAGTCGGACCGAGGAGACGGACAAGTCCGGTAATACATTGAAAGAGCGGGCTGCCGAGGCCGGTCACAGAGTCGTAGAGAAAGCCATCGTACCTGATGATGTCTATCAGATGCGTGCGGTTGTCTCCCGCTGGATTGCCGATAGTGATGTGCATGTCGTGATATCCACGGGTGGTACAGGCATTACTGGTCGGGACAGTACCCCAGAGGCATTGCAACCGTTGTTCGATAAACATATTGAGGGCTTTGGTGAACTCTACCGGACCATCTCTCTCGAAGAGATTGGCACCTCGTCCATCCAGTCAAGGGCCATTGCCGGTCTGGCCAACGGAACGCTGATTTTCTGCCTGCCGGGGTCGACCGGTGCCTGTCGAACCGGTTGGGACAATATACTCAAGGCGCAACTTGATATGCGCACCCGCCCCTGCAACTTTGCCCAAATGTTTCCACGCTTGCTCGAGAAATAGGAGTCCATATGGCTGATTGTGGGTGTGATAGTCACCAGCAGAGCCTCAAGCCTTTTGATGAGGCGCTGAGTTTTCTCCTGGCACAGGCCAAACCGATTACAGATACTGAAACCCTGCCGCTGGAAAAGGCACTGGGTCGGGTGCTGGCTGTTCCTGTCCATAGCCAAGTGGATGTGCCGCCCTGGGATAACAGCGCAATGGACGGCTATGCCATCAATACCCGCGATCTGGTTAAGCTGGAGAGTCTTCGTGTCGCCCAGCGAATTCCTGCCGGTGCAGCCGGTAGCGAACTCCAGTCAGGCACGGCCGCTCGTATCTTTACCGGCGCCCCTGTACCGCCTGGTGCTGATGCCGTCGTCATGCAGGAGGTATGTACGGTTGAGGGTGATCAGGTTTCAGTGACACAGCCATCGGTTCCCGGCGCCAATATCCGTCGGGCGGGCGAGGATATTCTGCAGGGAGAGGAAATCCTTAAGGCAGGTACTCGGCTTTCGCCACACCATCTTGGGCTGGCCGCCTCTGTGGGGGTGCCGACACTGACAGTCTATCGACCCTTGCGGGTGGCTGTTTTTTCCAGTGGTGACGAGCTCGTGATGCCGGGTGGGGAGCTGGGCCCGGGGCAGATCTATAATTCCAATCAATTCACGCTTGGTGGTCTTGTGAAACGGATGGGTTGCGAAGTGATCCAACTGGGTATGGTGGAAGATACCCTGGAGGCAACATGCGAGGCGCTGAAGCGTGGGGCGAAGTCAGCCGATCTGATTTTGGCATCCGGTGGTGTCTCTGTGGGTGAAGAGGATCATGTCAAACCGGCGGTCGAGCAGTTGGGCTCTTTGGATCTGTGGAAAGTCGCCATACGTCCGGGCAAACCGATTGCCTTCGGCCAGGTGGATGGTACGCCATTTTTTGGCGCACCAGGGAATCCTGTCTCTCTGTTTACCACGTTTACCATATTCGCCAGACCTTTCATTCTCCGACTGCAGGGTATGGAAGAGGGCTATATGCCGATGGCATTCAAGGCGATCGCAGCATTCGAAAAGGCCGGTACGGACAAACGGCGCGAATATGCCCGGGCGAAAATGGAGATGGATGAGCAGGGTCGTGCAGTGGTGAAGCTCTATGCCAACCGCTCTTCCGGTGTGCTTAGTTCGGTTGCCTGGGCCAATGGTTTGGCCGTTTTGCCGGCGATGACTGCCATCAGTCAGGGTGACACCATCGAATTCATCCCTTTCAGTGAGTTAATGACATGATTGAGGTAAGGTTTTTTGCCCGCTTCAGAGAAGAGCTGGGTGCAGATACCGAGCAGCTGGAGGCGGGTCGTGTGAACAGTGTAGAGGATCTGTTGACCGATTTGCGAGGCAGAGGCGGTGCCTGGTCGCGACTCTTTGCTGAGGATCAGCGGGTCATGGCGGCGGTCAATCAAGAAGTGGCCGATCAGAGCACACCACTGAAGGATGGAGATGAAGTGGCATTCTTTCCACCGGTGACGGGTGGTTGATCCAGTGAACTATGTCCATGTGCAGAGTGAACCCTTAGATCCCCATCGCGAGGTCGATCAGCTGCGTGCCGATAACCCGATGATCGGTGCCGTGGTGAGTTTCATCGGACTGATGCGCGATATGAACGAGGGGGACAAGGTTGACCGGCTTTTTCTCGAGCACTACCCGGGAATGACGGAGAAGGCGTTACTCAAAATTGTTGAGGAGGCGTCACGCCGCTGGGACCTGCAGGGGTGCCGAGTGGTGCACCGGGTGGGCGAAATGCGGCCTACCGACCCTATCGTTGTGGTGGTTGTGGCAAGCAGTCATCGAAAAGAAGCCTTCCTAGGCTGCGAATTTGTTATAGACTATCTAAAGACGCAGGCCCCATTCTGGAAAAAAGAGCTGACAGAGGGTGGTGAGCGTTGGGTGGACGCCCGCATCAGTGATGACGAGGCAGAAGAAAAATGGCGCTCCGATTCGTCGGATGACTAAAGAAACCTCCCACGCTGCCGCAGAGATCTCATATTAAGCTGGTCTCAGAATGGATCCGGTAATTGAGAGGCATTTTCATGGACAAGCGGTTCGGGATTTTTTTAGGATTGGCCTGTTTTGGTCTGACGACGGCTAACGCCGGCTCGACGGATATTGCCCTGACCGCCAAATTGGGCAGTCTGGGGCTCGGTGTTGAAGGGACCTTTGGTCTGACCGATCACTTTAATGCCCGACTGGGTCTGAATAAACTCGATTACGACCGCACTGAGACAATCTCCGATATCCAATACGACCTGGACCTGGAGCTGCAGTCCGTTTCTTTACTTGCCGACTGGCACCCCTTCGGATCGGCTTTCCGCTTTACCGCCGGCTTGATGAGCAACGGCAACGAGCTGACGGGTTCCTCAACATCAGACAGTCTCACTATCGGTGATACCCCCTATCCGGGCATAGGTCTCAATGCCAAACTGGATTTCGACTCTACCGCCCCCTATTTGGGTGTCGGTTGGGGTAATGCCCTGGCAGCGGGTAAGGGCTGGGGATTCAATGTGGATCTCGGTATCATGTTTCAAGGTTCGGGCAACGTGAGTCTGGTACCAACGGGTGCTGGCGCTTCTCTGGTCGATCCTGCCGATATCGCGCTTGAAGAGCAGCGATTCGAAGATGATATCAAAAACTATAAATACTACCCGGTATTCTCATTCGGAGCCTCATACAGGTTCTGACTCCAGGTTGGAAATATAAGCAAAAAACCCGGCCGATGCGCCGGGTTTTTTGTCTCCGTCATCCCGCTATTGGAATTAACGAGAAAAAGATATCTTCTGATGGGGTGAATCAGGAAGAACTCGATATTGGAGAGAGAGGCAGGCTGCCGGGATGACGCACTGCATCCCGGCGCCGGAGAAAATTACTTCTTATTCGAATGCAACAGGACCTGCTCGAAGATATTACGTTTGATGCGGCTTCGAAGGGGCTCTGGCAGGCGATGCCAGGCCTTGGCAACTTCTTCTGCTTCTTCGTCAAGAACTGTACTGGCTTCTTCGCCGAACATCAGCCAGGCAGGGTTTACATCCAGTACCTGTGCGATCTCATCGATCTTTCTCGGTCGCAGGCTCTTACCGTTTTCGATCTTCTGGATCACGGCTTGGTTGGTTCCTGCGCGCAGAGCCAGTTCTTCCTGGGTCCAGCCGCGCTCTCGCCTTTTACGTCTTAACCGAGATCCTAAAGTATCCATTTTACGCGGTATGTATGTTTCAAATTTCTGTGCGTGTACGTAGCTCATAGTCCTTCCCGTTTGGATGCTAAGGTGTGCTGCATCGTCTGTACGAGATAGCGGCGCTGCAATCAAAAACTTGACACCCTGCAGAAGTCCGTCACGTCGTCTGCGAAATAAATTCCGTTATGGGGGAGGAATGTGACCTGCTTCACGGAATAGTACCATTAGATAGGCGTCGGGATTCTGTAAATTTACGAATATTTGGCAGATTCGTGAACTTTATTCCTTGTGATACCATGCGCGACCATGATTACTTACCCTGAGTTCATTGATCCGGTGCTGTTGGCGATTGGACCGCTCAAGATTCACTGGTACGGCGTGACGTACCTGATCGGATTTCTGGGTGGCTGGTGGCTAGGCCGGGTGCGGGCAGCAAAACCGGGCTGTCACTGGTCCCCGCAGCAGGTTGATGACATTGTGTTTTACATTGTCTTGGGCGTGGTGCTGGGTGGGCGCGTCGGGTCTGTATTGTTCTATGGATTCAGCGGATTCCTGGCAGACCCGCTCTCACTTTTCAGGGTTTGGGATGGGGGCATGTCCTTCCATGGGGGGCTGATCGGCGTGCTGGTGGCCATGTGGTTATTTGCCCGTCGTCACGGCCGTACTTTTTTCGATGCAACCGATTTTATCGCACCCTTGGTGACGATTGGGCTGGGAACGGGCCGCTTGGGCAACTTTATCAATGCGGAACTCTGGGGTGGACCCACCAATCTGCCCTGGGGCATGCGTGTGCCCTGTGCAGATGCCGGTATGCTCTGTAGTCGCCTGGGCATGCCAGTGGATGCCATCTATTCCCTGCCGGTTCACCCCAGCCAGCTCTATGAATTTCTGCTGGAAGGGGTGCTGCTGTTTCTGATCCTGTGGTTCTTTTCCGCAAAAGGTCCACCCCGTATGGCTGTCTCCGGGCTTTTTCTGCTCTGTTACGGCGTCTTTCGTTTTCTGGTCGAGCTGGTGCGCATGCCGGATGCGCATATCGGCTATCTCGCCTTTGACTGGGTGACTATGGGGCAACTTCTGAGTGCACCTATGATATTGTTCGGCATACTTTTGCTTTTTCTGGCCTATCGCTCAAAAGCGCCATTGGAAACAACTTCATGAAGCAGTATCTAGATCTGTTGCGCCACGTGCGTGACCAGGGTGTGGTGAAGGAGGATCGTACCGGAACCGGCACGCGCAGCGTCTTCGGTTACCAGATGCGTTTTGATCTCGCCGACGGTTTTCCCGTGTTGACCACAAAAAAACTCCACCTGCGCTCGATCATTCATGAACTGCTCTGGTTTCTCAAAGGCGATACCAACGTCGCTTATCTGAAAGATAACGGGGTGAGTATTTGGGATGAGTGGGCAGATGAGAATGGTGATCTGGGGCCGGTTTATGGCCATCAGTGGCGTTCCTGGCCTACCTCTGATGGTGGCCAGATAGACCAGATCAGCCAGTTGGTGAGTCAAATCCGTACCAACCCCGATTCACGTCGCCTCATCGTCTCAGCCTGGAATCCTGCCGATATCGAGCACATGGCACTACCTCCCTGCCACTGCCTGTTTCAGTTCTATGTGGCCGATGGACGTCTCTCTTGCCAGCTCTATCAGCGGAGTGCCGATATCTTTCTTGGTGTGCCGTTCAATATTGCCTCCTACGCCCTATTGACCATGATGATGGCACAAGTGACCGGTCTGCAGCCCGGTGAATTCGTGCATACTTTCGGCGATGCCCATCTCTACAGCAATCATATCGATCAGGCGGAATTGCAGTTGAGTCGTGATCTGCGTAACTTGCCGACCATGCGGATCAATCCAACAGTGAAGGATATTTTTGGATTTCGTTTCGAGGATTTCGAACTGGTCGATTACGATCCGCATCCCCATATCAAGGCGCCGGTGGCAGTTTAGTGGATGATGAAAAACCGCTGATATCGATCATCGTAGCGATGGCGAAGAACGGAATTATCGGCCGAGAAAACCAGTTACCCTGGCGTCTGCCGGCAGATCTGAGTCATTTTAAGGCGATCACTATGGGTAAGCCCATCATTATGGGGCGTAAGACCTGGGAGTCTCTGCCGGGAGTCTTGCCCGGACGCAGGCATATCGTGATCACAAGGGATACCAGCTACCAGGCCGAGTCGTGCACTGTGGTCCACACGGTGGTTGATGCACTGGCTGCCGCTGGTGGAGTGCCGGAGATCATGATTGTCGGTGGAGGGGCTATATATAAGGAAACATTGCCGAGAGCCGATCGTCTCTATTTGACGCTGGTGGATGTGGTCGCAGAAGGCGATGCCTGTTTCCCTGAGATCGACTGGGATAGTTGGCGGGAAGTGAGTCGGGAGCCTCACCCGGCAGATGAGAAAAATCCCTATGCCTATACTTTTCTTGAATTGGAGAAGAAGGCAGCTTAATCCTCACCCCGGTCTTTGCCTCCGCCCTGCGGGGCATGTTGCAGAATTCGGTCGGCCATCCGTGAGAAGGGCAGGCTTTGAATCCAGACTTTCCCAGTCCCGCTCAAGGTGGCGAGAAAGAGTCCTTCACCACCAAATATCATCGATTTAAGTCCTCCCGCCATGCGGATATCGTATTCGATGCCATCGGTGAAGCCGACCAGGCAGCCAGTGTCGATACGCAGGGTTTCTCCATTGAGTTGCTTTTCAACAACAGTTCCCCCCGCCTGAATGAAGGCAAGCCCGTCACCTTCGAGTTTTTGCAGGATGAAACCCTCGCCACCGAATAATCCACTGCCGAGCCGCTTATTGAAAGCAATGTCGAGTCGGGTGCCCAGGGCGGCGCAGAGAAAGGCGTCCTTCTGGCAGGTGATCTGTCCGCCTAGCTGGCTGAGATCGAGCGGCATGACGGAGCCGGGGTAAGGGGCGGAAAAGGCTACTGTGGCTTTATCGGCAGTGCCGCTATGGGTGAAATGGGTAGTAAAGACAGATTCACCGGTGAGCATGCGTTTGCCAGCACTGAACAGTTTGCCGAAAAACCCCTCGTCGGGATCAGCGCCATCGCCCATTTTGGTCTCGAAGCCTATTTGCTCGTCCATGTAGGTCATGGAGCCTGCTTCGGCAATAACCGTCTCGCCCGGGTCAAGATAGATCTCTACAAGCTGCATATCATGGCCGATGATTTGATAATCAATCTCGTGGGCGCGCATGGGAGGCTCCTTTTTTATTCAATCAGGACGACTTTCGAATTGGCGGTCTATTTTTTCGTCGGTTTCACCGTCCCGGGACAGGCGAGATGAATCGGTTTCGGTGGTTGCGATTTGCGCACGCGCAGGGCGGTAAGTTGTCCGCCCCATAAGCAGCCGCTATCGAGGCACCAGACATTGTTTGAATGATGATAGCCCAGGGTTGACCAGTGGCCAAAAAGGATGCGGTTGTTGCGGGTGGCGCGATTCGCTATCTCAAACCAGGGCAGTGCCCCTTTAGATTGAGAACCTGGCGAACCCTTGTCACGCAATGACAACCTGCCGTCTTTTGTGCAGTATCTCAAGCGGGTGAAGGCATTGGTAATGAAGCGTAAGCGTTCGATACCTTTCAAGCTGCTTTGCCACTGGTCGGGATGGTTACCGTACATCTTCTGGCAAAATTCACGGAAGCCGGATCCCCTGAGGGTCTTTTCCAGTTCACCTGCGCAGGCGAGGGCTGTTTTGAGATCCCACTGGGGTGGCAGGCCAGCGTGGATCATGCTGTAACCACGCTTTTCACTATGATGCATCAGTGGGCGATGACGTAGCCAGTGGATCAACTCGTCCCGGTCAGGCGCCTTGAGTATTTCATCAAGCGTGCCGTGTTTGTAGTGGCTGCGGTTGCCTTGTGAAAGGGCAAGCAGATGCAGGTCATGATTGCCCAGCACGGTGACGGCCTGGTCCTTTAACGACTTTACGAAACGCAGTACTTCAAGTGACTTGGGGCCTCGGTTGACCAGGTCGCCGGCAAGCCAGAGTTTGTCATTATCAGAATCAAAACCAATTTTCTCCAGCAATGCCATGAGGTCGTCATAGCATCCTTGTACATCACCGATCGCGTACGTCGCCATCAGATATTTTTCATCCGCTCGAGTTGTTTGTCGTGAGGTGTTGATAGTAACAAGAGCGCACAGGTTGCGCCGATCAGGGCAAGAAACATGTCAGTCTGTGTATCCCAGGGGTCCCCCTGCGTACCGAGAAAAGCATCGGCTGCCTGTTCGCTGAGTAACGCTACCCACCACTCGATCAACTCATAGAAGGCACTGAATGCAAGGCAGATAGAGAGGCAGAGAAAGAATAGCCAGCGACCGGGCTGTAGCGGTGAACGTCTTAACAGGATCTCGCGGGCCAGTATGGCGGGGACGAATCCCTGCACAAAATGCCCCACCCGATCGTAATGGTTACGGGAGAGATCGAATACCTCCTGCAACCAGTTGAAGAGGGGGACCTCGGCATAGGTGTAGAAGCCGCCAATCATCAGAATAACTGCGTGAAACGCCAACAGTCGGCAGAGCAGCAGGGTCAGTGGGAACCGATTCCATGTCATGGTAAGCAGTACCAGGCCGATCATCACCGGCGCGGTTTCGAGGAACCAGGTATAGCGGTCGGCAACCGGGTCGATACCGCTGAGTATGAGCAGTAACAAAATACCTGCGGCTAACCCTATGGGTTCAGAGAACCGCGTGGCCTGCTGCATAGTCACTCCGATTCGGTATCGATGAAGTTAATGGAGACTGCCGGGTCTGGCCAGCGAGAAGGGAGGTATCGTAGCGTCAAAATGTTTCCCGAGGTTGTCGACCATGTCGTAACTGCCTTGCATGCTCCCCACGGGGGTATCGAGGACGGTGCCGCTGGTATAGCGAAAAGTCTCGCCGGGCTTAAGATGAGGCTGCTCACCGACCACACCCTCACCACGCACCTCCTGAACCTTGCCGTTGGCATCGGTAATGATCCAGTGGCGATTCATCAGGCGTGCAGGCATGTCGCCCTCATTCCGTATGGTGACGGTATAGGAGAAGACAAAGCGCTGCTCTTCCGGTTGCGACTGTGACTCCATGTAGTTCGTCTCAACCTGAACATCAATTTGATTGGGAGATTCTTGTTCCATCGAAAGTTCGTTTCCGGTCGTTTTTTATAGCTGCTTAAAGGGTACTTAGGGGGCGCATATTGTGCAACGTGTAAGAATCCCATGTTGAGTGCCAAAGTGGCTTTACACGCGCTGATATATCCCTGAAAAGTTGCATGACCTGACTCGAAATGTGAATGGGGTCTACTGAATATGACACTTTTTTCAAGAATAAATGGCTTCAGCCGACAGATAAAGCATCGGCACGTGAAACGTAAGGTTATGAGATGAGAGGTTTTTTTTTCATATTACTCCTGATCGTAGGATCAAGTGGTTGTTGGGCAGCAGATGACCCGCAAACGACCCGGTTGTTGATTGCGGCGGTCACACTTGGAGAGGTACGTCAGGTCGAGGACCTGCTTGCACAGGGAGTCAGTGTCGATAGTAAGAACCAGGCTGGACGGTCATTGCTTCAATTGGCTGCGTTCAATGGCAATACCTACACCGTAAAGGCGCTTTTGGCTGCAGGGGCTGATGTTAACCTCGCCGGTCCCCGTGGCGGTACGCCTTTGATGGAGGCATCCGCATTTGGACACCTGGAAGTCGTCAGGCTGCTGGTACAGCGCGGTGCTGACGTAAATGCGGCGGATCAGTCCGGTAATACTGCCCTGGGATTGGCAAACCGTGGTGGTCACGAGCCAGTCTCGGCATTGTTGAGTGAGCTGGGAGCGTCTGAAACGGCGCCGGATGGGAATGCAAAGCAGTAATTGGATGGTTTCTATACAGCAACGTGAACAGGTTCAAGGTTAAGTTGATGGTCAGGATTAATAGTTTAACTTAACTGATTGATTAACTTGGTGCGCTATGAATACAAGACATCCCCATAGAACCCCCGACTTTTTTGCGGTTCTATTGGTTCTGGTGGTTATTGGATTTGGCATGACCCTGGCGATTCAGATCGGCACGGCCGACCGGGATCGCATGGTGGATACAGAAGTGGTCCAGGTAGACCCGAACGCCGGATAATTGTTCAGAGGTAGTAGACAGATTTCGTCATCAACTTTGATGTCAGCTTCATCGCCAGTTTGATGGGACTTGGCAACTCCGCACCCCCAGCTTCCAGCGCCACCGTGGCGTGGTGAATCTCATCTTCTTTCATCTGTTCCAGTACCACTCGGCTCTTGGTGTCCTGAGAGGGCAACTTCCGTAAATGGTCTTCTAAATGGGCTTCCACCTGGTGCTCGGTCTCTGCCACAAATCCCAGGCTCCACTTGTCTCCCGCCAAGCCGGCTGCGGCACCGATCATGAACGATCCGGCATACCAGAATGGGTTCAACAGACTTTTTCTGTTGTCGAGGGCCTTGAGGCGGGACTCGCACCAGTCGAGGTGATCATTCTCCTCCTGAGCTGCCCTTTCCATGCTGTCACGGACCTCAGGTAGCTTGGCGGTCAGGGCCTGTCCCTGGTAGAGCGCTTGGGCGCAGACCTCCCCCGTATGATTGATCCGCATGAGACGGGCGGTTATGTCCCTCTCCTGCTCACTCATATCGGCTTCCGGATGCATGTCGGCCGGGTCGGGTCGCTCTGTGACCTGAGGGCGACCGAACAGCGTGCGTAGGGCTTGGTCGAAACCGATGATGAATCGATCGGCGGGATGATGGGTTTTATCTTGCATAGCGGAACCTTAGCCTCAGCCGGCATACTGATCAAGCGTTGCCCGTGCAGTTTTCCATCTGTCTGGCAAACAGCTCCACCGGGTGCATGACATCGACATTGAGCTCAGATTGCACGATTAGTTGGCGAAATTGTAAGGCGCAGCCGGTATTTCCCGTGATCAGAATCTCGGCATTGGATGCCTTAAGGCCAACAAGTTTTTTTGCTCCCAAGGTTGCTGAAAGCTCGGGTTGCGTGAGCAGATAGCTGCCTGCGGCACCACAACAGATTGAATTCTCGGGGAGTGCCTCGATCTCAAGGCCGGGGATAAGTCGGAGAAGTTCCTGGCTGCGGTCGTTTTGACTTGTACAAGGCGTGTGAACAACGACTTTTTTTGTCAGCGGTTGTAGGTTGGGCAGTGCGTCCTGAGGCAGATCAAGCAGGAAATCGGTCATTCCCGTGATCGGCAGATCAGATTTCAGGTGCTCGTTCAATTCGAGATGACAGGCGCTGGCAAGGGTGATGAGACACTCGGCACGGCTTTTTTCGGCTTGTAACCTGTTAGTTTCGCAGAGTCGGTCTGCCTGTTCCGGGTAGCCGTTGTGCCTGTGCAGCGCGCCACAGCAGACTTGGTTAGCGGGTATTTCGACCGCATAACCCAGATGAGAGAGTAGAGAGAGACTCTGTTCAATAAGCTGCTGGTCAGTCTGGCTGCCGACGCAACCAGTAAATAGCTGCACCAATCGCCCTGTGGGCCTTTTGGCAGCATGGAGTTCGGTGAGCACGCCAACCTGCTTGGGTAAAAATTGACCAAGAGATATCAATCGCCTCAATCTCATGGAGGGAAACAGACGGGTAATCCTGAGCAGGCCCGAGCGCTGCAACAGCGTGTGGAACTTGCCCCAGCGTTCCAGTCTTTGCCGGTCACTGAGCAGGCCAAATATTCTGCGCCATACTGGGCGTCCACGATGTTGATCAGCGATTAAGGTCCGGCCTCCATCGATTAATGCGCCATACCTCACGCCTGAAGGGCAGGCGGACTCGCAGGCACGGCAGCTTAGACAGCGGGCCAGATGGGTCTCCATCGACTTGCCGGCAGGCAGTTCACCACTTGCCAGTGCCTGAATCAGACTGATGCGTCCACGCGGTGAGTCAGCCTCACTCTCCAGCAGCAGGTAGGTGGGGCAATGGGGCAGGCAGAGGCCGCATTTCACACAGCGGTCAGCCTCTTTGAGGAGTTGCTCGGGGGTCACGATAGGATCTATGGGATGGTATTGCCGAATCAGGCCCTATAATAGCGGTTAACTGGCCGGCTATCATCGCAGGAAGAGTGTTTTTTTATGTCCTACTATCGCTACCATCTTTTCTTCTGCATCAACGAGCGGGAGGATGGGCGCCCCTTTTGCGCCCGGCATGGCGCCAAAGAGATGCGTGACTATCTGAAGCAGCGGGTAAAAGCAGCGGGTCTCTCCGGGCCGGGCGGGGTGCGTGTCAACACGGCGGGTTGCCTGGATCGCTGCTCGGAGGGGCCGGTGTTGGTGGTCTATCCCGAAGCGGTCTGGTACACCTTTGTTGACAAAGAGGACATGGACGAGATCTTTGAAAAGCATCTGGTGGGTGGCGAGGTGGTGGATCGCCTGCGAATCTGAGCCTTATGTCGAGGTTGTTCGGGTCTTGCCGCAACGACTACAGCGATAGCGGGTAACTAATCTGCCCTGTTTGACGTCAAAGACCGACTGCTTGTCGACCACCCATTTGTGAAATCCCTCGCGACAGAGGCCTTTGCCTTTGTGTTTATCACTGGCCTTGGGTTTTTTGAATTTGAGAATCTTGGGCATGGTTTCAGCTGAAGTACAGTCTTAGTATTATCGTCCTTAGTTTATAATTGACTGTTTTTGTTATATTTATTTGTTTATATGGCATGAATGCCCAATTCCCGATCTGGAATGGAGTTCATGATTCTTCGAGCCATTATTAAAGATTTATTGATAACCTGCCGACATCGGTTCAAGCGGCATCAGTCACAGGATGAGGCTGTTTTTTGCTGCCGCAATGAAAACGTGATGGAAGTTTGACATATTATGAAGAAAATACAGGCTCATCACGTATAATTCTTTGCAATAACTAGGTGATTGTATAGTATTGAGAAACTGATCTAAGTTATTGCTCTTAATGGACTGTTTCTTTAGGAATTTTGGAGTTCACCATGCCAGGTCTAATTCGTCTTCTCGCCATCATCGCCATTTCCCTGATGCTGCAAGCCTGTGGCAGTGGGAGTGCAGAGACGCCATGGGATAACACAACTGGTACAGATCCGACAGATCCGACAGATCCAACGGATCCGACAGACACTCCAATCTTTCTCGGCAGTGGAACTGGTGCTGCCTTCACACAAAGTGTATTGGACATAGCAGTTACTTCCCTGTCGGCGGGTGGGTCGACTTCAGTCACTGCGACCCTTGCTGATGTAGATGGCAATCCTTTTCTGGAATCTGCATCAGTTTCATTTACATCAACTTGCGTGGCTTCGAGTCTGGCATCAATTACAACCCCGGTCACAACGACTACAGGTGTTGTGACTACTACATATGATGCGCAGGGTTGCTCTGGAAGTGACACGATAACGGCTACTGCCACTGTGAATGGGGCAACAAGAACGGCAACTGGTACGCTTACCATACAGTCAGCAGTCATAGGTTCGATGCAGTTTAATTCTTCCATCCCGCCAAATATTGGTATCAGCGGTTTTGGCTTGGTTGAGGTCTCTGAAGTCACATTCCTGGTATTGGATCAGAATGCCAATCCTGTCTCTGGTCAGCTAGTGAATTTCGCTCTGAGTACAAATGTAGGTGGCGTACATCTATCAGGTACCTCTGATACAAGTGATGCAAATGGTATTGTCAGAGCCGATGTCAACTCAGGTACAGTTCCCACGACAGTTCGCGTTACTGCCACCCTGAATTCCGATCCAACCATTAACACACAGTCTGATGGCCTGATTATCTCGACCGGCGTGGCCGATCAGAACAGCATGTCCCTGAGTGCGTCAGATCTTAATCCGGAAGCTTGGAATTTCGATGGTGTGACAGTGAGCATCAACGTTTATGCGGCTGACCACTTCAACAATCCGGTTCCTGACGGGACAGCGGTGTCTTTTACTACGGAAGGCGGACAGATAGGATCCCAGTGTCAGACAACGAGCGGGGGCTGCTCTGTAAATTGGACTAGTTCGAATCCTCGTCCTGCTGATGGAAGAGTAACAATTCTTGCAACAATGCTAGGCGAAGAAACATTTAATGATGTAAATGGAAATGGCGCCTTGGATGCTGCAGACACCTTTGTGCCGTTTGGTAGTGATGATATGCCTGAGGCCTTTCGGGATGACAATTGGACCCGTGTTCATGAACTAGGTGAGGAGTTCGTGGACTTCAACCGGGATACGTCCTACACAGGTGCGGATGGTCTGTATAATGGTGCACTTTGCTGTGACACAACCTCTACTGATCCCAATAGTGCATGTTATGACCAGCTTGTGTCTGCAACTACCCTTTGCAGCACAGAGACAAATATCCATGTTAGGGATGATCTCGAGCTGGTGATGTCTGGATCAACTCCTGTCATTTCCTTCCTTCCCGCGATCTTAGATTTGACTGGAGGTGGCCTGGGTTCAACAATTTTAACTGTGACAGATGTAAACGGACAAACCATGACAGAGGGAACCACCATCGGCATCTCTACAAAAAACGGCACTCTTCAGTCTCCAGGTTCTTTCGTCGTGGGTGATACAAACGCCTTTCCTCCCCGAACTTATGTGATTACTCTTTCACCGGATACCACGCCGAGTACTGGTCTGCTAACTGTCAGAGTAAAATCACCCAATGGAAGTGAGGTAATAACTACAATTCAGGTGATTGATTGAATATGCTCCGCACTGATTGACAAGTTGAGTCAGGGATTATTAATGAGGCACTTCGAAAGTGAAATGTTGATTGAGAATGTCCGGTTAGACTGAAAAACTTTATATTGAATGAATTATTTGTGGTTCATTCTACATTTGGGTTCCTTGAGCATTGGACGGGGCTTGACCTCACTCAATCGTTGGCAGGAAAGTTGGCTTAAACTTCTTCTGTACAATTGATGGGTAGGTTGTTTGTCCTTACCTAATTATAATCACCGATTTTCACTTTGCCATAGAGATGGCAGAGATACTTAATGCGCCAATTTGCCTTACTTCAAGTCAAGACACCACTTGTAGTATGTGCGCTTTCGTGGAGTAGCGCTTCACGCAAATCGTCCAGATAATTTAGCTCCTCTTTTTTACAGGTCACGCTGGATAGATCGGCACCATGTAGCCGTGAATTGGTTAGGCTTGACTGTTGGGGTTCGCTTGGCCCTTAAACCATCGATCTACACAATGATATATTGTGCGATATTCTCCTGAAGATATATTGCAGGAGCTGTGGTTAATTTGCTGCTTCAATGCGATTTTTTTTAGGAGTCGGTTCCATGTAGGGAAAGGCTCTACGATAAAATTGCGAGTGTCTGCTTGACGCTTCAAGGGACCCTCGACACAATGGGGCCAATTCAGACCATACTCTTCTGCCATTCGTGTTGAAACTGCCGTGAGCATAGACCCGCCACTGATCATAATTCGTGACCTCCACTTTTCCCGTGGTGATCGTGTCATATTTGATGGTATGGATATCGATATCCCCCGGGGCAAAGTCACTGCCATCATGGGTCCCAGTGGCACGGGCAAGACCACGTTGTTGAAACTCATTGGCGGCCAACTTAGGCCCAGTCACGGCACGATCGAAGTTGATGGGCTCGATGTGCATAAGCTTTCACGCAAGGCGCTTTTCAAGCTGCGTATGCGAATGGGCATGTTGTTTCAGACCGGTGCGCTGCTGACGGATCTTACTGTCTACGACAATGTGGCCTATCCGCTGCGTGAGCACACAGACCTGCCAGAATCGATGATTCGGCGATTGGTGTTGATGAAGCTTGAAGCCGTGGGCTTGCGAGGCGCCAGAGAGTTACTGCCCTCTGCTCTGTCGGGTGGCATGGCACGGCGCGTGGCGCTGGCAAGAGCGATATCATTGGATCCGATGATGGTGATGTACGATGAGCCCTTTACCGGCCAGGATCCGATCTCCATGGGTGTGTTGGCACAACTGGTCAGGCGTTTGAACGATGCGGTGGGGTTGACCAGTATCCTCGTTTCGCATGACGTGGAGGAGACCTCCGCCATCTCCGATCTTGTCTACGTCATCAATGGGGGCAAGGTGATCGAGCAGGGGACTCCCAGTGAGTTGGCCAACTCTTCATCGGCCTCCGTTCGTCAGTTCATGAGTGGGCTACCCGATGGGCCGGTCGGTTTCCATTATGATGCGCCTACGCTGGATGAGGATCTGTTGAGCATGCGGGGAGCCAGTTGATGCTGGACGTATTAGCCAATTTTGGTCGAAAGGGCCTGGATGCATTCGAGCGTCTGGGCAGAGGGCACCTGCTCTTTCTGCAGATACTCGCCGGCATTACCAGTCTACTGCCACGTCCGGGATTGCTGGTTGCGCAGATACATAGTATTGGTGTGCGAACCATTACCATCATTGTGGTGTCCGGATTGTTTGTCGGCATGGTGTTGAGTCTGCAAGGCTACTATGTACTGTCTCAGTTTGCCGCAGAGGACAGCCTCGGTGTCATGGTAGCTGCCTCGCTGGTGCGCGAACTGGGGCCTGTGGTGACAGCGCTGCTATTTGCCGGTCGCGCTGGATCGGCGCTAACGGCGGAGATCGGTCTGATGAAAGCAACCGAACAGCTCTCCGGCCTGGAGATGATGGCGGTGGATCCGGTACGCAGAATACTCACGCCTCGCTTCTTTGCTGGGTTTATTTCCATGCCGCTGCTAGCTGCCCTGTTCAGTGCCGTGGGTGTGATCGGTGGTTATTTCGTCGGTGTCGGCTTGCTGGGGGTGGATGAGGGTGCCTTCTGGAGTCAGATGCAGGCCAAAATTGACTGGAACGGGGATGTCATCAATGGCGTCATCAAGAGCCTGGTCTTTGGCGTTATCTGTACCTGGATCGCCCTGTTTCAGGGTTATGACACACTACCCACTTCCACCGGTGTGAGCCGTTCCACCACACGCACGGTGGTACACTCGGCACTGGCGGTGCTGGTGCTCGACTTTGTACTTACCGCACTGATGTTTGGAGACTGATAGATGAATACAAGACAGCTGGAAATTACCGTCGGTGCCTTTATGGCTGCCGGTCTGGTGGCGCTGTTCTTTCTCGCCATGCAGGTGAGCAATCTGGCCAATATCACTACCAGTGAAGGCTACGAGGTATCTGCACGCTTCGATAATATCGGCGGTCTGAAGGTGAGGTCACCTGTCTCCATGGCGGGTGTGAGAATCGGTCGTGTGGTGAATATCGGTTACGATCAAAAGAGTTATGAAGCCGTCGTCACCATGCTCATCGAACCGGAATATAATCAGATTCCCGAAGATACCATTGCCAAAATCTATACTTCCGGGCTGCTGGGAGAGCAGTATATTGGTTTGGATCCTGGGGGCAGTCTCGAGAACTTCCAGCAGGGAAGCGAAGTTATGATCACTCAATCCGCACTGGTGCTGGAGGAGATTGTCGGCCAGTTTCTCTTCAGCAAAGCGGAAGAGAACGCCGCGAGCCAGGAATAACCCATGGCGACTGCCATTATCGAGCGTGATGGCGCCTTTCATTTCCATGTGAAAGGCGAAATGACCTTTGCCACAGCCAAGCAGTTACTGAAGCAGTCGGAGGATTTTTTCTTTCAATCTCAGGATATCGAGATAGACTTGTCGCAGGTCACCGGAGCAGACAGTGCAGGGCTTGCCCTGTTGCTGGAATGGAAGGCAAGGGCAACCCAGCAGGGGGTTCAGGTAGTGATCAATGAAATTCCTGAGGGCATGATGTCGATTGCGCATCTTTGTCAGATTGAGCCATTGCTGCAGGATTTGACGTCGAAAAATTAGGTAAATAAGAAAAATATTGCCTTAAATGACAATGAAGCCTTGAAAAATAGTGTGAATTGGGCTTGAATAACCTGTCTCGTCCAGAAGCCCCTCCCATTTATTCTGTTTTATAAAGTCTCATGGAGCCGTTCTGGATTCTTGGCAAGGTGCGTAGATGCAACCCGCAAACGCCCCGGTAAACTCCCAAAAAGTCGGAGATACTCAATCCAATGAGTGAGCATATTGTTCATGTAACCGATGATTCCTTTGAATCTGACGTCCTTAAATCAAATGAGCCCGTATTGATAGATTACTGGGCGGAATGGTGTGGCCCTTGTAAAATGATCGCTCCGGTACTGGATGAGATCGCTACGGAATACACAGGCCGGCTGAAAATAGCCAAGCTGAACATTGACGATAATCCCAATACGCCTCCCCGCTATGGTATCCGTGGTATTCCCACGCTGATGCTGTTTAAAAATGGCGAGGTCGAGGCAACCAAAGTGGGCGCCGTCTCCAAATCGCAGCTCGTCGCCTTTATCGACAGCAACCTATAGACAACTCAGGACTGGACGCGTTTTCACTACCCACCTATTTCCATCTCCAAACCAGATTCCGATAGTCCCGCGCCCAGCCTGAATACTGAAATCACCGAATCCATTACGCTTGCCTAAGGCGGCAACCATTCCTGATCACAATCCGAAAAAACACAATCTTTAAACCACTATGAATCTGACTGAACTGAAGAAGAAGCCGGTAGCCGAACTGGCAGATCTCGCCCGAGAAATGAAGATCGAGGGCATGGCCCGGACCCGTAAGCAGGATCTGATCTTCGCTATCCTCAAAGCGCATGCCAAGAAAGGTGAAAGCATCTTTGGTGATGGTGTGCTGGAAATATTGCAGGATGGCTTCGGTTTCCTCCGCTCGGCGGATAGTTCTTATCTTGCCGGTCCCGATGATATCTATGTTTCACCCAGTCAGATTCGGCGTTTCAGCCTGCGTACCGGCGATACGATCTCCGGTAAAATTCGTCCGCCAAAAGATGGTGAACGCTACTTCGCATTGCTCAAAGTGGACGAAATCAACTTTGACAAGCCTGAGAATGCCAAGAGCAAGATTCTGTTCGAGAATTTTACGCCGCTATTCGCCAATAAACGTTTTCATCTGGAGATCGGCAATGGCAGTACGGAAGACATCACGGCACGTACCATTGACCTTTGCGCACCCATCGGCAAGGGGCAGCGTGGCCTGATCGTTTCACCGCCGAAAGCGGGTAAGACGATGATGCTGCAGAATATCGCGCAATCGATCACCCACAACCATCCTGAGTGTTATGTCATCGTGTTGCTGATCGACGAACGTCCGGAAGAGGTGACTGAAATGGCACGCTCGGTGCGTGGTGAAGTTATCTCCAGTACGTTTGACGAGCCTGCAACCCGCCATGTGCAGGTGGCTGAGATGGTGATTGAAAAGGCCAAGCGTCTGGTCGAGCATAAAAAAGATGTGGTTATCCTGCTCGACTCCATTACCCGGTTGGCGCGTGCCTACAATACGGTGGTGCCCTCTTCAGGTAAGGTACTGACCGGTGGTGTCGATGCCAATGCACTACAGCGTCCCAAACGGTTCTTTGGTGCCGCCAGAAATGTAGAAGAGGGTGGTTCTTTGACAATCCTCGCCACTGCACTGGTGGAAACCGGTTCACGCATGGATGATGTGATTTACGAAGAGTTCAAGGGTACCGGCAACATGGAAGTGCATCTGGATCGTCGCATCGCCGAGAAGCGGATTTTTCCAGCCATCAACATCAATCGTTCAGGTACCCGCCGGGAAGAGTTATTGATGAAGCCTGATGAGCTGCAAAAAATGTGGATACTGCGCAAGATACTCCACCCGATGGATGAGCTTGCCGCCATGGAATTCCTCTTCGATAAACTGAAAGTTTCAAAAACGAACGATGAGTTTTTCGATGCCATGAAGGGGTGATATACCTCTAGCTGAGTGATAGTTCTGATAAAGGGGCCGAATGGCCCCTTTTCTCTTTGTGTGCAGAGTGAAATTGAAATCGGGTGTGCGAAGTTAGGTGCCTGTGAAAGCAATATTAATATTTCACATACACGAGGATAAGGGGGTAAAAAAATATCACTTCTGTCGCTACGACCCAATTACTTGTTGGTTTTGCCAACAGTTTTATTAATGCAGGGCAAGATAGTCGTGGGTCATCCAGAAAAGCTATAGCCACAAGGCTCTTGGAATGATTTTTTTACATCTAATAAAATAATAGTTTTAATCTCTTGTATGGCATTCCGTTATTCATTTCATAATAAAGATCTTGCCAATCCACTGGTCGTGATCACCGTTGTATGGTGAACTGTCAGCTCAGTAGTGAGTATGGGCTATTGACGTGCTGGGTGAATAAACAATTATTATGAAGGCAATGATACTGGCTGCCGGCAGAGGTGATCGTATGCGCCCTCTGACCGATGAGTTGCCAAAACCACTTATTCCGGTGGCGGGAAAACCGCTTATCGTGCATCACATCGAGCGACTTGTCGGCGCTGGTTTCAGTCAGATTGTTATTAATCATGCCCATCTTGGGGAGATGATTGAGGCATGTCTGACAGATGGTTCCCACTGGGGTATAGATATTCGCTATTCGCCTGAAGAAAAGGCACTGGAAACGGGCGGGGGAATCTTTCGTGCACTACCCTTATTAGGAGAGTCACCGTTTCTCGTTGTGAATGGAGATATCTGGTGTGATTTGGACTTTTCCCGTCTTAAGCTGGCACATGACAAGCTTGCGCATCTGGTGCTGGTAGCCAATCCAGCACACCATCCACAAGGGGATTTTGTTCTTCAGGGTGATAGTGTCTCAGATGTTGATGGAGAGAAGCTGACTTTCAGCGGCATCGGAATCTATCATCCACGGTTGTTTAAAGGATGTCATGCAGGTGCATTTCCTTTGGCGCCACTATTGAGAGCCGCTATGGCTGAAGGTCTCGTGACGGGTGAGTTTTACCCGGGCCATTGGGTTGACGTAGGCACCCCTGAAAGACTGAAACATCTGGAGATTCAACTCGGAGGAATATAAAGCAGATGGGCCAGGAGATACCCTCGAGCCGATTTGGTGATGCGGACTTCGCTGAATTCAGGCATCGCTTGGAGATGGAAACCCGATTGCTCGCAGAATGGTTTGAGACAGAGGTTTTCTCAAGCCCGAGCGCACTGGGTGGATTTGAGCTTGAGGCCTGTTTGTTGGATAACGTCGCTGATCCTGCGCCTCACAATCAGCGTTTGCTCGAAGACTTCAATGATCCGCTGGTGGTGCCGGAACTTGCTACCTTTAATGTGGAGTTCAACAGCCGGGTACACCGGATGCAGGGTAGTGTTTTCAGCCATATGGCTGAGGAGCTGAAAACCCGATGGAAACGTGTTAACGAACGTGCCGCCCAATTGGATTTGAGAATGGGCATGATAGGTGTCTTGCCGACCTTGAAACTGAGCGCCCTGACACTGGCAAACATGTCTCCATTGAATCGTTATCGGGCACTCAATGAACAGGTGTTCAGGCTGCGAAACGGCAGACCGGTCACGCTTGATATCGATGGCAGAGAGTCGCTGCACCTAAGCCATGATGACGTCATGCTGGAATCAGCGGCTACCTCATTCCAGATCCACCTACAGGTGAATGGCGCCCAGGCCGCGGACCTCTATAACCTGTCGAAAATCGTCTCAGCGCCGATGGTGGGGGTCAGTGCCAATTCCCCCTACCTGTTTGGGCGTGATCTTTGGGATGAGACCAGAATTCCCTTGTTCGAGCAGGCGATCTCTGTCGGCGCCTCGGACTTGACCAAACGAGTCAGTTTCGGCATCCGATACGTCTATGAATCGATAATGGAGAATTTCACGGCCAACTTCCTGCGCTATCCGGTATTGCTCCCCCTGTTAATGGATGAGCCAGTGGAGAAGTTGGCCCATCTTAGGCTGCACAATGGGACCATCTGGCGCTGGAATCGTCCCCTGATCGGATTCGATGGTCAGGGCAAGGCGCAGTTACGGATCGAGCATCGTGTTGTACCTGCGGGACCGAGTATCAGTGATTCGATTGCCAATGCGGCCTTCTTTTTCGGACTCTTGAGCGGTCTGCTTGAAGATGAGGAAAAGCCAGCAGAGAAGCTGAGCTTCGATCGTGCACGCAGTAATTTTTATGCAGCGGCCCGACGGGGATTGCAGGCTGAAGTGGCGTGGTTTGGTATTGAAAAAGTAGCGTTGGAGCGACTGATTATTGAACATCTGTTGCCTATTGCAGCAAGGGGACTTGCCAAGCTGGGTGTCGATCCATATGAGATCGAATATTGGCTCGGTATTATTACAGGTCGGGTTGAAAATCAGATGACAGGAGCAGCCTGGCAACGCGCGTGGGTAGCGTCTCATGGGCCTGACTTTCACGGGTTGATGCAGGCCTATCTTGAGCAGCAGGAGCGAGGCAGGCCGGTGCATGAGTGGCCGTTATGATTGATAAAAGTATTTAAGCCGACAGTATTTTATAGGTGGCGTTAGTAAGTTAAAGGTTAGCGGATGTTACAGCAACTCGATTATCTGCCGCAGGGCATCGTTCAGTTAGCAGCGCATGAACTGACTACAGTCCTCTCCGGCCCCAGTTTGATTCATCTGCCGGGTCGAAGACCCGATCCGCTCTTTGTATCTGTGTTGATGCATGGCAATGAGACAGTCGGATGGGAAGCGGTACGACGCCTGTTGGCAAGCTACGGGGAGGGTAAAACCTTGCCCAGGGCCATGAGTCTGTTTATCGGCAATATCGCGGCAGCTGAACAGGGATTGCGAAGGCTGCCGGGTCAACCGGACTACAACCGGGTATGGCCGGGGAGTGAAGAGAGGGATACGCCAGAGCACCAAATGATGAGCCAGGTTGTCGAGATCATGCGCCAACGCAAGCCATTTGCGAGTATCGATGTACACAACAATACCGGCTTCAATCCCCACTATGCTTGCGTCAATCAACTCGGCATCGAGTTTCTACATTTGGCATTGTTGTTTGGCCGTACCGTGGTCTATTTTTTAAGGCCGACAGGTGTACAGTCGATGGCCTTCGCCAAGTTGTGTCCCGCTGTGACACTTGAGTGCGGCAAGGTGGGACAAGCACATGGTGTAGCGCATGCGGAGGAATACCTGGATGCCTGTCTGCATCTATCTGAGCATCCACAACATTCGGTTTCACCACAGGATATCGATCTGTTTCACACGGTGGCCAGGGTCACGGTGTCGTCGCATGTCGACATAGGCTTTGTGCCAGGCCGTGGGGATATTATTTTCGAACCTGATTTGGATCGTATGAACTTTCAGGAACTACCACCCGGAACCCCCCTGGGGAGAATCAACGATGCAGTTTTGCATGAGTTGTTGGATGTCAGAGATGAAGAGGGGCGTGAGGTGATCAGTGACTATTTTTCACTGAAAGATGGGCAACTCTGCCTGAGTCGTCCGGTAATGCCCTCCATGCTGACCAAGAATATCGATGTCATTCGTCAGGACTGCTTGTGCTATTTGATGGAGCGATACGGTGAGCACTTGAAGGATTCACAATAACGGTTTTCTTAAGCAGTGAAGTGGTGAGACGGTGCACCCCATCTATCTATTTCTGCAGATACCAAAGCAATCCAAGATATTCGTGGATGGCATAGGTTGTCTCTTTGATAGCATTGCCGCTGGGTAGATACCGGGCGATTGGGGTGATGGTCTCACTGACCACCGATAGAAAATTGGTCGGTGCAGGCAAGGGATGGATGCCGTTTCTTGCAAAGGCGTAGAGCGCACGCTTCATATGGCAGGCATCGGTGACCAGGATAATGCGCTCAATGCCCTGTTGTTTCATCAACTGAGCGGTATAGCGGGCGTTTTCCCAGGTGGTATTGCTGCGGGTCTCGATCTCACCCACCACTACACCATATTCATCTTGCAGGATGTCACGGGCGATTTTTGCTTCCGGGGTACCGATGGCGCCAGGGTTGCCGCCGCTCGGGATCACTGGAAGGCCGGTTTGTCGTGCAAGCCTGGCAGCGTAACGCAGACGAGAGAGCATGCGTTGGCTGACCGTGTCGCCGGTATACTCCGGTGCATCCAGGTCTCGACCCGCACCCAGCACGACGATTGCCTGGGGTTGTTCGGTATTTATCTGTTCGGTCGTAATGGGTGGGTGTCGTTCCAGGCCGAGAAATAATAGATCGGAAATCGCCGGTAGGCTCAGTAGCCAGAGCATGATCAGTGAAAAGCCCAACATGCGCCTGCCGGTTTTCAGGCGCCACAGCAGCAGTCCCAGAAGAGCCAGCAGAATCAATCCCCCAGGTGGGAGTAACAATGATTCGATTAAGCGGGTGATGGTGACATCCACGGCTACTGGCCGAGCAGTGGATTGGCCTGCAGGTCGGCGTGATAGGAAGAGCGGACCATGGGACCGCTGGCGACACTGGTGAAGCCCATGGCTTCCGCTTCCCGGCCTAACTCATCGAACTCTTCCGGTGTCACAAATCTGTCAACCGGCAGGTGGTCGCGGCTCGGTTGCAGATATTGTCCCAGGGTGAGCATCTCACAGCCATGGTCACGGAGGTCATGTAGCACTTGTAAGACTTCCGCTTTCCCCTCTCCAAGTCCCAGCATCAATCCTGACTTTGTGGGTACCTGGGGTTGGGATGCCTTAAAGTCATGCAGTAGATCGAGGGAACCTTGATAGTCTGCGCCGGGTCGGGCTTGTTTATAAAGCCTGGGTACGGTTTCCAGATTGTGATTGAAGACATCTGGCGGGTGGTTGTCGAGTGCACCGATGGCTACACTCATGCGCCCACGGAAATCGGGGACCAGGATTTCTATTTTGGTTTGGGGCATGCGCAGCCTGACTGCGGAGATACAGGCCGAGAAGTGACCGGCGCCCCCGTCGCGAAGGTCATCCCTGTCTACCGAGGTAATGACCACGTATTTGAGTTGCATGGCTGCGATGGCATCTGCCAGCTGAACCGGTTCCCCGGTATCCAGGGGCAGGGGTTTGCCATGGGCCACATCGCAGAAGGGACAGCGACGTGTACAGATATCACCCATAATCATGAATGTGGCCGTGCCGTGATGAAAGCACTCGCCGAGATTGGGACAGGCGGCCTCCTCGCACACTGAACTCAGGCCCTTCTCACGCAGAATGCGTCGAATTCGGCTGACATCCTTGCCCATAGGCGCCTTGGCGCGAATCCATTTGGGTTTGCGAAGGATGGTCTCCTTCGGTTCCACTTTGACCGAGATGCGGGAAAGTTTTGATTTCCCGCGCTGGTGACTCTCGGGGGTATTGCGTGACGGGGGCAGGTTATCGTTTGGGCCGCTCATGAGTGCTCTTTGGCTGAGTCTGTGTGGGTGAAGGACAGAGTGTAGCCTAATCTACCGGCCAATTGTCTGGCCAAATCCTCTCCAACCCTGGGTAAATCGGTTTGATTACAATTTTGTGCCAGCTGTGTCACGGTCAGGCCGGGAAAGCCGCAGGGGTTGATTCTGCTGAAGGGCTCCAGGTCCATGTCCACATTCAGACTGAGGCCATGGAAGCTGCAACCACGTCGTACGCGTAAACCGATGGATGCGATTTTTGCCTCATCCACATAGACGCCAGGTGCATCTTTACGTGCGGCAGCAGCGATGCCGTAAGTTGCCAGCAAGGCGATAACTGCTTCTTCCAAAAGTGTTACAAGCGCCCGGATTCCCAACCCGGCACGCCGAAGATCGAGCAGAAGGTAGGCCACCAGTTGTCCTGGGCCATGATACGTAACCTGTCCGCCCCGGTCGGTTTGAATCACGGGTATTTCACCGGGGTCGAGCAGGTGCTCGGATTTGCCGGCCTGCCCCTGGGTGAAGACCGGTGGATGTTCGAGTAGCCAGAGTTGATCTTCACCACTCTCGTGGCGGTGATCGGTATAGGCCTGCATCGCTGACCAAGTGGTGGCATAGGGCTGCAAGCCGAGGTATTTGACGTGTAGTGTGCGATCGGCTGTCATTGGGGCGTTGTGAGAGGTGCAATCCTGCACAATTCAATCTTGAATCAGAGCGCCATCACGACTTTTTCGTGAGCAGTCAGGTCTAGGTAGATGGCATCGATCTGCGATTTACTCTCGGCTCTCAGAGTGACGGTAACGGAGACCCATTTACCCCCCTTGCTGGAGCGGCTGGTAACCGAACCTTCGTGCAGGTCGGGTGCGTGTTTTCTCACCAATTCAACGATCAAGGTGTCAAAACCGGGTTCTGCCTTGCCCATCACCTTAATGGGAAAGTCGCAGGGGAATTGCAGCAGGCTCTCTTCTTCCTCGCTCATGGGATCACTCCAGCCAGAGTAGGGCGCTGTCTTTGACCTGTTGCCATAGGTTGCCGTCGGCGATGTGTTTGAGCGCAATCAGATCGACAGTTGCAATAGGTTCACCATTTAAGGACACGTCGACTTTTCCCAGCACCTCTCCCTGTTTCACGGGGGCCATGATTTTAGGCTCTACTTCAAGCCGGGCATCCAGGTTTTTGTATTGGTGCCGAGGTATGGTGATGTTGAGATCCTTAGCCAGCCCCAGAGGAAGCTTCTCTTTCTCTCCTTTCCAGATGCGAGCGCGGTTGAGTACATCACCGGCCGCATAGAGCTGATGCGTTTCATAGAAGCGAAAGCCGTAGTTGAGCAGGCTTTGGCTTGCCTTGGCACGAGCCTCTTCGCTCTTGGTACCCATGACCACTGAGACCAGTCGCATATTCTCCCGCAGGGCAGAAGAGACCAGGCAGTAGCCGGCCGCTTCAGTGTGGCCTGTTTTCATGCCATCGACGGTCTCGTCACGCCACAGAAGCTTGTTTCGGTTGTGTTGCTTGATGTCGTTAAAGAGGAAAGATTTTTCGCTATACCAGGCATAGTACTCAGGAAACTCACGGATGGTGGCAATCGCCGCTTTCGCGATATCGGCAGGCGTTGTGTAGTGGTCTTCGTGGGGTAGACCGGTGCTGTTGACGAAATGTGTGTTCTGCATCCCCAGGCGTTGAGCGTGACTGTTCATCAAATCCGCAAAGGTGGCCTCGCTGCCGGCGATGTGTTCCGCCAGCGCGACGCAAGCGTCATTGCCGGATTGGATGATCATGCCTTTGATCAGGTCGATCGCCTTGATCCGCTTGCCGACCTCGATGAACATGCGGGAGCCGGGGGTTCTCCAGGCCTTTTCACTGATCAGGACGGTATCTTCCAGTTTGATGTTGCCCTGTTTCAGTTCCCGAAAGATGGTGTACGCCGTCATGATCTTGGTCAGACTGGCAGGCTCCAGTCGCTGCGCGGCATCTTTTTCTGCCAGCACCTTGCCACTGTGGAAGTCGATCAGCAGATACCCTGAAGCGGAGATCTCCGGCGGTGCCGGTGTTGGTACTGCCGCCTGTAGTGGAAACCAGCTCAGACAGGCTAAGAGAAACAGAAATATTTTATGGAAAGGGCGGGAAAAGGTCATGGGTATCGGGTTCTCTAAGGGTTCAGCGGGTATTCTATTGAACCACGTAGCATCAAGGCAATGTAGGCGCCTGTCTAACGGATCACAACATGGGGATTATTAATGCCCATCCGGTCGAGTCGCTGGGTCAGGTGGTCTGCTAGCTCCACACTGGCGATAGGTCCGACTTGTACCCGGAAGACCGTATCCGCACTGCTCATGGTCTTCTCTATGAGTACACTGACCTGTAGTTGTTCCTCAATGCGTTGTTTGAGCCGGTCAGCATTGTTCGGACTGCCGAAGGCGCCGACCTGCAGGAATAGCTCGGGCAGCCCTCTGGGGGTTGGCGGCTCGGTGACTATGGGTGCAGGCGTGACTGGTGGTTTGGGGGCTGCCGGATCGATGACGCTGACTTCCACTAACCCCGTACCCTCGCCAATGATGCCGAGTTTCCAGGCGGCGGTATAGGAGAGATCAATCAACCGGTTGTCATGGAAGGGGCCACGGTCGTTGACCTTTACTACGATACTGCGGTTGTTTTTGAGGTTTGTGATCCTGGCGTAGCTGGGTAGAGGCAGACTCTTGTGAGCGGCTGTCATGGCATACATGTCGTAGGGCTCGCCACTGCTGGTACGCCGTCCGTGGAATTTGCTGCCATACCAGGAGGCGATGCCTCGCTCGTTATAACCCCGCCCATCTTTCAGTGTATGGTAGCGTTTTCCAAAGACGACATAGCTCTCAGGATTGCCGTAGTTACTCAAGGGCTCAATGGTTGGCGTTGCATCCGGGATGCCTGCAATATCCTCTGGTGGTGGAAGATGTCGGCTGACACCGTCCCGCTGAGTGATTTTTGGCGTGCTGCTACAAGCGCCAAGAAAGAGAACAATCAAAGCCAGGAACGCAAGCCACCATTTAGTAGAATTGCTGTATCTCGAGTCCATCATCCTGTTTGCACTACTGTTTAGCCTCGGCAGCCTGCTTCGCGGCCATGATCTCCCGGCTGAGCTGATAAGCGGCCATGGCGTATAGGTTGCTGTGATTATAGCGAGTGATGACATAGAAATTATGTAATCCTAGCCAATACTCATCATGGCCCCCGGCATCCAATTTGATCAGGCTGCTGAGCGCGGCAGGATCGGGTGCCGTTGAGTTGTTTAACGGGCGAAGACCACCGGCCAGCAGGTCTTTCACAGCAATGCTGGGCTTCATGCCTGCATCGACGTAACGCTGCAGACTGGAAGTTTCCGAGGCTTTAGCTTGCAGTGTAATGGGTTCTCCGGCTCTCCAGCCATGGACCTTAAAATAGTTGGCCACGCTGGCGATAATATCCGCGTTGTTGTTGAAAAGATCACGTTTACCGTCGCCGTCGTGATCCACAGCATAGCGACGGTAACTGCTTGAGATGAACTGTGGTTTGCCCATGGCACCAGCATAGGAGCCCTTGGCACTCTGCATGTCCACTGACTCTTCCCGGCTGAGCAATAGATACTGCTCCAGTTCGCTGCGAAAGAAGGCGGCCCGCTTAGGGTAGCCGAAGGCGAGGGTGGTCAGGGAGTCGAGGATTCGGTAACGACCGGTAAACTTTCCGTAGCGTGTCTCTACACCGATGATGGCGACGATGATCTCCGGTGGGACGCCATAGGCTTTGCTCACACTGTTCAGAAGCGGTTCATTTTCTTGCCAGAATTTCACCCCGCCCTTGATCCGATCAGGCTTTAGAAAAATGGGTCGGTATTGGTGCCAGGGCTTTGCTTCCGCAGGGCGGGTGATGGCAGCGATAATATCGTCTCGGAACACCGTGCCGTTCAGCAATTGTTCGACTTCGCTGGCTGGAATGTCATGCTTTTTTTCCATTTCAGCGGCGAAGGATTTGAACTCAGCCGTGATTTTAGGCGTATGGGCGCAGGCTGTATGGGTGAAGACCAAACTGGTAATGGCAAATATTTTTAATAGCTGTCTCATAGTCGTTTTTTTAGGTTGGCAGCAGTTTTCTATGTGTGTGGATCGACATCAGGATACCGAAGCTTATCAGAATGGTCACCAGCGATGTGCCGCCATAGCTGATCAATGGCAGTGGTACCCCGACCACGGGCAGCAGACCTGTGACCATTCCGGTATTAACGAAAAGGTAGACAAAAAAGACCAGAGAAAGTGCACCGGCAAGAATTCGGCTGAAGGTATCCTGTGCCTGGCTGGCGATATATAGGCCTCGCAGGATAATGAAGAGATAGAGGCAGAGCAGGGCCAGCACACCGACCAGTCCGAACTCCTCAGAGATCACGGCAAAGATGAAATCGGTATGCCGTTCGGGCAGAAACTCCAAATGCGACTGGGTGCCGTTGAGCCACCCCTTTCCACTAACACCGCCGGAGCCGATGGCAATCTTCGACTGGATGATGTGGTAGCCGGTACCCAGTGGATCACTCTCAGGATTGAGGAAGGTGAGCACTCGCTGACGCTGATATTCATGCATCAGATACCAGGCGGCCGGTCCCAAGGCGGCCAGGCTGAGTCCGACGGCTGCGATCAAATACCATGAGATGCCGGCAAGAAAAAGCGCGATGGCGCCGGCAGCCCCTACCAGCAGCGCTGTGCCCAGATCAGGTTGTTTCGCAATCAGCAGTACCGGCAATAGTGTCAATAGCCCAGCAACCAGTAATCGAGATAACTGTGGTGGTAATCGATGGTCTGCCAAAAACCAGGCGATGACCATGGGCAGTGAGAGCTTAAACATCTCTGAAGGCTGAAACCGCACGATACCGAGATCGAGCCAGCGCTGGGCGCCCTTACCCTGTTCCCCGAACAGGATAACGGCCATCAGCATCAGAATACCCACTAAATAGAGCCAGGGCGACCAACGCCGCAAGTGTTGGGGGTGAAATTGTGCTATCAGGATCATGGCGGTGAAGCCAACGCCAAGGCGAATCATCTGTTTGTTCAACAGCACCATTTGCTGATCGCCGGCACTATAAAGTACGGCCAGGCCCAAAAAGGCCAGCAGGAGCAATCCGGTAAGTAGAGGAAGGTCGATATGTAGCCAAGCAAGCAGGCCGAGGGGGCGGGCAGGTTGGGACTCCTGGAAGGAGAGGGCAGATCTGGGCATCTCTCTCATGTGTCATCCCTCAACAGAAAGCGATCCATGATTTTTTGTGCAATCGGTGCAGCGACAGCCCCACCATGGCCACCATTTTCCACCACCACAGCAACCGCGATCTGTGGATCCTCTACCGGTGCGAAAGCAATGAAGAGGGCATGGTCCCGCCTGCGTTTGGCAACAGTCTCCTCATCATACTCCTCGTCCTGCTTGATGCTGAAGACTTGGGCCGTGCCTGTCTTGCCCGCGATGCGATAGTTCTCGCTGTGGATTGACCGGGCGGTACCATGCATCCCTTCGACGACCTGAGTCATCGCATCGATAACCTGGGTCCAGTGAATCGGATCTAACTGTTTGAGGTCATCGATGATCTTAGGACTCTCCTGAGTCGAACCATCCCCTTTCTCAATAAGGGAGACGACCCGGGGACGGATATGGTGCCCCTGGTTGGCCAGCGTGGCGGTAGCTGCTGCAAGCTGCAGGGGGGTGGAGAGAAAGTAACCCTGACCGATACCCACAATGAGCGTTTCTCCCGGATACCAAGGCTCTCGCCGTCGCTCACGTTTCCACTCCCGGCTTGGTAAGAGACCGCTCAGCTCACCGGTCAGATCGACCCGGGTGGGTTGTCCGAAGCCAAAACCCTGGAGAAAATCGTGCAGTCGGTCGATACCGAGCGTGCGGGCCAGTTCGTAGTAATAGACATCGCAGGATTCGACAATGGCCTTCTTCATGTCCACCTCCGCATGCCCCCACTTCTTCCAGTCACGGTATTTATGCTCTTTACCGGGTAACTGATAGTAACCGGGACAGTAGGTCTCCTGATGATAACCGACCACGCCATACTCAAGCCCGGCAAGCCCGATGAAAGGTTTGACGGTTGAGCCAGGTGGATATTGGCCGCGGATGGCCCGATTGAAGAGCGGCTTGTCGATTGAGTTTTTTAGCGCCGCATAAGCTTCGGTACTGATGCCCTCGACAAAAAGATTGGGGTTGTATCCGGGCTTGCTGACCAACGCCAACACCCCACCGGACTTGATCTCAATGGCGGCAACCGCTCCGTTAAATTCACCCATTGCCTCGAGCGCGATGCGTTGGAGATCCATGTCGAGGAACAGATGTAGATTGTCGCCGGGTTTAGGTGAACGGTTTTCCAGGACTCGCAGCACGCGTCCCTTGGCGTTGACTTCCACCTGCTGCAAACCGACCTGTCCATGCAGCAGACTTTCGTAGCTATTTTCGACACCGTTTTTACCTATGTAGCTGGTGCCGCTGTAGTTGGAGATATCGATGATATCGAGTTCCCGCTCATTGATGCGGCCCACATAACCCAATAGATGTGCGGTCTGCATCGCCTGCGGGTAGTCACGCAGTAAGGTCGCTTTGACGTCAACCCCGGGAAAGCGGTGCCGATTGACTGACAATCTCGCCACTTCGTCATCCTGCAGACGTACGCGCAGGGGAATACTGTCAAAACGGCGGTGCTGAGTGCGCAGTTGCTGAAAACGTTGGATATGCTCATCCGTGATTGTGATGATCTGGCGCAATGCCTGGATGGTGGCATCGATATCCGGGGTCTTCTCTGGTGTGATTTCAAGGCTGTAAGCTGGCAGGTTCTGGGCCAGAATCAGGCCGTTTCGGTCATAGATGAGGCCGCGTGTCGGTGGCAGGGGCTGTAGTTTGACTCGGTTGTCTTTCGATAATGTGGTGAAGTGGTCGTGACTGGCCACCTGCAGGTAAAACATGCGCCCTGCCAGCAGCAGCAAAACCGAAATCACCAGAATGCCGGATACGATAGCGCGACTCAGAAAGAGCTGGCTTTCGAAAAGATGATCTTTGATTGATGACTGTGGCACGTTAGGACATCAACTGACGTGGAAACGGCGTCTGGTATCTCTGAGCAGGATATAGATCCACGGCCATAGCAACATGCCGATGACCGGTGTCACCCAGTACCAGAGAGAGGGGGTCGGATAGCCGGCCGCCCCTGTCGACCAGAGGGCGAGCAACCGTTCCACCAAGAGTATGATGAAGATGGTGAATACTTGCTGTCGTAGTGGCATAACGCGTACCCGGAGATGGAGCTTGATGGTCACAAAAGCGACGACCGACAGGCCTAAAGCATGCTGCCCCAATAGTGTACCTGTCAGTACATCGAGCAACAGACCGACAATAAATCCCAGGCCGACGCCAACCCGCTCCGGTAGCGCCATACACCAGTAGATCAGGATCAGAGCGACCCACTGAGGGCGAAAGGTCTGTGCCCACTCCGGTAGTGGTATCAGGGTTAGAAAGTAACCCATTAGCAGGGTCAGATAGATGATGTAGTTGCGACCGGAGGCGTGTGCGATCATTCGTTAGCCTCCGGGGCACGCTGCACATCAGAATGCGTCACTGCTGTCTCTTCGGCAGCGGGAACGGCTTGTGGCCGATCTGGCGTCAGAGTCCAGACCAGCAGAACTTCCCGCACACGGTCGAGATGAGCAGTGGTCTCGGCGACCACAGAGGCGAAGGGCCTGCCCGGTTCCCGTTCTACTGCAACGACTTGGGCTACCGGATAGCCAGGTGGAAAACGCCCGCCCAAGCCGGATGTCACCAGCAGGTCTCCCACTTCGATATCGGCGTTGTTGGGCAGATGTGGCAGCTCAAGTTGATTGATCAGGCCGGTACCCAATGCAATGGTACGCAGGCCGTTGCGATTGACCTGTACCGGCAGGGCGTGAGTGGCATCGGTGATCAGCAGCACGCTGGCGGTAATGGGGTTGATATGGGTGACCTGTCCGACGACCGCGTTTGCATCCAACACCGGTTGGCCTTCGAACAGACCGGAGGTCTTGCCTTTGTTGATCAGTACCACCTGGCGGAAAGGGTCCTGCTCGACCGCCATCAGTTCAGCAATCAGAACCCGGTCGCCGACTTTGAAAGAGGAGTCAAGCAAAGCGCGCAAGCGCATGTTTTCAGCCTCCAGGGCTTCAAATTTCTGCAGCCTGGCTAACAACTGCAGATTGTCGGCATGTAGTTTTTCCCGTTCCTCCTCCAGTTGATCACGGCTGGTAATGGCCTCACTGGCAGATTCGCTCAACAGCGTGGGCAGGCTGGCCAGATACTGGATCGGATAGAGCACGACAGAGAGAGTGGAGCGCAGAGACTCCAAAGTATTGAAGCGGTGATCAAGCACCATCAGGGAGATGGACAACAGGCCGGCCACCACCAGCCGGGTGGTGATTGAGGGCCCCTGTGTGAAGATCAGTTTAATGGCTGAATCACTCCTGTTTCAGTCGATCGTCAGGGTGCCGTTGCTATCGAACGGCACCCCGCCAAAAGAGGCCCTAGTCAACCATGAAGAATTCGCCACCTCGTTCATCGATGAGTTCGAGTGCGCGACCGCCACCCCGGGCTACACAGGTCAGCGGATCCTCTGCCACGATCACCGGCAGACCGGTCTCTTCCTGCAACAGCCGATCGATGTCCTTCAGCAATGCACCACCGCCGGTTAGGACGATACCTCGTTCCGCCACATCGGCGCCCAACTCTGGGGGGGTTTGTTCCAAGGCTGTCTTGACCGCACCGACGATACCTGAGAGGGGCTCCTGCAGGGCTTCGAGAATCTCGTTGCTGTTGAGGGTAAAGCTGCGTGGGATACCCTCCGCCAGGTTGCGGCCTTTAACATCGATCTCCTTGACCTCGTTGCCGGGATAAGCAGAGCCGATCTCGTGTTTGACCCGCTCAGCCGTGGCCTCACCGATCAGCGTGCCGTAGTTGCGGCGAATGTAGTTGACGATGGCCTCATCGAACCGGTCGCCACCGACCCTGACCGAGTTGGCATAGACAATACCGTTGAGGGAGATGATCGCCACTTCGGAGGTGCCGCCGCCGATATCCAGCACCATGGAGCCACGGGCCTCTTCGACAGGCAGACCTGCGCCGATGGCGGCAGACATGGGTTCCTCGATCAGATAGACCTCACGGGCGCCCGCACCGGCAGCCGACTCTTTGATGGCGCGACGCTCCACCTGTGTCGAGCCGCAGGGCACGCAGACCAGCACTCGCGGGCTGGGCCGGATGACACGGCTTTCATGCACCTTATGGATGAAGTATTGCAACATCTTTTCGGTCACGGTGAAATCGGCGATAACACCCTCTTTCATGGGGCGGATGGCGGTGATGTTGGCCGGTGTGCGGCCCAGCATCTTCTTGGCATCCTCACCCACAGCAACCACGGATTTGGCGCCACCGCGCCCCCGATCCTGCCGGATGGCTACCACTGAAGGTTCATTGAGTACGATACCCTGGCCACGTGCATAGATCAGCGTGTTGGCGGTGCCCAGGTCGATGGAAAGGTCGTTTGAAAAAAATCCACGTATGCGTCGGAACAGCATTAAAGTCTTCGTCTTTGTTGGTTGTGTCAGGGTCTGGCCTCGACCTTGCTGATAGCCTAAATGCCTTCGGCGAAGCGGGTCAAACCGTAAAAAAGGGTTAATCTAGCAATGGTACAGGAGTTGGGCAAGAAAGGGGATTTTGAAATGTGGGATATGTGGCCTTATCAACAGATCACTTGGTAGATCCGTTATATTGGTACTAACGCCACATTTGGTTGCTGAATAGGGGGCGTGACCGAATATAGTACGCCCCCTTCATTTCATATTTTCTAGTCTGGTGATATCGAAGTCGCAACCAATGGACCACTTCCGGTGAAGGTACCGACCACTTCTATCCGTTGACCATCTGTGGGTGTGAATGGAGGAGTGATAGTCGAGAATTCGATCGTGATATCAAGTACGGTCAAAATCCCACCAGAAAATGTAGACACACCTTCCAGTTCGGCATGGTCCGGTCCGGGTAAAACCTCACGCTCGATCTTGGTGGCGACCAGATCGCCGTTGCCGTCGGTGAAGACATAGACTTCGACATAGTCGTTGGTTGTATCACCATCGCCGATTGCGCTCTGCAGCTGAGTGAGATTGAAGGTCTCCTCTCCCGGCAGGTCGCTCTTCAGGATCGTCGAGTTGGTGACCAGTACCGTCCGGCCGAGCAGGGTGATGGACCCGGACCCTCCGCTACCGACCACCACGGCGGTCACGTTGCCGCTGATCTCTTCTTTGCTCAACTCATCCGCTTCGACTTCGATCTCCTCGGCCAGCAGAATGTCACCGTCCATGGTGCCTTCGACTTCAAGGATTCGGGGTGATACAAGGTCTGCAGTCGTGGCGCCGTCCTTGAACTCGGTGCCAGGGATTAGTACCTCCACCACCTGTCCGTTCAGGCTGAAGCGGTTGGTCAGGGGGTCGAAGTCAGCCGTTACCTGCCCTTCCACCTCGATCTCTTCGCCATCGTCACCGACCGTACCGTCGCCGTTGCCCACGATACTGATGGAGTCAGTGGAGCCAAGGGTGAGGATGCCGCCCGCGGGCGCTGAACTGCTTTCAACTTCGACCAGCGTGCCTGCCGGCGGGATGGTATGCAGGCCGTTGGTATCGATCGTCAGTGCCCCGATCATAAAGCGGGTTGAGGATCCGGGTACGGATACGACCTCACCGGTCACTTCGAAGGTTGAGACGATCACGCCGGTCTTGTCTTCGACCCGAGTCGCCAGGATCATGCCGGAGCTGCCATCGGTGAAACCACTGATCTCGACCTGGTCGCCGATCGACAGATCTGCGAGTGTGGGATTGGTGGGAGTCCCTTCGTAGACGGTGTCAGTGTTGATACTGATGGTCTGTCCCATTGCACCGAAGGTATCGGTGTTGGCGTCATAGGCGATATCGACCGTGCCCGTCACCAGACTGCTGTACTCGATTGCTTCGGCGGTGCCGGTGAAGGTTGTGTTGTTCTTGCTGCCGGACAGCCGGATCACCATACCCACAGCCAGATCACTTTCACTGCCCGAGTTGCCGTTGATGTCGAAGGTGGTGGATGCATCGGTTTCGTATTCGATGCCATTGACGAAAACCGACCCGAATGATGTGACACGTCCCATGGAGACGCCGGTACCACCGATGCCTCCTTCGGCTACAGTCGTACCACCACCACCACAACTGGTGAGAACGGTGGCTGCCAGAGTTATTAGAAATACGGTGATGGCTCGTTTCATCTCACTTATCCTCGTTTACATCCCTTTCGAAGTAGTAGATGCCGATACCGGCCTCTTTTCGCCCCGTGCCCGTGACTTCCGGATTGATATCTCGATCCTGTTGGGATAGTACTTTGTCCAACTCTACCAGTAGGGCCTGAGATTTCTCGGCGCTGAGTCGGCGGAAATCCGGGATCCCTTCCTGTGCCAGATTATTGTAAGCAACCTTACGCTGGAAATGTGGCGTCTGTGCTCCCTGTTGGAGATTGTAGTCGATGGTAGACAGCAATAGCTGGACATCGGTTCCCAGAATGTGGAGCTTGCTGGTTTCACCGGTTCTCGGCACATAACCGTCAGTGATCAGGTTGATCTTTCCTTCAGCGTCTTTGGCTACGGTGCCGACACGAATCAGTTCATCAAGAATCGCCCTGGGTGGGATATCACCGCTGTGCTCACGAACCAGATCGCTGAAACTATGCTTACCCTGATCAAAATGCAGCGGGGCGGGAGCGCCTTTTTTGTCGAGAAAGCGTTTGTCTCGCATCCAGCCGGAGATGACCCGGGCAGCCCGGTTGTATTGATGAGAGATGGCTGAGTCGTCAGGTGTCTCAATCTTCTGCAGTCGACTGACTTCCTTGCGGGTCAGACCGGTTATGACGGAAACACGCGAGACCGTCTGTTTACGTCCGGGCACCCCAAAATCCTTGGCGGCCACATCCATGAAAACCCATCGGCTTAAGTCGGCAAAATCACCATAAGTCACGCCGTTGCGTAACAGCAAGCGTACTAGTGGGCGGAGTAGCTTGAGAATAGAGGTGTTGAGTGTCTTTCTGATTTCATCCATGGATTTGACTCACGTACCAAATTTACCAGACAGCCTCGATACTATGATCAAGCAGGTAGCGTTGTCGTTGATAATTATTGGGGATAGATGATCCGTTTCCAATATTGCTAGTAAAGGCCCCAGTTGAGTATTTGATTGTGCCAACGATTCTGCCCTGCTGAGGTTGATATGAATTGCGATTGTCCGGCCCTGGTCCTATAGCGACATGTCATGGGTTATCTTCACTGATCACAGCCACATGCGGTTATTTAGATCCTGTAGTGGGAATTTTATCCCATTTTAATAAAGGTTCAACATTATTTCTATGATTTTTCTTCCTAAAGTGCTTGTTTTTTGGGAGAGATTCGACTTTTTGAGGCGTCGCTTCCCAATTTTGCAGAGGTTGGGTTCGTTACCCGTCACATTATAGGGTTATGTGTAGGCCCGAGGAATACAGGGACGGAGGAATGTCAAGATATGCATGCAAATATGGTGGTGATCTACGATGAGATGTCAGTCCATGAATGACTAAGAAGTTTTTTAGGTCTTTTACAATACACTCGTGAAACCTTCGCATGGCATGTATCGGGGAGCTGAAGTATGTTAACTTTCGCTGGTTTTTAGCGCAGGAATCAGACCCATGTCCCTTGATCATTCCGATGTTGAGAAAATTGCCCATCTGGCGCGAATGGCGCTGGATGAGTCACAGATCGATGCCTATACGAAGGACCTCTCTAATATTTTGGGTCTGGTGGAGGCACTGGAAATTGCAAATACCGACCATGTGGAGCCTATGGCGCATCCGCTGCATATGGCCCAGCGACTGAGACAGGACCAGGTGACGGAGAAGGATCATCGGGAAGAGAATCAGTCGGTCGCACCCAGCGTTGAATCGGGTCTCTATCTGGTACCCCAGGTGATTGAGTAACGGCCATATGGCTTGATAAAGGCAGTAGGCACAAAATGCACAATAAAACGATCGCAGAACTGGGTGCGGGTCTGAGGACCGGCAAGTTTTCCAGCGTCGAGTTGACCCAACACTTTCTGCAGCGCATCGAGCGTATGGAAGGTAGCCTCAACAGCTTGGTGACAGTGACCCCTGAATCTGCGTTGATGGCGGCTGAAGCAGCGGACCAGCAGATACAATCAGGTGATGCAGGCCCATTGATGGGGATTCCTATCCTGCAGAAGGATATTTTCTGTACCCGTGGCGTGAAGACCAGTTGTGGTTCCCGCATGTTGGACAACTTCATCTCACCCTATGATGCAACGGTGACCGAGCGATTGATGCAGGCTGGTGCCGTCAGCCTCGGTAAGGCCAACATGGATGAATTCGCCATGGGCTCTTCCAACGAAACCAGCTACTACGGGCCGGTGAAAAACCCCTGGGACACATCACGGGTGCCTGGAGGCTCTTCGGGCGGTTCCGCCGCAGCCGTGGCAGCAAGGTTGGCCGTGGCCGCCACCGGCACCGATACAGGAGGGTCTATTCGTCAGCCGGCGGCGCTTTGCGGTATCACCGGGCTGAAACCAACCTACGGTCGCGTCTCCCGCTTCGGTATGATCGCGTTCGCCTCCAGCCTGGATCAGGCGGGTCCGATGACCCATAGCGCCGAAGATGCAGCACTGATGTTGCAGGCCATGGCGGGATTTGATCCAAAAGACTCTACCTCCGCCGATGAGCCGGTGCCGGACTACAGCGCCAGCTTGGATGACTCTCTGCAGGGTCTCAGGATCGGCTTGCCGAAAGAGTATTTCGGGGAGGGGCTCGATCCTGCAGTATCAGCTTCGGTTGAATCTGCCATCGAGGTCTACCGTCAACTGGGTGCCGAGGTTCTGGAGATCAGCCTGCCCAATAGCAGTCTGGCAGTGCCGACATACTATGTGGTTGCGCCTGCGGAGTGTTCGTCCAATCTCTCTCGTTTCGATGGTGTGCGTTTTGGTTACCGTTGTGAGAATCCTCATGATCTGGAAGATCTCTACAAGCGTTCACGTGGCGAGGGTTTCGGCCCAGAGGTGAAGCGGCGTATCATGATCGGTACCTATGCCCTTTCGGCCGGTTACTATGATGCCTACTATCTGAAGGCCCAGAAGACCCGACATCTGATCTCTGATGATTTCAGAAAGGCCTTCGAAAAGGTCGATGTGATTATGGGTCCCACCACGCCGACGACTGCTTTTGGTCTGGGTGAGAAGATGGATGACCCGGTCACCATGTACCTGAACGATATTTATACCATCGCCACCAACCTGGCGGGCTTGCCGGGTATATCATTGCCAGTAGCGCCGGTGAATGGGTTACCGGTCGGTCTGCAGATCATCGGCAATTATTTTACAGAAGCCAAGCTGTTGAATGTGGCACATCGCTTTCAGCGGGAAAGCAAATGGCATCGGCAGATGCCTGTAGGCTTTGAATAAGTCAGGGAGATGATGAGTTTCGAATAGTATACACGGCCTTTTATTTAAAAAGACGTGAGCAAAGCGAACTTCATCAATTCAAAATTCATCATTCAAAATTAATTTCGAGTAGAGACATGCAGTGGGAAACCGTCATCGGGCTTGAGGTTCATGCTCAACTGGCCACCAAGTCTAAGATTTTTTCGGGCGCTTCCATCGCCTATGGCGCGGAGCCGAATACCCAGGCTTGTATTGTTGACCTGGGATTCCCGGGCGTACTGCCGGTATTGAATGAAGAAGCCGTCAATATGGCGCTGAAGTTTGGTCTGGCGGTAAATGCCGAGATCGGAGAACGCTCCATATTTGCCCGTAAGAACTACTTTTACCCCGACTTGCCCAAGGGTTATCAGATTAGTCAATTCGAGCTGCCCATCGTCGGTAAGGGATCTTTGACCATCGACTTGGAGGGCGGTACGCAAAAGGTAATCGGCATCACCCGGGCGCATCTGGAGGAGGATGCGGGCAAGTCCCTGCATGAGGATTTCCACGGTATGACCGGTATCGACCTCAATCGAGCCGGCACACCGCTGCTTGAGATTGTCTCGGAACCCGATATGCGCTCCATCAAGGAGGCTGTCGCCTACGCCCGCAAGATCCATCAATTGGTTGTCTACCTTGGGATCTGTGACGGTAACATGCAAGAGGGTTCCTTCCGTGTGGACGCCAATCTGTCAATTCGTCCTATGGGGCAGGAGCCAATGGGCACCCGTACCGAGTTGAAAAACATCAACTCTTTCCGCTTCCTCGAGCGGGCGCTCAATTTTGAACTCGAACGTCAGATCGACCTGGTGGAGAGTGGCGGTCAGGTGGTGCAGGAGACCCGGCTCTATGATGCGGATCGGGATGAAACTCGCTCCATGCGCAGCAAGGAAGAGGCGAATGACTATCGTTACTTTCCCGATCCCGATCTACTGCCGGTGGAAATCAACCCGGCAAGACTGGATGCCGCCCGGCAGGGTATGCCCGAACTGCCGGACCAGAAACGAGCACGTTTTGAGTCTGACTATAATCTTTCGGCAGATGATGCCGGTAAGCTGACTCAGAGTCGCCCTCAGGCTGACTATTTCGAGGCTACCGTTGAGGCTGGCGCCAACCCCAAAATGGCAGCAAACTGGGTCATGGTTGAATTGGGCGGCGCACTCAATAAAGCCGGACTTGAGCTGAATAATTCACCGGTATCGCCATCTCAGCTAGGGGGATTGTTAAAGCGCATTGCCGACAACACCATCTCCGGTAAGATTGCAAAGCAGGTCTTCGAAGCCATATGGAACGGTGAGGGTGACGCCGACAGTGTGATTGAGGCCAGGGGCCTGAAACAGATCACCGACAGCGGTGCTATCGAGGCTATTATTGATGAAGTGATCGCCAACAATCCCAAGCAGGTGGAGCAGTTCCGTGCAGGCAAGGAAAAATTGTTGGGTTTTTTCGTAGGACAGGTGATGAAGGCAACCCAGGGTAAGGCCAGTCCAGGTGAAGTGAACAAAATACTTCTGGGAAAGCTCAAAGGATGAGTGCGAGCCTGTTGGATGTCACGTCAGGCATGACCAGGATAGACAGATGGAGGCTTAGCTTGAGGATGGTAAGTTTGAGGAATTCACTGGCAGCACTCGCATTGATGCTTCCTGTTGGGGTTCAGGCGGGCATCTGGCAGGATCTGACACCGCCGGGACAGGCAGCCAAGGCCATCAATCAGGCGCCGGTCTACTATCGCGCACTGAAGGCAGATCAGCCTCAGCTTGAGCAGTTACTGGCGCAAGCGCCGGTAGAATTTACCAGCAGTCAGGGTGCAACATTGGAACTCCCGCTACCCTATGGTGGTGTGCAACGATTTGAGGTGGTGGATTCACCGATTATGTCGCCGGCACTGGCTGCTGAACATCCGGAGATCTCCACCTATTCCGTCAAAGGTATCGACAATCCCGCCATTACCGGCAGACTCGACCTGACCCCTTCAGGTTTTCACGCCATGCTGTCCACGCCAGGCGGGACGGTATTTATCGATCCGGATAAGAGCGGTAACTATCGGAGTTTCTACAAACAGGATTTTGTCTCCGCCAGTGAGGGTGGGACGGCCGACCATGCCTGCAGGTTGGGGGAGCTGGGGTCAGATGCGTCAGATTTCCACCCGCCTTCCGAAACAACGGCGCTGCGTACGGTCAGCAGCAACCAACGGCGGGTATATCGATTGGCCGTTGCAACTACGGGTGAATACACCCAGTACTTTGGCGGCAACACATCTCTGGCCGTGTCGAATATTGTGACTGCGGTCAATCGGGTCAACCAGATCTACGGGCGGGATTTGGCGGTGCAGCTGCAATTGACAGCAACGCTTATTTTTACCGATCCACTCAGTGATCCCTATTCCCATCCAGATGCTTTCACGATGCTGCCACAAAACCAAGACGTACTGGATTTCGAAGTGGGTGTAGACAGCTATGATATCGGGCATCTATTTGGTCTTGCTGGTGGTGGTTTGGCCCAGCTTGGTGCAGCTTGTACCAACCTTAGTGGCCATGGTTACACCGGTTTTCCAACCCCTGACAGCGATGTTTTCTATATTGATCTGCTGGCTCACGAGATGGGCCATCAACTGGACGCAACCCACTCCTTTAATGGCAGCACTGATGCGTGCAGTGGTCTCAATCGCTCGCCGATCTCTGCTGTGGAGCCGGGCAGCGGTTCCACCATCATGGCCTATGCGGGTATTTGTGGGGGTGAGGACATTCAGGCGAACTCGGATGCGATTTTCCATTCCACCAGCATCCAACAGATCAACAGTTTTGTTTTTTCCGGGGTAGGCAGAACATGTGGCACGCTAGTATCCACTGGCAATACTCTACCGACGCTGATCGATGCAGGCCCTGCAGTCACTATCCCTCAAGGGACACCCTTTGTACTGACCGGTCAGGCATCTGGTGATCCGGATGGAGACACTCTTTCCTACCAGTGGGATCAAGTGGATGTCGGTCTAACTGCCACAACAGTGACAACATTAGGCACGGATCAAGGTGACAATCCATTGTTTCGTAGCTTTCTACCGAAGAGTACGCCCACACGCTACTTCCCACGACTCAGCAGCCTGCTGGCGGGAAGTGTTGATAAGGCCGAGACACTACCCACGACGTCGCGGAATCTAAACTTCAAGCTGACCGTGAGAGATGGTAACTCCGGTCTTGGAGATGATGACCGGATGGTCAGCGTCGCCTCTGCAACGGGGCCGTTCCGGATCAATAGCGTCACCCAGGGTGCCGGAACATTGGTCATCGATTGGGATCCCGCAGATACTGAAACCTTCTGCAACACACTTAACGTCAGCTTGATGGCCTTTTCAAATGATGGCTCGACTTACTGTGATGTGGACGACAATCCCGATTTTGATTTAGGGACGCTGGTAAATACAACTGGTAGCGCCCCACCCATCAGTCTACCAACTACCCTCTCCATAACACGCGCCAGGGTGATGCTGTCGTGCGCTACCAGCGTATTCTTCGCACTTTCCGATACAGATCTCACCATCTCGACACCTAACGTCCCAGTGGCCAGTAACTGTAAAACAATCGATGGCGAGTTGTTGGAGCATGGCGCTCTCTTTGTCGATTCCAGTAACCCCGCTGTCATCGTTCCAGGAAGTGGGGGCGGAGGCGGCGGTGCTCTGCTTTGGTTAACCCTGTGGCTTACAATGGGCGGCCTGTTGAAGCATCTTTCAGAGAGGAGTTGCCGGGTTAATCGTAAGGCGAGAACCTGATCACTGTCGTCACAGGCAGTGATCGATCACCAGCCGGTTGTAGTTCGCTGCATAAGCCTCAGCCACCTGCAGCAGTTTTAGATGGGTTTCGCCCATCACCATGTCAGTGGAACCCGGCAGGTAACGGACACCGCAGACACTCTTGGCCTTTGACATCAATTCAGGCTCAATCCCCGGGATATTCGATCCGCGTGTGGCCATGGCCAGGAGTCTTTTATCACCACGGTCGAGGCTCTGCCTGGCATCATTTTCAGCATTGGCCTGTTTTAACCACAGCAGGGATTCAACGGCATTCTTCTCCTTTGGCGTGACTTGACTCATGTCTATCTGTTCCCCTGTCTGACAGGCGGTAAGCAGTAACAGTGGAAAGAGTAATGGAAGGATTGTCTTCACCCGGTAACCTCTTGGCGGATAAGCCGCAAATAACTGCGTTCGATCCCCCATGATAAGACGCCGCTGATCCCCCCGTAAAGGTGCGCGTCGACAATTACCCGTCCATCCACCCAGGACTCACTGCCGGGCAGCGGTCCTGTGAGTTGTTCCCAAGTGAGTTTGCCTGCAATAAGTAGCAGTCCGAGGATAGACCAACGGGGTTGGCGCCTCACCTGTTGCAGTAACAGATAGACCAATACGCCATGTAATACACCGGAAAGGCCACGATACCAATCGACTTCCGGGCTCCATAGCAGCAGTCCGGCTGAGGTGCCCAGTGCGAGTACTGGGAGCCAATAGACACATGATTTCAAGCTGATCTCTGAGTTCAGGAAGAGATGCCATATTAACCACAGGCCGGCCAGATTCATCACTGTATGTTCCCAGCCCAGATGTACGAGGTGTCCTGTCACAAGGCGCCACCATTCCCCGGTTTGTATGGCTGATAGTTCATACTGCAAGAGATCCTGAAGCCTTTCGGGTAAAAGGCCCAAAATTGTGCAGATGGCGGTGATAGCCAGAGGGCCGTGATAGGGATTAGACAGCAAGCCTTTCATAGGGCCCTGTCGTGCTGTTGAAGCGTGGTGGTGTGCCTTGGCTCATTTGACTTGATCCTGGCTACAGACCGGGCAGGCAGGGTCTGGCCGCAATCCGATGGTCCGCCACTCCATCTGCAGGGCATCAAACAGCAGCAGTTTTCCTATCAGCGGTGTGCCTGCCCCCGTCAGAACTTTGATCGCCTCGATCGCCTGAATGCTGCCGACCACACCTACCAATGGTGCCAGAACGCCATTGGCGGAGCAGGTCTCATCGATCTGGCCTTCGCTGGGATAGAGGCAGTGGTAACAAGGATCACCCGGCTGCCCTGAGAAAACACTGACTTGTCCCTCCATGCGGATGGCGGCACCGGAGATCAATGGCGTTCGATTTTTATGACAGGCGAGATTGATGGCGAAGCGAGTCGCGAAGTTGTCGGTGCCGTCGATCACCACATCCGCCAGCTCAACCTGTTTGGACAGCGCATCACCCTCCAGTGGATGGTCGATGGTCAGGATCTCGGTTTCGGGGTTGAGTGCCTGCAGTGTATCTCTGGCTGATTCCACCTTGGGCCGACCGATAGCGGCTGTTGTGTGAACGATTTGCCGCTGAAGATTGGTCAGATCGACCTTATCGAAGTCGACCAGTACCAGGGTGCCAATACCTGCTGCCGCCAGATACATAGAGACGGGTGAACCGAGTCCGCCCAGGCCGATGATTAAGGCGCGGGAAGAGGCGAGTCTCTCCTGTCCCTCGATACCGATGGATGGCAGCATGATCTGGCGGCTGTAGCGCAGCAGTTGTTCGTCATTCATATGTTATTAATCCGGCAACCAAATAGATTGTGTTCAGACGAAGCGTATCTATTTATGGTAAGACATCAAAAAAGCCACTGTAGCACTCCTACAGGCGGTTTTGACAACGCGGGTTGGTATGGGATCAGAGATATTTTCGCCAATGTTCCGGTCGATGATCACGCAGTCCGTGATTGAGGCGTTGGTAACGGTCGGCAAAGATCTGACGGGTACATTTGCTGTCTGTCTGGGTACAGCCGAGGTTGGCGCGTTCTGTGTCTTCGGTGTAGTAGTAGAGTGCCCGCATGAGGCGGTACAGTAACCGATTGTCGAGATGCAGACCCATAGCCGTAAGCCCATGTTCGATCTGTTCCAGGCTGAGCTGCATAAGTTGGTAAGTGATGCGTAAATGCGTTGCCGAGACGATTGTTACGCTGACGATGCCTTCAATGTCAGCGAGTAGATGGCTAGCAGTCTCAGCCTGATTGGGGTCCGGGTGGAGTTCGACAAAGTGAATGTCCCGGTGTTTCACCAAATCGTGTGGGGTTTCGCCCATAGCATTCAATCCTAGTGAAAGCAGGGAAATAATCAAGCGGTTCGGTTATTCAAGAGATTGGCTTTTGTCCTTCAGTGACGCGAGGTTGTGTGGCCAGATCTTTGTGGGTCTCGATATTTATGAAGCCCTGCAGATCAAGGAGTTGCCTGACTGCTTCCGCTTGTTGGTATCCGTGTTCCAGTAGCAGCCAGCCTCCGGGGATCAGGTGGTTTGTTGCCTGTTGAATGATCTGCCGGATGTCCGTCAGGCCATCACTGCCAGATGCCAGGGCTGAAATCGGTTCCCTGGGTAGGTCTCCCTGCCTGAGGTGGGGGTCATCTTGCTCGATATAGGGGGGATTGCCGGCGATAAGGTCATAGACGGCACTTTGCGGCAGGGCTTGGTACCAGTCGCCGGCGAAGAAGCTGATATTGTTTAGCTTCAATTGGTCCGCATTGTTTTCTGCGACCCGCAGGGCGTTCTCCGAATAGTCACAGGCATGGATTCTCGCATCCGGTCTTTCACTGCCCAGCGCGACAGCGATTGCGCCGCTGCCAGTACCGAGGTCTGCAATCATTGGTTGCTCAACGGTCTCCAGATGCAGGAGCGACATCTCCACCAATAGTTCTGTCTCCGGCCTGGGAATCAGTGTGTCTGGTGTAACGTTGAGCGTCAGCGACCAAAATTCCCGCAGGCCGGTGATATGGGCAATGGGCTCACCGCTGAGACGCCTTGTTATGAGCGCTTCATATTCGGCAAGTTCTGCTGGGGATAGCTCGTTGTCTGGCCAGGCGTAGAGATGGCTGCGTGGTTTGTTCAGCAGATGGCAGAGCAGTAGTGCAGCTTCCAGATCTGGGGCGGCATGCTCAAGCGAAGCAAGTCTTTCTGAGGCTGCTTGCAGTACCTGGCGGAGGGTGATGGGATTTGGCGACATGGATTTTCAACAATGCCCTTTTCATCACTAACTTAGGATCTCAATGCCTCTTCACTACACATTGGGAGGTGGATCCGGTTTATTCACTCTCGCCCATGGCGGCCAATTGCTCTACCTGGTGCTCACGCAACAGGGGTTCGATAACCTGGTCCAATACGCCGGTCATTACCTCATCGAGCTTGTACAGAGTCAGATTGATGCGGTGATCGGTGATACGGTTCTGCGGGTAATTGTAGGTCCGAATCCGCTCTGAACGGTCTCCGCTACCCACCTGGAGCTTGCGTGAACTGGCTTGGGCGGTAGTGATCTCATCCTGTGCCTGAGAGAGTAACTTGGCCTGAAGGAGTGACATGGCCCTGGCTTTGTTTTTATGCTGGGAACGCTCATCCTGACACTCCACCACGATGCCGCTGGGCAGATGGGTGATGCGAACGGCGGAATCGGTCTTGTTGACATGCTGTCCACCGGCGCCGGATGCGCGGTAGGTATCGATGCGCAGATCGCCGCTGTTGATGTCCACGTCGTCTACCGTTTCCGCTTCGGGCAGGATAGCCACGGTGCAGGCGGAGGTGTGGATGCGGCCTTGTGATTCGGTCTCCGGGACACGCTGAACCCGATGCGTGCCCGACTCGAATTTCAGCCGGGAGTAGACGGCATTGCCTGTGATGCGGCAGACCACCTCTTTGTAGCCGCCGTGTTCACCCTGGCTCTCGCTGATGGTCTCCGTCTGCCAGTGGTGAAGCTCGGCATAGCGAAGGTACATACGATAGAGGTCGCTGGCGAAAAGCGCTGCCTCCGCACCACCGGTACCGGCACGAATCTCCAGGAAGATATTGCGCTGGTCATTGGGATCAGGCGGGATCAGGAGTAGCTGTAGTTCCGGTTCCAGGGCGTCACGTGTCTGCTCGGCCGTGGTCAACTCCTCTTTGGCAAGGGGAGCCATTTCCGGGTCCCCCATCATCTCCTGAGCGGCCTCGATATCGGATTCGGTATCCAAATACCGCCGGAAAGTCTCTACGACGGGCTCCAGCTGGGCATACTCCTGTCCCAGAGAGCGGAACTGGCGTTGGTCGCTTTGGATTTCCGGATCGGCGAGGAGGGCGGTAATCTCTTCGAAGCGTTCGGCGATGTGATCCAGCTTGCCGCGCAGTGATGGCTTCATGAATTGTTATCGAATTTTTTTAGCTGAAACAGTGTGTTGGCAGCCTCGAGTAATTCGACCTGGCCATTGAATCCAGCCTGGCGCAGTTGGGCGCTCGGTGTATGCAACAGCTTATTGGTCAGTGTGTGGGCCATGAATTGCAGGACCTCTTCCGGTGTTTTGCCTTTATTCAGTTGCTGAGTCGCCTTTTGAATGACTTCGTCACGCAGATTTTCCGCATAGGCACGGTAGTCCTGAATCAGCTCTACCGCATCCAGTGAGCGCAGCCAACCCAGATATTCACCCACATAGTGCTCGATGATCTCTTCAGCCTGCTCTGCCGCTTCTTCTCGTGAGCGCATATTCTCCTGGATGACTTCGTCTAAATCGTCGACGGTGTAGAGATAGATGTCGCTCAGGTCGGAGACCTCAGGTTCGATATCCCGGGGAACGGCAATGTCGACCATGAAAATCGGCCGGTGTTTGCGCTCTTTCAGCGCGCTCTCCACGGTGCCTTTGCCGAGTACGGGCAGCGGGCTTGCGGTAGAGGAGATGACGATGTCAGCCTCGGCCAGATGGCTGCTGAGTTCCGTCAGCGCAATGGCAAAACCGTCGAATTGGGCGGCAAGGTTGTGGGCTTTTTCTACCGTACGGTTGGCGACGATGATACGGCCAATGCCATTTTGACTGAGGTGGCGGGCTGCCAGCTCAATGGTTTCACCGGCACCGATCAGAAGAGCCGTCTGTTCCGACAGCTCGCTGAAGATCTGTTTGGCCAGGCTGACGGCGGCAAATGCCACCGATACCGGGCTGTTGCCGATGGCGGTGTCGGTACGAATCTGCTTGGCGGCGGAGAACGCATGTTGGAAAAGCTTGCTCAGAAGCTTGCCGGTAGCGCCGGCATCGGTGGCAGTCTGGAAGGCGGCCTTAACCTGCCCCAGGATCTGCGGTTCACCAAGCACCAGGGAGTCCAGACCGCAGGAGACGCGCAGCAGGTGCTTGATCGCATCATCCCCAAAGTGGCTGTAGAGATAGGGATTGACCCGATCGCTATCAATACCGTGGAATTCACTTAACCAGTCTGCGAGGGGTTCGTGATCTTCCTGACCCAGACAGCAGTAGGCCTCAGTGCGATTGCAGGTGGAGAGAATGACGGCCTCTTTGACGGCAGGATGCTCTTTCAGGCTGCGTAGCGCCCCGGCAATAATATCCGGCCCAAAGGTCAACCGCTCCCGGATCTCGACGGGGGCTGTTTTGTGATTGAGTCCAAGGGCAAGTATCGACATGAATTCCAGGCTTGATCAGATGTCAGGGGGGAAATTTTGTTATATCAATGGGTTGAATTCAAGTTTATTCCTGTTATGCGCATATTGTTAGGGCTGATGAATGTGTTTTTTCGTGGGGCATCTTAAGCAAACGCTAAGGGATGGCTTCTAATATGGTTTTCGCAAGCTATTGATAAAAACAAAAAATATTTTTTCAAGTTAAGGTTAACCCCGATTGCTAAACTGTCTAACAGTCTGCTATTAATGTAGGGGCTTTTCCTAAGTGTCTCATTAGAAAAGCTTAATTCAATAATATACGGGCGGCCGGTAATAGCCAGGGACCGTCCCACTGAGGAGGATCGAAAATGCAGGTGCATAAGTTTGTGTCCGCAGCTGCGGCAGTTGGTTTTATGTTTTCAGGCCTCGCCGTTGCCGGCGTGTCTAAGGACCTTCCACTACCGACCGGCACACCTAGTGCTGACGAGATCGCTGATCAGGTCTATTTCGTCAACCATTTCTATGGCGTGAAAAAATACGGCATCACCAACAACAACAAGGACCCAAAAAAGAGCCGCAAGGCCAAACCTGGCAAGATTACCGTGTTGGTCAATAAGTCAGCGGGCAGCAGACCGACCACCATTACGCTTGAACGTTATCTCAATAACGAATACAGCGACGGTTCCACCAGCTCTCAGGATATCGCCATCTTCCGTTCCGGTAAGTTGAAGGGTACCGGCATGCTGATCACGGATTACCTGGATGATAACAAGAGTCAATCTTACTCTATCTGGTTGCCGGCCCTGCGTAAGATCCGCCGTTTTGCCGAGCCTGCCCACGATGATGCCTGGGGTGGTACGGATTTCACCTTCGGTGACGTAACCCTGCGTAAACCGATGCATGAAACCCATGAGCTGCTTGGCACTGAAACATTCAATGATTGCCTTGGTGCCATCGAGAAAAGTGAAGCCAAGAATAAATATCTACCCAACCCGCCTGACGCGGCTTGCGATCACAAAGGTAAAGAGGTTTATAAGCTGAAGAGTACAACCAAGCGGGAGAACTGGTGGTACGATCATCGTGTCAGCTACGTCGATACAAAAACCTTTGCCGACTACCGCACGGAATATTTCAAAGGTGGTGAAAAGGTCAAGGTTATCGACCGAAACTGGGTTAGTCTTGGACTCGATGATCCCCGTGCACTCTCCTGGGGTTATTGGTATGGCAAAACCTTTTCCACCGGTCACGAGACCTGGGCAGTCATTCCACAGGATGTGGTGCAGATAAACCAGGATTGGGAATCCGACTTCTGGTCAGAGAAGACTCTGAGAAAAATCAAACGCTAACGATAAATGGGGATGCCTAAAATAGGTATCCCCAAAAAATTTTGGTTGCCACACTATGGCGGCCCACACCGCTTCGAATCCGGTATAAAAAACAATTGAGATCCGGTTGTTCGTCGAATCTGGGAGGAATCATTGATGTTCAAACGCAGCAAAATTTATCAGTCGATACTACTTGCCTTGGTATTACCCGGGGCGGCGGTCGCTGAGGTTGAGGTTACCGGGTATCTGAAAAATGAGACTTCGGTTTTCACCCGGGATGGTCAAGTGACTGGGGAAGCATTAACCACTGTAGATACACATGGTCACGATAGAGGTGACCTGATGAAATTCGAAAACTCTGCAAGAATCTTCATGAATGGAGACCTTGGTGAAGAGAGTACCTGGCATGCAGACATAAATCTCATCTACGATTCAGAAGGTGCTTCTGATGATCTTAAGGGGCATAAACTTTATACCCAGAACGATTACGTACGAGAGCTCTACGCCGATACTGCTTTGTTTGGGTGGGATCTAAGGCTTGGGAAGCAACAAGTAGTATGGGGCACTGCTGACGGCATAAAATTGCTAGATATAATCAATCCCACCGATTTTCGAGAATTAAATCAAAATGCTATGGAAGATGCTCGCATTCCAGTGTGGATGATTAATGCGGAAACGAATATTGGTAATTCTGGAAATCTACAGGTTATTGTTTCTCAAGCGATTCCGAATTACATACCGGGTCTAGATGGTGGGGAGAGTAGTACTCGCGAGATACTTGGGCCAGGAGCGGTTGCACCTAGTGCGACGAATCCATTTGGTTTTGATGCGTCGAACCTTTTCGGCACTGATAATGGGCATCAATTCATATTGAAAGGTGTTGATACTATCAGTGGTGCAGTCAACGGTTTTCTGAATATTGGTGCAGCCTTTGGCCCTGTAACTGGTATTTTCTATGGTGACGGTAACCTTGGCAGTACGTTCACGAATCCAGTAGGTGGTGCGAACCCTTTAAGCCCCGAGTTTGGCACTGTGGCAGGTTATGCGGCTGGAAGCTATGAGTTCGATGGTGCAAACCCAAATAGTCCACTTAACTGTACTCCGTTCCAAGCACCTTCAGCTACTACTATCAGTGTTGCTGGCGAAAACTGCATCAAAACATTTTCCGAGATGGGTAATTTGGCAGTTACAAATCTCAGTGATGCCGGTGTAGTTACCGATGGAACAGATGGGAAAGGTTGGGATATCCAACAACCGAACTCAATGTGGGAATACATGCCAAATGCAACATTTGCGACATTTAACGCATTTGTTGGCATGAAGACTAGATATGAGAAGGATTATGATTCAACAGAGGGTGCTAATTTCGGTACACGTTATCGTCACTCTTTCAATAATGGGTTGAATCTGGGTGTAAATTACCTCTATGGGTATGATCCCAACCCGTCGGTTGATATCCATTGGGAAGATATGGCTGGTAATGAGCTCGATGTGCTTTCTTTGGATAATGGTATCGGAGGCAAAGTTATACAGCTGGTTAGTAAGGATAGAACCCAATTCTTCGGTGCACCTGCGGATTTGAGTGTTGCGGGGGCAGTTGATGGAGATAGTGGCGCTACACCCGGTGGGCCTGCACAACTCGTTTTTGTTGAGTCACTGAATCGTATCCACAATATTGGCAGTTCTTTCGATTATGCGATGGATACAGATGCTTTAGGATCGGTTGTCTTCCGAGGTGAGTTCTTGTACCAGAGGGATGTAAAAACACCTGTTATCGACCGAAATAAGCTTGTAGATGGTGATTTGACCGGTGCTTTGAGAAATGAGAAAGGGGACTACTTCAAATATGTACTCGGTGCTGATGTAACTGTGCTTACAAACTTACTTGTCAGTGGCCAGTTTATTCAGTTTATGAATCTTGATTTTATCGATGAATCTGCGACTTGTATGACTCAAGATACAGTGCAACCGACAGTTGAATGTTCAAGGTATACAGCTGACCCTGCGGTTATGCATCTTTCTAATGGGCTGAAGAAAGGTTATGAGAACAAAGAGTTCTACTCACTCTTCTTCTCCAAACCCTTCGGCGCTTCCCAAGAGCATCGCTGGAACAATATCACCATCTACGAAGAGGGTGGCGGCAAATGGAACCGTTTCGATGTGGAGTACAGCTTCACCGATACACTCCTCGGTTCCGCTGAGTGGAACCACTATTGGGGTGATATGGACACCACATTCGGACAGTTCGCCGACTCTTCCAATCTGCAGGTGGGCGTCAAGTGGCTCATCGAATGATGCCGTAGCCTAAGGCCATTTACAGAAGGAGGCGGCAGGGGGCAGGCGTTTGTCTGGCCCCTGCCAACACTGTCGACGATAATAATAGGGTTTAGAGCATGAGCGCTTCCGCATCCAACCAATCCCACAACAATCAATGGGCTGAGCGTTACGCAGACTTTGTGATCAAGTTCCGCTGGCCGTTGATGTTGATTCTGCTGGTGGTCACCATTGTGGCTTCGTTGCAGATCAAGAATCTGGACATGCGTAACGATCCGGATACGCTGCTGCCACCCACCAACCGCTATGTGGCCACCAACCTCTATGCCGAGCACAATTTCGGTATGGGTAACCTGATGGTCTTTGCCCTGCGTATCAATGAGGGCGATGTTTATAAAAACTGGTTCGTCAACAAGGTGCAGGAGATCCATAATCGCCTGATTGCCTTGCCTACTGCGCGTGAATCCAACTTTATCGATATTGCGGCGAAGAAAATCAAGTTCATGGGCGCCGATGAGAACGGCTTGGTTTTTAAACGACTGATCCCTACCGAGGGTATCAGTGAAGATGCCGACAAAGCGGCGGATCAACTGGCTTTTCTTAAAGAAGGTATCGAGAACAATCCAGTCATTGGGCCCATGCTGGTCGGGTTCGAAGATCCACAGGGCAATAAGTGTGAGCTTGCAGAAAAGGATGAAAAGAACTGTACCGCAAAATCGCTCTATATCATTGGTGATTACACTGACGAGGTGAAGGAGATCTATCTCCCCTGGGTGCGGGAAATACGTGCCATGATGGATGAGTACGGGCAGGATGATCGGTTTGAGGTGTTGGTTGCCGGAGAACCCTACTTCCTGGCCTGGATGTTGGCTGATCTGGTTAATAAATGGTGGCTGTTTGTTATCTCGTTTGCCATCGTGATTGCAGCACTCTGGTTTGAATTCCGTAATTGGCGTGGTTCGCTGTTTCCGATTCTCGGTGTCAGTGCAACAATTATTCTGACTCTGGGTCTCATGGGTTTTTCTGCTTTCAAGCTGACGACCATGATGGTCCTGACGCCCATGTTGTTGTTGGCAATCGGTATTGGTCACTCGGTCCAGGTTACCCGGCGATTTATGCAGGAACAGGCCGCTTCAGGTGACTGTGAGTCTGCGGCGAAGGTGGCTATCTCACATACCATCGTTCCGGCAACACTCTCCATCATCACCGATATGGTGGGTTTCGCAACGCTGGCTACGGTAGATATCTCTTTCTATAAAGCCTATGCCTATTTCGGCATGTTCGGCATGCTGACGCTGCTGTTTACTACCACGACATTGATTCCCTTATTGATGATGACCTTCCCCTGCAATAAAGCTGAGATGGGTGAGGGGCATGAGAATGCCTGGGAATCCAAAGTGGGTGGGGTCATATCCGGAATGCTCACGGGCCCTGGTAAATTCATACCCATCGCAATTGTGGTTGTGATTATTGCCTGGTCAACCTACTACACAGAGATCGGTCGCGGTGTATCGAGTCTGATGGCAGGAGAGGCTGACCGGGATGACCCGGAGGTGGCTCGGATACAGGATGAGTTCGATATCATGCCGGGTGTCGAGAAGGGTATAAACTACTCCCGGGCTGCGTTTAAAGAGAAATCGATTACTATCCAGCACATCGAGCGTCTCAACCAGATCATGCCGGGTGTTATTTCCGTGTCCATACCCATTCGCGGCAAGGAGCCGGTACCTGAGCTCTGTGTGGAAACCTACTTTCCCGAGGATATCTACGACATAGAGGATCCTGACGAAAAGGCGCTTCAATGCCAAAAAGCCAAGAAAGAGTTGGGTTGCTGGGATCCCGATCCCTGCGGTGCCCAGGGTATCTTCAATCAGGCTGAGGTGCTGGCCGATATCGAAGCATTGGAAGAGTGGATGCGTGCCCACCCGTTTATCGGATTTACCGGATCTTATGCCCAGTATATTCGTTTGGTGAACATGCTCTTGACGGCGGAGCCGGGTGAACAACCGGATATCAAGGATCTCTATATTCCCACCTCTACAAAACTACGTTCCCTCGACGCTGAAGACGACCGGAGCGGTGACGATATTGTCCAGCTCTACAACGGTCTGTTGGAGACGATGACGGAAGAGGGTGACATGGACTCCTTCGTGATGAAGAACTGGAACGAGGGTGTGGTGATGGGATTCATCAATACCATGGACCCGATTGAGACTCACCAGGTCACTATGGATATCCAGCAGTACATCGAGGATCACAAGAACGATCCCGGTTTCCGGCAGGTTAACTTTGGTCTGCGATCAGGGCCGGAGACCAATCTGGCCGGTGATACCAATGAACTCTCCATGGAGGGTCCCGGCTATGTCAGACCTGCGATGGGTGGTTTTCTCGGCGCAACTGAGGCAACCCGCGAGGTGGCAGTGGATAATTGGCTGACAGGACCCTTACTGACAGCCACAGCCGTGTTCGTCATTGCTACATTGATCTTCCGCTCATTTGCTGTTTCCTCCATTCTGATGGTGCTGCTGTTTATTACCCTGTATGCCCAGTATGGATTGGGCGGCTATATGACGGTGGTTAAAAATTGGTCCGGTACGTTGGCGTTCCATCTCCAAGTGGCCCTGAGTATCGCTATGGGCCTGGGTATCGACTACGGCATCTACATGATGTCGCGTTTGAGAGAAGAGATGCAGAATACCCAGGGAGATTGGCAGGCTTCGTTGATCAATACCCTGAATACCACAGGATCGGCTGTCATTATCTCGGTGATTGTGCTGCTCGGTTGTTTTGTGCCGTTACTGAATACCGACCTCGCCAATACCTGGGGATTGGGTATCTACATCAGTCAGGCGTTGTTGATCGATGTGGTGACCGCATTGACCATTCTTCCCATGCTGGTCGCTTGGTTGAAACCCAAATTTGTCTTTGGGGATTACTAGGGCCTGTGAATCTCATGATGAATCAAGCCGGCCTTGAGCCGGCTTTTTTCTGTCACACGAAATCCGCAGACGATTAGATCAGGAACGTCTGCGGTTTTTCTTTGATGGTTTACGGATCTGATGCCAGCGGATTAACCGTTTGATCTTGAATTGCACCCGCTCTTTTAATGGCATGTTCTGAACAGGACAGGCGCTGTAGATGGAGGTCGGTGGTATCGGGATGGTACTCCACTCATCGACAATCTGGCCGTCGGCCAGTTTGATCAGTCGGCTGGCGGCTTCTTTGACATCCGGATCGTGAGATGAAATCAGAAATGTCGTACCCAAACGTTGGTTGAGGTCCTGCATCAGATGGATCAGGTTGCGACCCGTCTGGGTATCTAGATTAGCAGTGGGTTCGTCTGCCAGAATGATCTTAGGGTCGGAGGCAAGTGCGCGGGCGATGGCAACCCGCTGCTGCTGTCCACCGGAGAGCTGGTCGGGTCTGCGGTAGCCCAGGTGTTCGATTTCGACTTCTTGCAACCAATGATTGGCAATCTCCAGACTCTCTTCCTTGCTCTTGCCCTGTAATTGGCAGACATAGGCAACATTTTCCCGGGCGCTGAAAACACGAATCAGATTGTAAGCCTGGAACACAAATCCGATGTTGTGCAGTCGAAAACGGGTACGCTGGTCCTGAGTCATTTCAAGAATGTTTTGGCCGAATACCTCGACGCTGCCGCTGTCAGCCGACTCCAGAGCGCCGATAATATTGAGTAGCGTACTTTTTCCAGAACCGGAACGCCCCGCGAGAACCGCGAACTCTCCCTGTTTGATATCGAGATTGATACCGTGCAGTGCCGGGTGTGGCATGGTGCCAACCCAGTAGCATTTATGCAGGTCATGTGTCTTGATGATGCTGGTCATGGATGATCTTTCCGGCCCGTCTATTGGATGCGCAACGCTTGGCTGAGTGAGAGACGGGTGGCTTTCCAGGCAGGATAGACACCGGCCAGTAAGGCCGCTACCAATGTTGTGCCAAGTATACGGATCGCCGAGTCGGTCGTCAGGTCCGGATAGATCACTGGGTTCATATAGAAAAACTGAAAGGCATTAGCATATCCTGAGAGGTCGATACCGGTTCCTGAAAGCGAGTAGACCAGCAGACTGCCCGCCAAATAGCCCAAGCTGGCGCCGATAAAGATCAAGAGTACGGCCTCTAAGAGTAGCATGGAAAATATCTGAAACCGGGTAGTGCCGATTGCCACGATGACGCCAAGCTCCTTATGTCTCTCATGAAGTGAGATCAGCATGGTATTGAGTATCTCCACCAGTACCAGGATCACCACCACAAGGATAATCACCAGACCGTAGGCATCGCTGAATTCCAGCCACTGCCGTACCATGGGGTCGAGTTCCTGCCAGGGCATGATTTCGTAGGTCTGGTCAGAGAGTTGTTGAGCAAAAAGGCGGACCACCAAGTCCGTATTTTCATGTCGATCAGCGCGTACAACGATATCGGTAATGGATTGGCCCATTTTAAGCCAGACTTGGGCGGTATTGAGTGGGATCAGGGCGAGGGTACGGTCTATCTGAGGTGCGCCGGTTTCGAGAATACCGCGCAGATAGAAGACCTCGGAGACCATCTCCCCCGCAGGGCGCTGCGCCATCAAGATCACACGGTCTCCCAGGCTGGCACCGATAGTGTCGGCCACAGTCGCACCGAGTAGCAGGTCCTGTGACATGCCTGGCCTGAGCCAGGTTCCTTTGGTGACATGCTCATGAATCGACGTGACCCAGGTCTCCTGTTCCGAATCGGTGGCCATGATTTGAATACCGGCGCTGCCACCGCCCACTGAAGCCAGTCCCGAGGTGCGGATACGCTGGGTCCAGCCGAGGATCTCCGGATAACTCTGCATCAGCCGGGTTACTTCTTCGGGGTCGGTGATTCTGTCACGCAGGTTCTGTGAGGCTTCGAACCCTTTCGCATGAATCTGTGCATGCCCTGTATAGCTGAGGATGAAGTTGGTTTTCATCTGACTCAGCCAACCATCATTGAGCGCACTCAGGAGGGTCAGCACAGCAATGCCGAAGATCATGGTCAATAGTGTGATCGTCGTGCGGCGTTGGTTGCGCATCAGATTGCGCACGGCAAGCAGCAGATAGGTCATCAGTCCCAGTCGAGTGCTGTCAGCCATTACGAATGGCCTCTGCCGGCTGCAGAAGACTGGCGCGCCAGGCCGGGTAGAGACCGGCTGCCACTGAAGCGATCAAGATGGCGCTGATGGTGATGCCCAGGCGGTCAAGCTCTAGTTGTGGGTAGATCAGCGGGTCCACATAGAAGCGGGAGGTTGAGCCGAGCAGAATTGAGAGGTCGATACCGGTAACTCCGGTGACGAGGACCGTGATCAAACCCAGGATCAACCCGGTGATGGTGCCGAGGATACCGATGAAGAGCGCCTCGGTGATCAGCAATGCAGCCACTTCCTGCCGGGTTGTACCGATGGCCATGAAAACACCGAACTCCCGTGTTCTTTCGAGCATGGAGAGCAGCAGTGTGTTGAGCTCTCCTGCCACCACGATAAACAGTACCACACCGATGAAGAGATACAGGAAGCCATTGTGTAGCGTGACCCACTCTTTCATGACCGGGAACATGACGTGCCAGGGCATAATTTCCAAGGATTCGTCCTGTAACTGGGTTTTCAGTTGTGAGACCGTCTCATCAATACGTTTCTCCGGCAGATTGATGGCAAAGGTTGTAACCTGGCCCGGCATGTCGACCATTTCCTGCAGCGTCTCCAGGCTGGTTAACGCCATACCGCGATCAAGTCCCATTTCACCACTGGTGATGATGCCGATGAGGGTGAAGGACTCTGCCACCATTACGCCATAGCGGTCGTAGCCGACGATGATGACTTGGTCACCCAGTTTGACCCTGAGATTATTGGCGGTGGTGGCGCCAAGGATCAGCGTGTAACTGTCTTCAGGTTGAAGAAAGCGGCCGATGCCGATACGTTTTTCCAGCTCTGTGACACGGGGCTCTGTGATAGGGTCCATACCGATCAACATCACCCCTTCGGTGGTTTCGTCTGATGCTGCGAGACCGAAAGATTCCAAACGGCGGCTAAAGCCGTTTAAGCCATTTTTCTCCAGCACCTCTGCCACTTTTTGTGGATTTCTAATATATCCTGAAAGCTCAGGTTGCTGGAAAAACCCCTCGTGATGGATCTGCACTGAACCGATAATGGCTCTCTGAAAATTACCCAGCATGTTTTGGTGCAGTCCCTCGTTGAAACTCCAGAGAAAGATCAATGAGGCAAGGCCCACGGCAATGGCGCCGACAGTCAAGAGGGTTCTCGGCAGATGCCCGAGGAGATTTCGCAGCGCTACTGCCAATGTCATCCGGTTGATTGAGTGGCGTGACGCTGGCATATGCGAGTCTGACTAGGGTTTAGGTTTGGCACCCCTGACTTCAGGGGTAAAGAGCGAGTCTTTGAAACTGGCGTTGAATTCAATGGCAGTCAGGGTAATGACGGTCCGCTTACCTTCACTGTCCAGTGGTCTCATGGTCCAGCGTGTGGGAATGACTCGCCCATCCATCTCTTGAAAGCGGTCGAATACCATGTGGCGGTTGGCCCTTGTCTTACAATGATACTCGAGTTCCAGAGGCATGCCGTCGCCCCGAATTCGTTGTAGTAGTTTCTTCCAGGTCACAGTGGCAGTCGGAGAGGGAATTGACTCGATGGTGATAATGGCCTGATTACCTTCGCCTTCACGCTCGATGATCCGGTGAGTGTAATCATCGATCAGCGAGTCGGTTTCCAACAGGTCCTGGTTGTTGAAATCTGAACCCATCCAAGGATCCTGCATCATGGCGGGAGAGATATTAATCCGGCGCTTCAGTTTGGGCAGGTACATGGAGAGCGTATTGTCGACTTTGAGAAATACTGTACCTTTGGTCTTTCGAGGAGAGAGAATTTCCATGCGGAATCGGTTGTCACGCATGTCATCATGGCTGCGAAATGTCATGCTGCGCTGCCAGTCGGGACGGATGATGTCGACCCGGTATTCGGCCACAGTTGCATCCGAGCGCATCAGTGCCTCGCTTTTGCGCAGTAATTCGATCGCCTCCGGCTCGCTGGGTCCCGCCAGGGCATGGGTAGCCAGCAGTGTCAGCAGATAGAGTGCCTTGTGAAACAGTGACATGAGTAAATTGTGCTCCAGTCTCAAATAACTGAGTGATATATTTAGATTATAAGCATTTCATAATATATAGCCAACGGAATGGCTGGGTTTGTGACCCCATACGCCTGAATTCCCAGTGATTGGATCGATGGGGTATGGGGGACAGTCCGGAAAACGATGGTTGCTGAAAGGGTTTGCAGAATTGTCTTTAGCGGCGGGTATGGAGTTGATTCATGGCTTGCTGAAGGCGGCCGGAAATCACTTCTTCCATGCAATCTATGGCGCGGTCTATGCCGTCCATGATCGCTTCACGCTCCACCTTTGATGGCCGGCCGAGTACAAAGTCTACCCCCGGACCTCGCCGGTTGGGTTGGTCGATGCCGATTCTCAAGCGATGAAATTCCCGGCTGCCCAGGGCGCTCATGATATCTCGCAGGCCATTGTGTCCGGCGTGTCCACCACCGGTTTTCAGGCGGATCTCGCCTGAGAGCAGATCCAATTCGTCATGGGCAACGAGGATCTCCTCCGGTGTAATGCGGAAATAGTTGGCCAGACTGGAAACGGATTGGCCACTGCGGTTCATGAAGGTTGTCGGTTTCAGTAGCCTGCATTCCTGGCCATGAATCGATAGCTTACAGATCGCCCCATGGTGTCGGGAGTCGGTCTTGAAGAGCTGGTTGTGGCGTTGTGCCAGGCGGTCGACGAACCAGAAGCCGGTATTGTGTCGGGTCGCCTCGTAATCGTTGCCCGGGTTGCCTAGGCCGACGATGAGTTTGATGGGGGGGGTAGCCATGATGAAGGAAGTAACGGGAGGGCCGCTGCCCTCCCACTACACTAGACCAAGAGGATTATTCGGTCCCTTCCTCTCCGGTTTCAGCTTCACCTTCACCTGCCGCTTCGCTTTCCCCTTCTTCCATTTCCTCTTCACTTCTGTGTGCGGTGTGGATGGTAAGCACGATGGGGTCTTCAGCACTATCGCTGGCAGCCAGTTCGACACCGGCAGGCAGCGTCAGCTCGGAAGCGTGAATGATGGCGCCCATCTCCAGGTTGGACATGTCGATCTCGATGAACTCTGGCAGATCTTTAGGTAGGCAGCTGATCTCCACGTCAGCCATGACGTGACTGGCTTGTCCTCCAGACTTGATGCCGGGACAGGTCTCTTCGTTGATGAAGTGGATCGGTACATGCAGACGGATCTTCTCGTCAGCCTGCACGCGCTGGAAATCTACGTGCAGAATGAAGGGCTTGGCCGGATGACGCTGCAGGTCTTTAATGACCACGGTCTCCGGCTTGTCATCCAGTTTCAGTGTCAGCAGGCTGGAGTAGAAGGCCTCGTTTTGCAGTGCATGGATCATCTCATGGTGTAAGAGGCTGATCATGGTTGGCTCTTTGTGAGCACCATAGACGATGCCCGGTACCTGACCGGAACGACGCAGGCGGCGGCTCGCACCTTTCCCTGTGTCGATCCGAGACTGGGCAATAATTTCAAAATTGGCAGACATGACGATCTCCCGTTAACTAATTGATTCGATTTAAGGAAACGTCGCTTCGCGACCAAAGCGACGCACATACCGCTGAGAATGTGAGCGGACGCGCGATTCTATCAGGATCTGGTTTTTTTTCCAGTTCTGAATGGCGCTTTTCCATAAAGCAGCCTCGATTGGGGTGAATTGCAGTGAAAAACCACTTTTTTCATAAATTAGGAAACGATGAGAAGGCGGATTAAACGAATGACGGGTAATCTGCCGGATAGGGCGCCCTTGCCACACCACTCTCCACTGCAGCCCTTGCAACGGCAGCGGATACCCGGGACCTGAGCCGTGGGTCGAGCGGTTTGGGGATGATGTAATCGGGGCCAAAAGTCAGTTCTGTCAGGTCATAGGCTTCCAATACATCCTGCGGTACTGGTTCATGAGTCAGGTCTTTGAGCGCATGAACCGCAGCAATCTGCATATCTTCGTTGATGCGTGAGGCCCGTACATCCAGTGCACCGCGAAAAATAAATGGAAATCCCAGCACATTGTTGACCTGATTGGGATAGTCGCTACGACCGGTGGCCATGATGACATCGTCACGCACACTGGCCACGACTTTGGGGCGGATCTCGGGGACCGGGTTGGAAAGGGCGAAGACAATAGGATTGGGCGCCATGCTGGCCAACATTTCCTGGCTGACCAGGTTAGCGCCTGAAACGCCGATGAAGATATCGCAGTCCGCCATGGCATCTTCCAGGGTGCGTTTCTCAGTATCTGCTGCAACACCCCACTTGAAGGGGTTCAGGTCCTTGCGTTGGGTATGGATAATACCACCGCGATCCACCACGAAGATATTGTTTCGATGAGCCCCCATGCTGGTGAGCAGGCGGACGATGGCGATACCTGCAGCGCCGGCACCCAGAATGGTGACTTTGGCGTCTTCCAACGTTTTGCCCTGAAGTTCCAGTGCGTTAATCAATCCCGCCGCGGCAATGATGGCGGTACCGTGTTGGTCGTCATGAAAGACAGGTATGTCGAGTTGTTCGATCAGGGATTGCTCAATTTCGAAGCAGTGGGGCGCGGCGATGTCCTCCAGATTGATACCGCCAAAAGTGGGGGCGATGCGCATGACAGTCTCGATGAACTCCTGAGGCCGCTTGGCATTCACCTCGATATCGAAGACATCGATATCGGCAAAGTGCTTGAACAATACGCCTTTGCCTTCCATGACCGGTTTGCTTGCCAGTGGCCCCACATTGCCCAAGCCGAGGACGGCGCTGCCGTCGGTAATCACTGCCACCAGGTTGCCCTTGGCGGTGTATCGGTAGGCGCTTTCCGAATCTTCATGAATCTTGCGTACCGGCTCTGCCACGCCGGGGGTGTAAGCCAGGGAGAGATCGCGCTGCGTCTTATTGGGTTTGGTTACATGGATGGCGATCTTTCCGGGTTGAGGCTGCTCGTGGTATTCGAGAGAGGCTCGGTTGATCTCTGCATCGAGTTCTTCGTCATGGCGATTGGTCATGGGTGTCTCCACGCTTCTGGCGTGTTGGCGGATGATTGATAGGAATACGAGCGGGCGCAGGATGCACGCAAAGCGTCTGGACGTACCGGAATGTCAGTAGCTTAGTCGATAAAGAGTGAGCTGACTGATTCCTCGTTGCTGATGCGTCTCATGGTCTCTGCCAGCAGCTCAGCGATGCTCACCTGGCGAATGTTCGAGCACTGTCTGGCCTCGTCTGAGAGGGGAATGGTGTTAGTCACCACAAGCTCGTCCAGTTGTGAATTGCTCAAGTTGGTGACGGCAGGACCTGAGAGTACGGGATGTGTACAGTAGGCCAATACTTTTGCGGCACCATGTTCTTTTAGTGCGCCGGCGGCCTGGCAGAGTGTGCCGGCGGTGTCTACCAGGTCGTCGATCAACACACAGCTGCGTCCTTCCACCTTGCCGATGATGTTCATCACCTTGGCTTCGTTGGGGCGGGGGCGTCGTTTATCGATAATCGCGAGTTCGGCATCATCCAGGCGTTTTGCCAGGGCACGTGCACGCACAACACCGCCGACGTCGGGGGAGACAACGACGATGTCCGGGTGCTTTTGACGCCATACATCGCCCAATAGAATGGGTGAGGCGTAGACATTATCTACCGGGATATCGAAGAAGCCCTGGATCTGGTCGGCGTGAAGGTCGACCGTAAGGACGCGATCGGCACCCGCCGTGGCGATCATCTTAGCGGCCAGGCGCGCCGTAATCGGTACCCGTGCCGAACGGGGGCGGCGATCCTGTCGTGCATAACCGAAATAGGGGATCACTGCAGTAATGCGTTTGGCTGATGACCAGCGCATGGCATCAATCATTACCAACAGTTCCATCAGGTTCTCATTGGTAGGCGCCGAAGTGGGTTGAACGATGAAAACGTCTCGTCCGCGTACATTTTCATGGATCTCCGCCATCACCTCGCCGTCGCTGAAGCGGCCGACTTGCATCTTGCCGAGCGGGAGGTTGAGATGGGTGGCGATTTCGCGGGTCAGTTCCGGGTTGGCGTTACCGGAGAAGACCATCATGGCTGTGGCGGGCACGATCTGTATCCCCTATATCATGGGTGGACGGCTATAAAATGGCTGGGGCGGTAGGATTCGAACCTACGTATGCCGGGATCAAAACCCGGTGCCTGGCCGCTTGGCGACGCCCCAAATTTAGTGCTCATCGTGCTGGAGTCTTTCCAGCAGCGGGGAGCGATTGATGCCCCGCGCAACAAAACCTTCAAGCTCTGCCGGCAACTGCTGATGAGCTGCCCTGGCAGATTGTTCGTCGGCAAAGGCGGCGAACACGCAAGCGCCGGTACCGGTCAGTCGGGCGGCGGCATACTGGTTCAGCCAGTCCAATGCCTCGGCCACCTCGGGGTGGCGTCGACGAACTACGGGCAGGCAGTCATTGCGGCTGTCGCCCTCAAGAAAGTCGCGTATTTTGATCCCGGGTGAGTGGCGTGTCAAATCAGGTTGGCTAAAGATTTCTGCGGTAGAGACATGACAGTCAGGAATCAGAACCAGATACCAGGCGGTAGGTGGATCAATATCGACAAATTTATCACCGACACCTTCGGCCCAGGCAGCCTGTCCATGGATGAAAATAGGCACATCAGCACCCAGTTTCAGACCTATCGATTGCAGTTCATGACTTTCCAGGCCGCAACCCCATAGTTGGTTCAGAGCGACAAGGGTGGTGGCGGCATCGGAACTACCACCGCCGAGTCCTCCCCCCATGGGAAGGTACTTGTGAAGTGCTATGTCTGTACCGGCTCTACAGTTACACCTTTGTTGTAGGGCAACTGCTGCCTGATAGCAGAGGTCCGATTTGGCGGCTACGCCGTCGATAGGATTGAGTAAGTGTATTTGCCCGTCATTACGCAGATGAAAATCTAACTCATCACCCATGTCGAGGAACTGAAAGACCGTCTGCAGAGCATGGTAGCCATCGGGTCGTCTACCCGTAATACGCAGCATCAGGTTCAGTTTGGCCGGGGCTGGCCAGGTCAGGTCTGTCATCCTGCTTCAGTTTTCCGCACCCAGTCTCTGCATGACAGGTTTGATGAAACGATTTCCCGGCTCTCTGTCGTTGGCCGAGTTCCAGATTGCCTTGGCCTGATCCCTTTCTCCCAGCTGCCACAAGACTTCTCCCAAGTGGGAGGCGATCTCAGCATCTGAACTCAGTGTTGCAGCTTTCTGCAAATAATCGCGTGCCGTCTGCAGATTGCCCATACGAAACTCGACCCAACCCAAGCTGTCGAGAATGGCTGGATTGTCGGGTTTCATGGCAAGTGCGCGTTCGATGTAACCCTTGGCTTCTTCCAGTCTGTCGGTCTTATCTGCCAGGGTATATCCCAAGGCATTCAATGCGTCTGCATGTTCCGGTTGTGTGGCGAGGATCTTGCGTAAATCCTGCTCAAGCAGGTCCACACGATTCATGTCGGCTGCATTCAAGCCTCGTGCGTAGAGCAGCTCGGTGTTGTCTTCGAACAGCTCCATGGCCTTTGTATAGACTTCATGAGCGGCTTCAAATTGAAGGTTGTCCCGCAGGAGTTCTGCCTCGATCATGTAGAATTTGAGGTGATGATGAGACTGATTGACGCGCAGTCTTTGCAGGGTTTCCCGGGCCTCGTCAAGGCTGCCGCTATCTGCCAGTATCTTAGCGATGCGAACCTGTGCGTCAGGTTGTTTGTCTCCCTCCACACGACTGTACCAGTCAAGGGCGGTCTCCCACTGCTTCTGTTCTTCAGCGATGACGCCTAGATAGTAACTGGCTTCGTTGTTGCGCTGGCGTCGATCCACAAGTTTTTTCAGGTGGTTTTTCGCCTCGTCCAGCCTCTCGAGCTGTATTGAGAGGATGCCCAAGGCATAGAGCGTGTCCGGGCTTTCTGGCTGTTGACGATGGAGAATCTGGTACTGAGCGAGGGCCTGCTCCGCTTCATTCAGATCCACCAGAGTTCTCGCGTAAGCATTGCGCAGAGTCGGATTTTCGGGTGATGCTTCAACCGCTTGGGCGAGAAAGCTGAGTCCGGCCTCTTTTTTGTTCGAGGCAATCAGCGCGTGTGCCTTGAGTATCAGAGCATTCGTGGCTTTTGGTTTGAAGCGTAGTGAGCGATCGACGTACTCCCCGGCGAGTTGCATCTGCTTGGCTCTACTGGCAGTCAATGCCAAAGCATAGAGGGCATCAGGATCCTCGCTTTCAGCTGGGATCAATTGCTGCATAATGGCCAGGGACTGAGGTGCTGAAGCTGCCTTTTCGGTGATGGCCGCCGCCTGCAGGTAGCCGGATTGTCCCTGTGCATTGGCAATCTCAACCACACGTTGAAGATGACGGATGGTAGCTGGCAGGTCCTGTAAGCGAGTGTTAAGAATAGCTGATATCTGATGCGCCTTCAGGGAGTTCGGAGTAATTTCGATCCATAGTTTTGCGGCTTTGAGTGCCTGCCGCGGTTGGTTGGCTTGCAGGCCCAGGCCGGTGGCCCTTTCGGCAGATTTTGCATTGCGAGTTTCAATGGCGGCTTTGTAGGCATAATCAAACGCCAGGCTGGAATCGCCTCGTTGGGCTGCAATTTCACCGGCAAGGGTGTTATAGATCAGCGCTGGTGTGGCGCCATTCACTTGCTTCTTGGGGGCTTGTTGCTGAGCAGGGACGGTTTTGCTGGACAAATCTTTGTCAGGTACGTGGTTAATCGTAGGCGATGCGCAGCCATGGAGAAAAATGCCGAGTACAGCCAGGGTGTATAGAGGGGTTATTTTCATTGAGTTGTTTGTGATATTTCAGTGTGGGTCTAGTAAAGAGGTAAATGGCCGTAGCTGCAAGTCCTGATAGCTAGATTTGCATTCCATCACATGAGATTTGAAGGTGATGGTTTGACTCTATTGGTGGCTCAAGGGTTAGACAGGAAATTGTTCATGTTGTTGTATTGACTTTGGCGGGGTGAGGCGTCAGAATGCCCGGCTCTCGCTAGGAGGGGTTCCCGAGTGGCCAAAGGGATCAGACTGTAAATCTGACGGCTCCGCCTTCGGAGGTTCGAATCCTCCCCCCTCCACCAGGTGAAGTTGGGAAAACGATTGGATTGATCGTTTGTCTGACTATAACCTCCGCGTTGTTCAGCGGAGGAGGAAGCGAACCGATAAGAGGTTCGACGATGCCGCTACAGACGGCATCGAACGTTGCGCAAGGCGCGGCGGCCCGGAGGGCGGATGGCAGAAGGCCGGGAGTAATTCCCCCCCCTCCACTGGTATAGAAGTTGTTAGCGGTTGTGGTGAGCGATGCGTCGCTTGGCAGCGCGGGTGTAGTTCAATGGTAGAACTTCAGCCTTCCAAGCTGAATACGTGGGTTCGATTCCCATCACCCGCTCCAAAATCTACACACTATATAAAAGGTAGTGTGATGTGGCAGCGGAAGAGTATGGCTGCCGTTTGTTGTGATCCCAGTGGGCTTGTCCCTGAGGGGGGACAAGGGATTAAAGGCGAATTTTGCCCAGATAGCTCAGTTGGTAGAGCACACCCTTGGTAAGGGTGAGGTCGGCAGTTCAAATCTGCTTCTGGGCTCCATTTGACAACGGCGTGCGGAAGCGCGTGAATTTATCTTTATACAATAGAGCACCTGGAGAATACTCATGTCCAAGGAAAAATTCGAACGCACAAAGCCGCATGTCAATGTGGGCACGATTGGTCACGTAGACCACGGCAAGACCACGCTGACAGCGGCCATCACCACGGTACAAGCGGCCAAGTATGGCGGCGAGCAGCGTGCATTTGATCAGATAGATAATGCCCCGGAAGAGCGTGAGCGTGGTATAACCATCGCGACCTCCCACGTGGAATACGAGTCAGATACCCGCCACTACGCCCATGTGGACTGCCCGGGACATGCTGACTACGTGAAGAACATGATCACCGGTGCGGCGCAGATGGACGGCGCGATCCTGGTGGTGTCTGCCGCAGACGGCCCCATGCCGCAGACCCGAGAGCACATCCTGCTGTCGCGTCAGGTGGGCGTACCCTACATTGTGGTCTACCTGAACAAGGCAGACATGGTGGACGACGAAGAGCTGTTGGAACTGGTGGAGATGGAAGTGCGTGAGCTGCTCGACAGCTACGAATTCCCCGGCGACGACACCCCGATTATCACCGGTTCTGCGCTGAAAGCGCTGGAAGGTGACACCTCTGAGATCGGCAGCCAGTCCATCGACAAACTGGTCGAAGCGCTGGACAGCTACATCCCGGAGCCGGAGCGTGCGGTAGACGGCGCCTTCCTGATGCCGATCGAGGACGTATTCTCCATCTCTGGTCGTGGCACCGTGGTGACAGGACGTGTAGAACGCGGCGTGGTCAAGGTCGGTGAAGAGATCGAGATTGTGGGTATCAAAGAGACCACCAAGACCACCTGTACCGGTGTTGAGATGTTCCGCAAGCTGCTGGATCAGGGCGAAGCGGGCGACAACGTGGGTGTTCTGTTGCGTGGAACCAAGCGAGACGAAGTTGAGCGTGGACAAGTCCTGGCACACCCGGGGAGTATTACCCCGCACACCCATTTTGAGTGTGAAGTGTACGTACTGAGCAAGGAAGAGGGTGGACGACACACGCCGTTTTTCAGCAACTACCGTCCGCAGTTTTACTTCCGTACCACGGACGTCACGGGTGCCTGTGACCTGCCTGAGGGCGTAGAGATGGTCATGCCTGGCGACAACGTGAAGATGGTCGTCAAGCTGATAGCGCCGATCGCGATGGAAGAGGGCCTTCGCTTTGCGATACGTGAGGGCGGCAGGACTGTTGGTGCCGGTGTGGTATCCAAAATCATCGAGTAATCGAGAGATAGCGTGTGCGGGGCGCGGTCTTGGACTGCTCCCCGTTTTTAACTTTTTAGGCCAATAGCTCAATTGGTAGAGCAGCGGTCTCCAAAACCGCAGGTTGGGGGTTCGATTCCCTCTTGGCCTGCCATTTAAGGGTCTGTTAGCACCAATCTAAATAGACTCTGTTGCGCCTGAATAGGCGCTAGTCAAGGCGCGAGGAGAGAAGTTTGGTGACTCCAAATGAACGACGAGCAACGCTGAGTAGCGCCTATTCAGGCGCAACCCGAAGGGCTGGGGCTATTTTGCCGTCCAGCAGCGTTATCGTTCGCTCATGTAGAGTAACTACACCTCGCTCGCTCTGCCTTGCTGGACGAAAAATAGTCCCAGCAGAGCCTATTTAGATTGGTGTTAACAGGCCCTGAGGCATGCAGAAAATATGAGTGCGAATACCCAGGTTGAGGCATCCGGCTTCGATACCGTCAAGCTAATACTGGCGGTGGCGATTGTTGTGGGTGCCATTCTCGGCTTCTACTTTTTAGATGCCTATTCGCAGTTGCTGCGAGTCCTTGGGCTGCTGGCTCTGGTTGGCCTGGCGGCCTTCATCGTCTATCAGACGGCGGTGGGACGTACGGTTTGGGATTTTGCCTCAGCAGCGAAGGTCGAGGTGCGTAAGGTAGTGTGGCCGGGTCGTCAGGAGACGGTACAAACCACCTTGATCGTATTTGTCATGGTGCTGATTATGGGTATCGTGCTGTGGTTGTTCGATATGATGCTGGGCGCGATCCTCAAGGCCCTGACCGGAACGGGGTAAGGAGTAGAATATGGCAATGCGTTGGTATGTGGTGCACGCCTATTCCGGCTTCGAGTCGCAGGTTCAGCGGTCGCTGACAGAGCGCATCGAGCGTTATGGCATGCAGGATAAATTTGGTGAGATCCTGGTTCCTACCGAGGAAGTTGTGGAGATGCGTGCCGGTCAGCAGCGTCGTAGCGAACGGAAATTTTTCCCAGGTTACGTGCTGGTGCAGATGGATATGACTGACGATACCTGGCATCTGGTCAAGGACGTGCCTAAGGTGATGGGTTTTATCGGTGGTACCGGTGACCGTCCGGCGCCGATCTCGGACAAGGAGGCGGAGGCCATCCTGCATCGCATGCAGGAGGGTGTCGAGAAACCGCGTCCGAAGGTGTTGTTTGAGCCGGGTGAGGTTGTGCGTGTGACCGATGGTCCGTTCAACGATTTTACCGGCGTGGTCGAAGAGGTCGATTACGATAAGAGTCGTTTAAAAGTTTCTGTGCTTATTTTTGGTCGCTCCACACCGGTGGATCTGGAATTTGCACAAGTTGAGAAGGGCTAACGCCTGGAACAAAATTTTGGGTATTGGGTCTATTGCGTTGCACCGGTGATGAGCTGCCCGGTAAAACAGATGTCCTTTACCCGTCAGCTCATTTATTGAATCGGGGAGCTGCGGTGAGAGTCCGTAGCGTCTGCACCCGACTGAGAGGTATACATGGCTAAGAAGATAATGGCTTACATCAAGCTTCAGGTGAAGGCTGGTGAAGCTAATCCAAGTCCTCCTGTGGGTCCTGCGCTGGGCCAGCACGGTGTAAACATCATGGAGTTCTGTAAGGCATTCAACGCCAAGACCCAGAGTGTAGAGAAAGGTCTGCCGATTCCTGTAGTGATTACCGTCTATAGTGATCGCTCTTTCACCTTTATTACTAAGACGCCGCCGGCTTCCGTATTGCTGAAGAAAGCGATGGGCTTGCCGAAGGGAAGCTCCACGCCGAATACCGTCAAAGTGGGTACAGTAACCCGCGCTCAGCTGGAAGAGATTGCTAACATTAAAATGCCTGACCTTACTGCGGCTGATATGGATGCAGCAGTTCGTACCATTGCTGGCAGCGCCCGGCAAATGGGCCTTGATGTTGAGGGGGTGGAGTAAGTCATGGCTAAATTGAGCAAGCGTGCAAAAGTCATTCGTGAAAAGGTTGAGTCCGGTAAGTCCTATGCGGCCGAGGAGGCCTTCGGTCTGCTGAAAGAAATCTCTTCCGTTAAGTTCGCCGAGTCTGTGGATGTCAGCATCAATCTTGGCGTCGACGCCAAGAAGTCGGACCAAGTGGTTCGCGGTGCTTCGGTATTGCCGCATGGTATTGGTAAAACAGTACGGGTCGCGGTCTTTGCCCAGGGCGCGAACGCAGATGCTGCCAAAGAGGCAGGAGCCGATATCGTCGGTTTCGAGGATTTGGCCGAAGAGATCAAAGGCGGCAAGATGGATTTTGATGTTGTTGTCGCCTCTCCCGATGCCATGAGAGTGGTTGGTCAGCTGGGGCAAATTCTCGGTCCCCGTGGACTGATGCCGAACCCAAAAGTGGGGACCGTGACGCCTAACGTGGCGGAAGCCGTGCAGAACGCCAAGGCTGGACAGGTGCGTTATCGTACCGACAAGGCGGGTATCATTCATTGCGCGATCGGTAAGATTGATTTTGAACCGCAGAAGCTGAAAGAAAATCTGGAATCTCTATTGGCGGCTTTGGTGAAAGCCAAACCCAGTTCCGCGAAGGGTGTCTATCTGAAAAAGGTAACTGTCTCTTCTACGATGGGCCCAGGCTTGGTCTTGGATCAGTCGTCTCTAGCTGTTTGATTGTAATGGCATACCGCTTGCGGATTAGCCGCAGACGGGATGCTTTAGTGAACTTTGGGGTGCCGGTTATCCGGTGCTGTCAAAGACCGCAGGCGCATGGTCGGCATGCTTAATGATTGCCTGCGCAGATAGTGCACCCCCAGTCAGGATTTTTCCTGGTGATGGTGCGCGTTATGGTGTGACACTTCTGGTGTCACGATGTGTTGTTGGGAGACTTGCAAGTCTTCCCATTATCAGGAGGTAACGAGTTTTGGCACTCAACCTTGAGCAAAAGAAAGCCATCGTTGCCGAAGTCAGTGACGTAGCCAGCAGCGCGCTTTCCGCGGTTGCCGCTGAGTACAGGGGATTGACTGTCGGGGAGATGACAGCGTTGCGCCGTGAAGCGCGCAACAATGGCGTCTACCTGCGTGTAGTCAAAAATTCCCTGGCCCGGCGTGCCGTGGAAGATACCGAATTTGCCTGCATGCAGGAAGGAATGACGGGTCCTTTGATCCTCGCCTTTTCGCAGGAAGATCCGGGAGCTGCCGCCCGCGTTATTAAGGACTTTGCCAAGGAGCATAAGCTTCTCGAAGTCAGAATGGTATCCATTGGCGGTCAGATGCTTGCCCCCAATGAGATCGATGTTCTGGCCAAGATGCCGACCTACGATCAGGCGATCAGTTTACTGATGGCTGTGATGAAGGCGCCGGTAGAGAAGCTGACTCGCACCATGAACGAGGTGCCCGGCAAGCTGGTCCGGACTGTGGCTGCGATCAAGGACGCCAAAGAGGCGGCCTGATCGGCTTTACCTATATCTATATCGTGCTAATCAATTTATTGGAGTTTAACAATGGCCGTTTCTAAAGAAGAGATCCTCGAGGCGATTGCTGAAATGTCTGTCATGGACGTTGTCGGTTTGATCGAGGCAATGGAAGAGAAGTTTGGTGTCAGTGCCGCAGCTGCAGTAGCAGCCGCACCTGCCGCTGCTGGTGGCGCTGAGGCTGCCGCTGAAGAGAAGACCGAGTTCGACGCGGTCCTGGCCGAGATCGGTGGCAACAAGATTGCCGTCATCAAGGCTGTTCGTGCTATCACCGGTTTGGGCCTGAAAGAAGCCAAGGAAGCTGTTGAAGGTGCGCCGACCGTGCTGAAGGAAGGTGTCAGCAAGGATGAGGCCGAAGAGGTCAAGAAGCAGTTGGAAGAGGCAGGCGCCAAAGCTGAGATCAAATAAGATTCTCTGCTCTACGTCTGTAAACAGGCGGAAATGGGGCTGGTGGCTTTATGCTGCCGGCCCTTTCCCGCTTGTTGTCCGGGTACGATAGATAGCACCCGGCGTTAGGTTCCCTGAGCCAAAAATCAGGAATGAGATCGATGCGGTTGATGTTCCTGGCGGGATGTTGAGACCGACACCGTAACCACAAAGCCAACGACACTGAGGGATGGCAGCATGGCCTATTCTTTCACCGAAAAAAAGCGTATCCGCAAAGACTTCGGCAAACGTCCCAGCATTCTGGAAGTTCCGTTTCTTCTGGCGACTCAGATCGATTCTTATCGGGATTTTCTGCAGGATGGCGTCGCGCCGAATGAGCGTCAGGACGTCGGTCTGCATGCGGCCTTTAAGTCGGTTATGCCGATTACCAGTTATTCCGGGAATGCAGTCCTCGAGTATGTGAATTACAAACTGGGCGAGCCGGTTTTTGACGTACGCGAATGCCAACTGCGCGGTACCACCTACGCGGCACCTCTGCGCGTATTGGTGCGACTGGTGATCTACGATAAAGAGGCGCCGGCGGGTTCCAAGGTTGTGAAGGATATCCGGGAGCAGGAAGTCTACATGGGCGAACTGCCCCTGATGACCGATACCGGCACCTTTGTGATTAACGGTACCGAGCGTGTCATCGTTTCACAGCTGCATCGTTCCCCGGGTGTCTTTTTTGATCATGATCGGGGTAAGACACACTCTTCAGGCAAGTTATTGTTTTCTGCTCGAGTCATCCCTTACCGTGGTTCCTGGCTCGATTTTGAATTTGACCCCAAAGACAATGTCTTTGTCCGTATAGATCGTCGCCGCAAGCTGCCGGCCACCATTCTTTTGCGTGCCTTGGGCTTCGATGCTGAACAGATTATCGAGATGTTCTTCGAAACTGATACTTTCAGCCTGACCAAGCGGACATTGAAGGTCGATCTGGTGCCGGAACGTCTGCGTGGCGAGACTGTGACTTTCGATATCAAAACGGGAGATCAGGTTATCGTTGAGGCGGGTCGCCGAATTACTGCCCGTCATATCCGCGAGCTGGAAAAGGCAGGTGTTAAAAAGCTGGATGTCCCTCGGGATTTTATCGTTGGTAAAGTGCTGGCTCACAACGTAGTCGACAAAGAGACCGGTGAGCTGATTGCTGAAGCCAATGCCGAGCTGACTGAAGAGATATTCGATGTATTGGTCGAGAAGGGCATAAAAAAGCTCAACACCCTCTTCACCAATGACCTGGATCATGGGTCGTTTCTGTCCGAGACGCTGCGCATAGATTCCACATCCAATGAGCTAGAGGCTCAGGTCGAGATCTATCGCATGATGCGTCCCGGTGAGCCGCCGACCAAAGAGGCCGCACAGAACCTCTTCAATAATCTGTTTTTCACATCCGACCGATATGATCTTTCTGCCGTCGGTCGCATGAAGTTCAATCGTCGTCTCAGTAGAGAGGATGAAGTGGGCGAGGGCGTGCTCTCCAAAGAGGATATCGTCGATGTTCTAAGAGAGTTGATCGATATCCGTAACGGCAACGGTGTGGTGGACGATATCGACCATCTCGGCAATCGCCGCATTCGTTGTGTGGGTGAGATGGCGGAGAACCAGTTCCGTGTCGGTCTGGTCCGTGTCGAGCGTGCCGTGAAGGAACGTCTGACCCAAGCGGAGTCAGAAGGACTGATGCCGCAGGAGATGATCAACGCCAAGCCGGTTTCTGCGGCTATCAAAGAGTTCTTTGGTTCCAGTCAGCTGTCACAGTTCATGGATCAGAACAATCCGTTGTCGGAAGTGACTCACAAACGACGTGTGTCTGCATTGGGCCCGGGTGGTTTGGCGCGTGAACGTGCCGGCTTCGAAGTTCGCGATGTTCATCCTACCCACTATGGCCGTGTCTGCCCGATTGAAACCCCTGAAGGACCGAACATCGGGTTGATCAACTCGCTTGCGGTCTACGCGCGTACCAACCGTTATGGGTTTCTTGAAACCCCTTACCGTAAAGTTATTGATGGCAAGGTAACCGATCAGATCGACTATCTGTCGGCTATCGAAGAGGGGCGTTTTGTTATCGCTCAGGCCAATGCGCAACTGGATACGAAAGGTAAGTTGACTGATGAACTGGTCTCTTCCCGTTTCCAGAATGAATTCACCTTGTCCACACCGGACAAAGTCCAGTACATGGACGTATCGCCCAAGCAGATCGTTTCTGTTGCTGCAGCGCTGATTCCGTTCCTGGAACATGATGATGCCAACCGTGCTCTCATGGGATCCAACATGCAGCGCCAGGCGGTGCCTGTACTTCGTGCCGAAAAGCCGCTGGTAGGTACCGGTATTGAACGCGTGGTGGCAGTGGATTCCGGCGTGACGGTTGTCTCCAAGCGTGGCGGAGAGATCGAGTCTGTCGATGCGGCGAGAATTGTGGTGCGGGTTAATGACGACGAGACCGAGGCGGGCGAGCCGGGTGTCGACATCTATAACTTGACGAAATACACGCGTTCCAATCAGAACACATGTATCAATCAACGCCCACTGGTGAATGTGGGTGATCAGATTGCACGGGGTGACGTGCTGGCCGACGGTCCTTCGACCGATATGGGTGAGCTGGCATTGGGGCAGAATCTCCGTGTCGCTTTTATGCCCTGGAATGGTTACAACTTTGAGGATTCGATCCTCATCTCCGAGCGTGTGGTGGAGGAAGATCGTTTCACCTCCATTCATATCGAAGAGATGACCTGCATGGCCCGCGATACCAAACTGGGTCCTGAGGAGATCACCGGCGACATCCCGAATGTGGGTGAGGCCGCGCTCTCGAAATTGGATGAGTCGGGTATCGTCTATATCGGTGCTGAAGTGCACGAGGGCGACATCCTGGTGGGTAAAGTCACGCCTAAGGGTGAGTCACAGCTGACGCCCGAGGAGAAGTTGCTGCGTGCCATCTTCGGTGAAAAGGCCTCCGATGTGAAAGACACATCCTTGCGTGTCTCTTCCGGCATGGTCGGTACGGTTATCGATGTTCAGGTCTTCACTCGTGACGGTGTAGAAAAGGATGCCCGTGCACTGCAGATCGAGCAGGTTGAGTTGGATCGGGTACGAAAAGACCTGGATGACCAGCTGCGAATCATGGAAGACGATACCTTTAATCGTATCGAAAAGATGCTGTTGGGTAAGCTGGTTGACGGTGGTCCTAACCATATCAAAGCAGGGACCAAAGTCACCAAAGGGTACCTCACTGAAATCGAGCGCGATAAGTGGCTGGAGATACGCCTGCGCAATGAGGATGCAGCCGCCCAGTTGGAGACGATTGCCGAGCAGATCAAGGCTCAGCGTGAAGACTTCCGTAATAAATACGAGGAGAAGAAACGCAAGCTGACAGCCGGTGATGATCTGGCCCCTGGTGTGCTGAAGATGGTCAAGTGCTATGTGGCCGTTAAGCGCCGGGTACAACCTGGTGACAAGATGGCCGGGCGCCACGGTAACAAGGGTGTTATCTCCACCATCGTGCCGGTTGAGGACATGCCGTTCGATGAGCATGGTGAACCGGTGGATATCGTGTTGAACCCCCTCGGCGTACCTTCCCGAATGAATGTCGGTCAGGTGCTTGAAACCCATCTGGGTTTTGCCGCCAAGGGTGTCGGGCGCCGTATTGGTGCGATGCTTGAAGAGCAGGTGAAGATGGCTGAACTGAGGAAGTTCCTCAATAAGGTCTACAACACCAGCGGTAAGAAGGAAGATATCGGTTCCATGACCGATGAAGAGGTTGTGGCCATGTGTAAGAACCTGCGAGGTGGCGTACCCATGGCGACACCGGTTTTCGATGGTGCGCATGAGACCGAAGTCAAACAGATGCTGGAACTGGCAGAATTGCCAGAGAGTGGACAGTGCAAGCTGTTCGATGGCCGAACCGGCGAGTCCTTCGAGCGCGACGTTACAGTGGGTTATATGTATATGCTCAAGCTCAACCATCTGGTTGATGACAAGATGCATGCGCGTTCAACCGGTCCATACAGCCTGGTTACCCAGCAACCCCTGGGTGGTAAGGCGCAGTTTGGTGGACAACGCTTCGGTGAGATGGAGGTCTGGGCTCTGGAGGCGTACGGTGCCGCCTATACCTTGCAGGAGATGCTCACCGTCAAGTCGGACGACGTCAACGGCCGTACCCGTATGTACAAGAACATTGTGGATGGCAACCATCAGATGGAAGCCGGTATGCCCGAATCGTTCAACGTGCTGGTCAAAGAGATTCGATCTCTGGCCATCAATATCGAATTGGAACAGGACTGAGGCACTGACTCAGGTCAGTAACCGAATGCAGGAGAGACGATCTTGAAAGATCTACTGAATATTCTTAAGCAGCAGGGTCAGACTGAAGACTTCGACGCCATCCGTATTGGCTTGGCGTCGCCGGACATGATCCGTTCCTGGTCCTATGGCGAAGTGAAGAAGCCGGAGACCATCAACTATCGTACCTTCAAGCCGGAACGTGACGGTCTGTTCTGTGCCAAGATCTTTGGCCCGGTCAGCGACTACGAGTGTCTTTGCGGTAAGTACAAGCGCCTTAAGCATCGCGGTGTAGTGTGTGAGAAGTGTGGTGTCGAAGTGACGCTGGCTAAAGTGCGCCGTGAACGTATGGGCCACATCGAGTTGGCCAGTCCGGTAGCGCATATCTGGTTCCTCAAATCGCTCCCGTCTCGTATCGGTCTTTTGATGGATATGACCCTGCGCGATATTGAGCGGGTGCTCTATTTCGAATCCTTCGTGGTTGTCGATCCCGGTATGACACCGCTTGAGCGCGGTCAACTACTGACCGACGAGCAGTATCTTGATGCCATCGAAGAGAATGGTGACGAATTCGATGCCCGTATGGGCGCCGAAGCGGTCTATGAGCTGCTGAAGACGATTGATATCCCGGAAGAGGTCAAACGACTGCGAGAGGATATCCAGGGCACCAACTCCGAGACCAAGATCAAGAAATTCACCAAGCGCTTGAAGTTACTGGAATCGCTGCTGGATTCCGGTAATCGTCCCGAGTGGATGGTGATGACCGTACTACCGGTATTACCGCCGGAGCTGCGTCCGCTGGTTCCCTTGGATGGCGGTCGTTTTGCAACTTCCGATCTTAACGACCTCTATCGTCGGGTGATCAACCGTAATAATCGTCTGAAACGCCTGCTCGACCTCAATGCGCCCGATATCATCGTGCGGAACGAGAAGCGTATGCTGCAGGAATCGGTCGATGCCCTGTTGGATAACGGCCGTCGCGGCCGCGCCATCACCGGCACCAATCGCCGTCCGCTGAAATCCCTTGCCGACATGATCAAGGGTAAGCAGGGTCGCTTCCGTCAGAACCTGCTCGGTAAGCGTGTCGACTATTCCGGTCGTTCGGTAATCGTGGTGGGCCCGACACTCAAGCTGCACCAGTGTGGTCTGCCCAAGCGTATGGCGCTGGAGCTGTTCAAGCCTTTTATCTTCAGCAAGCTGCAACTGCGTGGTCTGGCCACTACCATCAAAGCGGCAAAGAAGCTGGTCGAGCGTGGTACCGGTGATGTATGGGATATCCTTGAAGAGGTCATCCGTGAGCATCCCGTGATGCTCAATCGTGCGCCCACCCTGCATCGTCTCGGTATCCAGGCCTTCGAACCGGTACTGATCGAAGGTAAGGCGATCCAGCTGCATCCGCTGGTTTGTACCGCGTTCAACGCGGACTTCGACGGCGACCAGATGGCGGTCCACGTGCCGCTCTCTCTGGAAGCGCAGTTGGAGGCACGCAGCCTGATGATGTCGACCAACAACATCCTTTCACCGGCCAATGGCGATCCCATCATCGTGCCTTCCCAGGATGTGGTTTTGGGTCTCTATTTCATGACCCGCGAACGAGTCAATGCGAAAGGCGAGGGTATGGTATTTGCTGATCCAGATGAGGCCAAACGCGCCTACGAAGCTGGAAAAGCAGATCTTCAGGCCAGAGTAAAAGTTCGCCTGCGCGAAGTGGTGCAGGATGAGAGTGGCGAAAGAACAGAAGCCACAAAGATCGTAGATACCACGATCGGACGTACGATCGTCTTCTCCATCGTGCCGGAAGGTCTTCCGTTCGAGAGTGTGGACCAGCCGATGGGTAAAAAGCAGATCTCGAATCTGATCAATGCCTGCTATCGTCAGCTGGGATTGAAAGACACCGTGATCTTTGCTGATCAGCTGATGTATATGGGATTTCGCTATGCGACCCGAGCGGCTGTTTCCTTCTGTTCAAATGACATGGTAGTGCCTGAAGAGAAGGGCGATATTCTGTCTCGTGCTGAGGCCGAGGTTAAGGAGATCGAGAATCAGTATACCTCCGGTTTGGTGACCAACGGCGAGCGTTACAACAAGGTGGTCGATATCTGGTCGCATACTAACGACCAGGTGGCCAAGGCGATGATGGGCAAGCTGGGTAAGGAGAAAGTGGCTGACCGTGAAGGAAAAGAAGTCGAGCAGGACTCCTTTAACTCAGTCTACATGATGGCCGATTCCGGTGCTCGTGGTTCAGCGGCGCAGATTCGCCAGCTGGCGGGTATGCGTGGCCTGATGGCCAAACCTGATGGCTCCATTATCGAAACACCCATCACAGCTAACTTCCGTGAAGGTCTTGACGTACTGCAGTACTTTATCTCCACACATGGTGCTCGTAAGGGTCTGGCGGATACGGCGTTGAAGACCGCAAACTCAGGATATCTGACCCGACGTCTGGTTGATGTGGCACAGGACATGGTGGTACTCGAGGAGGACTGCGGTACCGACGGAGGTCTGCTGATGCAGCCGATCATCGAAGGTGGTGACGTGGTCGAGCCACTGCGTGAGCGTATCCTTGGGCGTGTGACTGCTGAGAACGTCTTGCGTCCCGGTACCGATGAGATAGTCTGCGAAGCAGGCACATTGTTGGATGAGGCTTGGGTCGATAAGCTGGAAATTGCCGGTGTCGACCATATGATGGTGAGATCTGCAATTACCTGTAAAGCCAAGGTAGGTGCTTGTGCCAAGTGTTACGGTCGCGACTTGGCCCGTGGTCATGAGGTCAATATGGGCGAATCGGTCGGCGTTATTGCCGCACAGTCCATTGGTGAGCCTGGCACCCAGCTGACAATGCGGACCTTTCATATTGGTGGTGCAGCCTCCCGTTCTGCTGCAGTTAACAATATACAGGTTAAGGCAGCAGGTATTGTCAGGCTGCATAACATCAAGACAGTCAAACACGCCGCAGGCCACTTGGTGGCCACGTCTCGTTCCGGTGAGTTGACCATAGTTGATGATGTGGGTCGCGAGCGTGAGCGATACAAACTGCCCTACGGTGCTGTTCTACATGTAGAGGATGGAACTGCGGTTGAGGGTGGACAGATCGTCGCCAATTGGGATCCTCACACACATCCGGTCATCACCGAAGTGGATGGTGTACTTAGGTTCGTGGATTTTGTCGATGGCGTGACCGTTCAGAAGAAGACCGATGAGGTCACCGGACTCAGCTCTCTTGAAGTCATTGATCCGAAACAGCGTCCACCGGCGGGCAAAGATATTCGTCCAATGGTCAAGCTGGTTGACGATAAAGGTAAAGATCTCAATATTGCGGGCACTGACATTCCCGCCCACTACTATCTACCGGCAAATGCGGTGGTCAGTGTTCAGGATGGTGCGGATGTTGTCGTGGGCGACGTGCTGGCACGTATTCCGCAAGAGTCCTCTAAGACCCGTGATATCACCGGTGGTTTGCCACGGGTGGCCGATCTCTTCGAGGCACGTAAACCAAAAGATCCCGCTATCCTGGCTGAGGCAACAGGTACGGTCAGCTTCGGTAAGGACACCAAGGGTAAGCAGCGTTTGATCATCACCGATGCGGATGGCGAACAGCATGAGGAGTTGATTCCTAAGTGGCGCCACGTAAACGTGTTCGAAGGTGAGCAGGTGGTGAAGGGCGAAATGATCTCTGACGGAGAGCTCAATCCACACGACATCCTGCGTCTGAAAGGCGTGACTGACTTGGCCGAGTATCTGGTCAAAGAGATCCAGGACGTTTATCGCCTGCAGGGTGTGAAAATCAACGACAAGCATATCGAGGTTATCATCCGGCAGATGTTGCGTAAGATCGAGATCACTCAACCGGGAGACAGCAAGTTCTTGAAGGGTGAGCAGATCGAGAAGTCCGCGTTGCTGGAAGAGACTGAGAAGTTGGCGGCGGAGGGCAAGCATTCTGCGCTCTACGTGCCGTTGTTACTCGGTATTACCAAGGCATCCCTGGCCACAGAGTCATTTATCTCTGCAGCCTCCTTCCAGGAGACCACCCGAGTGCTCACAGAGGCAGCAGTTCGCGGCCTCGGTGACCGACTGAACGGTTTGAAAGAAAATGTGATCGTTGGGCGTCTGATCCCGGCCGGTACCGGGCTCTCGTACCACACTGAACGCCGTCGTCGGCGCCAGGAAGAACTCATGGAGCCTGAGGGTAAGCCTGAGCTCGTAGTCGAAGAGGTGGAGCAGGCCTTCAAAGAGGCGCTGAATACCCCTGAAGGCGAGTGATCATTTAGGGACAAGGCTGTTACAGTCCCTTGACAAGCGAATTGAGCAAGCATAGAATGCGCGCTCTTTAGACAGGCCGGCCCATGCCGGCCTGTCGTTTCTGATACACATAACGGCGGCTAAGCCGTTGTTGGGTAAAGTCATTTTTAGCCAGAGAAATCAGGCTGTCCTAAGTGCGATGCACGACTAAAAGGACCGTCATCGTTTTCTTCGGTGTTTTTTTGCTTTACCGCAAACAGTCAACGTCCCTGGAGACGGAGTTAGATGGCGACAATTAACCAGCTGGTGCGTAAGCCCAGGAAACGTAAAGCCCAGAAGAGTAATGTGCCTGCGCTTGAGGCCTGTCCGCAGCGCCGTGGTGTTTGCACTCGTGTCTATACTACGACACCGAAAAAACCTAACTCAGCCTTGCGTAAAGTGGCGCGTGTGCGCCTGACCAACGGCTATGAGGTCACCAGTTATATCGGTGGTGAGGGGCACAATCTCCAGGAGCACTCGGTTGTGCTGATTCGTGGTGGTCGTGTGAAGGATTTACCTGGTGTTCGCTACCACACGGTGCGTGGCAGTCTGGATACCTCAGGTGTAGAGAAGCGCCGTCAAGGCCGCTCCAAATACGGTGCCAAACGACCGAAAGGTTAGTGGTTACGCAGTACAAGATTTACTTACAGGGTTGAGATAGAGCAATGCCTAGAAGAAGAGTTGCGGCGCGGCGGGAGATCCTGCCGGATCCAAAGTTTAAAAGCCAGCTGCTGACCAAGTTCATCAATATGGTGATGGTCGACGGTAAAAAATCGGTTGCTGAGAAGATTCTCTATGGCGCCCTGGATGGGGTGGTCGAGAAGCGTGGCGGTGAGCCGCTGGACCTGCTGGAAACCGCGTTGGAGAATGTACGTCCGCTAGTCGAGGTTAAGTCCCGTCGTGTGGGTGGTGCAACCTACCAGGTGCCGGTTGAGGTGCGTCCGAATCGTCGTAACTCTCTGGCAATGCGCTGGTTGATAGATGCATCCAGGAAGCGTAGCGAGAAATCCATGGCAATGCGCCTCGCGGGTGAACTGATGGATGCTGCCGAGAACAAGGGTTCGGCGGTCAAGAAGAAGGACGACACGCACCGCATGGCGGAAGCGAACAAGGCGTTCTCGCACTATCGCTGGTAAGCGACCTAATAACTCTTTTAACTTAAGCTCTTTAAAAACAGGTTTGTAACGTGGCACGGAAAACTCCTATCGAGCGCTATCGCAATATCGGTATCATGGCGCACATCGATGCTGGTAAAACGACGACGACTGAGCGTGTGCTCTACTACACGGGTGTGTCTCACAAAATTGGTGAGGTGCACGACGGTGCGGCTACCATGGATTGGATGGAGCAGGAGCAGGAGCGTGGTATTACTATCACTTCAGCTGCCACGACCTGTTTCTGGAGCGGTATGGGACAGCAGTTCCCTGAGCATCGCTTCAACATTATCGATACTCCCGGACACGTGGACTTTACCATTGAGGTAGAGCGTTCCCTGCGTGTGCTCGACGGTGCGGTCTTCGTGCTGTGTGCGGTGGGTGGTGTCGAGCCCCAGTCAGAGACTGTCTGGCGTCAGGCCAACAAATACAATGTTCCTCGTATGGCGTTCGTCAATAAGATGGACCGTATGGGAGCGGACTTCTTTCGCGTGGTTGGTCATCTGAAGGATCGTCTTGGTGCCAATGCGGTGCCTATCCAGGTGCCTGTGGGTGCCGAGGAGGACTTCAAGGGCGTTATCGATCTTATCAAGATGAAGTCCATCGTCTGGAGCGAAGAGAATATGGGTGCTCAGTTCGAGTACGTCGATATTCCGGCAGACCTTCAGGGTACTTGCGACGAGTGGCGCGAGCATATGGTCGAGGCTGCGGCAGAAGGCAACGACGAGTTGATGGAGAAGTATCTGGAAGAGGGTGATCTTTCAGAGGAAGAGATCCTTGAGGGTTTGCGTCAGCGTACCTTGCGTCTGGAGATTGTGCCGGTTACCTGTGGTTCTGCATTCAAGAACAAGGGTGTGCAGGCGGTTCTCGATAAAATTATCGAGGTGATGCCCTCCCCTGTGGATGTACCTGCGATTACCGGCATTCTGGATGATGCTGATGGTACCGAAGAGGAGCGTCCTTCTGAAGATAACGCGCCCTTTGCTGCGTTGGCTTTCAAGGTTGCAACTGATCCCTTTGTCGGCACCCTGACGTTCTTCCGGGTTTACTCTGGTGTGCTGAAGTCAGGCGACTCAGTCTACAACCCAGTTAAAGGTAAGAAAGAGCGTGTCGGGCGTATCTTGCAGATGCACTCCAATTCTCGCGAAGAGATTAAAGAAGTATTGGCTGGCGACATTGCTGCTGCGGTTGGCCTTAAGGATGTCACTACAGGTGACACCCTGTGTGCTCTGGACAAGCCGATTACGCTGGAGCGTATGGAATTCCCGGAGCCAGTTATCTCAGTAGCGGTAGAGCCTAAGACCAAGGGCGACCAGGAGAAGATGGGTATTGCGCTCTCCAAGCTGGCACAGGAAGATCCTTCCTTCCGCGTCTCTTCTGATGAGGAGTCGGGTCAAACAATTATCTCTGGTATGGGCGAGCTGCATCTCGACATCATCGTCGATCGTATGCGCCGTGAGTTCAAGGTAGAGGCCAATGTGGGCGCGCCCCAGGTTGCTTACCGTGAAACCATCCGTAAGCCCATCGAGCAGGAAGGAAAGTTTGTGCGTCAGTCGGGTGGTCGTGGTCAGTTCGGTCACGTCTATCTGCGTATCGAACCGCAAGAGGCCGGCGCTGGCTACGAATTCGTCAATGAGATCGTTGGTGGTGTTGTGCCCCGTGAATATATTCCTGCGGTTGACAAGGGCGTGCAGGAGTCCATGGGTAACGGTGTTATCGCCGGCTATCCCATGGTTGATGTCAAGGTTACCCTCTATGACGGTTCCTACCATGACGTCGACTCCAGTGAGATGGCCTTCAAGATTGCGGGTTCCATGTGTTTCAAAGAGGGTGCCCGTAACGCCAAGCCGGTACTCCTGGAGCCGATGATGAAAGTAGAGGTCATCACTCCTGAAGAGTACATGGGTGATGTGATGGGTGATCTCAATAGTCGTCGCGGCATTGTTCAGGGTATGGATGACACGCCGGCTGGCAGGCAGATCAAGGCCGAAGTGCCGCTGTCCGCAATGTTTGGTTATGCAACCGATCTGCGCTCTGCGACGCAAGGCCGCGCCAACTACAGCATGGAATTTGCTAAATATTCAGAGGTGCCGGCCAGCATAGCCGACGCCATTATCAAGAAACAGTAATCGGGTATAGGGGTAGCACTGTGTCCAAGGAAAAATTCGAACGCACAAAGCCGCATGTCAATGTGGGCACGATTGGTCACGTAGACCACGGCAAGACCACGCTGACAGCGGCCATCACCACGGTACAAGCGGCCAAGTATGGCGGCGAGCAGCGTGCATTTGATCAGATAGATAATGCCCCGGAAGAGCGTGAGCGTGGTATAACCATCGCGACCTCCCACGTGGAATACGAGTCAGATACCCGCCACTACGCCCATGTGGACTGCCCGGGACATGCTGACTACGTGAAGAACATGATCACCGGTGCGGCGCAGATGGACGGCGCGATCCTGGTGGTGTCTGCCGCAGACGGCCCCATGCCGCAGACCCGAGAGCACATCCTGCTGTCGCGTCAGGTGGGCGTACCCTACATTGTGGTCTACCTGAACAAGGCAGACATGGTGGACGACGAAGAGCTGTTGGAACTGGTGGAGATGGAAGTGCGTGAGCTGCTCGACAGCTACGAATTCCCCGGCGACGACACCCCGATTATCACCGGTTCTGCGCTGAAAGCGCTGGAAGGTGACACCTCTGAGATCGGCAGCCAGTCCATCGACAAACTGGTCGAAGCGCTGGACAGCTACATCCCGGAGCCGGAGCGTGCGGTAGACGGCGCCTTCCTGATGCCGATCGAGGACGTATTCTCCATCTCTGGTCGTGGCACCGTGGTGACAGGACGTGTAGAACGCGGCGTGGTCAAGGTCGGTGAAGAGATCGAGATTGTGGGTATCAAAGAGACCACCAAGACCACCTGTACCGGTGTTGAGATGTTCCGCAAGCTGCTGGATCAGGGCGAAGCGGGCGACAACGTGGGTGTTCTGTTGCGTGGAACCAAGCGAGACGAAGTTGAGCGTGGACAAGTCCTGGCACACCCGGGGAGTATTACCCCGCACACCCATTTTGAGTGTGAAGTGTACGTACTGAGCAAGGAAGAGGGTGGACGACACACGCCGTTTTTCAGCAACTACCGTCCGCAGTTTTACTTCCGTACCACGGACGTCACGGGTGCCTGTGACCTGCCTGAGGGCGTAGAGATGGTCATGCCTGGCGACAACGTGAAGATGGTCGTCAAGCTGATAGCGCCGATCGCGATGGAAGAGGGCCTTCGCTTTGCGATACGTGAGGGCGGCAGGACTGTTGGTGCCGGTGTGGTATCCAAAATCATCGAGTAAGAGATAATGGCTAACCAGAGAATTCGAATTCGTCTGAAAGCGTTTGATCATCGTCTGATCGATCAATCCGCACGAGAAATCGTGGAAACTGCCAAGCGCACAGGTGCGCAGGTGCGTGGCCCGATTCCGCTGCCGACAAAAAATGAGCGTTTCACCATACTCATCTCTCCGCATGTCAATAAAGATGCGCGGGATCAGTATGAGATTCGTACCCACAAACGCCTGTTGGATATCGTAGAGCCAACGGACAAGACAGTGGATGCGTTAATGAAGCTCGATTTGGCTGCCGGCGTAGACGTGCAGATCAAACTGAACTGAGGTTAAGAAGATGGCGATTGGAATAGTCGGCCGAAAGGCAGGAATGACCCGGGTCTTCACCGATGAGGGTGTTTCGGTTCCTGTTACTGTTATTGAGGTTGCGCCTAACCTTGTTGCGCAACTCAAACGTGAAGAGAGCGATGGTTACCTGTCTGTTCAGGTGACTTCCGGCTCACGTAAAACTACTCGTGTAAGTAAGCCCGAGACCGGGCACTTCGCCAAAGCGGGTATGGAAGCGGGTCGTGGGCTCTGGGAGTTTCGTGCAGAAGCTGCAGACCTTGAAGGTGTCGAGGTTGGTAGTGAAATTAAAATTGATCGCTTTGAGGCGGGTCAGTTGGTCGATGTGCGGGGACGTACTCAGGGTAAGGGTTTTCAGGGTGGTGTGAAACGTCATAATTTCCGTACCCAGGATGCCACTCACGGTAACTCTCTGTCTCATCGTGCGCCGGGTTCCATCGGTCAGTGTCAGACACCTGGTCGTGTATTCAAAGGCAAGAAAATGGCCGGGCATATGGGTGCAGTACAGCGTTGTCAGCAGAACCTAGAAGTGGTTCGCGTCGATACTGAACGCAATCTGTTGCTGGTGAAGGGTGCTGTTCCAGGCTCGAAAGGTGGTGATGTCATCGTCACACCCGCCGTGAAGATGAAGAATAAAGGGTGACTTTCATGGATCTCAATGTACAAACAGCTGTAGGTGCACAGACACTTCAAGTGTCCGATGAGGTCTTTGGTGCTGACTTTAAGGAAGCGCTGATCCATCAGGTAGTGACGGCCCACATGGCTGCGGCGCGTGCAGGTACCAAGGCACAGAAGAACCGGGCTGCCGTTCGCGGTGGTGGTGCAAAACCTTTTCGCCAAAAAGGCACGGGTCGAGCGCGTGCAGGTACCAGCAGGAGTCCGATCTGGCGTAGTGGTGGTGTGAATTTCGCGGCCAGTCCGCGTAACTTTGCGCAGAAGGTCAATCGCAAGATGTTTCGAGGTGCGATTCGCTCCATTCTCTCTGAGTTGAATCGTCAGGAACGTCTCATTGTTGTCGATGAGATCAATATCTCAGCGCCGAAGACCAAAGAATTGGTTTCAAAACTGAAGGATATGGATCTGAGTGACGTACTGATCGTGGCGGTCAATCCGGACGAAAATCTCTATCTTGCAGCGCGTAACCTATATGGTGTAGATATCTGTGAGGTAAATGATATCGATCCAGTGAGTCTGGTTGCCTATGAAAAGGTCATGGTCACAGAAGGTGCGGTGAAAAAACTAGAGGAGCGCTTGGCATGAATAACGAACGTCTCATGAAAGTGCTGCTCAGCCCATTGGTATCAGAAAAAAGCAGTGTTATTGCCGATGCCAATCAACAGTACACCTTTCGCGTTGCCACGGATGCAACCAAGCGGGAAATAGCCAAGGCCGTCGAAAAGCTTTTCGAGGTTCAGGTGGATTCCGTACAAGTTGTCAATGTGAAAGGTAAGCAGAAGCGTTTTGGCAATATCCAAGGTAAACGCTCTGACTGGAAGAAAGCATACGTTCGTCTTAAGCCTGGTAGCGAAATTGATTTCGCGGCCGGCGCATAAGCAATTAAAACAGGATTGGGATTATGGCAGTCGTAAAATCTAAACCGACCTCTGCAGGCCGCAGATTTGTGGTCAAGGTTGTCAATGCCGACCTGCATAAGGGCGAGCCACATGGTCCGCTGCTGGCAAAAAAGAGCAAGTCAGGTGGTCGTAACAACAACGGTCGCATCACGACACGGCATCGTGGCGGTGGTCACAAGCAGCGCTATCGTGTAATCGATTTCAAGCGTAACAAGGAAGGTATACCTGCAGTTGTCGAGCGTCTTGAGTACGATCCTAACAGGACGGCTCATATTGCACTGATTCGCTATGCGGATGGTGAACGTTCTTACATCATCGCACCCAGCAATCTGCAGGCAGGAGACAAGATCGAGTCCGGTAGTGGAGCGCCTATTAAAACGGGTAACTGCCTGCCGTTACGAAACATCCCAATGGGATCTGTCGTACATTGTATTGAAATGAAGCCTGGCAAAGGTGCGCAGATGGCGCGTTCTGCTGGTGCATCAGTTCAGTTGGTTGCCCGTGAAGGCGAGCATGCCACTCTGCGACTTCGCTCCGGCGAGATGCGCAAGGTACCTGCAGACTGCAGAGCAGTCATCGGTGAGGTGTCGAATTCAGAGCACAATCTTCGCTCTCTGGGTAAGGCTGGGGCAACACGCTGGAAGGGTATTCGTCCGACCGTGCGAGGTGTCGCAATGAACCCGGTTGATCACCCGCATGGTGGTGGTGAGGGTCGTACATCTGGTGGTCGCCACCCGGTCTCTCCCTGGGGGACGCCGACCAAGGGTTATAAGACCCGTACTAACAAGCGTACGAACAAAATGATCGTACGTCGTCGAAATCGTAAATAAATGATTAGGGGTTAGAGTCGTGCCACGTTCAATCAGAAAAGGGCCATTTATCGACCACCATCTTGCTAAGAAAGTGGAAGATGCTGTAGCTCAGAACAACAAACGACCGATCAAGACCTGGTCGCGTAGATCAGTCGTTTTGCCGGAAATGGTAGGTCTGACCATTGCGGTACACAATGGTAAACAGCATGTCCCTGTACTGATCTCAGAGAACATGGTCGGACATAAATTGGGTGAATTCGCACAGACTCGTACTTATCGTGGTCACGCTGCGGATAGAAAGTCCAAGTAGAGGATTAGATGATGCAGACAACAGCAAAATTGCGTCATGCCCGCATCTCAGCTCAGAAAGGGCGATTGGTGGCAGACCAGATTCGTGGCTTACCTGTAGAGCAGGCGCTAAATATTCTTGCGTTCAGCAAGAAAAAGGGTGCCGTGCTGGTTAAAAAGGTGCTTGAGTCAGCTATTGCCAATGCCGAGCACAATGAAGGTGCTGACATTGATGAGTTGAAAGTGTCCGCCGTCAGTGTGGACGAAGGGCCTACCATGAAGCGCATACGTGCTCGGGCTAAAGGCCGTGCATCCCGGATTCTGAAGCGAACCAGTCACATTAATGTGACTGTCGCAGAAAAGTAACAGGCAAGAGAGGCCGAAATGGGTCAGAAAGTACATCCAACTGGTATACGACTCGGTATCGTTAAAGACTGGACGTCTAAGTGGTATGCAGATTCAAAGCATTATGCGGATCTGCTGAATAACGATCTCGAAGTACGTGAGTTTCTGAAAAAGCGTCTGTCACAGGCCTCAGTCAGTCGTATTCAGATTGATCGCCCAGCCAATAACGCGCACATCACTGTTCATACTGCTCGCCCGGGTTTGGTGATCGGAAAGAAAGGTGAAGACATTGATGCATTGAGGGCAGAAGTCTCGAGCATGATGGGCATTCCTGTCCACATGAGCATTGAAGAAATTCGCAAGCCAGAGCTTGACGCCCAGCTTGTTGCTGAAGGTATTGCTCAGCAACTCGAGCGTCGTGTCATGTTTAGACGTGCCATGAAACGTTCTGTTCAAAATGCTATGCGTCTGGGTGCTGGTGGCATCAAGGTAAATATCGGCGGCCGTTTGAACGGTGCTGAAATCGCACGATCGGAGTGGTACCGCGAGGGTCGTGTTCCCCTGCATACACTTCGTGCCGATATCGATTATGGTTTTGCAGAAGCCAACACGACATACGGCATTATTGGTGTAAAAGTTTGGGTCTTTAAAGGTGAAGTCTTTGGAGATCGCGAAGAAGTGGAAGCCGAACCTAAGCCTAAAACTAAGGCTGCACCGGCGGGAAAGAGGTCGTAAGTCATGTTACAGCCAAAACGAACAAAGTTTCGCAAGCAGCATAAGGGACGCAATCGCGGTTTGGCCTTTGCGGGCAGTGATGTCTCTTTCGGTGAGTTTGGATTGAAGTCTACTGGTCGTGGACGAATCACGGCTCGTCAGATTGAGTCCGCTCGTCGTGCGATAACTCGACACGTCAAGCGTGGTGGGAAAATCTGGATCCGTGTTTTTCCTGATAAGCCCATTACCAAGAAACCCTTGGAAGTTCGCCAGGGTAAAGGTAAGGGTAATGTTGAGTACTGGGTGGCGCAGATTCAGCCTGGTCGAATGCTGTATGAGATTGAAGGGATATCCGAAGAACTGGCGCGCGAAGCATTTGCTCTAGCTTCAGCGAAGCTGCCTGTCTCCACCACCTTTGTGAAGCGGACGGTGATGTAATGAAAGCAACAGAATTACGTCAAAAATCACAGGATGAACTGAACACAACTCTTGATGAGTTGCTGAAAGAACAGTTCAACTTGCGCATGCAGCGTGGAACCGGTCAATTATCACGTCCATCCCGCATGAATGAAGTGCGAAAAGATATTGCGCGCATAAAAACTCTTATGAACGAAAAACAGTTGGGTGATGCATCATGAGTGAACAGGAATCCAACAACCGCACACTGGTAGGCCAGGTGACCAGCGATGCGATGGATAAATCGATCACGGTTTCTGTCGAGCGTCGTGTAAAGCATCCTGTCTATGGAAAGTTTTTACGTCGTTCCACCAAAGTTCATGCGCATGATGAGACAAATGAGTGTCACATTGGCGATACCGTGATGGTAGAGCAGTGTAGACCCCTGTCGAAAACCAAGACATGGCGTTTGGTGAAAGTGCTGGAGCGTGCTAGCTGACATTTATTGTCAAGCAGGCGACCAATCTAACTATTTGGAATTAGGGCAATACCATGATTCAGATGCAGACCAACCTCAGTGTGGCTGACAACAGCGGCGCTAAGCGCGTTCAGTGCATAAAAGTGCTTGGTGGTTCTCATCGCCGCTATGCGGGTATCGGTGACATTGTAAAAGTCAGTGTTAAAGATGCCATCCCACGCGGTAAAGTTAAAAAAGGTGATGTTTACAACGCAGTCGTTGTGCGCACGAAAAAGGGCGTACGTCGTCCTGATGGCTCCGTTATCCGTTTTGATTCGAATGCAGCAGTATTACTCAATAATACCCTGCAGCCGATCGGTACACGTATTTTCGGCCCTGTTACCCGTGAATTAAGGAGTGAGCGTTTTATGAAAATCATTTCGCTGGCTCCAGAAGTTTTGTGAGGCAACATAAATGGCAAACAAGATAAAGAAGGGTGACGAGGTAGTCGTCATTGCAGGTAAAGATAAGGGAAAGCGCGGAAGCGTTACCCGGATCCTGGATAATGATCGCCTGGTTGTCGAAAACGTTAATATGGCAAAAAAGCATACCAAGCCTAACCCTAATAAGGGTGAGCCAGGTGGTATTCTTGATAAAGAGATGCCGCTGCACATTTCCAATGTGGCCCTCTACAACCCGACCACTGACAAGGGTGATCGGGTAGGCTTTAAAATTCTTGAAGACGGCAAGAAGGTTCGAGTGTTTAAATCGAATCAAGAAGTCGTTGATATCTAAGGCGTGATAAGACATGGCTAGATTACAGCAACACTACAAAGAGACGGTTGTCCAGGATCTTATGGACAAGTTTCAGTTTAAGAGCGTCATGCAAGTGCCGAAAATCACTAAAATCACCTTGAATATGGGTGTTGGTGAGGCAATCGGTGACAAGAAGATTCTCGAATTTGCAGTCAATGACATGCAAAAGATTGCAGGCCAGAAAGTGGTTATCACCCATGCCCGTAAGTCTATTGCTGGCTTCAAGGTCAGAGAGGGATGGCCCATAGGCTGTAAGGTGACTCTTCGTAGAGAGCAGATGTACGAATTTCTAGATCGTCTTATCAGCGTTGCGATTCCACGTATACGAGATTTTCGTGGTATGAGTGCTAAAGCATTTGATGGGCGTGGAAACTACTCTATGGGTGTCAAAGAGCAGATCATTTTCCCGGAAATCGATTACGACAAGATTGATGCGCTGCGTGGTATGGACATCACAATTACCACTACAGCAAAGAATGATGAGGAAGGTCGCGCCCTCCTTGAAGCCTTTAAATTTCCTTTCAAGAACTGAGTTCAGATATGGCTAAAAAGAGCATGATCGCACGTGAAACAAAGCGTGCAAAAACAGCAAACCGCTTCGCCGCCAAACGCGAAGCCCTTAAGGCTGTGATCAAAAACCCGAACAGCAGCTTCGAAGAGATCGAAAAAGCAACGCTGATGATGCAGAAACTGCCGAGAGACGCGAGTCCTGCAAGAAAGCATAATCGCTGCAGGGTGACAGGTCGTCCCCATGGTTACTATCGTAAGTTCGGTCTTTGCCGCAACAAGCTGCGAGAGGCGGCTATGCGTGGTGACGTACCAGGTCTTGTAAAAGCAAGCTGGTAACAGTATAATTTCGCGCTTTTCCGGGCTCAAGTGGCCCGGTTTTGCTATTTTTGGTATCGCGTCGTAAAGGCGGGCTGACCTTAGGAGCTCATCAATGAGTATGTCGGATCCCATCGCGGATATGCTTACACGCATCCGCAACGGACAAGCAGCTAAAAAGACAATCGTCGAGCTGCCATCATCCAAGCAGAAACTGGCAATCGCCAACCTCTTGAAAAAAGAAGGTTTTCTCCAGGAAGTGAACGTAAGTGACAAGGCAGGTAAACCGACCTTGGTACTGGAATTGCGTTATTTTCAGGGTCGCCCCGTTATTGACTTGATTAAACGGGTAAGCCGCCCTGGTTTGCGCGTCTACAAGGGTAGGGATGAGCTGCCTAAAGTCCGTGATGGTCTCGGTGTTGCGATCATATCCACCTCTAAGGGTGTGATGACAGACCGGGCTGCTCGGGATATCGGACAGGGCGGTGAAGTCGTCGCCTTCGTCGCGTAAGGGGGGATTCAAAATGTCACGTGTAGCAAAGAACCCTATTACATTGCCGTCTGGCGTCACTATCAAAAAAGATGGCCAGTCTGTAGCGATCAAAGGCCCTAAAGGCGAGTTGGGCATGGCTATTCATCCTTCCATTGAACTCAGTGAGGAGAATAGCACCCTGACAGTTAAGCCTTTGGCTGAAGATAAACAATCCTGGGCGATGGCCGGTACCATGCGGGCGCTTGTCAATAACATGGTGACAGGTGTCACACAGGGTTTCGAAAGAAAGCTTCAGCTTGTTGGTGTGGGTTATCGTGCCCAGGCTGGCGGTAAGGCTCTCAATCTGAATCTGGGCTTTTCACATCCCATTGATTATCCGGTACCAGAGGGAATTAGCATTGCAACTCCCTCTGCCACTGAGATTGTTGTTTCCGGTAGTGACAAGCAGCGCGTTGGCCAGGTGGCTGCGGAAATCCGCGCTTTTCGTCCACCAGAGCCTTACAAAGGTAAAGGTGTTCGTTACGCAGATGAGCAGGTTGTGCGTAAAGAAGCCAAGAAGAAATAGGTATTACGATGGACAAGAAAGAATCACGTATACGTCGCGGTCGCCGCACGCGGGCCAAGATTCGCGAACTGGGTGTGCACAGACTTTCTGTGTATCGTACTCCACGTCACATCTACGCACAGGTTATCAGTGCGGATGGCTCGAAGGTACTGGCTAGCGCCTCAACCCTGGACAGGGCTGTTCGAGGAGAGATCAATGGCGCGACTGGTAATGCCAGCGCAGCATCCGTTGTAGGCAAGTTTATTGCTGAACGTGCAAAAACTGCCGGTGTTGAAAGTGTTGCTTTCGATCGCTCAGGCTTCCGTTTCCACGGGCGTGTCAAAGCGCTTGCCGATGCCGCGCGTGAAGCCGGTCTTCAATTCTAAAGGTCAGGAATATGGCGAATTTTAATGCAAAGCCTGAAGGTGACGAGCTGTTAGAAAAGCTCATCAATGTAAACCGGGTTGCAAAAGTGGTGAAAGGTGGCCGTCAATTTGGCTTCTCTGCACTGACTGTGGTTGGTGATGGCAAGGGTCGAGTTGGCTTTGGTACAGGTAAGGCGCGTGAGGTGCCGATAGCCATTCAAAAGGCAATGGAGACCGCTCGAAAGAACATGGTCGATGTGAAGTTGTCCGGCTCTACGTTGCAGTACCCGCTCGTTGGAAGGCATGGCGCAGCTAAGGTCTACATGCAGCCTGCCTCGGAAGGTACAGGTATTATCGCAGGCGGCGCCATGCGGGCCGTCTTTGAGGTGCTGGGTGTGCACAACGTCTTGGCTAAGTGTATCGGCACAAACAATCCTATCAATGTCGTACGTGCCACTATTGAAGGCTTGAATAATATGGCAGACGCTGAGTCTGTTGCGCTTAAGCGCGGTAAAACTGTCGAAGAGATTCAGGGGTAAGTCATGGCTGGCAAAAAAATGATGCAAGTTACCCTGGTGCGTAGTGTGAGTGGTCGCCTTAAGAGCCATAAAGCTTGTGTGCAAGGCCTTGGCTTGCGTCGGATGCACCAGACTGTCGAGGTAGAAGATACGCCTTGTACGCGCGGTATGGTTAACAAGGTCAACTACATGGTCAAGGTCGAGGAGGCCTAACATGCGACTAAATACATTGCAGCCTGCCCCGGGCAGTAAGTCAGATCGTAAGCGCGTCGGCCGCGGGATCGGTAGTGGACTGGGAAAAACAGCCGGGCGCGGACACAAAGGTCAAAAGTCACGCTCTGGTGGCTTTCATAAAGTGGGCTTTGAGGGTGGCCAGATGCCGCTTCAACGTCGCCTGCCAAAAGTCGGATTCGTGTCTCAGGTCTCCTTGATGACTGCTGAGGTTCGTTTGAGTGAGCTCAGTAAAGTCGAAGGTGATGAGATTAATCTGGAGACGCTGAAAAAAGCGGGTGTGATCGCTAAGTCGATCAAGCGTGCCAAAGTTTTTGCCTCTGGTAGTGTTGATCGTGCAGTCAAGCTTACTGGCTTACGTGTCAGCAAGGGTGCAAAAGCAGCCATTGAAGCTGCTGGCGGTTCGGTAGAATAACCATGGCCGGCAAAGGCGCATCAACAATGGGAGCACTGAGCGGCATGGGCCGACTGACCGAATTGCGTCAGCGACTGCTGTTCGTTGCTGGTGCGTTACTGGTTTTTCGTATCGGTACCTTTATACCAGTTCCCGGCGTCAACCCTGTTGCGCTCGCGGCACTGTTCGAACAGACGCAAGGCTCGATTCTGGACATGTTCAACATGTTTTCTGGCGGAGCGCTGGAACGTGCCAGTCTATTCGCGCTTGGTATCATGCCCTACATCTCTGCCTCTATTATTATGCAGTTGATGTCTGCAGTGGTGCCCACTCTCGAGCAATTGAAAAAAGAGGGTGAGGCCGGTCGTAGAAAGATAACCCAGTACACCCGTTATGGCACTGTAGTACTGGCCACTTTCCAGGCTGTGGGTATATCGATTGCCCTGCAGAGCCAGACGGCTGGTGGAGAAACTGTGGTCATAAACCAGGGCATCGGTTTTATTGTTACAGCTACCGTATCACTGGTCACCGGAACTATGTTTCTTATGTGGTTGGGTGAGCAGATTACAGAACGGGGTATCGGTAACGGTATTTCCATGATTATCTTCGCCGGCATCGTTGCAGGTTTACCGGCGGCGATTGGTGGTACGTTGGAACTGGCCCGAACCGGTGAGATGAACGCACTGACTATTCTCCTTTTGTTTGTGCTAGCCATAGCAGTGACAGGTTTCGTCGTTTTTGTCGAAAGAGGGCAGCGACGAATCACTATTAATTATGCGAAGCGTCAGCAGGGCAGAAAGATGCTTGCTGCTCAGAGCACCCACCTGCCTCTGAAACTTAATATGGCTGGTGTAATCCCACCGATTTTTGCATCGAGTATCATCCTTTTTCCTGCTACCCTCGGGCAGTTTTTTGGTAACACGGAAGGTACAAGATGGATTCAAGATATCTTTTCGAAGTTATCGCCTGGTGAGCCCGTTTACGTCATGGCTTATGCTGCCGCGATTATTTTCTTCTGTTTCTTTTATACGGCGTTAGTATTCAACTCACGTGAGACTGCTGACAACCTGAAACGTTCGGGTGCTTTTATCCCTGGAATTCGCCCAGGTGAGCAGACTGCAAAGTATATCGATGGGGTAATGTCTCGGCTGACCCTGGCAGGCGCTATCTACATCACGCTGGTTTGCCTGCTGCCGGAATTTCTTATCGTCGGTTGGAATGTACCCTTCTATTTCGGCGGTACATCGCTACTCATCATAGTGGTGGTAGTTATGGATTTCATGGCTCAGGTGCAGGCGCATCTGATGTCACATCAATACGAAGGCTTGATGAAGAAGGCTAATCTCAAAGGCAGTGGTGCCGGGTTGATTCGCTAAGCAAGCCTGATTAAGACAACGACTGGAGTTGATTTCATGAAAGTGCGTGCATCAGTAAAAAAGATCTGCCGCAATTGCAAGATCGTACGTCGTAACGGCGTCGTTCGTGTGATTTGCAAAGAAGGCCGTCATAAGCAGCGCCAGGGCTGAGTGTCGAAAATTTTAATCGCCGCGTCTTGATAGAGGACGCTGCGTAGAGTAATATTGCGCGTTTCCCTTCGGTGGGATGACGCTAGGGTTGTTCAGGAGACAAGAAAATGGCTCGAATTGCAGGGGTCAACATTCCGGACCGTAAACATGCTGTCATCGCTTTGACTTCAATTTACGGAATCGGCCGCACACGTGCCAACGATATCTGTAAAGAGGCAGGTATCGAACCGCAGGTCAAAATACAGGAGTTGAGTGAAGACCAGATCGAATCAATTCGATCGATCGTCGCTCGCTACACGCTGGAAGGTGATCTGCGTCGTGAGATCTCCATGAATATCAAGCGCTTGATGGATCTTGGTTGCAATCGTGGCATCCGGCATCGTCGTGGTCTTCCGCTTCGTGGCCAACGTACGCGCACGAATGCACGCACCCGTAAGGGACCACGTCGCCCGATCAAGCGTTGATTGAACATATAATTTTCGAATCTGTAGGTACAGAAGATGGCAAAACCCAGTAGCCGTGCCAAGAAGAAGGTAAAAAAGAGCGTAACCGATGGTGTTGCGCACATTCATGCCTCCTTCAACAACACAATCATCACTATCAGTGACCGCCAAGGCAATGCACTTGCATGGGCGACCTCTGGTGGTTCAGGATTTCGCGGATCACGTAAGAGTACGCCTTTTGCGGCGCAGGTAGCTGCAGACCGTGTAGGTCAGATGGTTAAGGAATACGGCGTAAAAAATCTGGACGTCAACGTAAAAGGCCCTGGTCCTGGACGTGAATCTGCCGTACGTGCGCTTAACAATGCTGGCTTTAAAATCACCAGCATCTCAGATGTTACGCCGATCCCACATAATGGCTGTCGTCCGCCCAAAAAGCGCCGCGTCTAATTTCTGGAGTTAAATCATGGCTAGGTATATCGGACCAAAATGCAAACTGAGCCGGAGAGAAGGCACGGACCTTTTTCTCAAGAGCCGCGTTAGGTCACTCGATTCCAAGTGTAATATGGAGAAGGTACCGGGTCAGGCGGGTGATCGCCGACGCCGTGTCTCTGATTACGGATTACAGCTGCGTGAGAAGCAGAAAGTGCGCCGTATCTATGGTGTGATGGAAAAGCAATTCCGGAATTATTATAAGGCCGCTGCTCAGGGTAAAGGTGCTACGGGTGAAAACCTGCTGCAACTACTTGAAATGCGACTCGATAATATCGTATATCGCATGGGCTTTGGTTCAACGCGCGCAGAAGCGCGTCAGTTGGTAAGCCACAAAGCCATCGAAGTGAATGGAAAAATCGTCAATATACCCTCCTTTAATGTAAAGGCAGAGGACGAAGTTTCTATACGCGAAAAAGCGAAAAAACAGCTGAGGATTCAGGGAGCACTCGAGTTACAAGGCCAATATGGTTTTGTCGACTGGGTTGAGGTGGATCCCAAATCGATGAAAGGTAAGCTGAAACGCGTACCTGATCGTTCAGATCTTTCCGCAGAAATCAACGAACAGCTGGTCGTCGAGCTCTACTCCAAGTAGTAGACACTGACGAGAGGAAAATACATGACCGAAAGCGTTACGGAGTTTCTCAAACCTCGCATCGTGAATGTTCAGCAGATCACAGGCACTCGTGCAAAGGTGACGCTGGAACCGCTTGAGAGAGGGTTTGGACATACCTTGGGTAATGCCTTGAGACGCATTCTGCTCTCATCGATGCCGGGTAGTGCAATCACTGAAGTGGAGATTGCTGATGTGCTTCATGAGTACACCACGATGGAGGGTGTTCAGGAAGACGTACTCGATGTGCTGCTGAATCTTAAACAGGTTGCGATCGTCATGCATACGCGTGACGAGGCGACTCTAAGATTACAGAAAAAAGGACCTGGGCAGGTGCTGGCAAGTGATATCACCATCGACCACGATGTTGAGATTGCCAATCCTGATCATGTTATTGCGACCTTGACGAAGTCAGGTGAGATTAACATGACGTTGAATGTGAGACGTGGGCGTGGCTATCAGCCTGCCGCCGTACGTCAGAGTTCAGCCGGTGATGACCGCCCTATCGGTATGTTGCAAGTTGATGCATCTTTCAGTCCTGTACGCAACGTGGCCTATGCTGTTGAGTCGGCACGTGTGGAGCAGAATACGGATCTGGATCGGCTGGTCATCGAGCTTGAGACCAACGGTACCATTGATCCAGAAGAGGCGATCAGAAGGTCAGCAAATATTCTTCGTGATCAGCTCTCGGTTTTTGTTGATCTTGAGGCGGAAGCCGCAGAGTCTGTGGCAGAGCCAGAAGAACCAGCAATCGACCCGATATTGCTGAGGCCTGTCGACGATCTCGAGTTGACTGTGCGTTCAGCCAACTGCCTCAAAGCAGAAAATATTTTCTTGATCGGTGACCTGATTCAGCGCACCGAAGTCGAGTTGCTGAAAACCCCTAATCTGGGTAAGAAGTCACTCACAGAGATCAAGGACGTGTTGGCCCGTCGAGGGCTTTCACTCGGCATGCGTCTAGAGCGCTGGCCGCCTGAGAACATTGAAGAGCAACTAGCGCACTAGTTGTCTCTGGATACTAAACACACTTTGAATTTAGGAAAGTCGACCCATGCGTCATCGCAAATCAGGACGGCAGTTAAACCGTAACAGCAGTCACCGCAGCGCCATGTTTAAGAATATGGCGGTATCTTTGATCAAACATGAGTTGATCAAGACCACCGTGCCCAAGGCAAAAGAACTGCGCCGGGTAGCTGAGCCGCTTATCACCCTGTCAAAAAATGACAGTGTTGCAAAACGCCGCTTGGCATTCTCACGCTTGCGCGACAAAGCAGCGGTTGGAAAACTCTTTTCTGAGCTAGGCCCCAGGTATAAGTCCCGTCAGGGCGGCTATCTCCGCATCCTTAAATGCGGCTATCGTCCTGGTGACCAGGCACCTATGGCATATGTCGAATTGGTTGATCGACCCATCGAGGACGTTGCTGATGAGAGTGAAGAGGCTGAAAGCGAAGAATAACTTCTTTCATCGTATCCACTCTTGTTGAGTAAAAACCGGGCCTTAGGGTCCGGTTTTTTTGTGCATAAAAAAAGCAGTCAGCTTTACTTGTTACCTAATAGGTGGCTCAAAATAATTTAACTAGACTACATAATGGACAGGGGTTGCTTAAATCACTGACCAATGATCACTATTTTTTTAGTGTTTTAGTTAGGCTGTTGAGCGAGACGGATTGTTCCGTCGTTTTGTTATGCTGTTCAACATCAGTCAGTTCAAAATGCCGGTATCCATTGACCATGCCAGAAATGTCACCGCCTTTGCCGGAAAGGTCGTGTACGAATACTGCGGGAATATGCAGTATGGAGAATGTCAGGATAAATATGTAACTTACTTGATGTAGATCTAGCATGCTGATGCCGCCAAATACGATTACATCATTTAGCAGTAACAGACCACTGCTTGCGACTAAAACCAGAACAAAAAATAGTATCAAGTAGATTGGGCCCCACAAAGGATTGTGGCTGTACCATTTGGGTAATGGCGCTTTTCCAAGTGTGAGGTAGAAGCGAATCACCTGCCAGCTCTGTAAAAGTCGATGCACGTTCGGTTCACAATCTGAAAGCAGGTCCGTTCCTTTACCAAAAAAAAGCAGGTAAAGACGGAGCAGCAGGGCTGGTAGCAATAGTCCACCGAGTAAGTAGTGAAGGTCGCTGACGAGGGGTGATAGCCCGCTATCTATGCTCATCAGCCAGCCGGTGGCTATCAGGCCTATTGCACATAAGGTAAGCAGCCAGTGAGAGAGTCTTAGCCAGCGGCTCCAGACCAGTACACGGGTTACTGTGTTAGCTTGCATGTTACTATCCTTCTTTACTTGGGGAGAATAATGGCTCCCGTGCACGAAAACCACCCAGACTTAGTAAGCGTTCATAGTAATGAGTCAATCATTCCCTCTTCTTTGTGATTGAAATCCGTAAATGCTCAGACAGAGAAAAAGTAAACGTGAACGCCGTGAAGCCAGGGATCAGGCACTACTTCGATATACCAAGCAGCGGCAAAGAAATCTGCTGGCCAAACCGGGCTGTCATGAATTCATTGTTGTTCTTGATCATATGAAGGCTGGGTTCAATGTTGCAAAGATATTTCGCAGTGCAGAGGTGTTTGGAGCCCACGAAGTTCATCTGATTGACATCGGCCCATTTGATCCTGCCGCTGGAAAAGGTGGGTTCAAAAAAGTCCCTGCACGATTCTTCAAATCTTTCGCTGAAAGCTATGCCGATTTGGTGGAGAGGGGATACGAGGTTTTTATGCTGAACGCGGAATGTGAGCACGTGCTGACAACAACACCGTTACCTATAAAGTCGGCCTTTGTTTTGGGGCATGAGGAATGGGGACACAGCTTTCAGCCGGAGGATTATCCTGGGATCGGATGTCTCTCGATTCCGCAATTTGGTCAGATAGAGAGTCTGAACGTCTCAGTGGCTGCTTCAGTGGTGATGTATGAATACGTCAGGCAGGTGGTAGATGGGGTGTGAGGCTCCAACCTGAAATTACATCAGGTACTTCCTCACCCATGCGGGCCTATCTGGCTTAAAACGCGGCTAATAGTGGATCTTGAATCTCTCAGTGACGATTAATGAGAGAATGATGCCTGCAACTGCAGGTAGTAGAAGTAGCCAGATCATGGTTCGTTTCCTCATTGCATCATGAAGGCGTCCATTCCAGGGTCAGCTTGTTATCAAGTGTTATTAATCAATATACAGGCTATTCTGGGCAATAAAATCCCCTTAAAACTGTGATGCTTGTCTCATTATTTGCCTGAAAGTCACTTATGCCCGAAAAAAGATATGGGTGGGTAGGGTTTCAGTATCTATTGGTTTTGATGAATCGCCACTATTATTTCAGGTCCTAGAATAGTCCCATGAAGGTAAGCACGGCGATGATGACCAACAATACCACCAGAGATCGCCATATGAGGGCCATGGCGGATTGCGGCAAGTGACTGTAGTCCTGCTGGTCTTCATTCGATTCGTCTAGCAGGGTGGTGAGCCGCATAGCTCCCCCGCCAGTACAGATGAGCGTGCCACTGTTGCTGTCACTGAATTCATCAAAGCGGCGGCCCTGGAAGCTTCTCCAGCCGTAGAGCGCATCCTCAAAGCTGCCAGCGATGGCATAACAGACCGCGGTTACCCTGGCGGGCAGCCAGTCCATAATGAATACCAGTTGTTTTGCGTTGAGGTAGAAATCCAAGTCGCGGTTGGCATATTCCAACTGTGGTAATCGAGTGGATAAGCGGTAGAGCAAAGCGCCCATGGGGCCAAGCAGCAAAAACCAGAAAAGTACCGCAAAGATTCTCTGGTTGGCCTGAAAAAGTGTGCCCTCAGCCACGGCCTGGGAAAGTGCGGGTTCGCTGGTCGGCGGTTCATCACCGATGATCTCCCGTGCGATCTCTTTGACTGATTCGTCGTCACCTTCTTCGACAGCCCTGGTATAGGCATCGATACGATTGTCGAGGTCGTCAGGGCCTAATGTGTAGAGCAGGACCAGGCCGGCGAATACCACCCCCGGTAGACCAAGCATCGTGTTTGCGAATAGCTGTTGAGCTATCCCGGCTAACAGCAGAGGGGGAAGCAGAAGCGTCACAACCCTCATGATTCCCTGATGCGTCCACGCAGCACTATCTTGCTGCGCCAGCCACTGGCTATAACGGTCCAGCCAACGCGCTTGCCGCAGGTGCTGATGATCGAGTAAAAAACGTTCTGCTATCAGGCAGATAAGAATAACCATGAGAGTCATCGGGTAAGTGTCGGGTAAATGGTGAAAACTTTCAAGCCGATCGTGACTGATTCGAGCCTGCAGTTAGGTTGGAAGCGGATATCCGGCACTTTTACGTTACACCACGCTGGGTGGCTCGCTTTCCAAGGAGGCAATGTATCGAGGCCAGTCAAACAAGGGTCCTGGGTCTGTTTTGCGGTCGGGGGCTATGGAAGCATGGCTGGTAATCCGTTTTTTATCGATAGCCGGATAGTGAGAGATAATAGTTTGCGTTGTCTGGGCCAGCGTTGCGTACTGATCATCAGTGAAGGGCAAGTCGTCAGATCCTTCCAGCTCTATGCCGATTGAGAAGTCGTTGCATTGCTCACGACCGCAGTAGTTTGAGATGCCCGCATGCCAGGCGCGTTGATTGAGAGGGACATATTGAATCAGTTGACCATCACGGCGTATCAATAAATGGCAGGATACCTTCAGCTTGTGTATCTCCCGGAAATAGGGGTGGGCATCGGGATCGAGGCGATTCATAAAAAGATCCTCGATCCAGGGACCGCCGAACTCCCCTGGTGGCAGACTGATGCTATGTATCACCAATAGGTCGATTTGTGAGCTGGCAGGACGGTCATCCCTGTTTTCGCACAGGTGGAGTTCGGCCTCGTCTAGCAAGATGTCCATCTGTTGAGTCAAGCTGTATGCCGCTTGCGTTTGAGGCCCTTGAGGACCATGTCGGTATAACTGACGATCCCTACTACCTCGCCATTTTCAACTACCGGTGCCCGTGAAAGGTCAAAACGGCTGAAAATTCTGGCGCAGTAGCGAATGTCCATGTCCGGCGATACGGTGAAAGCGGGTTTGGTCATGATTTCATAGATGTTGACCCTTTCAGGCGCCCGGTCGACTGCCAGTACCTGGCGGGCAATATCTGACAGCATGACCAAACCGAACTCATCATCCGGATTGCGCTTCTTCACGATGAGGCATTTTGTCTCCACATGAAGCATGTTTTTTCCCAATGCGGTCTCCACGGTATCCATACCGTCGACCATGTCGAAATCGGGTTTCATAACATCCCTGACCCGAATCACTTGTTCTTCGCTCATAACTCCTCCTCAATGACTTGTGAGAGTGTTTGGATCTGGTGACTGACGCCTACCGCATCCTCGATGTCGATCTGAAAGGCGATGCCGCTGCCAGGTTGCTCATCAAAATGGCCGGCCTTGGCTATCTCTTCCAGTATCGTACGGCAGAGATGTTCCTCCACCAGCAGCATGAGCACGTCACGCTGGGTCTCCAGTGTCAGTCCGAAAAAGGTTTTCGACTGTTGTACGCCTTCACCCCTGGCTTGGTTAATAATTGTCGAACCGGTGGCGCCTGCAGCGCGGGCGGCCTCCAATACCTTCTCGGTGGTACTGTCCTCCACCAGGGCGATGATGAGTTTAAAGTGCATGTTTTGTACCTCGAAAAGTCATCGATTACGCTTATTAGATCGCCATTCGCTCAATTGTGCATAAGCCATGACGGACATGATGGGAAACAGGCTGGCAAAGGCTATCAGGCCAAAGCCGTCCAATAAGGGGTTGCGACCGGGGATATTACTCGAGAGCCCCAGGCCGAGAGCGGCGACCAGGGGCACGGTAACGGTGGATGTGGTGACACCACCAGAGTCGTAGGCCAGCGCAATGATGGTGCGGGGTGCATATAGGGTTTGCACGATCACCACAACGTAGCCGGTCATGATGTACCAATGCAGCGGAGTGCCACTGATGATGCGGTAACTGCCGATGGCAATTCCTACTGCAACACCGATGGCTACTGCAATACGCAACCCCCACTGGCTGATCGCGCCACCGGAGACCTGGTTGGCCTTAATCGTCACGGCAATCAACGATGGCTCGGCAATGGTTGTGGAAAAACCGATACTGGCAGCAAACAGATAGACCCAGAAGTAGTGATGCCACTCCACTTCCTGCATATGTGGGCTGATGCCTAGAAGCTCCGGTGAGGTGAGCTGGGAAGCCATCAGTTTGCCCAGAGGGAAGAGCGCAAGATCCAGTCCCTCAAGAAACAGCACAAGCCCTAGCAGCACCATAAGGAGGCCAATCAAAACCTCTTTTGGGTTTTTCACCGGCCGTCTGAGTACCAAAAACTGGAAACCGAAGAGAATACCGGCAATGGGCAGTACATCGAGCAATGTGCCGGTCAGGACCTGAAGAAAATGCGTCAGCAGATCATTCATAGCAGGATGCCGTAACCCATGACAAAGATCATCGGAGTGAGGGAGGCGAATGCAATCAGCCCGAAACCATCGGTCATGGGGTTACGTCCCTTAATACTCGATGCCAGTCCCACTCCCAGTGCGGTGACTAACGGAACGGTGATGGTTGATGTGGTGACTCCGCCAGAATCGTACGCGATGCCGATGATCTCTTCCGGGGCGAGGGCGGTCATGAGTACAACGCCCAGATACCCACTGATGATCAGATATTGTACCGGCCACCCCTTGATAATACGCAGGACACCCAGCACGATGGCGAACCCCACCGAGACGGCCACAGTGTAGCGAAGGCCATTAGCATAGCTATCTTGAGATTGCTGATTGTCTTCAATCATGCCCCCAGTTGCTGCGATTTTAGCGGCTTCTTCGGCGATTTTGATTAAAGCGGGTTCTGCTACCGTGGTACCGAATCCGAGTGCAAAAGCAAACAACAGCAGCCAATTCAGGCTACCCTTGCGGGCGAAATCCCAAGCCATACTTTCACCTAGTGGAAATAGTGCGAGATTCAACCCCTGGATAAATAGGCTCAGGCCCAGGACAACGAGTAGCGTGCCAACCAGCAGTACGCCCAAATTGGGTATGGGTTGCTGTAGTATGAAGATCTGAAAAAAACCAATGACAGCAACAATTGGCGTTAGGTCACGGAGACTATCCAGAAGGGATGCGGCGAAGTGCCTGAGCAAGCGCATGGGATGATAGTAATTATTATCTATTGGACGCCGCAAACGATACAGCACTTGCTGTACGACATGCAACGGTAGTGGGATAGCCTGATTGTCTGTTCTGTGTAACCCCCATACCGTAGTCTATCAGTGACAATGGTTGACGCGGCGGCCTAATGGGTGCTGCTGGGTTGAAATTACGGGAAGTTAGCTGCCCCGGGGCTGTCTAAGTTGGTGCAACTTAGTCATTTTGTTCTTGAGAATGACATTCCATTGATGACCAGGGACTAGGGAAATGCCCTACTCAAGCGGATATTAAGGTGTGTTAACATCTTGCTATGCTTGATATTTGTTGAAAGCTCAGAGTCTTAGTGCTAGTTTTTAGGTACAGCTTCGCACATGGAAAGCGTGGACACGTCTCCCTGTCCCTGGCTTTTGTGAGGGTTTTCTCAGTCATTGATGGCAGAGTGTCATACCTTAATACATAGGTGCGGGTAGGTGATTCTGGTTGCATCGGAACATATGTGCGGCGGTTTTTTACAAGTGTCTACAAATGCCAGGTCAAGACAACATAATTACTTTCGGCTCAGCAGTGCCTCGTCGAAGCAACATCTCTCTTGATGTCAATGGGCGTCGGATTGCGGCTGAGTGCCGTAAACTGATTGCTCAGACCCTCCCAAAGTTAATGGGTGGCCTGTTCGAAAATCTCGATGATGCACTCTACGAGATGGCCAATAAGTCTGATAGCAATACGCTGCAGAATATCTACTTCGATTCCATGCGCGAGCTGCGTAAACAGCGCAATAACATTGATCGCTCGTTCAATCAGGAGATATTGCGGATTTATGATCGCTTCTGGGAGACGGGTGAGGTCAGCGTTTCTCAACCCAGCCTCGATGAGCTAAGCCGCGATACTGAGATGGCGTTGCTCGACGATGAGGAGCTTGAGGATTCTCTTGCCATCACCAATATGGTCTCCAAGGCAGAGAACCGCTTCACCCGTGAGCTTTATGCTATGGGTCAGCGATTTGCCTATATCATCGGTGGTGGACGCATTGATGAACGGTTTGCACAGCAATCACCGCTCTCGCCAGCGGTCCTTTGTGGTGCCTTTCAAGTCGCGATGAGCAGCGTGCCGGTCGAGTTGCCGGTCAAGCTGGTTGTCTACAAGCTATTCGATCGACACATCATGCATTTCATTGGCGGGCTGTATGATGAAATCAACATCCTGCTGGGTCAGGCGGGGGTCATTCCCAAGCTGACACCAAAAGTCCGACGTAACCCGGTTTCACCTGCAATGATTCGCGGAGATGGAGGCGAGAGCCAGCTGGCAGGAGAGTCTTCCTATCTGGCAGATCCGGCAAGTCAATCGGCATATACCACTCCAACACAGGCCGCCGATGTCCAAGGTGAGGTATTTACTGCTTTGCAGCAGTTACTGGGTGTCAGGCGTACCCGGGTTTCCGATGGGATGACCACTTCCAGTCTGATGGTTACTGCCCCGGTAGGTACAGTGCCAGTGATCGATACCGGGGAGTTGTTGGGTGCGCTAAATGCGATTCAGCAGTCCAATGTGGTGATGCTGCCTCAGGGGCGTCGTGTCACACAGGCCTTAAGTCCCGATCAGATGCGTGCGCAGTTGGTCAGTGATCTGCAGATTGCTTCCGATGGTCATGTCACCCGGGCACTGGGCGATGCTGATAATGACACTATCGATGTCATCTCCATGCTGTTCGAATTTATCCTGGATGACTATAGCCTGCCGGATGCCATGAAGGCACTCATCAGCCGTCTCCAGATACCGATGCTTAAAGTCGCCATCATCGACAAGAGCTTTTTCAGTAAGAAAGTGCACCCTGCCCGACGTCTGCTTAATTCGCTGGCACAGGCTGCCGTGGGTTGGAATGATACGGGTGACCGGGCAAATGATGTTCTCTACATCAAAATAGAGTCTGTCGTAAAACGGGTGCTGAACGATTTCCAGGATGATCCTGCGATCTTTTCCGAGCTGGATGATGAATTCAGTGCCTGGTGGCAACAGGAGCAACGCGGTGCGCAGATTGCCGAGCAGCGCACCAATCAGGTGACTCGAGGCAAAGAGCAGCTCAGATCTGCAAAACAGACTGTTATTTCCGAGTTAAACAAGCGGCTGGATTCACAACAGGTGCTACCTGAAGCCGTAATGTCTCTGTTGGAGGATGGCTGGAAGGACGTGCTTTTGTTGAACTATCTGCGTCAGGGCGCTGACAGTAAGGAGTGGCGGGAGTCTCTGGAGATTGTCGATCGTCTATTATGGAGCGTTCAACCCAAGTCTGACTACGCAGAGCGTCAGCAACTACTGCGTGGAATACCGGAACTGCTGAGGAATCTGAGAGAGCGACTCAACAGCATCTCGTTCGATCAGCACAAGATGGCGCGTCTGTTTAAAGAGTTGCAAAATTGTCATATAGGATGCCTCAGGGGTGGTGATCCGAATCTCATGGGTGGTGCGGGTACCAATCCTTCTGTATCCCATGAAGTGCATTTTCCCGATAGCCAGATTGTGTCCGCTGACAGCGCCATGCGTCAGATGGCTGATGATGCTGTCGATGAACACGATGAGTTTTCCTTACAGGCGGGTGATCTGGAAATCGGTACCTGGTTGGAGATGCAGGATGGCTCGGTAAAGAATCGGGTTAAACTCTCCTGGAAAAGCAAAGTGACCGATACCTATATCTTCGTCAATCGCAAAGGTATGAAGGCGATGGAATTGACCACTGCCGGTCTGGCGAAGCGCTTTCGCGATGAGACGGCCAAGCTGGTAGAGGTATCCGACACACCGATCATCGATCGTGCGCTGGATGCCATGCTCACCGCATTGAAGAATACAGCTGCCTCCACGGCTTCGGCCTGATCAATCACTGCATTGACACCTGTCTGATCCCAATTAAACTGCAGACTTTCCAAGTCATGCGCAAACTGGCGCCTGTGGCTGACACGCCCTATGAGGAGTTCTTCAATGAGTGAGAAAATGACTGATTCCGGTCTTAAGTACGAGGATTTGAGTGAAGGTGATGGAGAGCAGGCTGCCGCCGGCCAGCGTGTTACCGTGCACTATACCGGCTGGTTGGTGGAGGGAGAGAAATTCGACTCGTCGCTGGATCGCAATCAGCCTTTTGACTTCACGCTGGGAAAGGGCATGGTGATTCGTGGTTGGGATGAAGGCGTCGCCGGGATGAAAGTGGGTGGGAAACGTCGCCTCACCATTCCACCCCAGCTGGGATATGGTGCAAGAGGTGCCGGAGGCGTCATCCCACCGAATGCCACTCTTGTGTTCGAAGTGGAATTGCTCGCCGTTTCGGGATGAATGACTCGCCCATTCCAGCTCACCTGCAGCGACAGGTGAAGCAGGCGTTAGAGGAAGATCTTGGTAGTGGTGACCTTACCGCTGGACTGATCTCCGAGAGCGCCCGGGCAGAGGTTGAGATTGTCTGCCGCGAATCTGCTGTGCTTTGCGGTACGGCTTGGTTCGATGAGGTGTTTCGGCAGCTGAATGATGAAGTGGTGATCCAGTGGCAGGCAAAGGATGGTGATCGTCTGGTACCCGCTCAAGTCATTTGCACCCTGCAGGGCCAGACCCGTGCTCTGCTGAGTGGAGAGAGGACTGCGCTGAATTATCTACAGACGCTTTCAGGCACAGCTACGCTGGCACAACGCTACGCAGATATTGTGGCAGGTACAGGTACAACAATTCTGGATACCCGCAAGACCATTCCGGGTCTTCGTCTGCAGCAAAAATATGCAGTCAGTTGTGGTGGTTGTGAAAACCATCGCATCGGGCTATACGATGCGGTTTTGATCAAGGAAAACCACATCCATGCGGCCGGTTCGATTCAAGCTGCGTTACAGATGGCAAAGGACACCGTTCCGGCAGGCATCAGTATTGAGATTGAAGTGGAATCGCTTTCTCAGTTGGAGCAGGCGCTTGAGTCAGGTGCAAAACGTGTGTTACTCGACAACTTCGATCTGGATGCGCTTCAGGCAGCAGTGAAACTGAATGCCGGCCGAGCCAGGCTGGAGGCCTCTGGCAACGTCAACCTGCAAACGGTTCGCGCCATTGCCGAGACGGGTGTGGATGATATCTCCGTTGGGGCCCTGACCAAGGACATCAAGGCAGTCGACCTTTCGATGTTGTTCGTATAATTCGGGCAATAAAGCTCGGGCCTGATTCTCGGATTTATGAGGTGGTCTTGTGAGGCGGGCGTCAGGCGCGCTCATCAATCAGCGTACCCAAGACATCATCTGCAGCCTGTAGGGCTTTGACTGACGCCTTGGTTTGATTCGCGTGAACTTTCATCTCCACCATTGCGCGGGAGAGGTCAGTGGGCTTGGCCTGTTGGGTCTGCTGGGTACTTGCTATTTCGGATGCGACACGACGCATTCCCTGAAATCCTTTCTGGATTCCCAGTAGCGACGGTCCCATGATCGAATTAATGGCCATACTGCGCCCTTTTTTATCTAAATCGAGTCTCTCTAACCGGGTTGTTGGCAGCGCTGGTGGATACTTTAATCGATTCGGTCTTGGGTGTGCATTCGTTCCCGAATTTCATGAATAGGATTCCTGATCAACTCCACTCATGCTTGGGGGGGAAGACCATTCGCATGCCGGAGAAATGGAAATGGTCTGAAGGATCTGCCCAGTGACGGAAACTCGATCTGCGAATCACTCGTTGTGTATGCATGCTGGCGCCACGCAGAATTGATCCGTTAGGTAAGCTGATCTGTCGCTCATCGGGAAAGGGCTGGAATTCCGGGTAGGTGTGAAAGGGCGTACTGCACCACTCCCAAACACGCCCTGTCTGCTGTAGCACGCCACTCCGGGCGGCGACCTCCCATTGATATTCGTGCTGCAGCACAGCGCCTTCATATTCTGCCCCAAGTTGGCTTGCCCACTGTGTGTAAGCCTCAGCTTCAAAACGGTTGATGCCCGCAACGGGTTCATCGGCCGGTAGATCACTATTGCCATTGATGGCTGACTCATACCAGTTGCCGCTTGGATCCCGGCGCCAATACTCCGGGTGGCTGGTGCTGTTTTCTTGCAGCCAGTGTCGGCCTTCATCACTCCAGAGTGATGCGTTTTCATAACCGCTAGCCTGCATGAAGGCAAGATACTGAGCATTGCTGACGGGTGTGAGGGCGATGCGATAGCTGCTTAGCTCAACGGCCTGGGGTGGCAGTTCGTTGTCATAGGCCTTGGGTTCATCTCGCGCGCCAATTCGATAGTGTCCCTGAGAGATCTCACGGGTTTGCCAGACGGGCTCCGCTGCTACCAGAGGGTGGGTACAGACATGGCCGGTATCCCGAATATGGAGGCTGCGTTGATTCAGCACTTCAAGCATGGATTCGTAGATTTTTGCCTGCTCTTGTAACAGAAACCACTGCAGACGATCATTGGTGATGAATGGATGATCGGGCAGTACGCCGGGTGTGGCCAGCCGTCTCAGGTGTTCATCCCGGATGTCGCTTGCCCATTGGATCAGGTGTGAAGTGGGTGGGAGTTGTTGGCACTGTGCCTGTAATGACAGTTCACCAGGCTCGAACAGATGACTGACCCGTTGGCCCAGATCGCCGTCTCCCTCCAGTCGCTCTCTCAACCAGTAGAGCTCCAGATAGACGCCGCGACCAAAATACCAATTCAGTGAAGCTAGCTGGGGGTGAAACTGCCTGGCTGCTTCAGACTCGGATGCGGATTCCAGCAACTGTTGCTGTAGTTCATGCAGCGCGCTGAGTTGTCCGAGGATATTAGGTGAGGTCATGCGTCAACTCCGCTCAACAAAAGGCGGTTATGTTAACGAAGCCGGGGGGAGGGGGGAAGTTCAGTTGCCTTGGGGTCACCCAAGGGCGGTGTATTTATCCGCCCTTGGGCGCCACTGAGAACTCAGTCAGACGCAACCGGTAGGTTTTGGCAAGCCGCCATACTTTGTGATCGGTTTCATCGGTCCGGTCAGCCAGAGTTTGAACATCGCTTTCTGGTCAGCGCCCAGAAATTTCGAGAATTTACGAATCGGCGGCACTACGTTGAACTCTTCATAGTACTCCCGCGCTTTTAGAATCTGCACCCACTTCTCATCGTTGAGATCGTACTCATCCGATTCAGCCATCGCTTTGGCGATTTCTGGGGTCCATGCATTCATATCAGTGAGATAGCCATCGCCATCGCGCTCGGGAATTGCAACATTCATGAAAAACTCCTATTACCAAGTAAAATGCTAGGTTATTGTTGAGGCCAAGTGTACGATCTTCTGATAGAGAAGATCTACCCTGCAAAATTTCTGGTTATAGCGTGAGTCGGTTCTCTATTACACTGAATCTTAGCCTTTCATGATTGACAGAAAGGTATGCTCATCTTGTATTGGGGTTTCGAAATGCAGCCGCATTAAGGTCTCCCCTTGCCGGATATCCAATCCCAGCGAGTCCGCACCGACTGCATTCGTATGGTCAGTGAATTTGAGCTGTCTCTCGGCCAGATAGGCTTTCAAGACCTGGTGTCCATGGGCGTTTATTTGGTAGAGCATTTCCACTTCACTGGCGATAGGGAAATGACGCTGATCCAGTATTCGACTGACGTCAAACCAGCGGGCCGAACCGAACCCGGCAATGAAGTAGAACTGCATCGGTTGCAGTCGATAGAGTTGAAAGTTGAGTTCCTTATGGTAGCGTCGACTGTCAGGGTAGTACCGGTAGTAACGCTCCATCGATGCGCTTGAATTGACTGGCTCCGCGTTCGCTAGGCAGGTCAGGCGTGCCCACTGTTGGACATCCGCATGGCCAGGCTGTGTCAACATTAACGAGCAGCGTGGGTCAGCATCCAGATTGCGTGTGTGCTGCGCCAAATGTGAGATCATCATCAGAGGATGGCCTTTGCTGTCTAGACAAATTGGCAGTAGCGAGCCAAAAGGATAGCCTTCATATTTCGCAGAATGAGTGGAGAGCAAGCCATGGAAACTCTCGTGCCATAGTTTCCGCAAGGCTTGTACAAGATCATCCGACATAGATCCTTGATTCATCAATATCCCCTAAATGTCATTGTGGTACTTAAGACGTGCCTCACGCGCCAGAAGAGTACGAAAGAACCGGTGGTATCATCCTTATTAGGTGGAGATTTCACCGATCCGGTCTTTCACCGATCGAATTTTACCTGTCAGACGCCCCATCTCTCCCCGCCTAATATCCAGCTTGATAGATGAGTAGATTCGTTGAGCACCTAATTGCTGCAACCGCGCACTGGACGCCTTTATCAATTCGAGAGCCTGCTCGATATTCTCAGTTTCAATGATAGTGCCCATGGGGGTGAGTTGATAGTCGACGCCGCTGTCACGGATGAGTTTGATAACTTGACTGACAGGGGCGCTGACACTCTCACCCTGGTCTGTAGGAAAAATGCTGAACTCAAGTAATACAGACATCGGGATGGGTGCTCGTTGTTGCTTTCACTCCCACTAGCTTAGCTGAAATTACTTATTTGGAACGGAAGGAAAGACAGGCGTTTACTAGATCGAGCGCCAAAGCAGGCGGTCTAATTGTCATATCGAGTTAACAATTCTTAACAGGCGGGTACTTTCATGTCATTCGAGAAAATCATAAGCTGCTTTTGCAATCCTGAAGTCGAACTTCTGTGATGGGGAAGATAGAACCAAGAGAGTTTCTATTCGCTTAGGTGCTGGTTTTAGGTGAGCTGTGTATGGGCTCTGACAGACTGGTTCTTTTAGATAACATTTACGAATTTAAGGTATTTTGTTCGATTATTTTGATATAACAATCGCTGGCTATACGGGCATATAGATAGGTTTATCAAAGTCTCGTGAAGCTGAATTGGCGGCACGGCTGAGGGGATAAAGAGCCAGCCGGTCGTCCAGGAATAGAGAACAAAATCAACCTAAAAGGAGTTCATCGTGGAACTTTCACTCGATACCATCCTGAATGCATACGTCATTCCGTGGGGCACCAAGATCGTTATGGCGCTGCTGGTGTTCATTGTCGGGCGCTGGATTGCCAAACTGCTGATCAAGGCACTGCAGCAGGTGATGAAGAAGGGGAATGTGGATCAGATGCTGATCAGTTTCCTCGGCAATATCGCCTACTCGGCGCTGCTGGCAGTTGTTGTATTGGCTGCGTTGGAACAGCTTGGCGTCAATACCACTTCTGCACTGGCCATACTCGGTGCTGCAGGCCTGGCGGTTGGCTTGGCTTTGAAGGATTCTCTGACCAGCTTTGCCGCTGGTGTGATGCTGATCATATTTCGTCCCTTCAAGCTGGGCGATTTCATTGAGGCGGGCGGAGAGACTGGTGTGGTAGAGGAGATTCGTATTTTTCATACCATGCTAAAGACCGGTGATAACCGCGAAGTCACTATGCCCAATGCGCAGATCTACAGTGGCACCATCATCAATTACTCAGCGCGCTCGACTCGCCGTATCGATCTTGTGATCGGTATTGGGTATGACGACGATATCAAAAAGGCACGCGATCTCATTAACCAGATGCTGGAGGCGGATGCCACTGTACTCAAGGATCCTTCACCGACTGTGATGGTACTGGAGCTCGGCGCCAGTAGCGTCGATTTTGCCGTCCGTCCCTGGGTGAAGTCCGGAGATTATTGGACAACAAGAGCTGCCCTGCTGGAAGCGATTAAGGATGCTTTTGATAAAGAGGGTGTCTCGATCCCATATCCGCAGCAGGATATCCATCTAATTCAACAGAGTGCCAGTTGAACTGGTGCATTTTTTTAAATTAAGAACCTAAAAGCGTTCCGGAGGAATGACGATGCAGATGAAAAAAGTAACACTGGCACTGGCACTGGCACTGGTACCTATGGCATTCAGCACAGCAGCCATGGCTGAAAAAGGTCTGGCCTATGATGCCACCAACAATGGTTGGCGTACCGGTTACGGCGAGTGCTGGACCACAACTTATCGGGATAAAGATCCTGCAAGTACCGGTTGCTTTGGTGAACCTGTGGCTATGGCTGAGGGTGATGCGGACGGTGATGGTGTTGTGGACAGCAAAGATCAATGTCCTGGCACACCTGCTGGTACCAAAGTCGATGCCAAGGGCTGCGCACTCGACAGCGATGGTGATGGTGTAGTCGATGCCAATGATAAGTGTCCGGGCACCCCTGCCGGCGCCAAAGTGGATGCCAATGGCTGTGAGCTCGACAGTGACGGTGATGGTGTCGTGGATAGTCGTGACAAGTGTGCCAACACCCCGGCTGGTGCCACGGTCGACAGCAAAGGTTGTGCACTCGGCATTGTCCTGCGTGACGTCCGCTTCCAGCTTAACAGTGGTGAGTTGACCGGTGAATCGAAAGCTACGCTCGACAAAGTGGCTGCTTCACTGAATGCGCGTAAAGACATCACTTCGGTGGCAGTTATCGGTCATACCGACTCGTCTGGTGCTGCTTCCTACAATCAGAGCCTTTCTGAAAAACGCGCCAAGGCGGTAGCTGACTATCTGGTGAGCCAGGGTGTCGACGGCGGTATCCTCAGCTCAAAGGGCATGGGTGAAAACTCACCTGTTGCCGATAATGGCACAAAAGAGGGTCGTGCACAGAATCGGCGTGTTGAGCTGAAACTCAACTGATTCGACCATCACCTATGAGTGAGAGAAAGGCAATGGCGTTTCAATACGCTGTTGCCTTTTTTATCTTTAAAAAGGACGTGTAAAGACTGATGCGTATTGCTTATCTGGAAGACGACAAAGTCCAATCAACCGTCATGAAAGAGTGGCTGGAGAGTGAAGGTTTTACCTGCCATGAATTCAGTGATGCCGATAGTTTTATGCGGGAGCTACGGCACGAGACCTACGATCTACTGATTATGGACTGGGAGCTGCCAGGGAAGAGTGGTGTGGAAGTGCTCTCCTGGTTGCGTGATGATCGTGAATGGGATTTGCCGGTCTTTTTCATCACTCACCGGGACGGAGAGGCGGATATTGTGGAGGCGCTGGAAAGAGGCGCCGATGACTATCTGACCAAACCGGTGAATCGTGAGATTATGTTAGCTCGCGTCAAGGCCCTGGTGCGACGACACAGTACCCGTCGTGATAGCCTTGATGTCGGACCTTTTCAATTGTTCAAGGACACCAAGTCTCTGCTCTTCAATGGAGAGAGCGTGGAGATGACGGAGAAGGAGTTTCAACTGGCTTGGATGCTGTTCAGTAATATCGGCCGCCTCTTGTCACGGGATCATTTGTTGGAGTCAATCTGGGGGTTTGGTCCCGGTTTGATGACCCGCACCGTCGATACTCACATCAGCCGATTGCGCCGCAAGTTATTGCTCACCCCCGAGAATGGTTGGCGCCTGAAGGCAGTCTACCATCAGGGATATCGGTTGGAACAATTGGAGGAAGCGGACTGAGTCGCAGACTCGAAACTCGCATTGGTGGTCTGAGGGAGTAGAATCTGCGTCTTGGAGCAGTCATAGTCCATGCTGATGAGTGATCACCATGTTAAGAAGAACTTTAATACTGATTACCTGCCTGTTTCTCTCTCTTCTGTCTCTGACAGTGGCAGCAGAGGATTGGGTCTACCGCCTGCATCAAGGTGAAACGCTCACTTTGGTCGCCGAAAGATTCCTCAAACCTGAATTCACACCCGAACAGCTCCAGGTTTATAACGGTATTCTCAAAGATAGAGAGATTCCCGTCGGTACTGAGATTCGTGTGCCTATCGACTGGATGGATCAGGCCCTTGAGGGTGTGGAGGTGCGATTTGTCTTTGGTGAGGCTGAGCTTTTCAGACGGGGACAAGCTGAAGCTGAGACAGTTGCGCGGGGCACCATGCTGAAGGCTGGTGACCGGGTCGTTACAGCAGAAAAATCAGCGGTTTCCCTCGCCTTTGCCGATGGCACACATCTTTTGGTAGGCCCCAAGAGTGAGGTGGTCTTTGATGCACTCTCCGCTTTCAAAGGGCGGGGAATGCTGGATACCCGAATTCGTCTGCAGCGTGGTCGCCTGGAGAACCGGGTCAAGCCGATTAAGCGCTCCGGATCTCGCTACGAAATCCATACGCCGGCGGCTGTTACTGTGGTTCGCGGCACAGATTTTCGTGTTTCTGTTGAGCCGCTCAGTGAGCTGACTCGAAGTGAGGTAACGGAGGGAGAGGTCAGTGTCTCCGCCTCCGGTGAAACAGTGGCAGTGACGGCCGGTGAAGGCACGTTGATAAAACCTGGTCAGCCACCTGAGCCGCCGCGTCGTCTTTTAGACCCACCGGATCTGGCAGGCTTGGCAGCGAGTTATCAGATACCGATGCCGACAGTTGAATGGCCGCTCTTGCCCGGTGCAGTCTCATATCGTGTCCAGTTAATGGATTCTCAGGCATCAGTCGTATTCGCGCAGCAGGTAACTGAGACGACCATTATGCTGCCTGAGCAGCCCACAGGCAGTTATCGACTGCTTGTCCGCGGTATTGACGAGTTGGGTCTCGAGGGACTCTCAGCCCGGCACGATTTTGAACTGCAAGACGCTATTCCCATCGCGCCTGTTATTGAACGTGCGGTGCCGGTTTTTCATCAACCGCTCTTTACGGGTCGCTGGTTGAGTTTGCATTGGCAACCTGCCGCTCATGCCTGGACTCACCGGTTGATCTTGGCGCGCGACCCGAAACTTGAAGACCTTGTCTTCGATCAGTTGACTCGGGAGACTGGGCTCTGGTTGCCGTTTCCGCCACCAGGACAATATTATCTCGCCGTAGAGGCCCTCTTCGATGAGTCGGAGGCTACAACCCGCTCGCAAGTTTATCGGCTAGAGATCCCCGGCTGGCACTGAATATGTTTTTGACGCCTGCTGGCTTGCGCTACTATCCGGTCGCCATCGAGGCAGACGGTCGTTCAATCTTTCACCCATGCAGTAAGGGGGGGCCGGGGGTCGGTTATCCCGAGTCATATCGCGGCCATTCTTGTTTGAGAGAATGCCCTAAGGTGGCGGATCAATGAACAAGCGATCACGGGGCTTGCCAGAACGTTTCCGCAGTGCCCTGATCTTACTGTTATTTACCTGCCTGATGGCGGCCAGTGGCTGGCTGTGGCGATGGGATCAGCTACTCTACGATCTGCAACTCGGCTCTTTATCAGCCAGCCCTTCCGATGACATTGTGATTGTTGCCATCGATGAGAAGAGCCTGGAAGCGTTGGGACGATGGCCCTGGTCCAGAAAAATACATGCCAGACTGGTGGAAAAGCTCTCCCTGGCCGGTGCTAAGGCTATCGTGCTTGATGTGCTCTTTTCCGAAGCTGATCGTACGGATCCTGAGGGCGATATCCAGCTGATTCATGCCATTGCAGCCAGCGACCGTGTTTTTATGCCGGTGATTCTTGAGCAACGGCGTTTGGGTGGCATGCTGATCGAATCAATGCCATTGCCTGATATGTCCAATGTGGCGGCGGGTCTTGGTCACGTTCACATCGATCTTGATGCGGATGGAATTGCTCGAGGGGTCTATCTCTACGAAGGACTGGGTGATGTCTACTGGCCCCATCTGATGCTTTCCCTCTACCAATGGCTCGAACCAGAGAAAGTACAGACTGAGCCGGCACCGATGACCGCTCAGGTACCGAATGTGCATATCATCAGCCGTCACTCCCATCGCCTGATTCCCTTTACGGGACCCGCAGGGAATTATCCCCGATACTCCTACAGCGAGGTACTTGAAGGCGCGTACATGCAGGATCTGTTTCGAGACCGGATCGTGATAGTAGGGGTTACTGCGACCGGCTTGGGGGATGCCTTACCGACCCCGGTCTCTGGTCACGGTGTGCCAATGCCGGGGGTAGAGATCAATGCCAATATCTTCGACAGCTTGAGACGGGATGCTTCCATTGAGCAGGTGGGTTTTACCTCCCACCTGATCGGTAGTGGGTTATTCGTGGTCATCCCTTTTCTTCTCTATGCCTATTTTCCGACTCGTTTCGCTCCATTGGTTTCGCTGTCGGTACTCATCGGCTTCGCACTGATCGATTGGGTTTTGTTGCGGGGCATGCATGTCTGGTTTCCCCCTTCTGCAACCATGCTCGGATTAGGCTTGAGCTACCCGCTCTGGAGTTGGCGCCGACTTGATCAGGCGGTTAGGTATCTCAATGATCAGCTGGAGAGGATGCAGCGAGAGCAAAGACACCTTTCTGCGCAGCAGCCCCAGGGTGACTTGGTCGGTGCTATACAGTTTATTTCTCAACTGATGCCACTGAGTGGTTGGGCGCTACATGACAGCAACGGCAAGCTGTTAATGCATGGCGGTGAGCCGTTAAACGAACCCATGGACACCAAGGTACAAGGTAAATGGCAAAGAGCAGGTGCTGAACTCTGGACCCGAATTCCAAGGATCGATACTCAATGGCAGGTCGGTCTGCTCTGGCCAAGAACCCAAGTTCCACAAGGTCGTTCATTACAGCTACTGAACGATTTCGCTCAACAGTTTATTGAGGAGCCTGAAGAGAATCATGACAGCGTATTGGAACGGGTTGAGTTGCGTATGCAACAGATGCAGCAGGTCAATGTCAGGCTGCAGCGTTTTCGTCATCTGATCAATAACGCAGTGGGTCAGATGGATGATGGTTTGATGGTTATCAACAGCCTGGGACAGGTAGTGATTTCCAATCCACGTGCCGCTTTCTATATTGGATACGAAAAGGATGCGGATTTGCTCGGCGAAGATGCCAGCAAACTCCTTCGGGTATTAGAGATACGTGATGCTTGGCATTGGCCTGAGGTTTTTCAGCATGTCCTGCTGGAAGGTGAACCTATCCGCTTCGAGGCACTTAGAGCACCGGATACTGAGCTATTCGTTCAGCTTAAACCACTGGATGAGGCCGGTGCAGGGATGCATGGCATGATTGTCAATCTCTCGTATATTGGTACACTGAAACGCTCTGAACGTACCCGTGTGAAAATGCTCAACTTCCTCTCACACGATATTCGATCTCCTATCACTTCATTACTTTCTCTGACCCAATCTCGAAAGGTACAGGAGAGTACGGCTGGAGAGTTGGCAGAACAGATCCAGCCATTAGCGAGACGTTCTTTAAAACTGGCCGACAATTTTCTGCAATTGGCTCGTGCCGAGGCGGCGGATAGCACGCACTTTGAAGATACCGATTTTGTGTCCGTGGCGCACAATGCGGTTGATGAGGCCTATGTACAGGCTAAAGCGAGCGGTATCATATTGCGCCGCCAGTTCGATGAAGATGAGATCTGGCTGCAGGGTGACTTGGGCTTACTGGAAAGGGCGCTATTCAATTTATTGGAGAACGCGATCAAGTTTTCTCCACCCGGTAGTGAGATAGTCATGCGCGTCAGCCGCGAGGATAGTTGCGTGGTCTGCACTATCCAGGATCAGGGCCCGGGCATTCCACAGGATCAGCTGACTAGCATCTTTATGCCGTTTACCCACGCAGAGACAGAGAATACCTCCCAGGGCAATGGCGTGGGATTGGGTTTGAGCTTTGTCAAAGTGGTGGCGGATAAGCACCGGGGTACTATTGAGGCTGCGAATGGAGAGGCAGGGGGGTCGATGTTCACCCTGCGTATCCCATGCGAGTCCGAGAGCACCCATTCGCAGCCCTAGATTCCAGACCGATTTCAGGGTTTGTAGACTTTGAAGCCCTACGTGCATAATGGGTCAATCAACAGACAGCTTTTCGGAGTTACAGATGCCGCAATACCGCTCCCGTACGACCACTCACGGACGCAACATGGCTGGTGCCCGTGCCCTTTGGCGCGCAACTGGAATGAAAGATGACGATTTCGACAAACCGATCATTGCGGTGGCCAATTCCTTTACCCAATTTGTCCCCGGTCATGTTCATCTCAAGGATCTGGGGCAGTTGGTTGCCCGGGAGATTGAAGCAGCCGGCGGTGTAGCAAAGGAATTCAATACCATTGCAGTGGATGATGGCATCGCCATGGGCCACGGCGGTATGCTCTACTCCCTGCCATCGCGGGATATCATTGCTGATTCCGTCGAGTACATGGTCAATGCCCATTGCGCCGACGCGCTGATCTGCATCTCCAACTGCGACAAAATAACCCCCGGCATGCTGATGGCCGCCCTGCGGTTGAATATTCCCACCATCTTTGTCTCCGGTGGCCCGATGGAGGCAGGTAAAGTGAGGCTTGCCGGCAAGGGTGATCTCAAGCTGGATCTGGTGGATGCGATGGTCTCAGCTGCGGACCCGGAAGAGAGTGATGAAGATGTGGAGCAGATCGAACGCTCCGCCTGTCCGACCTGTGGTTCCTGTTCGGGTATGTTTACCGCCAACTCCATGAACTGCCTGACCGAGGCGCTGGGCTTATCCCTACCCGGTAACGGCTCTCTGCTGGCTACCCATGCTGATCGTGAAGCTCTGTTCCTCGAGGCTGGCCGTCAAGTCGTGGAGTTGGCAAGACGATGGTATGAAAAGGATGATCCCACTGCATTGCCGCGCAATATTGCCAATTTTGATGCCTTTGAAAATGCCATGAGTCTGGATATCGCCATGGGCGGCTCCACCAACACTGTGCTGCATCTTTTGGCGGCTGCCCATGAGGCTGAGGTTGATTTCTCCATGGCGGATATCGACCGTCTCAGCCGCAAGGTACCCAATCTTTGCAAAGTGGCGCCGGCGACTCAGCAGTATCACATGGAGGATGTTCACCGGGCGGGAGGTGTGATGGGTATTCTGGGTGAACTCGACCGTGCCGAGTTGATCCATCGGAAGATACCCACCGTGCACTCAGCGACCCTGGGTGAAGCACTCGATCTGTGGGATGTTATCGTCAGTTCTGAGGAGGCGACTATCGCCCGCTATCTTGCCGCTCCCGGCGGTGTTCCCACGCAGGTGGCTTTCAGCCAGGATGTCCGCTGGCCCGACCTGGATCTGGATCGGGCGGAGGGTTGTATCCGTGATCTGGAACACGCCTATTCCAAAGATGGCGGGTTGGCCGTGCTTTACGGCAATCTGGCTGAGCAGGGTTGTATCGTCAAGACAGCTGGCGTGGATGAATCTATTTTGAGCTTCACCGGTCCGGCACGTATCTTCGAGAGTCAGGATGCGGCCGTGGAAGCTATCTTGGATGATCGCATCCAGGCGGGTGATGTGGTCATCATCCGCTATGAAGGTCCCAAAGGAGGGCCGGGTATGCAGGAGATGCTCTATCCCACCAGCTACCTCAAGTCGAAGGGATTGGGGAAATCCTGTGCCTTGATCACAGATGGCCGCTTCTCCGGCGGAACCTCGGGTCTCTCCATCGGTCACTGCTCCCCGGAAGCTGCCGAGGGAGGTAATATCGGTTTGGTGGAGGAGGGTGACGCTATCGAGATCGACATCCCGGGCCGTACCATCCGGGCAGTCTTGTCGGAAGATACGTTGCAGAAGCGTCGGCAGGCGATGGCGGAGCGCGGTGCGACTGCCTGGCAGCCGGTTGAGCGGCAGCGGGCGGTTTCTCAAGCCTTGCGTGCCTATGCGGCCCTGACGACGTCAGCGGCGCGGGGTGCCGTCAGGGATCTCGGTCAGCTGGAAAAATAGGCTGGATCTTGTCTTCAGTCAGGCTCTGGGGACTGCTTTTACTGACCGGCTGTGGTGGCTGATCCGACTGCCGCCGATCCCTGGTTGGTTTACGAAGATGGCTTTTTGAGCGAGCCCACTGAAGTGGAGATTCTTGCGGAGGGCGGGACCAGGGTCCGAGGTTTGGATGCCTGGCTGATGCTTCAACCTAGGCAAGCAGAGATAGCGCCGAGGAATCTGGATGCCTACCGTTATCGGGATTGCGATGAACCTTTGGCTTGGTTTGGTGCGGTAACTGGGGATAAGGGGTTGCAGAGTGGCTTTAGTGGCCTGCTCAGTCAGGAAGCGATCGACCCAAGGTTTGACTTTGAAAACGGCCGTTGGCTGGTAACGGATCGGAATCGTGGTTTCGTCTATTATCGAATTTGGAAGAAATTTAAATAGTGTTGAAGCTATGAACGGATGTGCTCGTGCAATTTGAACTGAGAAGTTGTGTCCTGTTTTCCCATCTGGATGATCGTCAGCTCGCTATTGCCGAGAGTATGGCGCATGAAGTCAAGCTGCGAGACGGCCAGCTTTTTTTTCAGGCTGGCGATCCTGCTACTCGCTTTTTTCTTGTGTTGGAGGGCCAAATCAAGCTGTCCAGGCTCTCCCTGCAGGGGCACGAAAAAGTGATTGAGATCATCCCTGCCGGAGAGACGTTTGCCGAGGCGCTGATGTTTGGTGAACAACCGGCCTATCCGGTGAATGCCACAGCTATCGGTTCGACGCGGCTCCTGAGTTTCGACAGTGCGTCCTATCTCGAAGTGCTACGCAATTCCAACGAAACCTGTTTCAGGCTAATGGGTGATATGAGTCAGCGGCTCAAACACCTGATTAGTGAGATCGAAGTGCTGAGTCTGCAGAATGCGGCGTTTCGCCTGGCCAGTTTTCTCTTGAAGCGATGGAACGCCATGAAACCCGTCGACGGTTATATCGAGCTGCAGGCGCCGAAGGGTGTGATTGCCTCAAGACTGTCAGTGACACCGGAGACCCTATCCCGTACGCTGCACGATTTTTCCGAGCGGGGATTGATCCGGGTGGATGGCCACCGGGTGGAGATCCTAAACCCCGAAGGTCTGCGTGCCATAGCGGATCCGTTGGATACCGGTGAATAGTGTCAAGTGGTGCCCCTTTCGGCCCAACCCGAAGGACCAGACCACTTTTCACCCAGCGGTTATCAGTCACTGATGTAGACCGGCTGCACGGCGCTCCTTTATACTCTGCAATCCTCTGAATTGAACCAACCTGAATAATCTACAGATGAAGGACGCGTATCCCTATCCCGTTGCCCGCATTGGCCTGATCGGTGGTGGACAGCTTGGCCGCATGATGGTCAAGGCCGCCAAGCGTATCGGTTGCACCTGCGTGGTACTCGATCCCTATCCGATGTCGCCTGCCGGACAAGTGGCCGGTCACCAGATCATCGGCGGTTATCACGACCCAGCTAAACTGCGTGAGCTGGCTGAAACCTGTGATGTAGTGACTTTCGAACTGGAAGATATCGACACGGAAACCCTACTTCAATTGGAACGTGAGGGTCACAATATCTACCCGGCCCCTGCCTTACTGGCTACCCTGCAGGACAAGCTGACCCAGAAAAGATTTCTAAGGGATGCGGATATTCCGACTGCTGATTTTGAGGAGATGCCGTCGGCAGACGCTGACGCCTTTGCCGGTTTTGGCTACCCGCTGGTGCAGAAGGCCCGTCGGGGCGGCTATGACGGTCGCGGTGTTTCAGTGATGCAGACTGCAACTGATTTCCAACATCACTTACCGGTACCTTCCCTGGTTGAGCGTTTTGTCGAAGCGAAAAAAGAGCTGGCAGTGATGGTGGCGCGAAATAGCATGGGGGACTGTCGTGCCTACCCAACCGTGGAGATGTGCTTTCGCGCCGGTGAGAATGTGCTTGATCTGTTGCTCTGTCCCGCTGCAGTGCCAAAAAATATTGCCAGTGCTGCCGAGGCGTTGGCAGTACGTACCATCGAAGCACTGGATGGTGTAGGCGTATTTGGCGTCGAGTTGTTTCTCACAGAGGATGATCAGTTGTTGGTCAATGAGATAGCTCCCCGTACCCACAATTCCGGGCATCACACGATAGAGGCCTGCATGACCGATCAATTCGAGCAGCACCTGCGCGCCATATTGGGTTTGCCGCTGGGAGCGACGGATCTGCTCACCCCGGCGGCAATGATCAATTTGCTGGGTGAGGCAGACGCCAACGGCAGGCCGGTCATTAACGGGATGGCCGCAGCGCTGGAGATCCCGGGAGTCTGTCTGCATATCTATGGTAAAGCAGAGGCCAAGCCGTTTCGTAAGATGGGGCACGTCACCGTGCTCGATAAAGATATCAGCGAGGCCCGGCATAAGGCCGAACGTGTTCGCGACTTGATTCAAATAACGGGGGAGCAACATCCATGAGTCATCCGTTGGTAGGCATTATCATGGGCAGCGATTCTGATCTGCCGGTGATGCAAGAGGCAGCCAAAGTACTGGGGGAGCTTGAGGTCTCTTACGAGATGACCATCGTGTCAGCCCATCGTACGCCTGCCAGGCTCTATGACTATGCAGAGCATGCAGTCGAGAGGGGATTGCAGGTGATTATTGCCGGTGCCGGCGGTGCGGCTCATCTTCCGGGGATGGTGGCGGCGATCTCACCGCTACCGGTTATCGGGGTGCCGGTAAAGACCTCCACACTGAGCGGCGAGGACTCACTCCTCTCCATCGTGCAGATGCCCCCCGGTGTGCCGGTCGCCACGGTGGCTATCAATGGTGCACGGAACGCCGGTATTCTGGCTGCACAGATTCTTGCTACCGCCCAGCCTGAATTACGCGACAGGGTGGCTGCATTCAAGCAGGCACTGGAAGCAATGGTAATGGAGAAAGTGGCAAAGATGGAGGCAGATCACTCTGCCTAGTAGATATTAGTGGCCACCCACGGCTTTACGTGGCAGGTGAGAGTGAATGGTGGACAGGGGTCTGGGATGTTCTATGCCATGGCCCTGGCCGTAATCGATACCGATCATTTTAAGATGATCTAAAATCTGATCGTTCGTCACATACTCCGCCACTGTCTTGATCTGCATGGTGGTGGCGACATCCTGTATCGCTTTGACCATCGCGTAGTTAATCGGGTCTTCGACGATATCCTCGATAAAGCTGCCATCGATCTTCAAATGATCCACGGGTAGGTGCTTGAGGTAGCCGAAAGATGACATGCCGCTACCGAAATCATCAAGGGCGAAGCGGCACCCCAGTTCCCGAATCCTTTCGATAAACGTCTGTGCCTTTTGCAGGTGGGTGATGGCGGCTGTCTCGGTCACTTCGAACAGTAGCTGACCTGGATGCGTCAGGGTATTGCAGAGCATGGAGAAGACTTCGTCGAGAAAGTTGGGATCTGTCATCGACTGTGCGGAGAGATTGATGGAGACCAGACCGGTGTATTGACTCTCCTGCAGCCAGGCCAGGGTGCTTTGGATTACCATGCGGTCAATATCGATCATCATGCCGTAGCGTTCTGCGGCAGGTATGAAGGCGCCCGGCATGATCAGCTCTCCATCACCGCCTTTTAGTCTGAGCAGAATTTCTATGTGGTCGTTCTCCACCAGATGATTATTGAGGGGGATGATGCGTTGGCCATAGAGGGTGAATTCCTCAGCGTCCAGTGCTTGACGAATCCGTGATACCCACTGCATCTCACCGAAGCGCTGTTCGATTGCCTTGTCGTCTTCTGCATAGAGATGCACCCGGTTGCGTCCACCGTCTTTGGCGGCATAGCAGGCGCTGTCTGCAGCGCTGAGTATTTGAGTCAAACCGTTGAAGCTGGCATTGAAAGAGACAACGCCAATACTCACGCCGAGGGCGAAGGGTTTGTCATCCCAGGTAAAGCGAAAGTCCCGAATTGCATTGCGCACATCCTCGGCTAGAGAGAGTGCGCGCGCTGTGGGGCAGTACTCGAGGAGTATGGCGAATTCATCTCCTCCCAGGCGAGCCACCGTGTCATTCCGGCGTGCCGTTTGTGTCAGCAGCAGTGAAATCTGCTTGAGTAATTCATCACCGGCGATATGGCCGCAGGTGTCGTTAACTACCTTGAACTGGTCCAGGTCGAGATACATCAGGACATGATCTGCCAGGTCAGAACGGCTTCTTTCCAGGGCGTCCTTGAGACGGTTTTCAAACTCAAGCCGGTTAATCAGCCCCGTCAGGGCATCATGTGTTGCCTGCCAGGATATGCGATGTGTGAGGTGGTGGGCATCTGTGATGTCGCGTACCACAAGGACGTTGCCTTCCACCCGGTTATCGTGGCCAGTGATTTCAGAGATTGAGAGCTGAACCACGCGGTTATTTCCATCGGCACAGCGAAGCTGCAGGGGGTCTCTATTCAGATCCTGGATTTCATCCGAACTCAGGCAACGGTTTGTCGGCAACTCTTTTTCAACGTCGGTTGAGATCTCAGTCAGCTGCAGAATGTCTTTGAGTGTACAGCCTTCGATATGTGATAAGTGCCACCCTGTCAGCTTTTCGGCAGTCTTGTTCAAAGCGGTGATCACACCCATGATATTGGTCGTGATCACACCATCGCTGATTGAAGAGAGTGTGATCTCAGCCAGATCTTTACTCTCTCTCAACTCCTGGGTCCGCTCTTCAATCTCATATTCCAGACGACCCTTGGCTGCCAGCAGCTCGGCTTCTGCAATTTTACGTCGGTGTTTATTTCTGAAAGTCAGCCAAGTCATGATGACACTGGATATGAGGAACACGATAAAGACAGAAATTGCCTGTTTGGCGATATCGGTACTGTAGTCTCCTATTAAATCTGCATCGGCAATGTCTACGAGCCGCCAATGTGTATTGGGAATACGGCTGTCGGCCAGAATTCGCCCCTGCATCTCCGGCGTAAGCACAATCGGCATGGCATCACCAATTTCCTGGCGACTACCATTTTCAGTGATCTCGATCAGATTTTCCTGCTCGGTATTGATTAGGAGAAGCTGATGACTCGGCTGCCTGGAATTTCTCAGGCGTTCGACAATGCTTCCCGTCTCAAATGCAACGAACAGGACATGCTCAGACGGCCGCTCGGTTCTCACCATAATATCGTAGAAATACTGCTCGGGATTGGAGTGTATCTGCGGCAGATGATCCAACCCGGCGGCAAAATCGAAGATGTCGTGTCGGCTTCGTTGTTCAATCAGTTCACTATCGTCGTTGATTAATAACTCACCAATGGGATTGGCAAGCGTGAACGCCAGGGAGTCCGGGAAGTAGTTGAAGATTTTATCTTCCAGGTCCCAAACCAGGACAGGGTTTGTCGGTGAGACGGTCAGTTGTTCCAGATGTTCCGCCTCATAACTGGAAAAAAGCGTTAATAAACGACGCTTTTCGTCCATCAATTGGAGGATTTCATGGGCAACGATATCAACGGTATTATTGGCCAGGGTTGAATGATAGGCGCGAAAGCTCTCAATCCGCTGCACCGTAATCATGGTCAGCAGCAGCGCAATCAGGAGTAAAAAGACTCCAATAAATGCCAACGGATTGTCATCTGTGGTCAGATTGACTTTCATATATTTGCAGGCCTATCTCTCCCGGAATTTCAGGCAGAACAATATTTATGGTGAATAGTCTGTCGGCCAGGGACGGAAAAGATTTAAAGTTTTCTGCCAAACTGCTTGAAAAGACGTGATTTATCCCCCATTTGTGGGGTATTCAAAGAGTTTCGGAGTCTACCCATGCGTATGGATAAATTGACCAGTAAGTTCCAGATGGCACTGGCTGATGCCCAGAGTCTGGCGGTGGGACGTGATCATCAGTTCATTGAGCCGGCACACCTGTTGAGCGCCCTGCTGGATCAGGAGGGCGGCAGTGTGCGTCATCTCCTGGCCCAGTCTGACGTGAACGTGAACCAATTACGGTCCGATATCAGTGCGACGCTGGATCGCCTGCCCAGCGTGGAGGGCGCCGCGGGGGATCTGCATATCTCCAACGATCTGGGACGCCTGCTCAATCAGACCGATAAACTGGCCCAGCAGCGCAAGGACCAGTACATCTCCAGCGAACTCTTCGTGCTCGCCGCCGTTGAGGACAAGGGAGAGTTGGGTGAAATGCTGCGTAAATCCGGGGGATCCAAGCAGGCACTCGAACAGAGTATCGAGAAACTGCGCGGTGGACAGAAGGTGGATGACCCCAATGCGGAGGACCAGCGCCAGGCCCTTGAGAAATATACCATCGACCTCACCGAGCGCGCTGAGCGGGGTAAGCTTGACCCAGTCATCGGGCGTGACGACGAGATCCGCCGCACGATTCAGGTATTGCAGCGCCGTACCAAGAATAATCCGGTATTGATCGGCGAACCCGGCGTGGGAAAGACTGCCATTGTGGAGGGGCTCGCCCAGCGCATCATCAACGGTGAAGTGCCTGAGGGACTGAAAAGTAAGCGGTTACTATCGCTGGATATGGGAGCACTGATAGCCGGCGCCAAATTCCGTGGGGAGTTTGAGGAACGGCTCAAGGCGGTACTCAATGACCTCTCCAAGCAGGAGGGGCAGATCATCCTCTTCATCGACGAGCTACACACCATGGTCGGAGCCGGTAAGGCGGAAGGATCCATGGATGCAGGCAATATGCTGAAACCCGCCCTGGCGCGTGGTGAACTCCATTGCGTGGGCGCCACAACTTTGGATGAGTATCGTAAATATCTCGAGAAGGATGCTGCGTTGGAACGCCGTTTCCAGAAGGTATTGGTAAATGAACCCAGCGTTGAGGATACCATCGCCATTCTGCGTGGATTGAAGGAGCGCTACGAGGTGCATCACGGGGTGGATGTGACCGACCCGGCCATTGTTGCTGCGGCAACCCTCTCGCATCGCTATATTACTGACCGACAGCTGCCGGACAAGGCTATCGACCTGGTGGATGAAGCGGCCTCTCAGATCCGTATGGAGATCGATTCCAAGCCGGAAGAGATGGATCGTCTGGAACGCCGACTGATTCAGCTGAAGATTGAACGTGAGGCAATGAACAAGGAGACCGACCAGGCCTCGAAGAAACGCCTTTCCGATCTGGAGTCGCAGATCAAACGGCTGGAGCGGGAATTCTCAGATTTGGAAGAGATCTGGAAATCGGAAAAGGCGGCACTGCAGGGGACGACCCATATCAAAGAGTCCCTGGAGCGTGCGCGTCTGGAGCTGGAGACTGCCCACCGGGCCGGTGATCTGGGGCGTATGTCGGAATTGCAGTACGGACGTATTCCCGAGCTGGAGAGACAGCTCGATATGGCGACCCAGGCTGAGATGCAGGAGATGAAGCTGCTGAGAAATAAAGTCTCCGAGGAGGAGATCGCCGATGTGGTGTCCAAATGGACCGGCATACCGGTCTCCAAGATGCTCGAGGGTGAACGTGACAAGCTGCTGCGTATGGAAGAAGCGCTGGCGCAACGGGTCGTTGGCCAGAGTGAAGGTGTGCGTGCCGTCAGCGACGCCATACGCCGTTCTCGGGCAGGATTGTCAGATCCCAACCAGCCCAATGGCTCATTCCTCTTTCTCGGTCCAACCGGTGTGGGCAAGACGGAGTTGTGCAAGGCATTGGCTGAGTTCCTCTTCGACACGGAAGAGGCGATGATTCGTATCGATATGTCTGAATTCATGGAGAAGCACTCAGTTGCCCGGCTGATTGGCGCGCCGCCAGGCTATGTGGGTTACGAGGAGGGTGGTTATCTCACCGAGGCGGTTCGTCGCCGTCCCTACTCCGTTATCCTGCTCGATGAGGTGGAGAAGGCCCACCCGGATGTTTTTAATGTGCTGCTGCAGGTACTCGATGATGGCCGCCTGACCGATGGGCAGGGTCGTACCGTGGATTTTCGCAATTCAGTGATCGTGATGACCTCGAATCTGGGATCGCAGGTTGTTCAGGAACTGGCTGGTGAGGACCGGTATGATGAGATGAAGTCTGCCGTCATGGAGACGGTCAGACAGAATTTCCGCCCTGAGTTTATCAATCGTCTCGATGAGATTGTTGTCTTCCACCCGTTGGCAAGTGAGCAGATCCGCGCCATTGCCAGTATTCAGATCGGTTATCTGCATCAGCGCCTGGCCGATCATGAGATGGGACTGGAAGTTACCGATGCTGCCTTGGATCGTCTAGGTCTGGCCGGGTTCGACCCGGTCTATGGCGCACGCCCACTGAAAAGGGCGATTCGGCAGCAACTGGAGAATCCGCTGGCACAGGAGATTCTCTCGGGACGCTTCGGATCTGGAGATATTATTCAGGTGGATGCATCGGGCGATGGGTTGGTTTTTAGCAAGCGTAGAAGTGTAACCGCTGCATGAATTAAGCTGCACTGAAAAGTGAGATTTTCAAACCATGCTATTCAAGGGTCTGTTAACAATGCTGCGCGATAATGGTCTTGGCGCTGACGATTAAAATTGTGTTAACAGGCCCCAGTGCAGTGCATGCCAAAATTCAGAAAACCTTTAAATACACTGGATTTCTGCATGCGTGTGGATAATGAGCGGTGTGGTTTCTGCAGCGTATTGGTTAATGACAAGGTGTTCTGATTTTTCCCCTGGCGCCACAACACACTGAGGGAATCACACTCTTTTAGCTGATATTTCCAGATAGGATTCGTGTTGGCGATTCGTCGCCTGAATCAGCTCTTCCAAACTGCCATTGTTCTCAATGATGTCGTCGGCATGACCCAGGCGAACCTGACGGTCAACCTGCGCATTGAGTATCTGAGTGATTTGTTCACGCGAGAGCCCATCACGTTCGGAGACACGCTTGATCTGTAATGATTCATCACTATCCACCACCAGCACACGGTCAGCCAGTGTCATCTGGCCGGTCTCGAAGAGTAGCGGTATTACCAGCACGGCGTATGGCCCTGACTGCGCCTTTAGCCACGCCTCCATAGCTTGTTTGATCCGAGGATGAAGAATGGCTTCCAGGCGTTTACGTTCAGATGGGTTGTCGAATACGATTTTTTTCAGCGCTGCTCGGTCCAGCTTCCCCATAGTGTCGACCAAATGATCACCGAAAACGGCCTGGATCTCCATAAGCGCGGGTGAGTTTGGTTCAACCATTTGGTGGGCAAGCCTGTCGGCATCAATGACAGGCACACCGAGAGACTCAAGATGACGGGAGACGGCACTCTTACCACTGCCGATCCCCCCCGTGAGGGCGACCACCAGCATCAGATCAAACCGGACCAGCGCAGATAAGCCTGGTTGATCTGTTCGCCCCACATCAGGCTGATCCACCCGGCGGCCGCTAAGTAGGGGCCAAAAGGGATAGGGATATTTCTATCGCGCCCACGCAATACGATGAGAGAGATGCCCACAATCGCACCAACCAGGGCTGAGAGTAGGATGATCTGAGGCAGATATTGCCAACCCAGCCAGGCGCCGAGCATAGCCAGAAGCTTGAAGTCCCCATAACCCATCCCCTCTTTCCCCGTGAGTCGTTTGAATAGTTGATAGACACTCCAGAGAGAGAGATAACCGACAGCAGCACCAATAATAGCCGATTCAGGATCGGTAAATATCCCCCCCAGACTGAGTAAGAGACCAGCCCAGAGGAAAGGTAATGTGATGCTGTCTGGTAGAAATTGCGTGTCGAAGTCGATCATGCTGAGCGCGATTAGCGACCAGGTCAGAAACAGTGCTGCCAGCATCTCCCAACTGACGCCAAAATGCAGTGCAACAGCCAGAGAGAACAGACCGGTGATCGTCTCAATGATCGGGTAGCGGAGACTGATCGATGTCTGGCAGTTTGAACAGCGACCTTTCAACATCAGCCAACTGAGTACTGGAATATTTTCCCAGAATCGTATTTTGTGGTTACAGGCGGGGCAGTGTGAGGCTGGAAAGTTTAGATTAAATGTATGCTTGTCATTCTCAGCGTCAATTGTCTCTCCCAAATGCTCACGACAGTCGCTGGTCCATTGCGCTTCCATCATTTTTGGTAATCTGTAGATGACGACGTTGAGGAAACTGCCGATGGAGAGGCCAATGAGTAGAGAGATTGTAAGAAACAACCAGCTATGCTGCGTCAACTGAACAATGACTGGCATGGTGTTATTTATTGTTTTTTTAGTTGTTTATTTGCCTAGTACCGCCGATCCCATTTTGAAGATTGGCATATACATTGCGATTACCAGGCCGCCTATTAACGTACCTAAAATGACCATTATGAGAGGCTCTAACAAGCTGCTCATTGAATCCACGGCATTATCAACTTGTTCCTCGTAAAAATCAGCTACCTTGGTCAGCATATCGTCAAGAGCCCCTGATTCTTCGCCGATTGAAACCATCTGTATTACCATGTTGGGAAACAGATTGCGTTGCTTCATTGAAAGCTGCAGAGACTGACCCGTCGCGACATCCTCGCGCATGCGCAATACGGCATTGCTGTAAACTACATTACCCGTGGCTCCAGACACAGAATCTAAGGCCTCAACCAGCGGGACTCCGGCAGCAGACATGGTTGCAAGTGTCCTGGCAAAACGAGCGATAGCGGCTTTATTGAGAATGGAGCCCACAACGGGAATCTTCAATAAAATTTTGTCGAGGGTCTCTCTGAGCTTTCTAGAGCGTTTCAATGCGGCGGAAAATAGGTAGACTGCCAGAATCGTACCACCCAGCATGGCCCACCAGTAGCCTTGGACAACATGGGCTACATTGATGACAATTCTTGTGAATGCCGGTAGGTCTGCACCGAATCCTTTGAAAAGCTGTTCAAATTGAGGGATTACGAAGATCATGATAATCGCCGTAACAAGTATCGCGACAGCAATGACAGCTGCCGGGTAAAACATCGCCTTCTTTATCTTACCTTTAATACTTTCCGTTTTTTCTTTATAGGTAGCTATTTTGTCCAGCAGGTCTTCGAGTACGCCAGCATGCTCACCAGCTCGGACTAAATTTACATAGAGATCATCGAAGTACAGAGGATGCTTTCTTAATGCATCGGCAAGAGATGTTCCACCTTCTACATCACTCTTAATAGATAGGATGAGCTCCATCATTGAGGGGTTTTCATGCCCGCGGCCAACGATATCAAATGCCTGGACCATGGGTACGCCAGCACTCATCATGGTTGCAAGTTGACGGCTGAAAACGGCAATATCCGAACTGGTGATCTTCTTTTTTCTGCTGGAGAATATCGAGGTGGCTTTTTTTCTGACCTTTAAGGGGTTGATCCCCTGGCGACGCAGTTCGGCTCGCACCATCGAAATGTTTGTGGCCCTGCTCTCCCCTGAGATTCTGGCGCCCTTCTTATCAGTGCCTTCCCAAGTATAGAGATTAGCTTTTGGCTGAGATTTTTTTGGTGGAGGTGCCATGGATCAGTCCTTGGTTACCCTGTTGAGTTCTTTGAGGCTGGTTATACCTTGCATGACTTTGCGAAGTCCCGATTTTCGGAGATCACTAACACCCTCATTCTCTGCCTGCTCTTCAAGCTGGAGTGATGTGCCTCCCTCCATGATGATTTTCCCCATGGCTTCCGAAACTGGCATTACTTGAAATATACCAACACGCCCTTTATATCCGTTAGTACACAGGTCACATCCTACCGGTTTGTATGTTGTAAACCCGGCAGCTAAATCTTCTTCGGTGAATCCTTCTTCAAGCAAAGCCTCTTTGGGTAGATCATCTGGGGCTTTGCAATGCTCGCAGAGTCTCCTGGCAAGACGTTGGGCCATAATCAAAAGTACTGAGGACGCAATATTGAAAGGTGGGATGCCCATGTTGGCCAAGCGGGTCAAGGTTTGAGGTGCGTCATTCGTATGTAGTGTCGAGAGCACAAGGTGGCCAGTCTGCGCAGCTTTTACAGCAATTTCTGCGGTCTCGAGATCACGGATTTCACCTACCATCACGATATCTGGATCTTGGCGTAGAAAAGCGCGCAAGGCTTCTGCGAATGTCAATCCTGTTTTTGGATTGGTGTTGACCTGATTGATGCCTGCGACCTGGATTTCCACAGGGTCTTCTGCTGTCGAAATATTGACTTCCGGATCGTTGAGGAGGTTCAGGGCAGTGTAGAGACTGACCGTCTTACCACTACCTGTCGGTCCTGTGACCAAAACCATCCCATAGGGTTTGTTTATGGCGGACATGAAGGCAGTGCGTTGCTCTTCTTCGAAACCTAGCGCCTCGATACCCAGCTGGGCACTGGTAGGGTCAAGAATACGGAGAACAATTTTTTCACCGTATAGTGTTGGGCAAGTGTTGACACGAAAGTCGATAGAGCGACTCTTCGAGAGCTTCATTTTTATCCGCCCGTCTTGAGGTATTCGCCGCTCGGCGATGTTCATGCGGGACATGACTTTAATACGACTGGAGAGCCTGTTTGCTAAGTTAGATGGGGGGTTCGCCACCTCGTGCAACATACCATCCTGCCGGTAACGAATACGATAGGTATGTTCATAGGGTTCGAAGTGGACATCGGAAACACCCTGGTTGATGGCGTCCAGTAGGATTTTGTTGATGTATCGGACAACAGGTGCCTCATCAACATCCAAACTGCTTTCGTCGCCACCGGTATCTTCTTCGCCAGTCGAGATATCAAGGTTGTCGAGATCGGCATCAAGCAGCTCATCCATGCTGCTTTCCTGATCCTCGAGAACCTTATCGATAATTTTTGTGAGTTTCTCATCTTCGACCAGGATGGCTTCGGAGGCCAAGCCTGTGCTGAATCTTATCTCATCGAGACCTTGATGATTTGTGGGATCGGATACTGCGAGAAAAAGACGATTCCCACGTTTAAACAGCGGTAGTGTATGGTGTGTTCGAACAAGTTTCTCTGCGACTAGTTCGCGAGGCAATACATCTAAATCAATAACGTCAAGGTCGAATATTGGAACACCAAAACCCCGTGAGGCAGATATTGCAATATCCAAGCTGCTGAGGATTTTTTGCTCTACGAGATAGGTGACAAACGGCTTCTTTTTCTTGAGCGACGCATCAAACGCACGTTCAGCCTGCTCTTCTGTGAGCAGATTGTCTTGAATCAGGCATCGGGCTAGGCCGCTGAGGTTGATTTGCGGTTTTGTGGTCGCCATCCCAGTCTAAATCGTTTTGCGTTAATGAAGGTGCCACCAGTAGATGTGGCCATATCGATAGGTAGCGGCAGCACCAGGGTTTGCTTTAGGAAGTGATGCCTTTTTCGGGTTCCCGGCTTGATTTGGAAATCCGACTTTAAAACAGTGGTGCAACTAACTGATCTATCGGGGGACAATATAGCTTGCCTTAGGCGGTTGATCAATCAAGTACCTGCTGGATGGGGCCTTATTTAATGATATATCGAGTGAACCGTCACAACCAGTCAGGGTGATTGTAGGGAATAGTAACAGCTTAGATACTGTTTATGGGCAGGCGAGTATCGTTGCGCCAGGTGTTTCAGAGGAGCAGCAGGTTCCCATACGATCCTCGCATCGGACCCAGACTTCGGCGCCAGGGTTTTCCACCACGATGGAGTATGTGTCAGCTTCTGCGACTACTGTGTAATTGTACTGTTTATTGTCCCCTGACGGTGTCCACCCGTGGATGTCGCGAAGCGTCGTTACACTCTCGTCTGCGGTCCAAATACCACTGGCACCAGCGTAAGACATACCGTTGTCAAGGGCGTAGTCCTCTATGTATATCTGGAGTGTACCCATGTTTAGTTTGGATGTCCCGACCTCGGCCTCGCGGTTATATTGGATATACACAGGAATGGCGACTGCACCTAGAATTGCGATAATGGCCATGACTACCATGACCTCCACCAGAGTGAATCCTTTTACATTATTTCGCGATCCCATCTTGCACCTTCCAATGACTGTTCTTGCGTCTTAACGGATAAAGGTGAGGCCCGATTTAATTCGAGCCTCACCGCTACTAACTGCTACCAGTATTCCGGTAGTGATCACTTAGATCATTCGATTGAGGCTACGCCAGCAGTGTTGATCAGCATGGTTTCCTGGGCTGCCCAATCCTGGTAGGCCGGACGGATGATCCTTACCTGGAAGGTATTATCTTGCGGATCGCCAGCAATCGTAATACCAATAACAGCGTTGGTGTCATCAGCTGCGTTGGCGTAGAAAGACGCACCTTCAGGTGATGCTTTGTCATCAGGATTCAGCACGTGATCGATCCAGTTTTGAAAATCGGCAGCTGCAACAGTAGGTTCAGTCGTAACCTTATCACGTATGTTGTATGCTTCACCCCTGGCCAGCATGGCTTTACGGCGAGCCATTTCACCCTGTACAACCTCGACGGCTTTAGTGTAGGTGGTTGAAACTTTGGTCATCTCCGCTTCCTTCACATACGATTGATATGCTGGGATGGCGACGGCGGCCAGGATAGCAATGATCGCCACTACGATCATCAGTTCGATAAGGGTAAAACCAGCTTGTTTTTTCATCGGTTAACGCTCCATTTTTGGGTTGGTGCATGGGTTATCGGTGTTAATGTCCGAAACTTTAGCCCGAGTTTTCACGGGGTTACCCAATCAAAAGCAGGTGATGTGCCAATTGTGTTGGCAGCAGACATGGGACAAGCTTTTCTGTGATTTAACTGTCTGATAAATAGTATGTTAATGGAGTCTGTTAAATTTTTTTTCACTTCCTTCGGTATGAAATACTGATTTCCATATCGCTGTACTCATGTCCTCCAGCGTCAACATGTGACAAATATTGTCACTCCAGGTTGAAAAAAATAGGTTGAATAGTGCTGTGAGTCACGCCTTGTCTGAGAGATTAGGCACTTAAAGAGGTGTAAATGTGAAATCGATCACGTTCTATTATTGTAGTGATTATTCGATTCCCAGTTTTTCCAGCCGATAGCGCAGGGATCTCAGGCTCATCCCCAACATCTTTGCAGCCGCTGTCCTGTTCCAGCGTGTTTCATTCAGTGCTTTCATGATGGCTTGCCGCTCGACTTCTTCCATCATATCCCCCAGGGGCTGGGTTTCATTTCTCTTCGGGGGGTCTGTTTGAGAGAGCTCAGGTAGGTGCAGGTCATCCGCCTCCAATATTCTGCCGTCACACAGGGTAATGGTTCTTTCGAGAATGTTTTCCAGCTCCCGGATGTTACCCGGGAATGGATAATCCCGCAGTCGCTTGAGTGCCGAGGCAGAGAGCTTGGGTTTGTCGATGCCGTTGTGGCGTGCCAGCTGGGTGAGGAAGTGTTGAGAGAGTAGGGGGATATCCTCAGGGCGTTCTCTCAGTGGGGGCAGCGGTAACTCGATGACATTGATGCGATAGAAGAGGTCTTGCCTGAATTCGCCACTCTCCACCAGTTGCGACAGATTTTTATGTGTCGCACTGATGATGCGGACATCCACAGGGAGTTCCAGTTGTCCGCCGACGGGTCGAATATGTTTCTCTTGTATGGCCCGCAGTAGCTTGACCTGCATATGCAGCGGCAGATCCGCCACTTCATCGAGAAACAGGGTGCCCCCATCGGCGGTTTGAAAGAGACCCTCCTTGTCGCTGCCAGCACCAGTGAAGCTGCCCTTTTTGTGGCCGAAGAGCTCGCTCTCCATCAGTTCCTGGGGGATGGCGCCGCAGTTGACCGCCACGAAGGTGTGATCGGCACGAGGGCCTTGCTGATGGATCAGGCGTGCCGCCAGCTCCTTACCTGTGCCGGATTCCCCGCTGATATAGACAGGGGCCTGACTGCGGGCGAGTTTGCTGATGAGCTGACGTACAAGCTCCATAGATTGAGATTTACCGAGGAGCGGGACGGTATCTTGTTTTTTCTCGACTTGGCTTTTGTTGGCTGTGGCGGGTCTGCCCAATTTAATCGCCTTCTCCACCAGCTTGCGCAGGATTTCGAGATCGACCGGTTTTGAGACAAAGTCGAAGGCACCGGCTTTAAGGGCTTGAACGGCTGATTCCATATTACCGTGGGCGGTGATCATAGCGACTGGAAGGCTGGGGTAGTGCTCACTGATATGCCGTACCAGATCGATGCCGTTGCCGTCCGGCAGGCGCATGTCGGTCAGGCAGAGATCGAAAGGTTGCTCAGTCAGTCGTTGCCGGGCGGCACCAAGGTCGAGTACCGACTGGGCATCGATACCCATGCGTAGCAGGGTGATTTCCAGCAGCTCGCAAATGTCCGGTTCATCATCAACGATTAACGCCAATGGCTGTGTCATCAGGCATTGTCCTCAGTACGCCAGTGATTGAAATGAAGTCTAAAACAACTTCCACCGGTGGGGCCAGGGATATACTCCAGCCGTATTCTGTTGATCTCACAAAGTTCCTTGGCAATGTAGAGCCCCAGTCCAGTGCCCTGATTTCTCGTCGTAAAGAAGGGTTCGAAGATTTGCTTGGCAACGTCTGGCTCGATACCTGGGCCGTTATCGATAATATCAACGACCGGGTGGTTGTATTCTTGTGTCAAACCGCCGGCGATCTGCAATTGAAGGTTGTCTAGATCGCCCATGGCCTCTTTTGCATTGTTGCAGAGATTGCTGACGATCTGTCTTAACTGTTCTGTATCCGCAATAATTTGGCAATTAGCCGGCTCGATCTGTGTATGCAGAATTTTTGAGGTAAAACCATGGTTCTTTATCATCTCTGAGGTCAGCTCCTCAAACCAAGGCTTTAATAGGATAGGCTTTGGGTTACCTGGGCTGCGGCGGGAGAGTTGGAGCACATTTTCGATAACCTGATTTACCCGGGCGGAATTGGTCTTGATGATCTCTGTCAGGCGTTTGTCGGCAGGATTGAGATCCGGTGACTCATCGAACAGTTGGCTGGCATGGCTGATGGCGCCCAGGGGATTGCGGATCTCATGGGCGATGCTGGCCGTCAAGCGACCGAGTGAGGCCAGTTTCATCTGTAATGCCTCCCGGGTGATCTGGGAGGTATCTTCCAGAAAAATCAATACATCCCCGGCATCGCGGCTGCCCAAGGGCTTGAAATGCGCCTTGAGCTCCGGCCCCTGGCTCTGTGATTGGAAGGGTGTCGGGTCATAGGTGATATCTTTGCGCCAATGTTTGATTCTTTTGCTTAATTCGGGTGAGGCGGCGAGGAGGCCGCTGCCGACTGCAGCTGTCGGCATGCCCAAAAGATGCCAGGCAGGGTTGTTGATCATCAGAATGCTGTCGTCTGCATCGAGTACCAGTACCCCGGTTCTCATGTGTTGGATGACATACTCATTGATCATCGCCATGTGCCCCAGCTCATCCGCTCGGGCCTGGGCCAGTGCTTCACTCGCGCGAGCGCGTCCACTCAGAACAAGCGTCAGCAAGGCAGTCGCAAAGAAAACAGTTCCCAGAAAGCCTGCTTGTGAAAAGCGAACCCCAGGCACACCGTTGAAATGGTTATAGAGCTGCTCAGCAATCACAGCCAATGCCGCCACAGCGGCAAACAGCAGTGCCGCACGTCCTCCCATGATCAGAGCACCGCCGGTAATGGAGACAGCAATCAGCATGCCCATGCCGCTTTGTACGCCACCACTGGCGTGCATCATAAGTGTAATGGCGGCAATATCGATGAAGAGTATTAGGTAGGCTTGGTGTTCCGGTTGCGGTGAGCGCCAGTACCAGAAGAGCGCAGAAAGGATGGTCAAACCGGTATACAGGGTGATGATAAAGGCGAAAAGCTCAGGATCTGTCTGACCCAGAAAGCTGGGTCCTGTCCCACTGTAAAAAAAGTAGACCAGGAACAGCGTCAGGGTGATACGGTAGAGCAGGAACAGCCGCAGGGAACGCCAGTGCAGTGTGCCTTCGGAATCGAGCCGTTTGTCCTCAGCGTCGATTCTCTCTTGTAGGGTCTCCAGCCTTGCTCGCATCAGGGCTATCGCTCAGGTATCTTCGTCGGGATTGTCGGCCAGAAGATGGGCCTTGCTGCAGTAGTAGGCTTCGCCATGACTGAGCGCTTCCTCCCGGGGTAGGTGCAGGCCACAATGGGCGCACTGCACACTGTTGACCGCTTTGGTGCGGGGTTTAGCGCTATTTTGCAGTTTTTTCTGTCGGATCAGATGGCGAATGATGAGATAGAGTCCCCACACTGCCAAGCCGAGAAAAAGATATCTGAGTCCCATGGGATGATTCTGTCCAAGCCTACTTTTTGAAATAATAACACTTCTATGAACCCAGCAACCTAATATCCCGCGCGCCATCGTCCGCTTGTGAGACATAACCCAGTCTCTAGATGCTAATCAGTTGTAGGTATTGGGCTTGGGGCTGAATGCATGGATTCAGGTTAGACTGATGCAACGTACCGTAAGCCAGGACACAACCAGTGAGGAGTTTCCATTGAGTCTTAAATTCCAGATTGCCCAACTGAATTTCCTGGTGGGTGATATCGAGGGCAATGCCCGGAAGATCATCGATGCAGCGGAATCTGCGATAGGCAAGGCGGATATCATTGTCTTTCCCGAGCTGGCCTTGACCGGCTACCCACCGGAAGACCTTTTACTGAGAGATCACTTTATTCGCAGAGTGGAGCGGGCGATTGCTCTTATTGTCGCCCGGGTAAGCGGGATACATATGGTGGTGGGATATCCGCTGTGGCAGGATGACAGACTCTACAATGTAGCAGGGGTCTGGCGGGACGGTAACATTATTGCCGAATACGCCAAGCAGCTGCTGCCTAACTACAGCGTGTTCGATGAGATGCGTTACTTTACTCCGGGACATGAGGCTGTAACCATTGAAATTAAGGGAGTGCGTATCGGCCTGACCGTCTGCGAAGATATTTGGGAACCAGAACCTACAGCAATGAGTCGCGCTGCCGGTGCCCGAATCCTGCTGAATATCAACGCCTCCCCTTTCCATTTAGGCAAAGCGCCTGAGCGTGAACAGCTGGTGCAGCAGCGTGCTCGGGAAAATCGTTTGCCAATCATCTATGCCAATCTGGTTGGTGGACAGGATGAGCTGGTGTTCGATGGCGGGTCTTTTGTGGTGGATGCTGCCGGTGAACTGAATCAGCGACTGCCTTATTTTCAGGAGGCCCAGGGACAGGTGGATTTTGATGTGGACCAGCTAACGCCCTGCCCAGGTGAACTGGCTATCGAGCCGGAGATGGAAGAGGTGCAACGGGTCTATGAGGCATTGGTACTGGGCGTGCGTGATTATGTTCGAAAGAATGGGTTCAAGGGCGCTATCCTCGGACTTTCCGGTGGTGTGGATTCGGCCCTGACGCTGGCGCTGGCAGTGGATGCGCTGGGGGCAGAGCAGGTGGAGGTGGTCATGATGCCTTCCCGGTACACAGCCGATATGAGCAATGAGGATGCGATCGCAGAAGCGGAAGCCTTGGGCGTTGCCTATCGGTCAATTCCCATCGAACCAGCCTTTCAGGCCTTTCTCTCCATGTTGTCGGAAGCATTTGCCGGTAAACCTGCGGATGTCACGGAGGAGAATATTCAGGCCCGTTGCCGGGGCATTGTGCTGATGGCGATCAGCAACAAGCAGGGACGTATCCTATTGACTACCGGCAACAAGAGCGAAATGTCAGTCGGGTACGCGACGCTTTATGGTGATATGGCAGGGGGGTTTGCACCTATCAAAGATGTCCCCAAGATGCTGGTCTATCAGCTGTGTGAATACCGGAATCGTGTCTCTCCGGTCATTCCCCAGCGTGTTCTCGACCGGCCGCCATCAGCGGAGTTGGCACCGGATCAGCAGGATAGTGATTCACTGCCGGATTATGTGGTGCTGGATGCGGTGTTGGAACGCTATGTCGAACTCGATCAGGGTGTTGATGAAATCGTAGCCGCTGGTTACGAACGCGACACGGTGGAACGGGTGATTCGCATGGTGGACCGGAATGAGTACAAACGACGTCAGGCGCCACCGGGAGTCAAGATAACCCGCCGGGCTTACGGTCGTGACCGCCGTTATCCCCTGACCTGGGGGAAGGGATACTAATGTTGGCAGGCCCGAATGGATTGGACGTGATTGGCTGTCGGGCGTTAAACTCCCCGCTCTGTACACGATGGTAAGACAATAACATTCGCTTATTTGGGAGCAGCGACGATATGAAGAAAGTTGAAGCAATCATCAAGCCTTTCAAACTGGAGGATGTGAGAGAGGCGCTCTCGGAAGTAGGGATTACCGGCATGACGGCTACAGAGGTGAAGGGTTTTGGGCGCCAGAAAGGACATACTGAACTCTATCGTGGTGCAGAGTATGTCGTTGATTTTTTACCGAAAGTGAAGCTTGAGATGGTTGTCGCCAGTGATCAGGTAGATGCCTGTGTCGATGCGATTACCAATGCTGCACGCACAGGTAAGATTGGCGACGGTAAGATTTTTATCTCCACTGTAGAGCGCGTGATCCGGATTCGTACCGGAGAAGAGAACGAAGCCGCTATCTGATTACCTATGGCCTATTAACACTAACCGTCTGTGCCTGGATCGGCTCACTTATCATCTAGATTCAGTGGGCTCAGGATGGTGGAGAGGAAACCAGAGTCATCCTCTGTCTGAACTGGGACATCCAGGTTGCCATTCTCAATGTTCAGCGCAAGGACACGACCGGCATCTTCCGCCAATGTGGTCATGCCGAGCCGGGTATAGGCGTCAACCATGATCTCTAAAGCGTCCTTTACTGCATCCGTGCGTTGAAAATTCGTGACAACCCGATTGGCCCTGTTGGCGGCTGCCAGATAGGCGCCGCGCTTCATGTAGTATCGGGCAACGTGAATCTGATATTTCGCCAGATTGCTTCTTAGGTAGAGCATCCGTTGTCTGGCGTCGGCAGAATATTTACTCTCAGGATATCTACGAGCCAGTTCGGCAAAATCGTTGAATGAAGAGAGCGCTGCACCTGCGTCCCTTTGCGATGGGTCCGATGAGATCAGTCGTGTGAGCAGACTGGTGTTTCGATTATAGTTGGCCAGGCCCTTCAAGTAGTAGGCATAATCGACGAAGGGATTCTGTGGGTTGAGTTTAATGAAGCGGTCCGCTGCGGCGATGGCCGAGTCGGGTTCGTTATTTTTATAGTGGGTGTAGATCAAGTCGAGTTGCGACTGGGTGGCGTAGGGGCCAAAAGGAAAGCGTGCCTGCAGACCTTCGTAGTACTTGATCGCCTGATCGTATTCACCGTCCAGCATGGCCTCTTTGGCCTCGGAATAGAATTGACTGGCGCTCCAACCCTTGGTCTCGTCCTGCAAGTCAGGTACCGCACAGGCAGCGAGCATCAGAAGTGAAATGAGGAGAGCGAGCAGGTGTTTGAAGGTCATTGGCCGGAACTGTCTAACTGTGATTTCGTAATGAGGCGTGAGTATAGCGGAAACCGCATCCTGAGGGTTAACCATGACATCTGATGCCGAACAGCCACCAGAAGTTCAACCGCTTGAGTTGCGAGTGCCGGAGGTGTCTGCGGGCATTCGGTTGGATCAGTTACTGTCCGAGCATTTTTCAGAATATTCCCGTAGTCGCCTACAAAGATGGATCAAGCTGGGGCATGTCCTGTTGGACGGTCGTTCCTGTCGGGCCAAGGACAAGGTCCGGGGTGGTGAGCTGGTGGAAGTCCGGCCGATCCTGGAAGCAGAGGTTTCCGACCAGGCAGAGGCCATGGCGCTCGATATCGTCTATGAGGACGAAGCTCTGCTGGTGGTTAACAAACCCGCTGGCATGGTGGTGCATCCCGCGGCTGGAAACCCGGATGGCACGTTGCTCAATGGTTTGCTGGGACACCATCCGCCACTGGAGAGGATTCCCCGCGCCGGTATCGTGCATCGACTCGACAAGGAAACTAGCGGGCTGTTGGTCGTGGCAAAGACCTTGCCGGCTCAGAATGCCTTGGTCCAGCAGCTGCAGGCCCGTAGCGTCAAACGTGAGTATCGGGCTGTGGTCCAGGGAGTCATGACGGCCGGTGGGCGGGTCGATGCACCAATTGCACGACATCCTGTCAATCGTCTGCGTATGGCGGTGATCGGGACTGGGAAGCCGGCAGTGACTCACTATCGTGTGCTACAGCGCTATCGTGCTCACACCTATGTTAAGGTCAATTTGGAGACAGGTCGCACACACCAGATCCGTGTACATATGGCGCATATCCACTTTCCGCTCGTCGGTGATCCGCTCTACGGTGGAAGATTGAAACTGCCGTCCGGGGCCAGCGATCTCTTAGTCGAGGCGCTTCGTGGTTTCCGGCGTCAGGCATTGCATGCCATGCGCTTGGCGCTGGTCCATCCCGAAAGCGGGGAAACCCTGACTTGGGAGGCGCCGTTACCTGAGGGTATGCGGCAGCTGATAAAGGCACTCGAAACGGATAGGGTTGAATGATCACCCCACTGACCCCCGATTGGCCTGTACCCGACCACGTTAAGAGCCTGATCACAACCCGGCAGGGTGGCGTCAGCCTGCCCCCATACGACAGTCTGAATCTGGCTCATCATGTGGGCGATGATCCAGCAGCTGTAGCCCGAAACCGGGCGCTGCTGAAAGCGGCATACCAACTCCCGGATGACCCGTTTTGGTTAAACCAGGTTCATGGTTGCAGGGTGGCCGATAGTGCCACTGAGACCCCAGGCTGTGAGGCGGACGCTGTCATCAGTGATCAGTCTGGAGTGGTTTGCGCGGTATTGACTGCCGACTGTCTGCCCCTGTTGATCACCGATCGCTCAGGCCATCGGGTATGTGCGGTACATGCGGGTTGGCGTGGATTGGCGGCGGGAGTGATCGAGTCGGCTGTTTCCCGTATGGATATATCACCCGCTGACCTTGTGGTTTGGCTGGGACCCGCGATCGGGCCGGGTGCCTTTGAGGTGGGGGCAGAGGTACGCCAGGCTTTTATCGATTCTTCTGCGAGCGACGAAGCAGCATTTAAGTCTCATGGTGATGCCCACTGGCTGGCGGACATCTACCAATTGGCCAGACTGAGACTGGCACGTTTGGGTGTGGGGTATGTCGGAGGCGGTGATTACTGCACGATGACACAAACGGATCTGTTTTACTCCTATCGACGGGAGGGTGTGACCGGTAGAATGGCATCACTCATCTGGCTCGACCAGTAGCAGGCAATACCATAAAGCGAGGAGTGATAGATGGATTGGCAGATGTTGACACTGGTTGGCGAAGACCAGCCGGGAATTGTGGCGCAGGTGACTGATGCTCTTTATCAGAGTGGATTCAATCTGGGAGAGACCTCGATGATCCGTCTTGGTGGTAACTTTACCATCATGATGATGGTGGGGAGTGCGCAAGCGCAGGGTGAGCTGACCGGACAGCTAGCGCCTGTGGCGGAGAAACTGGGGCTTCAGCTCCATCTTGATCCGATCCGGGGCGCATTGCATCAACATCGGGTACCGAATTTTCAGGTCAGGGTGAACGGTGCAGACCGGGCGGGAATCGTGGCGCGAGTTACAGGCGTGTTGGCAACCTGTGGGTTTAATATTCTGGAGTTGGAGTCCGATGTTGTGGGTACAGCGCAGGAACCGGTCTATATCATGACCATCCAGGGTTATTCTGAGTCTACGCTGGAGTCACTGGAAGCGGCACTTGGAGCGCTGAAGGCTCAGGATATCGATGTCCATGTCTCGCCCATTGAAACCCTGATCGGATGATTGCATGGCGATTCTGGAAATTTTGAAACTGCCGGATTCCCGGCTTAAAGAGATTGCTGAAGAAGTCACCTCCTTCGATGATGAACTGCACCGCTTCATCGACGACCTGGAAGAGACGCGACTGGATGGTCCCGCTGCCGTTGGTATCGCCGCCACGCAAGTTGGACGGTTACAGCGCATTGTCATCATCGACTGCTCGAATACCCGCAAGCCGGTACCGAATCACGGCCGCTTGGTGCTGGTGAATCCGGAAATCACCGAGTGGGACGGATTCGAGCTAGGGCGGGAAGGCTGTTTGTCGGTACCGGATTATACGGGAAACGTGATTCGCGCAGAAAAAATCAAGGTCAAGGCGATGGACCCTGCGGGTCTGGCCAGTGAGTATGAGATGGAGGGATTCGAGGCCCGCGCCCTGCAGCACGAAGTGGATCACCTTGACGGCATCCTGTTTGTCGACCGATTGGTCAGCCGGCGAACGGATCTCTTTCAGCGCAAAGTCTATCGTAAAGGCGGCGCGCAAAAGACCTAGGGCCTGTTAACACTAATCCAATGCGCCCTGTTGAGCCTGAAAAAGCGCCAATCAAGGCGTGAGGAGAGAAGTTTGGTTGTTCCAAATGAGCGACGAGCAACGCCGAGTGGCGCTTTTTCAGGCTCAACCCAGAGGGCTGGGGCTGTTTTTGCACCCAGCGGCGTTATCATTCGCTCATGTAGCCGGACTACACCACGCTCATTCTGCCTTGCTGGGTACAAAAACAGCTCCAGCAGGGCGTATTGGATTAGTGTTAACAGGCCCTAGCCCATCAGACAATCCTGTTAAATGTGAATAGCCTTTTTCTCATACTCTTACTGTTGGCCATCACTTTGTTGGTCGGATTGGTGTGGCTCTCTCGCCTTAGCTTATCCGCCAATCGGACAGACTGGGGTTCCCCCTGGGTGAACCTTCTGGATGGTTTGAATCTACTTTTTTGCACGCGTTATCATAGGTTGTCACTGGTTGAATTGCCGCTTCCGGAGCAGGGGGCTGCCGTGGTTGTGGCTAATCATATCTCGGGTCTCGATCCACTCTTGATGATCGCCTGCAGCCGACGCCCACTACGCTTTTTGATAGCCCGGGAACAGTACCAGCGTTTTGGATTGCAATGGTTATTCAGAGCTGCTGGCTGCATCCCAGTTGATCGAGAGCGATCACCGGAAAAGGCATTGCGTCAGGCCTTCAATGCCTTGCGTGAAGGGGAAGTGGTGGCGCTCTTCCCCCATGGCAAGATCCACCTGGATAGTCATCCCCCAAGACGCACCAAGGCAGGTGCCTCTCGTCTGGCACTAATCACCAAAGCACCGGTGATTCCCTTGACTATTTCGGGTATTGACCGACAGGGCCATGTGATCAGCTCAGTCTTTTTTCGCGCCAAGGCCAAGGTTGATTGCCTGCCTGTCATCGGAGTCACGGATAAGACGTCAGAGCAGGTCTACAAAGAGATTGATCGTGCGGTGAATGCTGACTAGGACTTGCTCTCTTATTTGATCAAAATAGTGTTAACAGGCCCTGACTTCACGATAAAAATAGAACCCATAAAATGAAAATGACATGTCTCTGAATCGTCACTACACAAAGCAGCTTGAGCAGCATGGCTACAAACCGGACTCTCATCAGGAACAGGTGTTGGTTGAATTTGACCGACTGGCAAAAGCGCTGCTGAATAAACCACAGACAAAGGGTTGGCTGTGGAAGAAACAGGTAGTGCCGGTGCAGGGTATCTATCTCTGGGGTGGCGTTGGGCGTGGCAAGACTTGGTTAATGGATCTCTTCTGTGCTCATCTCAGTGGGATCGATGTTGAGCGTCACCACTTTCACAGCTTCATGCGTCAGGTTCACGAGGCGATGCGGCAGATGGAGGGCAAGGCTGCCCCAATGGATCGGGTCGTGGGAGAAATGGCACAGCGATTCCGCGTGCTTTGCCTTGATGAATTCCATGTCATCGATATCGGTGATGCGATGCTCATGCGTAGCCTGCTTGAGGCATTGGAACACCACCGTATTACACTGGTGACAACTTCCAACCAACCGCCGGACAGTCTCTACAAGGGTGGGATTCAGCGGGAGAGTTTTCTCCCTGCCATTGAAGTGTTGAAGCGGTGTAATGTGGTGATCGAACTGGCGGGTGAGAAAGACTATCGGTTACAACTCTTTGAGGCATCTTCTGTCTACCACACACCGCTGGGTGAGCCATCGACCACCAATATGAAACGGGAGTTTGATCGCCTGACCGGTGAAGCGGTGGCAGATAAGGGGCGCTTTGAAGTGCCGGGGCGTCCTGTCAGGTTTATCAAACGCGCCGGGGGCGTCATTTGGTGCGATTTCAATGCGCTTTGTGGTCCGCCAAGATGGCAGAACGACTATCTCGAATTGGCACGCTGTCACCATACCGTGTTCATTTCCGAAGTCCCTCATCTGGATGGCAGATGGGATGATCGCACCCGACGATTCATCAATCTGATCGATGTTTTCTATGACCGCAAAGTCAAGGTGGTGATAAGTGCGGAGACGCCACCTGATGAACTATATAGCGGTACCCGACTTGCCTTTGAGTTCGGGCGAACCGTCAGTCGGCTCAAGGAGATGCAGTCGGTGGCCTATCTGGAGACACCGCATCTTGGCTAGGGCCTGATAGCAGGCTCTAGTGTTCCCTTTGTGCTAGACAAACTGAGATAAAGTTATTCAGGGCTTGGCGATAGCGGTCCGCATTGATCATCAGGCCATCGTTATGGCTGCCGTTGAGCTCGAGGAATTGTTTTGGTTCGTTAGCGGCTTCATACAGTGCGCTGCCCTGCGAGAAGGGGATGATCTCATCCCCGCGACTGTGAATCACCATAAGTGGCATCTGGATATCGGCAAGACGGCTCCGGGTGTCGTAACTGAAGCGTGTCAGCCAACGGGCCGGTAACCAGGGATAGAGTTCTGCCGCCATCTCCGGTGCCGAAGTGAAGGTTGACTCAAGCACCACGCCCAGGGCGGCATGTTGCGAAGCTAGATAGGCCGCCACAGCGCCACCAAAAGATCGACCCAGCAGCAGGATCTCGCCGGCGGGTATTTCTCGGGTTTCGGTGAGGTATCGCCAGGCCGCATCGGCATCCTGATAGATGCCGGCTTCGGATGGCTCACCTTCACTGTCACCGTAGCCCCGGTAGTCAATGATGAGGACGGATAACCCCAGTTGATGAAAGCGTCTCAGGGAATCGAGCCGATGTGAGATGTTTCCTGCATTGCCATGAAAAAAAAGCAAGGTTGCACGTTGTGCCTCTGCCGGTATAAACCAACCGTTCAGCCTGACGCCGTCCGCTGCTGTCAGGGTGACGGGTTCAAAGTCGAGACCGATAAGCGCCGGTGTTGACCTCACCTGGCGAGTGGGATAGTCCGGCAGGTAGAGGATGTTGTGCTGATTGACATAGAGATAGAGCAGCAATCCCCCATAGAGCACCATGCCCACCAGTAGGAGCCGGGTAATGCCATTGATGGATTGCCTATACATCAGATCAAACCCTGAGCTTTGTTCCCGTCATGACGATATTGGCTACACTCCGATAGAAGTATCGAATTAGTGTCAACAGACTTTCGCATGCTCACCTTTGCTATCGATGTGCATGTGGATCAATGCGGCAGGCTTTCCTTCCGGGTCAACCCGCCTCTCTACAGCATAGGGTTTAAAACCCAGGTCTGTATAGAGCAGCAGGGCAGGAGTGTTGTCACTGAAGACGGAAACCGCAACTGACATGGGTCGGTATTGACTAAAGGCCAGTTCAACCATGTATTGCATCAGTCGTCTGCCAATGCCCTGTCCACGCAGATCCATGCTGACGATAACATTTCCGACAAATGCACGGTTGCCCGGTTCAACGTCGTAGAGATTGGCGAAACCGACAACCGTATTGTCCTGTATGACAACCGTCAGGTCCTGTCTGCTTTTTGCGATCTGTGACAGCTGCTCAATCGTGAATGGATGGCTGCCCCGGGGGTAGATCCGGAAGAGCTCCGACTTGCTTGTTATGAGATCGCAGATGGCAGGATAGTCGTCCTCCATGGCTTGCCTGATCGTACACATAAGAAGGGTTCTCCCTTTAAAGCATGCTGTTTTGTTTCAATGCGGTCATCGGATGATCACTGACCGGTATTGTCCAGAAATCGTTGGCAGTTGGATGATTGTTGTTTGTATGATGATAAATCAATGCAGGGGTTGGGCGAACCAACGTTGAGACTTCTGCTCAAAAAAATAGACTGGCTATTGGATAGAAGGTATTTGATGTTTATGGATTGTCCTGGCAAATCAGACACGACCGTTTGCTGATACGGCTCTTACCACCGATGTTGTTTTCAAGGTATCAGCGGTTTCGACTGACGGCTATTGGGTTTGCGGGCATCTCCCTGCTGCTGTTGTTCAAGCTGGCGGCTGCCATCGATCAACTCAATCTGAATATCGGGACGCTCTCTTCATCTGCCTGGCGGATGGAGCAACTACACTTCACCCTGGACTGGGACTCCCCAACAGACACGGGTTACCGACTGGAGATCGGTAGACTGGAGTTGTTGGCTTTGAATCAAAGCTTCGACAACGTAGTGGTCGATTGCCGGCGTGGTGAGCTTGGCCAACGGTTCATCAGCTGTGAGGAGGGAGAGATTCAGCTGCCGCATCCTCTGCTCGATCGTTCTGCAATGGCCCTGAGTTTCAAACTGGACCGGGACAGTGGAGTATTGACAGGGAAATTGCGACGCATCGCAACTGCCGATGGTCTGGTGAATATGAGTTTCACGCTCAACGCCGGTGATTGGCATCTAAGGATTCATGGGCAAGCGCTGCAGTTGGAGACACTATTGGCCCAATGGCCACAGGGCAGACAAGTTCTGGCGGATTGGCACCCCATTGCACGCATCAATCTGGATGCAAGACTGTCAGGCCGGGAAGATAGGTTGCGCCAGGTGAACTGGAGCGGGGCGCTTGCCGGTCTGAGTTTTGGAGACGACCTGGGCGTCTATGCCGGAGAGGGGTTGGCTGCCAGGCAGACAGGCAGACTCTCCGGAAGCGTTAAAAACTGGCAGATTGAGACGGAGCTGACACTGACAAATGGGGAACTGCTGACGCCCGTCTTCTATCTCGATGTGGCTGCCCATCCGGTTGAGCTGGGTGGTAAGCTCTTCCTGGACCGTCAGTTCAAGACCCTGGCCCTGCAGGATGTGCATCTGCAGCAGCAGGGGTTGTTGGATCTCCATCTGCAGGGAGACCTGCGGCTTGCCACAGATCGACCGCTTGAGAATCTCAAGCTTCAACTACAACCCTTCCCTGCGGGGGATGTCTATCGGGAGATGCTGCAACCTGTCTGGGCCGGTACGCCCTGGGGCCGTTTCGAAATGGCGGGGGAGGTCGAGCTGTCACTGCATCTGAGTGGAGAGACCATGAAGCTGGATCTCGGACTCATCGATTTCAGTCTGGATGACTCACAAATCGATGGGTCAGCCAGGCGTATGGGGCTCTATGATGTCAATGGAGAACTGAAGTGGAATCGGGGCGGCGAGGTGCAGCCTTCCAGGCTTACATGGCGGTCGGGCCATATGCTGGAGCATATCGATATCGGTCCGGGCAGAATCGACTTTCAGGCGGCAGACAGCACTTTTCGTCTCATCAGACAGACACGGGTTCCCGTGTTGGATGGTTTCATGGTGGTCGACAGGCTGGTGCTCGAAGCACTGGGTGAGTCGTCGCAGAAGCTCCAGTTTGACGGCTTCCTCGAACCGATCTCCATGGATGCCCTCAGCAGGGCATTGGGCTGGGTGCCCCTTTCCGGAAAGCTCTCAGGGATGATTCCCGGTTTGACCTATGAAAATGGTCTGTTCACTGTCGATGGCATTCTACTGGTGCGTATCTTCGATGGGAATATCCTGATTAAAAATCTGCAAACCCGGGAGTTGTTTGGCATCTATCCTCAGCTACAGGCCGATATTGAGTTGCACAAACTCGATCTGGACAGTCTTACCAGCACCTTCTCATTCGGTAAGATCACCGGCAGGCTGGATGGCTATGTACGCGATCTCAGTCTGGAGGCCTGGCAGCCGGTAACTTTTGATGCCCGTTTCTATACGCCGGAAAATGATGATTCACGCCGCCGCATCAGCCAGAAGGCGGTGGACAATATTTCCAATCTGGGTGGTGCAGGATTATCCGGTTCACTGGCCCGCTCATTCATGGGGTTCTTCGAGACGTTTCGCTATAAGCGGATCGGCATCGGTTGTCGCTTACAGCGAGGCGTATGCGAGATGGTTGGTGCAGGTGAAGCCCAGCAGGGCTACTATCTGGTGGAGGGGAGCGGTATTCCCCGTATCGATATCATCGGATACAACAAGACAGCCGATTGGCCGCGTCTGGTTGAGCAGCTGAAGCAGATTACCACATCGGATGGGCCGGTCATTGAGTAAAGGATCTAAAATCGATTTGGAATGTCACAAACCATAACCTCAATATTTAAACCGCTGGAATTCGGTCAAATTAGTGTTAGGGCCTGTTAACACTAATCCAATGCGCCCTGTTGAGCCTGAAAGAGCGCCAATCAAGGCGTGAGGAGAGAAGTTTGGTTGTTCCAAATGAGCGACGAGCAACGCCGAGTGGCGCTTTTTCAGGCTCAACCCAGAGGGCTGGGGCTGTTTTTGCACCCAGCGGCGTTATCATTCGCTCATGTAGCCGGGCTACACCACGCTCATTCTGCCTTGCTGGGCATAAAAACAGCTCCAGCAGGGTGCATTGGATTAGTGTTAACAGGCCCTAGCTAGACCCTAGCATAAGGAAACAAAAATGAAATCAGTCAGAATAGCCTTTGTTGCCTCTCTGTTGTTGTTGGCGGCCTGTGTCACCATCAATATCTACTTCCCTGCGGCGGAGGCTAGAGAAGCTGCTGAGAAAATTGTCGATGACATCTTGGGTGATGAGGCAAAGCAAGCGGAGCCGGGCAGTCAAGATCAGTCGATGGATTTCAAGCCGGCCAGCCAGGGCTACGCACTGAATTTACTCAATCTGCTGATACCGACAGCTGAAGCGGCTGTTCCCAATTTTGATGCCGATACCCCGGCAGTACGCAAACTCCAGGCCGCAATGAAACAGCGTCATACCCAACTTAAGGGATTCTATCGACTTGGTGCCATCGGCTTTACCCAGGATGCGCTGGTCGGTATTCGTAAACTCTCGGCAGTGCCACTCAAGCAAAGGAGACAGTTGAAAAATTTGCTGAGTGCGGAGAATAGTGATCGCAATCAGCTATACAAGGAGATCGCCCGCGCCAATGGTCATCCGGAATGGGAAAAGGATGTTCGTGCAACCTTTAGCAAGACCTGGATCAGCAATGCGGCCAAGGGGTGGTGGTATCAGAACAGCCAAGGTGGTTGGGTTCAGAAGTAGCTTGAAGCCCTGAAAGTAAACGATTTGGTTACCGGGTTAATCATGGGGTGCCAGGGCCGTACCCTGCAGATCGAAGCAGTGAAGTTTGTCGCAATCGATTTGCAGGTGAACCGTCTCGCCGGGTTTGAAATGGTGATGCCCCGGTATGATTGCCGTCAGGACGGGTCGTTTCAGCAAGGTGTTGCCTGGATCCTCTGTATCGGTTGCCACGACATCAATGTCGGCGTCGACATGGAGAATGGTTTCATGACCGAGGGGTTCGGCGCTACTCACAATTGTCTCTAGTGAATCATTGCCGCCAGGCTCCACCAGAGTGATGGCTGCCGGACGGATACCCAATAGGAGCATCTGACCGGATCTGTTTGGCAGGTCGGGGTAGTTCTCCACCACAGACTGGGTCAATGTGAAACAGTGCTCGCCTAATCTGAAGGCGAGAGTTTTGTCTACAGTTTCCAGCTTCACTCGCAGCACGTTCATTCCGGGGTTACCGATGAAGCCTGCGACGAAGACATTAATGGGATGTTCGTAAAGCCGGCTTGGGGTTGCAACCTGCTGTAATTTTCCGGCGCGCATTACCGCCACCCGGTGCCCCAGGGTCATGGCTTCCACCTGGTCATGGGTGACGTATAGGGTGGTGATACCCAGGCGTTTCTGTAGTGCGGCGATTTCGCTGCGGATTTCAACCCGCAGTTTGGCGTCCAGATTGGAGAGGGGTTCGTCCATCAGAAAGGCGTCGGCGTCACGCACCATGGCGCGGCCCATGGCAACCCGCTGACGCTGACCGCCGGAGAGCTGCTTCGGCCGGCGATCGAGCAGATTGCCGAGGCTGAGCAATTCTGCCGTCTGTGCTACCCGCCGATTCACTTCGTCCCGCAAGAGTCGTTGCATCTTAAGTGGGAAGGCCAGATTCTCCCTTACCGTCATATGCGGATAGAGGGCATAGTTCTGAAAAACCATGGCCAGGTTACGTTTCTGCGGCGGCAGCTGGTTGACGACCAGGTCGTCGATCAGGATCTCTCCCGCCGAGACCTCCTCCAATCCCGCTACCATGCGCAGCAATGTCGACTTGCCACAGCCGGAAGGTCCCACCAATACCAGCAGTTCACCGTCCCGAATCTGCAGATCCATCTCTTCGATGATCGCATCATGGCCGTCATACTGCTTACTCACCTTGTCGAGCCTGATCGATGCCATGGGCTATCCCTTGATCCCGGAGGCTGCCACCCCACGCACGAACCAGCGTTGAAAGAGGATAAAAATCAGCAACACCGGTGCCACCATCATCACGCCGAAGGCAAGGATATCGCCCCACTGTAGTGGCGGCAGGGTGTAGAAGGCGGCGATAGCCACCGGCAGTGGGCGAACTTCAGGGCCGATGGTCACCATCAGCGGCCAGAGATAGGCCCCCCACCACATAAGAAAGCTGAGGATGGCTACGCTGGCAAAAACCGGTTTCGAGTTAGGCAGGATGATGGAGAAGAAGATGCGCAGGGTCGATGCGCCGTCGAGCCGTGCCGCCTCTTCCAGTTCCCGCGGCAGACCGATGAAGAAGGAGTAGAAGAGATAGATCGAGAAGGCGTTGGCGATGAACGGCAGGATCTGCGCCAGATAGGTATCGCGTAGACCGAGCAGGGAGACGCCGTAGAACAGGGGAACAGCGATCGCCTCCAGCGGCAGGATCATCAGTGCCAGCACCAGGTTGAAGAGCAGGTCCCGCCCGTGCCAGTGCAGGCGGGCAAAGGCGTAGGCGGCCAGGGCATTGACCAATAGTCCGCAGATAACAATAGTGCCGGTGATGAAGAGTGAGTTGATCAGGAAACCGAGGAAGTCGGTGCGGGTGAAGACATCGGCGTAGTTCTGCAGTGAGGCCTGGTCGGGGATGAATCCGGCAAGCGTGCCGGCTTCCGTCAATACTCTTTCATCAGGTTTCAGGCTGCCAGTCAGCATCATCACCACCGGGGCGAGACACAGTAACGCCAGCACGCTGAGCAGGGCGTAGCTGAGGATCATGCCTGGCCGGCTCCGTTGCGGCCTCATTCGACCTCCCGTGTCTGCCGCACCAGCCGCCGCTGAAGCCAGGTGAGCCCCAGCACCAGCAGAAAGAAGACAGCCGTCATGGCGCTGGCACGAGCCACCTGCTGGCGGGTGAAGACGCTCTCGACCATTTCGTACATGACCGTGGTGGTGGCGTTGTCCGGCCCTCCGCGGGTCATGATCTGCACCTGATCGAACAGGCGAAAGGCGAGGATTGTGGTGATCAGCATGACGAAGATCAGCGGGTTCCTGAGTTGCGGTAGTGTGACATGAAGAAACCGTTGCCAGCGCCCTGCACCGTCAAGTGCAGCTGCCTCGTCTAGCTCCTGTGGGATCGCTTGGAGTCCGGCGAGCAGGATGACCATCTGGAAACCGGCACCCTGCCAGATGGAGAGCAGCATGATGGCCGGCAGTGCCAGGAGCGGATCCCGCAGGAAGTCACGGGGTTGCCACTGACCGAAGCTGAGGAAGTCGAGCAAACTATTCATCATCCCGCTCGGGCCTGGTGCGAAGATCAGGATCCACACCACCGCCACCAGGGACATGGGAAAGACCACTGGCATGAAGAAGAGGGTACGGTAAATTGTTGTGCCCCTGAGTCCCTGATTGAGCAGCAGCGCCAGTCCCAGGGCGAGAGCTGTCTGTAACGGCACCACTACCAGCGCAAACAGTAGGTTGTTCGCCAGGGCCTGCAGGAAGGCGGGATCGTTGAAGATACGAGTAAACTGTTTCAGTTCGACAAACTCTAAAGGGAGCGGTGAGCCCAGGCGAAGATTGGTGAAGGCCGTCAGTAATGCAAACAGGAATGGCAGAAGAACGAACAGCAGCAACCCGAACAGGGCGGGGCCAATCAGCAGCAGGGCGGCGGGAGTCTGGTCGTTGAGGCGGGAAGCGAATCTCATCACCTCTCCTCTGTCGTGAATAGCCAGGGGTAGCCCCGATTATCTTCGATCTCTAAATCGATTGCCCCTGCGGCCTCATCCAGTACTGCTTGTACATCGCTACCACTGCGAATACGTTCAAAAGCCTGCTGAAACTCCGCTGTGATCACCGGATAGGCGGGCGTGCGCGGACGCGGTACTGCGTGGCCGCCTTTGAGCTGATCCACGAACAGTCGCAGCGGACCTCCTGCCTGGTAGCGGGGTGAACGGTCGATGGCGCTAATTGTGGCCGGTACTGCACCATTGGCATCAGTCATGGCCAGTACCTCTTCCGGCCGTAGTAGAAAGGCCAGAAAGCGGGCTGCCGCTTCGGGGTTGTCACAGTTCGACGTGATCGCCCAGCTCCAGGATCCCTGCCCGGTCTTGGGGCCTTGCCCGAAGTCAGGCAGTGGCAACAGCAGCAGATCTTTACCCAGCGACTCCCGATAGCGGGGGTAGTTCCAGTGTCCCCCCATGGCCAGTGCTACCCTTCCGCTGGTAAACGCGGCATCGTCAATATTGGGATCGACCCAACCGGCCGCTATCCAGTGCTGCAGCGTGTGAAGTGCAGTAGCTGTCTCCGGGTTATTTAGCATGCCCTCAGCGACCACTTTGTTTCGGCGATTGACGAGATCTCCACCGGCCGATTGAATCAGTGGAGAGAAGGCGTAGGTGTACCACTCCCCGGCATAGTTGAGTTTGAGATCGAGCACCTGTCCATCGGGATCGTCTCTTACCAGACGTTCCAGTATGGTGTTGAACTCATCAACTGCCCAAGGGTTATCCAATGTGGGAATGCGAATACCGGTATGGACAAGCCTGGATCTGTTGGCATAGAGACCGAGAGCGGAATCGAAGGTACCAATCGACCAGAGGCGGTCCTGATAGCTTCCCTGTTGCAGAATAGAAGGTAACAGATCGCTGATTAGGGCCTCAGGCAGCAGATCGTCCAGTGGTTGCAGTCGTCCCTGCCAGACGTATGCATAGAGGAATGGACCGTCGAATTCCAGCAGATCCGGCAGGTCACCAGCCACTGCTGCGGCCTGTACCTGGGCGTTATAGCTGCCTTCCGGGATTAGTGTCAGGTGGACTCTGCTATCCGGATGCTCGGTGTTGTAGCGATTGATTTGTGATTTTAGAGTATTGCGTTCACTCTCCTGACCAGCATGGGCCCAAACTTCAAGGGTGGTGATGCCACCTTGAGTGTCATTACTATCGGTGCATCCACTGATAAACAACAGCAGTGTCGCTAAGCAGAGAGTGGTTTGAACGGGCACGGATAGATATTAGACTTTTTGAATCAGCTTTGCTCCGTTTTTGGACGGTTTACGCAGTAAGAGAAGGTCGAGCAGCATCTCTCGAAATCTTGGAGATTGTGTGGTCAATAGCCTTTACCTCTGAGCGAGGCTTTCTTTTTTTAAAATTCTCTGTTCAATTGCACTTCGCTAATTTCTTTCTTTAGTGATTTCGTAAATATTGTTGGGCCTACAAAGGTGTATATGACAATTCCCAGCCATATATAATTGATAATCCTGGCTATGTCGGAATGACCAAGATCAGCGGATAACATGCTGGCTATTCGATACACAATGAAAGCGCCCAGCAAGATCAATATTGATCGAGTAGTGCCTTTGTTGCTAATCCAGCTGTTATATTTCCACCAGAGGCCTAGAAATAGATTCGACCGGGCTTTGACGGAAGAGATCAAGTGCAGTGCAGACCGGTCATCGGGGTCCAAACGCAGCGCCCAAACTGCATGTTGTCTTGCTTCATCCACTTTGCCATACCGTAATAGAACATTTCCCATTGCTACCAAGCCATGCTTGTGCTCGGCTTCTCTATGAAGCGCATCTTCCGCGAACTGCTCGGCCAGCTTTAGATCGTCCGTAGAAAAATAATAGTCGCTTAGATCTGCCAATACGTCCGGGTTGTCTGGTGACAGCTCAAGCGCTTTCTGAAGTGCCGGCAGGATCTTGTCCTTCTCGTTGGTCAGGTGATAGAGATCAGCATACATACGGTAGTAGCGCTCATCATTTGGATCGATATCGAGCAATCGGTCAAGATGTGTTGCTGCTTCCTTAAACCGGCGCTGTGCCATCATGACGTGAGCGACCGCATAGTTTGATAATTCGATCTCGGGTTCTAAAGTAATGGCGATTTCCGCCTCTTTGGTCGCTGCGTGCAAGCGCCGCTTGTCTAAAAGGCACATTGATAGATATGCGTGAGCTTCTGCGCAATCCGGTTCGAGGCTCAATAACTGCTTCAGGGAATCAATGGCGCCATCAAGGTGACCATGTTGAACTTGTGTGACTGCCTGTTCGAGTAACCGATCTAGATTTCTGTCCATGGATTATGTCAACACCATTGTTACTAAGGGAGGAAGGTCTTTAAATAGCCAATTGCCTAGCAACACGGCGGCAACAACGACGAAAAGCCCATTTCGAAGCACGCCGCCATAATATTCGTACAGCTCAATAGTGTGGCTTTGCAGGGAAAAAAGAACATATGTGACGCCAAGTTGCCAGACGGTCAATCCCAAGACTGCATACTTGATATATTCCTTGGGTAGAATATCCAGCCCCACAAACCACAAAATAGCGAATACCAGTAGTACACTCACTAAAAGACCTGCGATGATCCAAGTGGATTCCTTGCGTTGAGTTGGGCTTCCTACCACCATTCCGTTAATCAAAAACCAGGTCCAGGATAGCCAGATGCCGGCGAACATTACACCGATAAATGGCCATATAGGGTTGACAGCCAAATTTGAATATGGACCGGGAAGTGGTTCATCGTAAATTTTGTATTGATTCATTACTCGTGTGCCTCTTGCGATCCTGACAGGCTTATTTTTTTCCGTGACGTTTCAGGAAGACTAGGACTTCATCGTATTGTCCACTTTCATTCGAGTAACGCGCATAATTTCTTGCGGTAGTTAGCCACTCGAGTGTGGTAGGTCGTACCTCTTGCAATGAGGTTTTGAAGTGCGTGCTATTGATAGCCCGTTCCTCGCCGGATTCGATAGAAGCCTCTATGGCGGCATCAGCTGCGGATTCCACTAATTCGCGTAGATCGGCGCCAGAGAAACCGCTGGTCAGTTTTGCGATCAATGAGTTATCGATATCTCCATCGTTAGGCCGTTCGTCAAGTAAAACCTTCAGTATTGCTTCTCTTGCCAATTGGTCAGGTGGGGGGACGAATAGCACCCGATCAAATCGTCCCGGTCTGCGAAAAGCTGCATCAACCGACCAAGGTACATTAGTTGCTGCCAGGATTAGGACGCCGTGATTGTTCTGTGAAAACCCATCCATTTCAGATAAAAACTGACTAACCAGCTTGGAAGTGGTGCCGTCACGTGTATTCTGTCGCTTGCCACCTAGTGCCTCGACTTCATCGAAAAACAGTACAGCAGGTGAACTGTGTCTGGCCTTTTCAAATAGTGCATGAAGCTTTCTTTCCGATTCGCCGATGTACATATCGAGAACATCGGATATAGAAATATTGAAAAAATCGGCATTGCACTCACCGGCTGTTGCCCGTGCCAAGAGTGTTTTTCCACACCCTGGAGGTCCATACAGGAGAATTCCGCCACCCACCCTCTTTTTAAATCTTTGGAAGAGTGTCGGTTTTTGGTATGGAAGAATAATCTTTTTATAAATCGTTTTTTTGACCGACTCAAGGCCGCCTACGGAGTCGAAGGTGACCCGTTCCTGTTGTGGTTCAACAAGGCGCTCGACGTCCTCTTCGTTCGTATCGTCGTTCGAAATAACTTTTAGCTTTGGACCGCCGGAACGTGACGGAATTTCTTTGATATTGGAACGTAAAAGAGCAAGAAGGTGAGGATCCTCAAGGGCGGCGTTTTTCTCGATAGCGGCTTTATACGCCGAATGTCCCTCATCCAAACGATTGAGTGACAAAAGCACTTTTGCCCTTAACAGACAGATCTCTGCCTCATTGCTTGTAAGAAATTCAAGTGCTCGGTCAGGGGTTCCAATATTTAAATAGACGTTCCCCGCGAGCAGACAAAATTCACTATTTTCACCATGTGCCGAAGGATAACGCTCAATTTGTTTGGCGGCTTCCTCGTACTCTTCCCTTAGATAATGGGTCTTAACTACAAGCAGTAACAACGCCATATTATTTGGGGTCACGTCAAGCGCTGCTTTCAACTGTTTAAAACTCTGGTCATCCATTAAGTAAGCTGCCTTTTCGTGTGATTAGGCTTATTTGGCGCTAAAAATGTAACAATGGTGAAAAGAGTGCTTCATGAAACGTACATTCTAATCACTTCATTCCACCGGTTTCTTCCGTGAGACTTTGCGTGAAATATCGTTAAAATGCATGACTCACTTTGAAGTGAAAAAGAATGTGCTGCCAGACAGGTGAAGATTCGGAACAACAGCATCCTGCCGGTAGGACTATTATTTCCACGTAATCAAAATCGTATCAGATAATCAGAACATGAAGAAGTTGGTTTCTGTGAGCAATCCATGACTTGGGTCAGTCATTGAATTGTTAATGAACTTAATTCATGAGATCGGTTCGCCACCTATTTGTGACATCTTTACTCTGTAAAGTCCCCCCAGAGGACTTGAATCGCTGCAATGGCCGCCAAGGGCGCAGTCTCGGTACGCATGATCCGGGGACCGAGTTTGATCCCGGTGTAACCCTGCCCCTTGGCCAGTTTTCGTTCCTCTGAGCTCAATCCGCCCTCCGGGCCAACAAGGATGCAGATGGTGCCTTTGGGTTTTTTGATTTCGGCTAGCGTTTTGTTGCTGCGGTGATCCAACAGGAGGGCGGTGTGGGCGGTCTGTGTTGAGACGGCGCTGCCGATCTCTACGGGGCTGTCGAGTTCTGGCAGCAGACCCCGTCCCGATTGTTCGCAGGCGTTGATGATGATTTTACGCCAATGTGCCATACGGCTGGCCCGTTTCTTCTCGTTGAGTTTCACTACGCAGCGTTTGGTGAAGACAGGAGTAATCCGGGTGACGCCCAGCTCCGTGGCTTTCTGCAAGGCGAAGTCCATGCGCTCTCCACGGGAGATGCCGAGCATCAGCTGGATGGCGAGTTTGGGTGAGCTCTCTTCACGGATCAGCTCACCGATGGCGGCGGATGCACCATGCTTGCTGATTTCGCTGAGGGTGGCGCTGAACTCCCCACCTTGATTGTTGAAGAGGGCAATGCTGTCGCCGGACTGCAGCCGCAGAACGTGGAACAGATGGTGAGAGGAATCCTCTTCGAGGTTGATTTGTTGACCACTTTGTAGCGGTTGTTCGGTGTAGATGCGCTGTATTCTCATGGTCAGGTGGTGACGCCCGCTGCTCCCTCTGAGGTTTCTGTTTGTGTGGCTGCTTTGGCTACCACCCGTTTATCAATAAGGTTTTTTACCATGATCAGCAGGCCGAGACCAATAAATGCGCCTGGAGGCAGGATAGCAATGAGCATGCCGGGAAAGTTTTCGATTTTCAGGGTCATGCCTCTGGCGACCTCACCAAACATCAAATGGGCCTGGTCGAAGAGGGTCCCCTGGCCCACCAGTTCACGCATACCGCCGAGGGTGACCAGCACCAGGGTGAAGCCGATACCGATGCTGAGGCCATCGACCAGTGAACGCTGCAGGTTGTTCTTGGAAGCGAATGCCTCGGCACGGCCGATGATTGCACAGTTGGTGACGATCAGCGGAATGAAGATGCCGAGGATCTTATGCAGTTCGTGGAAATAGGCGTTCATGCCCAATTCGATGGCGGTGACGAAGGAGGCGATCACCATCACAAAAACCGGTAGCCGGACTTCCGGACGTACAAAGTTCCGAATCAGCGAGACAGTAGCATTGGATGAGACCAGCACAGCGGTAGTGGCCAGTCCCAGACCGAGGCCGTTAATGGCTGTGTTGGTGACCGCCAGCAGGGGACAAAGTCCAAGCAGAGCGACCAGTGCCTGGTTATTGCTCCAGAGACCGTCGGTGATGATGTTGCGAAAGCCGGTTTCTGCCATGGGGTTAGCCTTTTGCCGTCACGCCGTCGGTGGACGCTTGCTTGTCGTACAGGGCGTCTTTGTTGGCCCGTACGTAAATCAGGGTTTTCTTCACCGCGGTGACGATGGAGCGTGGTGTGACGGTTGCACCGGTGAACTGATCGAATACGCCGCCATCCCGTTTCACCTTCCACTTCTCAATCGATGGATTGCCAAGGGATTTGCCGGTGAAGCTGTAGATCCAGTCGGAGCGGGCCTCTTCCACCTTGTCGCCCAGTCCTGGAGTCTCCTTATGGCTGATCACGCGCACGCCGCCAAGGGTGCCGTCGTAGCGGACAGCAACCAGTAATTTGATCGGGCCGCTATAACCGTCGGTAACCATGGTGGTGAGTACTGCCGCCACCGGATCACCCTGCATACGACCCCGGTAGACAGTGGTGACCGGGGCGCCGAGTTGCTCTGGGTCTTCGACCTGCAGTGTATCCAGCACCATATCATTGTCCACACTCTCGGATGGGACCAGGGCATATAGACTACGCAGCAGGGTTTCGCGCTCATTGGCCGCGATGCGCGCCTTGGTTGCCGTGTGAGTGAATGCGACGAGCGAGGTGCCGGCGATTGCGAAGATGCCGAGGATGGCTGCAGCGATAAAGACTGGCAGACGCCTATCCATTTTTAGCGCCCCCATGTCCGTAGACCCGGGGACGGGTGTAGTAATCGATGGTGGGTGCTGCCATGTTCATCAGCAGGACAGCGAAGGCTACTGCATCGGGATAGCCGCCCCAGGTGCGGATGATGTAGACCAGCACACCGATTGCCGCACCATAGATCAGCTGCCCGGCACGGGTGGTGCTGGCGGTGACTGGGTCGGTGGCGATGAAGAAGGCACCCAGGATTGCACCACCGCTGAAGACATGGAACAGTGGAAAGGGAAAGCTCTCCGGATCAAACAACCAAAAGAGGGTAGCCATACCCACCAGGCCGGTGAGGAAGGCGAGAGGGATCTGCCAGGTGATGGTACGTTTGTAGACCATCCAGATACCACCCATGAGGAACCAGTTACCGACCCACTCCCAGCCCTGTCCACCAAAATCACCCCACAGCGGACTGGTACGGATCTCACTGATCATCTGGTTGAGATCGAGTTTGGTTCGCATCTCATCCAGCGGGGTGGCCATGGTGATCGCATCCAGGGTCAAGTCTACTGGTAGTGTGCCCGCGAACTTGAAGCTAAGTATCTCTCCCAGGCTAAGGCTCTGTTCTACCAACAACTGTGGAGGCAGCCAACTGGTCATTTCCACCGGGTAAGAGATCAGTAACAGTACATAGGCCGCCATGGCAGGATTGAAGGGGTTATAGCCCAGTCCGCCATACATCTGTTTAACCATGATGATAGCGAATGCCATACCAAGTACCACCAGCCACCAGGGCAATAGTGGGGGTATGGCAACGGCAAAAAGCAGTGCGGTGACCACTGCACTGAGATCGAATAGCGGTGGCAGCACAGGTCGTTTACGCAGCTTCATTACCAGTGCTTCAAAAGCAGTTGCAGAAGCGACAGCCAGGATGACATTTAGCAGCACACCCCAGCCAAAGTAGAAGACCAGGGCAATGGTGCCGGGGATCAGGGCCATGACGACCTGCAGCATCACCTTGTCGACCCGGTTGGGACGGCTGGTATGTGGCGAACTGTGGGTCTGAAATTCCATCAGGACTGCTGCTCCGTTTCATGCTCGGGTGTGGATTCTTGTGTGGCCTTGCGGCGTTGCTCCACTGCCTCGATCTTGGCCTGCTGATCAGGTGTCAGGTTTTCAGTATTCTTGGGTTGGGCCTGCTGCTTTGCCTTCTTCTCCGCAGCCCGTTTCATGGCAGCTTCGATAGCGGCCTGCTTGCTCTCCTTGTCGGTGGCTTCGGGTTTGGCGGCTTTTTTAGCGGGCGGTTTTTTATCCAGGGCCTCCTTCTTCTTGCGTAACCTGGCCTTGCGTGCCGCCTCCAGCCGTTCCAGCCGGGCGACACGGGCATCATGGCGCTGCTTGGCGTGCTCTGATTCCCGGCGCTCCTGCTCCTGAGCCCAACTCTCATGTTTGGCAAAGCGGTAGTACTGTACAAGTGGAATGTGAGAGGGACAGACGTGAGAGCAGCAGCCACACTCAATACAGTCGAAGAGGTTGTAGTCCTGTACCTTCTCCAGATCCTTGGCCCGGCTGTACCAATACATCTGCTGGGGCAGGAGATTGGCCGGACAGACATCCGCACACCGACCGCAGCGGATGCAGGCCTGGGCCGCTTCGGGGCGGGGGAGTTCTTCGGACGTGGGGCAGAGCAGACAGTTGCTGCCTTTCGTGATCGGTATGGCGTCCGTTGCAAGATCGAAACCCATCATCGGGCCACCCATGATCAGTTGTTGCGGGTTGTTCTGATATCCTCCCGCCTGAGCAATAAGCTCGCTCGCAGGAGTGCCGATCATAGCCTGGAAGTTACCCGGCTCGCGGATACCTTCACCGGTTATGGTTACCAGGCGTGAGATGAGCGGCTTACCTTCCAACACTGCGTCTGCGATGGCTGCCGCTGTGGCCACATTGTGGCAGATCACGTCGACCTGTGCCGGCAGTCCGGAACTGGGCACCTCACGTCCGGTGAGAATTCGGATCAGCTGCTTCTCACCGCCGCTGGGGTAGAGGGTGGGGATGCGAATCACTTCAATGGGCTCGTCGTCCTGCACCAGATTGTGCAAGGCCAGGATTGCCTCGGACTTATTGTCCTCGATGGCGATCAGGCACTCTTCGCTCTGCAGCATGTGTTGCAGGATGCGTACACCGGCCATCACCCGTTGCGGGTCATCCTGCATCAGGCGGTCGTCGCAGGTGATGTAGGGTTCGCACTCTGCGCCGTTGATGATCAGCGTCTTGATCGGCTTGCCGGGATTGAGCTTCACTGCCGAAGGAAAGGTAGCGCCGCCCATGCCGACAATGCCTGATTCCCGGATACGCTCCCGCAACGTTTTGGTGTCGGCGGAGAGGTAATCGGTAATAGGCAGAGGAAGCTCACTCCATTCGTCCCGACCATCCGGCTCGATAACGATGCACTGTCCCGGCAGACCCGAGGGGTGGGGTATGGGGTGATCGCCAATCTCGACCACCGTACCGGAAGTCGGGGCATGCAGGGGCGCGGTCACAGGTGTGGATGCGTCGGCGATCTTCTGCCCTTTAAGGACGTGCTGCCCGACTTCGATCAGGGGTTGTGCCGGTACGCCGATGTGCTGATGCAGAGGCAGGACCAGACGTTTCGGCAGGCTGGTCTGTTGGGCTGGCCGGGTTAGGGAAATATCCTTATGTTCCGGCAGGTGCAGACCGCCGTGGAATTTCCACAGTTCTCTGGATTTGCCTCTCTTCGCTTCGACGTACATGGATTAATTTATTAGTGGTGCGGTAGCGATCGGTTCCTGGCCGTTGTCTGGGAAGGGCCAGCGCCAGTTGTCGGTTGTTTGGGAGATGGGTTCCATGATGATGCAGTCCACCGGGCAGGGCGGTAAACAGCGCTCGCAGCCGGTGCACTCATCCTCGATAACCACATGCATCTGCTTGGCGGCGCCGATGATCGCATCCACCGGGCAGGCCTGTAGGCAGAGGGTGCAGCCGATGCACTCCTGCTCTTTGATAATGGCGATTGCCTTGGGTTTCTCCTCGGCGGCTTCGGCATCGAGTGGTATGGGATCACGGCCGAGCAGGTCGGCCAGAGCGACCATCGTCGCTTCCCCACCGGGCGGGCATCGGTTAATTTCTGCCTCCCCTGTTGCGATGGCCTCTGCATAGGGACGGCAACCGGCAAAGCTGCACTGGCCGCATTGAGTCTGAGGTAGCAGTTTCTCGATCTGATCGGTGATCGGATCTCCCTCCACATGGAAGCGGATGTTGGCATAGCCCAGCAGCAGACCGAAGGCTGCAGCCAGTGCGGTGATGGCAATGATGGCAATCAGCACGACATCACGCTCATGTGGCCACCAGGCCGGCAAAGCCCATAAAGGCCATCGACATCAAACCGGCAGTGATCAACGCAATGGCATTGCCCTGTAGGGGTTCCGGTACATCAGCAACAGCGACTCTCTCCCGTACAGCGGCGAAAAGCACCAGTACCAGTGAGAAACCGGCAGCGGCGCCAAAACCGTAAAGTGCCGACTCGATGAAGCCGTGCTGCTCCTGGGTATTGAGCAGGGCGACCCCGAGTACGGCGCAGTTGGTGGTGATCAATGGCAGGAAGATACCGAGAACCTGATAGAGCATGGGGCTGGTCTTGTGCATCACCATCTCGGTGAACTGCACCACCACGGCAATAACCAGGATGAAAGCAATCGTGCGCAGGTACTCTATGCCCAATGGCACCAGCATATATTCATTGACCAGGTAGGAGCAGATGGAGGAGAGGGTAAGGACGAAAGTGGTCGCCAAACCCATACCGGTGGCGGTCTCCAGCTTGCGCGAGACACCCATGAAAGGACACAGCCCCAGGAACTTCACCAAGACGAAGTTGTTCACCAGAACCGTGCTGATCAGGATTAGTGCGTACTCTTGCATGAAAAAATCAGATTAAAAAAAACACAATCCGCTAAGGATAAGCGGCCACCAAGCCTCTTACAACTCGTCTCTGTAATGGAATATTCTCAGCTACTATGCGCCAAGTTACCTCTCGAAGGCATTGATAAGCCGCAAATGCGCCTCGCAGGAGATTAGAAAAAGAGGTGCTGACGGGCTCCCGCGCAGCTGACTATCCATGATAGTCTTTGCCGACCCCTGTCATCATGTATAGGGTTGAGCCGATGCCGGCAGCCGCATAGCTTGTGGCCACATGCCGGATATTCGCTGAATAATAAATCAAAAGCTGTCGGGGTTTTCTTTGAGTGAGCCCGAGAGCGACACCCAAGAGGATGAGGCATAAACATGAAACTAGAATCCCTGGCGTTGCACGCAGGCTATTCATCGGAACCCACCACCAAGGCGGCTGCGGTACCGATCTACCAGACCACCTCCTATACCTTTGACGATACCCAGCATGGCGCGGATCTGTTTGATCTGAAGGTGGCAGGTAATATCTACACTCGCATCATGAATCCGACCACTGCCGTGTTGGAGCAACGCCTGACCGAGATGGAGGGCGGTATCGGCGCCTTGGCGGTGGCCTCCGGTATGTCGGCCATTACCTATGCCATCCAGTGTATTGCCATGGCAGGTGACAATATTGTCAGTACCAGTCAGCTCTACGGCGGTACCTACAATCTCTTCGCCCACACTTTTCCTCGCCAGGGTATCGATGTGCGCATGGCTTCCTTCGATGACTATGAGAAGCTGGAGAGTCTGATCGACGAGAAGACCAAGGCGCTCTTTTGTGAGTCGATCGGGAATCCGGCCGGCAACATAGTGGATCTGGAGAAGCTGGCTGAGATCGCTCACCGCCATGGGGTACCGCTGATCGTCGACAATACGGTGGCGACTCCCTATCTCTGCCGCGTTTTCGATCATGGCGCCGATATCGTGATTCACTCCCTGACCAAGTATATCGGTGGCCACGGCACCTCCGTCGGCGGCATCATTGTCGATTCGGGTAAATTCGACTGGGTGGCTAACAAAGCGCGCTTTCCTATGCTCAACGAGCCCGATCCCTCCTACCACGGTGTGGTCTATACCGAGGCTCTGGGTCCGGCGGCCTACATCGCACGCTGTCGGGTAGTACCCCTGCGTAATACCGGTTCGGCGTTGTCGCCGCACAACGCATTTCTGATCATGCAAGGCCTGGAGACCCTTGGCCTGCGTATGGAACGTCACTGCGAAAACAGCCTGAAAGTAGCTGAATATCTCAAGCAGCAACCCCAGGTGAAGTGGGTCAACTATGCGGCTCTGCCGGAGAGCCCTCACTATGAGCGCTGCCAGAAGATCACTAAAGGCCAGGCATCGGGCATTCTCAGTTTCGGTATCGAAGGCGGTATCGAAGCCGGCGCCCGCTTTATCGATGCCCTGCAGATGATTCTGCGTCTGGTCAATATCGGTGATGCCAAGTCCCTGGCCTGCCATCCGGCTTCCACCACCCATCGTCAACTCAATGAAGAGGAGTTGAAGACCGCTGGAGTCAGTGCCGATATGGTGCGCCTTTCCATCGGTATCGAGCATGTGGATGACATCATTGCCGACGTCGAGCAGGCGCTGGTAGCGGCAAAGGGCTGAGTTGAGGTCATCGACCTTTCGGTCTTCTGAAGGTCCCCTGACTCCAAATCCTCTCCCATAGGAAAAACGGGCAGGCTGAAGAACAGGTAGCCGATCAGCAGGCGGAAAAGGTTGAGGCCATGGCTAAAGAGATTGCCCAATACGGGTAATCAATTTGTCGCAGCCTGTAGAAAAGATTAAACCCATCCTGTTTAAAGGATGGGTTTAATACAAGCGTCAGATTCAGCGTCCTTGCTGTCTAACCAACTTCCCGCTTAGTCATCGATAAAGCTGGCTATGTTTCCATTCAGGCCGCGTTCCGGTCTGGTGAAGTTATGACAGGTTGAACAATCTGTCCCTTTTTCACTGACATGCTTTTTGTGCAGGTTAGTGAAATTCATACCACCTTTGTTTTCATGGCACTGGGTACAGACTTCGCCCTCACTTCCTTTCAGGCCATATCCCAGGTCATTCACCAGATCCATGCGCAGCGGTCCACCGCTGAGACTTGCGTGACATGATCCACAATCCAGTGCTGCTGACGTGTCTTCAACGCCATGGTTAATGGTCTGGAATGTATGGATCTTCTTGACCGTGTAACCGTCACCGCTTCTTCCCGTCTGCTCCAGGGCACTTAGCACCGCGGTGTCGAAACTGCCGGTACGGAAAAATTCAAAAGTCGAATGAGCGATCAGGGTATTGGTCGCATCATGTACGGCTGAGTTGGAGGTATGTTCCTTCATGGGATAGATCTTGGCATTCTGCATGTTGACCCAACCATTGGGCAGACCGAGGGTAATCGCCTCACTGCCGTCTTGCAAAACGGTCATTGGATAGTCAGCCAGGTTTTCTCCCAGTACGTAGACTTGACTGGTACCGTCAAACCACTGGTAAGAAGGCGTCAGGTTCAATGCCTTGTCCTCTCTTGGCAACCAGCCACCACGTCCGTTACAGGCCGCAGCAGAGAAGTGGGGATCTTCCCAGTCGCGGTTGGTTTCCGTGGCTACACCCTTGGCGTAGGTTGGAATATGACAGGTTTGACAGGCAACCCGGGTGGCATGTTTATCACGGCTGCCCCCTGCCCGATTGCTGTAGTCACCATGAGGCTGGTCGTGGCAGCTCTCACAGGTGAAATGCTCAGGTACGTCATTGGGTCTGAGATCGAGCCCGCGTCCCTTTAACCGGTGTCCGCCGGCATCGTGGCAATCGGCGCAGCTGAGGTTCTCACCAGAAGAGCTCATGTGGATATCGATCTGTGGATCCGGATCGACCAAGGCCGAAGAGAGATCACCGCGCTTGGTACCGTCACCGCCGCCGGCTTTGGCATGACAATTAAGGCAGGCTTTCCTGGTGGTCGCATGTACGCTCTGTGCCGCACTCACGCGATCCTGCATCATAGGCGTCCCGCCAAGACCAACCAGTGTGCTATTGGTATCGGCTGGTTCGAACAGGAAGTCGAGGCTGTTTTGATCAACCACAGGAATACCTTTGGCGCCGGTCCTGACAATTGGGGGCAGCGTGGGATCGGGTTTTCCATCTGCACCCATGTCAACGATTTCCAGCGGTTCGAACTCGCCAGTCGGGAAACGCTTGTAGCTGTCTTGATGACACATCAGACAATCAATGTTGCTCAGCTCGGCCTTGCGCTCAGTCTCGTCCGAGGGCAATTCAGAACTGGGGAATCGGCCGTTGCCCACATGACAGCCCGCACAGGTAAAGCGGGGCGAGTTTTCATGTGAACCACAGTAGGTGTTGATGCCAATGGCACCGTCACCACGTTCGCCGGCTCGCGGCAGGCCGTTGCTGCTGAAGGGGGTGACATCATTGGTCAGGTTTATGGTGTCGCCAGATTGTTGATAGTGTACGGAACCATGCATTGCCACTGCCTCGTCTTCGTGACAGCCAATACAGGTTGAGGGGCCTTCATAGACCGTGATAGTGGCGTGAGCCTCTGCGGCAGTCTGAGGTGGCTCGGTCGGTGGAGGGGGTTCAGTCGGTGCCGCCTGCACAGTAATCCGTACGCTGTCTGAAAGACTGGACATGCCCTGATCGTCGATGACCCGAAGGCTGTATTCATGAATGCCTTCGCCGAGGCTGATGCTTGGCGCAGCGGTATCTTCGGGATTGGGTGAGCCATCCCAAATATATTGGGAAATTGAACCATCAGGATCAGTTGAGCCACTGGCATCAAGTATCACTGTCAGACTGGTCTGACCGGACTGCAAGCTGTGGACCTGATCAGCACCAGCCTCCGCTGTGGGAGCCTGATTGACAGGTGGGGGTGGCGGCTCGTTTGGTCCATTTGGCGAGCATCCCTCCGGTGGTTTATTTGTCGCCCGGTCGATGACATCCCGTTCCGCTGTTTGGACGGTATCTTTAATCGTTGCCTTGACTCGACAGGGAATCTGCGCGGGCGAGCGGAGCCTGACCTTGAGACTCTCCTTTCTCAGCCTGGCTTCAGCAAGTACTTGGGCAGGATTATAGGCATTTTCAATAAGAAGACGCTGACCCTTGCTCGCTGTGGCCTCTATAACAAGAGTCGACCTATCGGCCTTCCATAGCGCCTTCACTATCTTGAGTTCTGCAGCAGTTGCTATGCCGCTGATAAGCAAACAGAGAACTGCAATTGACAATATCCGGGAAGACAATTTTTTCATAACTCACGCCTCAACCATTTTCGTTATAGAAACAAGGCAACTTCGGCTGTCTTGTGGCGGTCGCGTTATTGAGCCTTCGACGACTGTTTCGTGCTGAAATTGAGGAAATGGCTCAAAAACGCTTGTGTGAAAAAAGCCTAAATTTTTGCGGGAATTAAATCTGTGAGCCTGTTGGTTTATTACTTTATCAGGGATTACCAGTATTAAAATATGGGAATTTAGTCACAAATATTTCAATCGGGAGACAAGACTTTTGTGTATTCAGAATACTTAGTGTTCAGGAATTAAAAGCCTATTAATCGACCGACTGCAGATGCTTTTTGCGATGGATCAACATCCGTGACACCACGTCAGTGGCATGACACCCCTTATTCGTCAAACATACAAAGCAGCTCAATGGGGAGAGCGGATAATGGCGGGATTGGGTTGAGGAGGCGGAAAACAACAGGGTCTCCGCGATCCTGATGGTTGGTATTGAGCTGGTGTGCGCATATAGCGACCCCCCCTACACGCAGACGGCTTGAATTTACCCCTACTTCACCCGCATCCCTGGTTGCGCCCCCTCATCCGGATTGAGAATGAAGAGGTCCTTGCCGCCTGGCCCGGCCGCCAGCACCATGCCTTCTGAGATGCCGAAGCGCATCTTGCGCGGTGCAAGGTTGGCGACCATCACCGTGAGTTTCCCTTCCAGGTCTCCAGGCGCGTAGGCCGATTTGATGCCGGCGAAGACGTTGCGTTTCTCACCGCCCAGATCAAGGGTCAGCTGCAGTAGCTTGTCAGCACCATCCACGTGCTCAGCCTTGTCTATGCGAGCAATACGCAGATCGAGTTTGGCGAAATCATCGAACTGGATGGTCTCGGCAATCGGATCTTTGGACAGCGGTGAATCTGCAGACGGCTTCACCACAGTGGCAGGCGCCTGTGCAGCCAGGTCTTCTTTGGAATGTTCCAGCATCGCTTCTATCTGCTTAGGATCGACACGGGTCATCAGCGGTTTGAACTTGCCGATGGTGTGGCCGGTCAATGGAGTAGCCAGTTCACTCCATGAGAGCGACTCGATCTGCAGGAAAGCTTCAGCAGCTTCCGCGGTACCAGGCAGGATTGGTCTCAGATAGCCGATCAGCAGACGGAAGAGGTTGAGGCCATTACTGCAGATTGCCTGTAGCTCCGCATCCTTGCCGTCTTCTTTGGCCACTATCCAGGGTTTTTTCTCGTCGATGTACTGGTTGGCACGATCGGCCAGGGCCATTATCTCCCGTACTGCACGACTGAACTCACGTTTCTCGTAGTGTTCAGCGATGGCCTCTCCAGCCTGTATAAACTCATCGAGCAATGCCTGTTCAGAAACTTGCGCCGAGAGCTTCCCGTCAAAGCGCTTGCTGATAAAACCGGCACAACGGCTGGCGATGTTGACCACCTTGCCAACCAGATCGCTGTTTACCCGTGCCGCGAAGTCTTCCAGGTTGAGATCGATATCGTCCACGCCTGAACCCAGTTTGGCCGCGAAGTAGTAGCGCAGGTATTCCGGGTTGAGATGGTCCAGATAGGTCCGTGCCTTGATGAAAGTGCCACGGGACTTGGACATCTTGGCGCCGTCCACAGTGAGAAAGCCGTGGGCGTAGACTGCGCTGGGCGTGCGGAAACCCGCACCGTGCAGCATGGCTGGCCAGAACAACGTGTGAAAATAGATGATGTCCTTGCCGATGAAATGGTAGAGCTCGGCAGAAGAATCCGCTGCCCAGAAGTCGTCAAAATCCAGGCCTTCGGTTTTGTCGCAGAGATTGCGGAAACTGGCCATGTAGCCGATAGGGGCATCGAGCCAAACGTAGAAGTACTTGCCCGGATGGTCGGGGATCTCGAAGCCAAAGTAGGGGGCATCGCGGGAGATATCCCACTCTTGCAGGCCAGACTCGAACCACTCGTCAAGCTTGTTGGCCACCTCGCTCTGGATGTGGCCGCCGCCTGTCCACTCCTTGAGCATGGATTCGAAGTCGGCCAGTTTGAAAAAGTAGTGGTCCGATTCGCGCTGCTCCGGTACCGCGCCGGAGATGGCGGAAACCGGGTTCTTCAGCTCTGCCGGTGAGTAGCTGGAGCCGCAGACCTCGCAGTTGTCGCCATACTGATCGTCGGCGCCGCACTTGGGATTGGGACAGGTACCCTTGATAAAGCGGTCGGGCAGGAACATGTTCTCCACCGGGTCGTAGGCCTGGGTGATGGTGCGCTTGGCGATATGGCCGGCATTCCGGTTGCGCTCATAGATGGTGTTGGCGCAAGTCTGGTTTTCCGGCGAATGCGTGGAGTGGTAGTTGTCGAAGTCGACGCGGAATTCGGTGAAGTCCGCCTGGTGCTCCTCCGCCACGCGGGCGATTAAGGTCTCAGGCTCGATCCCCTCCTGACGGGCGCGCAGCATGATCGGTGTGCCGTGGGCATCATCAGCACAGACGTAGTGACACTCGTGACCGCGCATCTTCTGAAAACGTGTCCAGATATCAGTCTGGATGTACTCCACCAGATGGCCGATATGGATGGGACCATTGGCATAGGGTAGGGCACTGGTAATGAGGATCTTGCGTGGTGTCTGGTTCATCTTCTGTCCGACTTGGCTACGAGTCTGAGGGATTTGTCCCCCGGGAAAGCCGGGAATTATCGCATAACAAGTCGGCAAATGAACGCATAAGGCCATAACGGGAATCAGGCCTCTAATTGAATCGGGACAGTAGTGCAGTAGGGTCTCGCCTTACATAAAGTGTGACATCGCATTTTAGGGTATGACCTTGCCGCACCGATTGCGGTCCAGATCTGTCATCGTGCGATCATCTAGTGGCAACCTATCGCTCATACTGGCGTAAATCTACTGTCATAAATACCCGTTAAGCTCCTGTCGAAGTTTCCTTTGGAGCACATGCGGTGCTAAATCTCGAACAGGTTCTGACTCAACGATTCCCGGATTTCTTCGATAGTCAGCCGAGAATTCTGACCAAGCCGATGCTGACGCTGTTGCGGATGCTGTTCCATGAGCGGGAGGTCAATCGGTTTCTTGCAGAGAATCATGGGGTTCGCGGTCTCGATTTCATCGAGAAGGTGTTGGAGTACTTCGATCTCGATTACCTGGTCTCCAACCGGGATCTGGAGAATATTCCACCAACCGGCCGGGTGGTGGTAGTGGCCAACCACCCGCTGGGTGCACTGGATGCCCTGTGTCTGATCCAGATGATCAGCCGGGTAAGGTCCGATATTCGTGTGGTAGCCAATGACCTGCTCTCAGCCTTGGAACCCTTGGGTGATCTATTATTGCCGGTTGACAATCTGGGTGGCGGTTCGAACCGGAAGGGTATCAAACAGGTATATGCAGCTTTGGAGCGGGAAGAGTTGGTAATCGTCTTTCCCGCCGGAGAGGTCTCCCGTCTGCGTCCAAACGGAGTACGCGACGTGCATTGGAAAAGTGGTTTCCTGCAGTTTGTACGGCGTACGGCTTCGCCGCTACTGCCTATTTTCATAGACGCGAAGAACTCCCCCCTGTTCTATGCAGTCTCGATGTTATACAAACCCGTTGCGGCCTTTTTACTGGTGGGTGAAATGTTCCGTCAACGCTCGAATACGATTGGATTTCGGGTCGGGGAACTGATTCCCGCCTCTCATCTCAACATCGAAGGGATTCGTCACAAGGCTCGTGTACGGATGGTACGCAAGCACTTCTACCGGGTTTCTCAGCGTAAGGCGGGGGTCTTTGCCACCGAGAAGAGCATTGCTCATCCTGAGTCACGACAGGCTCTCAAGAAGGAGTTGAGTAATGGGCGGCTGTTGGGAAAGACCCGCGATGGAAAGCAGATCCTGTTGATGACCTGGGAGCCGGGCAGCACCTTTATGCGAGAGATCGGTCGCCTGCGTGAGCTGAGTTTTCGCAAGGTTGGCGAGGGCACAGGGAAGCGTCGGGATACCGACAGTTATGATGCCCACTACCATCATCTGGTTTTGTGGGACGAGACAGAACTGGAAGTGGCGGGCGCCTATCGCTTGGGTGAGGCGGGGAGCATCTTGCGGGAACAGGGTATGGCCGGGCTTTATACGCATTCACTCTTTAAGTTCGACACAGATTTCGAAGCCTACGCTGAGGATGCCATTGAATTGGGACGGAGTTTCGTACAGCCTCGTTATTGGGGTTCGCGGGCGTTGGATTACCTCTGGCAAGGACTGGGTGCCTATCTCAAACATAATCCTCAGATTCGCTATCTCTTCGGGCCGGTCAGTCTCAGTGCCCGCTATCCGCGCCCTGCAAGAGATTTGATGGTCTATTTCTACCGCCACTACTTTGCTTGCCAGCACTACCTGGGTGAGGCCAGAATTCCCTACAAGCTCAGCCTGTCGAGTAAGAATGAGTGCGACACGCTTTTCGTGGGCAACGATATCGAACGGGACCAACAAGCGCTGAAACATCAGCTCTCCCTCTACGATGTGACAATACCCACACTCTTTAAACAGTACACTGACCTGTGTGAGCCGGGGGGTGTCTGTTTTCTCGATTTCGGTGTCGATCCTGCTTTTGCCGGTTGTACCGACGGTATGATCCTGGTGGATATTCAACAGGTGAGGGCTGCAAAGCGAAGACGATATATCGGTGAGTGACTCCCGATGCCACTCTATCCACTGGTGTGGACCTTTGGCACCGGACCCTATTTGGGAATTTATCAACCAATTGATCCCCACGGAGTGAAAAAAACACGCCAATCATGAGAATATCTCTGACAAAAGCTAAAACCCAGCAAAGCCCTTGGTATATGGACATGATTTTCGTGTAGAATCCCCCGCCATGATTTTCAGTCAACAAGACGGGTTTCCCTCAGGGACCCATGCAGGAGTATCTGGCGATGTCTGAACTGACACAAGACTCGATTAATGAAGCGATCAAAGGCTATGTTGAGCCTCATCTGGAAAAGGACCTGGTAACCGCAAAGACAGTAAAGGGTGTCGAAATCGATGGGGGTAAGGTCAAGGTGACCATTGAGCTTGGCTTCCCGGCCAAGGGCGTCATGGATGAGATCAGCAGCAAGGTCAAAGAGAAGGTATCAGCCGTGGAAGGTGTGACCGATATCGAGGTTGCCATCTCCAGCAAGATTGTGGCGCATTCGGTGCAGAAGGCACTGAAGCCGATCGATAACATCAAGAACATCATTGCCGTGGCCTCCGGCAAAGGCGGTGTCGGCAAGTCCACGACTGCCGTCAACCTGGCGCTGGCGCTGGCGGAAGAGGGTGCCAAGGTAGGCATACTGGATGCGGATATCTACGGTCCCTCACAACCCCGAATGTTAGGTATCAGTGGTAAGCCTGAATCGACTGACGGCAAGACCCTGGAACCGATGGAAGGCTATGGCATGCAGGCCATGTCGATCGGTTTTCTGATCGATGAAGAGACGCCGATGATCTGGCGTGGCCCGATGGTCACCCAGGCCCTGGAGCAGTTACTCAATGACACCAACTGGGATAGTCTTGACTATCTGGTCGTCGATCTGCCGCCAGGCACTGGCGATACACAACTGACACTGGCGCAGAAGGTGCCTGTATCCGGTGCTGTGATCGTGACGACACCTCAGGACATCGCATTGCTGGATGCCCGCAAGGGTCTGAAGATGTTTGAGAAGGTGGAAGTGCCGGTACTGGGTATCGTGGAAAACATGAGCACACATATCTGTTCCAGCTGCGGTCATGAGGAGCATATCTTCGGCGAGGGCGGCGGGGCTTCCATGGCCAATCAATACCATGTGGATCTGTTGGGTGCGTTACCTCTCGATATTCGTATTCGCGAAGAGACCGATGGCGGTAAGCCTACTGTGGTAGCTGAACCCGAAGCACGCATTTCACAGGTCTATCGTGAGATTGCACGCACCACAGCAGCCAAGCTTTCGCTGCAGGCGAAGGATTACGCTGCCAAGTTCCCGAATATCGTGATTCAGAACAACTGATTATTTGTTTATATCAGTGACCGAGAACCCCGCTTCAGCGGGGTTTTTTCGTTGACGAGTTATCGAGGCGTGTGAAGGCTATAACAGGCCTTCATCTTCCAGGACGGTTTTCAACTGATTGGGGTTGAATCCTACGAATTGCTGGTCACCGATCACGACCATTGGCACGGTTTGTCCGCCAAGCGAAAAGAACTTCTTCTGCATCTTGCCGGGTTTTCCGACATTGAAGTCAAGGAAGGGAATCTGGTTCTTTTTCAGCCACCGCTTAAGGTGCTGACAGTGGGGACATTGGAGAGTCGTGTAGATAACGACACGGGCGGCTTTTTGTTTTAGTTGTTCCTGCATGTCAATGGCATTATGGATTAAGGCAACTCTTTGCTTCGATAGTCCACGTGAAGCTCATATATAATCGGTGGCGCTCCTTTGATGCGCGATACGGTATCCATTGCCAATTAATTTTTCAGCATACTCGACCACATTGCCCCCTAAGTCAGGAATAAGGTTCTACCTGGCTTCCTTGGACTGCTAGGTCAATCTTAGAGACCTTTTCTGAAGAATACCAGTGACGTTTATTGGCCTGTGAGACGCCTCTCTGCTTCACGGTATTTCTCTGCAGTTCTTTCGATGATCTCTTGTGGCAGCTCCGGGCCGGGAGGTGTTTTGTCCCAATCGAGGGTCTCCAGGTAGTCTCTGACGAATTGCTTGTCGAAACTGGGGGGGCTGATACCTGGGCGATACTCATCCGCAGGCCAGAAGCGGGATGAGTCGGGTGTCAGTACCTCATCGATCAAGTGGAGTTTGCCCGCGTCATCCAGACCGAATTCAAACTTGGTGTCAGCGATGATAATGCCCCGTTCGCTGGCATAGGCGGCTGCTTCAGTATAGATTTTAAGACTGAAATCCCTTACCTGGCTGGCCAGCGACTCCCCCAGCAATGCTACGGTCTGTTCGTAGTTGATGTTTTCATCATGGGCACCGAGCTCGGCCTTGGTGGAGGGGGTGAAGATGGCTTCAGGGAGTTTGTCCGCTTGCCTCAGCCCTGCTGGTAGCGGAATACCGCAGACTTGACCGTTTTGCTGATAATCTTTCCATCCGGAACCGATTAAGTACCCTCTGACGATCGATTCCACCGGTAGCGGTTTCAGCTTGCGTACCAGCATAACCCGATCGCCCAGAATGGCTCGCTGGGCGGGATCTTTGATGATGTCATCCAGGTTTAGTTGAGCGAGGTGGTTGGGTAGCAGGTGGCTGGTGCGTTTGAACCAGAAATTCGCCACCCGGGTGAGTACCTCGCCCTTACTGGGAATCGGTTGCGGCAGAATCACGTCGAAGGCGGATAACCTGTCGGTGGTGACGATCAGCAGATGATCCTGATCCACCTCGTAGATATCGCGCACCTTGCCGCGGTTGATCAGCTCTAGATCGAGTTGGGATTCGAAAAGGGTTTTGCCCGTATTGCTCATGATGATCGGCGCTCGAATAAAAATCCGCATTATAGCCCACTCTTTCCGCAGACTGCTTGGGTTTCAGGAGGAGCAACTACAGACTCCCTGGGCACATGGCGATCTGATATGGTTAGTGGCCTATTTCAAAGAGGGGAATTGATGAGTCACCAGGAAGATTTTATGCTGGCCTTTCGCGGTAGTTTCACCTCCACGCTACGTTGGCATCATCTTGATGCATTATGGGAAGTATTGAGACTGGATGCCGATGGGGGTTGGTATCTCTATGCCATAGGTGAGGCGCCACCTGCTACGCCGGTGGACAAATCGATGTTGCTCAGGTTTATTGATGAGATTGATAAACTGTTGAGAGAGGAGCATGGCGAGGACTACTGTGGCATCGTCTACGCCGATGATCTGGTGAAACCAAGCCTGATCAAGATCTATGATCCAAATAATCTGGGTGTCTCCTGCGGTTATAGCGATAATCCACCACTGCCGGGGTGGGTCCTGAGTAAAATTCAACCTGTAGATCTACCTGCTACATTAGTGCCGAACAACCGTAAGCGCTGGTGGCGGAGACTGTTTAACAAGTGAGTTTCCGTAACCGTGGTAATCTTAAGGAAATTGATTGGTGGATCGTGTTAGACTCCTAATAACCAAGTTAATTTGTCGGAAATAGGGTTTGGTCATGAGTGAGACACAACAAGCAGCGGCTGATCAATCGATGTCGGATCGGTTGGCAATCACCCGGGGCACCATGAATCTTTTTGAGAGCTGGGGCCTGCATGCTGACGAGATGATGGCATTGCTGGACATGGAGGGTAAGGCCCGCCATTTTTCCCAGTATCGCTACAGCAAACCCTTTCCAGATGAACCTGGGTTGATGCGTCGTATTGAATATCTGGTTCGTATCGACGAGGCACTGCGCACGACCTACCCAACCAATCCCAGCATGGGAAAACGCTGGTTACGACAGCGTAACCACAAGTTCAACAAACACAGTCCGCTATCGATGATGATGGGTGATGGTGAACGGGGATTGATCTATGTGCTTTCCCGCCTTGATTGCACGTTTGCCTGGGACCAGAGTGGCTCCAAGCCTAGCTGAACCTGTTTATAGCATATTGAAAGTGTACGAACCCCAGCCAGGTGTTTAACCGGCTTTGGATGTAGCCTCTTCCCGTTTCTGCAGCCAGACCTCAAGACCCTGGGCATCGAGTTCCAGGTCCATAGACATCAGCTGTTCGATCTCCTGCGGGGTCTGTCGGCAACCGTGTTGACGCAGCGCGTCAACTAACCAGCTCAACAGTCCACTACGGATCTCAGCCGTTCGTGCTTGTCCCGGTTCCGCTTTTGCAGAAAGCGCGGTTTGGGTAAAGAGATCAAGAGATTCACGTAGTTTGCCGACCAGTCGCTCAGGCTCCCTGACTTCACAATAATGCGTCAGATAGATGGCTTCCGGTGACAGCGCCATTAACCGGTCCAATGTCTCGTGCCAGGCATCCGGGTCGAACTGGATGGGGGTTGATGTGGCGAGAATAAAAGGGCCGTTGTCGGTATCGAATTCCCGGTAGGAGAGACCGAATGTGTCACCGGTAAAGATGCCCCGGCTCTGCGCATCATAGATGCAGATGTGATGCCTGGCGTGACCGGGTGTATCGATACAAAGTAGCTCGCGATTTCCCAGCTGAACACGAAAGCCGTCCGGCGCCTCGATGACACGCGTTTCATCCACTGGAATCAGTGAGCCGAATTCCTCCTGGAATTTCTCCTCCCCATAGACTGCAGAGGCACCGGCCTCCAATTTGGAAGGGTCTATCATATGCCTGGCACCGTAAGGGTGAATCACCAGTGTGGCATTCGGAAGTTGCGCCATCAGCGCGCCAACACCTCCAGCGTGGTCCAGATGCACATGGGTGGGAATAACATACTTAACCTGAGCGGGCGCAATCCCTCTGGCCTCAAGTACCGACATCAACATCGGTACCGTATGGCTTGTGCCTGTGTCGATGAAGGCAGCTTCACCCTCGGATTCGATAAGATAGCAGGCTGCCAGACCCGGACGCTGATACTCGGTGTCGATACAGGTGATCTGGTGTGGGAGTGTTTGATAGCGGGGCTGAGGCATGGGTGCAGTCTGCTCCTGAATAACGATGAATGATGAGTTAATCCTGGTCGGTACCGATGCCGTTTTCTTCGGCAATTTTACCTTCCTTGCCCGACAGCATGTTCTGAATGTTGGAACGATGGCGCCAGAAGAGAATGAGCGTTACAGCAATCTGCATCATGACGAGTGCTGGGGATGGCCAGATCAACCAGACAATCAGCGGTGCGATGGCCATTGAGACCAATGCCGAAAGAGAGGAGATGTTCACGACCTTAGCCATAAACAACCAAATCAGTCCCACGCCTGCGCCGATACCCCAGTGCAGGCCAAATTGAACACCAAGCGCGGTGGCAACCCCTTTGCCGCCCTTAAAGCCAAAAAACAGGGGATAGAGGTGCCCCAGAAAGGCGGCCAGGCCCGTTAGGGCGAACACGAGCGGAGAGGCCTCGAAGAGGTGGGCCACCAGCATGGGAATGAAGCCTTTCAGTGAGTCGCCGAGCAGGGTAATCGCTGCCGCTTTCTTCCCGCCGATACGCAGGACATTGGTTGCACCGGGATTGTTCGAACCCTGGGTGCGAGGGTCGGGCAGTCCCATGAGACGGCAGACTATGATGGCGCTGGAGACAGATCCAATCAGGTAGGCGCCTATGACGAGCAGTGTTTCAGTAAGCATCGGCCAATTGGAACCGCAAGTGAGGGTAAGGTCAAGCCAGGGTTAGTCTGAATCCGGCGGCTTTCAGGGTTTGTAATTCATCGTGACTGCTCTACCATGAGCCCTTCATCCAAACAGCTGAAATGATTGATTATGGATATTGTTTTCATCCGCGAATTGCGTATCGATACCGTCATTGGTATCTACGATTGGGAACGGGAAATAAGGCAGACGGTCGTTTTCGATCTGGAGATGGGGGCGGATATTGCCAAGTCTGCCGCTACGGACGCCATCGATGACACGCTGGATTACAAGGCAGTCAGTAAACGTCTCATTGAGTTTGTCAGGCAGAGCGAATTCCAACTGGTGGAGACGCTGGCGGAAAAATGTGCGGCTATCGTGCTTGAGGAGTTCGCCGTGCCTTGGGTCAAGCTGACGCTCAATAAGGTCGGTGCCGTGAGCGCAGCACGGGATGTAGGGGTGATTATCGAGCGTGGCAGGCGTGACTGAACCGGGTCCAGTCAGGGCATGGCTTAGTCTGGGAAGTAATGTCACACCTCAGATACAGATTGCTTCTGCTATTGAGGCGTTGTCGGCGAGATTCGGTGAGCTGACAGTTTCCACTATCTATGAAAGTATGGCGGTGGGTTTCAGTGGCGAGAACTTTCTTAACCTGGTTGTGGGTATCAAAACCCAGCTGTCTCCCCAGGCATTGGTGGCGGTTCTGCGCGAGATCGAGATGAGCCACGGCCGGGTGCGTGGGGGCGAAAAATTTTCATCCAGAACGCTGGATATCGATCTCCTCACCTACGGGGATCAGATTATTGATCAAGGAAGCCTTCAGGTGCCTAGGGATGAGATCCTGCGATATGCTTTTGTGCTGCTCCCCCTATCAGAGGTGGCCGGCAATGAACGTCATCCCCAAACAGGACAAACTTATCGGGATCTCTGGGAGGCGTTTGATCACAGTGAGCAGCCTCTTTGGCCCGTGACACCTATGTCAGGTGATCCCATAGACTAATGTGGCTAGTGGTGAAGGCCCCAGCTATAGTTGAACAAAATCAATAAGATATGACAGGCAAAAAAAATCCTGGCTCCCTTATCCTTGGGTGCCAGGATTTTATGTCGCAATGATTGGTTGGCAAAGATTCAATCCGTGGACATCCCTGTTCGTGTGTGTTTTCCCTAACGTCCCTAAATGCGACAATGAAAGTCTATGTTAAAAACCATAAATAATATGCAGGTTTATTCTCATATCTAAGTAGGCAAATTCTTACACGGTGGATAGATTCACTTGATTCACCAGTTGCTCTTTTGAAACAATCCCCCACCTCAATTACCCAATTTCGGCGAGAATACGCCACCCATCCCAGGCATAGAGGTACCCATTCATGCCGTTGATCAGAGCTTTTACCGGGTTGCGCCCGGCTCAAGGGCGGGCCGACGATGTCGCCGCACCACCTTACGATGTAATGAACGAGGCTGAAGCCAGGGAAATGGTGGAAGGGCGTCCCTGGAGTTTTCTGCATATTTCGCGTCCCGAGGTCGATCTGCCGGTTGGTGTCGATCCCTATGCCCCTGAAGTCTATGCCAAAGCAGCAGAAAATCTGCAGAAAATGGTTCGGGAAAAGGTGCTGGTGAGAGATGACAAGCCCTGCTTTTATGTCTACCGGCTGACCATGGGAGAGCATCGGCAAACCGGGTTGGTGGCGGCTGCCTCAGTGGAAGCCTACGACACGGATCGGATCAAAAAGCATGAATTTACCCGTCCTGCCAAAGAAGATGACCGGGTGCGCCAGGTTGATGCACTGAATGCCCAGACAGGACCGGTTTTCCTGGTCTACCCCAGTGCACCTCAGGTAGATGCTGTATTGGTAAGGGTTTCACAGGCCGCGCCGGATATGGATGTCACCGCTGCTGATGCGGTACGCCACGAGATCTGGGTGGTGGATGATGAGGCTACAGTCGAGCAGCTGACTCGGGATTTCGATGCCATGTCCGCACTCTATGTGGCCGATGGCCACCATCGTTCTGCAGCCGGGTCTCGTGTGGGTGGGGCGCGAAAGGCGGATAACCCCAATCACACCGGTGGCGAGTCCTATAATTACTTCCTGAGTGTCATCTTTCCCCACAACCAGATGCAGATTCTCGATTACAATCGGGTAATCAAAGACCTCAATGGCCTGGATAAAACGACTTTTCTGGCTCGGGTGGGAGAGTCTTTCAGTGTTGAGTCCAGTGATCAGCCGGTGAAACCAGCCAGCGCTGCTGAGTTTGGTATGTATCTGGACCATCAGTGGTATCGCCTGCGGTTAGATCCAGCGCGTATTCCATCGGATGATCCGGTGGCCAGGTTGGATGTGAGTCTGCTGGCCGATAATCTGATCGAACCGATTCTCGGCATTTCCGATCCCCGCCGGGACGCCCGTATCGACTTCGTTGGTGGTATTCGTGGTCTCTCGGGGTTGGAGAAACGGGTCGACTCCGGTGAGATGGTTGTGGCCTTCTCCCTCTTTCCCACCGGAATGGAAGACCTCATGGCAGTCGCCGATGCAGGTGAGGTGATGCCACCAAAATCCACCTGGTTCGAACCCAAGCTGGCGGATGGGCTGGTCAGTCACGTACTCGACTGAATATCGCCGAAAACAAACGGAATTACGCACAGAGGCTGATCAAGTAGATGGTGACTACCACCAGTAGGCTCCCTGAAGGTGATGAGATCGCGGGGGAGGATGTCGCTCATTGGATCGACCGGCTGCCGGAGGATCTTGATGGTGAGGACAGGCAATGCCTGAGAAAAGCAGCCGACATCGCTCTGGCTGCAGATCCCAATGCCCGTACCCTCTTTGGCGAATCCCAGTTGCGCCACGCACTCTCCGTGGCGGAGATTCTGGTCGACATGAGAATGGACCAGGAAACGATAGCAGCCGCTATGCTGCTGGGTTCATTCCACGAAAAGGATCTTAAGCTCGATCATCTGATTAAAATGCTGGGTGAGAATACTGCCCGCATGGTTGACGACCTGACCCGTATCGGCATGCTGACCGATCTTTCATCCGAAGTGCCAGCGGGAGATGAAGGTGAACATGCGGAAAACCTGCGCCGCTTGCTATTGGGTATTGCCGAGGATATTCGGGTTGTATTGATTGTCGTGGCGGAACAACTGCACCGCATGCGAACCGCTCGTGGGCTCTCTCCCGAATTACGCCATCGTCTGGCTCAGGAGACTCGTGATATCTACGCACCTCTGGCCAACCGTCTGGGTATCTGGCAGATAAAATGGGAACTTGAAGACCTCTCTTTGCGCTTTCTCCATCCTGATGACTACAAACGCATTGCCAGTCAACTCGATGGCCGTCGCGCCGATCGAGAGCAGTTTATCAATCAGGTCATCGAGTTGCTGCATGAGAAGTTTCACGCCGTCGGTGTCAATGCCGAAATCAGCGGTCGACCGAAACATATCTACAGCATCTGGCGCAAGATGCAGCGCAAGTCAGTGGATATCGAACAAATCTTCGACCTGCGTGCGTTACGGGTGCTGGTCGATGACATTGCTCAGTGCTACGCGGCACTGGGTGTAGTGCATGGCCTCTGGAAACATATACCGGGTGAATTCGACGACTATATCGCCACACCTAAGGCCAATCTCTACCAATCGATTCACACAGCCGTCATCGGACCTGAAGAGAAGACCCTTGAGGTACAGATCCGCACAGGTGACATGCATCATCATGCGGAATTGGGTGTGGCGGCACACTGGCGTTACAAGGAGAACACCAAGCACGATGCCGATTTTGAGCGTCGCATCGTATGGATGCGGCAGTGGCTTGAACAGAAGGAGCTAAGTGATGAGGGTGAGCCACCAGGTTATCTGGATGCCGATATGGAGGCGACAAGAATCTATGTACTGACCCCTCAGGGAAAAGTCGTGGAACTGCCCAAGGGGGCGACACCGCTGGATTTTGCCTACTCCATCCACACTGACATTGGCCACCAGTGTCGTGGCGCGCGAGTCGATGGTCATATTGTCCAGTTGAATCGACCGCTGCGCAGTGGAGAATCGGTTGAGATCCTGACGGCCAAAAATGGTACACCGAGTCGTGATTGGATTAACCCTCATCTTGGCTATCTGCACAGCGCCAGGGCACGCAACCGGGTCAAGCAGTGGTTCAAGCACCTGGATTATGAGCATCACGTGGACTTGGGTCGTGCCGCCCTGGAGCGTGAAATGGTACGACTCTCGGTTACCGAGAAGCCCGACTTGGAAGCCATCGCAGGGAAGCACAATCTACAGCATGCCGAGGATGTCTACGCAGCCATCGGACGTGGCGACTTGTCACCCATTCAGGTCGCAGGTGTTGGTGGACGCGCCCGGCAAGCACAACGTAGCAAGCCAATAACACCACAACAGCGGACCGCCACGGTCAAGGGAGAGGTGGTGGTTGCCGGTGTTGATGACTTGATGACCAGTATGGCGCGCTGTTGTAAGCCGGTCCCCTATGATCCGATCATTGGCTTTGTCACCCGGGGTCGTGGCGTGACAGTGCACCGACGGGATTGTGCCAACGTCCGTGCGCTGGATGAGGCGAATAGAGAGCGGCTGGTGGATGTCCTTTGGAGTGACCAGCAGGCACAGACAACCTATGCGGTGGATTTTCTGGTGGTATCCGGAGACAGAAAGGGGCTGTTGCGGGATATATCCGCAATCCTCACCAATGAGGATATCGATGTGATTGGCGTCAATACCAACAGTGACCGTAAGAGCGATACCGCCACCATGCGATTTACCGTTGAAGTCAGTGATATGGAGCAGTTGAGCCGCCTGTTATCAAAGGTGGAGCAACTACCGGATGTGAGTGTGGTCAAACGAATCTCATAAAATCCGGTAATTGCGACCTGCCGGTTTGCCAGCCTGCCCTCCCAAGGCTAAACTAACGCGTTGTTATTTTATGGTTTTTTCTTTCCGCCTGTTATTCACTAATTTCGCTGAGAACTCCCTGCATTGACTACCGACACGAAAACCAACCTGTTCGATCTCGACTGCAAGGGAATGGAGACATTTTTTCTGGCGCTTGGCAGCAAGGCCTTTCATGGTCGCAATGTATTCAAATGGATTCACAAGCACGGCATCACCGATTTCGATGCCATGACCGATATCTCGAAACGTTTGCGCGAACAGCTGCACCAAGTGGCAGAGCTCAGTCTGCCGCAACTGATCTTTGAACAACCGGCGCTGGATGGGACCCGCAAGTGGGTGATTGAACTGACAGACGGGCAACGTATCGAGACTGTCTATATTCCCGAAGACGGGCGCAGCACGATCTGCGTCTCATCCCAGGTGGGTTGTGCGCTGGACTGTAGCTTCTGCTCTACCGCCCAACAGGGTTTTAACCGTAATCTCACCGTGTCTGAAATTATTGGACAGGTCTGGATAGCGACTCGTGAGCTGGGTACATCCCCCAGTAATATAGTAATGATGGGCATGGGAGAGCCGCTGGCCAATTTCGATGCGGTGGTAGCGGCCATGAACATTATGCAGGATGATCTGGCCTATATGGTCTCCAAGTATCGTGTCACCATCAGTACCTCAGGCATCGTACCGGCACTCAAGAAACTACGGGAGCTCAGTGATGTGAGCCTGGCGGTCTCACTGCATGCGCCGGACAATGCCTTACGCGATCAATTAGTACCGATTAACCAGAAGTATCCCCTGGAAGAATTGATCCCCGCTTGCCGGGAGTTCGTTCAAGGCGATAAACGGCGCAAGGTGACCTGGGAATATGTCATGCTGGATGGTGTCAACGACAGCCTGCAGCATGCCAAAGCGCTGATTCGCTTGCTCGAGGGAACGCCCTCCAAGGTTAATTTGATTCCATTCAACCCGTTTCCAGGCACCCAATATCAGGTCTCTCCGGCGGAACGGGTTGAGGCTTTCCGCATGCGCCTGAAACGTTCAGGCATCATCGCCACAACACGAAAGACCCGGGGAGAGGATATTGATGCAGCATGCGGACAGCTAGTCGGTAAGGTCAAGGATCGGAGCCGCAGAGATTTGCGCCGGTCGGAAGCGGAAAGCCTGAAGGTAAATATCAGATGATGTTATTGCGTGATTATAAGATCGCCGGACGCTTGCTTTTAACCCTGTTTCTCACAGGATGTGCGACCACAGGCGGTCAACCGGATGCCACCGGCAACCTGGGTTTGGAAAAGCGGGATAGTCCGGCAAAGATCTATGTGGAAATGGGCATCGCCTATATGCGGGATGGCCAGGATGCGGTGGCGCTGCAGAAGCTCAGGCGCGGCCTCGAAGTGGATGAGCAGAATCCCGAAGCCCACAATGTGATTGCGATTCTCTATGAAAGGCTGGGTGAAAATGATTTGGCGGCACGCCACTATGATCGGGCTGTGAATCTCGACCCACGTGACCCCTACATCCGAAATGCCCGCGGCAGCTACTACTGCAAACAAAATCGCTACGAGATGGCAGATCAGGAGTTTCTACTGGCGCTCGACAATCCACTCTATCCCACCCCTTGGGTAGCACTTAACAATGCGGGACTTTGTGCTGAGCGTGCCGGTGACATGGTGATGGCAGAGACCTACTATCGTCGCGCCTTAACTGCCAACCCAAGGTATTCACCCGCACTGTTTCAGATGGCTGAACTCTCACTTGAGCAACAGAAAGGGATGTCTGCCCGGGCTTATCTTGAACGTTACCATGGAGAGGTTAAGGGTACGGCAGCCTCTCTGTGGCTCGGTGTACAGATCGAACAACGATTGGGTGACCGCAAAAAAGTGGTGGAATACAAGCGCAGACTGTTGAAAGAGTTTCCCGATGCGCCTGAGATACAAGCACTCAACCAGTCAGAAAGACAATAATGAAAAATAAAAACAGTTCAGACAATCATCCAGCGGAGGGTACCATCGACGGGCCGGGTTCCCAACTGCGCAAGGCGCGGGAACGCCAGGGCTTGGAACAGGCCAAAGTGGCTGCGCGTCTGCACCTGAGTGATAGCATCATTCAAGCCCTCGAGTGGGATGACTACGAGAACCTCCCGTCGGCAGTATTCGTTCAGGGCTATCTGCGAAATTATGCGCGACTGGTTGGCGTCGATGAAGAAGCGGTCATCATCTCCTATCAGGAACTCAACCCCAGCACTGAGCAGACACCGCTACCCAAAAATCAGCCGGATGAAGTGGCTAAGGAACTGCACAGTGATCATCGGCTTTTCCGTGTTGTGACCTGGATAGTCGTTCTGCTGCTTGGCATATTGCTGTTTTTCTGGTGGCAGGGCCGCATGGATCTGCCTGAACCGGAACCGATACCATCGACGCAGGTACCTGAGACGGAATCTCCGGGTTTTGAAGTGCCATTCTCTGAGCCAGGCACGATGGATCTGGTCCAACCAGTAGAGGAGCCTGCCGATCTGCCGGAAGCTGAGGAAGTGCCACCGCTGATTGAAACTGAAACTGCCCCGAGTGCGACAGAACCCGAGCCGGTGGCTGAGGCGATTGTTAGCGACGCCATCTCAGATGATACTGAGGCCTCGATTGCCTCTGAGTCGTCACTCAGTGAGCCGGAGGCAGCTCCCGAAGTTGAATTGGTAACAGCACCAGAGGAGACAATCGAGACGGTTGCTTCAAGCGGCTTGGTGGTGTTCGAGTTTACCGGATCGTGCTGGGTAGAAGTGCGGGATGCCACCGGTAGAGCGCGTATCTTCGGTGAGAAGCGTGGCGGTGTCAGTCGATCGCTCGACGGGAGCATGGGTCCCTTTAGCGTGGTGCTCGGCGATATCAATGCGGTTAAAGTCAGCGTCAATGGCGTCGCTTTCGACCTGAAACCCTACGCGCGGGGCAAAGTGGCCCGTTTTACCCTCGATCCGGCACGATTGTAGCGCTTGGGCGGGTAGACGGTTCCATGTTACTCTTCGGCGCCTTATCCGATTTAGATCTTTTCACGACTCCACACGACTGATGGCAAAGCAAATCCAAGCCATTCGCGGGATGAAAGACATCCTGCCGCAGCAGACGCCCCTCTGGCAATATCTCGAAGATCGGGTGCGTTCGGTGCTCGGACGTTACGGTTATGACGAAATTCGCATGCCCATTGTCGAGATGACCGAGCTATTCAAACGCTCCATCGGTGAAGTCACCGACATTGTTGAAAAGGAGATGTACACTTTTGCAGACCGCAATGGCGATAGTCTGACCCTGCGTCCCGAAGGTACGGCCGGTTGTGTTCGCGCGGGTCTGGAGAATGGGCTCATCTTCAACCAGACACAACGACTCTGGTACCAAGGCCCCATGTTTCGGCATGAACGTCCCCAGAAAGGGCGCTATCGACAGTTTCACCAGATCGGTGTCGAGACTTTCGGACTGGAAGGGCCGGATATTGACCTGGAACTCATCCTGCTGACTGCGCGTCTATGGAAAGAGCTGGGCCTTGAGGGACTCGAACTTCAGATCAACACCCTCGGGACATCAGAAGAGCGCGCAAACTACCGTGAATTGCTGGTGGGCTATTTCCAGGCTCATTATGATGAGTTGGATGAAGATAGCCGGCGTCGACTCGAGAGCAATCCGTTGCGTATTCTGGATACCAAAAACCCGGAAATGGCCCAGGTGGTTGCCGGTGCACCGACTCTTATGGAGCACCTCTCCGAGGAATCATTGGCTCACTTCGAGGTCCTTCTAAAGGGGCTGGATGATGCGGGAGTGGCCTACGTGCTGAATCCACGACTGGTACGCGGTCTGGACTACTATAGCCGGACCGTATTTGAGTGGGTTACCGACCAGCTTGGTGCACAGGGTACCGTCTGTGCCGGTGGCCGCTACGATGGTCTGGTCGCACAGCTGGGTGGTAAGCCCACCAGCGCGGTTGGCTTTGCCATGGGCATAGAACGGCTGGTTGCCCTGTTGGAGGCGACAGCCGTGGCGCAGCGGCTTCCCGGTGTCGATCTCTATCTCATCATGATGGGTGAGACGGCCAAACGGAAAGGTATCCAGTTGGCAGAGGAATTACGTGATACCTTGCCTGAGCTACGGCTGATCAGTCATTGCGGCGGCGGTGGCTTCAAGAGTCAGTTCAAGAAAGCGGACAAAAGTCGTGCCCGCTTCGCCGTGATACTGGGAGATGATGAGGTGGCCAAAGGTGAGGTAGGCTTGAAGCCGCTGCGGGATGGTGGAGAGCAGCTGCAGGTGAAGATCGACGACCTTGCAGGTATTCTGGCCGACAGATTATAAGAGATGAGAAACAGGATTTAGAATATGAGTGCATATCAGACCGAAGAAGAACAGGTCGAGGCGTTAAAACGCTGGTGGAAAGAGAACGGCACCTCGGTGATTGCCGGTCTTGTCATTGGCCTGGGTGGTGTATTTGGCTGGCAGGCCTGGGGCAACTATGAGGACCGGATCGGTAAAGATGCCTCCGAGTCCTTCAATCAAATGCTGAGTGCCGTGCAACGTGGTGAGACCGAATCCTCCAGTAAGCAGGCCGAACTCCTGCGGCTTGAGTACGATAGCAGCAACTACGCGGTCTTTGCCGCACTCACCCAGGCCAGACTGAAACTGGAACAGGGTGATGGGGCGGCTGCACGCTCTCAGCTGGAGTGGGCCATCGCACAGACGGATGAACCCTCTCTGAAAGCACTGGCGCAGCTCAATCTGGCGCGCGTCCTGCTCAGTGAAGGGGATCTCGATGGTGCGGCAAAGCATGCCGATAGGGACACAGGTGGTTTTGCCGGCGAGTTTGCCATGTTGCGTGGTGACATCGCGGCAGAAAGAAGTGATAAGCAGGCAGCTCACGATGCTTACACCCAGGCCATGACGCTGGAGGTCAGCAATCGCAATCTGCTGCAGATGAAGCTGGACGATCTGGCGCTGGCGAATCCCTGAACCGATGATCAGACCGCTTCTACTCTGGCCGCTACTGCTGCTGTTGACCGGCTGCAGCGTCTTCTCCGCGAAGGACAATGCCGATCCGCCTGCCGAATTGGTTGAGCTTGAGTCGGAACTCAAGATCAAGACCCTTTGGAGCCGATCGCTGGAGGGATCGGAAGATGCCTATCTGAAGATCGCTCCGGCCATCAGCGAAGGACGTCTCTACATCGCAGAACCATCTGGTGAGGTCCTGGCTTTTGATGCGCTGACGGGTAAGAAACTCTGGTCAGTGGACCTGGATGTGCCGATTTCCGGTGGCCCAGGCGTCAATGAGGGACTGCTTGCTGTGGGGACACAGGAGGCAGAGTTGATACTCCTGGATACGGAGGATGGCAGTCAACGCTGGCGTCAGGCAGTCTCCAGTGAAGTGCTTTCGGTACCCGCCATCGGTCGTGGTCAGGTCATTTGTCGCACCATTGACGGACGAGTGATGTCGATAGATATCGATACCGGTCAGACACGCTGGGCCTACGACCGTACCGTACCGGTACTCACCCTGCGCGGTGACAGCTCACCCATCATCCATGAGACCCAGGCGCTGGTCGGTTTTGCCAACGGCAAGCTGGTGGCGCTGCAACTCGATAACGGCATGGCCGCCTGGGAGGCGGCAATCACCACACCCAAGGGCCGCACCGAGCTCGAGCGTGTGGTGGATATCGATGCGGAACTCAAACTGGTGGAAGGGACTATCTACGCGGCGGCATTTCATGGCGAAGTGGCGGCAGTCTCAGAGACCAGCGGAGTAATACTCTGGCAGCGGGAGCTCTCGTCCCACGCAGGGTTGGATGCGGATTGGCGACAGATCTATGTCTCCGATGAGGAGGATCACATCTGGTCGTTGGATGCCACCAACGGCGCTACCCTGTGGCAACAGAAGTCACTACATGCCCGGCGTCTCTCGGCTCCCGCGATGGTAGACGGCTACCTGGTCGTGGGTGACTACGACGGCTACCTCCACTGGCTCTCCCAGTACGATGGACGCCAGTTGGCACGCAGCCGTGCGGGCGGTGACAGGATTCGGGTCAAGCCGCTGGTGCATGACGGTATCGTCTATGTCCTGGGTGAGGGCGGCAAGCTCTCTGCGCTACAGGCAGAGCCGATTGAACCGGATAACCGCTGAGATCTGATTCATGTTACCCGTCATCGCCCTGGTCGGTCGTCCCAACGTCGGCAAATCAACCCTATTTAACCGCCTCACCCGCAGCCGTGATGCCCTGGTGGCGGATCAACCCGGCCTTACCCGAGACCGCAAATACGGTACCGGCAGGATAGGCAGTCAGCCCTATGTAGTGGTAGACACCGGCGGCATCAGTGGCGATCAGATCGGTATCGACGTGTTGATGGAGCAGCAGGTCAAGCAGGCCATCGGCGAGGCGGATCACATCCTGTTTCTGTTGGATGCCAGAGAGGGGTGCACCGGCGGTGATGAGATGATCGCTCAGGAGCTGCGGCGTACCGGCAAGCCGGTGACCCTGACGGTGAACAAGAGCGAAGGCTTGGACGAGACGATCGCCGGTAGCGATTTCTTCCGGCTTGGATTGGGTGAGCCTCAGATGATCGCGGCGGTTCATGGCCGTGGGGTAAGTCACCTCATCGAGACAGTGCTGGCGCAGATGCCGCCGTCCGAAGAAGAGATTGCAGCTGAAGAAAGAGGCATACAGATCGCCGTGGTGGGCCGCCCCAATGTGGGCAAGTCGACCCTGGTCAACCGCCTGCTGGGCGAGGAGCGGGTCGTCGCTTTCGATCAGCCGGGCACCACGCGGGATAGTATCTTCATCCCCTTCACCCGCAACGAGAAACACTACACGCTGATCGACACAGCCGGTGTGCGTCGACGGGCGCGCGTCAAAGAGGCGATCGAGAAATTCAGCATTATCAAAACCCTGCAGGCCATCGAAGAAGCCAATGTGGTGTTGATGGTGCTCGATGCCCAACAGGGTGTGGGAGAGCAGGATGCCACCCTGGCGGGTCATGTGCTGGAGAGTGGCCGTGGCCTGATTCTGGTGATCAATAAATGGGATGGCTTGAGTCAGGATCAGCGTGAATGGGTAAAGAGTGAGATCGAGCGCAAGCTGCCTTTTCTCAACTTTGCGCGGCACCATTTTATCTCGGCCCTGCACGGTTCCGGGGTGGGTGATCTGTTCGGCCTGGTGGAGAAGGTCTATACCAACGCCATGCGCGATCTCTCAACGCCGGATCTGACCCGCCTGTTGGAGGCGATTACCCAGGAACATCAACCGCCGCTGGTGCATGGCAGGCGAATCAAGCTGCGATATGCCCATCAGGGTGGTAAGAATCCACCGATTATTATCATTCACGGCAACCAGACGGAGCATGTACCCGAGCCCTACAAGCGCTATCTGGTCACCCGCTTTCGCAAGACCCTCAATCTCAAAGGGACGCCGATACGCATCGAATTCCGCTCCGGTAGCAATCCTTATGAGGGGAAAAAGAACAAGCTCACCAAGCGTCAGATTGATAAGCGTCAGCGACTGAAGAAGTACGTCAAGAGCAAGCGTTAACAACCCTCGTCAGCCGGGTTAACAGGCATGCCAGAATCGAATCTCTATGAAGATAAACTGCCGGGTCTCCTGCAACAGGCGGGGTCTGAGCGTTTGTCTGATGAGCAGCAGAAATTTCTCAGCGGCCAGGCGCAACGGTTTCACTTCACTCAGCAGGAGCTGAAGCAACTCTGCGATATGGCTGTCGATCTGGCGATGTGGAACGCAGGGACGATGGAACAGGTTTGGCCGCTAGTGCCGAAGGAGGGGTTGGGACCCAAACAGCGACGGCAGCGTCTGCTTCAAGCGGTCCGCACCCACTGGCAGACCCTGCGGGAACAACCGCCGCGCTATCCGGAGATACCGGTCTCCAGCAGCTATTCTGCCGAACGCATTCAACGGGTCAATGTGGAGAAAGATCACCTGGGTCTCGGCTGGTGTCCGGTGGCCTCGACCCGTACCCGCTGTTGTAATCTGATGACCCTCGATGCCGTGGAGAACTGTGGCTTCGATTGCAGTTACTGCAGCATCCAATCTTTCTACCATAGTGATGAGGTACGCTTCGATAGTCGCTTTGCCGAAAAGCTCGCGCGGCTTGAGATCGATCCCGACCGTTTCTACCATATCGGTACCGGGCAATCCTCCGACTCTCTGATGTGGGGCAACCAGGCGGGCATCCTCGATGCGCTGCTTAACTTTGCCGCACAGCACCCCAACGTCATTCTTGAGCTGAAGACCAAGTCGAAGAACATCAACCATCTGTTGAAACATGAAGTGCCGCCCAATGTGCTCTGTACCTGGTCGCTCAATACACCGACCCTGATCGCCAATGAGGAGCATCTCACCGCTTCTCTGGACGAGCGCCTGCGTGCGGCAAGGCGGCTGGCCGACAAAGGCGTTGTCGTCGGCTTCCATTTTCACCCCATGATCCATTATGACCGCTGGCGGGAGGACTACGGTGAACTCTTCCAGCGCCTTACCGGCGAGTTCGATGCCCATGAAGTTGCGCTAGTTTCCCTCGGCACGCTCACTTACATCAAGCCGGTGATCAAACAGCTCCGCGCACGTCCCGGTTTTCAGAGCCGGGTCTTGCAGATGCCGATGGTGGAGGCCGACGGCAAGCTCTCCTACCCGGATGAGATCAAGCAGGAGATGTTCTCCTTCGCCTATCAAGCACTCGAATCCTGGCATGATAAGGTCTTCTTCTATCTCTGTATGGAGAACCCGCGTTTCTGGCAGCCGGTGTTCGGCTTTGACTACCCCAGTAATGAGGCCTTCGAAACGGCGATGAAAGCGCGTTATCTGGCGAAGATATCGGTCAGGAGAAGTGACTGATAATGTTTCACGAGGGCATAGATGGATAACGGTGCGCTACTTGTCGCCCTGACCTTTGTCGGTTATCTGGCGGTGATTCTGGTGATTGGCATTATTGCCTGGCGACGGACCCGGGACCTCTCCGATTTCATTTTGGGTGGGCGACGCCTGGGAAGCTGGGTCACCGCACTCAGCGCCAGCGCCTCCGACATGAGCGGTTGGCTGCTACTCGGTCTGCCGGGCTACGCCTATGCTGCGGGACTGGAGTCGATCTGGCTCGCCGTCGGCCTGCTGCTCGGTACCTGGCTCAACTGGCGGCTGGTGGCGGCGCCTCTGCGATCGGCCTCGGAGCGGGCAGGCAATGCCCTGACCCTGCCCCAATACCTGTCGAACCGGTTTCATGACGACAGCGGTCTGATCCGGGTGGTCTCCTCCCTCTTCGTGCTGCTGTTCTTTCTCTTCTACACCAGTTCCGGACTGGTGGCTGGCGGCAAGCTTTTTGAGGCCGTCTTCGGTCTGCCTTATGTCTGGGCCGTGGCTGTCGGGACACTGACCATCATTCTATATACCGCGTTCGGCGGTTTTCTCGCTGTCTCCTGGACCGATCTGTTTCAGGGTTTGTTGATGGCGGCCGCTCTGGTGGCAGTGCCGATTTTCGCACTCAGTCTGACCGGCGGTGTGAATGGCGCCCTGACCGCTATCGAATTGCAGAATGCCGAACTGCTCAACCCTTTTTCCAACGCCGAGGGTGACGCTCTGGGTGTGATCGCCATTGTCTCTCTGCTGGCCTGGGGGCTGGGTTACTTTGGTCAGCCCCATATCCTGGCCCGCTTCAAGGCGGTACGGGATGTCAGTCTGGTGCCCCAGGCCCGGCGCATTGCTGTCACCTGGGTCTTCATCACCCTGACCGCCGCCTGCCTAGTGGGAATGAGTGGCATACCCGTATTCGAGACGCCATTGGCGGATACGGAGAAAGTCTTCATCCATCTGGTCGATCTGCTGTTTCATCCGCTGATCGCCGGTATCTGCCTCGCCGCTATCCTGGCGGCGGTGATGAGTACCGCCGACTCACAGCTGCTGGTCTCCTCCAGCGCCTTTACCGGTGATATCTATCGGGTGCTGTTTCGTAAAGCGGCGAGCGAAAGGGAGCTGGTGCTGGTGGGTCGCCTGGCGGTGTTGACCATTGCCGGCGTGGCTTTCCTGTTGGCCATGAATCCAGAGAATAAAGTGCTCGATCTGGTGGCCTACGCCTGGGCCGGTTTTGGTGCTGCCTTCGGACCTGCGGTGCTGCTCTCCCTCTATTGGCGGGGCATGAACCGCTGGGGCGCTCTGGCCGGGATTCTGGTGGGTGGCATCACCGTGGTGATCTGGAAACCCCTTGAGGGTGGTCTGTTTGACCTCTACGAGATCGTACCGGGTTTTACCGCATCCCTGCTGGCAATCCTGTTAGTGAGTCGACTGACCCGGTCGGATTGATCAAGATCTGATTTTCAAACAAGCCTTAGGGCAAGACCTCGACCTTTACCCAGACAGCCTCTCGCTGTTCGAAACGCGTCGTTCCCCGCATCGCGATATCTGACTCACGCTGTTGCCGCTGGTTGCTGATATTGGCCAGGGGTATCCACTCACCGACCTTGCCCGACACACTGTTGTGACTCTCCCGGCGGCTGACGGTCCGCCGGTCCCGCAGCTGGGTTTCACGCTGGGTGGTGATCTCGATCCTGACCTGGTCGCCGATCAGGTGAGCGGTGGCGTAGAAGCCCGAATCGATATTCCGGTATTGATAGTCGGCCCGATAGCCGGGATAGGGCCCGGGGGAATAACTGCCGCCGGTGAAGACCGGCTGATTGACGCCGCTGAGAATCAGGGTGGGTGATCCCTCCAGGGTCTGCAGGGTACGCACACTGCTGTCGGTCCGTTGGGTATCGTAACGCTTGAGCCTGACGCCCGATTCACCGGGGCGGCCGATCTTTACCCTGTCGTGATCGGCATTGATTTCGAAGCGGTCGTCGCTGGCACTCATCGGGTGAGTGTCCCGTACATGGATCAACAGCCGCCGGGGAGGCCGGTCGAACTGGTCGAGAATCTTTCGTACCTCCGCCATGCGCTCGGACGATGTCCGCACGATCAGTTGATTGTGCATGCCCGTGACAGTGCCGTCGGGACCGACGAAGGGCTGAATCAGAGGAATCATCTCCTGGGGTGTCTTGCCCTTGAGTTCGAAGATCTCCATCACCTCAGCTGCGAGCAGGGAGAGGCTGAGTAGCGAGAGGCAGAGAAGCTGGCCTGCCAGCACAACGGTTTTTACAAATTGGGTCATCCTGATAACTCGACTCCCGGATCTGGACAGAGATTCAACGTCTCACTATGCAGTGTAGAGCCTGACAGGAAAAGCGTGGAGATGGGAGTAAGCAGCTGACTAAATTTGGGAGAGGATATAGCCACCGGTGATCAATACCAGCAGAAATGGCACAAACCCCATCACCTGTCGTTTGCGTGAGAGATCGCGGCGCGAGAGCAGGGAGAGTGCGAAGAGATAGAAAGCAAGGGAGAATGACATAAAGTAGAGCGCGATGAAGGTCAGCGCCGCAGAAGCTGCTCCCGCCATCCCGGGTGACCACTCAATCAGCCGTGGCAGCACCAGTGACATCGCCAGCATGGCCAGACTGGCGATGAAGAGGGAAGTATGACGTCGCGCTAGCGGTTCATTCATAGGCATCGACAGATTGTTGTTTATTCAAGGTGACGGCTTTCCCAATCGATTGTGGATGGCTTTGGTCATGGGAGCAAATAAACGAACGGTTAGCCCTTTTAAATCCCCCACCCCAGCCCTTTCTCTGTCGGAAAGGGGGACGTGAGACAGCAGCAGAGAAATCGATTACCCTATTGACCGCCTGCAGGCAGTCTACGAGACACCGGATCACACCATCGGCCTGCGGCAATGGAAACTTTCATGGAATGAAACAAGGAGTAACATCATGCCTCAAAATCTCGTCTCAGCTGAACTCGACGAGTCAGAACAACAGGCCATCCTGGCCACCATTCAACAACTTCAGTCACTGCCTTTCCTCATCGGCCTGAGCAATAAGAAGAAGCGGAGCCTGAATAAAATGGGCGACAAAAGCCGCGCCTTCGTCGACAGTGCGTTGAATATCTGCCAAGCAGAACCCCGACATCCTGCCCGCCACATTAGATGTGGCAGAGCTGGAGAAGGATATCCTCTTCTACGAACGTCTCTACCCGATCAACATTGCACTACGCAAACTCAGCGAACTGGTCGACAGCACCCTCATCGCGGCTGGTAGCGACGCCTACACCGGCGCCCTCGATGTCTACGCCTACGCCAAGATCAACAGCGGCGTCTCTGGACTGGAAGAGTTGCGTGGCATGCTCGGCAATCGATTCAAAGGCCGCGGTGTGAAAAAAGAAGCGGAAGCGCCAGAAGAGATCGAGATAACAAACCTCTAACCGATCCCCCGGCCTGATCGGCCGGGGCATCCCCCAACATCACCAATCCCCTCTGCTGATCATCCCGCCCGCGACGCATTGAACAGCAGCAACGTATCTGCCCGCTCCACTCACGGAGACACTAACCTCGCTAAAGAGGCAAAAAGCCCGGTGCGATCTGCACAAAGGTCAATAAACGAAGAAAAAAACCCAGGTGACGAAGCCAAAAGCCTTGATCACGAAGTAATTAACTCAACAAACGAAGAAAATAGCACCACTAACGTAGTAAATAACACAACGAACGAAGAAAAAAACTTCGATAACGAAGAAAATAACATCGTTCGAGGAGAAAAAAGCATCGTGAACGAGGAAAATAACATCGTTCACGGAGAAAAAAGCATCGTAAAAAAGGCAAATAGCCTAATTAATCAAGCTCCCGAACTGAATTGTCGAAGATTCCAAAACAAAGTGGAGCGGTGGTGAAGAACTATCTTTAGTATTTTTAATTGTCGCCGGCCCCTTTGACTTTCTTCTGTCAAGAGCTCAATGAATCAATAAGTTATGAAGATTGATCACTAATTATCAGAATGCTTTTAAGCATAAAAATAGTGATCGAAAGAACATCGTCGAGAAAGATTCAACTGTTTGAGATGACCTCAATCAAATTCACTTTAATGAATTATCTGTTAACCTACTGACGAATAACGGAAAACCCTCTCAGGCAGGATGCTGGCTGTCTCTAACTACCCTCCCATCTTGCCCTTTCGGGTGATTCTTCCAGCTATGCGAACATAAAGAGAGCTTTATGCAAGATAATCCACTGTTATGTGTAAAAAGGAATAGAAATGGAACCAGAGCAAAGGGAAAGGTATGTAAGGTGGCAGAACTACCGAATAAATCAGCTTACATTTTCAATCAATCTTTTTCTTGGCTTTGCTGTGGCCTCTCTTGCATACGTGATAAATATAAAGCTAAATGAAAAACCTGGAACAATAAACCCCGATCTTCTCTTCCCAATTTATTGGTGGTCAGCAAGTGCTGTGCTTGGAACAGTAGCATCATTATCGAGACTCCTGGACTTTCGCTATACAGCCAGAAAAATTAAAGATTCTAGTGAGTGCGATAAGAAAACAGCAAAATTCTTTGGTAAGGCCACTTGGGTAACCTTCTGGATGCAGGTAATCACTTATATTGTTGGCGGCTATGTGTTTATTACCAATGTAGTATTTCCTTGAAATACATAACAAGAAAAACATGTCGCACACTATCGTTTAATGGGACACTTCGCTACACACCATGTTTAAGTGTTATGTTTCTTTTTTAAAGGGTTAGATATGGAATACATAGGTTTCGAGATAAAGAATTTTAAAGGGATAGAGCACATCGTTTTGAATCTATCTAGCCACCCTGTAGGTCCCGTTGTTACGCTAGTTGGATTAAATGAGTCGGGAAAAACGACAGTGTTAGAGGCAATAAGTTACTTTGATACGAACGAAAATCACCTTGAGCATTTATACGAAGAGGAGTTCCGTCAAGGTGATGTTAATGAATTGGTGCCATTGAAGAAAAAGGCTAACTTCAATGGGAATGTTGAAGTTATAGCGACAATAGCGTTGGATGAAAAAGACGTTGGTGAAATTGCTCGTTTCGCAGAGAAAACTCATGGGTTAAAAATCAATGAAAAGGAAATAGGTGATAGATTTACAATAGCTCGAAGATTGAGGTTCGAGAACTCTATATATAAGAACACTCAAAATCTATGGACAATAAATCTCAAGGCTAGGTTTCCGAGGGGGCAAAAAGAATGGGATCTGATAAAAAAAGATAAAACCAAATGGCTCGATATTATTAATCATGTTGCCTCAAGACTTCCGTCTATATTGTACTTCCCTACTTTTTTGTTTGAGTTTCCTTCTCGTATTTATCTAAATGATGGAGAGGAAGAATCTATAACCAATGCCTACTACTGCTCAATTGTTCAAGATATCTTAGACTCGCTGGATGATGGTCTGAATATAGAGGAGCATATAGTCGAGCGTGCACTTGATGGCGGCATTTTTAAGCGTCGTAGCCTTGGTTCGGTTTTAAATAGGATGGGGAATGCTGTTTCGCGTACTGTATTTGAACGTTGGAATGAAATTTTTGATAAAAAAATACCAAGAAAAGATATTCAGATAAATTATGAGGTAGAAGCCCCAAGTAGTGGGGCAGAAGAAGATAATCGTGTTTATCTTGAGTTTGAACTTAAGGATGGCGATTCGATTTATCTTATTACGGAAAGGTCATTAGGTTTTAGATGGTTCTTCTGTTTTCTTCTTTTTACCCAGTTCCGCTCTTATCGCAAGGCACAAAGAAATACATTGTTCCTTTTTGATGAGCCAGCATCAAATTTACACTCAAAGGCACAGATACAGTTATTGGAAAGCTTTGCCAAGATTACAGAGTATGGTGGGAGGATTATCTATTCAACTCATAGTCCTTACATGATTAATCCCAGGTGGTTAGAGAATGCTTTTATTGTCAGGAATGATGGGCTGAAGTATGAGCAACCAGAAAGTGACTACGAATATTCATCCCGAGAAACTAATATCAAAGTAGAGCGTTATAGATCATTTGTTGGTAGAAACCCGGATAAAGAAACATACTTTCAACCTATTCTCGATATACTTGATTACGTGCCGAACAACTTGGAGTACATACCCGATGCAGTAATGGTGGAGGGTAAGAATGACTTCTATCTTTTAAAGTATTTTGGTCGTGCATTATCGGGCGATTACGAAGATTTAAAAATACTTCCTGGGTCGGGATCGGGGGCTCTGGATTCCTTGATTTCGCTCTACTTGGGGTGGGGTAGGAACTTTCTTGTGCTGTTGGATGATGACGCCGCTGGGCGTAAGGAATTGATTAGATATCAAAGGGAGTGGTTTCTGGGGGATGGGAGGGTATTTACGCTTGGTGCTGCTTCGACAGATTGGAATAACTTGGCGATTGACGGGCTCATCAATGAAGTAGATCGTGTAGCAATTTGTGAAGAACACTATTCTGGAAAGGCTGTTCAGTCCCTTACAAAGAAGGACGTTTGTCGTGCGCTTCAAGAAAAATTGCTGAGAGGAGAGGAGTGTAAATTCTCGAGAGATACTTTAGAAAATTTCCGCTTGCTTCTTGAGTATCTGGATAAGGCAATAAAGAAGAAATGAGTACGAAAACATGATAAGGCGTTTGTTAAAGCACAAACTTCACCACATTTCGATTGCGCCGATCAGCTTGTCCATTAGAGAATAAGATGGCTATTTGTGTCTATTGCGGTAAAGATCGTAAATGTACGAGAGAGCATGTTATTCCAAGCTTCATCTACGGACATATTGACCGAAAGGCTTTTCCATCACTATCTGCGTGGAATGAAGCGACGAAGTCACAAATTAGAGGGGAGCACAAAGTTAAGGATGTATGTGCTGAATGTAACAATCAGCATTTGTCAATGCTTGATGCCTATGGGAAATCTTTCCTGATTCAGAACAACCTTTTACGTCCGTTGTATGAAACGAACTTGGTATTGAGATACGACTACCACAAACTTGCTCGTTGGTTACTAAAGATCACTTTTAATGCATCGCGTGCGTCAGGCGAGTCTAGTCATGAGTCTGCTGCTTACGCATCATATATACTCACTGGGGATGAAGCTCCAAGTAAAAAACGTTTTTTTATTCTCGCAGAGCTACTGAAGCCTCACCAACACATAAATATCACTGATGACGTGTCTCCTATAGTCAACGAGCAAGGGTACAGCAACCCCTTTCTCGTTCGAGTAACACGAACTTTTCTTTCTGAAGAACTGAAAGGATCTTTTAAAGTTGAAAACATTGGTTTCGGCGGATTGTTTTTTCATCTTTGTTTTATTGGAGATTTGGTTCGTAGTGCATCAGCATCCCAGCTTAAGAGGAAGGTGCTCCAGGACAACCATTGGTCATATCTTCTTGATCAAGGTACACACTCAGTTAGGATGCGAGCATCTCACCGTGATTGGATGGAGATGAGGAACGGACAAACATATCGTGAATTGCAAATACTGAAAGGCGTTAATGATCCATTTCCAGTTCGCTAACTAAAACACAAAAGGGTAGGTAACAAATGAGAATCTTTTACAATAAAAGGGGTCGGTGATAAATGAAAATAAAAATAATTATTACTTGTCACCGACCCCTTTCCTGAATTCTAGTTTCTAGTGCAACACCTTACACTATCGTGCGGAGGTGAAGCATGACTACGGCGTATCAACGACTTACCTATAAGAACAGAGTCGCAATATATTACTTCATCAAACAGGGGTTGTCTCAACGCGAGATGGCGCGACAATTAGGTGTCAGTCCTTCTACCGTCAGTCGTGAGATTGCCAGGAACCAGACTGGCAAAAGCTACTTCCCGGAAATCGCCCAGCATAAGGCACGAGATCGTTGGTTCAAACAGACCCCTAAGCTGGTACACAACAGTGCGTTGAGGCGAGCGGTTATCCAGAGATTACGCAAACAGTGGTCGCCTGAGCAGATCAGCGCTGATCTGAAGAGAGCGTATACTGATCCTGCCATGCAACTCTCAGCGGAAACCATCTATACCTACCTCTATGTGCTGCCCAGGGGTGCGCTCAGAGAAGAGTTGATCCGCCATCTGCGCCAGGGTCATACCCGGCGGCGCAAGCGAGGTAACGGCAATCAGTCCCACGCGCCCATACCAGACATTATCAGCATCCATGAGAGGCCGCCTGAAGTCGAGGATCGTACAATTGCAGGCCACTGGGAAGGCGATCTGATAGTGGGTGAAAGGCAGCAGACAGCACTGGGCATACTGGTAGAGCGGACAACGCGCACAACGCTGTTGATACGCGTTAGGAAACGAGATGCAGAGACAGTACGGAAAGCCTTCGCAAGACGAATCAAATGCCTGCCTAAACAAATGAGGCTCTCAATGACTTATGACCGGGCGGTGAAATGGCACAACACAAGCTCTTTACGAAGGAAACCAGAATGAAAGTGTATTTTGCTGACCCGTACAGCCCCTGGCAGCGAGGCACCAATGAAAATACGAATGGATTAATACGGCAATACTTTCCCAAGGGTACGGACTTCGCCACAATCAGTGACTATCAAATCAAGAAAGTTCAGAATTTGCTGAACACGCGACCCAGGAAAGCGCTAGGATGGAAAACTCCTATCGAGGCTATGAACGAACTATTGCGCTAGAAATTAGAATCCAAGTTTAACGCCTTTAATTCGTTAGCACAATGAAATTAATGAGCAACAAAAATACTTTTGGATATGCGTCAAGGCTAATCGCAATGATACCTATTTGGCTGTCACTGATCTCAGGTATAAGCATTGGCGCTGAAGGATGGGATATTGACTGGGTAATACTAGGAATAGGATGTTTAGTATCAATGGCAACTTTCTTATATTGGAAATCCGCATCAAAGCCTTTCGCAGAAATAAATGGGGAAAAATTAATTCTCAACTCAGTTACAGTAGAAAAATCAAAAGTAAAACACATGGTGTACAGAATTAATAATTCATCTACACATGAACTAGAAATTGATATGGAGGGATTCAATGATTGGAAATTGTCTCTCACTAACGAAGATGTAGAGCTTGATGGTATTCCACTTTATAAATTCATTAGAGAAAACTTTTATCCTATCGAGCTTGTGGAGAGTGTGCGCTAACAAGAACATAAACTCATTCACTTCGCTCATTTGGATGCACCTCACGGTGCGCAGTTATGTATGCGTTATGTGTAAGATGGACTTCGAAGAAGGGAAGGATGAAAGATATATTTAAGATTATTATATTCAGACAGGTTTTAATACCTTTGATTTGCTTCTTTTTGTTAGTGCTTTTACTCCCTAAAGCAACTGCAATATTAGCTGCTAAAACCACAATCGAACCTCAGCTCTTGGCGACATCATTTGTGATTATTACCTTCGTGGTGATATTAGGCATTTGGTATGTATGGTATCCATATACTTGTATAAACATATGGAAAGCTAGCAATAAACTCAGTCCAGGATGGCGATCTAAGCTAGCTAAAGGGTATGCAACCATTGTTCTTTTGGTAATCATAGTGCCTGGTCTTTATGTATTGCCAAAATTACCGGATATATATTCAGAACTGGATACACATAACAATTTAAGCAAGAAGAACGCGCAAAAGAGGCAATAGGGGACAGAATGAACTTCCTTCACTTTAATAGGTGACGTGGGATTCAGAGCACCAGATAGAGTATTGCCCCACCCAGTATCAAGCGATAGATCACGAAAGGCGTCATGCCGATGCGTTCAATGAACTGTAGGAAGAAGTGGATGCAGAGGTAGGCGGTGATGAAGGCGAGACCTGCGCCGATACCCAGGGAGAGCCAGTCGGTTTCTATTCCACTGCCGATCAGATCCAGTGTCAGCAGACCGCCGGACATGATGATGGTGGGGATGGAGAGCAGGAAGGAGAAGCGCGAGGCCGCCTTGCGGGTCAGTCCCAGGAACAGGCCTGCGGTCATGGTGGAGCCGGAGCGGGAGGTGCCAGGGATGATGGCGACGGCCTGGAAGAGGCCGACGATCACGGCATCCCACCAGTTGATCGTGTATTCGTCCCGGTTGCGTTTACCCAGCTTATCCGCCACCAGCAGCAGGACGCCAAAACCGATGGTGGTGATGGCGATCACCAGGGGAGAGCGCAGGTCGGTCTCCACCAGGGATTTCATCAGCAGCCCGAAGAGCCCCACGGGAATGGTGGCGATAAGAATCATCCAACCCAGTCTGGACTCTTGTGAGCGGGCGGCAGGGTTGACCCAGGAGCGGAAGAAGTCGCCACCGATGGATATCACTTCGTGGCGGAAGTAGCCGATGACGGCGGCGAGGGTGCCGACGTGCACGGCCACATCGAAGGCCAGACCCTGGTCGGCATAGCCCAGGACGTGGGGCGCCAGGATCAGGTGTGCCGAGCTGGAAATGGGCAGGAACTCGGTCAGACCCTGCAGTGCGGCAAGGATGAAGATCTGCAGCAATTCCATGGTGATTCTCTATCTGATAATCGAGGGATGAGACTCGCCCGGGTTGGTCGGGTGAGTCTCTCTGCCTCGGTTGACTCAGTCGTTATTCCAGGGTGCGTCGAGCTGGCTTCTCTCCCAGGCAAGTGCGGAGCTGGCGATGGTACCCAGATCGTCATGCATGGGTGACCAACCGAGCACTTCGCGGACCTTGGTGGCGCCTGCGATCAGTTCGGGGGGATCGCCTGCGCGACGATCGGCCTCAATGATGTTTAGCGGCTCACCGTTGGCCGTCTCCACTGCCTGGAGCAGTTCCCTGACGGAATAGCCGTGACCATAACCGCAGTTGAGGATGGCGGATTCACCGCCATTGCGCAGGTAGGTCAGCGCCTTTACGTGGGCGTCTGCCAGATCCTCGACATGGATGTAGTCACGTACACCGGTGCCGTCGGGAGTGGGGTAGTCGGTGCCAAAAATATAGACAGCCTCTCGTTTACCAACCGCTGCCTCGCAGGCTACTTTGGTGATCAGTGTCGCCTTGGGTGTCGACTGACCGATGCGTCCCTCCAGGTCACAGCCGGCGACGTTGAAGTAGCGAAGCGCCACGTAGTTCATGTCGCTGGCCAGTGAGAGATCCCTGAGCATCATCTCCGACATGAGCTTTGAGGTTCCGTAGGCATTGATTGGTTGGGTCGGGGCGTCTTCGAAGGCGACACCACTTTGCGGAATGCCGTAGACGGCTGCAGTAGAGGAGAAGACGAAGTTTTTCACGCCTGCCTCGGCGCAGCACTCCAGCAGGTTACGCGTATTGCAGGTGTTGTTGCTGTAGTACTTGAGGGGGTTTTCCACCGATTCCGGCACGATAGTGTGGGCGGCAAAATGCATCACTGTGTCGATGTCGTGCTCTTTGAGGACTCTGCTGACGAGTTCTCGGTCACCGGTGTCGCCGATCACCAGTTCACCAAAGAGGACAGCTTGCTTGAAGCCTGTGCAGAGATTGTCGAGGGTGACGATACGTTCGCCGGCGTTACCCAGTTGCCTGGCTGTGTGACTGCCGATGTAGCCTGCGCCACCGGTCACGAGTATCCCCTTCTGTGCCATTTTCGATATCCCCTTGGTTGTTCTTGATAGCAGCAGGACATAATAGCGGTCACGCGCTCAGGAGTCATGTCTAATAGGGTGAAAGGGGAATGAATCGAATGAGGCTTGATCCTCATTCATGGGGGTGGCTGGCTAGAGATTGAAGAGTCTGCGGGTATTGGCGCTGGTCTGCGCTGCAATAAAATCCGCCGACTCATCTCGCAGACGACTGATGGCATCCAGCACTTCCGGCAGATAGGCCGGTTCATTACGCTCCCCTCGATGGGTGCTTCCTGGCTGGTCGGGTGCATCGGTCTCCAGCAGTATGAAGTTGAGAGGCAGGTTCTGCACCAGCTTGTGCAGACGCATGGATCGCTCGTAGGTGATGGGGCCGCCGAAGCTGAGATAGAAACCCATGTCGATCAGTTGCCGGGCCTGCTGTTCACTGCCGGCGTAGCTGTGCAGTACGCCGGTCACACCGGCATAGCGCCGCAGGGTGTTGATGACCGCCTCGACCGAGCGGCGGGCATGAATAATCACCGGCAGGTTGCTCTGTCGGGCCAGTTCAAGCTGCTGTTCAAAGTAGAACTGCTGAGTCTCCGGCTGCGGGTTATCGATGTAAAAATCGAGACCGCATTCACCGATGGCCACCGGGTTTTCCTGTTCGACCCATGTGTGCAGGCTCTCGATATGTTCAGGGAGATGGTCGGCGAGATACATGGGGTGCAGCCCGTAAGTGGCATACAGCCCGCTACCGGCTTGGCAGAGTTGGCGGATTCTCGGCCACCACTCAGCCTTGATGGCGGGAATGATCTGCGCTTCGACGCCCACCGCCTGTGCCCGTTGCAGTGCCTCAGCCCGATCCGTGTCGAAGCTGGTATCGTCAAAGTGAACGTGGGAATCGATCAGCCGCGGATGAATACCCATTGGTCGTCCTTTGACTGCTGCTTGCTGAAGCGGTAGCCGTCTGTTTTAAAGCCCTTGATCTGCTCCGGGTCCTCGAGACGGTTTTCGATGATGTAGCGGCTCATGAGGCCACGGGCCTTTTTCGCATAGACGCCGATCATGCGGTAAGTGCCGTTCTTTTTCTCCTTGAACTGAGGTGTGATGATACGGCCCTTCACCAGCTTGGGTTTGATCGACTTGTAATATTCGTTGGAGGCGAGGTTGACCAGGATGTCATCGCCCTGAGCCTTGAGCGCCTTGTTGATTGCCTGGGTGATGTCTTCACCCCAGAAGGCGTAGAGATCCTTGCCCTGTTCGTTGGGCAGTTTGGTGCCCATCTCCAGTCGGTAGGGTTGCATCAGATCGAGCGGCCTGATGACGCCGTAGAGTCCGGAGAGAATTCTCAGATGTTGCTGGGCAAATTTGAGGTCATCTTCATTGAGGCTTTCTGCATCCAGGCCGTTATAGACATCCCCCTTCATGGCCAATGCAGCCTGTTTGGCATTCTTGGTGGTGAAGGGCGTCCGCCAATCGTGGTAGCGGTCGAAGTTGAGCGCTGACAGTTTCATGCTCAGTTTCATCAGCTCGGCCAGATCCAATGCGGAGTAGTTGCGCAGGTTATCGATCAACTGCTGTGACTGCTTCAGCATGGCCGGCTTGGTGTGGGTTTTGGTAACCGGCGGTGTTTCGTAATCGAGTGTTTTGGCGGGTGAAATGACGATGAGCATTTTGTGATCTACCTGATGGGCTACAACATTATTATCATCGCCATAGTGGTGGTTAAAAACAACCGTCGGCAGCCTAGGGCCTGTTAACATTAATTTGATCGTCACTGCCAAGACCATTTTTTTGTCCAGCAAGGCAGAAGGCGTGCCGTGTAGCCGGTCTACATAAGCGACTGATAACGCCGCTGGGCGAAAAAATGGCCTTGGCCCTGCGGGTTGCGCCTGAAAAAGCGCCACTCGTCGCTCATTTGGAACAACCAAACTACGTTCCTCGCGCCCCGAAGGAAGTACCCTTGGGGTGTGCCTTGATTGGCGCTTTTTCAGGTGCAACAGTGGCAATCAAATTAGTGTTAACAGGCCCTAGGGGTACTGACCTAGAGGCGGTAGTGGGCTCATGATAGTCTAAGGCAAAATAATTCAGAGTTTGTTCTGAACCGAACAACTATGGTGCGGCAGAGCCGCAGCGGAATCACCAACCACCTGATGAGAATGGATCTATTGTGATGAAAGTCGTCTCCTTCAACACCAACGGTATTCGTGCACGGGAACATCAACTGAGTCAACTCAAGGCGACTTACGATCCCCATATCATCGGTATTCAGGAGAGTAAGGTGCAGGATGCCGATTTTCCTCTGGATATGATTGGGTCCCTGGGTTACACCGCCCGCTTTCACGGCCAGAAGACACACTACGGCGTGGCGCTGCTTTCGACGCTTGAGCCGGAACAGGTGAGTATGGGCTTTTCGCATGACGGGGAAGAGGCGCAACGTCGCTTGATAACTGCCCGATACACCTCGCCGAAGGGTGTTCCCTTGACAGTGATCAACGGCTATTTTCCCCAGGGAGAGAGCCGTGATCACGAAGTAAAGTTTCCCGCCAAACGCAAGTTCTATGCGGATCTGTTAGACAAGCTGAAAACGGAGCACGATCCCTCAGAGCCCTTACTGGTGATCGGGGACATGAATGTGGCACCCCTCGATATTGATATCGGGATTGGTGAAGACAACGCCAAGCGTTGGCTCAGAACCGGCAAGTGCAGTTTTCTGCCGGAAGAGCGGGAATGGCTGCAGGCCATCATGGACTGGGGATTGGAGGATTGTTATCGGAAGTTGAAACCAGCAGTGGATGATAAGTTCAGCTGGTTTGACTATCGCAGTCGCGGTTTTGACCGGGAACCCAAACGGGGTTTGCGTATTGACCTGATGCTGGCGACAGCTCCATTGATTGCCAGTTGCCGTGATGTGGGTATCGCCTACGATATCAGGGCTATGCAAAAACCTTCAGACCACTGCCCGATTTGGGCGGAGTTCGATTTCTGATCTCATGGCATGTATCAGCCTGCGTTTCTACGAAGAGCTGAACGATTTCCTGCCGAGCGATCAGCGCAAGTGTGCCTTCGAACACCCCATCAAGCCGACCCAGAGCATCAAGCATCTGATCGAAAACCTGGGTGTGCCGCATACCGAGATTGAACTGATTCTGGCCAATGGTGAGTCTGTGGGTTTCGATTACCTGCCGAACGCCGGTGATCAGATCAGTCTCTATCCCATGTTTGAAAGTCTGGATGTCTCACCCCTGTTGCGTCTTCGTGACAAGCCGTTGCGCGAGCCCTGTTTCCTGGCCGATGCCCATCTGGGAAAACTGGCCAGATATTTACGATTGTTGGGCTTTGATACGCTTTTTTTCAATGATGCCGGGGACTCCCGACTCGCAGAGATCTCAGTCAAAGACCGGCGAATCCTGTTGACGCGCGATCGCGGTCTGCTGATGCGCCGGGAGATCACCCACGGCTGTTTTATCCACGCCTTGGACACAAAAGAGCAGCTTACGGAGCTCTTCAAACGGCTTGATCTCTATCGACTTGTTGCGCCGTTTACCCGCTGCATGGTGTGTAACGGCTCATTGAACCCGATCGAAAAGGCGACAATCTCTGCGGAACTGCCCAAACGGGTCGGAGAAATCTATACTGAATTCAGGCGCTGCAGCGATTGCGCAAAGATCTACTGGAAGGGCAGTCACTACCGGCAGCTGATGGAATTTATCAAGACGATTGCACCAGCTGCGTTTGACGAATAACGATAACAGGAGAGCAAAATGCCACTGCGCCAGTCGGGGTTTTTATTATTCCTCCTCCTTTGTGTTTCATGGGCTGCCCGCTCAGACACCGGTTGTCTTAAGCAGGTCTTCGGCAGTTATTGTCTTGGCGGCAGCATACAGCAACTCCAGCGACAGTACCCCGCAGGTGTGCCGGCACAGAAGCAGGGTGATCGTTCAGCGGTCGTCTATCAGAACGGACGAGAACGTACCTATGTCATGGCATTTAAAGGGGAAATATACAAGGTACTGCACACCTATGACCCTGCGAGCCAGAGCACCCTAAAGAAATTAAAAAAACGACTTGAGGCAAAGTATGGCGCTTACCGTGATCACAGCCATTACCCTGCCTATACACGGACAAAGGCAGCGAAAATCGGTGCCATCCGCAGGGGAGAGGGTGAGCTCAAACATGTATGGTCTTCCCCGGAGCAGGCCTGGAGAATCGAACTGGAGTGGACGCGAAAGCTGGGCGTTTCGTTGGCCTATCTCGCCAATGCATTGGATGATGAACAGCGGGAAGCTTCCAATGAGGGTTTATAATTTTCAGTCGGTATGCGCTGGTTTTATTCGAAGTGTTGAGCTTAGTGTTAAGCACCAAACCGCCAACTCAAGCCGAGATTAACTCCAAAATTTCGTGTTTCGCTTCGGGGCTCAAACAGGGTTCCCACCTGAATGCCATTGCTGAAAAGTGGGGCATCGTTACTACGACCCAGCTCCCAATATTCATACCAGGGCGATACCCAGAAAGTGGTTGACCGGTTCAGTTGCCTGTCGAGTGTGAAGCGGATTCGAAATCCCATCTCTTCTCCCAAATCCAACTCCGCATTGTCGAAATGGCTGATGAAGCGAACATCCAATCCGGGATTGACGACGCGGGTGAGATAGAGTTCACCTGTCAGGTGCGTTTGTTGGTTGAGTCTCTGTTTTCCTCGCAGTCCCAACAGGCCGTAACCCCAGTCATAGATCTCGTCCAATCCATTTGCCGTGGGTGTGGAGCGGATATTTCGCCACCATTTGCGGTAGCCGGCTCCGGCAACGAGGCTCAGATTTTGTCTCTCCGTGGTGTAGAAACCGTATCCGGCTGTCAGTTCGAGATTGAGGATATCTGTATCGGTTTTACTGCTCGCAGCAGGTGAGCCATAGTCGACAACACCGGATAGCCACAACAGGCTGGCGTCAAAGCGCCATCGTTCCCGCACTATCGCCGCACCGGCGTCAAGGCCGGGTAGCAGGCCATCCTCCCAATCGAGACTGAGACCATTGTCGTCGAACTCTTCGTAATCGAAATCGAACGTGGCGAATCCGAACCGGACAGAGTCGAACAAACCATTGTCATCTGCCGGTAAAAATGGCGGGAAGACTGCAAGAGCCAGGATCAATAGAGGCTGCTTCATATCAGTCCTGGCTTTTGCTCATTTGCTGGGTTGGGGTTAAAGACTATACAACTCCGTCCAAGTGGTCATGACGGTGTTGTCTACAGTGTTGTCGCCATCCAGATCGATATCGATCTGTACATTGATCCCGTCAGGTTGCGCAATCAACCAAGCTTGAGAATTGTCAGCGCTAGTGGTGATGTGCAATTCACCGATGGTTGCCTCGCCTGTACCCACAAGGTCATTGCCGGTAAAGGGGGTAATGGTAGAGTAAGAGATAGCCCCATTGATCCTTGTGCTGGCGAAGGTTCCTTGCAGGCTGAAGCTAAATGGACCACCAATGAGGTTTGCCATGATTTCGTAACGGTAATTTCTCAGCATCTCACTTTGTCCCCCTGCTGTGGCGGTCAGGGAAGTGCCTGACAAGATCATGTTGATATTGTCAGACAAGTCTTCATCGGTCAGCATGGCCAAATCACCGTTACTGGTAATGACAAAACCGCTAGCATTCACTGAAAATCCACTTAAAACAACATTTATTCCCAGTGTGTAGGGAGGGTTCCCATCATAACCTGGAGATATTTGGGTTATGGTCATTGACATGCTGCCGTTTGCAACGTCACCCAGATGAATGCAGTTATTGAAAACAAGTGAAATCGTATCTCCAGCAGTCAGTGAGCCTGTGGTGAAGATATTTCCGCTTACACTAACTGTTCCTCCACCCGAGCAGTTATCCACGCCCGAAATGGCCACACCAGAAACATTGCCGGATGACATGCTTTCCACTACGGAAAATCTGTCCAGCTGTCGGGTAAAGAAATCTGGATAGTTGAAACTGCCTGGCTGTCCATTGATTGAAACTGCGGGGAGAAAATCTGCCCCTGAAGTCGCGCCTTGAACAGTGTCTATAGAATCCAGTGTAGCGGCACTGACAGTTTTGGCATTGGCCGTGGTGATGCTTACGCCGGCCGTCGGCACAGTTGAACCACTGCTGGTTCCACCACCGCCACCACCACAGGCAGCGACCACCAAGGCTGTCAGTACAATTGTGAAAAGGTTTTTTGAGATTTTGGGGACTGGCATTTTTATGCCCTCCATTGGCTACATCGAAAATGTCATGGGAAATGCCGATAAAGACTACTTAATGTAGGGTTTATTGGCAATGTCGTAGATCAAATGTAGAGGGTTGGCAAGTGAGTGGCTGTGCCGTCTCAATAGCATGTTTTGCATAGATCACAGCTTGTTAAATGATTCTTAGGCAAGGGGAATCGTGGTTGCATGACATTCCCAGTAACTACTGGTTAGGATTTAGATTCTCCGTATTTTTTGTGATCTTTGTTGCAATTAGTATTCAACCTGATCTTGGGTTGTTTTAATCACTAACACTTCCGAAAAGCTGTTGTTTATCAGCTGACAAGCCGGTGATTGCGACGTTTACTATTTGATTTTCAAAGCAAGTAGCAGTTTCGTTGGACACTGAAACACGCAGGTAGTTGGGGGAGTAACCTTGCCAATTCTGCCCACCCTTACCTTCTATCAGCACGGGTAAAGATCTACCGGCATATTTCTGCAATACCTCGCCATTTATTGTCTGTCCCAGAGAATGTAAGGCCTCGCTGCGTTGCCGCTTGATCTCCCGGCTCACAGGGTCGGGCATGCTGGCGGCCTTGGTCCCCTGGCGGGGCGAGTAGGCGAAGATGTGTAGATGACCGAAGCCGATCTCCTGCACAAAGTCCAAGGTCTGCTGCCACTCGGACTCGGTCTCTCCGGGAAAGCCCACGATGATATCTGTGGTGACATTGAAATCGGGCACTTGTGCTCGTGCCTGGTGGATGAGTTCACGGTACTCGTCGGTACGGCAACGTCGCGCCATGCGTCGCAGCACACTGTCCGAGCCACTTTGCAGGGGGAGGTGGAGATGGGGCATGAAGCGGGGATTCTCGAACAGGGACCAGAAACTCTCAGGCAGGTCCCAGGGCTCAATGGAGCCGATGCGTAAACGGGGGATATCGGTCTCAGTCAGTACCTGCCTGATCAGGCTGGAAATACTGCTGCCGATATCGCTGCCATAGCCACCAATATGCACGCCGGTCAGCACGACCTCTTGGATGCCTTCCCGCTGTAGATGCCTGATCTCACTGACGATGTCGGCGGCAGGGCGGCTACGCTCATCGCCCCGGGCCAGGGTGACGATACAGAAGGTGCAACGGTAGCGGCAGCCATCCTGTACCTTGATGAAGGCGCGTTGCCGTCCTCGCTCCAGTAAACCGGTGGTGTCGGGTTCGATGGCTGACTGGGGCATGATATCCAGGTCGAGCTGTTGGCTGACGATATCCACCAGGCGGTCTTTGTTTCGGTTATCTATCACCAGATCGACCCCCTCGGCTTCGGCTGTGGCTGTCGGATCGAGGGAAGCGTAGCAGCCGCTGACGACCAGTCGGGCATTGGGATTCTGGCGGCTGGCGCGTCCCAGCAGTTTGCGTGACTTGCGTACCGCTTCTTCGGTGACGGCACAGGTGTTGACCACCAGCAGATCTGCCGTCTCCGCATCTGCGGTCATGCTGTGTCCCTGGGCCTGGAACTCTCGGCTCCAGGTCTCCAGTTCCGCTTCGTTCAGCCGGCAGCCGAGTGTTTTCAGGTGAATACGCATGGTCAGGTTTTGCTGTCGTTAGGTTGCTCTTTTGAGACGAGCGGCAAAGGTAAGGATAGTCTTGTCGAGATGCAAGCACAGGCTCGAGTTTTGAGCCTATGGTTAGGGTATAGTTCGGCCTATGGAATGGTTTTCTCAGCTTACCTCCGGGGAACAGCTTATCGCGGCGCTTGTCGGCTTTGCCGTGTTGCTGCTTGGCTGGGTACTCTTCAGGCTCTCCCATCTGTTAAATCTTCAACAACAAGCCCGCCAGACACTGGAAGCCAGCCATCAGTCGCTGGAAACCCTGTTGTATGAACAGGAGCGCCGCCTTGGCAAAGAGCAGCACGAACTGCGGGATCTCCTCACGGAACGTATCGCCCGGGGAGCCTTGGCCCAGCAGCGCCTGCTACATGGTATGCAGCAGGCACTCCTCGAAAGGTCGGACAAGCTCTATCAGGGGCTGGAACGGCGCTTTGGTGAGATGCAGCAAAATCTCACCGGTGATGCCGGGAAACTGCGCATCGATCTGCTGGAACAGTTTGAATCCCTGAAAAAGGGCGTCACCGAGACACTTGGTGAAGGGCGACTGACCCAACAGGAGAAGCTGGGTGAACTGCGGGAATCACTCAGTCATTCACTGGTGCGCCATCGTGAGGCGTTCGATGAGCGTCAGCTGGAGGCGATGCGGCAGCAACACGAGACCCTGCAGGGTGGTATGGCGGAAGTTCGCAAGCAGGTGGCCGAGGCCCTGAAACAACACGCAGACGACTTGGGTAAGCGGGTTCAGGGATTGACCGAGAGTACCGATCAGCGCCTTAAGGAGATCAGCGGCCAGGTGGAGAAGCGCCTCAACGAAGGTTTCGAAAAGACCACCGAGACCTTCACCCAGGTACTCACTCACCTGACCCGTATCGATGAGGCGCAGAAGAAGATTACCGAGCTGTCTACTAATGTGGTGAGCCTGCAGGAGGTACTCTCCGACAAGCGTTCCCGGGGCGCCTTCGGTGAGGTACAACTCTCAGCCCTGGTACGCAATGTGATGCCGGAATCGGGCTTCGCCTTGCAGCATACTCTGAGCAACAATCGACGTGCCGACTGCGTACTCTTCCTGCCGGATCCCACCGGCAATGTGGTGATCGACGCCAAGTTTCCGTTGGAGTCCTATCAACGCATGCTGGATGACCAACTTGCCGAATCGGAACGCACCCTGGCCCAGCGTCAATTCAAAGTGGATATCAAAAAGCATATGGATGATATTGCCTCTCGCTACATCATCCCCGGCGAGACCTCTGACGGTGCGGTAATGTTTATTCCTGCTGAGGCGGTCTTTGCGGAGATCCACGCCCACTTTCCCGACTTGGTGGAAGAGGCGTTTCGCAAGCGGGTCTGGTTGGTTTCGCCCACCACGATGATGGCAATCCTGACGACAGCCAGAGCGGTGCTCAAGGATGCTGCAACCCGCGAGCAGGTGCATATCATTCAGGATCACCTGCGTGCCCTTTCCAAAGATTTCGGTCGATTCAAAAATCGCATGGACAACCTGGCCAAGCACATCGGTCAGGCTCATCAGGATGTCAGTGACGTGAACATCTCTGCACGTAAGATCAGCAGCCGTTTCGACAAAATAGAAAAAGTTGAACTTGAGGAGGAGAAGGGGCCGGATCTTCCTGTTTTCCGCAAGGCATCCCTATCGGATGGAAAGGACGACTAAGACTTTTCGGTTAGCATCTTTTTGATTTAGTTTTCCGTTCCAGTGGGTGTTGATGTCCGCATGGTAGCATCCACCGCAGTTATCACTCATTACTTCTACTCACAAACAGTCATGGATTTTTCTGTGGAAAAGTCCGCGTCTGGACTGGACCTCTAAGTCTGTATACCCAACAGAATATTTTTACGGGTAATACCAATACCCCATCTTGTTTCAGCGAATGAACTGAAAATAGCGGGTAAGAATAATTAAATGCATCAGGATTTGTGATGAATCACTCATTCTTTGTGGGGAAATATTCTCTACTCACAGTTACTTGGTCAAAATCAGATTCCCAATCATCTGCGGATGATTAAACCTGTCGAGCAAAACAGGGAACTGTCATTAGCTGAGGTGGATTATGATGAGATTGAGTAGTTTAGGTGCAGTGGTTCTGGCAACGGTGATGACTGCATCCTGTGGTGGCGGCGGTGGTGACACACCTGGCACGACTACCGGAGGTGGGGGTGTCACCATGGTCGAACTCGGTAGAAAGCTGTTTTTCGATACCGATTTATCCAACCAGGGTAATCAATCCTGCGCAAGCTGCCATGATCCTGCGACTGGTTTTGCCGATCCGCGGGTGACTGCCAGTGCGCCTGTCTCTGAAGGCTCGGTAACGGGTGACTTTGGCGACCGCAATGCGCCGACTGCTGCCTATGCTTCCTTTTCCCCTCAGTTTGGTGTGGTGGCCGCAGCGGATCAGACACCGGAGACCAATTCAAAATATCAGGGTGGACAGTTTCTCGATGGTCGCGCCGCCACTTTGATCGAACAGGCCAAGGGGCCTTTTCTTAATCCGGTGGAGATGAATAACGCCAATGAGGCTGAAGTGGTTGCCAAGGTGCAGAATGCCGCCTACTCCGCAGACTTCATTACCGTATTCGGCGCCAATGCCTTTAGCGATGTCACCACGGCCTATAACAATATAGCCACGGCCATCGCCGCCTTTGAGGAATCAGACGAGATGAATCCATTTACCTCGAAGTTTGATGCCCATCTGAAAGGGACTTACACCCTGACGGCCTCAGAGCGGCGTGGTAAGGAATTGTTCGAGGATGCCAGTGTGGCTAAGTGTGCCAATTGCCACACGATAGGCACTACGCCTAGGGAATCACTCTTCACCAACTTCCGCTACTACAATATCGGTACACCAAGCAATCCGGATAACCCGGCAAATATTGCTAACCCCGGCTTTGTGGATCAGGGTCTGGGAGCAAGTGCTGCAATCGATCCCGCAGACCAGGCAGCAGAGCGGGGTAAATTCAAAACACCCACACTGCGCAACGTGGAATTGACCGCACCCTATATGCATAACGGTGTCTATACAACATTGGAAGAAGTGGTCCTGCATTACGATATCCAGGTGGCCAATGAGTTCATTACTCCTGAAGTGAATGATCCCAATATTGCGGCTGAAATGAATGCGGGTACTTTTGTCGGTTTGAATTTATCGGATCAGGATCGCACCGATCTGGTTAATTTTATGCTGACACTGACAGACGGCTATTTATAAGGGAAATCTGAAGAATCGATGTCTCAATTGTAGGGTGCGGTTCTCCCGCACCCTACATGAGAAGGTTTAAATAGGCTCTTTTCTACCTTGATCATCCAGACAGACGTAGGTGATGCTGGTGGTAAAGATGCTCTCTTCTCTGCCGGTAGTCGGGTCCTCAGAAAAAACATTAGCCTCGTATTGCACCGATGTGTGACCCTTTCTACCCTGTTGAATGTCGAAACGCAGAATCGCACCCTCACGGACACTGCGGTGAAACTCCACACGGTTCATACCGATGGTGACGAAGCGGCGACCGGGGTATTCGCGGACAGCGGCAATCCAGGCGTACTCATCCACCCATTTCAGCAGATTTCCACCAAACAGATAGCCGTAGTGGTTGAGATGCTGCGGCAGGACGAGTTTGTGGTTCTCCATGGTCAAGGCATCTCCGGCATCTGTAAGCCGGGTGGTGGGGGCGTTGGTGAGTTCTGATGCATGATCAAGTACCACCCGGCTGGTCCTTGGCGAAAAATATTGGTCGCATACACGGGCTGGGGTTCGCTTTGTCCCGGTACCTTGACGTTCTCTTCAACCAGATGAATGGCAAGTTCACCGGATTCGATCCAGCTGAGATGTTTGATTTCAATCTCCAGCGCCATGTCACCCTGCAGAAAGGGTTCCCAGATCGTTCTGATGGCAGCTTTGCCCCGTTGAGCCGGCATCATGGGGAGCAGGCATAGCACCTCTTCACTCTCCTCCCAGACAGACATCATGGCTTCGATGTTCCGCTCATCAATAGCGTCGTAATAGGCGTCTTCCGCATCCTGAGGGGTCGAGTGGGTTGTGCTCATGTGGATTCCTGTGATTACTGGTTCGGTTGTATGCCGGATGATTCTAATGGAATCCCAGGTTCGACCGATAGCAAATTCGCTGTGGAGTCACATCGGTGTTGGGCTTTCTGTTGTTGTCGCTGTACTTGGGCGATCATGGACCATTGACGGAAATCATGGCCAGAGGGAGGGCAGAGCAGCAGAATCTTACGCTTGTCTGCCGCTCAATCATCACCATGTGCATTACCATTCCATCATCAGCGAACGTGAAGAGAGCCGGTCAGTGGATGCTCTGGCACTGGCTTTCCGCATTACCACTGAGACTCTTCACCTTTGCTGGCGCTGTTAGCTTGCTAGCTATGGTTTTGCAGATGAGTCTGTCGGGTGATGATCTGCTTGGCTGGCCGCTGTATAACCTGCTGTTTGCCATCCTGCCCTCAATATTGCTGGGACCACTATTCGCATTTCTGCCCAATGCTTTGAGAGTGACCGCCATGGGTTATGTGCGCACTGCCTCTCTGTTCTTTATGATAATGGCCTCGCAGCTTGCCTTTCATGCGGCTGCTCTGCTCGGCGCCACGCCTGGTGTTGTCTACCTGCTGTTTTTGGTGCTGGTCTGGGGCATGATCATTATCACTATCAAAGGCATGCTAACGGTCAGTTATGGATCGGCTATCGGTTTGGCGAGGATACTTTTCGTTTGGTTGTGGTTGGCTGGTGCCGCTGGATTAGTCCTCGGTCTTTCTCTTTTGGTGGGCTGGCTGCAGGCGCTTCCGGTCTCTGTCTGGGTTGTGCCGCTGCTTTATTCAGGCGCTCTTCTGAGCCTGGTGGCATTGGTCGTCAAAAGAAAATCAATTCATCTCTTCTGAGGCTTTTAATAGAACTCGATCTTCCTATGCACAATCGGAGATTCCCTCCGAGGGCCGCATTCCGTATCATCTGCCATCATTTTTTCATCGCAGCCGTCAGCGAATGTCATGAGCGACAACATTGATCACAGTCTTGAGGGTATCGAACAGGTTCCCCTCAGCGAGTTCACCGAGAAGGCCTACCTGGACTATTCCATGTATGTCATCCTGGACCGCGCCCTGCCGCATATCGGCGATGGCCTGAAGCCTGTTCAGCGACGCATTGTCTACGCCATGTCGGAGCTGGGACTGAGCGCCAGCGCCAAGTACAAGAAGTCGGCCCGTACGGTGGGTGATGTACTGGGTAAATTTCATCCCCACGGGGACAGCGCCTGTTACGAAGCGATGGTGTTGATGGCGCAGAACTTCTCCTATCGCTACCCGCTGGTGGACGGTCAGGGTAACTGGGGTTCGCCGGACGATCCCAAATCCTTCGCGGCCATGCGCTACACCGAGTCTAGGTTGACGCCTTACGCGCAAGTCCTGTTGTCTGAGCTGGGGCAGGGTACAGTGGATTGGGAGCCTAATTTTGACGGCACCCTGAAAGAGCCCTCCATTCTGCCGGCGAGACTGCCCAACGTGTTGTTGAACGGCACCTCGGGTATTGCGGTGGGCATGGCGACCGATATACCGCCACACAATCTGCAGGAGGTCGCTGCGGCCTGTGTCCATCTACTGGAGTCGCCCAAGGCCACAACGCCTGAGCTGATGACCTATATCCAGGGCCCTGACTATCCCACCGAGGCGGAGATCATTACGCCGGTCCAGGATCTGCACAAACTCTATGAGTCGGGGAACGGTTCGATCCGTATGCGTGCGGTCTACGAGCGGGAGAACGGCGACATTATCGTTACCGCTTTACCGCACCAGGTCTCCGGTGCCAAGATCCTGGAGCAGATCGCGGCTCAGATGCAGGCGAAAAAGCTCCCCATGGTTGAGGATTTGCGGGATGAGTCGGACCATGAGAATCCTACCCGTCTGGTGATCGTACCCCGTTCCAACCGGGTCGATGTGGAGCGGTTGATGTCCCATCTCTTCGCTTCCACCGATCTGGAACGGACCTACCGGGTCAATATCAACCTGATCGGTACCAACGGCCGCCCAGCGGTCAAGGATCTGCGCACTTTGCTGAAAGAGTGGCTCCAATTCCGCACGGAAACGGTACGCCGGCGTCTGCAGTACCGACTCGACCAAGTCAACGAACGGCTGCATATCCTGCAGGGTCTGATGATCGCCTTCCTCAATATCGATGAGGTGATTGCCATCATCCGCTATGAGGATGATCCGAAGGCAGAGTTGATAAAGCGTTTCTCTCTCTCCGAGATCCAGGCCGAGGCGATCCTCAACCTGCGTCTGCGGCATCTGGCCAAACTGGAGGAGATGAAGATCCGTGGTGAGCAGGCGGAATTGGAAAAGGAGCGTCAGTGGCTTGAGAAGACCCTGGGCTCCAAGCAGCGCCTGCGTACCCTGATTCGTAAAGAGATCGAGGCAGATGCAGAGCAGTTTGGTGACGAACGGCGATCTCCCATCACAGAGCAACCGCCAGCCGAAGCTTTGGCGGAAACCGACCTGACCCCCAGCGAGCCGGTGACGGTTGTGCTTTCGGAGAAGGGATGGGCCCGTGCCGCCAAGGGTCACGAAATTGACCCTGCCGGGCTCAACTACAAAGCAGGTGACGGCTTTTTGGCAGCGGCACGACTGCGAAGCAACCAGCAGGCGGTGTTTATCGATTCCAATGGCCGCAGTTATTCACTGCAGGCCGGCACGTTGCCGTCGGCACGCAGCCAGGGGGAACCTCTGACCGGTCGGCTTTCTCCAGCCAATGGCGCCGTGTTTTGTGCTGTGTTGGGCGGTGAGACCAAGGGTGAATATCTCCTGGCCTCGGATGCGGGGTATGGCTTCAGGACGCGGGTCACGGGCATGTTTGCCAAGAACAAGTCAGGTAAGGCCTTACTCTCCCTGCCTAAAGGCGCCAAGGTGCTGCCTCCCGTACCCGTGAGCGACGCTGCCAGCGACCGGGTCGCGGCCATCACGAATGAGGGCCGTATGTTGGTATTTCCTTTACTGGAGCTGCCTGAGTTGGCACGAGGCAAAGGGAATAAAATTATCGGCATCCCTGCCAAGCGTGTTGCAGAGAGAGCGGAGTTTGTGGTCGCCCTGGCGGTCATACCCCTGGGACAGAGCCTGACGGCACACGCGGGAAAACGTTATATCGTACTGAAACCCGCCGATCTCGATAGCTACCAGGGAGAGCGTGGTCGCCGCGGAAACAAGTTGCCGCGAGGTTTCCAACGAGTTGATCGGGTCGAGGTTGGCTGAATGGTTTCTGCGATATTGAGGAGAATAGAGAGCGATTGGCGTGGAGCCAGGGAGAAATCGCAGTTATAATGCGCCGTTTGCGGCCAGGCACATGTCTCAAGCCAGGTCGATTGACATGCGAAAGTGGCGGAATTGGTAGACGCGCTGGATTTAGGTTCCTGTGGGGCAACCCGTGAGAGTTCGAGTCTCTCCTTTCGCACCATTTTTCAACCGGCATAAGCCGGTGATATCGGATTAATTACCTGTTTTCAAACAAATAGTTAGTGGCAGAACAGGCTGTCAGGAGAAGATACATGCAAGTTTCGGTGGAATCGGGTGAAGGGCTTGAGCGTCGTTTGATGGTCGATTTACCTGCTGAGCAGGTCGAGGCGGAAGTCAATAAACGCCTGCAGCAGATTGGCCGGACCGCCAAACTGGATGGTTTCCGACCCGGCAAGGTGCCAATGAATATTTTGCGTCGCAACTATGGCGGTCAGGTCCTTCAGGAGGTCTATGGCCAATTGATTGAAAGCAGTTACCAGGAAGCTATCCAGCAGGAGAAGCTCTCACCCGCAGGTATGCCAAAAATTGAGCCTAAAGCGGCGAATGAAGAGGGTCTTTTCGGTTATATAGCAACACTGGAAGTGATGCCTGAGATAGAGCCTGCCAAGCTGGAAGGGAAGATCAGCCGCCCTGTTGCCGAAGTGATCGATCAGGATATCGATGACATGATCGAAAAGCTGCGCAAGCAGCGCGCAACCTGGAATGTGGTGGAACGTTCTGCCGCAGAGGGTGATCAGGTCAAGATCAGCTTCAGCGGTACCGTTGATGGTGAAGCCTTCGAAGGCGGTAGCGCAGAAGATGTTCCGTTGGTACTGGGTTCCAAGCGCATGATCGAAGGTTTCGAAGATGCTTTGGTGGGTATGATCAAAGAGGACAAACGAACAATCGAGTTGAAATTCCCCGAAAATTACCAGGTGGAAGATCTTGCCGGTAAGCCGGTAACGTTCGAGGTGCAGGTCAGCGAGGTTGCCGAAGAGGCCCTGCCGGAAGTTGACGACGCCTTTGCCAAGGAGTTTGGTTCGGCAGAGGGAGTGGATAAGCTGAAAGTCGATATCCGTGAGAATATGCAGCGGGAGTTGGCACAACGCGTGCAAGCTAAAATCAAGAGCCAGGCGATGGATCTGATCTATGAGAAGAATCAGATCGACGTTCCCAAGGCTTTGGTAGAGGAAGAGATCGATGCGCTGCGCAACCAGACCAAGGAGCGTCTGGGACAGGGTGCTGGTTCCCTGGAACTGCCCCGTGATATGTTTGAGGAGCAGGCCAAACGGCGGGTGACTCTGGGACTTGTGATCGGAGAGATCATCAAGCAAAACAGCATACAGATCGATGAGGATCGTGTGCGGCAGACCATCGAGGAGTTCGCCAGCAGTTATGAACAGCCGGAAGAGGTGGTCAAATACTACTACGGCAATCAGGAACAGTTGGCCACCGTACAGAACGTGGTGCTTGAGGACCAGGTCGTTGACTGGGTACTTGAGCAGACAGAAGTCACTGATGAACCGACAACCTTTGCGGCACTGACGTCGGAAGGCTGAACGCTTCGAGGAAAAGAGCAGTTATGAGTCAACAATTCGCGACAGGCGCGCAGGATGCGCAGAATCTCGGTCTGGTTCCTATCGTTATCGAACAGACGGCTCGTGGTGAGCGCTCTTTCGATATCTATTCCAGACTACTCAAGGAGCGTGTCATCTTCCTGGTCGGACCGGTCGAGGACCACATGGCCAACCTGGTGGTAGCGCAATTGCTGTTTCTGGAGTCGGAGAACCCCGATAAGGACATCCATATCTATATCAACTCGCCGGGCGGCTCTGTGACCGCGGGTCTCTCGATCTACGATACCATGCAGTTCATCCGCCCGGATGTCAGCACCATGTGTGTCGGACAGGCGGCGAGTATGGGTGCGCTACTGTTGGCTGGTGGCGCCAAGGGCAAACGTCATTGCCTGCCCAACTCCCGTATGATGATCCATCAGCCGATGGGGGGGTTTCAGGGTCAGGCCACCGATATTGAGATTCATGCGAAGGAGATTCTCCTCTTGCGTGAACGCCTGAATACGATTCTCTCCTACCACACGGGCCAGCCGCTGGAGACGATAGCGGTGGATACGGAACGGGATAACTTCATGGGTGGAGAAGCAGCCGCAGAATATGGTCTGATAGATAGTGTATTAACTGACAGATCGGCCGATAAAGAGGAATAACCAGTATTGGTAAGCGGTTGAAGACCCTTGGCACTGACCTGATACTCCAGTCAGGCTTTGGAGAAAACATCCTTGCCATCAGCACGCAGTTGGATATGATTGAGTTAGAGTGGTCGATCTTTTTCGACCGGAAGGAGTGAGATATGGGCAGCGACAAAAACGGTAAGGGTGATGACGGCAAGCTGCTGTATTGCTCCTTCTGCGGGAAAAGCCAGCACGAAGTCCGCAAGCTGATTGCCGGCCCCTCCGTCTTTATCTGCGACGAGTGCGTCGAGCTCTGCAATGACATTATCCGTGAAGAGATGCAGGATACTGGCGAAGAGAGCATCAGCCGCCTGCCCAAGCCCCAAGAGATCAAGAAAACCCTCGATCAGTATGTGATCGGTCAGCAACGTGCCAAGAAAGTGCTTTCTGTGGCGGTTTACAACCACTACAAGCGATTGGACAGTATCGGTAAGGATAGCGATATCGAGTTGGCCAAATCGAACATTCTGCTGATCGGCCCCACCGGTTCCGGTAAGACCCTGCTGGCGGAAACACTGGCCAGGCTGCTGAACGTGCCTTTTACCATCGCTGACGCTACCACACTCACGGAAGCGGGTTATGTGGGTGAGGATGTTGAGAACATCATTCAGAAACTGCTGCAGAAATGCGATTACGATGTGGAGAAGGCGCAGACCGGCATCGTCTACATCGATGAGATCGACAAGATTTCGCGCAAATCCGATAACCCTTCAATCACCCGGGATGTCTCCGGTGAAGGTGTGCAGCAGGCACTGCTGAAACTGATTGAGGGCACGGTGGCTTCAGTACCACCCCAGGGCGGTCGCAAGCACCCCCAGCAGGAGTTTCTGCAGGTCAATACCTCCAATATCCTTTTTATTGTGGGCGGCGCCTTCGCGGGGCTTGAAAAGGTCATCAAGGACCGTTCCGAAAAAGGTGGAATTGGTTTCTCTGCCGAAGTGAAGAGCAAGGATGAAAGCCGTTCCGTGGGTGAGATTATCGTCGATGTGGAACCGGAAGATCTGATCAAATACGGACTCATTCCTGAATTTGTCGGTCGTCTGCCGGTGGTTGCCACGCTGCAGGAGTTGGACGAAGACTCTCTGGTGCAGATCCTCACAGAACCCAAGAACGCCTTGACCAAGCAGTATGGACGTCTCTTCGAGATGGAAGGGTGTGAGTTGGAGATCCGTGAAGACGCCCTACGTGCTATCGCCCGTAAGGCCATGCAGCGTAAGACCGGCGCCCGGGGTCTAAGAACTATCTTAGAACAGGTGCTGCTGGATACCATGTATGACCTTCCTTCAATGGATGAGGTGGCCAAAGTGGTGGTAGATGAAGCGGTGATTGCCGGTGAGAGCGATCCATTAATGATTTATGAGCACAACGATAAGCAGCTTGCTGCCTCTGACTGATGTTGGATTGCCTCTCAGTCCCAGAGATTTTTCGCTTCTGCCATTGAATCTCTCAGCCACAATCCCCATGTACTTTTCAAACCCGGTCTCTATTCAGGCCGGGTTATATTTTTACCGACCTATCCTGACCAGCTCCCTGGACTGACGTTGTCATCCCTGCGGTTATAAGAGTCGAGCAGTTATGCTGCCAATGTGAGGACATTTTATGGGCCAAGAAATTGAAAAATCCGGCAAGATGGTAGATCCGATGAACACGGTGCCGGTTTTGCCGCTGCGCGATGTGGTGGTCTATCCGCATATGGTGATACCGCTGTTCGTGGGTAGGGAGAAATCCATCCAGGCACTCGATGCGGCAATGCAGAGCAATAAGCAGATTCTGTTGGCGGCGCAGAAGAGCGCAGATGTGGACGACCCCGATGTCAGTGACATGTACGCCATCGGTACGCTGGCCAATATTCTGCAGCTGTTGAAACTCCCTGACGGTACGGTGAAGGTGCTGGTTGAGGGTGGTGAGAGAGCCAGAATTACTGAATTTCTCGAAATCGATGAATACTTTACCGCCAGACTCGAGAGCTTGGGCGACACACTCGACCTCGACGGCCGTGAGACAGAAGTGCTCATGCGCTCTGCCACCAACCTCTTCGACCAGTATGTCAAACTGAACAAGAAGGTCCCACCGGAGGTACTTACCTCACTTTCCAGTATTGATGATCCCAGCCGCTTGGCGGATACCATCGCGGCACATATGTCCCTGAAGCTGGATGAAAAGCAGCACGTGTTGGAGATGCCCAACGTACGTGAGCGTCTCGAGCATCTGATGGGTCTGATGGAAGGTGAAAACGACATTCTTCAAATGGAGAAACGGATTCGCGGTCGGGTTAAACGCCAGATGGAGAAGAATCAGCGGGAGTACTATCTCAATGAGCAGATGAAGGCGATCCAGAAGGAACTGGGGGATATGGATGACGCGCCGAACGAGATCGAAGAGCTGACCAAAAAGATCGAGACGGCGGGCATGACCAAGGAGGCCAAGGGCAAGGCCACCAATGAGCTGAATAAACTGAAACTGATGTCTCCCATGTCGGCCGAGGCAACAGTGGTTCGAAACTATATCGATACCCTGGTCGGCTTACCCTGGAAAAAGCGCACCAAAATACGTAACGAGCTTGCCGGTGCCGAAGCAGTGCTGGACGAGGATCACTACGGCCTGGTGAAGGTCAAGGAACGCATTCTGGAGTACCTGGCGGTCCAGCAGCGGGTTCGCAAGCTCAAGGGCCCCATTCTCTGCCTGGTCGGCCCTCCCGGTGTGGGTAAGACCTCTTTGGGGCAGTCCATTGCACGTGCAACCAATCGTAAGTTTACCCGTATGGCACTGGGTGGCGTGCGTGACGAAGCGGAAATTCGTGGTCACCGGCGTACCTATATCGGTGCACTGCCCGGCAAGATCATCAATAATCTCAGCAAGGTGAAGACACGCAATCCGCTGTTTCTGCTTGATGAGATCGACAAGATGGCCATGGATTTCCGTGGCGATCCTGCTTCAGCGCTGCTTGAGGTGCTTGATCCTGAGCAGAATCACACTTTCAATGACCACTATCTTGAGGTGGATTTCGATCTCTCTGAGGTCATGTTCGTAGCTACCGCTAACACGCTGAATATCCCACCGCCATTACTGGATCGTATGGAAGTGATCAGGCTCTCCGGCTACACAGAGGATGAGAAGGTCAATATTGCTGAGCGCTATCTGGTGCCGAAACAAATGGAGAATAACGGGCTTAAGCCTGACGAACTGAATATTCGTGAATCCGCCATCCGCGATATCGTCCGTTACTACACCCGTGAGGCAGGTGTGCGTAATCTGGAGCGTGAGATCGCCAAGGTCTGCCGTAAGGTCGTTAAAGAGATACTGCTGAAAACACCAAAAGGTACGATTACTGTCACGCCTAAACGCCTGGAAGAGTATTTAGGCGTCAAGCGTTTCCGTTACGGGCGTGCAGATGAACATGATCAAGTGGGCCAGGTAACCGGCCTTGCCTGGACCGAAGTGGGTGGTGAATTACTACGCATCGAAGCGGCACTGATGCCCGGTAAGGGGCGCCTCAGCCATACCGGCCAGTTGGGTGAGGTGATGCAGGAGTCGATTCAGGCGGCCATGACCGTGGTCAGGAGTCGCGCAGACTCATTGGGCCTGGATGAGGATTTCCACCAAAAATGCGATGTTCACATTCATGTGCCTGAGGGGGCTACCCCAAAAGATGGGCCAAGCGCAGGTGTTGGTATGTGTACATCATTGGTCTCAGCGCTGACCCGGATACCTGTCAAAGCAGACGTGGCGATGACTGGTGAGATCACTCTGCGTGGTGAAGTTTTACCCATCGGTGGGCTCAAAGAGAAGCTATTGGCAGCGCATCGTGGTGGTATTGCAACGGTCATTATTCCTGAAGAGAATGAGCGTGATCTGGTTGATATTCCAAAGAATATCAAGCAGCATCTGGATATTCGTCCGGTCCGCTGGATCGATGAAGTATTGCAGATTGCGCTGCAGCAGACACCGACCCCAAAGGGCACGAAACCGACCGACAACGTCAGCAGTGACAGTGACAAAAAGGATACTGAAAAAGTCAAGAAAAGAGCGGCACCAACAAAGCATTAGCTGCGTCACAACACAGGCCATTACTGGGTTTCGTTGATTGACGTCGCTTGACAGGGTATCAGGCAGCCGGTATAAATTCTGGCGTTTCTTGCCCTGTTCTGAGGGCACATAGATAACACATCTTATGGCGGTAAATTCCGCCAAGACCATCACAAGGGGAAAATGATTAATGAACAAAGCCGAACTGATTGAGGCAATGGCAGATTCTGCGGATATTTCCAAGGCGGCCGCTGGGCGCGCTCTGGACGGAATGGTAGATGCGATCACGGAAGCCATGAAAAAAGGCGATACGCTCTCCCTGGTTGGTTTTGGTACCTTCTCTGTAAAGGCACGTGCAGCCCGTGACGGCCGCAATCCTCAGACTGGAGAAACCATCAAAATCAAAGCCTCCAAAATCCCGTCATTCAAAGCTGGTAAAGCATTGAAGGATGCCGTAAACTAGCGCGCCTTCTGTGGGGTGCTTAGCTCAGCTGGGAGAGCATCGCCCTTACAAGGCGAGGGTCGCAGGTTCGATCCCTGCAGCACCCACCAATCCGGAGCGGTAGTTCAGTTGGTTAGAATACCGGCCTGTCACGCCGGGGGTCGCGGGTTCGAGTCCCGTCCGCTCCGCCAATTCGAAAGCTGAAACGGGGTATCGTCACAGATACCCCGTTTTTGTTTGTAAGACAGAAAATAATTACGAGTCGATCATCATGCTTCAGAATATCAGAGACAAGGCCCAAGGTTGGATTGCTTACGGTATCGTGATCCTGATCAGTGTGCCTTTTGCCCTCTGGGGTATACAGGAATACATGGGCGTAGGATCAGAGCCTGTGGCAGCCACGGTTAACGGGAATGAGATCACCGAACGTGCGCTGGATACCCAATTCCAACGTTTCCGTCAGCAGTTGCGTGAGCAGTTGGGTGCGGCCTATCGCCCCGAACTGTTCGACGACAACCGTGTGCGTACCGAGGTGCTGGACCGTATGGTGCGTGACGAGTTGATTCAACAGGTCTCCCACGACATGGGATTGCGGGTGAGTGATGCAACTGTTCAGGCAGCTTTGCTTGGTATGGAAGCCTTTCAGAAAGAGGGGAAATTTGATCAACAGACCTTTGAGCGAGCCGTACGTCTGCAAGGATTGACTCCAGCGGGTTTTATGGAGCGAGTCAGGCGCCTTCTGTTATCGCAGCAACTCGCTCAGGCAGTCGAAGCAGGTACCTTTGTCACCGAGTATGAGAAAGCGGCGTCACTGCGCCTGATGAACCAGCAAAGAGAGGTTTCCTATTTCGTGGTGCCTGCTGATGAATTTTTACTCGACGGCGGTGTTTCAGATAAGCAGATCTCGACTTATTACGAAGCCAATGAAACAGCGTTTATTGTTCCTGAGCGGGTCAGGCTGGATTATCTCTTTCTCGATGTGAAGCGTGCTGGTGCTACGGTCGATGTCGATGATGAGGTGTTGCGGGCCTACTATGAAGACAATCAGGAAAAATTCGGTTTGCCAGAACAACGAAGAGCCAGTCATATCCTGATACTGGCGCAGAAAGATGCGGAAGCATCTGCTGTTGCGGAAGCAAAACAAAAAATCGAGGCGTTGGCCGAACGCATTGCGCAGGGTGAGGATTTTTCTGAGCTGGCAATGACCCACTCACAAGATCCAGGTTCCGCCGCAGAAGGGGGAGATCTGGGATTCTTTGGTAAGGGTGTGATGGATCCTGCGTTTGAGGCAGCGGCATTCTCCCTTCAAAAGGATCAGATCAGCGAACCGGTACGCAGCAGTTTTGGCTTCCATCTGATTAAGGTCAATGAGATTAAAGCGGGTGATGTCAAACCATTTGAGGATGCAAAAGCTGAAGTCGAACGGGAGTATCGGAAGGAAGAAGGTGAGCGTCTCTATTTCGAAATGGCTCAGCAGTTAGCTGATCTGAGCTATGAAGATCCTACCAGTCTTGAACCCGCAGCCGATGCCCTGGGATTGGTCGTTGAGCAGAGTGAATGGGTCACTCGGGATAAGGGCGAAGGTGTCTTGGCAGCGCCCAAGGTGCTTGCCGGTGCATTCAATGAAGATGTGTTGCAAGAGGGCAACAACAGTGAGCTGATTGAGATCGATGGCGAGAGTTCCGTTGTGCTGAGAGTGGTTGAACATGAGGAAGCCTCGACACAACCGTTGAGCGAGGTTAGGGATCGCATCGTAGAGATTTTGCGCCAACAAAATGCTGAATCTCAAGCAGAGGCCGAAGCTGAGAAACGTAAAGCTGAGATGCTTGCTGGTGCCTCCCTTCAGCAAGTGGCTGATGCCCATGAAGTGACTGGTCCCGTGACGATAGGCCGCAATGACCGATCCGTACCCTTTGAGTTAAATGGAGCGGTTTTTAGCAGTGAAAAACCGGGTGAGGGAGAGGTCAAACCGGGCGTCGTCAGATTGGCCAATGGTGATCATGCTGTTTACAGTCTGCATGCTGTCAAAGAGGGAGAGGTAGATGACAAGGGTGTGGACCTACAGGCACAGAGTCTTCGCAGGGGGTTGCAGCGCGGTCTCTATGAGGAGCTGCTGACTGATCTGGAATCTCGGGCAGACATCGAGATCCTGCTGAGACCGACGAGCGAATAAACTCAAGCTGCTGCCCTGGTTTGACACCAGCTTTGAAGTTGCCGGTGTTAAGAGGGAACAAAGTGGTATCTACTGAGTGGTTGGGCTCACCATAAGAGACAGATGTCTCTTCAGCAGCGAAAATTCAGTGAGTAATAACAGGTTCTGAGGTGCGGTAGAGCCGCACCTTAGAACCGATAGTGTGTTTGCTGCAATGCCTTGGCGCCAATGACGGCTATTTGCATTGATTCGCATTCCTTAGTAGATGGATTATTCCGTTGGCTACACCATCCCAACGATGTGATAGCCGGAATCGACATAGACGATGTCGCCGGTGATGCCTGAGGCAAGATCGGAACAGAGAAAGGCTGCAGTATTACCGACTTCCTGTATCGTCACATTGCGTCGCATCGGGTTCTTCTGTTCCGCCTCATCCAGCATACTCTTAAAATCCTTGATGCCGGATGCGGCCAGTGTACGAATCGGTCCGGCGGAGATGCCGTTTACACGGATGCCTTCAGGCCCCAGTGAGTCTGCGATATAGCGAACATTGGCCTCCAGGCTCGCCTTGGCCACCCCCATAACGTTGTAGTTAGGCACGGTCCTTACCGCACCCAGGTAGCTCATGGTAATGAGGGCTGCATTTCGGCCCTGCATGAGTGGGCGTCCCGCCTTGGCCAGTGCGGCAAAGCTGTAGGCACTGATGTCGTGGGCGAGGGCAAAGCCGTCACGGGTCAGGTTGTCGAGGTAGCTTCCATCAAGATGGTCCCGGGGGGCGAAACCGACGGAATGGACAATGCCGTCAAGGTGACCCCACTCCTTTTCAAGCGTCCCGAACAATTCCGCAATCTGTTCATCATTGCTCACATCCAGAGGCAGGACGATTTTGGCACCGAATTTCTCAGCAGCAGTATCAACCCGCTTCTTGAGTTTCTCGGTCTGATAGGTAAGGGCCAATTCAGCGCCTTCGCGATGCATGGCTTCGGCGACACCCCAGGCAATGGAGCGGTTGCTGGCGATGCCAACGATGAGAATACGTTTGTCTTGTAGAAAACCCATGGAACGGTTCCTTAATGGAGTGATCGAATGGAATGTGGAAATCAGCACCACACCGCCTTTATCGGCATGAAATAACAACGCACAAAGGTACCGGAATTTCTTATCTGCGAAAAGTGCGGGTTTGTTCCTTTCCTCATGGTTAGGCACCTTTTAAGTGCTTTGAAAGCATAATAGACTCTTAGGACCTGATATCAGGCCACAAGCAAAACCTATAACAACCCTGGAACAAGGGAGATATCTCATGCAGCGGCGACTCAATGGTCGGGACATTCTCTACTTTGGTGGTCTTGGAGCGGTGCTCCTTGCCGTCGTTCTGACCATGTACATGATCGATCGCCAGTGGGAGAAGATGGGACGCATGGAACAACTCATGCGAGAGCAGGCCAGTGACCTTCGTGATATCGGTGTGCAGGTGAGGAATCTGGATGCCCGTATCGAACAGGGTGTGAGCCTGACTGGTACTGCGGGTAGCGAGCAGACGGATGTGGTTCCCCCCGCTTTTCAGCGAGCCTATCAGGCGACACAGCAGCCTGATTATTCATCGGGCGACTGGATGGTGCAGGCATTCGGCGTCAATCTGAAATCGCTAACGCCATTCATCTCGCAGGATATCTACGCTTCACAGGTACAGAGTTATATTCTCGAGACACTTCTGATTCGTAATCCTGACACTCTGGAATGGGAGGGGTTACTGGCTAGCGACTGGACCGTCAGCGAGGACGGCTTGACCTTTGTCTTCAAACTCCGTGAGGGACTGCAATTTTCCGACGGTGTTCCTTTGACGGCTGAGGATGTGGCATTCACCTTCAAGTTCATCATGACCGAGGCGATCCAGGCGCCTAGGGAGCGAGCCTACTACGCCAAAATTGAATCGGTTGAGGCGTTGGATCCACTCACCGTCAAGTTCCAGTTTGCCGAACCCTATTTCAATGCACTCTCTTTGGCTGGCGGTATGGAGGTCATGCCGAAGCATTTCTATGAGCCCTATCTGGATCAACCCAATACCTTCAACCAGTCGAAGGGATTGTTATTGGGGTCCGGCCCCTACCGGCTTGAAGATCCCAGGAATTGGTCACCCGATAAGGGTGGGGTGGAATTGCGCCGCAATCCCCGCTATTGGGGGCCGATACAACCCCCCTATGAGCGGCTCATCTGGCGGGTGATAGAAAACGACAGTGCACGCCTGACTACCTTTCGTAACGGTGAGATCGATACTTACTCGTCGCGACCTCGGGAGTATAAACAGTTGGTTGACGATGAGGGTTTGAGTAAAAAGGCCGAACACTGGGAGTACATGAGCCCCGTGGCAGGGTATTCCTACATCGGTTGGAACCAGCTGCGGAACGACAAGCCCACTCGCTTCTCAGAACGCAAGGTGAGACAGGCGATGACCTATCTGATCGATCGTCAACGCATCGTCGATGAGATCTATCTCGGTTATGCAGAAGTGGCGATCAGTCCTTTCAATGCGAGCAGTAAACAACATGACCCTGCGCTGTCAGCACGGGACTACTCTCTCTCGAAAGGTATCGAACTGTTGAAGCAGGCAGGCTACGAAGACCGGGATGGGGATGGCATTCTGGAGGATAGTAGTGGCACACCCTTTGAATTCGGGCTGGTCTATTTTCAAGGTAACGAGGATACCGCACGGATGGTGCTTTTTCTGAAGGATATGCTGGCCCGCGCTGGGGTGCTGCTGCAGCCGAAACCCACTGAATGGTCAGTGATGCTCGACTTGATGAAAAAACGGGATTTTGATGCCATTACCCTGGGCTGGAGCAGTGGCCTGGAGACCGATCTCTATCAAATGTTTCACACCAGTCAGATCGAGGGTGGAGGGAACAATTTCATCAACTACAGCAATCCCAAGTTGGACGGCTTAGTTGAAAAAGCCCGTGCTACTGTGGATGAGGCAGCACGCATGCCGCTTTGGCAAAAGGCGGAGGATCAGCTTTTCAATGATCAGCCCTATACTTTTCTTAAGCGCAGCAAAAGCCTGGTATTCATCGATCGTCGTATCCACAATCTGGTCAATACCAAGGTCGGTCTCAATCTGGGTGCTGTGCCGATGGAGAACTATGTGCCGGCCAATGAGCAGCGCTACAGCCAGTAAGCACCCATGCTGACCTATCTGCTACGACGCCTGCTGTTGATGCTGCCGACTCTGTTAGGCATCACGCTGGTCGTGTTTGTGGTGATGGCCTCATCGCCGGGCGGGATCAGTGCCCAGAGTCTGGTGGAAGGACAGAATCTCGATCCGGAGGCAAAAAAGGAGATCGAAGCCTATTACAATCGCCTTTATGGTTTGGACGATCCTCCCTATCTGCAATATCTACGCTGGTTGAATAATGCTTCTCCGATCGGTTTTACCTTCGACGATGAGAATCGGCTGAGTGGCTTTTCCTTCACCAAAGGTCCCGATCTGGGAAAAAGTTTTCGATACGGCCGTCCTGTCACCGACCTACTTGCCGAAAGAGTGCCGATCACCATTCTGCTGAATGTGTTGAGTATCCCTGTTGTCTATCTGTTGGCTTTGTTAGTGGGCGTCCGTGCGGCGGTTGAGCGGGGGCGTTCCTTCGATGTCAGTAGCGGCATGATCATGCTTGCCCTTTGGTCGGTGCCTACCATGCTGGCAGGTGTGTTGTTGATCGGTTTCTTTGCCAACGAGCAGTATTGGCACTGGTTTCCTACCGCTGGGTTAAGCGATCGGGTGGTAGCGGATCAGGTGTTCATGCCCCACTGGTCCAGCCTGTGGGATGTGGCACTGTTATTTATCGCTGTGATCGTAGCCATGTCGCTGTTTCTTGTGGTGGCGAATAGTGCAGGAAAAAGACGCCGTATGTTTTTTTTAGGGTTTTGTTGGTTCGGGCTGGGGCTGGCGATGATTCAACAGATGCCCGAGTCAGGACGCTCCCTGGCGCTATGGATACTCACGCCGACAATATTTGCACTCCTGGCTGCCTGGCTGGCCGGCACTGAGTACAGGCTGCTGCGTCAGCTTGGCTTTCTTGTCACGGGTTTGTTGATTGGATCGCTGTTATCGATACATGGGATGCAGGGTAGCTGGCTCAAGGGGTTTTTATTCGACCGTCTGTGGCATTTGGCGCTGCCGGTGGCTTGTCTCTCCTATGGTGGCTTCGCCGGTCTCGCCAAGCTGACCCGTACTTCCGTATTGGAGAATCTGCTGTCTGATTATGCCCGCACGGCCAGGGCCAAAGGACTCGCTGAGTCAGCGGTACTCTGGAAACACGTCTTTCGCAACAGTTTGCTTCCTTTGATTACGGTAGCGGCGAGTCTGCTGCCGAGTCTGCTCGCTGGTTCGGTGATCGTCGAGAGTATTTTTAGTATCGAGGGCATGGGTAAGCTGGCGGTAGAGGCGGTACAGACAAGGGATCGTGAGTTGGTCTTGTCGATCACCCTGATTGGTGGACTGCTGACGCTGTTGGGTTATCTGCTGGCCGATATTTTCTACGCCCTGGCCGATCCAAGGGTGAGTTATGAGTGAGAGTCGTCCGCAACGCCAGAGTTACTGGCGCAGGATTCTGCGTCAGACCTTTGTTCGCTGGGGGGCGAGACTGGGACTTCTCTGGGTGGCGATACTCGCGCTTATGGGTGTGTTCGCACCTTTCCTGGCAAGCAGCTTTCCTTTGCTGTTGAGCCAGGGAGGTATGATGTCGAGTCCGGTATTGGACTATCTGCAGCCGGTCGATGTGCTCTTTCTGGTCGGTTTTCTTACCCTGTTACCGTTGCTCTTCTGGCAAACCGGCTTGTTGCGTAAATTGTTGATCTTCTTGTCTGCCCTTGGTGTGACAGCCATGTTGGCCTATACGTTTGTCGCGCCGCCAAAACTGGTGATTTACGAACAGTTTAGGGTGGCGGAGACCGAGGGCCGATATGATTGGGTATTGTATGCACCGGTACCCTACTCCCCCAAGGATTATCAGCGGGAGCGTGGCGATACCGGACTGGAGGCCCCACTCTCGAAGGATTCCCGCCGTCATTGGTTCGGTACCGAGCAGAATGGTGCGGATGTACTCAGCCGAATGATTCACGCCTCACGCATCGCCCTGGGTATCGGTTTCGTCGCCACAGGTATTGCGATGATTCTGGGTATTATCATCGGTGGGTTGATGGGTTACTTCTCCGGTGTGGTGGATATATTGGGGATGCGGCTGGTGGAGATCTTTGAAGCTGTACCGACTCTCTTTCTGCTGCTCACCTTCGTCGCCTTCTTCGGGCGCAGTCTTTACATCATGATGGTGATTATCGGTATCACCAGCTGGCCCGGCTATGCGCGCTATGTGCGGGCGGAGTTCCTGCGCCTGCGCAAACAGGATTTCGTGCAGGCTGCGGAGGCGGCAGGATTGCCTCTACCCTCAATTCTGTTCCGCCATATGCTGCCGAACGGCATGGGGCCGGTATTGGTGGCAGCAAGTTTCGGTGTCGCTTCAGCAATCCTTGCCGAGACAACCCTCAGCTTTCTCGGTCTCGGCCTGGTGGATGATCCCTCCTGGGGTGAGATGTTGAATCAGGCGGTACAGTCCTCCAGTTTCAATTGGTGGATGGCGACCTTTCCCGGCGGCGCTATCTTCCTCACGGTGTTTGCCTATAACCTCATCGGTGAATCGCTGCGTGATGCCATCGACCCTTATCTGAGTAAATCAGGCTGATGCTGCTGCAAGTGAAAAATCTGCATACCTGGTTTCGTCACCAATCACGAACGATTAAGGCTGTGGATGAGGTCGGTTTCGAGATTGATCGGGGTGAGACCTTTTGTCTTGTGGGTGAGTCCGGCAGCGGCAAGTCGATCACAGCCCTCTCCATCATGCGGCTATTACCTCAGTCCAATCTGGATCGGCATGATGGCGAGATACGCTTTCAGGTTGATGGCCAGACGCCGGTCGACTTGACTGATCTGGAAGAGAGTGAGATGCAGCAGGTGCGTGGCGGTCGTATCGCCATGATTTTCCAGGAACCGATGAGCTCTCTGAATCCTGTCTTTACTATCGGCGAGCAGATTCTGGAAGCGGTCCAACTCCACTTCCCCGAACTCAGTGAGGATGAGGCCTGGGATCGGGTCATCCAGTCACTACATGAAGTGCAGCTGCCGGATCCGGAGACCCGGGTGCATACTTACCCGCATCAATTATCAGGTGGTCAGCGACAACGGGTGATGATTGCTATGGCGATGTCCTGTGAGCCGGATCTATTGATTGCCGATGAACCTACCACCGCCCTCGATGTGACTGTGCAGCGGGAGATCCTGCGACTGATGAAAGCGTTGCAGGAACGGACTGGGATGGCGATTCTTTTCATTACCCATGACTTTGGCGTTGTCTCCGAGATAGCGGACCGAGTCGGTGTTATGCAACAGGGTAAGCTGGTTGAAGTCGGTGAAACGGATCAGATCATTCACCGTCCCGGGCATACCTATACGCAGGCACTGATTGCGGCACTGCCTGAGAATTTGGCTCGCACCGAGAAGCATGAGGAGATTGAGGGAGAGTCACCACTCATCCGTTTACGACAGTTAGAGATCCATTTTCCAGTGCGCAAAGGTCTGTTTCATCGGGTAGCGGACTATGTTCGTGCGGTGGACGGCGTCGACCTGGAAATTACCCGGGGACAGATATTGGCCGTGGTCGGTGAGTCTGGCAGCGGCAAGACCACTCTGGGCCGCGGGATTTTACGTCTGACAGAACCCACCGCTGGCCAGGTTGATTTCGACGGTACCGACATAACGAACCTGAAGCGATCTCAGCTACGGCAATTTCGTCGCAACATGCAGATAATTTTTCAGGACCCGATCTCTTCTCTTAATCCACGATTGAGCATTGCAGGTATTATCACCGAGCCCATGAAGGTACATGGTATTGGTGAGAGCCAGGAGGAACGCCTCGAAATCGCACGTGACCTACTGGCGCAGGTGCAGATGGAAGAGGATGCCCTATGGCGTTATCCCCATGAGTTCTCAGGTGGGCAACGACAAAGGATCGGCATTGCCCGCGCACTCTCTCTCGATCCCTCGTTTATTGTCTGTGATGAGATTACCAGTGCGCTCGATGTCTCGGTGCAGGCTGAGATTCTTCGCATGCTGCTGGAACTGCGTAGACAACGTGGTCTGACACTGCTTTTTATTACCCATAACATCGGTGTTGTAGAGTATGTCAGCGACCAGACGGCGGTGATGTATCAGGGACAGATCATAGAGCAGGGCAGGACAGAGGATATCGTTAACCGACCGGCACATGCCTATACCAAACAGTTGATAGCTGCGGTACCCCGGGTGCCGGTTTGATTGCTAGGGCCTGTTAACACTAATCCAATATTCCTGTTGTAGCTGAAAAAGCGCCAATCAAGGCTCTAGGACAGGCGGGTATAAAAGTAAACCATTGAACGATCGACTACTCAGGGTTTCGGGACTCAATATCCAGCTGAAAAGGGCAGGTCAGCCCTTCAGCGTGGTTGATGATCTTGATCTGAATATTGCTCAGGGCGAGACAGCCGCCCTTTTGGGAGAGTCGGGTTGCGGTAAATCGATGACGGCACTGGCGCTGATGGGATTGCTGCCGCCCGGCGGTACGGTGGCGCAGGGCAAGATTGAGTTCGAAGGGCGGGACCTCTGCAAACTTCCTGATCATGAGATACGCCGAATACGCGGTGGCAGCATGGGCATGATCTTTCAGGAGCCGATGACCTCTCTTAATCCCGTTCTTAGCGTCGGGGCGCAGATCGCCGAGGCAGTACGCCTGCATGACAAACCGCAGGAGGGGGTGGAAAAGCGGGTTGTCGAGTTACTTTCAGCTGTGGGCATTCCGGATCCGGAAAAACGCGTAAAGGCTTATCCCCATCAACTATCCGGTGGTATGAAGCAACGGATCATGATTGCCATGGCACTTGCAGGACGGCCCCGGTTGCTGGTTGCAGATGAACCGACCACGGCTCTGGATGTGACTATCCAGGCACAGGTGCTCAAATTGTTGAAAGATTTGCAGCGTGAGACGGGTATGGCAATCCTGCTCATTACCCACGATTTAGGGGTGGTGGCAGAGACAGCAGATCGTCTCGCAGTAATGTATGCAGGTCAGATTGTAGAGACGGCTAGTGTCAGAGGCTTTTTTCGTGGACCGAGGCATCCTTACAGCCGGATGCTCTTGGAATCTCTGCCCGACAGTCGGCGGCGTGATGAGAAACTGGCTGTCATCAAGGGTGCGGTGCCCCCTTTGGATACCCTTTTTACCGGTTGTCGTTTCATGGATCGATGCGATTTGGGTCACGGGCGCTGCAACCAGACGATCCCACAATGGTACAACCTTGATAGTGAATCTGGTGTGCGGTGTCTACTCTATGGGGACAATTCCGAAGCTGTTCCCAAGCAGAAACAAATCAAGGTGGATCGACATACTTCACTGAATTCCACCCATGAAGAAATGCTGGTTGTTGAAGGCCTCGAAGTCCATTTCCCGATATACAAGGGAGTTATGCGGCGGGTGGTCGGTCATCTCCGTGCTGTCGACGGGATTGACTTAACTTTAACAAAGGGACGTACCCTGGCGATCGTGGGAGAGTCGGGTTGCGGCAAGACTACGACCGGTAAAGGTATTCTCCAGCTGATTCGTCCGACTAGCGGTCGGGTGCTGTTTGAATCCGAGGAGTTAACCCGGTTGAAGGGGAAAGCGCTGCGCCGCAAGCGTGCGGAGATGCAGATCATTTTCCAGGATCCGATGGCCTCGATGAATCCCAGATTGCGGGTGGGAAGTATTGTGGAAGAGGGTTTGCGTGCACAGAATATCTTTTCCAAAGCGCAGCGTGAACAACGCGTGGCAGAATTACTGGAACAAGTAGGACTCTCGGACGATGCGGTAAAACGTTATCCGCACGAGTTCTCCGGTGGACAACGGCAACGCATTTGTATTGCCAGGGCGCTGGCAATGAGACCAAAGTTGATTGTCTGCGATGAGCCGACCAGTGCTTTGGATGTTTCGATACAGGCGCAGATTCTCAACTTGCTGAAAGCGTTACAGCATTCGCTCAAACTCTCCTACCTGTTTATTACCCATAACATCTCAGTGGTGGCCTATCTGGCCGATGAAGTGGCTGTGATGTATCTCGGCCGCATTGTTGAACGTGGCAGGGTCGATGAGGTACTGGAGTCTCCGGCGCATCCCTACACGCGAGCTTTGATGTCTGCCGTGCCAGTGGCTGATCCTGATCGAAATCGTCGTGTTATCCAATTGAAAGGAGATATGCCGTCACCGTTAGAGCCGCCTTGTGGGTGTCACTTTCATCCCCGATGTCCTGACGCGACAGAACAATGTATGAAAGACTACCCTCAAGAAAAGGCATTAAGCGCATCGCACCGCGTCTGTTGTCACCATGCAGAAACAGTGAGGTGATGTTGTAGGTTCACAGGGCATACAAACCTCGATAAATTTCCACCCGCTTGGTAATCAGCCATAATTATGGATAAGAGAAGAGGAAACTTGAGAGCTCTATGACCTACGTAAAGCGTTTAGTGTTGGATATTCTTAAACCACACACACCCAACGTGCTTGAGTTTACCCGTCAGCTGGCCGAACAAGGCGATCTAAAAGTCAAACTCTCTGTGATAGAGATGGATGATAAGACAGAGACACTGCAGGTTGTCATCGAAGGTGAGGATATCGATTTCGAACGTGTCCAGCAGGCAATTACTGATAACGGCGCATCACTCCACAGTATTGATGAGGTAGAGATATTGGGTGAGCAACCAGACACCGAGTAAGTATTGAGCAATGCTGATTTCATTGAAATACGCAGAGGTATCGCATGGGGATTATTGAGCGGTTGCGTTATTGGTCTCATCTCGGTGGTTCGGATGATATCGTTCGCCGCTATTTTGTCGTCAATGGCTTTGACGGGGCCTTGACCATGCTGGGTCTGATCGCCGGTTTTCAGTTTTCGGGTACCGGAGATCTCAAGTTGATGATCAACGGCTGTACCGGAGCGGCAGTTGCCTTGGGTATCAGTGGTGTGACCAGTGCCTACCTGAGTGAATCTGCAGAGCAGCGTCGTTCCCTATCCGAACTGGAGGAGGCAATGATCAGTGATCTCTCCAACAGTGAACATGCAAATGCAGCTAAGATATTACCAGTCATGGTGGCGTTGACCAATGGTCTGGCGCCACTGCTGTTGTCAGTGATAATTATCACACCGCTTTGGTTGGCTCAGTCAGGTTTGTCATTGCCGCTTCCACCTTTGAGTCTTGCCATTATCCTGGCACTGATCTGTATCTTTTCATTGGGTGCATTTCTTGGCAGCATCGGGGGTACCTCGTGGCTTGTTAGTGGTGTAAAAACGCTACTGATCGCAGTTGTAACGATGGCATTAATCATGCTGCTCTAACTTGTACGCTATTAAGTAAGTCGGATCGAATCAGTGGTTTTTAAACAGAAAGATTAAATGCTGTTGGTGATCATGAATTAGTTCGGGAGGGTTTGTCCTTCCCGTTCGGCTCATCAAATGGCTTTTTTTCCAGAGATGCCAAGGAGTGATGTGATAAAACTCACACCAAGGCGGCCCATAAGTGGTCTTTCCCCAAGCGTTATAGTAATTATGCATCAACTCATAGGTTTGGTAGCAGATTTCTAATTAAGTTTACCCCCCGCCCTGACGACTAGTACTAAAGCGTATATTGCAAAATCTTACTTAAGTTTCAAGGGGCAAAGTCATGAAAAAAGTCAGCATCCCGCTGTCCGTTCTCATTCTCATGTTTGTTGTTATTGGCGATGTTATGGCTGTGACAGCAAGCGAATATGCCGTTGTGATCAATCTCTCAGGACGGCAAAGGATGCTGACGCAAAAAATGTCCAAAGAGATGTTGTTGATTGCTAATAATGTAGATGCTGAAGCTAACAGGGCAAATCTTGCAAAGACCGCTAAGCTGTTCGATACCACATTGAAGGGATTGCGTGATGGCAGCGCCGATATGGGGTTGCCGCCCACGGAAGGAAGAGTGACCTTGAAACAGTTGGCCAAGATAGAAAAGTTGTGGAATGAATTTCATGGTTTGGTGTCAGCCGTGGTTTCCGGTGGTGATGTCGATACCGCAAAGATTGCTGAACTCAATCTGCCGCTGCTTAAGAATATGAATACAGCTGTACGCCTGTATGAGAAAGAGGCTAAGAAGGCAACAGGCAAGAGTGCAGGTATCGTCATTAACCTCGCTGGTAAGCAACGGATGTTGACGCAAAAGATGTCGAAAGAGATGTCACTCGTCGCCTTGGGTCATCAGGTGGATGACAATAAATCAAATCTTCGCAGTACGGCTTCACTGTTTGATCGAACCCTGAAGGGATTGCTCGATGGTGATTCGGATTTAGAGCTTCCGGGCACAAAGGATGAGGCTATACGTACTCAACTGGGTGTTGTTGCAAAGCTATGGAAGAATTTTCAGCCCATCGTAGAGAGAGCTTCGAGCGTAGATGTAGAGGGCGTTGCAAAAGATGACCTCGTGCAAATGTCAAAACTCAATCTGCCACTGCTCAAGGAGATGAACAAGGCTGTCAAAATGTACGAACAACTAGAGCAGTAGTTGTCTCTATCTCTAAAAGTGGTGGCTTAATATGTCAGTCTCATCCGGGTATGTCGCAATCGTCAGTATTTTTTTTGAGCGATTTAAGATTCGCACATTGGTATTCATGGGGATGGCATTTTTTATCTCCCTGATGCTATTCGCTACACTTTTCGCTCTCTATCAATTGGGGCGTACCACGGATGACCTTTCACAGGCAGCAGGACAAGCCGCAGATATTCGTGCTGTGGTGGAGGAGGTTGAACAGGATTCCAAGCTTGCCTCATCTTCAGCCTCCAAGCTCAGTGAGGATATGAATAATACGCTCATAAAAATGCTTAAAACCAATGTCTCTGATATGGGCATGATCCAATCGGCATTTGAGAAGATGGTGAAAAATCTCAATACACTGATTGAAAGTGGGGAGGAAGATCCCACTATGTTGATGTTGGAAATTGAAGACATTTACGAGCAGTTGAGAAAAGAATCCCTGCCTCGTGTGCGCAGTATCGTCAGTGAATTCGAAAAAGCAGCAGTTGAAGGTGAGCGTCAAGCAAAGGTGGCGATTGAGTTGCAGTCGTTTGCTGAGACATTCAAGGAGAAATCTGTCAAAGCAGCTGGAGCATCTGAAGTCATTGAACAGGATTCTGCATCCTCAGTCCTGAGAGCAGAAGAGGATATGCGGCTGCTACTGATTATTATTGTAGTTTCAGTCGTTTTTGTCTTCATTACATCATTCAATACCTATCTTGTTATTAACCGGCCTATCTCGCTGATGCGTGAGCGGATTAAAGATATTGCCGAAGGCGAGGGGGATCTGACCAAGCGGCTCAATGAAGATGCAAGCAATGAGCTGGGTGAGCTTTCCCATTGGTTTAATGTATTTATGGATAAATTGCAGGTGTTGGTGGGCAATGTCAAAGATTCAACGGCCAAGATGAGTGATGCCACTTCTCAAATGCTTGAGATGACAAAGGAGTCGAGCTCTGGTGTCCTCCATCAAAAAACCAAGACGGAAGACATCGTACATGCCATACAAAATCTCTCAGTCACTGTCGATAGTGTTGCCGAGAGTGCCGCTGAGGCCGAGCAAGCGACAGGATCCGCTGAAAAAGAGTCCGTAAAGGGGAGTAAGGATCTGCGGATGACCATCAGCAGTATCACATCCCTGGCTGATGAGATTGATACGGCTGCCAGTATTATCAACGGTTTTCAAAAGGACAGTGAAGACATTGGTGGTGTACTCGATGTCATTAAGGGTATTGCAGAACAGACTAATCTCCTGGCGCTCAATGCGGCAATTGAAGCAGCTAGGGCCGGGGAGCAGGGCAGAGGGTTTGCTGTTGTTGCCGACGAAGTGAGAACACTTGCAACGCGTACTCAGGAATCGACGCAAGAGATACAAGCTATTATCACAAGGCTGCAATCCGGTGCAGAACAGGCGGTTGATGCTATGAATTCAGGACGCACCCGTGGTCACGAAACTGCAGAGCAGGCGAAGCAGGCAGGTGTATCTCTGGAATCCATAACACAGGCTGTTGATCTCATATCAGAGATCAATTCCAAGATTGCTGATGCTACGGATGATCAGCGACAGGTAGCCTCTGATGTGAATGAGGGGATAACCACCATTAGTCAGGTTTCAGAGCAGACGGCGAACAGGGCGGAGCAAACCGAGCAGCAGGGGCTTGTCGTATCCCAGCTAGCACAGGAGCTGCAAGCCTCGGTTAAGCAATTTAAAGTGTAGGAAAAGCTCACAGGAACAGCGGTTGAGCGGGTTGACTGTCAGATGCCAACCCGCGTTGCATCAAGACATGTGTTGCCCACCGTTAATTGAGAAATCCGAACCTGTCACGTAACCACAATTCTCGCTGCACAGGTAGGCAACGGCTTTGCCGATCTCTTCAGGGGCGCCTAAACGACCAACCGGTATCTGTTTAATAATCTTGTCCAATACCTCCTGCGGTATTTTGGCGACCATGGGGGTCAGTACATATCCGGGAGAGACCGTGTTGACTGTGACGCCCTTGGCTGCCACTTCCTGCGCAAGCGCCTTGGTGAATCCGTGAATACCCGCTTTGGCGGCTGAATAGTTGCTCTGCCCGAATTGGCCCTTCTGCGCATTCACTGATGAGATATTAACGATGCGGCCGAATCCTTTATCAAGCATTGGATTAATTACCAGGCGGGTCATATGGAACATGCTGTCCAGATTGGCACTCAGTACCTGATCCCACTGATCCCAGGTCATTTTGCGAAATGTTCCATCACGTGTAATGCCGGCATTGTTGATCAATATGTCAACTGTACCCTGGGCAATCTCCTCCACGTTCTTGACGCATGCCTCGCATGAGTCAGCATCGGTCACATCACCGTAGGCGGCCAGCATCTTGTAACCGTCTTTTTCTTGCTCTGCCTGCCAAGCCTTGGCCTTGTCATGATTACCGCCGGCATTGTAACCGGCGACCACTTTGATGCCATCATCAGCTAAGGCACGGCAAATGGCAGTACCGATACCACCCGTACCACCAGTCACCAGCGCAATCTTCTGGGTCATATTCTTGCTCCTCATCTCTCTTTTGTTCTCTAATTAAACTCAAACAGGGCAATTATCTGTTCCGTCTGTGTGAAACCCTGGGTAAGACAACTGCGATGCAAAAGTAAGCACAGCATGTTATTTAGTATTTTTAATGCAGAGTTTCCAGGTGAACATCTTTTTTCATCAGATATAACCCACGAGGCGGTTTGCCCTCTAACAAGAATAGCCACGAACTCATTAAAAATCCCCATTAAATTTTGGTAATTTATCCATTTTCAATATGCTCTCCTCCGCTTTGCGAGTTACCATTCAGACGAAACTGTTTTTAGCCATTTCGCCACCATTATTCTGTGTCGGTACCTATTTCTACCAGAGTGCTATTGATAATCTCACACAGGCCCTCAGATCGAGGATGTAAAACAGTGCGGCAGAGGATCAAAGCCAGGACATCGGAGCTGTTAAGCACCAACGAGCAGCTTCGAGACGAAATAGCCGAACGTGCACGTATGGAAATGAAGCTGGAGGAGATATTCAGAACTGATTACCTGACGGGTATTTTAAAATCGGCACGCCATTACACAGCGCCTGGAGGCACTGGCTTAAAGCACGCTGAGTGAAGATGATAGCTACTATCTCACTCTGATCGACCTTGATCATTTCAAAGAGATCAACGACAGTTTTGGCCACGATCTGGGTGATCAGACACTCAAACATGCGGTAGAAAGAGTTCGAAATGGCGTTCGTGACAGCGACCTGCTGGCACGCTGGGGCGGTGAAGAGTTTTTGGTCATGTCTCCACAGACCAGCCTGGATGAGGCAGAGGGTTTGGGGCAGAGACTATGCCAAAGTCTCGCAGGCAGCCGTGTTGAAGCTGGCAATGAGCCTGTGAGTGTGACAGGTAGCTTCGGGGTCTCCAGATTCCATCCCGGCAAGGATGATCTTGATGCCTGTCTGAAGCGTACTGACCACGCGCTCTATTCAGCTAAAACAAGGGGACGGAGCTGTATTGTCGTCTCTGGTACTGAGTAGCTCTTCAGTAGCTGGCTGCATTCTAAAATCACGACTAAACCCTGGGTGCAATCAGGTTGATTCGGTCTTCTGAGAGAAGCGATGACCGCTTATTTTAGTACTCTAGAAAAATTGTGGTTGATTCTGGATGATTAATCGAAAATAATTCGAATATGATTCATTATTAAGTGACACCCCATGGATCGACTGGAGAAACGCCAGCAGCGCGAGCAGCATATACTGGTCTGTGCCTGGAATATGGTTGCAGATGAGGGCTTCCTGGCGCTAAAGATTTCTGATCTGGCCAAGTCTGCGTCGGTTTCTGTCGGCACGCTCTATGCGCATTTTGAAAGCAAAGAGGATCTGATTATTGCCATGGCAGTGGAAGCCTGGCAGGCGAAGCTCGCCTATATTGAGAAGGTGAACCGTTTGGATCTGGATGTAGTGGAAAGAGTGATAGCGATTCCGATAGCGCTCTATCTCTTCGACCGTGAGAATCCTGTTTACTTTGAAGCACAGCAATTGGCAGGCGTACCGTCGATCTGGCGCAAGGCCTCTCCCATGCGTCACCAGTCGATGCTTAACCTCTGTGGCGGCTTTGAAGCGCAGCTGATGCCTTTGGTGGAGTCGGCAGCCGATGCGGGTGGGCTTGATCTGTCACAGGAGCGCGAGAAAAATCTGGATGCCATAGAGTACGGCCAGATAGCGCTCGCTGTGGGCAACGCCTACATGAGTAATATTTTTCTACCGGAGAGTGAAAGGGATGAAATGCAACGTAGGCAACAGGAGAGTATGCCCAGGCTAGTGATGGCGGCATTCAAAGGATTCGGTCTGCAGCAGGCGTCGCAACCCGAAGTCTATCTTCGTCTGGTGAAACTTTGTGAAGCACTCTCCCCCCGTTGTGAGTTTCCGGCTTGTCATTAATTTTTAATCACCAGTCATTAGGCTGGCGTGTTATTACCAATACAGGAATCTACCCATGAAAGGTTTACCGAATTGCCGATCTTGCGCATCTGTTGTGTTCTTTTCAACGGGGCTTCTGTTGGCTGCCAGCCAAGCAATGGCTGCCGAGGGATTTGCACTGCCTGTAGAAACTGCAAAGGTTGAGCAGAGTGAGCTGGTCAACAGTGTGGCAGCTGTCGGTACACTGCGTGCCAACGAGTCGGTAGAGGTGCGTCCGGAAATCGAAGGGCGGGTAACGCAGATTAATTTTTCCGAGGGTAGCAGTGTTAAGCAGGGTCAGTTATTAATTGCCCTGGACGATTCTATCTATGCGGCAGAGCTCAAGCAGGCTGAAGCACGACTGGCCTTGGGACGTTCTAACTTTAACCGCGCAACAACACTGAAAAAGCAGGGATACGGCAGTGACCAGGAGCGTGACCAGACAGCATCCGAACTGCAAGTCAATCAGGCTGAAGTTGTTCTCGCCAAAGCGCGTTTGGAGAAAACCCGGATCATGGCGCCTTTTGATGGCGTGGTGGGTTTGCGCAAAGTCAGTACGGGTGACTATCTGACCACAGGACAAGAGATCGTCAACTTGTTCGATCTGAGTCTGATGAAGGTCGACTTTCGACTGCCGGAAGCCACCCTGGCAGAGGTTGCGGAAGGACAAAAGATTGAGGTCCATCTGGACGCTTTTCCGGGTCAGGTTTTCAATGGCGAGGTATATGCCATCGATCCCCAGATCGATCTGAATGGTCGTAGCTTGCTGGTAAGTGCCAGGGTTCCCAACGAAAGCGGCAAGTTGCTGGCTGGACAGTTTGCCCGAGTGACGCTGATCCTCTCGCGCAAAGAGAATGCCTTGTTCGTGCCGGAGGCCGCTCTGGTGCCCCAGGGTAAACAGCAGTTTGTGTATCGGTTGCAGGAAGGCAAGGTTGTCTGGACCGAGGTGAAGACGGGAAAGCGGCAAGGGACCCGGGTAGAGATTGTCCAAGGTCTGTCTGCCGATGATGAGGTGGTCACTGCTGGCCATCTAAAACTGCAGAACGGTATGGATGTCACACCCATGCCTGCAAAGGAATCCTGATGGTTATCACAGATACCAGTATTCGCCGCCCCGTCCTGGCAACGGTGCTTAACCTGCTGCTGATCCTTGTCGGTTTGATTTCCTACGATCGTCTGACAGTTCGTGAGTATCCGAATATCGATCTGCCTGTCGTGACCGTGGAGACTAGCTATCCGGGCGCCAGTGCCAGCATCATGGAGAGTCAGATCACCAGTACCCTAGAGGACTCCCTGGCTGGTATTGAGGGCATTGACTTCATGACCTCGATCAGCCGTTCCGAGGTGAGTCAGATCACCATCACTTTTAAGCTCGATCGTGATCCTGATATTGCCGCCAACGATGTGCGTGACAGAGTGGGTCGGGTGCGCGGTCAACTACCTGATGATGTGGAAGAACCGGTGGTGGCCAAGGTGGAGGCGGACGCCCAGCCGATTATCTGGATGGCGATGTCCAGTGATCGCCACAACAAGCTGGAGATCTCCGAGGTGGCCGATCAGGTAGTGCGTGATCAGTTGCAGACCATCAATGGTGTGGCAAGTGTGGAGATCTTTGGTGAGCGACGTTATGCCATGCGAATCTGGCTTGATCCTGTCCGCCTGGCTGCCTTCAATCTGACCACGCAGGATGTGGAAAATGCTTTGCGTGGGCAGAATCTGGAAGTCCCTTCCGGTCGTATTGAAAGCAGCGATCGTGAGTTCACCGTGTTGGCAGAGACCGATCTGAAAACCCCCCATGAGTTCAGCGAAATCATTCTGCGGGATATCGATGGCTACCTGGTTCGCCTGGGAGATGTGGCCAGGGTGGAGCTGGGACCTGAAGACGAGCGTGTGGTTACCCGATACAAAGGGGAAACCGCCGTCGCGTTAGGTGTGGTGAAGCAGTCTGTAGCGAACCCGCTGGAGATCTCACAGGGGATCAGTGAGCTGTTACCGAGTCTGATTAAGACGCTTCCCGAAGGTATGACGATCGATGTGGCCTACGATTCGTCGGTCTTTATTCAGCGCTCTATTGAAGGGGTTTTTACGACTATCTTTGAGGCTGTTGCACTGGTCATTTTAGTGATCTTTCTGTTTCTGAGGTCGGTACGTGCAACGCTGATTCCCATGGTAACCATCCCGGTGTCGCTGATCGGTGTGTTCGCGATGATGTATGCTTTCGGTTACTCCATTAATGTGTTGACGTTGCTGGCCATGGTACTGGCGGTCGGCTTGGTGGTGGATGATGCCATTGTGGTGCTGGAAAATATCCACCGCTATGTGGAGAAGGGGCTGCATCCAATCAAGGCAGCGCTCAAGGGTAGCAGTGAGATTGCCTTTGCGGTCATCGCCATGACCCTGACGCTGGTGGCGGTCTTCGCACCCATCTCCTTCTCCCTTGGCCGCACAGGCAAGCTGTTTACGGAATTTGCATTAACCCTGGCAGGTGCTGTGCTGGTCTCAGGTTTTACCGCTCTGACCCTGTCGACCATGATGTCTTCCAGGTTGCTACGGCATCAGGAACAACATAACTGGTTCTACAATTTAGGGGAAAAGGCCCTGGGAGGGTTAATCTCCGGTTATCAAAAATTACTGGGTTTCACGCTCAGGATACGCTGGCTGATCCTGCTGTTGGCCCTGGGCGTGGGTGGGGGTAGTTATATCTTGTTTAATGGTTTGCAATCTGAGTTGGCACCCATAGAAGACCGCAGTTTCTTTATGACCTGGGGCATGGCGCCGCAGGGATCGACGGTGGACTACACCAATCGCTACTCGAAGCAGATGGAGGCCATCACCGGTACCGTGCCGGAGGTTAAGACCACGTTTACCGTGGTTGGTTTTCCGGTGGTTACCGAGACCTTGGCTTTCAGTAATCTGCAGTTTTGGGAAGATAGGGAGCGGGCGGCAAAAGATATTACCAATGAGTTGACGCCGCAACTTTACGGCGGTGTCGCGGGCCTGATGGGTGTAGCGATCAACCCTCCCTCACTGGGACAGAGCCCGATTAATAAAAATCTGGAAGTGGTCATACAGAGCACCGGCAGTTATCAGGAGCTGGATGATCTGGTACAGAAGGTGATGGCCAAAGCACGGGAGAACCAGGCGCTGATTTTTCTTGATAATGATCTGAAGCTCAACAAACCGGAACTGAAAGTCAGTGTCGATCGTGACAAAGCCGCGGTAACTGATGTGAACATTGATACCCTTGGTCGTACTTTGGAGACGATGCTGGGCGGTCGCAAAGTGACTCGTTTTAAACGTGGTTCCGAACAGTACGAGGTCATGGTGCAGGTGGAAAATGAGGTGCGGCGGGATCCCGGTGATTTGAACAATATCTATGTCCGTGGTCGAGGTGGTGAGATGGTCCAGCTATCCAATCTCGTAACGCTGGAAGAGCGGGTGGCACCCAAGGAGTTGAACCATTTCGATAAGCTAAGGGCTGCGGTTATCTCCGCCAATTTGGCGCCTGGCTATAGTCTGGGGGAAGCACTCAGTTTTATGGAACAGCAAGTGGATGAGGTTGCCGAGGGTAAGGTGCAGTTGCAGTACAAGGGTGAGTCACGTGAGTTTAGAGAGAGTGGTAATACTATGTTGTTTGCCTTCATTCTCGCGCTGGGTTTCATCTATCTGGTATTGGCTGCCCAGTTCGAGAGTTTTGTCGACCCGTTGATTATCCTGGTCAGCGTGCCGCTGGCCATCGGCGGTGCTCTGCTTGCACTCAAGCTGACCGGGGGTACGCTGAATATCTATAGCCAGATCGGCATGATCACCCTGGTGGGTCTGATCACAAAACATGGCATTCTTATCGTTGAGTTCGCCAATCAGATCCAGCGGCGCGGCAGCAGCAAACTGGATGCGGTCATTGAGGCCGCTTCACTGCGGTTGAGGCCGATTCTCATGACAACTGCCGCCATGGTGTTGGGCGCCATTCCGTTGGCATTGGCTGCAGGTGCCGGTGCCGAGGGTCGCCAACAGATCGGTTGGGTCATCGTGGGTGGTATGAGTCTGGGTACATTGTTCACCCTGTTCGTGGTACCCGTGGTCTACAGTTGGATCGCCGGGACGCATAAGCCGATTGATGATGAGGGGGCGTCCTGACCGAGATGGCGATGTAGGCTGTTGATTCTAAGCCAAGGGATGAATATTTTATGACACAGGGCTTGTGTCGTCATTGCAGTCTTTACCTCCTCGTTTCACAATTGGCGCGAGTTATTGAAGAAGCGTGGGAGAGGAAATCTTGACGATCGATTGGCAAAAGACACACGCTGCCATCTGGCGGTCACGCAAGGGGTATCTGAGACCCATCGCGCACGTAGATACCGTCAGCTTCGATCAGCTGGTGGGAATAGAGGATCAAAAGACGGCTCTGGTGCGTAATACCGAGCGTTTTCTCAACGGCGTTGGGGCCAACAATGCGTTGTTATGGGGAAGTCGAGGAACCGGTAAGTCTTCACTGATCAAAGCAGTCCTGAATCACTACAAGGATAAGGGGCTGCGCCTGATCCAGGTGGACAGAAACGACCTGGTCGAACTGCCTGAGATCGTAGATGAGATCCGGCAGCTGTCTCTACACTTCATCGTCTTTTGTGACGATCTCACCTTTGAGAGCGGTGAGGCCTCCTACCGGGCATTGAAGAGTGTGCTGGATGGTTCTATCGAGGCGCCACCCCGCAATGTCCTGATCTACGCCACCTCGAACCGTCGGCACTTGCTGCCTGAAACCATGGCGGAAAACCAGGAGGCCAGACTGGTCGGTGATGACCTGCATCTCGGTGATACCACTGAAGAGAAGCTTGCGCTGTCTGACCGATTCGGTCTCTGGTTATCGTTCTACCCAGTCAACTGGAAGCGCTATCTGGCGATTGTTGATAACTACTTCAAAGACTATGAGGGAGACCGTAAGGCGCTGCATGAGGCGGCTAAACACTTCGCCATGGCTCGTGGAGGTACCAAGAGCGGTCGTGCCGCGATGCAGTTTTTTAAGGCATTTTCTCAGTCTGATTGAGAACATTAGGATCTAGAATTCAACGCCCTGTTCGGCATTTATCCCTTTGTCGAATGCATGTTTGATTTTCTTCATTTCAGTCACGGTGTCTGCAATTTCAATGATCTCAGTGGGAGCGTCCCTGCCGGTGAGAATCATATGCATCCAGGAGGGTTTTTCATGCCGAATAAAATCGGCGATCTCCTTTCCATCAATCCATCCATAGCCACAGCAGTAGTTGATCTCGTCCAGGATCACAAGATCGTAATGGTGTGAGCGGATCTTCTCCTGACACAAGGTCCAGATCTCACGGCTGGTTAGTCGATCCTGTTCCGGGTTGTTCGTGTCCCAGGTAAAACCGTCCCCCAGGGCATGCCATTCGATATTCTCGAAGCGGGTAGCGGCCTGTTGCTCACCCGTTTTCCATTGACCCTTTATGAATTGAATGACCAGGACTTCCAGGCCCCAGCCGGCAGCACGGAATGCGACGCCGAATGCGCTGGATGATTTGCCTTTACCGGCTCCGGTGTGGACCAGCGTGAGCCCGTTTCTTTTTTCACGGTTTTTCACTGCGGGAACCTGACGAAGGTGCAGATGCTATCGCTGTTAAACATTGAAAATAGTAATGCGAATCGTTATCATTAAGTAAATATTACGGGATCTTGTTCCCATCGGATTGCAATTCTGGAGGCCGGCCGTGTCATTTCCATCAAAACTTACCTATCTATTGCTGTCACTATGCCTTTTGGCACCTACCCTGGCACTCGGGATGGAAGAGGTCAATCTCTACTCCGCCCGTAAGGAGAAGTTGATCAAGCCGGTGCTTGACCAGTTCACTGAGGAGACGGGAATTACCGTCAATCTGGTGACCGGCAAGGCTGATGCCCTGCTGCAGCGTCTGCAGAGTGAGGGGCGGAATTCCCCGGCAGATTTGCTGATCACCACAGATGCAGGTCGGCTCCATCGTGCAAAGCGGGCAGGTGTGACACAGGCAGTTGATTCGTCTGTATTGAACGAACTCGTTCCAGCTAGTTTTCGTGACCCGGAAGGTCACTGGTATGGTCTGTCATTGCGTGCGCGTCCCATTCTCTACGTGAAGGGGAAGGTTGAACCATCGACCCTGTCATCTTATGAGTCACTAGCCGACCCGGGGTGGAAGGGTAATATCTGTATCCGTTCATCGAACAATATCTACAATCAATCACTGGTGGCCTCAATGATTGCGGCGAATGGCGTGGAAGCCACAGAGCAGTGGGCCAGTGCATTGGTGAAGAATTTTGCCCGTCCCCCCAAAGGTGGTGATCGAGACCAGATCAAGGCAGCTGCTGCCGGTATCTGCGATATCGCTATTGCGAATACCTATTATCTGGCAGGTATGTTGACCTCCAAGGATGCGGCACAGCGAGAGGCTGCCGAGAAGATGGCTGTCTACTGGCCGAATCAGCAGGCACGTGGTGCCCATTTCAATATCAGTGGCGCCTCTGTGACGCTGGCGGCAAAAAACAGGGAGAACGCCATCAGACTGCTTGAGTACCTGGTCAGTAAAGATTCCCAGGCATGGTATGCAAAGACCAATGGTGAGTATCCCGTGCGCAGTGACGTGGAGCCTGGGGATCTGCTTAAATCCTGGGGTGAATTCAAGATGGATACCCTTAACATGGGCAGGCTTGGTGAATTAAACCCGGATGCGGTACGTCTGATGGATCGAGCCGGCTGGAAGTAAAAGCTAGGTTTTAATAGGAGGCCACCACCCCTGCCTCCTTCCTGTGTGTGCGTTAGGCTTGGATATGCAAGAAGCCGTTGAGAAAACTATCAGCCCATCGGGTATCTCACACCGTGTGAATGCCTGGGGTATCAGTGTGGTTGCGATAGCGCTGTTGCTGTCGGTTCCGGTGCTGCTGGTACTCTCTTATCTCTTTGAGCCTGCAGGGGAGGTCTGGCGACACCTGGCAGATACCGTACTGCAGGATTACGTCAGCAATTCACTCTTGTTGATGGTGGGTGTGGCGATCGGTGTCCTGATGTTGGGCGTGAGTACCGCCTGGCTCACCAGCATGTGTCAGTTTCCCGGGCGCGCCCTGTTTGAATGGGCGTTACTGCTACCCATGGCGATTCCGGCCTATATCATCGCCTACACCTATACGGGCTTGTTCGATTTTGCCGGACCCGTGCAGACCCTGCTGCGTGATTGGACCGGATGGTCCTACGGTGACTACTGGTTTCCGGAGATCCGTTCGTTGGAGGGGGCAGCACTGATGTTGTCGCTGGTACTCTACCCTTATGTTTATCTGCTGACCCGTGCAGCCTTTCTCAGCCAATCGATCTGTGTACTGGATGTCAGCCGTACCCTGGGGAACGGTCCCTGGCGGACTTTTTTTTCAGTCGCCTTGCCTTTGGCCAGACCCGCAATCGTCGCAGGCTTGTCGCTGGCGTTGATGGAAACCCTGGCCGATTACGGTACTGTGCAATATTTCGGTGTTTCCACTTTCACCACGGGCATCTTCCGCACCTGGTTCGGGCTGAATAATGCCGCTGCCGCGGCACAACTCTCAGCGTTGTTGTTATTGGTCGTCTTTGCGTTGATCATCATTGAGAAGGGTTCACGACGACATGCACGATATCACCACACAACCCAGCGCCATCAAACGTTGACCCGCTTTCAGTTGAATTGGAAGCAGTCCTCAATGGCCTTTCTGATCTGCATGGGCGCACTGTTCTTCGGATTTCTTCTGCCGGCGGGTCAACTGCTCTGGTGGGCATTGACGACCGCTGAAGAGAGTCTGGACGGCCGCTTTCTCAGTCTGATCACTCACAGCCTCCTGTTGGCGGGTGGGGCTTCACTGTTGGCCCTGCTGTTGGCACTCTTTCTCAGCTACGGAAAACGCCTGTATGGCAGTTGGCCGGTCCAGCTGTCGGTCAGGGTGGCCGGGATGGGTTACGCCATTCCGGGAACAGTCATCGCAGTGGGAGTGGTGATACCCTTTGCCGCATTTGACAATGCCCTGGATGGTTGGGTGAGAGAGCAGTTCGGCTGGTCAACGGGGTTGCTGTTTAGTGGCACCTTGGTGGCTTTGTTGTTTGCCTATCTGGTCCGGTTCCTGGCGGTCTCGTTGCAGACGGTGGAGGCCGGCTTGGGCAAGATACGCCCGACTATGGATGAGGTTGCCCGCTCGCTGGGCACCGGCTCCGGTGAGATCGTAAGTCGTGTCCACATCCCGATGCTTAAAGGCAGTCTGATGACAGCGCTGCTGTTGGTTTTTGTGGATGTCTTGAAAGAACTGCCTGCGACCCTGATTCTGCGCCCCTTTAACTACAACACCCTGGCGGTGCGGGCCTATGAGCTGGCGTCGGATGAACGGCTGGCCGATGCCTCCTATGCCGCCCTGACGATTGTGCTGGTCGGTATCCTGCCCGTCGTGCTGTTGAGCCGTTCCATTACCCGGTCGCGTCATGCAGAAACAGCTTGAAGTCAAACATGCCAGCGTCAGCTACGGCAAACAAGAAGTGGTACGTGGGGTCAGCTTCGATCTGGAGCAGGGTGATATCGGCTGTCTGCTCGGTCCCAGTGGTTGCGGCAAGACCAGTCTATTGCGAGCCATTGCCGGTTTCGAACCCCTGACGGGCGGTGAGATTCTGCTACATGGCAGATCGGTCTCCCACCCCGGTGCCACCCTGGCACCCGAGAAGCGGCGGGTCGGCATGGTATTCCAGGATTTTGCACTCTATCCCCACCTGACAGTGGAGCAGAATGTCGCCTTCGGTCTTAGAGGACAGAGTGGTAAACAGCGACATGGCAGAGCCGCAGAACTGCTGGACCTGGTGGGATTGGCCGGTCTACAGAAAAAGTACCCCCATCAACTCTCGGGGGGGCAGCAACAAAGGGTGGCATTGATTCGCGCCATGGCGCCACGGCCCGATATCCTACTCCTGGATGAACCCTTCTCCGGCCTCGATGTGGAACTGCGAGAGCAATTGGCGAGAGAGGTGAGAGAGATTCTCAAGCGTGAGTCCGTGACTGCCATTCTGGTGACGCATGATCAGTTGGAGGCATTCGCCCTGGCCGATGCCATCGGTGTATTGGGCGAAGGTCGCCTACGGCAGTGGGATGCCGGCTACGATCTTTATCACACACCCCAGGATCGTTTTGTGGCTGACTTTATCGGTCAGGGAGCCATGATTCCCGGACGGGTACTGGCGGGTGGGCACGTAGAAACCGCACTGGGATCTTTCAAGGGTTTGTTCGTCAATGAGGTCAGTCAGGGGCAGGCGGTGGAGTTACTTCTACGTCCCGACGATGTTATCCATGATGATGCCAGCAAATTTCAGTTGGAAGTGGTCGAAAAGGTTTTTCAGGGAGCGGAGTATCTCTATACCTTGTTGCTGGACGACGGCAGTGAGATTCTCTGTCTTGTACAGAGTCATCATGACCATGCCATTGGCGAAAAGATCGGTGTCAGGTTGCACATCGACCATCCGGTGGCCTATCCATTGGAAAATTAGAGCCTGACGTTTGCTCATAGGAAATGCTTCCCTGCATTTCCTCAAGAGGCCCTAACCCGATTTGTCTTTTTTACTGATGGTGTTCGCAACTTTTTTGCGGCTGAACTTGGCTGCGCAGCTTTGAATCCTCTTTGTCTTTAGCCTCATGGTTTCAAAATATTGGTCTGGTCCATGGTCAGTCAGTTGTTCCTGATCGATCAGGTTAGGGCATGGGTTTGTTTGGACGCCGGCAACTTTAAGTAACTCACCGTCATGGGTTGATCCATTTTTTAGGTTCGGGATGAAGCGGTTGTTGAAGTACTGGTCAAATTGAGCGGCTACGATTACCGGTATTGGTTCAAGGGAAGAGAAACTGGATGCGATTTCATGGGTCATTGACTTGATTCGCTTGAGGAGCATGATTTCGTTATCCAAATAGCGCTCTGTATTATCCGGGTCGATACGAACCAGTTTCGGTGTGATTTGCCTGACAGCCATGATGGCGAGCTTTGGATCGCTCCAGAATTTCAAATCTCGTGAGATTTGGCGTGAATCGGCAATGCCGTCGAAATTCTTTTTTAAAAGCAGTGGAATCGTTCTGGACAGCGTCATGGACCGGCTTTCCAGCGGTGGTGTGTGATCCAGCATGTCTGAGAGCGATGTTTCAAGGCCCGCCCCGATCCATATCACCAGGTCAGCAATCAAAAGCTCACTTTTTTGAAATGGGTCCAGGGTGTCTGCGGTGTTACTCTCATGATCATAAAGAAGAACAGGCTCCCCCACGCCATGCATGATATTGGCCACCAAAGAGTGGATGGCAGGCAGACTGACGACGACGCGCGGTGCTGCGAAAACAGATTGCGTCATGAATAGGGCAAGTACTAGGGCCCCCACTTGTATTGGCTTTATTTTGTACATGATCCTCATCCTCGGCATAGTGGTGTGCTATTTCTCTCATCAAGAGATATGCCAAGAATTTAATCCTTTAAAAACATGAGGATACAGTTTTAAACTGATTGGGGAATTGTGCGAAATGAGCTATTTTTAGGGCATATGACCACACGCCAGAGATATTTGTCTGGAGCGGTGCTGGAACAATCTTCATCCGATAGGTCCAGCTGGCTATCTGCTGGTGTATCGATGAAAGGATAGAGGTGGGTCTTCAGCAATAGGTGCTAAAGGTATTTGCTCAAGTCCTTTAAGTGGGTCAGCAGGTGAAGAGACGATCGATAGCGTCCAGTCCCTCTTGCACAACCCCATCCAGATCCTCAGGGTCGTCGTCGTGTTCGTAGGCAAGCATGGAGTACACCGCCAGGGATTTGAGCCCCAGGGCGATTTTCTCTACATCGGGCAGGTTTAACTCCACCCCTTCTCTCAAGCGGCAATCTTCACTCATTTGCGATACCTCAATACAGCCTGTGTCACTGGGCTGATAGTTCATGAGGTCACTGTGGCTGTCAAAAAAATGCGGTATTCCATTGATGCAGGTCAATGGAAAGCGTTCTTGTCAGAGGGTCTGTTCGGTGACATCGACATAGAGTTTAAGTCGTTGTCCTGGTTGTAGATATTTTCCATCAAGGGTATTCCAGCGCTTCAGATCGGCGATGGAGACTTTAAAACGCTGGGCAATGCGAGAGAGTGAATCGCCCTGCCTGACCTTGTAGCGCAGGGAGCTTTGTGTGCCGCTGGGCTGCAGGTCGAGTAGCGACAGTTTGGAAGACGGGGCTTTTTTAACCCAGATGACCAGCTTTTGACCGGTCTTGAGCGGGTCTCCCGGCGCAATGCCATTCCACTTGGCAAGCTTTTTATAACTGACGTTATGTCTTCGGGCTATGGTCCAGAGACTGTCGCCGGATTTAACCACATAGTGCTGCTTGCTGCCCTTTCGTGCTCTGTTCTGAATATTCGCTTTCCGCTGCTCTGCGCTGTAGACGTAGTGCTCGAACGCCTTGCTCGAGACAGGAATCAGCAGGTGTTTGCCTGCGCGAATGTTATTGCCTCTGAGCTTGTTGACCTGACGCAGCAATTTAGGGGTGGTGTTGTGTTTGCTGGCAATGACACTGAGCGAGTCGCCGCTCTTGATCTTGTAACGCTTCCAGGTCAGGCGTTTTTCCGGTGGTAACGCAGCGAGTTTTTCCTTGAAGCCGTCCACCTTATCGATGGGCAGATTGAGGCGATGGGGGCCATCCGGGTCCGTAGCCCAGCGGTTGAATCCGGCATTGAGCAGGTAGAGATCCTGTATGGGAAGATCAGCCATCTCGGCTGCCAGGGCAAGATCCAGTTGGGATTCTAAACCAACAGTCGTGAAGTAGGGCTCATCGGGGAAAGTTTGGACAACGGCCCCGTGTTTATCCGGATTGCGGAAGATCTCTGCCAGTGCCAGCAGGCGCGGTACGTAAGCACTGGTCTCATCCGGCAGCTTGAGGGACCAGAAATCGGTCGGTTTGCCGTGTTTCGTATTACGGCGCATAGCTCTTCTCACCGTACCGCCCCCGGAGTTGTATGCCGCCAGCGCCAGCTCCCAGTCACCGTCGAACTGCTTGCTCAGCGCCTGCAGGTAGTCCAAGGCGGCAAGGGTCGAGGAGACAACGTCCCGCCTGCCGTCATACCACCAGTTTTGCTTAAGGCCGTAGATACGTCCCGTGGAGGGAATGAATTGCCACATGCCGGCGGCTCGGCCGTGAGAGTAGGCAAAAGGTCTAAATGCACTCTCCACTGCCGGAAGCAGGGCGATCTCGGCAGGCATGCCCCGCTTGTCGATCTCTTCCAGAATGAAGTGCAGGTAGGGTTCCGCTCGCGCCTGTATACGATCGATATAGCTTTGGTGATTGCGATACCAGTTGAGTTCCTGCAAGACCCGCTTGTCCTCGGACCAGGTGAGAGAGAATCCCGCTACCATCCTTGACAAAAGGTCCTGCGGAGGGATTTCTATTGGTAGTTCATCGACCACCGTTTGCAGCTGCTCGGCCACCGACGGTATTTTATCTACACTCAGCTGCTCACTCGGGAGGCTGGACTGAGCCTGAACCACCGCTAAGGTTACCGGTGAGAGCGGTGCATTCTCAACCAAAGGCTGACTCTCCCCGCTGGGTAGTGACTGACAGGCAGTGAACAGACAGGCGAAAATGAGGTTCATAGAGAGTAGAGATAATTTTTGATACGGCATTTCGATAGCGTTAGTGGTTGTCGATAGACTGCGAATCGGAGGAAAATAGTATCAGAGCTGCGTATCATTTCCATCTTGTCATCTCCTGAAACGCAAAGGCTCTGAATGTTTTGTGATCCTGTACCCAAGTACTTTTGGGTATCTACCAGTCATATCGGTTGCCACCCCAGATGTCTTTAATTATGAATACAAACAAGGACTTCAAACTGGGATGTTGCCAGCAAAAACAGCTTGAATTTTGGTTCGAGAGCCGTTTGGGACGTCATCTTCTGGCACAGGAGCAGGCCTGTCTGCAGGAAAAGGCGGCTGCGATCTTCGGCTACCATGTCATCCAAATCGGTTCGCCGAGCCCACGATTTGACCTTTTGAAGCAGTGCCCGGCACGCAATCGCATCGTTTTGGATAGAGGGATCGGGCAGTCGGAGATCGATCTTTCCGCTGATCCACGATACCTGCCGCTGGCCAGTGACAGCATCGATGGCGTTATCCTGCCGCATACATTGGATTTCTCCCAGAATCCCCATCAACTGGTTAGGGAGGTGGAACGGGTGTTGATTCCGGAGGGTAAAGTGCTGCTGAGTGGATTCAACCCCTGGAGTCAGTGGGGCGTAGGTCGTCTGTTTCGAAGGCGTTCGGGGAACATGCCTTGGTGCAGTCATTTCTTCAGCTACCGGCGGGTACAGGACTGGTTCTCACTCCTGGGCTTTGACCTGGAATACGTGATCTATCTTAACTATCGTCCACCTTTTCACAATCAGGCGGTGATGCAGAAGCTGGCTTTCATGGAATCCCTCGGCAGGCGTGTCTGGCCGATGTTGGGGGGGGTTTATGTGATGCAGGCTGTGAAGAGAACGGTTACTGTGACACCGATTCGTATGAAGAAGTGGCGAGTCAAAAAACGGGTCCTGCCGGCGGCGGCCGAGCCCACAGCGAGAAGTAGTAGTAGGGTGAATGATGCAATCCGTTGAGATTTTTAGCGATGGCGCTTGTAAAGGCAACCCAGGCCCTGGCGGTTGGGGGGTGCTATTGCGCTACGGCAAACATGAAAAGCAGCTCTACGGCGGTGAACGGGAGACGACCAATAACCGTATGGAATTAATGGCGGTGATCCAGGGGTTGCGAGGGCTTAGACGCAAGAGCCAGGTACGGGTGACTACCGATTCCCAGTATGTCAAGAACGGTATCACCCAGTGGATTCATAATTGGAAAAGAAACGGCTGGAAGACGGCAGCCAAGAAGGCGGTTAAAAATGCCGACCTCTGGCAGTTGCTCGATCTGGAAGTGGCAAAGCACGACGTCACCTGGCATTGGGTCAAGGGCCATTCGGGACATCCAGAGAACGAACTGGCGGATAGCCTGGCGAATAGGGGCATTGAGGAGATCGGCGGATGATACGGCAGATTGTGCTCGACACGGAAACCACGGGTCTTGAGCCGGAGCAGGGACATAGGATTATCGAGATCGGTTGTGTCGAGATGGTCGATAGACGACTGACCGGCAACAACTTTCATCAGTATCTGCAGCCTGATCGGGAGATCGATGCCGGTGCGGTAGAGGTCCACGGCATCACCAATGAGTTTCTCATGGACAAGCCGCATTTTGCCGATGTGGTAATCGATTTCCTGGACTATGTCCGCGGTGCCGAGCTGATCATCCACAACGCTCCGTTCGATGTCGGCTTTCTCAATCACGAACTGCTTCGGATGGGAGCCAATGACAAAGTGGGGGATCTCTGTGCCGTGACCGACACCCTGGTGATGGCCAAGAAGATGCACCCCGGTCAGAGAAACAGCCTGGATGCCCTCTGTAAACGCTACGATATCGACAACTCCCACCGTGAGCTGCATGGTGCGTTGTTGGATGCCGAGATATTGGCAGATGTCTATCTGATGATGACAGGTGGGCAGACAGCGCTCAGGTTGGATGTGGGTGTCGGAGAGGGTGCTGGCGGAGAGAGTGCCGTCGATGGAATCCGGCGACTGCCGGCTGGGCGGCCACCATTAAAGGTGGTCAGCGCCAATCCTGAGGAATTGGCAGCACACGAGAATATTCTCGTTGCTATGGGAGCATCCTGTCTCTGGTCCAAGACAGATTAGCGCTCCGTCAGGTTGGTCAGGAAGTGTTAGACCCGTGACTGGTTGGATTTGATGCTGTCTGTACCTTGCACGATGTCGTAGAGTCGAGGTAGATCAAGCAGCTGGACATGCTTGCGCTCAACCTGTAGCAAACCTTCATCCTGAAAACGCGTGAAGAGACGGCTAACTGTTTCTACAGCCAATCCGAGATAGTTGCCGATTTCATGCCGCGACATGCTAAGGAAGAAATCGCTTGGTGAGAATCCCCGCTGTTTAAAGCGCTCGGAGAAGCTCAGCAGGAAGGTGGCCAGGCGTTCCTCTGCGCTCTTTTTACCCAACAGGGTGAGCATCTCCGTCTCTTGTCCGATCTCCCGGCTCAACAAGCGATACATCTGATGTTGCAGGCTGGGCATCAGGCTACTCAGGGATTCGAGCTGGCTGAAGGGGACTTCGCAGACGGCTGTTGTCTCCAGTGCAACGGCGGAACAGTTGTGATGATTATCCTGGATAGCGTCGAGCCCGATCAGTTCCCCCGGCAGATGGAAGCCAAGCACTTGCTCACCACCATCTTCATTGGGTGTGTAGGTTTTAACCGAGCCGCTGGTGATAACACGCAGGCTGTGGAACTTGTCGCTTCCACGATAGAGGTGATCACCCCGATGATAGGGCCGTCCACGTTTGATGATGGTGTCGAGCCGCTCAACATCTTCCGGACTTAGGCCCATGGGAAGGCATAGTGTGGAAAGACTGCAATTTTTGCAGGCGACCTTGATATTTTCGAACGAAACCACTTTTCGGTTAGTCAAGGAGAGGCTCCAGCATGATGGATCTGTTTGCCAACAGTGGGCTGACGGTCTATATCTTCCAGATAATATTGATCAGGATCAAGTCATTTAAAGTCTTTTGTAGCGCAATGCCTTATTAAGGGCAAAAAAAAGCCGACCCATTGGGGTCGGCTTTCTTCGTCAGCTGACTGCCTGGCTTATTGAGCAGGTGCAGCAGGCGCCGCAGGTGCTTGAGGTGGCGCAGGATAGCCGTAAGGGGCGCCGTAGGGAGCGCCATAGCCGTAAGGAGCGCCATAGCCGCCGTAGGGGCCGTAGCCATAGCCATCATAGCCGCGGTAGTAGTTGTTGCCACGACCGTAACCGGAACCGGAACCTCGGCCACTCATGCCGAAGCTGAAGTCACCAGAACCATCACCCCAGCCATCACCCCAGCCGTCATTATTCCAGCCGCGGTTGCCGTAGCCTGGACCGCCCCACCATGCAGAAGCACTGGTTGAAAAGGCTACGAGAGCAGCGATGCTCAGTGCTTTTGATAATTTAGTCATATTTACTCCTCACTCTGAGTTAATTTTGTACAACTACACCATCTATTGAACAAAACAAGCGGTTGGTCAGGTTTCCCGTCAAATGAGACGAGAGCAGTACTCAGTTATTGAATTTTACTTAAGAGTCCAGCCGACCCTGGCCTACTTGGTTATGTAGTTATTTTGCGAAGAACGCTTCTCGATTATAGACCCTAAGTGTGGATAATCAACCGTTTATTCCGCTTAAAAAGTCTTTGAAACCAGGCGCTGATCTGTCAGCTTCCCATTGAGGGAAGGAGGCTAATCTGGTACTGTTCACTCCCGTCCGTTTTCCCACTCTAGCCATCAGAAGTCTCATGACCAGATTCATCTTTATTACGGGCGGTGTTGTCTCTTCTCTAGGTAAAGGCATCGCATCCGCCTCTCTTGCTGCCCTGCTTGAAGCCCGCGGCTTGAACGTCACCATGATTAAGCTGGATCCCTATATCAATGTTGATCCCGGCACCATGAGCCCCTTTCAGCATGGCGAGGTTTTCGTTACCGAAGACGGTACTGAAACCGACCTGGACCTGGGCCATTACGAGCGCTATATCCGCAGCACCATGGGGCGCAACAACAACTTCACAACCGGACAGATATACGAGAGCGTCATCCGTAAGGAGCGCAAGGGAGAGTATCTCGGCGCTACGGTTCAGGTTATTCCGCATATCACCAACCAGATCAAAGAAAGCGTGATGCTCGGTGCGGATGACAAAGATATCTGCCTGGTCGAGATCGGCGGTACGGTGGGTGATATCGAATCGCTGCCGTTTCTGGAAGCGATTCGCCAGATGGGTGTCGAGATGGGGCATCAGCGAGCCATGTTCATGCATCTGACCCTGGTGCCCTACATCAAGGCTTCTGGTGAGATCAAGACCAAGCCGACCCAGCACTCGGTGAAAGAGTTGCGTTCTATCGGTATTCAGCCCGATATCCTTGTCTGCCGCTCGGAACAACCGTTACCTGCAGCGGAACGTAAAAAGATCGCCCTGTTTACCAATGTGCCGGAACAGGCGGTTATCTCAGCGGTGGATGCCGATTCCATCTACCGGATTCCAGTACTACTGCATGCGCAGGAGATGGATGAGCTGGTCAATCAGCAATTTGGTCTCGACCTGCCGCCTGCGGATCTCTCGGAATGGGAGAACTTTCTGGATGGGCTCGACAATCTGAATCATGAGGTCAAGATTGCCATGGTGGGCAAGTATGTCCATCTGACCGAGGCCTACAAATCCCTCTCCGAGGCGCTGATGCACGCCGGTGTGCATACCGGCAATCGGGTGGTGATTCACTATGTGGATTCAGAGCAGTTGGAGAAGAGCGGTGTCGACAGTCTGAAGGATATGGATGCGATTCTTGTCCCGGGTGGATTTGGCAATCGCGGTGTCGAAGGCAAGATTGCGGCGGTTCGGTATGCACGAGAGAACGGCATCCCCTATCTGGGAATCTGTCTTGGCATGCAGGTGGCGGTGATCGAATTTGCCCGCCATGTGGCCCAACTGGAAGGTGCCCACAGCACCGAGTTCGATCGTGGCACCCCCCATCCTGTCATCGGACTGATTACCGAGTGGCTGAATGCGGACGGCAAACTGGAGAAGCGTAATGAAGACTCCGATATGGGCGGCACCATGCGCCTGGGTGGTCAGGAGTGCCAGTTGCAGCCCAACAGTTTGACGAAGGCCCTATACGATAAGGACGTGATCGTAGAGCGTCACCGCCACCGTTACGAGTTCAATAACAGCTATCTGGATGACATCGTCACTGCAGGTATGAAGATCGCCGGTCGCTCGGTGGATGGTCGCTTGGTGGAGATCGTCGAGATTCCCGATCATCCCTGGTTCGTGGCCTGCCAGTTCCACCCGGAGTTCACCTCGACCCCACGTTACGGTCATCCGCTCTTTTCCGGATTCATCGATGCGGCCAGAAAGCACAAGGATGCCAATACATGAGGCTGTGTGATTTCGAAGTCGGTCTCGAACAACCGATTTTTCTCATTGCGGGCCCCTGTGTCATCGAGAGTGAGGCTCTGGCGCTGGAGACAGCCGGTCAGCTCAAGGCGTTGACGGATGAGCTCGGTATTCCCTTTATCTATAAATCCTCTTTCGATAAGGCCAACCGATCCTCCGGCAGCAGTTTTCGTGGACCGGGCATGGAGCAGGGGTTGCAGATTCTGCAGAAAGTCAGAGATCAGATCGGTGTGCCGGTACTGACGGATGTGCACGAGGATACGCCGATGGCCGAAGTGGCCGAAGTGGTGGACGTGCTGCAGACGCCCGCCTTTCTCTGTCGGCAGACAAACTTTATTCAGACCGTGGCCCGTCAGGGCAAACCCGTGAATATCAAGAAGGGACAGTTCCTCGCCCCCTGGGATATGGGCAACGTGGTAGAGAAGGCGAGGGCGGTCGGTAACCAGCAGATTATGGTTTGCGAACGTGGAGCATCTTTCGGTTACAACAACCTGGTCTCCGATATGCGTTCACTGGCTGCCATGCGGGAATCGGCTTGTCCCGTCGTATTCGATGCCACCCATTCAGTCCAGCTGCCAGGTGGCCAGGGCAGTAGTTCGGGGGGGCAGCGGGAGTATGTGCCTGTGTTGGCGAGAGCTGCAGTGGCTGCCGGTATTGCCGGCCTCTTCATGGAGACCCATCCCGAGCCGGAAAAGGCCTTGAGCGACGGTCCCAATGCCTGGCCGATGCCACGCATGCGTACCCTGCTGGAAACCCTTCTTATGATCGATAAAACGGTAAAAGAATGCGGATTTATCGAGACGGAGTTATAAGTCATACGGGATGACTTTGGGTACCATTTGACGACCTGCATAGATTTTTCACTTTGTAATAATATCTTTAACCCACAACAGAGCACGGAGATAAAATGTCCGAAATTGTTGACGTACGTGGACGAGAGATCCTCGATTCACGGGGTAATCCAACGATCGAAGCCGATGTATTTACTGCGGACGGGGCTATCGGCCGCGCCCTGGTACCCTCAGGTGCATCCACTGGCTCCCGCGAGGCACTTGAACTGAGGGATGGGGACAAGTCCCGCTATCTCGGCAAGGGCGTACTGACAGCGGTGTCCCATATCAATGGTCCGCTGAGAGATGCACTGATTGGATTGGAAGTCACCGAGCAGGCGTCAGTGGATCAGTGCATGCTGGACCTGGACGGTACGGAAAACAAAGCCAACATGGGTGCTAATGCCTTACTGGGTATCTCGCTGGCAACAGCTCATGCTGCAGCCCAGGAGCGAGCCCTGCCACTCTACCGTTACCTTTCAGCAGGCCCTTACCAATTGCCGGTGCCGATGATGAATATCATCAATGGCGGTGCCCATGCCGATAACAGTGTCGACCTGCAGGAGTTCATGATCCTGCCGGTGGGTGCGGGCTCCATTCGTGAAGCGGTGCGATACGGTGCTGAGGTCTTCCATGCGCTGCAGAGCGTGCTCAAGGGACGCGGCATGGCAACGGCGGTGGGTGACGAGGGTGGCTTCGCTCCTAATCTGCCTTCCAATGAGGCGGCTATTGAGGTGATTCTGGAAGCCATCGGGAAAGCCGGCTTCAATGCCGGTAGCGATATTTATCTAGGACTGGACGTGGCCAGCTCTGAATTTTATGAAGACGGTGTCTACAATCTGGCATCCGAAGGCCGTAAGTTCAGTGCCGGGGAATTCGCCGACTACCTGGCAGCCTGGGTCGACCAGTATCCGATCATCACTATCGAGGATGGGATGGATGAGAGTGATTGGGCTGGCTGGAAACTCTTGACCGAGAAGCTCGGTGACCGGGTGCAGCTTGTGGGAGACGACCTGTTCGTGACCAACACCAAAATTCTGCAACGTGGCATCGACGAGAAGATCGCCAACTCCATCCTCATCAAGGTCAACCAGATCGGTACTCTGACTGAGACCCTGGCCGCTATTAATATGGCGAAAGAGGCGGGTTACAGTGCAGTGATCTCCCACCGTTCCGGCGAGACCGAGGATACGACGATTGCCGATCTGGTGGTGGCGACGGCAACCGGGCAGATCAAGACCGGTTCTCTCTCCCGTTCCGACCGTGTGGCCAAATACAACCAATTGATGCGCATCGAAGATCAGCTTGGGGAAGATGCCGTCTATGCGGGCAAGGATGCCTTTCCTGTCGACTTCGCTTAGTCTGGGGCGCCTCCGCCGGTATAGGGGAGGCGTGTTTGACCCTTCCCCTTTTGTCCTGCTCTGTTTACGCTTGTTCCCATGCGTCTACTGATCACCATTCTGATTATTTTGCTGGTCGTGCTGCAGTATCGCCTTTGGGTCGGTCCTGGCAGTCTGGCTGAAGTGAACAATCTCAAGCATGAGATCGGCGAGCTGGAGCAGCAACTGCTGGGCCTGCAGAAACGCAATCGTGCCCTGCAGGCTGAGGTCGAGGATCTGCGCAGCGGACAGTCAGCTATCGAGGAGCGGGCGCGAAGCGAGCTGGGGATGATCAAAGAGGGAGAGGTTTTCTATCAGGTCATACAGCCGCCGGAAGTGCCGTCCGATGAGTGAATCCTACTGGGCGATCGTTCCTGCTGCAGGTATTGGACAGCGTATGGGGAGCGAGATACCGAAACAGTATCTCGATCTTTTGGGACGCCGGGTGATAGACCACACGCTGCAGCGATTGCTCTCTCATCCACTGATCGATAAGGCGTATGTGGCGCTGTCAGAAACAGATACTTACTGGCCGCAAACAGAACACGCCAGCGATGCTCGGGTTGTCAGGGTCTCCGGTGGTCATGAACGGTGTCATTCGGTCCTCAATGCGTTACGGGCCATTGGACTGCAGGCAGATGCCGATGATTGGGTGCTGGTACACGATGCGGCACGGCCCTGTATTGCAAAGCCGGATCTCAACAGATTAATCGAGACCCTTCAACATCATGCCGTGGGCGGTCTGCTTGGCGTGCCGGTGCAGGATACACTGAAACTTGCTACCGATGACAAACATGTCGTGCAGACAGTGCAGAGAAGTGGGCTATGGCAGGCCTATACACCACAGATGTTTCGTCTCGGGTTACTGACAGAGTCGCTGGAACAGGCAATCGAACTGGGTCAGTTGGTAACCGATGATGCCAGTGCGATAGAGCTGGCGGGTTATTCTCCGGTGATGGTTGAAGGGCATGGGGGAAATATCAAGATTACCCGTCCGGCTGATCTACAGTTGGCTGCATTCTATCTCTCACAGAATCCGACATAGTGGATCTGATTGGTTTAATGACCAGGTAGCGCCAACATCTCCTTGAGTTCACGAATTCTTTCCTTGGCATTCTCCAGTACACCGAGCGAGTGGCGCGGCGTCAGCTTGCCCAACGCCAGTTTATGGAAGGCTGGTACCAGATCGAGCCGGGGAAGGTTGCTCATCATGGGAGTGCCCACATAAGCATGCAGTTGTGCCACTACGACCAGATCGACATAGTCCGGTTCATGGCTGATGTCTTCCATCCAATCCTCCGCATGCAATGCGGTTTGTACGAAATAGTCCGGAAACTCCCACTTGCGCAGTACCATTGCGCCGACTTCAGCTTTAAGGTTTTCAATAACCTGGTCGAGCAGCTCAGGGTTGTCAGCCAGTGCAGGTTTGCTCCGGGCAGCACCAAGAATGGCCAAGGCGCCAATATCGTGTAACAGTCCACAGAGTATCGCCTGATCAGGCTCCAGACCCGGTGTGACCCTGGCCAGTTCGTGGCAGATAGGCGCGACATAGCTGACGTGCTGCCAGAGTTTGGTCATGCGTGACTGCAGTGCATCGGAGCGGCTATGGAAAAGCTTTCCCAGGGCAAAACTGATAACCAGGTTATGGGTGACGCTACGGCCCAAACGGGTGACTGCATCCGGTAAGTTGTCGATCGTTTGTTGGCCTCGGTAAGCGGCACTGTTCACCACACTGATAATACGGGCTGCAATGGTAGGGTCGGCCTGTACTACCCTGGCAATGGCGTGGCTGTCCGAGTTCCTGTCATGTACGACTTTGGCAATCCGTAAAGCGATATCCGGCATGCTGGGTAATTCCAGCTTATCTTCCCGGATTGCTTCATGAAATTCCCAGTAAAGTGAGGCTTCCGGACCGCTGGAATCCATCAGCTCGATAGGTTGACTGGAGCGTTTATGAACCACAGGCGGCAGGCTGTTGATTGCGTCGAACAATTCTCTCGGCAGGCACAGGAGATCGATTGCCGTGGAGGCGACAATGGTACTCTCATCCAGGACAACTGCATTCAATGGTGCTGAGTTTGCTTCGTCATCAGCACGATGCAGTATCTGTTTAGCGCTCCCTTGAGAGATTTTGGCCTCGCCTTCGAGTAGATAATAGACATCACCGTGATGAGCGATTTCGGTGCCTGCATTGTGGTGATCGACATGGGTCTGGTTGAGAATATACTCCAGTACCCGCTTGGGTAGATTTCGGAACAGAGAGAATCTCTTGATTCTGTTGGCGCTAACAGCAGTGACTCGTTGAATCATGGTTTGGTTCTCAATGGGTGAACGGTATCGGACACGGGTCAGGCGTTTCAAAACGCGGTTATCGCGTACAATTGGTTTCTACCGTTGATCTGTCAGTTAATTATGGCCCTGGATTTATAGCGGCCTGCGACGCTGACTCTTTAAGCTCATGGAGATAGAAAAAGCATGCGAATTGGTCAGGGTTACGATGCACATCGGTTCGAGAAAGGTAAAGCTCTGGTGCTGGGTGGTGTCGGCATACCTCACGATGAGGGGTTGCAGGCCCATTCGGACGGTGATGTTCTGATACATGCGCTCTGTGATGCGCTGCTTGGTGCCGCCGGGCTGGGGGATATCGGTCGCCATTTCCCTGATAGCGACCAAGCCTACGCCGACATCGATAGCCGGATACTGTTGCGTCAGGTAGTGGAAAGGTTGCATGCGGCAGGATGGCGGATTAGTAATGCCGACCTCACGGCAGTTGCCCAGCGTCCCAAGCTTGCCCCCCATATCGATAACATGCGGGAGACCCTCGCGACCGATTTGAGGGTCGATCAGCAGCAGGTCAACATCAAGGCCACAACGACTGAAGGGATGGGTTTTACAGGCCGTGGTGAGGGCATAGCTGCCCACGCCGTTGTGCTGCTAACGGAGCGTCCCGTTGAGTGATGATACATGGCAAACGTTGTCAGAGATGCCCCGAGCCTTTGGGGCATCTCTCGGTACCGCGAAGATGCGGGTCTCCAGCGATGACTTCCAGGTTGATGAAGTGTTGGGTTTTGAACCGGATGGCGATGGAGAGCACCTGCTGGTACATGTCAAAAAGCGTGATACGAATACCCAATGGCTGGCAGGTCAACTGGCAAGGTTTGCCGGGTTACCCGCTCGCGATATCAGCTATGCCGGCCTGAAAGATAGGCATGCCGTGACCACCCAATGGTTTTCCTTACGTCTGGCAGGCAAACCTGAGCCCGATTGGTCGGATTTCGCCTCTGAACAAGTAGAGCTGCTCGCGGTTCACAGACACCGACGCAAACTGCGTCGGGGTGCGCTTCGGGGCAACCGGTTCCACATCACCCTGCGGGGGGTCGCTGCAGATAATGGATTGCTGGAAAAGCGCCTGGAACAGATGAAAGCTTCCGGTATGCCCAACTATTTTGGCGAGCAGCGTTTTGGTCACGGCTATCAGAACCTGCATCGTTTCTCTGACCTGTTGGGTGACAGTCGGCGACGTGTCGACCGGCAACTGAGAGGGTTGTTGATCTCCGCGGTCCGTTCCCAACTCTTCAATCAAGTTCTGGCGGAGCGAGTCAATCGACAGATCTGGGCGAGTCCTTTGCCCGGAGACTATTTTAAGCTGGATGGCAGCCGTTCTGGATTTAGGGACGATCCTGATGATGAGCGTTTGAGGGAACGCTGCTTGTTACAGGACATCCACCCAACCGGTCCGCTCTTTGGGCGGGGAACGCCACAGGTTGAGGGAGATGTCGCATTCCTAGAACAGGAGATACTGGCACCATTCACAACATGGAGGGAGGGGCTGGAACAACTTGGCCTGGAGCAGGAGCGTAGAGCCTTGCGGGTCAGACTCGATGATCTGCAATGGCAGTTCAGTGCTTCGGACACTTTGACGCTGACCTTTTTTCTCCCTGCAGGTACTTTTGCCACCGTACTGTTACGTGAGCTGATGGATATTTCTTCACCCGCTGTACGGTGAATACCCTGTTTTATGCAGGTGGTAAAAGGTGTTTACACCGATAGGATTGGCGGTGTAAGCCAATGATCGCCTACACTGCTATCGTGGTATTTCCAACCATAGGCTGTGGAAATGAATGGTTCGCTTCACCAGTTCTGCTGTGCGGTACAGAAAAACTGCCATATCTCCGATGCCAGACACGGCACCGACTACGGTCTCTGTACCTATCTTTTGAAAATGCGCGAATTCTACCGTTGGGAGAATGGCCTGGATTACAACACCTCATTGACCAACGAATCAGTAGGTGAATGGCTGACAGCCAGAGAAGCCCTTTGGGAAACCCTCAGCGAGGATGAGTTTGTACCGCTATCAATAGAGGGCTTGGAGTTCGATCCCTTTGACGTAGAGCCTATCAACAGTGTTCTGGAATCCTTTGGACTGGTCTACAGCGCAGGTTATGGACTGAAGAACAAACCACTCTTTTTTCTTGGCCACCTGGAGCGCAGAGAGAATCCGGGCGGTGTCTCCGTCTGGGTTGCCGGGCGGGAGTTGGCGCGTGATCTGATGGCGCCCGCCGCCATGACTCAGGGTGATCATATCTACATTCGACAGGAGTCTTTCCGTCGTCTCCTTTGGGAGAAGCTGGATAACTGGCGCTGGCATCGGCCGGACAATGCCCTCGGCCGGGCCTTTGCCTATTACGATTTCGAAGATGACTTGGAAGGCGCTCTCGATCAGATGGTGGAGAAAGAGCTGGAAACCGTCATGCTGCATGAAAAGGGGGAGTATCTGGCCGGTCAGACGCTAGGCCAACCGTGGAATGACTTGTTGATCGGTCTTGGCCATACGCCTGCAGAACTGATGGCCAGGGCAGTACGAGATCACTGGGCGGACTGCCAGGTGACGCTGCCGGCTTTGCTGAAAAGACAGGATGCCGCCTCAATACACTTCTACATCGGTGGTCTGAGTGGTATGAGAGAGGTACTTTATCCCGGTCTCAAGTCAGTCTACGAGCAGTGGCACGAAAGTGATGACTGGGCTTTGCTCGGAGACTGTGTCAACGAAGGCGCCGCACACTGGTCATCCCTTGCCGGTAGATTATTGGATTTTCTGAAACTGCCGCCGGGTCAGGCACAAGAGGAGATAAAACAGCTGGTGGAAATCAATATTCTCTAAATATCTACATCACGCCAAGGCCCAACCTACACACTTTTTCGATGGATCATTTATCCCAGTAATAGCCAGTCTATTGCTAAGTATTGATAATACAGCGGCGGAAGTTATTTACCCGCAAGATGATGGTCCATGGCTTGTTCAGAATTTTCCTGAAGTGAGAGTCTTGCCTTATGTTTTGAAGGCAGTCCCTTCCGGTTCGCCGGTATTATCGATGACGACTTGCCGTATGCCTTTCATGCGGGAAAGGATATACCCTCCCATCATCATGGCAAGATTTTCGTTATCGGTCTCCAGAGCGGTCAAGAGTTTACCGGCCACAAGTTGGCAGCGTTGTTTGGGACTGGGGTTTTTTACCCACTTTTGGCCTATCTGCCAGCCCCGGTCCATGTCTTTGTCCATTCTGTCGAACGATTCTCCCATGTTTTCCAGATAGCCGTCAGGGATATCCAGGTCCATTGACCAGTCATCGATAATCAGATTTAGTTGCATGATAGGAAAACAGCTCGTCGATTCAAAAAACCACAATATGATCCGGTGACAGAGAGGCAAAATCAAGCATATGAAAGATCAGGAATTGCTCGCATTGGTTGAGTTGGGTGGCTACCCCAATTTCGTGCCGCTTTATCAACGCTTGGGTTATGTGGTGGAAATGGTGAATTCGGTGCGCAAAGCGCAGGCCTGGTTAAAGTCCCATCGGCCATCTGTCGTGGTGGCAGAGTTCTATGCTGATCCACAGTTTCGGGATCGTATCAGTAATCTGGAATCTCTACTGGCAACCGTGCAACGATATGATATTGAGGCACAAGTGGTTGTGTTTATCGACAAGCCTTATCTTGAGCATCTGGAAAAGGTCAAGACACGCTATGCCGTACACGCAGTGCTGAACTATCCGATTGATGAGGTAAGTCTGCAAAGGGTATTGGAACAACTTGGAGCGTCGTAACTATGTTGGTGGAGATTAACGATCTGTTGCAGCCGGCCCAGCTGAAAAAGATTGATGAGATTTTGTCCAAGGCAGAATTTGTTGACGGCAAACTGACTGCCGGTAAGGCAGCAAGCCGGGTGAAGAACAATGAGGAACTAAAAGGTGAGCCGCAACAGATGCAGTTGCTGATCCGTATTCTCACCAGTGCCATGGCGCATAATCCGACATTTCGCTCTGCCGTTCTTCCTTATCGCATGGCCGATCCTATCTTCGCCCGCTACCAGTCAGGTATGACCTATGGCGATCATGTGGACGACCCCCTGATGGGGCTCAGCGGTCAACGTTTTCGTAGCGATGTTTCAATGACGCTTTTTCTACGTGACCCGGAAACCTATCAAGGGGGAGAGCTGGTAGTACGGACTACTTTCGGGGAGAAGCAAGTCAAGCTGAAGGCTGGCAGCGCTGTGATCTATCCCTCATCAAGTCTCCATCACGTGGCTGAAGTGACTCAGGGGGAGCGGATGGTGGCACTGGCCTGGATGCAGAGTTATGTTCGCGATCCGGCCCAGCGGGAGCTGCTCTATGAACTGGATCTGGCGCGGGAGGATTTGCTGACGTCGGCGCCGGAAGCGGAATCTACCGGACTGGTGGACAAATCCTATGCGAATCTCCTGAGAATGTGGGGGGATGTGTAGATTGCGTTTGCTGCGGTAGCGCCACACCCTACTGGGATAATGTAGGGTGTGGCCCTGCTACACCGATGGCAGATGACCAACTAACGGCCAGCTCCGGTGAGGAATTAATAACCGCCCTTTCGTTTGGTCTCCGGTAAGCCTGCAACCTTACTGGCCTGTTTGGCAGGACCTTTTGGGAAGTGGATATAGAGGGCTTTGGCGTCCACCTTGCCTTCGTCGGTCCAGACACCCTTGAAGTGTTTGACCATGTGGCGCTCATTAGGCTGGTTGCCGCCATTGTTTAGATATTCGTCACGCAGATAGTTGACGATTTCCCAAGCTTTCTCTGACAGGTTGACACCCTCAGCTTCGGCAATGGCCTTGGCCACATCTTCGTTCCACTCGGTCTGGTCGACCAGGTAGCCGTTGGCATCGGCTTCGATGGATTTACCGTTTACTTCATATGCCATTAGATCTCTCCTTTCAAACAAAAAAACAATCTGACGGGTCGTTTCAGCCCGTCTCTTTAAGATTTATGCTCTTCTCGGCGCGGTATCTTATACAGTCTTGTGTGGAACAAACAAGCCAAAACCGCGGTTGCGCAGAGGACCCATGCCGTGTTCCTGAAGGGTGACGGCATCATCCACGGAGAGTCCTGCAACCATCAGGCTAAGCGTTGTGAGTGGGCCTTCCGGAGTGGAAAAAGTCGTGCCTTTACCGCATAGCACCTTTTTGAATCGCAGATTGAGCGCCTGCAGAGATGCCACGGATGACTGTAAAAACGCGTCTTCGTCCTGACCTGCCTCAGCGACTACGTGACGGCAATAGAGCGTCGTTGTCATGCTGAGGCGTCGTGTGTGTGATTCGCCGATCTGCATCGGGTTACCGGCAATATCCAACGTGACACCGGTGAGTGCCGAGGCATCATCGAGACGCTCGTTGGGCAGGCGAAGTATCAGCGGCGTACGGCGGGAGAGATAGAGTGTCTCCTCTCCTTCACTGGGACGTTCCCAGCCATTACCGGAGTCGGCGCCATATATCAGGTGCAGGCCGCTTTGTTGCTCCTCGCTGAACCAGGGCAGTGCCGCTTGTATCGCTTCGGAGAGGGGCCAGGCGTGGTCGACAGGGAGAGTGGGGCACTTGATCCTGAAGATCAGGTCGACCACATTCTCAGGCACCACGTAATGTTCTTCGTCAATATCTTCCTGCCAGAACATCTTTGTCACCTTGATTACTGAACGTCCGCCGGAATCTTGGCTCGCAGGTCGTCGCGTTCGAACCACCAGCCATCTTCAACGATCACATCCAGCATTTTTGCCAGCCGTGGCAGAAACTTTGCAGGGTCGTCCAATTCCATACGCTCAACCCAGAAATCGAAGATTTCCTGCTCCTCTACCTGACTGTGGCGCCTTGCGACCTGACCCAATAGTTGGTTGGTGAAAAATTTGAGCGATTCCCGGTCGGGACCGTTGGCCCGAATATCGACAATGTAACAGGCTGTGACAGCAGCTACGGCGGCGCCATCGGAGTTGTCGGGGGTCTCGTCGACTAAATGCTGAAGCATCGCCACGCTGAGCTCGGGATCGATGGGGAAAGTCACCCCAAGCCAGATACCATGGGCCAGCGCCCTGATGGCGTCCGTCTGTTCCGACTGGTAGATAATGTCGCAAGCCTCAACTGCGCGCAGCCAGAGTTCTTCAGAAAGGGCTTGATTGAGGATTATCCTGGCAAGTTCCCATGCCTCCTGCTGCCGGTGCAGATCGAGCAAGATATAGCCGGACTCCAGGCTGAGTTCGAGTCGCCTGTCGGTTGGCGCATCTTCGGGTAGAGCGGACAGCTCGTCACGTTTTTCATCCAGGCGGATCTCCAGCAGCTTGCTGGATTTAACCGCATCCTCAGAACACTCGTTGTCGCCAATGAAGGCTTCTGACTCTAGGTACTTCACAATGGTTTTCTCGTCTGTATGACTTCTCAGGTAAAGGTCGCTTCCAGGCGGTCTTCCCAATTATCCGGGGTGTCATTGAAAGGGGGTTTGACATCGATGCGGAAGAAGATCTCTGTTTTAGATCTCTCTTTCACAACCTCAAGCAACGCTTCGAAACTCTCTGTCTCCGGGTGTTGCATCATAATTTCGCTCAAATAAAGCATGGCAGATAGTCCGATTGTGGTTGGCGTATCGGCTATGGCAAATACGCAGTAAATTAGTCAAGTATTGCTATTGAACAACATGCGACAGTTTTGATCAAGTGCTCCGCTTGACGAAGTCTATCGGTAAAACAGCCCCTAACAAAAGTGGGGGTATATTGTGAGTATTAGAAATGAATTATTAACTTTAACTATATGATTTATTGATGTTAATTATAAAAATTTTCGGAGAAAATGCGTAAAAAACAACAAAAATATATCCCAAATGGGATAGTCATTAATATCTCTTTACCCCCCATTGGAAGGGTATTGGTCTGCATTAGGAAACCCTAAAATTTCGTGCCAGTAGAGACAGGCTCATCAGCCTGTTGCGGTTTCGGAATACAGGTCTTCAACCCGATTTTCCATGCCTTAGTACTTTGTGCAATGCACAGTCGGGCAAGGAAGCAGACAAAGATCTGAATAAAACGACCATTGGGAGAAAGAGTGATGGCAAAACAGATGCATGATACCCCCATGCTTGACCAGCTGGAGAGCGGCCCCTGGCCCTCCTTTGTCACCGGCCTCAAGCGCCTCGCCAAAGACAACGACATGATGGTTGACCTGATGGGTCAGCTTGAGACCTCCTACGAGACCCGCAAAGGTTACTGGAAGGGTGGTACAGTCGGTGTCATCGGCTACGGTGGCGGTATCATTCCCCGCTTTACCGAACTGAAAAGCGACGACGGTGAAGCGCTGTTTCCAGCTGCTGCCGAGTTTCATACGCTGCGTATCATGCCGCCTCCGGGCATGCACTACGATACCAACACAATCCGTAAGATGTGTGATATCTGGGAAAAATACGGTTCAGGCCTGATTGCATTCCATGGTCAGTCCGGCGACATCATGTTCCAGGGCTGCACAACTGATAACGTCCAGCCTGCATTTGATGAGCTGAACGAAATGGGCTTTGATCTGGGTGGTGCTGGCCCGGCTGTACGTACCGGCATGTCTTGCGTGGGAGCTGCCCGCTGTGAGAACTCCTGCTTCGATGAAGGCCGCACCATGCGTATGCTGGTGAACAATGCCCTCGACGATATGCATCGTCCGGCGCTGCCTTATAAGTTCAAGTATAAAGTATCCGGTTGTCCTAATGACTGCATGAACTCTGTGCAGCGCGCTGACCTGGCGACCATTGGTACTTGGCGCGATGACATGAAGGTTGATCAGGAAGAGGTCAAGAAGTTTGTCGCAGCTCGCGGTCGTAAGTACACCATCGACAACGTCATCACTCGTTGCCCAACTAAGGCCCTGTCCCTTAATGATGATGACACCCTGACAGTAGACAACCCCTCCTGTGTACGTTGCATGCACTGCATCAATGTTATGAACAAGGCGCTGTCTCCCGGTGACGACAAGGGTGTCACCCTGCTGTGTGGCGGTAAGCGTACCCTGAAAATCGGTGATCTGCTGGGTACCGTGATCGTGCCTTTCCACAAGATGGAAACCGATGAGGATTTTGAGTGGCTGGAAGAACTGGCAACTGAGATCCTGGACTTCTTTGCTGAAAATGCGCTTGAGCATGAGCGTACCGGTGAGATGATCGAGCGTATCGGTCTGGTCAACTTCCTGGAAGGTGTCGGCTTGGAGATCGATCCGAATATGATCGAGCGTCCGCGTATGAATCCCTATGTCCGTACCGACGGCTGGGATGAAGAGGCGGCCAAGTGGGCTGAGCGGAAGGCTCAGTAATCCAGTTCTAGATATTTATGGGGGCAGCGGGTTCGCCCGCCTGCCCTTTAAAACGAATCAATTACCCTATTTTTTTGGAGGTAGGTATGTCGGAACCCCGTATGCCGATTGAGAGTGGCGTCCCAGAGATGGATGCCTACTTGCACCCAGTCCTGAAGAAAAACTACGGCCAGTGGGCCTGGCATGAGCGTCCCCGCCCCGGTGTTCTGCATCATGTGGCCAAGAGTGGCGATAGTATCTGGACAGTTCGCGCCGGTACACAGCGCCAGATGGATCTCTACACCATCCGTAAGCTGATGGATATCGCTGACGAATTTGCCGAAGGCTATGTCCGTTTCACCATTCGTTCCAACATTGAATACATGGTGAGCGAGGAGTCCAAGGTCCAACCGCTGATCGACAAACTGGAGTCCGAAGGCTTCCCGATCGGTGGTACTGGTAACTCGGTTTCCATGATCTCTCATACCCAGGGTTGGTTGCATTGCGATATTCCGGGTACTGATGCCTCCGGTGCCGTAAAGGCATTGATGGACGATCTGTATGATGAGTTCGTCAAGGAAGAGATGCCTAACCGTGTACGCCTCACCACCTCCTGCTGCCAGATCAACTGTGGTGGACAGGGCGATATCGCGATCAATATCCAGCACACCAAGCCGCCGAAGATCGACCACACTCAGGTTGCAAATGTGTGTGAGCGTCCCTCGGTTGTGGCCCGTTGCCCGGTTGCAGCTATTCGTCCTGCGATGGTTAACGGTAAGCCTTCCTTGGAAGTGGACGAGAAGAAATGCATCTGCTGCGGTGCCTGCTTTCCGCCTTGTCCGCCGATGCAGATCAATGATCCGGAGCACTCGAAATTTGCGATCTGGGTGGGTGGTAAGAACTCCAACGCCCGTTCAAAGCCGACCCTGCATAAGCTGGTAGCTGCCGGCGTACCGAACAATCCTCCTCGTTGGCCGGAAGTTTCTGCTGTCGTCAAGCAGATCCTCAGTGCTTACAAAGCTGATGCTAAGGATTGGGAGCGTATCGGTGAGTGGGCTGAACGTATCGGTTGGCCTAAATTCTTTGAGAAGACAGGTCTGCCATTTACCAAGTACCACATCGATAACTGGCGTGGTAGTCGTAACAACCTGAATTCCTCTGCGCATATCCGTTTCTAAACGAATTCGGACAACGTAAAGGTAAATAACAGGAAGGTCTAACTGATGAAATTCGCGATTCAGGTAAATGAGGGTCCCTATCAGCATCAAGCGACGGACTCGGCATACCAGTTCACAAAGGCAGCGTTGGAAGCCGGGCATGAGATCATGCGTATCTTCTTCTATCACGACGGTGTCAATAACGGTACGAATCTGACTACACCTCCACAGGATGATCGGAATATCGTCAGCCGTTGGTCTGAATTGGGCAAGCAATACGATCTCGATATGGTGGTTTGCGTAGCAGCCGCACAGAGACGGGGTATCGTCGACGAAGGTGAGATGCAGCGCAACGGCAAGGATGCACAGAATATTGCCGAAGGCTTTCGTATCTCAGGACTGGGTCAGCTGATTGAAGCGGGCATCCAGTCGGAGCGTCTTGTGGTTTTCGGTGACTAAGTTTAGGGGTTGATGATGTCTGAACAGATTAAAAAATTCATGTACGTCAACCGTCGTGCGCCCTACGGCACTATCTATGCCTGGGAGTCGTTGGAAGTCGTGTTGATTGGCGCTGCATTTGATCAGGATGTGAGTCTGGCTTTTATGGATGACGGCGTTTATCAGCTGGTCAAGGGTCAGGATACTGCTGAGGTGGAGATGAAGAATTTCTCGCCCACCTACCAGGCGCTTGGAGACTATGACGTCACTAAGTTGTATGTCGAAAAAGAGTCACTGGAGGAGCGGGGGTTGACGCTGGAAGATCTGATGCCTCTCACTTACGAAGATGAGGATGATGACTGGGCAGAGAAAGACTCCATCAAATTGGTAAGCCGCGCTGAATTGGCGGACATCATGGATGAGCAAGACGTCTTTTTCAGTTTCTAAGTCGGAGTTACGAGTATGAGTATCTTACACACCGTCAATAAATCACCTTTTGAGAAGTCTTCCATGGACAGCTGCCTGGCCTATGTTAAAGCGGGTAGCGCAGTCCTGATGTACGAAGATGGAATCTATGGTGCGATCAAGGGTACCGCTGTCGCAGAAAAAATTTCTGCATCCGACGGCGTAAAGTTTTACGTGCTTGGCCCGGATCTTAAGGCACGAGGTGTCGCCGAAGATAAGATCGTTGATGGCATCGAAATCGTGGACTATGCCAAGTTTGTCAGCCTCGCTGCAGAGAATGACAAAGTACAGGCCTGGGTCTGATTGTTTAACTGAATAACTTTCAACTCTATTGGGAGAGAATATATGGCTATCGAAGCTAACGGTAAAACCTTCGAAACTGATGAAGAGGGTTACCTGACCAACCTGGCCGAATGGGAGCCTGCTGTGGCTGAAGCAATGGCTGCAGAAGATGATCTGCCGCTGACCGACGAACACTGGGAGATTCTCAACTTCCTGCGTGAGTACTATGAAGAGTACCAGATTGCTCCTGCCGTCCGTGTACTGACCAAGGCTGTTGGTAAAAAACTGGGTAAGGATAAAGGTAATTCCAAATACCTCTACGCCCTTTTTCCTTACGGCCCCGGTAAGCAGGCGTGCCGCTTCGCCGGCCTGCCCAAGCCGACTGGCTGTATCTAAGTAATTGTGTTGTCGGTGGGTGGCTACTTGCCACCCACCGTACACCTGACTACTCATTGAGGAACGCAGGATTATGTCATCTGTCTACGCGTTGCTATTTATATTAGCGACCTTAGTGCTTGTTCTTGGACTGGCGAGAAAGATTGTTCAGTATGCCAAGACACCTGCGCCATTAAAGATTCCGACAACACCGGCACCCGTGACCCGCTCCGGTGTGGTGATGCGGTTGTTTCGTGAAGTGGTTCTTTTCGAGAGCCTGTTCAAAAGCACCAAGTGGACCTGGATTTTCTCATGGATGTTTCACATGGGGCTGTTCCTGGTTCTGGCGCGTCATGTGCGCTACTTCATCGATCCGGTCTGGTTGCCTATCGAGCTCATTCAGCCATTTGGTAAGTATGCGGCGTTTGCCATGATCGCCGGTCTGGCAGGATTGCTGATCCGAAGAATTTTCGTTGATCGCGTCCGCTACATCTCAGCACCTTCAGACTATCTTTGGTTACTGCTGCTGCTTGTCATCGGTATGAGCGGTGCGATGATGACCTTCGTCATCCACACTGATGTGGTTGCTGTTAAACAGTTTTTTACTGGATTCTGGACTCTGAGTGGCGGCAATCTGCCCATGGATCCAATCCTGCTCGTACACCTGACGTTGGTTGCTGTACTCATGCTTCTGCTGCCTTTCAGCAAACTGCTGCATATACCCGGCGTCTTTTTTAGCCCAACCCGTAATCAAGTGGACAATCCCCGTGAGAAAAGACATTTGGTTGAGTGGGCTAGAAAACTTGAAGATTCTTAAATTAATCGCTTGGCCGATGAGGGCTGCAAATGGCTGGAGCTGAATTTAAAACACCGGAACTGAGCGAGTTTATCGAGGTTCCCAAACTGGTCGAAGGCACCATGGAGCACATCACTTGCTTCGTGGCCAAACCTGATCACCAGGAAGCACTGGGTTTCCCCGGCGAAAAGGTGGAGAACTGGAAAGAGGTCGCCATCGACAAGATGGGTGATCTGTTGAGCCGCTATCGCTCGTTCCAGGTCTTCATGGATGCCTGTGTAAAATGTGGTTCTTGTACCGATAAATGTCACTATTTTCTTGGTACGCAGGATCCAAAAAATATGCCTGTGGGCAGGCAGGATCTGCTACGGAAAGTTTACCGTCGCTACTTCACCTTTGCCGGCAAGTACTTCCCTAAGCTGGTAGGCGCAGAAGATCTAACAGAAGAGATCATCGATGACTGGTATAGCTATTTTCACCAGTGTTCCCAGTGCCGCCGTTGTTCCGTCTTTTGCCCCTACGGTATCGATACCGCAGAGATCTCCATGGCTGCCAGAGAGATTCTCGACTCCATCGGTGTGGGACAGAAGTACTGCAACGAGATTATCGGAAAGGTCCACAAGATAGGTAACAACCTGGGACTGCCGGGACCCGCCATCGAGAACACCCTCGAAGGTTTGGAGGAAGACGTCTACGATGAGACAGAAGTGGCGGTCAAATATCCGCTGGATGTCAAGGGTGCCGATATCCTCCTGGTCACACCTTCCGCAGACTTCTTTGCAGAACCCCATGTGGATGGCCTGATTGGCTACGGCAAGGTATTTCACGAAGCGGGTGTCAGCTGGACGCTGAGTACAACGGCCTCTGAAGCCGGTAACTTCGGCATGTTCATCGGTAGCTACGAAAACATGCGGCGCGTGTCTCTGCGTATCCGACAAGCAGCCCTGGAGCTGGGCGTAAAAAGGATCGTTTTTGGTGAGTGTGGGCACGCTTGGCGTATTGCCTACAGCTTCCTGAATACTCTCGCAGGCCCATTTGATTTTCTCGATCCCGATTATCCGGTGCCGCAGCACATCTGCGAGTTCACCCTGAACGAGATTGAAAAAGGTACGTTGGAACTCGACAAGTCAGAAAATGATGAAATGTCGATCACCTTCCATGACTCCTGTAATGTTGCGCGCGCCTCGCGCATGGGTGACAAACCGGGCGGTCAGTTCGAGATCCCGCGTAAGGTCATTAAGGCAGTAGTCAACAACTACCACGACATGGAATGGGACACCATCCATGAGCGTACTTACTGTTGCGGTGGCGGCGGTGGCATATTGACGGACGACCTGATGGAGGTTCGCGTCAAAGGTGCTAAACCACGTATGTCCGCCTTCAAGAACGTGATGGAAGAGAAGGGTGTTACCCATCTTGCAGCGATCTGCGCAATCTGCAAAAGCCAGTTTACAAAAGTATTTCCCTACTACGGGATGGATATGTTCCAGATCGTTAGTGTTCATCAACTCGTCAGTAATGCGATCGTGATGAATCGGAAAACACCGCCGGAAGAAGCGCCAGGATATGGCGAAGATGACGACGAAGAATAGTATTCTAGAACTAGCGCAAACAATGATTCCTACCTTGAGTAGGACACGACCAAGACAAGTACCGAAAGGAGACTGAAAATGGCAACTCCTAGTGAAGAGATGAAAAAACCGATCACCTGGCGTCGATACGAAGAGGGTGATAACGAGTGGGATGATTGGGGTGATATGATCTTCAGTGAAGATACCTCACACAAATGCCCAACCTACATCAATCGTACACCGCCCTGTCAGGGCAGTTGCCCTTCCGGTCACGATATCCGCGGCTGGTTGGCTATCGTGCGTGAAGAGGAGAAGCCTTCCGAGGGCCTGGATTGGCAGCAGTACGCGTTTGAGCGTGCGGTTGAAGCGAACCCCTTTCCCTCCATGATGGGGCGTGTCTGTCCTGCACCTTGCCAGGATGGCTGTAACCGAAATGAAGTCGAGGATTTCGTCGGTATCAATGCGGTTGAGCAGTACATCGGCGATATTGCCATAGAGAAGGGATATAAGTTCACGCCCGGTGCTGACACTGGCAAGAAAGTCGCAGTCATTGGTGGTGGACCCGCCGGTATGGCCGCTGCCTTCCAGCTGCGTCGTATGGGACATGGCGTCACCGTATTCGAGAAGGATCCAGAGCTCGGCGGCATGATGCGTTACGGCATCCCCAACTATCGTATCCCACGTGATAAATTGCAGGCAGAAATCCAACGTATCCTCGATATGGGCGTTGAGAGCAAGACCGGCGTTAAGGTTGGTGTGGATTTTCCTGTCGCAGATGTCGAGAAAGAGTATGACGCCATTCTTTGGGCATTGGGTTGTCAGACAGGTCGTGGACTGCCTGTTGATGGTTGGGAGGGTACACCCAACTGTGTTTCCGGCGTGGCATTCCTCAAAGCATTCAATGAAGGCCGCATGAAGGTTACCGGCAATAAAGTTGTCTGTATCGGTGGTGGCGATACCTCCATCGACGTTATCTCCGTAGCGCGTCGTATTGGTTGTAATGATGCAGCCGGCAATCCTGAAGATGTGGTGCTTGATTCGAGTATCGATCAAGATGACTCACTGGCTGCATCGGCCAAACCTGCCGCGGCAACGCTGACTTCATTGTTCACCAAGGACAAGATGTTCGCTGCCGAGCACGAGATTCACGATGCCTTGCACGAGGGTTGCGAAATTCTGGATGGCGTGATGCCGCTGGAAGTGATCGTCGGTGCCGATGGTCGCGCCACCGGCCTCAAGGTCTGTGATTGCACCATGGATGGCATGACGCCGGTTCCCACCGAAGGTACCGAGCGTATTCTGGATGCGGATATCATCGTCTCTGCCATTGGCCAGGGTGGTGACATGGAAGGCCTCGAAGATTTGGCCAACGACCGCAATCTGATGGATGCAGATAAGTTCTATCAGGTACCTGGAAAGGAAGGACATTTCGTTGCCGGCGATATTGTTCGACCACATCTGTTGACCACGGCGATCGGCCAGGCCTCTATTGCCTGCGAAAGTATCGATTCATATCTCAACAAGAAAAATCTGGCCAAGCGTCCGAAGGTGGATGTGCATCACTTCGATCTGCTTCATAAGCTGGAGGAAGTCCATCTGGAGCCAGAAGCATTCGATAAAAATGAAAACGATCTGCGCGGCACTGCTTCAGCGAAATTCGCTGTGCATAACTACGAAGATCGTTCTCGCCATGAGGTCATTTCCGCGAATGAACTGTTCCTGGGCCACTTCTCGGAAACGCCGCGTCTGCTGCGTTCAGAGGATGTTCCCTCGGCTGACGAAGTCCTGCATCACTTTAAGGAGCGTATGTCAGGCTTTAATCAGGAGCAGGTTCAGGAAGAAGCCAAGCGTTGCATGAGTTGCGGCATGTGTTTCGAATGTGACAACTGTGTCATCTTCTGTCCGCAGGACGCAGTCTTCCGGGTCAAGAAAAACGAATCGACCACAGGCCGTTATGTGGATACCGACTACAACAAGTGCATCGGTTGCCATGTCTGCACCGATGTCTGCCCGACTGGATATATCCAGATGGGGTTGGGTGAATAGGAGCTGAGATGCGTAGTTCTCTCATCAGCAAAAGGTACCTCATTATTCTGCTGGCAGGGTTGTTACTTTCCGCTATGTCAGCATTTGGTGAGAGTACTTTTGTAACCAAGGGGTCCAAGGCCGCTTCGCTAGATAGTTGTGTGGCGCCTACCAATACCATGCGCAGAAATCATATGGATTTCCTCAAGCATGGTAGGGACGACACCGTATTAGAAGGTGTTCGTGGATTGGAATACAGCCTTTCAGAGTGCATCGATTGTCACGCATCGACCGGCCAGTCAGGTAAGGCGATGCCAGTTGATGCAGAGGGTGAATTCTGTCAGGAATGCCATGGTTACGTTGCGGTGAGTCCCGCCTGCTTCCAGTGTCACAGAACCACGCCTGAGAAAAAGGGCAACATGTATGGCTACCACAAAGACGAGTCATTCTTTGTAGAGTCCACGTCACAGCCAGCTGGTATACAGAGAGACTGATCATGAGCAAGAAGGGTGACCAGCCGAGTATGGAACGCAGGCAGTTTATTGGTGGAACTATCGCAGTTGCTGGTGCTGTAACTATTGCGCCAGGTGTGATTCTGCATGCTGTCGCTGATACTGATCAGCGGACCGAAGGCGCCAGCAGTGAACATCGCTGGGGCATGGTAATTGATGCCAACAAATGTGCCGACGGTTGCACTGCCTGTGTCGATGCCTGCAACAGTGAGCATGGCCTGACCGATCTGGGTCGGCCGGAAACAGATGCGGCATGGATCCGTACTGTTAAATTGAAGGATAAGCAGACGGGAAATATCAGCAGACTGCCGGTTATGTGCCAGCACTGCGAGCATCCACCCTGTGTCGACGTCTGCCCGACGAATGCCTCGTTCAAGCGTGCAGACGGTGTGGTTTTGGTTGATCGGCATCGCTGCATCGGTTGCCGGTACTGCATGATGGCCTGTCCTTATAAAGCCCGCTCTTTCATCCATGAGGCGCTGAGTGATCAGTCAGTGAACGCGCCCAGGGGCAAAGGCTGTGTGGAATCTTGTACGCTCTGCGTTCACCGTATCGATGAAGGTGTCATGCAGACTGCCTGTCAGGAAGCCTGTGATAAAGATGGGCACGCTGCCATTCTGTTTGGTGACCTGAAGGATCCAAACAGCGAAATCAGTCAAGTGCTGAAAAAATACAACTCAGTACAGATACGCGGTGACCTCGAGTTAAACACCGGTGTCCGTTACCGCAACCTGTGATCTGTCGGGAGCTGGAAATAGATGAGTAAGATGTACTACAGAGAGCTCTACTGCGGCTCTCCGATACGTTTCTGGTCTGGATTGGCACTGCTTGGTGCTTTTATCGCTATAGGACTGGGATCCGCTTACTACATGGAACATAACGGACACTGGGTGACAGGCATGTCAAACCAGATTGTCTGGGGGCTTCCTCATGTGTTCGCCATCTTTTTGATTGTTGCCGCATCCGGTGCTCTCAACGTGGCTTCTATCGGGTCTGTTTTTGGTGGGCCGCTCTATAAGCCGCTCGGCCGCTACTCAGGTCTGTTGGCAATCGGCTTGTTGGCTGGCGGTCTGATGGTATTGGTGCTTGACCTCGGCAGACCCGATCGCCTGATCGTGGCAATGACAGAGTATAATTTTAAATCGATCTTTGCCTGGAATGTGATTCTCTACTCCGGTTTCTTTGCCATCGTGGGTGTCTATCTCTGGACCATGATGGATCGAAGTGTCAGCAAGTTTAATCGTCCGGTTGGCTTTGCCGCTTTCTTCTGGCGTATCGCCTTGACCACCGGTACCGGTTCCATCTTTGGTTTTCTGGTCGCTCGTGAAGCTTATGATGCTGCCATCATGGCGCCGATGTTCGTCATCATGTCCTTCAGTTATGGACTGGCCTTTTTCATCATCACGCTTATTGCTGCATATATCTGGGGTGATCGGGAAATTGGTGATTTACGCCTTACCCGACTGAAAAACCTGCTGGGTGTGTTCGTGGGGGCCGTACTCTACTTCACGCTTGCATATAACATCACCAACCTCTACATCACACAGCATCACGGTATTGAGCGATTTATTTTGCTTGATGGCGGTATCTATACACAGATGTTTTGGATAGGGCAGATTCTTATTGGTAGTGTGCTGCCACTTTTTCTGATCTACTCTCCGGCCTTCGAAAAGTCACGATGGGCTATTGCAGCTGCATCCATTGCGGTATTGATCGGCGGCTTCTTCCAGATTTATGTCATCGTGATTGGCGGGCAGGCCTACCCAATGAATCTTTTCCCGGGCAAGGAAGTCGTGGAGAGTGGCTTTTTTGACGGTGTCGTCGCATCTTACACACCGACATTTCCTGAAGCCGCGTTAGGTGTTGCCGGTATCGCAGTCGCATTGACGATGGTTGCGGTGGGCGCCCGTGTTTTCAAGGTTTTCCCTGAAACCCTGGAAGATCCGAATAGCTGAATTTGTACTGACACCCGTATGAAAACCTGAAAATCCACCATCGCTGTGCGGTGGTGGATTTTTTTGTGACGGGTTAGGATGCCTGTACGCCTCGAAGGTACAACCGTGTCCGCTATCTATATCTCCGCTGCACATAAATCATCCGGCAAGACCACGATTTCGATTGGTCTCGTCAGAGTATTGCGTGATCGAGGCATTGCTCTGCAGACATTCAAAAAGGGGCCGGACTACATCGATCCGCTCTGGCTCACGGCGGCCTCCGGTAATTCCTGTTACAACCTCGATTTCTATACCCAGAGCAGAGAGGAGATAGCGACCTGTTTTGCATCCCGTATGCAGGGGAAGGAGATGGCTCTCATAGAGGGTAATAAAGGACTCTATGACGGGATTGATATCGAGGGCTCCAACAGCAACGCAGCCATGGCGGCGTTTCTCTCCACGCCGGTTATCCTGGTGATAAACTGCCGTGGTATGACCCGTGGCATTGCACCCCTATTGCTGGGTTATCAGGCTTTCGATGACCGGATAGATATCGCCGGTGTGATTCTCAACCAAATAGGTGGGAGCCGCCATGAGTCAAAACTGCGCGAGGTGGTCGAGCATTACACCGATATACCCGTATTGGGCGCCGTTCAGGCGGACGACAAGCTGCAGATCGATGAGCGGCATCTGGGACTGATGCCCAGTAATGAAGCCGAGAAATCCGAATCTATAATCAGTTACTTGGCTAATACCATTCGGCACTCAGTGGATGTTGAGAAAATCCTGCAAATTGCGGAAAAAGTACCACTTCCTACACGGACACCCCCACAAAATACACTGGATTCCACATCCGGCGAAACCGTGAGGATTGGTTTTGCCAGGGATCGGGCCTTCGGCTTTTATTATCCTGATGACTTAGAGAGAATGCGGCGGTTGGGGGTCAGTTTGATCCCTTTCAATACGCTAAATGATGCCTATCTGCCTGAAATAGATGGAATATTTCTTGGTGGCGGCTTCCCTGAGACGGCCATGGAAGCACTCGAGTCCAATCACGCCATGCAACAGGCAATCGCAGACTTCATCGAAATGGGTGGCCCGGTTTATGCTGAATGCGGTGGTCTCATGTACCTCACCCGGAGTCTGTCCTGGCAGGGGAAAAAATGTAGAATGGCAGGGATTATTCCTGCAGATACGGTGATGCATGACAAACCCCAGGGTAGGGGGTATGTTCAACTCAGGGACAGAGGGACGGGTCCATGGCCGACTTCGTCCAATCCTTCGGCTGCGGGCGTACTCAATGCCCATGAGTTTCACTACTCATCCCTAACCGGGTTATCAGTCGACGAAGCTGACTTCGCCTATGAGGTCCTCAGGGGTACGGGTATCGACGGGAAAAATGACGGTTACGTCTACAAGAATCTATTGGCCAGTTATACGCATATGCGAAGTGTGGGTGGCAACGACTGGGTCGAGCGTTTCATAAGTCATGTTCGTTCGTACAGATTGGCGCTAACAGGTAGAAAAAATAAGGTGACTGATGTTTAAGATAACACCTCGAGCAGCAGAACAGATTCAGCAAGCCGCCAAGCAGGGCGGTACGGAAGGCATGGCATTGCGCTTTGCCGCCCAACAGAAGGAGGATGGCAGCTTCGATTATCTCATGGGATTCGACGATGCCAAGGATGACGATATTCAGTTTGACTGCGAAGGCGTCAGCATCATCATGGAGCCTGAACACTTCTCCCTGCTGGATGAGGCCACTATGGATTTTGCTGAACTGGACGATGGTGAAAACCAGTTTATCTTTCTCAATCCCAAAGACAGCAACTACTCGCCCGCCAAAGAACCCATACAGTAAACAGGTTTCAATCAAACGTCCGGTACAGTTTCTCTCCCGCACATTCATCTGAAGTCTAGCCATGACCATGGATCTATCCAGTGAAGATGCCCTGCGCTTGAATGTCCTGTTGGCCAACAGTCCACAGGCCATCCGTATCGATGAGTCATCCATGACGTTATATGGGCTCTCTGAAAAGGGGGAGGCCAAGGTTTCGCTCAGTCCCAACTGCCGGGATGACCTCTATCTGAGAAAAGTTCGTGAGGTGCTTTCCGGACATGTGCTGGGCTCTCCCGGGGGTTACCCCATCTATCTCAAGCGCTGGAACCGCATGGGTCAGACCCGTGACGAGAACCTGGAGCAGCTGCTGCTTCTGGGAGAGCCGGAGGCGGTAGTGGCGGTCACCAGCGCCAGGGGTCTGAGCGACGAGTTGGCCCGACGTGCCTGGTGGACCCGGCAGGACCCGGACAATGCCCGGCGCATGCTTAGCATATCTGCCGTTGTCGAGGGAGAGATGGGTTCCGAGCTGGCCCGGTTTCTTGTTGAGTATCTACCCTTCGAGACAGAGCCCCAGTTGATTATCGAGAGCCTGCGGCTATCGCTACAACCCGGGCTGCTCAGCGAAGAGGAGCAGGCGGCACTCTGGAAACGCTGTCAGCGCAAACCGACCTACTATCTGGGCTTTCTCAGCAGTATGCCTGATGTACTACCCGGTGCCTCCGAGGGGAAAAATCTGAGTAATATCGAGCGGGTGGGAGCTGAACAACTGGCGCAAGCGGGTAATGTCTTCGCCAGCCAGCTTTTGAAGATCTGTAGCCCCGAGGGGCAGCGTTTTCTCTCCACTGTGCTGCAGGTGATGGAGAAGCCGGCCAATCAGGATGTGGTGACGGTGCTACTGGATATTCTGCGTGACTATTTCAGTCCACTCAGGCCGTCCGGTGATCCCGATCTTGATCTGGAGGCGTTGGCGGAACAGGCTCGGCAGAGCAACAATCTGCAACTCGTGGACAGTCTGAAAGCGCTGCCGGCAAGAGAGAAAACGATTCGTTCTCTCTATCTTCTATCCGGTGTCGGCTATGGGATTGTCAGACCCGTGTTCAGCAAAAGCGACGCTATTGGCAGCCTGATGCGGAAAAAGCTCGAGCCTGTTTTCGACCCACTGAGAGAAGTCATCAACGACCTGATCGGGTGAAGCGCTTCAGGTCTCCCGCTTGCCCCGGTGTCGCCCCTGATAGGCAGCTACCTGTTTGATAAGCAGCTGATAGGGCAGGTTCTCCAGACCCTTGAAAAGCTGCTTGGCCTGGCTGATCAATCCGTGGACATCTTCGACACATTCGGGTGAGGAGTCACTCTCGGGATGGGTCGCCAGATAGAGCCCGCGCAATCCTCCGACCTGCAGGCGCATCGCTTTGCCATGGGGCAGTACCTCCTGGTCGTTATTCGATTTCAAGGCAAAGCGTGCCTGCTTGCGCAAGTTCTCCAACAACTCAATACACTGCTCCTGGGCTTCATCGGAGACGCAGTGCACCCCTTCGCGTTCCGCGATACAGATCTTCTTGGCCTGGGAGCAGCCGCAGTGCCGTGAGAGCAGGCTTTTTTCGTAGACGCAGGAACGCTCGTTGATCTCACGGTAGGTTTTGCGGAAAGCGTCCTGATCCATCTTTACGACTCGCCCTTGCTGATGAAGCGGTGGATGAGACGCCGATCCTTCTTGTTTATCTTGCCCCGAATCGGCTTTGGATTCTGCAGGCGCTCCAGACGTCTGGCCTCGTTCATCTTTTCCCGCCGTTCCATGCTTTCAGGTGTCTCTTCATAGAAGCCGCGTGCCTCAACTGCCGGCAGGCGTTTGCTGGCCAGTACGCGTACTTCGATATCGTACTCGGCCGCACCCGTATGGATTCGCAGATGCGAGCCCACCTTGACCTCTTTGCCCGGCTTGGTGCGCTGTCCGTTGAGATGAACCTTGCCACCGTTGATGGCCTCTGTGGCGATCTGCCGGGTCTTAAAGAAGCGGGCAGCCCAGAGCCATTTATCCAGCCTGACCTTTTCCAACGCCACCGTCATGGTGTCTGGCTACTCCTCTTCAATTTCCAGTAGCTGGTCAAGGCGGCCCGACATCTCCAGGGAAGCCAGGTCGTCATAGCCGCCGACATGGAAGTCGTCGATGAAAATCTGTGGCACCGTATGGCGGTTACTGCGCTGCATCATCTCCTGCATGATCTCCTGATTGTGATCGATGCGAATCTCTTCAAAGCTGACGCCCTTGTTATCGAGCAGATATTTAGCGCGCACGCAGTAGGGGCAGATAGCGGTGCTGTACATGACCACATGAGGCATAAAACATTCCTTCAAAAGACTATAGGCAGTCATTATTAGACTAACTGCTTGTAAACGATAAAAAATATTATTCTTTGAATGAGAGCTATCCTAGCAGCAGAGTAGGTCAACTTCCACGTTGTCATCTCAAATTCAGTCAGATCTCAGGTCAACTGGAGGGTTTATTGCGTCAGCCATAGCGGCACTATTAGACTGGCGGCTTTCGGCGTATCCGGCGATTCACACTCTACAAGGGTAACTTCATGCGAACTGACAATGCGAAGACCATCTATCTCAAGGATTATCTTCCTCCCGATTACCTGATCGAACATGTGGATCTTGCATTCGATCTGCGGGATGAGGTCACGCAAGTGGTCAGCCGTCTGCAGGTGAAAAAGAACCCGGCCAGTCAGCGGGACAATCCTCCCCTGCAGCTCGATGGCGAGGGATTGACGCTGATTGAACTGTCACTCGATGATCGTCAGTTGCAAGCGGATGACTATCGATATGAGTCTGCCACACTGACCATCCCGGACGTGCCGGAGCGCTTCAGCCTGCTTACTCGGGTTGAGATCCGACCGCAGGAGAATACGGCGCTGGAGGGTCTCTACCAATCCGGCGGCATGTACTGCACCCAGTGCGAAGCAGAGGGCTTCCGTCGAATCACCTTCTTCCCGGATCGCCCAGATATCATGTCGGGCTTCACCACCAGCATCACCGCCGACAAGTCCCGCTACCCAGTGTTGCTCTCCAATGGCAACTGCACCGAGGAGCGTGACCTGCCGGACGGTCGTCACCAGGTGACCTGGCATGACCCCTTTCCCAAGCCCTGCTATCTCTTCGCGCTGGTGGCAGGGGATCTGCGTTTTCAGCAGGATAGCTACACAACCCAATCGGGTCGTGAGGTGGATCTGCGTATCTATGTGGAACCGGAGAACATCGACAAGTGCGACCACGCCATGCGCTCCCTGAAACATGCCATGGCTTGGGACGAGGAACACTACGGCCGTGAATACGATCTCGACATCTTTATGATCGTGGCGGTCAACGATTTCAATATGGGAGCGATGGAGAACAAGGGGCTGAATATCTTCAACTCCAAATATGTACTGGCACGTCCCGATACCGCCACCGACCGGGATTTCCAGGGTATCGAAGGCGTCATCGCCCATGAATATTTCCACAACTGGACCGGCAACCGGATCACCTGCCGTGACTGGTTCCAGTTGAGCCTGAAAGAGGGCTTGACCGTTTTTCGTGACCAGGAGTTCTCAGCCGACATGGGCTCACGTGGGGTCAAACGCATCGAGGACGTGCGATTGCTGCGCAGTCATCAGTTTGCCGAGGACGCAGGGCCCATGGCGCATCCGGTCAGACCCGACAGCTACATGGAGATCAACAACTTCTACACGGTAACCGTCTACGAGAAGGGTGCCGAGGTCGTGCGCATGCAGGCCAACCTGCTTGGCCCTGAGCACTATCGCAAGGCCACCGATCTCTACTTTGAACGCCACGACGGTCAGGCGGTTACCACCGAGGATTTCGTCAAATGTATGGAGGACGCCAGCCGCCGTGACCTGAGCCAGTTCAGGCGTTGGTATGAGCAGGCGGGCACACCCGAGATCCGGGTCGAAGCTGAATATGACGCCTCGTCTAACAGCTATCATCTCGACTTCCATCAGAGTTGCCCAGCGACTCCTGGGCAGTCCGACAAGCAACCCTTCCATATCCCCGTAGCCATCGCCCTGCTCGATGAGGCAGGGCATGAACTGCCGCTGCAATTGGAAGGTGAGTCAGTGCCCACTAACACTCAGCGGGTATTGGAACTCAACTCGTCCGAGCAGCGCTTTACCTTCACCGGCATCTCAAGCCAGCCGGTTCCCTCCCTGCTGCGGGGCTTCTCTGCGCCAGTGAAACTCGACTTCGACTACAGCGACCGGGAGCTGATGTTCCTCATGGCCCGGGACACGGACGACTTCAACCGCTGGGATGCGGCAAACACCCTCTCCCAGCGTACCCTGCTGGATCTGGTTGCCAGCATCCAGGCAGGCAAACCGCTCAGTATCGATAGGGGTTATGTAGAAGCCTTCGCCAAGGCGTTGAACGATGAACAGGCGGATAAGGCCCTGCTCGCCGAGGTGTTGAGTCTGCCTGCGGAATCGACCCTGGGTGATCAGATGGCGGAGGTGGATGTCGAAGCGATCCATCAGGCCCGGGAGTGGCTCAAGCATGAGCTCGCCACGCGTCTGCGGGAGGACCTGTTGCGGGTCTACAGTACCCATTGCCAGCCCGGTGATTACGACATCGAACACACCTCAATGGCCAGGCGCAGTCTCAAGAACCTGGCGCTCAACCTGCTGATGCAGCTGAATGAGCCGGAGATCAACGCGCTCTGCATGAACCAGTTCCAGGCAGCGAACAATATGACCGATGTGATGGCCGCCCTCAGCGCACTGGCCAACACCGACTGTCCACAACGGGACGAAGCACTGGCCGCCTTCGAGGCCAAATGGCGTGACGATCCCCTGGTCATGGACAAGTGGTTCTCGGTGCAGGCCAACGCCAAACTCCCCGGCACGCTGCAGCAGGTCAAGTCCCTGATGACCCATCCGGCATTCTCCCTGCGCAATCCCAACAAAGTACGCAGCCTGGTAGGCGTCTTCTGCAGTGCCAACCTGATTCATTTCCATGCGGCCGACGGCTCCGGTTATGCGTTTCTCACCGACCATGTATTGGCCCTCGATAGTCTCAACCCCCAGATCGCCGCCCGCATGCTGCGAATCATGAGCCGCTGGCGCCGATATGATGCAAACCGGCAGGCATTGATGAAGGCCCAGTTTGAAAGGGTGCTGGCAAAGTCCGATGTCTCCAAGGATGTTTTCGAGATTGCCAGTAAAAGCCTGGCGGAGACGACCACGGAATAACTGTACACCCCGTAGGTTGGGCTGAGGCACGAAGCCCAACGTCGGAGCATAAAAAACGTTGGGCCTCGCTTCGCTCTGCACCAACCTACGATTGAGCATCAACGATCCTGTTGGGTGTGGTCCAGCCGCACCATGCCGCCTTCCAATTCCTCCAGATAAAACGCTTGGGACATCATAGATTTGTCACATCCCTGCCGGTCAGTTAATCTCCTTAGCTTGGCTTGAAAGAGACAGTACATGGCACCACAACCCATTTCTTATCTGTTGCCGGAAGGGCTCGACCTCAAGAGTCTCAAAGAACAACTGGCAGAGACCAATACCTTGCACGAAGACGCTGCCGTCGAGGCGAGCCAGACCTTCTACGACAGTTTCGACTGGCGTGTTTGGCAGGCAGGCGGTGAGTTGGTTAGTGAGCAGAACCAGATCAACCGGCTCTGCTGGATCGACCGTAAGACCAGTGAATACCAGGCATGTCTGGATATTCAACAGGCACCGGACTTCCACGAAAACCTGCCCCAAGGGGAACTGCGTGACCAGCTCGCTAAAGTACTGGAGATGCGGGTCCTGCTGCCACAGGTGGAGATCTCGCAAAAGCTTCGCACCCTGCGGATACTCGATGATGAAGAGAAGACCGTCGTCCGTATCGTGCTGCAGGAGAATCGTTTCGCCTCGCTGGACGGCAAAAAGAGCGGTGAGCTTGATGGCCGGGTATTGCTGAATCCACTCAAAGGGTATGACAAGGATTTCAATCGTCTTCGATCCCAGCTGGATCAATTAAAGCTGATCGCCACCGAGCAGAGCCTCTACGAATATGCCTTAATCGGCATCGGCACCAAGCCGGGAGACTACAGCTCCAAGCTCAACTACCGGCTCGATCCGGATGCCCGATCTGACGCCACCGCGAAAAAGATCATGCTCAGTCTGCTGGATACCCTGGAAACCAATATCCCCGGCACCAAGGCCAATCTCGACAGTGAGTTTCTACACGACCTGCGTGTCGCCACCCGTCGTACGCGATCGGCTATGAGCCAGATTAAAGGCGTCTTCGAGCCGAGTGAGTTGGAGACATTCAAACAGGGCTTGGGCTGGATCGGTCAGGTCACCGGCCCCACGCGGGATCTCGATGTCTACCTGCTGCAGTATGATGACTACCGGGCCAGCCTGCCCGAAGCGATACAAGGCGATCTCGATCCCTTCCACAGCTTTCTCGTCGAGCATCACAAGCAGGCACAGCAGACGCTGGTCAAGAAACTCAACTCACCCCACTTCCGCAAGATCATCAAAACCTGGCGCGCCTGGCTCAACCAGCCGGTGCCCAAGAAGCCGACTGCCCCCAATGCATTGCGCCCCATTGCCAGCCTGGCCGACCAGCGTATCCGCAAGCTCTACAACAAGGTGCTGAAAGATGGCCGCAGTATCAAAGCCAAATCACCGGCGGAGCGGTTGCATGACCTGCGCAAAGACTGCAAGAAACTGCGCTACCTGATGGAGTTCTTTCAGAGTCTCTATCCCAAGCCCGAGATTCGCCAGCTGATCAAAGAGCTGAAGACGATCCTCGACAACCTGGGTGAGTTTCAGGACCTCCAGGTACAGGCAGAATCCCTGGAAGCCATCGGCAAGCAGATGATGGAAGAGGGCGCACCGGCCAGTGCGCTGATGGCCATGGGTATTCTGGTGGGACAACTACTCGAAATGCAGGTCCAGGCCAGAGAAGATTTCGCCGGCCTGTTTGCCAGCTTCAGCAGCGATGAGAATCAGCAAGCCTTCAAACGGCTGTTCGGAGGTTAATGATGCATATTCTTGGGGTCTACAACATCAAAGGTGGTGTCGGCAAAACTGCTACTGCCGTCAACCTCGCCTACCTGGCAGCGAGACAAGGCTATAGAACACTGATCTGGGATCTCGATCCCCAGGCGGCCGCCACCTTCTATTTTCGAATCAAACCGAAGGTAAGGGGAGGCAGCAGAAAGCTGATCGCTGGCAAGGTCGACCTCGATGAAGTGGTCAAGGCTACCGACTTCGAAAACCTCGACATGCTGCCGGCTGACTTCTCCTACCGCAACATGGACCTGCGCCTGGAAGACGCCAAGAAGCCCACCAAACAACTGCTCAAACTACTGCGTCCGTTGTCCAAGGCCTATGACTACGTCTTCCTCGACTGCCCCCCCAGCATCTCACTTGTGTCTGAGAATATCTTCCGTGCCGCCGAAGGCCTGCTGCTGCCGCTGATCCCCACCACGCTCTCCCTGCGTACCTATCAGCAACTGCTCGACTTTCTCGAAGGCCACCGCATCACCGGCCTGGAGCTGATGCCTTTCTTCTCCATGGTCGACCGCCGTAAACGCATGCACCTCGACGTCATGCGCGACCTGCCCGATCAGCGAGGTGAACTGCTCAAGGCGCAGATCCCCTACGCCAGCGATGTGGAAAAGATGGGTATCCACCGCATGCCGGTGGAAGGCTTCGCCCCCAACAGCTTCGCCGCCAGCGCCTACCAGGCGTTGTGGATGGATGTGCAGGAGAGGTTAGGGAACGGGTTTTAAGCTGTTCAACTAAAGGGAGGATGAGACAGGGAGGTGCTGTCACTTCGTATAATACCTCTATGCCAGATTTTACCTGGCATGTTGCATAGTATTGGAAACGGGTCGTCTGATTGATCTAGAGATATCAATTCAGATGAGCTGTTTGTCATATGTTCAGAAATACTATTCAGCACATGAGAGGGTTAAGTGGGAATTTATTGCATGATATCTCGATTTCAGTGAGTGCGAAATAATCACCTTACATGGTCCCATCCAGGGTTGCCAATCAAGAACTGACATGAAACAACGGTCACAACTGCAACCTTACACTCGGCCTCTCAATGAAGTGACATATTGTCCTTCGAGCCCTGATGGAAGCCGCGCTCTTGTACCTTATCTGTCAGTTGTTGTTACAACCGTTCAATGAGTAGATTGCAAGATTACATAAGAGTCTGTCTGACTTACAGAAAAAAATATGCAGGGATATCATGAAGAATCCATTAAGTTATAAATTCTTTAAAAAAAATTACCTGGTATTAATAGCCATAACTTTTTTTTCATTGTGGCCGACGTACTCATTTTCTACCACAATGTTAGACAAAGATGTCATAAAGGCTATTAAAAAAAATGATTGGAATTATATAAGACAACAAATACAAAATGGCTTTGATATCAATGCACATGATGCAGATGGATATACATTGCTCCATAAAGCAATTGGGAAGCAAAACTCCAAGGAGTTTATAAGCTACTTGATTGAAAACGGTGTAAATATTAATACAGAAACAAAAAATGGGTACACACCGCTGCTTTCTGCGCTTCAAGTTAGGGATATGGTTGCATTTGATATCCTGTTAAAAGCAAATGCAAATGTTACAGGTTCTGTTAACGGAAATAGTGCACTGCATTATGCGGCCCATGATAAGGAGAATGCAATATGGACAATTCCTGTATTAATACAGTTAGGCGCAGATGTAAAAATAATTAATGGTAGAAAAGAAACACCTTTGCACGTACTGATGAAAAAATACATACCTGCAAAAGACTATTTGACTCTGCTGAAATTGTTTATAAAGCATGGTACTGATTTAAATCAGCAAAATAATTCAAATGAAACGGTGCTCATATTAGCTCTTAAACGATCAACCTATATGGATGTAGTAGAACTCTTGTTAGAGCAACATGTTGATGTAACCTTAAATTCAAATGACAATTCTATAATTACAGCAGCGTATGCGGGGGGGTATATTAATACTCCAATATTTAATCGCTTAGTCAAAATGGGTGCGAAAGTAGATGATAGTGGCTTGAATGGAGTAACGCTTTTGCACCATTTAGCGAAAAGCTGGAAAGATAAAACAGCTAATAATCTATTGATTAGTGATTTTGTTTTAAGAGGTTCAAATCCTAATGTTATGGATGGTAAAGGTAATACGCCTTTAATGCATGCGGCTGAAATAGGTGATTTAGAAAGAGTTAAATTATTAATTAGTCTGGGCGCAAAGATTGGTCACAGAAAACCTCTTGGCCCATCGGTTTTAGAAAAAGCAAACTGGACTAAAAACAAGAATGTTATTATCAAGTATCTTCTTGATCAGGGTGCAGACATTAATGCTGTAAGAGGCGGAAATAGTAATCTTCTGATTGAGAGCATGAATTATGGTGAGCCTGAAGATTTAAGCTGGATTAAATATCTTTTAGATAAGGGCGCGAATCCTAATATATTCCAAGTTCGTCAATCTCCCAGAACACCCTACGATTGGGCCGAACATGCTGATAATGCCGAGCTTAAAAAGCTTCTTGCTTCTTATGGCGCATACACAAAAAAAGAAGCTGATGAAAAACTCGAGAAAATATTTCGTGCGATTAAAATTGGACAAACAAAAATTGTGAGACAGATATTAGATGAAGGATTTTTTGTAGATAACCACTGCCCACTGATATTTGCGAGTGGTCATACCTCATATTGCGCAGATAAAACCCCGTTAATGGTGGCTATACAGTATAAGCAAAATAAAATTATTGAATTGTTACTTTCAAGGGGGGCAAGTGCGGTTCGTCCAGAAACTCTCTTATTGGCATCTGCTAGTGGTGATATCAAGGTGGTTACGTCTCTGTTCAAGCATGGTGCAAAAGTAAATTTATCTGCTTTAATTATTTCAGTAAAAAATAATCATATTGAGCTATCAAAAATATTGCTCAAACAAGGTGTGGTAGTTGAAGATAAGGATCAATCATCATTATATGAAGCTATAAAACATGGTCATGTTGAGATGTTAAAGTTGCTAATTGCTAATGAAGGAGATGTGAATTGGAGTGGACATGATGGCATATCTTTATTGCAAATGGCGTACAATATTCTTGATAGAGAGATAATTAAGGTTTTAGAAAAAAACAACGCTGTTATCCCAAGTGATATTTATCTTGATCCAAGATCAAAAAAATTCAAACGCAGCAGTAAAGTAGCTGTAGACGCAATAAGGTACAATGATATCAGAAAAGTGAATAAATTAATCTCAGCTGGTCATGAGTTTAATTTAAAAACGCCTAATATGAATAGCGCATTAAATAGTGCAGCCTTACTCGGTAATATCCAGATCATTCGTCTTATTGAAGACAACTCAGATCTCAGGATTGGTATTAATAATGTTATTGAGTCAGTTATGAGAAATACTGTCATTAAAAACATCAATAAATATACAATCGATGAAATAAATATGACGGATATGTGGGGAAGGTCTGCTTTGTATTATTCAATAGTTTTAAAAAATAGAGAAGCATTTGACGTTCTTATAAACTCTGGTGCAACAACAACGTCTGCCAAATCTAGTGCAAGCCCTCTTCTTGCGGCAGTTGGATGGTCGCTAGATATTGTTGATATTGTTTTAAAGCGAGGTAACCATACTGAAACTCAGCTAAGTGAAGCATTATACAAAGCCGTATCAGATAATTATATTGATATGGCAAAACACTTGTTAGATGAAGGGGCAAAGCCTTTTTTTACTAAGAGAAACCGCAGATATTCAACTATATATATTGCGACAAAAAATAAGAATACAGACATGGCAATGCTTTTGCTTAAGTACGACGTAGACCCAACACAGGGTTTTTCACCTAGATTGTTTTATATTTCGTCTATAGGCTATGCCTTGGTTAATAACATGGATAAACTAGCACTTGATCTGATCCATTACTCAAATAAAAATATATCTAATCCAAAATATGGTATTTCTAAGGGTCTAGCGCTCACTGGTGGCAAATACGAACACCTAGACTTAATGCTTATAAAAGATAAGAGCAATTTAGATAAATTACTATTAGAAGCAGCATCATCGTATATTCAGAAGGGGGCTGTAGTCCTGTTAAAACACGGAGCCAATCCATTGGCTAAAGATAAATCAAATAAAACTGTCTTAGATAAACTTAATGAACGTAAAATGCAGATCTCAGAGTATGACGATGCTCTGCTAACTGAGGAGATTGAAAAAATAAATTCTATGATAGAGCTTATAAACAACTCTATATAAGATTATAGTAATTCGAGTGAAAACCCACATCATTAGGGCCAGAGTAAATATACTCTAACCCCGCTACTAGATCCCTTTTAATTTTGTTATTAAAAAAGCAATGTTGGTCCTACCCACAAAAAGTAGACATCCTAACTAAGCAGCAACTGCTGCCTTCCTCTCAAACTCAGCTGGACTGACATAGCCGATCGCTG
>JAHXIP010000001.1 GCA_025655575.1 Candidatus Thiodiazotropha sp. (ex Monitilora ramsayi) | reverse complement strand
ATGCCGCCAAATGTTCTCATTTCTTTTCGCATGCAAGCATTGCTTTGTATTTGAGTAGAGTTCATGACTTGTCGATCCATGCTTTTGATTTGATAAGAATAAATTCTCCTTTCGTTCCAAAGATGCCATATCGATTCATGGTTGTCTGTAGTCTTATTCCTATATCGGCAGTTCTGGGATTCTGTTTGGTATTAATGATTGGTGAAGCTGCTGCCGGTTGATGCCCTTGTTCCTTCGCTGAATACAGCCCGCTGAGCAGGATGCCGGGGATGCGTTCAATGGGGAGACTGGCTAGGGTGCGGCCCTGCCGCACTGAATAGATCCTACTAGTGACAATCCCTAGCTAGATGGTACAGCGCAAGCCGCTGGTGATCTCCGAAAAATCATTGATCGCTTGATACTCTCCCGCTTCTCGCGCAGGACCCTTGGAATCCGGCTGCAACACCGCCAATAGCCAGCGGATACCGTACTCCCTCGCTGAGTCCAACACGGACTGACTGTCGTCCACGAAAAGGGTGCGCGCCTTATCGAATGGGTAGAGGTTATGCAGCCGCGGCCAGAATGCGGGATCTTCTTTGGGCAGGCCGAGCTGATGGGATGAGATGACCTGATCGAAGAAACCAGCCAGCCGGGTCTTTTCCATCTTCAGTGCCAGGGTCTTCTGGTGGGCATTCGTTACCAGGATACGTTTCTTACCCGCACACATCAGTTGATCCAGGAAATCAATCACATGAGGATGCACGGCGATCAGGTGGTCGATCTCCGCTTTCAACAGAGCAATGTCCAGTTCTAGCTCCCGGCTCCAGTGGTCGATGCAATACCACTCCAAGGTGCCGAGGCGGCTTTGATAGCGGGCGTAGAGATCCTGCTTAGCCGCCTCCAGACTGATACCCTGGGCATCGGCAAACTGCTGCGGGACAAACTCCAGCCAGAAATGGTTGTCAAAGTGGAGGTCCAGCAGGGTGCCGTCCATGTCCAGCAATACGGTATCGATTTGGTTCCAGTCAATCATAATTTAGCCTATGCACTTCATCGGTTTATTCATTTTCAGCTTGGTTTTGTCCACAGCCACCTCGGGCATGGCATCGGATGCGTTTCCGGAGGATGACCCCTTTGACCGGATCGATACGGTTAACGACGGTCAATTGGAATTTCTCTCCACGCCCCCGTCTGGTAACACACACCATCACGAAAACCGTATTCGCATCACATCCGACAGCCTGCTTGACGGCTGGGTGATGCTCGAACAGTGTCATCGCAACCTGGACCCGGTCTCCCTGTTGGAGATCGTCTATCATCCGCAACGAATCCGCAAGATCCGTATTGTCTCATCACACAACATCGGCAGCAGCCAAGTGGTCGATTCCGGGGTTGAACTCAGGGATATTCAGGCGGATGCCGAACTCTGCCTGCGGGCAGAGAGCCGGGCGCTGCATATCCTTGAGAAGGATACCTATATCCTGCGCAACGGACCCTATATGCGGCGCTTTCTCGATGGCTACTACCCGATGCGTTTAACGGTTGCCATCGACTATCCCCCCGACGTACTCAACTTCCACAGCGTCCGGCCTGATCCTGCAAAGCGACTGAAGCATGAGCCGAAGCAGGGTAAGATCCGCTGGGACGCCTGGTTCCAGGGCAGGCTGTTCACTGAGTTTGAATTCACTAAGCAGGACAACCACTGATCCATGTCACAGCTACCCAAGATTCTTGCACGGGACACCGTCTCATGCTCACGCATCTTCCATGTCGAGTCGTTACAACTCGAGTTTTCCAACGGTGAACATCGCACCTACGAGCGTTTGTTAGGCGGCAAGCAGGGGTCTGTGCTGGTGGTACCGATGCTGGATGACGACACCGTCTTGCTGGTGCGTGAGTATGCCGCCGGCAGCCACGACTACCAGCTCGGCCTGCCCAAAGGGCGCATGGAGCCTGAGGATGATGATCCCCTACAGGCCGCAGACCGGGAACTGCGCGAGGAGGTCGGTTATGGCGCCCGCGATCTGCAGATTCTCAATACGCTCACCATTGCACCGGCCTACATCCAACACCATACCCATATCGTGCTGGCACGTGACCTGTTTCCCGATAAACAACCGGGGGATGAACCGGAACCGATTGAAGTGGTACCCTGGCGCCTTTCTGACTGGCAGGCACTGATGGCGCAACCCGACCTGACGGAAGCACGCTCAATTGCCGCCCTCTACATGACCCGGGATTTCCTACAATGAGTTCACCCCTTCCTATTGATGATCTTCTGCAGCTGGCACGCAAGGCAGGGGACGAGATCCTCAAGATCTATAACACGGAGTTTGAGGTGGAGCGGAAGCAGGATAACTCTCCCCTGACGGCAGCAGACCTGGCGGCTCACAAGCTCATTATCTCAACCCTGGAACGACTCACACCCGAGATTCCTGTCCTCTCGGAAGAGTCCGCCAAGATCCCTTTCGATACCCGCCGACAGTGGCAACGCTATTGGCTGATCGATCCCCTGGACGGCACCCGTGAGTTCGTCAAGCGTAATGGGGAATTCACCGTCAACATCGCGCTTATCGAGAACCATGAACCCACTCTCGGCGTGGTCTATGCCCCAGTATTGGACAAACTCTATTACGGCATCAGCGGTCAGGGCGCCTGGAAACAGGAGGGCCGAGAAGCGGCGGGAGAGATTCAGGTCGTCAACCAGCGTAGGCAGCCGACTGTGGTGGCCGGCAGCCGTTCTCATGCCGGCGATTCATTGATTCGCTTCCTGGATAATCTTGGCGAACACGAGTTGGTCAGTATGGGCAGTTCACTCAAGCTCTGCCTGGTGGCAGAGGGCGAAGCGGATCTCTACCCCCGCCTCGGCCCCACATCCGAGTGGGATACTGCGGCTGCGCAAGCGGTTGTCGAAGCGGCAGGCGGCAAGGTGACCACCCTCGATCTGCAACCGCTCAGATACAACACCAAGGACTCATTGCTGAATCCGCAGTTCTTCGTGTTTGGCGATCACTCAGTAGTCTGGTCAGACTACCTCGCCTAACAGTTGCTAACACGAGCTTGATCACTACTTTTCTCCGCATGTTCAGCTTTTCGCTCGAGTCAGCTATGCTTGCCAGAATAAACAAGTAAAACAACCGGTCCAACCCTGACAAGTGCGGAGGGGAAATCTAAAGGACTGGATACTGCTCCGGGCTCAAACCCTTTACCAAGGTGAGCCATCGACGATGACCAACTTGCTGACCAAGGGCTGCATGGCCCTGTGTGCTATTTTGCTGGCAGCCTCCCCCTCCTATGCCATCGAATCGGAAGAGGATGTCTTCGCATTCGATGACTTTCCGCTGGAGGAGCTGCTGCAATACCCCGACTGGTTCAAGAAAAGCTTTCTCGATCTCCCCGATGATCTGCAAGAGGCGCTGGACGAGGAGAAGCAGGGGATCATCGTCTATTTTGGTCAGAAACGCTGCGCCTACTGCAAGATGCTGCTGGAAACGAACTTCGGACTCAGCGACATCACCACCTATACCCGTCGCCATTTCGATATCATTCCCATCGATATCTGGAGTACCGAGGAATTGACGACGCTGGAGGGCACAACGCTCTCGCAGAGGGAGTTCTCCGTGCAGGAGAAAACCAACTTCACACCATCGCTCATTTTTTACGACAAAACCGGTCAAGAAGCACTGCGATTACGCGGGTACTACCCACCCTATCAGTTCCGCGCGGCACTGGAATATGTAGCGGACGGTCACTACCAGCAGGAATCATTTCCCGACTATTTGGCACGCGGGGAGTCGGGTACCGCGTTCGAGCCGGGGGATCTGAATGAAGAGGATTTCTTCATTCCTCCACCACACAATCTGGACCGCAGCCGGTTCCCCGGACAGCGGCCGTTGGTTGTCTATTTCGAACAGGGTAACTGCCATGCCTGCGATGTACTGCATGGGCAACCGTTGCGCGATCCGGCCATCCACAAGCTGGTGCAGGGGTTCGACAATGTGCAGCTCGACATCCGTAGCGACACACCGATCATTACCCCCAGCGGTGAAAGAACCAGCGCCAGCCAGTGGGCAAAGGATCTGGGACTGTTCTATACCCCATCATTGCTATTCTTCGACGAACAAGGCCAAGAGATTATCCGGGTAGACTCCGTGGTGCGCTTCTACCGCCTGCGAAAAGTGATCAACTACATCACCAGTCGCGGCTATCAGACCGAACCGAGCTATCAACGCTGGCGAGTCAACAGTGGTTTTTAAGACCGCTAAAATCTACCGACAGAATTTCCGGATGTAGGACGCATAGGTCTCTTGCCGTTGATGCAGCCGCTCATACTGGGAAGGCTTGTAGCCGGCCCTGAGCTTGCGTTCCACCTTTTCAAGCTGCCGTCGCTTTTTCCAGCAACGCTCATCGATGGCACGTTTATTCTTTTTCTTCGCCTTATTGTCAGTTTTTTCTGACACCTTTTTGAGACGCAGCCCAGGTGCAGAAGGGGTGATTCCCTTGCTATGATCAGTCACTCTGGTAATGGATTCGTCGCCTTCAACACAGGCTGTCTGGCGATATTCCGTGGCGCCATCGATAACGCATCGGTAAAGATGGATATCTTCAGCCATGACCTGGCAATAGCCAGTAGGCATCATGAAGAGCACCAGCATGATGGATGCTGTATGGCGGGGAAAATTGGTTATGTGAATCATCACCCAAACTCCTTTTCAGGTTGATGCGAGGATTATACGGATGATACAGAGATTAACTCAAGAACCAGCCAGGCAGGCCGATAGCGGGTCATCACACGGTTAAATAAAGCAATGGATCTGGAACAAGAGAACCGAAGGCTATTTCGGCAGCTGCGGGACCTCCGTAAGGAAGCGCAGCGCAGCCAAACTACGCTGGAGCGATTTCATACCAGGGAATTGGAGTTGATGAGCGCCGATACCCTGGCGGAACTGCTCCATGTCATGACAGAAGGGATGCTGGTCTCATTCCGTGTCGATAGCATCCAGGTACTGCTGGATGACCCGGACCATGAAATACGACTACTCCTGAACAACAGCGGATACCCCGATTCTGCTTTTGCCTTTCTGCGCTTTGTCGACGATATTTTTTCCATCAATCCTCGCTTCAGCAGACTCAACAGCCCCTGGCTCGGCCCCTTCCTGACGCCAGATTTTGACAATCTCTTCGACGACACAGCGGGTCTGCGCAGCATGGCGATTCTGCCTGTCTTTTGCCGCAACCGGCTGGTGGGCAGCATCAACCTGGGCAGCCGGGACGCAAGCCGCTTCTCCCGGGATCTTGCCACCGATTTTCTTGCCAGACTGGGGAAAATCTGCGGTGTCTGCCTGGAAAACACCATTAACCGGGAACGCCTCCTGATTAGCGGTCTGACCGACCCCCTGACAGAACTGCACAACCGCCGCTACCTGGATCGCCGCCTGGACGAGGAACTGGCCCGCGCCAGTCGTTACAACCAGCCCATGAGCTGCCTCTTCATCGATGCGGATCACTTCAAGCAGATCAACGATAACCATGGACACCAGGCCGGTGATACCGCCCTGCGGGAGCTCGCCAACCGCATCCGCTCACAGCTACGCGCCAGCGATGTAGCAACCCGTTACGGCGGTGAAGAGTTCGCCCTGCTGCTACCCCAGACCGGGCTCAACGAAGCGATGCTGCTGGCGGAACGGATCAGGCTCGAGGTGGCCAGCAACCCCATCCAACTCAATGACGGTAACCAGCTTGATTTGACCGTCTCCATCGGGGTCAGCGAGACACTGCCAATGTTGGGCAAATCACGCCACAAGGAGGTTGGCGAGCACTTACTTGCTTCAGCCGATCAAGCCTTGTATCAGGCTAAAGCCAGAGGCCGCAACCGAATTGAGAGCCTGGACCAGAATAGAAGTGAGCCGGCTACCCGGCAAATCAAGATCGGCGACTGATCAGTCTTTCACCTGCTTGTGGCTGCCATCGCAGAAAGGCGGTGTTTGGGTTCTTTTGCAGCGACACAGCCACTGCTCACCGCTTTTCTCCGCCTTGAATCCTAGCGGCTCAATACCTGAACCCCGGTGGGAACCGTCACAGAAGGGCTGAGTAGCTGAACGGCCACAGGCACACCACCAATACTCCTTCCCCGCAACAAGATCTACACCAATGGGCTGTTTGGCGGCTACTACAGGCTTTTCCATCTTTTTCTCCTCAATGTTTGGCCGCAACGCGGTCAAACGGTCGTTATTATCAGTATGAGACTCAATTGGTAACACATAATCTGGGTAAAAAAAACACAACAACATGATCGGGTAATTTCTGCTAACCTCAGCCTCCCGGAAATTTCACTGGTGATTAGATGAGCGATCAGAGTAACTGGATAGACTTCGATAAACAGCATGTTTGGCACCCCTACAGTGCCATCGGAGCTGATCTGCCGGTCTATCCCGTGGTTGGCGCTGAAGGCGTCCGGCTACGTCTGGCGGATGGACGCGAATTGATCGATGGCATGTCTTCCTGGTGGTGCGCCATCCATGGCTACAACCATCCGCAGATGAACCGGGCCATCAAAGCACAACTGGACGAGATGGCCCATGTCATGTTCGGCGGCCTGACCCACCCGCCGGCTACCAAGCTGGCCAGGAAGTTGGTGGAGATCACCCCCGCTACCCTGCAGTCTGTCTTCTTCTCCGATTCCGGCTCGGTCTCCGTGGAAGTCGCCATGAAAATGGCGATTCAGTATTGGCACGACAAGGGTATCGCCTCCAAGCAGCGTTTTCTCACCATCCGCAAGGGTTACCATGGCGACACCTTCGGCGCCATGTCGGTGTGTGACCCGGAAACCGGCATGCACAGCCTGTTCACTGATGCCCTGATCCCACAGTTTTTTGCCGATGCGCCGACCTGTTTCTATGGCCATCCCTGCAACCGGGATGGTGCCAAATCCATGGAGGAACAGCTTCGGTTGCATCATGAGCAGATCGCTGCCGTCGTCCTCGAGCCCATAGTGCAGGGTGCAGGCGGTATGCGTTTCTACTCCCTGGAATACCTGCAGGAGGTTCGCCGCCTCTGTGACCAATATGGGGTCCTGCTGATACTTGACGAAATCGCTACCGGCTTTGGCCGCACCGGCAAGCTCTTCGCCTGCGAGCATGCGGATGTGACGCCCGACATCATGTGTGTCGGCAAGTCACTCACTGGCGGCTACATGAGCCTGGCGGCCACCCTGACCACCGAAGAGATCAGCAAGACCATCAGTGAGGGTGATCCAGGACTCTTTATGCACGGCCCCACCTTTATGGCCAATCCCCTGGCTTGCAGTGCGGCACTGGCCAGCCTGGATTTACTGTTGGATTCCCCCTGGCAAGACCGCATCACCACCATCGAAACGGGCCTGAAAAGCGGACTGGCGCCCTGTCGGGAGCTACCGCAGGTGGAGGAGGTTCGGGTACTGGGCGCCATTGGTGTGGTCGAGATGAAAAAGCCGGTGGATATGAAGTCTATTCAGCCCTGCTTTGTCGAGGCGGGTGTCTGGGTACGCCCTTTTGGCAAGCTGGTGTACTTGATGCCGCCTTTCATTATCTCTCAAGCGGATCTTGAGACCCTGACCAAGGCCGTTGTCGACGTGGTTGAGAAGTGCCCGATGTAGCTTGAAGCGCCGCAAGCCGTGAAATGACCCTGCTGTCTCCGGTTCTTTGCTCTCTGATACTATTAACCCGAAGACCGGGACAGATGGATAGACCTAGACCGTGGAACCCGCTATTGACCTCTATGCCGTTGTTCTGCTGCTGGGTGCGGCCCATGGCCTCTTTCTTACCTTAGCCCTGCTCCATGCCAAGGGTGGCAACCTCATCAGCCATCGACTGTTAGCACTGCTGACACTGGTCTTCTCTATAGACCTCGGCATGGAGTTTCTCGATCAGTCCCGCTACATCACGCAATATCTGAAGCTTTACATTATCGATCTCGATATCGACTTCCTGTTCGGCCCCCTGGCCTACCTCTATGTCAAGTCACTGACCGACAGAACGGGATTTCATTTCACGGCACGACATTGGCTGCACTTTGTCCCTTTCATTATCGGCTTTTTGCTGTTGTCACCGCTTAACAAGCTGAGTGACCAACAACTATTGTCGCTTGTCTATCCGACGGGAGAGACTCATGACCCAGCCGTTCTCTGGGCAGAAGTTTCGGTCTTTATTGTCGATATCGCCTCTATCCTTCAGATGGGGACCTATCTGTTCTTATCGATCAGAAAACTGATTCGCCATCGCCACATCATCCAGGATCAGTTCTCCTTCCTGGAGCGTATCAGCCTCGCTTGGTTAAGAAATCTCCTGATCGCCCTGGCCATACTTTATCTCCTCTATATTGTGGAGATTTTTGTCATAGTCCTGTTTGAGATGGATGATGAAATCATCAGTGTGCACTATCTCATGATTGTCTTTGTCATCTATGTCATGGGGTATATGGGGTTGCGCCAGCCTGTAATCTTTACCCATCGCACCCCCGGAGCCCACAACCTGAAAGCACCGGCTCAACCGGCAAGTGAACGCACAACAGCGCCAAGTCCTGATCCAGAGAATAAGAAGTACCAGCGATCCGCATTAGACCGTGAGACAAGCACGATGCTGTTCAAGGACCTGCAGACACACATGACACAGACGAAGCCCCACCTCGACAGTAAGCTGAGTCTCTCCCAACTGGCCGATCAGCTCAGCATCTCGTCCAACTATCTCTCGCAGGTGATCAATGAACAGTCCGGGCAACGCTTTTTTGACTTCATCAACAGTTATCGTGTCGTTGAGGCCAAGCAGGTACTGGCAAGGGAATCTGAGGAAAAAGGCAATATTCTCGCGATTGCATTGGATGCGGGGTTTAACTCAAAGTCCGCTTTCTACACCGCGTTTAAGCGTCATACCAGCCAGACTCCCACTCAGTTTCGAAACAATGTAGTGAAACTGAGCAGCAAATCCTAACTCATTGATATTGAATCAGTAAAAAAAAGTCCAGCCTTATAGGGCAGGACGAAAATCCCCCCAGACAACGCCAGAATTCTCCCAGCAGCCCAGGCTGTCCCTAAAAAACTTTTTACTTGGATTCACATGGGAGAATCACAATGTTTCAGCATCTAATATCTTTGGCAAAGCCCCTTGGTCAAATACTACTAACATCCGGTCTTACACTGGCTCTACTGGCGGGCTGCAACTCAACGAACGTCTCGGATGCCACACCGGAAGAACAGTTTCAGGCAGTCCTGGATGAGGCAGTGGAGAGAGGCCTGCCAGCCGTGTCTGTCAGAATACTGGGGCGCAATATCGATTTTACGGGCGTAGCCGGTGTGAAGGATCTCGACTCCGGTGAACCGGCCGGGATGAATGACCGCTTCTATGTCGCCAGCACCGGCAAAACCTTCCTGGCCGCCACCTTGATACAAATGGCTGGAGATGGGTTACTAGACCTTGATGACCCGATCACAGCCTGGCTACCCACTTCGATCACTGACCGAATCCCGTCCAGCAATCAAATGACCGTTCGCATGCTCCTCAATCACACTACAGGAATCTACGACTTTCAGAATGATGGGGATGAATGGGACAATGAGTTCTTTCTCATATCCGGTCCTGACCGCCAATGGGTACAGGCGGATGCACTGCCCTTCTTTTTGGACAAACCCCTGCACTTCGAACCCGGCACGAACTACAGCTACTCCAATTCAAACTACATACTGGCTGCTCTGATTGTCGAGGCCATAACCGGTGAGCCGGTGCAACTGGCCATCCGTCATCGTGTGATCGAACCGCTCAACCTGGCCTATACGGTCCACGGTGATGAGGCCAATGGAATGCCCGGCCTGGTGCACGGTTACTTCAATGAAGCGGGAGAGCGTTTCGATGTCTATCCCTGGTACAGCCACTTCGGCCTGGCGGATGGGGGCATTCAGACCAATGCACAGGACTTGGCAAAATTCATTCTCGGCCTGATGAAGAGCGATCTTGTGCTAAACGATCAGATGCGACAAGAGATGCTAGAGGCCTCAGGTCTCGGCACGCCTCCCTCCACTTATGGACTCGGCATCAACATCCGGACCATCGAACAGAGCGGTGAACTGATCTATTCCCATAGTGGAAAAGACCCAGGCTATCAAACAGAAATGCTCTACCTCGAAGGCAAGGATACGGTCATCACACTCTGCGCAAGCGGCAGCTTCGGCGAATATGATGAGATTGCTCAGGCACTGCTTTTGGATATCTTCACCCTGCTGGCAGATCTGCAGCAATAACGAGGTAAACCTGTCGCGTCGTCCAGGGAAGGACGACAAAAGTATCAAAGTATTCCGAAGCGTGGTTGAACCATGCCTTTAGGGCTCACTGATGATCACTGCATCCACAGACTGCTGAAAGACAATGCGTGCCTTCATCTCAGGCGTGATATAGACACGACCTTTTTCGTTCACCAACATCACTTGATTCAGCTCCATCTGATGTGCGATCCGATGCCAGCTATCAGGCCCAGCCACACTCAAAGCTGTTGCCGCCGCATCGGCAAGACCGCCATCCGGGCTGATAACCGTCGCCGAAGCCACATGCTCCACCGGGTATCCCGTACGTGGATCGAGGATATGGGCATACCGTATGCCCTCATACTCCCGATAGCGTTCGTAATTGCCCGATGTCAGCACACACTCACCGTCAGACACATCCACCGAGGCGATCACACCCTCTCCCAGAGGATGACGAATACCGATGGCCCAGGGGCGATCACCATGACGGCCTGATACGCAGAGATCCCCCCCTGCGTTGACGATGGCATGTCCGATACCAAAGGTCTTGAGCTTCTCTATGGCCAGGTTCAAAGCATAACCCTTGGCAAACGCCCCCAGGTCTATCTCCACAGTCTCGTTCGCCGATGACAGCAGATTCCCATCGAAGCGGATATCATCCATTGAAGGCGAGGCATCCAACAGTGCCTGAATTGCATTGGGATCTGGTGGCGGACCACCGGGAGGCTCGTCACTGTGAAAACCCCAGAGTCCGATCAGGCGGCCAATCGCCGGATTGAACAGACCATCGCTCTGTTGTGAATAAGCTTGAGACTGACGAAGTAAATCACCCAGCGACTCGGATACGCTCATTGCCTGTCCATCGGCAAAGGCTCGATTCAGCCTGACCAACTCCCCTTCACCCTTCCAGGCATGCCACTCACGGTGCATATCCTGAAAGGTCTCATCCAGACTCTGCACCGCTTTATTGAACTGCTCCGGCTTGTCCGTGTAAGCCTTGATATCCAGTAGCGTACCGAAGACCAGCAAGGTCTGTTGATGATCAGCGGGGCTCCGGCCACAAGCTGTCACAAAAAGGGCAGCAGGCAACAGCAAACTCCACCGAAGAAAAACACGCAGCATGAAAAACCACCCAGACAATTGAATACTGGCGACACCATACCCTCTCACGCGACCAAAGACACCCCCCTAATAGGCTGCCTAAGCTTGGGGATACAGGATCACTTTAGCTAAAGGACAGACATCGCATTGTCACAATCCCTATCCCGCATCATTGGGCCAGATATATACCATCTGATACCACTCACTCTGCTACGCTATGATTTCATGAGGTGGGTAAAATAATCGTGATTTAGAAGGAGAAAAAAATGAAACAGGATCTTCGGCACTACAACTTTTCCGACCTACCCGCTGTTGTAGAAACCGTAGATGGTGAATTGACTGATGGCCAGCGACAACTTCTGGAGACACTCTATGCAGAAGTCTGTACCACTTGGCGCGCTCTGCATGATGTGCGCTTTAAACTCTTGGGATTGGTTCCCTTCGTCACCGTCGGTATTCTGGTTTTTCTACTACCAGAAGGGGAATCCACAAGACAGCTCTCCAGCTGGCAGGCCAACCTCATACCTACCGTTGGGCTCGTGGTCACGCTTGGGCTACTGGTTTACGAACTACGAAACTCCGAGCTCTACAACGACCTGATCAGCCGTGGCAGACGTATCGAGGCTGAACTGGGTGTGAAAACAGGGGTTTTCAGGGGACGCCGCAAACCCGGCAGACAGCTTATCAACCACAGCACAGCTATCCGGCTTATTTATGGTGCTGCCATTTTTGGGTGGGGTGCATCAATACTTGCCATCTAGGATTGTAAATATTTCGGTGACTACCCTTCACTCTCATCAGAGTCACTATTGAAAGATTGAAGCATTTTGCTCGCTTCCTGTCTCGACAGGGGCTCAGAAAAGAGCTTCCCCTGGCCCTCGTGACACCCAAGACTGGTCAAAATTGCTTTTTGCGCCTCTGTCTCCACGCCTTCAGCCACCACTTGCAGTTGCAGGCTTTTCGCCAGCGCTACGATACCGTTCAGAATTGCCTGGTCCTGCTCATTCGGCAGGGTTTCGGCGATAAAGGACTGGTCAATCTTAATACAGTTTATCGGCAGGTGGCTCAGGTAGCTAAGAGAAGAAAAACCCTTGCCGAAATCATCCAGGGTAAAACTGATGCCGGCCTGACTCATCTGCTTCATCACACGGAGCACCACCTCGAATTTTTCGACCAGTGAACTCTCCGTTATCTCAAGATTTAGATACGAGGGGTCAACCCCGACTTTTGAACAAGCACGAATGATTTTTTCAACAAGGTCTTTCTGGCGAAACTGAACCGCCGACAGATTAACGGCAACCTGCAAGTCATCGTAACCGGCATCGTGCCATTTTTTAAGATCTCGACACGCCTTTCGTAAAACCTTGGAACCCAGTTTATCTATCAGTCCGGTATGCTCCGCAACCGGTATGAACTCACTGGGTGGAATCTGTCCAACTTTTGGATGATTCCATCTTGCCAGTGCCTCCATCTTAACGATACGACCGGTTTTCATATCAATAATCGGTTGGTAAGCCAATTCGATCTGAGAGCGTACAATGGCTTTGTGCAGTTGATTCTCCAACCAGACTTTTCGGTAGGCGCTACGGTTGATATCCTGCGAGAAGAAACGGATGTTATCCCCACCCTCCGCCCGCTTGGCTGCATACCGCGCGGCACTCGCTTTCTGTAACAGCCCCCTGGGCTGATCGTCATCAAGCGGGTAGAGGGAGACACCCACACTGAACGATACAAACAACTCCTGACCGTCGATTTCGATATCGCTTTTAAGCGCCTTCAATATTCTCCGAATCGCCCAGGCGACACCTTCGATATCATCAACATCGGTAAGAATCAGGGCAAATTCATCATTATTCACTCGTGAAATGGTAGAGGACTCGCTCTCTTCCTGCTCGTCCATAATGGCAACAGTATCTGTCATACGCAACGTATCGACCAAACGCGAAGAAACCACCCGCAACAACTGATCACCAACCGTATAACCAAACGCCTCATTGATTGTATGAAACCCATCGATATCGAGTGATATCACAGCTGCAGAGCGGTTGTATCTTTTACACCTGGCCAACACTTGCGAAATCCTGTCCTTGAAAATAATCGTATTGGGTAATCCCGTCAGTTCATCCTTGCCTTCACGCCGCTTGATCTCTTCCCGGCTGTATTCCAGCTGGGACTCAAGTTCCACCACCGTGTCTTCCAGGCGATGAATCTCATGCTTGAGCGATTTCTCTGCAGTCAGGCTATCAACCAATACTTCTTCACTCGTTGCAGTGCCACTCTCCCCTTTTATGGAAGGCCTTGGATCAACCCCCATCTCGGGTAGCCAGTTGACTACCCTGTTTCGGCCCAGCTCTTTTGCCTTGTATAAGGCATCGTCCGCATTATTAATGAGCAGCATCGGTTCATCCATAAATTCAGACAACTCAGCAACCCCGACACTGATCGTCACTGTTCTGCTGTTTGTGAATAGCTCATGACCTTTTTGCTGAATCTCCATACGCAACCGCTCGGCCATTGCCATCGCCTGTTCAATGTCCGTGTGGGGCATGATCAGTGAAAACTCCTCACCACCATATCGTCCGACGATATCCTCGGGCCTGGATTTTGACACAAGCGTTTCAGCAACAAACTTGATCACCTTATCGCCATTGGCATGGCCGTATTGATCATTGATTGATTTAAAGCGATCAATGTCCACCATCATAAAAACAAGCCCAAACTTTTCACGTACGGCCTCGTCATACAGCAGTTCATATTTCTGGAAGAAGGCGCGGCGATTAAAACAACCGGTCAGCGGGTCTCGACTCGCAAGCAACTCCAGCTCGACGGTCTTGTCGCGTAAAGCTTTTTCCGATGTCCGTAGCTTTTCCAGTGTCGACTGAAGTTCCCTATGCTTTTTCTCCAGGTCCGTCATATCGTCGAAGGTAGCCAACACACCCCTTGGGTTGCCTTTGCCATCGAAGATCGGCGCAGTATTTACTGAAAAAGTACGTTCACTCCTGTTCTTCAACTGTAGACGCATGGGAACACCAGTCTTACGCTGGTTGTTCTGCATGCTGATTTGCCAGGGATAGGGATCAACGGTCGCACCACGCTCGCGCTTTTTCCAACGCAACTCATCTGCACGCAAGCCTATCAGTGAGTCAGCATCCAAGCTGGTTTTTTCAGAGAAAGATTCATTGGCAAGTATGATCTGATGCTTCTCATCCAGGATAATCAAACCCTCGGAGAGTGCATTGAATGCCGAGCGTACCCGTTCTGGAATGACTGCCTTTGGATCCAGTTCCCGTAAGGTACGTTTAATGAATATCAGATAAAGGATAAATCCAAGCAGGGCAACGAAAAGCAAGAGCCCACCAAGTGTGCCAAAACTAAACCCCTGACCAGTATCAATCTCCTTAAATGCAACCTCCAGCATTCCCCACTGGGTCTCATTGGCGAAAATCGGTACCAGAACATGAGTTGACGTAGACTTATCCAACGGCAAGTCGATCCAATACTTTTCATGATCTCCCACAACCAATGACAGACCACCTCTACCCTTGAGCGCACTGGAAAGTACGTCATCGTTTCGCTCGACAATGCTTTCCAGTGTTTGTCGCAGGCTCTCAATATCATTATTTGCGGCTACTGACGAAAGTTGTATCGCTAATGATTCACAAAACTTCTTTCTTGCATCGAGTGCGGATTTACTCTCATCGGGCACAAACCCAACCAACCGACCAAGCAGTAATATACTCAGCGTGAGAAGCACAAGGCCTAATGTGATTTTTATTGTCGGGCTTATTTGCATCCTGAGATTTCCCTATCCTGCGTACCGGCCCTGGTGAGATTTGCTTTTATTATCAAACAACTTGGATATCCTTTTTTCCTGGGCATCTTCAACGGGAGACTCGCTCTCATTGTCAGTTCGTTTTTTTGCACTTGCAGATAATACAGGAAGAGGATCCACCTGACGCCACAGGGGAGAAAATGACAGCAAACTTGCCGACAGGAGGCCTGCCCGCAACAACCACGCAACATAGCCGGCAGTCAAACCTACTGCGCCCACAGTCACTCCTTTAAAAACCATCTCCGAATTCTCATCTACCTCTGCCTGGTGTTGCGAAATCTCTAAACTCATAGCATCAAGCAGGGTCCAAACAGTTTTTGGCACTGCAATACTATTATCGGCAGCTATCGTACTCAGCTTGGGTAGGGCATCGATATCTAACGGCTCTGAGGTCAAATCAAAATAACGAAAGACTACTGAATGATTATTTGTACGATCAAAGACGCCGACCAATGATCGACTCAATCGATCAGCAAAACTCATTGTCTGCTCGTATGTCTCTATGGAAACCACTACTCCGGATCCTTCGATTACTTCATCTGCAGTTGCTTCTTCATCCGATGAACCAGATGCTGACAAATCTGTTGAATCAGACACTTCCGCCCAGGCATGCGTGTCAATAGCAATCTGCGATGAACTATCTTCCGGCAGCAGATCAACCATAATCTCGTCCAGAGTGGGAGGAGGCAGTTCCACTACTGGCTCATCTACCGGCAGGACATCAATCAAAAAACTACGCTGTGAAATAGAGCCGTCGCTGCTGGTAGCGCGTACAATCACCTCTGACTGATATCTTTCGCTAGTAACAAATGGTTGTGCCAATGAAATCTCACCAGTCGTGTTATCGATAACAAAGTGACCACCACCATCATCGACCAAAGAATAAACAATATCATTATTCGATATATCCGGATCAGACGCCCACACAGTCACACCCACCTCCGAACCTGTTGTATGGATTGTCGTCACTTGATCAGGATTTGACTGCATATCCATAAGCAGGCCCACATCAAATTCATCCACATCTCTGACGGTAATATCAAATGCCTGGATTGCCGTTCCACCATTCCCATCAGAGACCATAACCTCCACGGAATAACTGTTGTTCCGGTCAGAATCCAGTGGAGATTCTGCGTTTGGCGCACTGGAAAAACTCAATAAACCCGTTAAGTGATCGATGGCAAAAAGGCCAAAATCAGCGCCGCCACTGATCGAAAAGGTCAAGCCATCTCCCTCTGCATCATCTGCACTAACGCCAGCCACCACATTGAGATTCTCATCAATAAATGACGTAACTGTCTGGCTGCCGGCGTGACTGGTAATGACAGGCACATCGTTAACTGGATGAATAGTCAAATCGACAACAGCCACATTTGACGTAGCGCCAGAATCATCTTTGATTGTATAAGTGAATAAATCCGAGAGTGTCTCTGAGCCGTTATGGGTATATACAAATGTACCATCACCATTATTCACCAACACACCATTCGCAGGCAGCCCAACAACAGCAATACTGGTCAAATCCAATGCATTCTCTGGATCAGCATCATTACTGGCGACATTTATTAAAACACTGCCTCCTTCATCCACGTCGACACTATCGTTATTCGCTATTGGTGCCTCATCGATTGTTGTGAAGCTTACAATCGCCGCCAGGGTATTGGAATTACTGACACCATCATTCACCGTCACGCTGAATGCCGGGGCTGTCTCATCGCCGTTATCCACAAACTGTACCAGCCCACCTGTCAGATTAGCGCTGGTAAAGCTGGTGACCGACACACCGGGGTTGGTGTTCAACTGAAAGTAACCCCCGGTCACTCCGCTCAGGGTATAAGTAAAGGCGGTGTCGTCCAGATCGGTGATGCTGAAGTTGGCGCCGCTCAGGGTCACGGTCTGGCCTTCGGTGACACTCAGGCTGGCACTGTCCAGAACCGGTACATCATTGGCTGAGGTGTAAATCACCGTTGCCGCCAGGGTGTTGGAGTCGGCCTCGCCGTCATTGACCGTGACGCTGAACGCCGGAGCCGTCTCATCGCCGTTGTCTACAAACTGAACTTCATTGGCGCTCAACTGCACACTGGTGAAGGTCGTAATCGACACGCCTGCGTTGGTGCTGAGTTGAAAATACCCGCCGACCACTGAACTGACGGTATAGGTAAAGGCGGTATCGTCCGAATCGGTGATGCCAAAGTTGGCACCGCTCAGGGTCACGGTCTGGCCTTCGGTGACACTCAGGCTGGCACTGTCCAGAACCGGCACATCATTGGCTGAGGTGTAAATCACCGTTGCCGCCAGTGTGTTGGAGTCGGCCTCGCCGTCATTGACCGTGACGCTGAACGCCGGAGCCGTCTCATCACCATTGTCCACGAACTGAACCAGACTGCTGCTGAGCTCAGCGCTGCTGAAACTGGTGATAGAAACACCGGGGTTGGTGTTCAACTGAAAGTAACCCCCGGTCACTCCACTCAGGGTATAAGAAAAAACGGTGTCATCCGGATCGGTGATTCCGAAGCTGGCGCCAGAGAGGGTGACCGTCTGACCTTCACCGACGGTCAGGCTCGCGCTATCGAGTACCGGCACATCATTACTCGAGGTATAGCTGATGGTCGCCGCTAGGGTGTTAGAATCCGTCGCACCGTCATTGACCGTGACACTGAACACCGGAGCAGTCTCATCACCGTTGTCCACAAACTGCACCAAACCTCCCGTCAGGTTGGCACTGGTGAAGCTGGTGATTGACACACCAGGATTGGTACTCGACTGGAAGTAACCTCCAGTCACACCACTCATGGTATAGGTAAAGCTCGAACTATCCGGATCGGTGATGCCGAAGTTGGCGCCGGTCAAGGTGACGGTCTGTCCTTCGGTGACGGTCATATCGGCGCTGTTGAGTACTGGCACATCATTGGCTGAGGTGTAAATCACCGTTGCCGCCAGGGTGTTGGAGTCGGCATCGCCGTCATTGACCGTGACGCTGAACGCCGGAGTCGTCTCATCACCGTTGTCCACAAACTGCACCAGGCCACCCGTCAGGTTCGCACTGGTAAACGTGGTAACGGGCGTGCCAGGCGCACTACTCAACTGGAAGTAGCCGCCGCTGATACCGCTTACCGTGTAAGTAAAGGCTATATCGTCAGCATCGGTGATGGCAAAGTTGGCGTCACTAAGGGTGACCGTCTGGCCTTCATTCAAGGTAAGGCCGGCACTCGTGATCGACGGTGTATTATTGCTGCCGTTGATCGTAATGGTAACCGTTGCGGTATCGAAACCTCCGTTGCCATCACTAACCTGATAGGTAAAACTGTCATCCACGCTACTACCGGCACCCAGTCCATCAAACTGACCGTTGGTGTTATAGGTATAGCTGCCGTTGGATTGAAAAGTAACTTGCGCACCCGAAGCCAGGGTTATCGGAAGACCAGGCGTGTAGGCTCCCCCTTCAACCTGGGTTACCTGCAGACTATCTCCCTCCGGATCGCTGTCCACACCGGATCCGGAGTCATCCGTGATGACGTTTCCCGAAACAAAACCGTCTTCCAAAACGGAATTGGCGTTGTTTGTCGCCGTGGGGGCATCATTCTGCGGATTGACGGTGATCGTCGATGTCGCAATGGAGCCAACTAGGAGGGAACTATCCTGAGCAAAAATATTGATCGTACGATCGCCCGCAATCGGATCCAGGGAGGTGTTTTCGTAGGTGACGCCCCGCAACAGGGTCTGCAGATCGACTTCTGGCATCCAACCGAGGCCATCCAGCATGACATTAAAACCGGAACCGTCAAAATCTATGACAAAACTGGTGCTGCCGACAGTTCGCGTTGCGGTATCAGCGGTACCGTAGGTAAAAGTATAACCGGCGATCACAATCTGTTCACTACCGCCATCCAGAAAACCGGTCAGGTTGATACTCAGATTTTCATAGGCCACGCTGTCCACATCACTGACGGTTGCATCCGTATCGACCACGTTGACCGCCCCTGCGCCTTCCGTGAAGCTCACCGCAAAGTCCACACCCAGACCATCGGAGCCATTTAAATCAACAACCGGCGCATCGTTAACAGAAGTGTAGGTAATGCTCGCTGCCAGTGTATTGGAATCACTGCCACCGTCATTAGCTGTCACGCTGAACGTTGGCGCCACTTCATTACCGTCATCGACGAACTGCACCAGCCCTCCCGTCAGGTTGGCGCTGGTAAAGCTGGTGATCGATACACCGGGATTGGTGCTCAACTGGAAGTATCCACCGGTCACACCGCTCACGGTATAGGTAAAGCTCGAACTGTCCGGATCAGTGACGTCAAAGTTGGCACCGCTCAACGTTACCGTTTGGCTTTCGCTGATCGTCAGGCTGGCACTGCCGACCACCGGGGCATCATTGCTATTGGTAAAGGTGATACTGGCTGCCAGGGTGTTGGAATCACTGGTGCCGTCATTGACCTTGACACTGAATGCCGGGGCAGTCTCATCGCCGTTATCCACGAACTGCACCAGGCTACCTGTCAGGTCGGCACTGGTAAATATGGTAATCGGTGTGCCAGGCGCACTGCTTAACTGGAAGTAACCACCAGTTGCTCCGCTGACTGTATAGGTAAAAGCTGAATCGTCGGGGTCGGTAATACCGAAGTTGGCACCACTCAACGTTACCGTCTGGCCCTCACTGACCGTCAGGCTGGCGCTGTTGAGCGCCGGCGCATCGTTGACTGAAGAGACATTCAGGTTCAGGTTCTGAGTGACGCTGGCGCCGCCATCGCCATCAGAGATATCGACCACGATACTGCGTAAACCAGTAGTGGGATTATCGATATTGCTGTTTTCATAACTGATGTTTCGAATCAATGCCGTTACGGCGGCTGATGTTGCATTCGAATTCAGCGTGACAGTCAATGGGTCTATGCCCGTTCCCCCGCTCACGCTCCCGATCACAACACCACTATATGTCACATCACTAACATTCAAGCCGATTTGTCCGGCACCCGTCCCCTGATTGACGATGGAAAATTTGTCCTCAGCCGCCTGTAAGCCACTATCAACTTCCACGGTGAGCGAACCACCTGCAAAGTTACTTGAATCGGGATCACTAATAACGACGTCACCGCCCTGCTCAATCAGAACGACGCCATCGCCTTCTGTATAGTTGAGGACGTCACCGTCGAGGTTAATCACATCGGGTGCGTCATTCACAGGTGTGTAGCTGATGGTGGCTACCCGGGTGTTGGAATCACTGGTACCGTCATTGACCGTGACGCTGAACGCCGGCGCGGTCTCATCATCGTTGTCCACGAACTGCACCACCCCTCCCGTCAGGTTGGCGCTGGTGAAGCTGGTAATCGATACACCGGGATTGGTACTCAACTGGAAGTAACCCCCGGCCACACCGCTCAAAGAGTAGGTAAAACTCGAACTGTCGGGGTCTGAGATGCTGAAATTGGCGCCGTCCAGGGTTACCGTCTGGCCTTCGGACAGGGTCAGGCTGGCACCAGTGATGCTCGGCGGATCTTCGGCTAAGGCAAAAAGCTCATTGATATCCGTTGTCGTGAGAACACGATCATAGAGCCTGACATCATCGATCAGGCCATCGTATTCATTGTGGCTGGCGCTCGAGGCACCGATACGCAGGGTATTACTGTTATCGATATTGCCAATAAAACCGTTATTGATTGAATCGGCAAGGGTGCCATCAACATACAACGACCAATCTGCACCGTTTACCATACCTACTACGTGGTGCCAGCTACCGTCGAACAGTCCGCCTGAGACTAAAGCAACTGAATCGATTCCCGATACCACCCCGAAGGTGACATCACCGGTCCCGGTGGTATAGAAGACATAGCCGTCACCGCCATCCATATCGCCAACCAGCCGCGCCGTGCCACCCGAATAGGTTGAGTTGAACCAGAAACTCACGGCAAAGTCACCGGTACCGAAGTTGGTGGCCAGACTATCCGGCGCTTCCACCCGATCAAAATCGCCGTTGAAGCTCAACGCATGGCTCCCGACCTGTCCGGCGGTATAGACCGGGGAGCCGATCAACGTACCGTTGTTACCCGTCGCACTGCTATCAATGGCGGTGATACCACTGCCCTCTTCAAAATCGTAATAACCCACCAGGCCGGTGGTGATATCGAGCATCCCGCTCCAACTGCTCTGCAGCTGTCCAGAAAAGGCAATACCGGTCTCCAGGGTACCGACCTGGTACTCCAGATCCCAGTCTCCGCCCTGCGATACGGAACCGGTGAGATCATCGGAGGCGGCCACGTCCACACCGGTCAGTTGGGCCAGCCGGTTGATGAACAACTCACCTTCCGCCGTGGATGCCAGGTTACAGCCGTAGATCAATAAATCCCCTTCGGCAGCAAAGGCGTTACTCCATCCACCGATCTGTTCCAATGAGTCGTTGAGTGCAGACAGGTCGAGGGTTGCACCTGCGAGACGAACCTCCCCTTCACTACCGTGACTGATAAGATGCAGCGCATCCAGATCCCGGTATTGATCAAGAATATGACCCATCTGCTCAATGCCGTTGTCGACACTGTCGAGCAGAATGATCTCAAAATTGATGTCACTCCCCTCGCGATCGATGAGATCATCCACCAGGCTTTGATAGTCGGGGGTTAGCGGGTCGATAATGACCAACTCATTGCGGCCTGTCTCAGCCTCTTGTGAATCAACGGGTATGGGTTCATTCAGCAGCGACTGCCCAAGCGATAGCAGGTCGTCATCATCCACCGGATCGCCGGTCCCATCCGGTGCAGGATCAATGGCGATACCCGCAATATCGGCGGAGAGTAGGAGCCGGGGTTCCAGCTCTTCAAAAATCAGTGCATTGGGCTTTTTAGGTCTATCACGACTCATCGCTCAACGATCCTGGTATCTATCCCCAAGTCCGTGAGATGTTGTTGATAACGATCGACTTTTCTACGACTGCTGAAATAACCGAGGGAGATATGTCCTTTCAGTGAACCCTTGGCAATAACCCAGGTATCTTCCACCCCTTTTTTGTTGAATTCCGAGGCCTGACGTATTGCTTTTCTCAAAGGCAGCAATGATTCGTTGGTGACCAGCAGGTAACGCTCAGCCTGTTTCTTTTTACTGGAAACAGTCTTTGCGCTTTCGGATTGGTCGACTTTTTGTGCCGGAATGACCTGGCTGACTTCTCTCTTCAGTTGCCGGGAGACAACCGTCGGTTCTTTTTTCACCGCTACGGGCGCGGGTTTCCTACTTGCCATTTTTTCAAGAAAACGAACCCGGCAGCGCAATCCGCTGGTCAGTTTGTAATCATCATTGGGGATCTCCAGACGGATACGAAATGTCCCACTGGCGGCATCGAGTATCGGGTCGACGATTTTCACTTCAGCCTGGTACTCACCGCCCACCGGTGATTCCGGTATCACCGTGGCCAACTGGCCGCTCCTGATCGTACCCAACAGGGTGACCGGTGCTACCACTTCAATGCGAAGCGGATTGATCTGCGCGATCTTAACGATGGGTTGATCTTCCACAGATTCACCCGGATTGAGAAACCGCTCCACCACGATACCGTCGATGGGGCTGCGAATAGAGTGGCGATCCTTGACGGCCTGGGCCTGGGCAAGATCGAGTTCCGCCAGGTATCTGTTCTCCCTGGCCTGGGACAGGCGATAACGGGTCAGCTTGGTCTCGGTCTCAATCTCATCCAGATCCTGGAACGAGGCCAGACTCTTACTGTGGAGTTCCTGGATGCGCTTCAACTGGCGCCGGCCATAGGCCAGGCTGGTTTGCTGCAGTTGCACTTCACTGGAGATGGAGGCTCTGGCACTGGCATAGGCAAGCGCCGCCTGCTCGACCTGTGACTCTAACTGTGCCAACACCTGGCGCTTGGTAACGACATCGCCCACATCCACATCCACCGATTCGAGAATACCGTCGATGCGTGAACTCAGCGCCACACTCATGGACGGTTCGATCACGCCATCCAGCTCTGCACCCACAGACGGAAAAAGAGTGCCTGCGAATAGCCAGGCAAACACAAAAAGTCTCAGCGTGGTCGTTTTATCTCTATTCATTTCTCAAAATATCGCAACCCAGGCAAAGGGAAATAGGCGGCAAGCAGCAAACTCAAGTGGATGTTGCCGCAGCATAAGAATCCCTTTCCTAAATCCAACCAATTACATAAAAGCTAGCGTCAAAACCAGGGATTTCTTTACCAAACCCAATGAGAAACCCCACACAAAACAGGCACTTCATGACATGGATTCCTAATCCTTGATCAATGATTTGCTACGTTCTTGCACGTTCGGCAGAGGCCTCAAAGACTAAGACGCATCAGAAACAGTTGCCGTAGGGTTCGATACCATTGCCACCCCAATGGCTCGGCCCCATGATCGAACCTGACCACCACACGCTCCCCGAGACGCTCAAGCGGTATTTCCGGATAGAGCAACAGCTCGAAAATGGGCTCTAACGGCCTTGTTCCGTCTTCATCAAGGGGGTGCAGCGGAAAGGGTCCGCCACCTGCCGAGCCCAACACGGGACTGGGCAGATGCTGCTGGGACTCAGGCACACTCTGCCCCAGCCGAACGGGTAAGGTCTCCCCGGGTCGTGCCGCATATCTGGCACCGACAGCCAGTGTGGATTGGCGTATCAACCCGATATCCTGTTGTGCGACCGCCACCCGAACCAGTGGTAGTTCCTGATCGATGACATAGCCGATCAGTGCCCCCTGATCCAAATAGCTACCAGGCAGATCATCGGGTTGCTGCAGATAGAATCGCCCCGCTGAGGGACTACGCACCGTCAATGCCTCGATTTTGAGCCTCTGCCTGGCAAGATCGGCTTCAACCAGGGCGATCTCATCCTGCAACATCTCCGCCTGCACATTTTCATGTCCGCCTTTCAGGGCCTTGTACTCCAGATACAGCTCCCTCACACGCCCCTGCAAGCTTTCCACCTTCGTCTGCTGGAATGGATCGGACAGTTCAATCAGTGGCTGATTCTTTGCTACCGGGGTATCCGTGGAAACCAGCAATCTCACCACACGTCCCTCTGCCCCGGCCCTCACCTCCGCACCCTCCGGTGGCATAACGACACCCTGAGCCTGGGTAGCGTGGGGAGCCGGCAGCAGGAAAAGCAATACCGACACGCCTGCGACTATCGCACCCGTGACCAGCATGGCCCTGGGGCGTCGATTGGCGAGTCTTTTGCTGGTCAACAGAAATTTAAATTGTTTCACCACGGGTATCGCCAGCATCCCGACCAATGCCCAAAGCGCCAGTAACTTACCCACCACCGGATAGCGCTCTGCAACGAAAAGCGCAATGGTCAGCAGAATGAAGATACGGTAGCAGAATGCGGCAATACCGTAGCAGAGAAACCAGCCTCTCTCCCATGAGCTGTTCGCCGGTGATTCCGAGTCTGTCAGGCCAAACAGGTAATACTGCACCAGGTAACCGAGATAGCGATTGGAGCGGGTGGAGAGATTGGGGATATCGAGCAGATCGGAAAATACATAGTAACCGTCGAATTTGAGTAGTGGATTGCCGTTTACCAACAAAGTGGAGACACCCCCGATCAGCATCATATTGTAGGCCAGGGCACTAACCAGTCCCTGCTCCGTGGCGAGCCAGAGCCACAACGCCATACAGGCGAGTGCAAGCTCGACCATGATGCCCGCCGCTCCCACGGCCATACGCGCTCGCCTCTCGGCAAAACCACTGGCTGCAGAGGCGTCGACATAAGGCATGGGGATCAACGCCAGGAAAAGTACGCCGACCTGGTGCACTTCGCCGCCCCAGTGTTTAACCGCAATGCCATGGGCCAGTTCATGCAGGGCCTTCATCAAGAAATAGGCAAGACCCATCAAGGCGAGATTCTGCGCCGAGAGTAACTGACTGGTGATGTTGAAGGAGATCTCCTGCCAGTGGACAGCCGCCTGTAACAGACCACCGACCACCAGTAACAGCCAGATCACCAGGCCAGTTCGACCGATCATCGGTTGCACCAGGGGCAACAATCGATCCAGCAGCTTGTCCGGATCCCACAACGGTAGTCTTAACGACAGGGGATTACGCAGTTGCATCAACCATTGACGCGGCTTTTTGCGTCGCTCAAGCAGCTTGAGCGGTTCGCTGGCCGCTCCTTCTTGTAGGGCGCCCACGCCCTGCAACTGCATCAGCAACCGAATGAAATCACTTTGCGAGGGCGGGTCCTGCCATCGGTTTTGCGCCGCTTGCCAGATCTCTTCCAGACTGCGTTCTCCATTGAAGCGGTCAATCAGATGATAGGCCTCGGGTGAGAGCCGAAAGTGGCGCTCACTGATCGGGTCCTGCAGCAGATACCAGATTTCATCTGCATAACGCTGCCTGCGAATCACGATTTGTGGATTGAGTGCAGGCCTGGCCTGTGCAATCTGTTGCCAGATAGCATCAGTCTGGCAAGACACGTCCTGTGGTACCGCCATCAGCCCCACCAACCCCAGAGTTGCAGGCGTAACCAATCGACCAATCGATGTGTAGACAGCCACAGCAAGCTTCTCTCACCCGCCTCGATTTTCGCCACACCCTGCATGCCGGGCCGGAGGCTCTGCCCCGATTCGGCCAGCTCCGCCTCCAGCGTGAACAGGTGCCTACCCTCTTCTGCGGTCGAGAGCGGCAGAATGCGTTTCACTTCAAAGGCATGCCGAAGATGGGGGTAACCGGTGAGGATCAGGCTACCGCCCTGACCGGGCTGCACATCTGCAATGTCCAGCTCATCCACCTGTAACATCACCCGGTAACTATCGAGTGGCGCAACCTTGAACAGCGTGTCCCCCCGCTTCAGTGGCGCACCGAGGGACTGACTGAGATCACCACTCACCACGATACCGCTCAAAGGTGCAACGATACGGCTTCGCTCCAGCTTCTTCTCCACCAAATCGAGCTCCGCCTGAGCCTGCTGCCGTTGGGCGTGCAGGATTGCGACCTTTGCCCGCTCATGCGCTGCCATCGCCTCCCGCTGCTCTTTCTTCAGTTTGGCCAACTGAGTCTGCCATTTGGCGCGCTCCAACTGCAGATCGCGGTCGTCCAGCTCACACAGCACCGTACCCTGTTCCACCCTATCCCCCGCCTTGACATGGGACAGTTTCAGATAACCATCGAAAGGCGCACTCACCATGCGCTGCACCCGACCCTCGAGGCTGGCCTCGGCATCGATACGGTATTCCCCATCAAACCCACTGAGCAGACCGATCACGACAGCCGCAAGCAACAACGAGACTTTCAACCACAGTTTGTTCGCACCCAGCCAGAGACCGAGACGCTCTCGCAACCGCTCGCCCATCAACTGAAGTAACGGTCTCTCAGCCTGATACCGATGCTGCATCATCACACTGGCCATGGTGGCCATTGGGCGGCATGTCTCCCGCTCCGATTCAGTGAAGGGTTGATCCTGGTGACGCTCCAGCAGCAGGGCACCAACCGTTTTACCGGCAACCACCAGGGGCAGGGTAAAAAGTGTCGGGGATCCAATTTTCTTGGACAGTACCTGATGGAAACGCAACGTCTTCTCACCCGCCTCCAGCATTGCGGGATAGTGCAGCTCACCCTCCTGATCCATCGCCTCGAACATCGCCTCCTTGAAGGCACGCACCAGGCCGGTCTCACGTTTGATTTCGACTTTGGGGTGTGTCGCCAGAATATCCAGACTTCGATCATCCCCCATGGCGAGGGTGACACGATCACACTGAAACAGACTGGCAAACTGCCTGACGAGTTCGTTTGGTGATATCTCCTTCCCTGTCATATCACCCAACCATTGAGTTGAGACAGAACTGCTGCCACGGGCGCGCTCCATCAACAACTCCAGCCACTGCTTTCCCCACTGAAGCGCCTGCATGGCCGCATTCAGTTTTGCCTCGGGCCGATGCGTTAGCTGAATAGCCACACCACCCAGGACATCTTCTCCGGAGATCAGCGGTAGCGCCAACAAATCAAACTGACCCTCATCCTGCCGCCCGGCGGGTCTGACAAACTGACGTCTCGCCGTCGCCGCCTGAGATGCCATGGCAATCAGTGACTCCCCGACTGCCTCCTCGGATGGCCAGGCAGTTGTACGTTCAGCAACCGCCTGGGTGACAGGCATTTCGATCACCACAGCAGACGCCACACCGCTGACCAGCCGTGACAGCTTTTCCAGCCAGATCTCTGCAACGTGAGTGTGTGGGGATGACATGCAGCCTGAAAACCTACTTAGAATCCTTCTAAGTATGTCGGTCTGGCTTGGGATATCTTTATTCTGACAACAACAGACTGCTAGTGATTAAGGCCTGCTAACCAAACATATCGGATGCCTAGGTGCCCATTTTGATCACACCTGCAAGGCGCTTAGCATCTCTCACAGTGACCCTTCCACGTTGAGTCTTGACCAACCCTTCGGCCACAAACCCCTGCATCAATCGCGCGATCACTTCCCGGGTTGTACCAAGATGATCCGCCAGCGTCTGTTGGGTCATATGAAGGTCACCCGCTTCTGATACGTTACTCAAGATGAAATTGGCCAGACGCTGATCAAGGGTGCAGGCGTGGATCTGTTCCAGTTCGTCCATCAGGCGAAAGACCAGGGTGGAGAGGGTCTTGACCGTGAGATCCTGCACCGAGGATTCGCTCTCGAAGAGCCGGCGATAGAGGGGGCCGGGGACGATCTCCACACAGGTACCGGCATCGGTCTCGACCCAGGCGGGATAGCGCAGGTCATTGAACAGACAGTTGAGTGCCAGCACACAGGTCTCCCCCGGCCGGATGAAATAGAGTGTCGCCTCGCTGCCCTGAGGCGTGTAGGTAAAGACACGAAGCTGACCCTCGGTAACCAGATAGGCGCCGGAAACCTGTTGGCCCTTATGGATCACCGACGTGGGACTATTGAAACAGATTTGCTGCACACCGCCTTCAAGCATGGCTCTACCAGCGGGTGAGAGGTCTGACAGGGGGTTATTGGCTTCTGGCCTTGTCATGATGGACTCCTGTGCACTTCGCGTCTTTGCTGCTATACGCGGGTTACAGCTTATCATGTCCATGTGGTCAATCATTTCACAACGCAGTTGTATCAGTCTGTAGGTTGGGCCGACGCAGGAGGACCAACCTACTGGTTAAGTCCGGCAGTCATTGGATCATTTTCAGGGTACGACGTCTCTTCCTTGCGGGCTATACGCTTGACGAGTTCATCACTACTCAGCGCATGCAAAAAAGCCACAATATCCTTCACACTTTCATCATCCAAAAGGGGACCCTTCAAATCAGTCATGACCTTATGGCTGTCGGACCAGACCAGATAGTGACCGGTATAACCCAACTGCACACTCGACATGATTCGGACCACTTCTGTCAGATCGGTCACTGAACCGTTGTGCAACCATGGTCCGGTCAGCGCCACATTCCTCAATGAGGGTACGCGCCAGCTACCGCGACCACTACCCGCTGATGATGCACCGCTATCCTCAGTCAATCTGTAGCGGATCTCATAGGGTGTGGGATAGACGGGGAAGATGCGAAAAGGCGTACGTGCGTCGAACAGACTGGCGCCGCTGAAATTGGGCCCATAGTGACACTGCACGCAACCCACACGCTGAAACAGCGACATGCCACGCAGTTGTGACGGGCTCAGCGCATCGAGATCACCCCGCACAAAACGATCGTATGGGGAGTCGGTTGTGATCAGCGTACGCTCGTAGGCAGCGATCGCCTCAGCAATGCGATCGATGGTGATAGGCTGATCTTCACCGAATGCCCCGTCGAATGCTTCACGGTACCCGGGATTCTGACGAACGCGGGTCTCTACCAACGCCAGCGACGGCATGCCCATCTCCAGCGGATTGACCAGTGGCCCCTTAGCCTGCTCTTCCAGTGAGGTGGCGCGGCCATCCCAGAAGAGTCGTGATTGAAAAGCCGCATTCCAGACTGTGGGGGCATTTCGTCCACCCTTTTGTCCATCAATACCCACAGAGGTTGAACTGCCGTCATCACCGCTGCCTCCGTCGACATCATGACAAGAACTACAGGAGAGCGTGCCGTCATGCGACAGATTGGTATCGAAGAAGAGCATCCGCCCCAGGGCAACCTTTGCCGGCGTGGTGGGATTATCGGGTGGAGCCGGGGCCTGATCGGGCAGTGTCTGCCAGATATAGGTAGCAGGATTCGATACCTCTTCTGGCAACTTAGCGGAACCCACCGTTTCCATTGAAACGGGCTGCCAGCGGAAGCGAGATGATGCCAGCAAGCCAGCAAGCGGATCCCTGACCGATACCGGTCGCTCTATCGGCGCTTTTTCAATCAGTGGCGCTATCATCATCTCGGGCAAATTGGCGATAGTCACGATCAACACCAGCTTGATGGCAAAAGCCAGAACCCCTGTACCCAGCGCCGTGGCGAGCAGCCATTGACCGCCTCTCGCCAGCCGTCCCTTGGGACCGAGGTCGTAGCGAACCATCGCCACTGTGACGGCCACCCCCACCAACAGGGCGATGGCGGCCACCACGAACAGATTCATACTTCCGAGAATCATTGTTGCCACCTACTTCCACCAAGTCTACTTAGAATTATTGAGCGAAAAACAGTCGGCATGGGGAGCAGGGAGCCAAGCGGACTCCCGTCTCCCCATACCGGCCCCAAAATCGGAGACACTTAGACAGCGGAACGCCTGAAGAAGGTATCGCCCGGTGTGGCCGTGGTCACTTCGGTAATTGTCTCGAAGGGCAGACCAACTTTCTCGTGGGCGCGTCTTACCGCTTCAGCATCCGGCGCCATGGTGAAGCAGAATGCACGTCCCTCTCCATAGCCGACATGCACCCGCAGAGGGACGACTTCCTCTTCATAACAGGCCTGTTCATAGCTAACGTAAAAGCTTTCGAACTGCTCAGGCGTCAGTCCCGCTGGAAAGGTATCGCTGGCGCTGTTGTGAGTATCGATAAAGAACTTCATCGGTTTCATCTTGATCTCCTGGATATGACTGAAGAATCAGTGGAGACAGACTAAACGCAACACCCGCCGGGTTATGTAGCAAAAGTTACAGAGTCAATCGTGTTGATGATCACCGTGCTCTGGCGGAGTATTTTTTGCCTGATGACCGTGCTTCATCTCATCAGCGGCATGAATATGCAGGTGGGAATGAGTATGACTATGGGGATGGCTGTGCAGAACGGCATCCTGCAGCGTACCGTCCTGCAAAACCACTGCGCGTGTGGCCAACCGCTCGACAAAACGACGATCGTGAGAGACGAAGACGATGGCTTGAGTCAGGCTCTCGAGATGTTCGATCAGCCGTTGTTCAGTCTCCTCATCCAGACCGTTGGTAGGTTCGTCCAGCAGTAATACATCCGGTTGCATGGCTAATACGGTGGCCAGCGACACCAGTCTTTTCTCTCCACCGGAGAGCTTATGTGTGACACGATGACCAAGACCGTCGAGACCGAGAGTACGCAGTGTTTTATGGGCAATCTCCAGCGCCTCTTGTTGGGACTTGCCCTGATTCAGTGGCCCAAAGACCACGTCCTCCAGCACGGTAGGGCTAAACAACTGATCATCCGGATCCTGGAATAGCAGGCCGGTGCGCAGACGAACCTCGCGAAACGACTTCTCTGTCTTTCGCGACTTCCCAAATGCGACAACTGTCCCATCACTGGGCAGGCAGAGGCCGACCAGTACGTGCAACAGCGTGGATTTACCCGCACCGTTGGCTCCCACCAGTGCCACACGCTCCCTTGGATGCAGATTGAACCCAACCTCGCGCAATACCGGATGTGCTGGATAACCGAAGCTGACCTTCTCAAGAGAAAAGAGGAGCGCCATCAGGTCATTCCATCCAGTAACAACAGTACAGACAGAGCAGTGACTGTTATCAGGGCATATAGACTGTCGGCCCAACGCCAGTGTTGGCCATCCAGCAGATAAAACCTGCCATTGAAGCCCCGGCATTTCATCGCGGCGACAATTCTCTGGGAGCGTTCCAGGCTACGCACCAGCAGCATTCCCAGCAACCAACCCAGAGAACGCCAAGTGTGAAGATTACCTCTCGCCACAAAGCCACGGGTGAGCATCGCTTTGTGCAATCGGCGGTATTCATCGTGTAGCAATCCAAGATAGCGCACGGTGAAGAGAAAAAGATGCGCCAGTTTGTCAGGCACCCCCAGACGGGACAGAGCATGTCCCAACACCACGGGCTCCAACGTACCTACGAGGGCCAGCAAGGCGAATACGATCGCATTCGCCCTCAGCAGGATGACAATTGCCTGTTGAAAGCCCTCCCAAGTGGCTGTCATCGGACCCAGTCGAAACCAGGCCTCACCCGGCACACTGAATGGCAGCAGGAGCAACAGTACAAGCATGAAGCCTTCCAGGACCAGCAAGCGCCTGAAAATACGACTTGGCGACAAGCCGGTTGATAGCACAAGTGCAACGGAAAAAGATAACGCCAGTAACAGTAGCGGGACCTGTCTGAGACTGACTATAGTCAGCGCGAATCCAAGGGCAATGAGAATTCGAAGGCGGGGATCGCGCAGGGAGAGCCAATTCCCCGGCCTGCCCGATACGACCAGAAGCTCCATACTCATTCTTGCTTCACAGGCCGACGACCCCGCCACCAGAGACCCAAACCCGCAAGCCCGATGATATAACCGATACCACCCAGGATGTCGCTTAACCGCACATGCTCATCATGCGCCAACAGCTGTTCCCGCAGCGGACGCAGTTGGCGTGCCACTGCCTGTTCCACGCTGTAATTGATCTCCTGTACATCTGGCACGACTGATTTCTCAGATGCTGGAACTGAAACAGATGACTCATTACCAACCTCCACAGGTTGCTCCCCCATAGCATCAGGCTGTGATGAATTGAAGACCAATGCATCGGCTTCCACCAACCGCTTGATCACATGACCGTCGCGACTGTCCGCCACAATCATATGGTCCATTTGCTGAGTCGCAGTATAGGAAAACTCACCATTATCATTCGGTGTCACATCGGCCAGCTTGTTTCCTTCACTATCACTGATCGTGATGATGGAATCCGAGGCCCCGTGCCCACCACCGAAATGCACCCTGCCACGAATGGTGTCGCCCTCAACAGCAATTAATAAATTTAAACCATGCGCCGGCAACGACGGACTGAAAGAGAGGAAGATGACGATTAATAAAAACACCAGTTTTTTATCCACGCTAGCGCTCCGGCAAAAACAACAATTCAGGCGCCACACGTCGCGCAAAACCAATCGCTGCACCCGTGACCACCGCTTCTACAATCATTAAAGGAAGATAGGTAAAGAGCATCACCTTGGCTGCCGGCAGATAGTCCGGATTACTGATAGCAATGGATGACGCCACCATAAACCCTGTCAGCAGAACCCCCAAGCCACCGGCAAGAAATCCCAGAATAAAACCATTCTGAGATTCCACATCCCGTAGGCGCCTGGCAAAAAGTGCGGCACAAATCAGTGCCGGCAGCACCATGTTTATGCAATTCACCCCAAGCACCACCAGACCGCCATAGCCGAAGAAGATAGCCTGCAGCACCAGTGCAACCAGAATGGCCGGCACTGCCGCCCAACCCAGTATCGCTCCCATCAGACCGTTGAGTAATAGGTGAACGCTTCCCGGCCCAACAGGAATACTCACCAGTGAAGAGACAAAAAAGGCTGCAGACAGCACTGCGACCTGGGGAATACGCTCGCTGTCGAGTCGACGCAGGGCAACACTCAGGGCAGCCACGGTGGCCAATGCCCCGCCAATCATGACCGGTGCGGTCAACACGCCATCAGGAATGTGGGCCATCTGCGTTCGCCTGAGGATCTTTCACTGACGTATGAAGTTTTTTAAAAAATTATGAACTTTACGCAGTGTAGTCTCCATGCAACACCACCGCAACCACGGGTTGGTGCGCAAGGCTGAACGCGTATTCTCTACAGAATGAGGTCTTTGTCAGGTACGCGGCGTTCGGTGGAGGTGACGCCGCTTGCCATGACCATGCTCATGGGTCGCATGTTCCGCTTCCACGGGGATCAGGTGCAGCTGCCCATGCCTGACACCGGGACGGGCGATGACCTCTTCGGCAAATGCCCGCACCTGAGCGGTCGGTCCATTCACCACCACGGTTTCCAGACAGTCATCATGATCCAGATGTACATGCATGGTGGAGACCGCGAGATCATGATGCTCGTGCTGCACCGTGGTCAGACGACTCGCCAGCTCCCGCTCCTCATGATTGTAGACATAAGTGATAGTACCGACGCAGTAGCCTTTGACTTCCCGCTCCAAGCGTTTGGACTCGAGCTTGAGCCGGATCAGATCCCGCACCGCTTCCGATCGATTACGATACCCGTGTTGCTTGATCAGCCCATCGAACTCTGCAGCCAGTTCTGTATCCAGCGAGATAGTGATCCGCTCCATTGATTGACTCCTGAATATACTTTTTATCTATATAACGGGTAATAAAGACTGGATGAGTCGTTTCACCGGACACTTCTCTGATTGTAGAAAGCTGATCCAAAGATCCATTTCTCATTGAACCTCTGATCCTCACCCACATCTGGAGCGAAGTCCAGCAATCGGCTATCAATCGAGAACAGATACCTAGCGATATCTCAGGCTGATCATATGTTGCAGCGGACTCGTCAGGGGTAAAGCGATAACTATTAACCCGGTAACTAAGTATGTCGTGTTAACAATAGTGCCATGTACTGTCACAACATAGAGATTGCCATCGCAATTAATAAGGCACGGATTTTCAACTTCAGAACTGCAGCTCCAAGAGTTTCTCTGCAGCACCACCTGTCGATACAATCTCTTTTGCTTGTTCTATGCCAACAGCAATACTCACCGCACGACCGGAGAGATATAGCCGCACGCCCGCATTAAAGATAACACCCTCCAGTAGAGGCTCATGTTCACCATTGAGAGTTTCTTTGACTAAAAGCGCGGTCTTCTCCGCTGATTCACAAGGATGGTGTTTACGATGAGCCAATCCATAGTCTGCGGGGTCGAGGGTATATTGGGAGAGCGTGCCATCGGCGTACTCAGCCACAGCCACAGGTTGCAGTGGCATCTCATCACCACCGTCAAGACCCTGTACCGCCATCACCCGCTGTTGACCCCGCTCTCCCGTAACGGTAGCAAAACGTTCCAGAAAGCTTTTATGCGCTGCACCGACGAGTGAAAAGGCTGCATTCCCTGGATTCAGCATCACCTCGCAGGCATGCAAAAAAGAACGATAGAAGAGTGTCTGCCGAATCGGCTTTAATCGCTCGACACCATGCAGATAGCGACTGGCGTGAAGATGACCGAAACCCTTCTCCTCAATATCTTTTGCCACCTGCACGGGCTCGCGATAGGCGGGAATTCCCAAGGCCTCAAGAAGACGTGCTGTAGTGATACCATCCTTCGGTGGTAATCCGGTATTCGAGTGCATGATCACCGGTACACCAGCAGCGGCCACCACGATCGCTGCCGCCAGACTCAGATGCAGTGATTTTTTGCGGCCATCGTAGGGACCGTTACAGTTGAGCAGTCCCTCAACCTTAGGAGAGATAAGCGTGGCACTCCCTTCCATGGCATCGAGGAATCCCTTCATCTCCTCTACCCGTGAGCCCTTGAAGCGCATAGCCGTCAGGAAAGCGCCGACTTGTGCAGGATGGGCCTCTACAGACATCAGAAAGGTCAACGCTTCCCTCGCCGCTTCCCGACTCATATCCTTGGCTCCGTGGGAGCCTTTCGCGGTGGCGATGAGACGCTTGCGGAAGGCCTCGCCCGCCTCACTATTGAACTGCTGCATGTGATTTCTCCGAGAATGGCTGACTGGCGATGGCGCTCAGGTTCATCGCTGAAAGGGCGCTATTTTGCCATAGCCGAAAAAGAAAACCGATGCACTACAAGTGCAGCACATGCATACCTTGTTACCAGTGAACACTTCACGTTAGTTACTGAAGACAAAAGGCACGCTGCGGCTAGCTTTGTAATCAGCCGCATCCACCACAGTCTTATCCGCCACTGACTGCCTGGCTTCGATCAAAGCCTTTTCAATTCTGCGGTCAGTGATGTGATAGCACGAGTCGAGACCGATCCCGCTGATATCATCGCAAGGCTCATCAAACAGATAACGGTAGAGACCGCTCATCATGTTGTATCGCCCCGACATCAGGATATTGGTTGCCTGTTTGATCTGGTGCATGGTCGATGACTCATGACCGAACAGGCTGGTTGCCAGCATCACCGAGATGGCATGCAATACGTCGTACTGTACATGGGCAATAAAAACAATCAGGTGGTGCTGGGTTAGCGGCATTTCATTCTGCCAAGCCCAACGAATCATACCGCCGAGCAACAAGCTGAAGAACTCAGGTACACCCCACTCCATGCCGAGACCGACCGAAGCCAAGGCCTCTACCAGATTAAAATCCGGGTGTCCCGCCAACAGCCGCTGGATCAATACATTGTCGGCTACCCCGTGCAGCATCGGCACATCCTGTTGCTCGAAGGGAATGCCGAGCCCCTCGAAGAGCTGTCGATACATGACGATGTGCGTGGTGGAGCCAAGCAGACTGGCCAGATCAGGATAATCATCGATAGGGTGTGTGCCTACACCATATTCATCAGCCAGCAACTGCGCCAGGATAATCTGCGCCAGCTCAGAGACCCGCTCATTGAGTGCACCGTATGGTAGAGAGATAAAACCAGAAAAACGCCCTTGTGCCAGTGCCACACACTGACGGGTGTTTTTGACCTGATTAAAGTAATTGAGCGCGAAACCCTCTAACTGCTCACGCTCAAAATCACCCTTGAAGATACGGATGAAACAGGGGTGGCGCCACACCGGGTGGCTCATCACATGCGCATGCAGCTCCATGAACATCGACTGCATGGCGCCGGGTTGAAACAGCTCCAGTTCATTGAAACGGTTATGGGGGTCCTGCTCGGCTATAGACTTCATCTCGGCAAAGAGACAATGCAGGGAATTGCCTTCACCATCCAGCTCACCGATCACTCGCGTGAAGTCATTGACCTGGCTCTTGCGAAAGGCTTCCAGTACCTCCTCGGCATCGAGAGAGAGCAGATCGGATAATGGATGTACACCGGATAAAAGCCTGGGACCACTCTCACTATCGATTTCCAATAGATCGGAGAACAGCTGTGACTCTCTCTGGGATTCGGCGGCAGACATGGTACTTCTCCTGTATTCAGCCGTGGACACTGTACCGGCATGTCAAACACCCCGGGGGGGAAACGCATCAAAATCTTTAGCAAGCTCTGAGCGGGTCTAATGATAAACGAGACTGTCTATAGCGCACGCACCGTGTTCGGCAACTGCGATCGTATGACCTCCGCCAGCGCCAGCAACGCCTGCTTGCGCGGAAAGGTCTTGCGATAGACAAACTGCACCCGGCGAAAGGCGTCTTTCAATGGCAGCTTGCGGGCAATAATACCGGAATCGGTGGTCCAGGCACCCTGTATGGCCAGCGCTGGCACCAGGGTACAACCGAATCCCGCACCTACCAGCTGTAGCAGGGTCTCGAGACTGGCAGCCCGCAGGTCGGCCATCTCATCATCCATGGCGCTCTCCCTGAGCCGGCAGACATCCATCACCTGATGGGTCAGACAGTGCCCATCCGCCAGTAACAGCAAATTGATACGACTCAGATCCCGGCGGGTAATCTCTTCTTTGTGATAGATCTCGTGATCCCTGGGATGGGCCAGCCAGAAGGGTTCCTCAAACAGAGGCATGACCTCCAGCTCCGGCTCCTTCACTTCTGTGGCAAGAATCGCCACATCGATCTGATGTGCCAGCAGCCGTTGGGTCAGCATGTCGGTGATCTCTTCGGAGAGCACCAGCCGCATCTGTGGGTATCTCTTTTTCAGGGGTAGAAGAATCAGAGGGATGAGATAAGGGCTCACAGTGGGGATCGCCCCGACCCGTAGTGCACCTGCCAAGGGGTCGCGCTGGGCCTGAGCCAGCTGTTTGATCACGTCGGCCTGTTCCAGGATCAGCTTGGCGTGCTTAACAATCTCCGTCCCGACCGGTGTGATCGAAACGGAGCGGTTGGTCCGCTCGAAGAGGATCACGCCCAATTCCTGCTCCAGCTTCTTTATCTGACCACTAAGCGTCGGCTGACTGACGTAACAGCGGGCGGCCGCATGGCCAAAGTGCTCTGTTTCCGCCACAGCAATAAGGTACTTAAGATCGCGTAGATTCATGAATATTGATCGTCGCTAACAATGATTAATAACCTGATGATACACCAGACATATCACCAAGAACGAGCAAAAAATCTTCAAGCAAAGCCATTCAAGAATACCGGGTACCTGCTAACTCATTAAAAACATGGCACTTCTTGAAAATAGACAATTACTATCAAATACATAGTAATAATCGTTTTTACATATTTATAAATCAGGCCCAAACTCACCTCATGCATACCCAGAAAGCACTCTCTGGCACTGGACTGCATCCCTCAATCAAACCAATGGAGACACAAAACATGAGCGAGAAGAAAACGATGACAACCGCAGCCGGCTGTCCCGTAGCCGACAACCAGAATTCAGTCACTGCCGGACCAAGAGGACCTGTCCTGATGCAGGATGTCCATCTGCTGGAAAAGATGGCCCACTTCAACCGGGAACGTGTCCCCGAGCGAGTAGTACACGCGAAGGGGGCGGGTGCCTACGGCAAATTCACCGTCACCGGCGACCTCTCCCGTTACACCTGTGCAAAGCTCTTCTCTAAGATTGGCAACAGCTGTGAGACCTTTGTGCGCTTCTCCACTGTTGCGGGTGAGCTGGGTTCTGCTGATACTGTACGCGATCCTCGCGGTTTCGCGATCAAGTTCTATACCGAAGAGGGCAACTGGGACCTGGTGGGTAACAATACCCCGGTCTTCTTCATCCGTGACCCGCTGAAATTCTCCGACTTCATCCACTCACAGAAACGCCTCCCCGATACCGGCATGCGTGACAACACCATGCAGTGGGATTTCTGGTCCCTGTCGCCGGAATCGCTGCACCAGGTCACCTGGCTGTTCGGTGAGCGGGGCATCCCGCGTACCCTACGCAACATGGACGGCTTCGGCAGCCATACCTTCAGCCTGTGGAATGCCCAGGGAGAACGCTACTGGGTGAAGTGGCACTTCAAGACCGTACAGGGTATCGACTGCATGCCCGCCGATGAGGCAGCGCAGATCGCAGGACAGGACCCCGATCACCATCGTCGTGATCTCCACCAAGCCATCGAGAAGGGAGACCATCCCCGTTGGACGGTCAAGGTGCAGATCATGCCGGAGGCCGAAGCGGCGAGTTATCATCTCAACCCCTTCGACCTCACCAAAGTCTGGCCTTACAAAGACTATCCGTTGATTGAGGTAGGTGAGTTGGCGCTCAACCGCAATCCGGTGAACCACTTTGCCGAAGTGGAACAGGCAGCCTTCGAACCCGGTAACCTCCCCCCCGGCTTCGGTGCCTCGCCGGATAAGATGTTGCAGGCCAGGCTGATGTCCTATCCTGATGCACACAGATATCGCATCGGCATCAACTATGCCTCGCTGCCGGTCAACAAACCGCGCTGCCCGGTACACAGTTATCATCGCGACGGCCACATGCGCTTCGATGGCAATGGTGATGGAGCGCCTGTTTATCAACCTAACAACTTCAACGGTGCGGCAGACGACTATAGCGTGCAAGAGCCACCGCTTCAGATCGACGGTGACGCTGACCGCTATGACCATCGTGCAGGCAACGACGACTACACACAGGCCGGAGACCTCTACCGCCTGATGAGTCCGCAAAAGCAGCAGGAGCTGATCGACAACCTGGTCGGCACCATGCGCGATGTACCCCGTGATATCCAGCTTAGGCAGATTGCCCACTTCACCCAGGCTGACCCGGCCTATGGTGAGGGTGTAGCCAGAGGCCTGGGCATCGAAGGTGATGTCTTGGCCAAGGCTGGTTAAATCCTATCCTTAACCGCTAACGCCAGCCCCTCTCCCCGCGGAGAGGGGCTGGCGTATTTTTCATGTCCCCCCATCACTTTCATCCGGACTCCACACCATCTCAACGCTTGCCATCACCCCCCTGATTGGGCTATGGATGGCTATGTAAAAATGCAGTGCATAATGAAATCATGAAGTCACCCACAATTCTGCTGGTGGACAACGGCTCCCGCAACGCTGAGTCCACACTCAATCTTCGGCGCTTGGCGGCAGCACTGAGTATTCAGGCTAATCTGCCTATCCATCCAGTCTCACTGCAGCATGCGGAGAAGATACCCGACGAGTTGCTTGACGGTATCCCGGCAGATACCTTCACCCCTTTCATGCAACAGAGACTTGCCCTGGGTGAACGGGAATTTCTCTTGCTACCTCTTTTCTTCGGTCCCAGCCGAGCCCTATCAGCCTTTATTCCTGATCAGGTAAAAAATCTGCAGTCCCAATTTGGACACTTCATACTCTGCCAGACTCCCGTACTCTGCCCATTGCCCGCAGGAGAACCCCTGCTGGTAAAAATCCTATGTGATCAGCTAGCTAGCGTTTCGAAGGGGAATCCACTGACACGCGTGATTCTGGTAGATCATGGTTCACCGATGCCCGAGGTAACGGCGGTGCGCACCCACCTCGCCGAGGAGATGCAAAAACAGCTAGGTGCAGAGGTCAAGCTTCAGCAGGCAGTCATGGAACGTCGCGAAGGCACAGCCTATGACTTTAACGGAGAACTGCTGGAGAGCGCCCTCAACCAAGCTGCCGCTACCGATAAAAAAACACCCATCTATCTCTCGCAGCTCTTCCTCTCACCCGGCCGGCACGCGGGCAGCGGGGGGGACATCGAGTCCATTTGTGAAGCAGCCCGTCAACGTTATTCAGGTTTACCCATCTTCACCAGCCCGCTGGTGGGAGAGCATCCCGTGCTACTCGACATACTCCACAACCGACTCCTGGCCGCTCTAGAATCACCAGAAAATGTCGTGCACATATCTGGCTAATCCATCATCACTAGGCTGAAAAAAGAGAGAAGATCTATGAACCCGAGAATCAGCATGATCACTCTTGGTGTTACCGACCTGGAACGATCTATCCGCTTCTATCGTGACGGTCTGGGATTTCCGCAATTGGAATCACCACCTTCAGTGGCCTTCTTTACCCTCAGTGGCAGCTGGCTGGGACTCTACGGTTATGACGCCCTGGCTGAGGATGCCACCCTATCCTCCCAGGGCAGCGGCTTCCGAGGCTTCAGCCTGGCGCACAACGTCATGTCTGAAGCGGAAGTAGACAAAACGCTTGCCGAGGCCGTTGCCGCCGGCGCCACTTTGGTGAAACCGGGGCAAAAGGTGTTCTGGGGAGGTTACTCCGGTTATTTTCAGGATCCTGACGGTTATCTCTGGGAAGTCGCCCACAACCCTTTTTTCTGGATCGGTCCTGAGGATACCGGGGAATAATCGATGCCCACACAGAAACACCCGCGAATAATACATTTGTAATAACTATTAATTCAAGATTAATTAACGATTTAACTTATCAATCAGCATCATCTAGGCTTCCACTATAGCAATCACCCCAGGAAACACGAGATGACCACCCTGAGCCAGGCCTTCCATCGAGGCATCGCCTACGAAGCCCCCGCTTCAAGCCCTAAGATGCAGAGGGCCTTTGTGGTTGCACTCTTCGCTGCAGCCGTGACCGCAGTACCAGGCAGCGCTTCTGCTGCTGCCAACGCTCTGGCAGATGCCTACCTGGCAGTCAGTGTCTTCGTTGCCGGTACCATCACCCTGGTATTGGCCGCCGAACGTGGCCTGGGTACCGACCTCGCCACCCTCCTGCGTCGCTATCAGCGCTGGCACGTGCCTGCCGGCACTATACTTGGCTCCTTTCCCGGCTGTGGCGGCGCCATCGTCGCCATCACCCAATTCACCCGGGGCCATCTCAGCTTTGGTGGCGTCGTGGCCACCCTGATTGCCACCATGGGCGACGCCATGTTCCTACTCATGGCACGCGAGCCTCTCACTGCCATCGCCATCCTGGCATTGAGTGCATCCATGGGACTCATAAGCGGGTATGCCGTGGATGCCATTCACGGCCCCGATTTCCTGCGCCCCCGGGCCATTCGTCGTCCCGCTGAAGAGACCCGCCGACAACCCTGGGCCCCGCGCGTCTGGAGAAACAGTGAGCGTCTCTGGATAGCCCTTGTGTTGCCGGGTGTCATCATCGGTCTGCTCAGCGCATTCCAGATCGACCTAGACGAGCACCTGCCCGGCACACCGGCCATGGTGATCGGCATGACCGGTGCCCTGCTCGCACTCGGCATGTGGATCGTCCGCGGAGGAGAGGCTGCACCCTGTGGAAATGGTGCATGCGAAGTTGAGTACCCCCTTGTCCGCCGTATCATCGACGACACTAACTTCGTCAGTAGCTGGGTGATTTTCGCATTCATGGGTTACGAGATTCTGGTGGCCGGTTTCGGTCTGAACCTGGCGGCGATAATCTCAACCTGGGGCCCGCTGGTGCCGGCCATGGCCATTCTCGTAGGCTTCATTCCCGGCTGTGGACCTCAGATTATGGTGACATCGCTCTACGTCACCGGTTCACTACCCCTCTCCGCCCAAATCGGAAATGCCATCTCGAATGATGGGGATGCACTCTTCCCCGCTATCGCCATAGCACCCAAGGCGGCGATAGTGGCCACACTCTACAGCGCCATCCCCGCCTTGCTCGCCGCCTATGGATGGCATCTGCTGTTCGAGGTCCAATAAGCGTGAAAATCCCCTACAATCAGAGTGAATCATACCCCTGCGAAGGTTTGTCTGAGGGGTGTAGGATGTCAGGGATCAGTATGACCATCGAAAATCACAAACTGGATAAGCATTCAAACCGAACCTGGAAACTTGTAGCAGGCTGGCTGCTGTTTGCCCTGGGAGTCATCGGAATTGTGTTGCCGGTACTGCCTACAACCATCTTCTGGATTGGTGCGGTCTGGTTTTGGTCCCGCAGTTCACCACACTTGACCGAGCGTATCCTTTCCCATCCCCGGTTTGGCCGTCCCGTCCTGCTGTTCATGGAACGTGGCGAGATAGCCCGGCAGGGTAAGCTGATGGCCACAGGGGGCATGGCACTGGGTTTCTTTTTACTACAACTGGTTGCAAAACCCGCTTGGCCTACCAGTCTCAGCGTCGGCCTGGTACTCATACTTGTCGCCACCTGGCTCTGGTTCAGACCAGAACCCACCGATGAAGCGTCAACACCACTTGCAGATGGTGAAAGCAGCCCCCCTCTACCCATTGCAGGCAAGGCTTCCGTCAAAGCAGAAGCAGGCACCTCTGCTGACTGAGACGTAAAAAAGTCCAACCTTCGGCAGTCAACAACATTGACATCAGCCCAAGGTTGCACAAGCTTATGGAATGCGTCCTGCCGCTGATGAATAATCTGAATCTGCGATCCTGTGCGCATTAATGATCGACCGGGGAAACCATTTGCCACTTCTCAGCACGAATGCCCAACCACTCATTTCAGACTGTCGGAGCAAAATGACTTCCAGGCGCCTCCTCTCTCTCTCATTGAAAGCTTTCCTGATCCTTGTCTCTGTTACGACAGCCTTCCCGGCCGTTGCGGCAAAAACAAATGACACCGCCGTGGAAAGCAGCGACACCCCTACGCTGAGTCTGGTGGAATCGGCCAAGTCGAGCGCCGAGGTCGATAAAGGCCTGGATGAAGCACAGAAAGCAAAGGCACTGGAGATGTATGACCAGGCGACCAACTGGCTTCAACTCACGCAAAAAGTGGATGATGAGATTGCCAAGCTTGAGGCCAAGGTCAGTAATGCGCCGGCAACCATTGAACGCCTTCTAAAACAGGCGGCAGGACAAGAGGATCAGGACCAATTGGCTCAATTCATCGTGCAGTCTGACCTGAGCGAGCTGGAGCTGCGCATCAGCCAGGATGAACTTGAACTCACCAGGGTACGCAACCGGCAGAAGCAACAAAGGGAAGAGCTCGCCACACTTTTAATCGGCAGCAAACAGATCAATGAAGAGATCGGTGAACGCAGCAAGGCGCTAGCACTTATCCGTAAAGAACTCACAGAACTGCCGACAGGTGAGCCCAAGAGCCTGAGTCAGTCACGACAGATCTCTCTCACAAGCCGCTATCTTCTGCGCGAAAAAGAGATAGACCTGCTCAAATTAAAGCTTGGTAACCAAAGCCTGCTGACCAATCTCGCTCAGGCCCAACGCGATACGAACACAGCATTGATCAGCAGACTGCAAGCCAATCTCGAGCAACTCAATAAATCAGCCGCCTCACTGCGCGAATCTGCCGCCACTCAAGCCAGGGAAGCAGCGGAACAGCTCAAGGAAAAAACAGCCAACCTGCCGGAACCTTTGAAAATCGTCGCCGAAGAGAATGCCGGAAACCGCACTGAGCTGGAACGACTGGTCTACGAAGAGAAGCAGGTGTCACAGCTTCTCGCCACAGCGAAGCAGCAACTGGAAGAGATTAAGACAGATTTTGAAAGCACCCAGCAACGGGTCGAAGTGGTGGGCACCAGCGAGGCGATTGGCAGCATGCTTTACCGACGGCGTGAAGCACTGCCGTCGATTAACAGCTACAGTCGAAACTCTGCTGAACGCAAGGCTGAGATCAACCGGGCGACTGACAGACAGATCAACATCGAAGAGTTACTGAGAGAGCGCGGCAATATTCAGCATGTCGTCCAACAGCTGATTAACTCACTGCCGACAACGAACGAGACAGAGACGGCGGAGACGCTCAAAACTCAGGCTCAAGATCTCGTCCAGGCCAGGCGGATGGCATTAAACGAGCTACAGAAAGTCTACAGCCGTTACATAGCAAAACTTACCTCACTCGATCTGGCCGAGCGCCAACTGGTGGATGTGAGTAAATCCTATATCAACTACATCAACGACCAGCTGATCTGGATCGCCAGCGGCAACCTTACCAACTTTTCCAGTCTCTCAGGGAGTCTCCGCTGGTTCCTGCAGACCGACAAGTGGCAACAGCTGGGACGCGATCTTTTTTCTGCCACCGCCCATCGGCCAGCCATTGCCCTTTTGGCTTTTATAGTTATCAATCTACTGGCCTGGAAAAGACAGGCTGCAAGCCGCCGCCTGCCCTTACTCGCCAAGGCGGTCCGTAAAATAAGTACCGACACCTTCCCGCTGACACTGTGGGCGCTTATTTACACCCTACTCAGAATCGGTCTGATACCGGTAATCCTTGGCAGTTTGGGTCTGTTGCTAAAAACGTTACCCACTGCAGACCCGTTTACCATCGCCTGTGCAGACGCGCTGATTAAAGTCGGCATCACCCTGCTGGCGGCGCTGTTACTTTATGAGGTCTGCCGACCCGACGGCGTCGGCCCTCGACACCTGCGATGGAACAGTAAAATCTGCACGCCGGTCAGTCGTGAACTTCGTTGGTTGATCCCTGTATTGGCTCCCATACGTTTCATCATTGCTCTGACGGCAGGATCGAACTTACCCGCTGAGGCACAGATTATCGGACGGCTGGCGGTCATCCTATTGATGATGATCAGTCTCGTATTCCTCTACCGTCTGCTCAATAAAAATAGCGAGCTGATGCGCAACTGGCGAAACACCAGTCAAGAGAGTTTACTGGTGCAACTGCATTTTCTCTGGTTCCCTCTGCTGTTGCTGATTAACCTTGGCCAAACCGTTTCCACTGCACTGGGCTATCTAACGCTCGCGTTACGACTGCTCGAGCATATCGAGATCACCTTCTGGTTCTTCATCGGACTCTTCTTCTTCAAGGAGCTGCTACTACGCTACCTGTTTGTCGCCGAACGGCGGCTACGTTATGAAAATGCCCTACGCAAACGTGAAGAACTGCGCCTGCAACGGGAGCAGGAACAACAGACAGCCGAAGACGAAGCCGCACCGATCTCCATAGAGATACCTGAGCTGAATTTCGATGCACTGAGTGAGCAGGCAAAACGCCTGGTACGCTTCGGTTATCTGTTCGGTGCCGTGATCGGCACCTGGATGATCTGGGACGATCTGTTGCCCGCCCTTGAGTTCTTTAATCAAGTCACCCTACCCATCTCCACCAGTCAGTTGGTGGACGGGGTCAACACTGAACTCCCCTTGACCCTGAGCGATCTGCTGGTCGGCTTGTTTGCGCTGCTGGTGACGTTGCTAGCCGCAAAAAACCTGCCGGGGGTGTTGGAGATCACCCTGCTCCAGCGGCTGCCTCTCGACGCAGGCGCTCGCTATGCACTCACCACGCTGCTGCAGTATCTGATTGCAGGCACCGGTCTGATCATGGCCTTCAGTACCATTGGATTTCAGTGGTCAAGCATCCAGTGGCTGGTGGCCGCTCTCGGTGTCGGCCTGGGTTTCGGCCTACAGGAGATCGTTGCCAACTTTATCAGCGGCATCATCCTGCTTTTCGAACGGCCCATCCGGGTTGGCGATGTGGTGACACTGGACAATACCACCGGCGTGGTCTCACGCATCCGTATCCGCGCCACGACGCTGATTAACTATGACAAACAGGAGTTACTGATCCCCAACAAGGAGTTCATCACCGGACGCGTGGTCAACTGGACACTCACTGACAAGATCAATCGCCTCATGATCAACGTCGGCGTAGCTTACGGCAGTGATGTCAATCAGGCGATGTCACTCATGCTGGAAGCCGCTCATGAAAATGACAATGTGCTTGAGGATCCCAATCCTGTGGCTACCTTCGAGGCCTTCGGAGACAACACACTCAATCTAGTGTTAAGGGCCTACCTAGGCAATATGGATAACCGCCTGACAACCATCACAGGGTTACACGAAGCAATTAACAACAAATTCACCGAAGCCGGCATTAACATCGCCTTTCCCCAGCGCGACCTGCATCTGGACACGGCCCGGCCACTCGATATTCGTATTTCTCGCGGTCCGGAACCGACATGAGCACATTGAGGGATAAATCATTAGGGTCTGCGGATGTCGGAAAAGTTATTGTGACTGACTCCCTTTTTCATCGATAGAGAAGAAAAAATGAATCACTTAAAACTGCTTGCCGCAGTCACTCTCACGCTTGCCGCACTCAGTCTTCAGGCCTCTGACCTGGAAAAGGAGAAGCGCTGGGCAAGCCAGATTGTCGATGCACTTTTAGACGGCGAAGCCCTCTACTTGAATGATGGTCGCAGTGATTTCCTGACTATCGAAACCCCATCCATGGATGGAAATACCGGGAAGACAGCCATCATCCTGCACGGCACCGGCGTACACCCCGACTGGCCGACCGTTATTCAACCACTGCGAGTCGGCCTCACTGAATCTGACTGGCATACGCTATCCATACAAATGCCAATACTTCCCAACGAGGCAGAGCATGAGGCTTATGCAAGCATCTATGATTGGGTACCGGGTCGGATCGACGCTGCTATTAAACACGCCCGTGACAATGGTGCAGAGACATTGGTATTGATCGGACACAGCCAGGGCACCACCATGGCTGCCTATTACCTGGCCAACGAGGGCAAACCAGTAGAGGGTTTTATTGCCATCGGTATGGGTCCCGGTGTGGCTGGCGGGCCCATGGATAACATGAGCCATCTCAAGAGAATAAAAACGCCCATGTTCGACCTTTACGGCAGTCTGGATCTTGAAGAAATCATCACCAGCGCCAACCAACGTAAAGCAGCAGCCACACTACATAATCACAGTTACACACAGTTCCAGCTCGAAGGTGCAGACCACTTTTTTGACGGCGAGGAAGAACGTTTGCTCGAGCAGGTGAATGCCTGGTTGCAAAAGACAATGATTCAGAACTGATACACCGTCAGCCTGAATTATTAGACTGACGGTGTATAGGGCCTCTGTTCACACTTTGATAAATGGCTCTGAAATCAGCGGAAACAAGCCCATGAGAGAATCACAGAGATTTCAAATACTCCACCAGATCTGATTTGGCATCCTGGCTCAGAAGCAGATTAAAAGTCGTATCGTAGTGCTCGACAACATCCATTAAGGTAGCAAACCGTCCATCGTGATAGAAGCCGCCTTTACTGTGCGTCCATAAGCCTTTAAGCGGTGCTGTTCTATAACTGTCTTCTGGTCCCCGCCTTGCCTGGAAATCATCAATACCGATCTCCTCAGGTGAGTGCAGATTCCAGCCGGGCTCGCTAAACAGCGGAGGTACATGGCAACGTGCACAGTCTCCCTGCTGCTCAAATACCCGCTTACCCCTGTTTGCTGCATCCTTGTTGTAGCTTCCACGCGGCGCTTTTGGCGCCTTTAAGGCCAGTTGATACTGTTGTAAAACACCCAGTTTTGGCGTCACCCGATCTTGCTCCGGCCTGACATCCCCGAAGCCATTGACAGCTGCTATAGGAAACTTATCAAAATCATTGAGGCGAGGATCATAGAGTGTTCCCTGACCACCCATTTCCAGTGTTGCAACAAAGGCATTCCAGTGCGTAATCGATCCCCATCCTGTCCATGTGTGCAGGTTAATTCCTGCCAGGCCGAATGCGGGCGGGATCAGTACAGCAGCCGATCCGCCATCCGGCCGAAAGGCCTTTCCATCCAGCAGCAGGGACGCATCAAACTTACCCGGTCCCCAGCTTGTTAAAACTGTCCTTACAGTCTGCTCGTCCACATTCAGCAAGTCAGTGAAAGCAGAAAGGTCAGGCGCCAGAGAAATAATCACACCGACATCCAAATCCCGATTCGCCCAACCATCCAACCGACGACCAATGCCGCTGGTAAAGGAGTCATCGACCGTGCTATGACACAGTGCACAGGTAATACCGATAGATTCCAGTCGTCCCGAATCGGTTACCTCACCCTTTACACCAACGACGGCATCGAGTTGAAGCAGCGCAATTGTTGTGGCAGGGTCGGTTAGATCCACCTCACCTCTTTTCAGCGCACGCTGCAATCTTTTCGGTAATGCTTTGACATCGACTTTCAACCCCACGGCCAGTGCAGTCGCCGGATCCACGCCTGGTCCTACCCCCCCCAATGACTCTCCTGCAATAGCCTCGTGCAGACGAAGCCTGTCGGTCCAGAATACCTCATCACCAAAAGTATCGTGCCGAAAAGCCTGCTGACCCTTCGAGATGGAACGCAATGTATCGATAAATACTCTGGCATCGCGAAAGTGTCGATCCGATGCAAAAACCTGTAACGGCATGATAAGTAACCATGCCACAGCAAAGGCCTGAAAGCCGATCAACAGTTTACGAATATTCATGACTTACCCTCCGGTCCAGTCAGGTTGTTCAAATGCCTCAGTCGGATAAAGACTTTCTGCACAATCGCGTCACAGCGTGAGCCTGCAAATGGGTATGCGTAGGGAGAAATCTCATCCAGCCGATATTTGAATTTGGCACGCAAAATCCCTTTGGCACGATGTAATCTTGTTTTTACAGTCGCAGGGTTGAGATTTAGCACCTTGGCAGTTTCATCAGTGCTCATACCCTCGAACTCCCGCAGCATCATTACCACCCGAAAGTCCCTGGGCAGACTGTCGACTGCTTCCTCCAACAAACGCACGATCTCATCGTTTATCGTGGCGCGCTCAGGCTCAACAGCTTTTTCAGCGACCAGATCGACGCCATCAATCTGCAAACTAACCATATGCAAACCAGACTCTTTACGGGCTAGACGAATGGCGGCACGCGAAGTTATTTTCATCAACCAGGCAGCGAAACCGTCGGGCCCGCGAAATTGATCCAGATGAAGAAATGCATTGACGTAAGCCTCCTGGACCGCATCCTGTGCCAGCAGATGATGATTCAGGATCCCATAAGCCAGCCGAAATAACCTGCGGTTATAGCGCCTCATGATCAACTCATAGAGCGCATGATCACCATCAAGAATTCGAACGATAACCTCACCGTCACTCAGTGTTTCAAAGAGTTGGAGATGTGCCCTAAGTACGGTCTCTTTTCCTTCCATACTCTAAAGAGGCAGCGGTTACTGAATAGGTTCCCACTTTCTACCAGTAAGAAGAGTCGAGCTCTTTTGACTCGGCGACTGCTCATGCTTAGCAGCAATATAACCATGAATAAATGCAGACAATTCAAAAACTGCTTTTCTGTCTGTCAAACCAGACCTCAAGCTATGAATGGAGAAGGGTAACAAATTCAAGGGTGTGAAAAATAATTGTGGCCGGTACTGCTTTGCAGATCGCCACTCATTCTCAATTTCACTGGAAATAGTGAATCCCTTAAGGGGAGACATTTCAATAGACAAAGGCGAGATATTCAATGCTGCGAAAGTGAGAATCTTAGATATAAACCAGGCAGTTAATCAAGGATATGCCGTGGTAACTGACATCTCAAGCTTAAGATGATTTTAGCGTGACAAGTTGGTACAAAAAAAAAGGGAACCCCGGTACAGCCTGAGGTTCCCTTTGCAGTGAGGAGCTTTTCTCAATCAGGCGTTGAAACCACCTTTGAATTTACGACTGCCAACCAGGGCAAGGAGTCCACCAATCATCAACCAAAGCGGGCTGGGCTCTGGCACACGGGCACTGCCTTCTACCACATCGTTACCACAGGACATGGTCCAGTGAGCCTTGAAATCACTAACTCTGAAACCCAAGTCTTCAAGATCGAAACTCACCGTACGAAAATAGCTTTTACCATCAGCCAGGGTCTCTGATCCACTGGTGCCGGTAACACTCGCCAGAAAACTGCCTTCATCCATGCCAAAGGGGGCAGATTGACCGAAGCTGATGTCATTATTCCACTGAACATCCGCGTAAAGTCCTGTTGCATCCTGATTACCGCTACCAAGGCCTACATTGTCTCCCTGGATGTCTTTTGTTACCAATCCAAAATCGATTGCGTAATCATAGCTTCCACCATTGAACGCAAGCGCCAAGTCACCAGCATAGTACTGCTTGTTGCGATAAACCTGGCTGCCGTCAGCAAGATCAAAGCCTGTCTGCAAGCCAATAGAAAGAATAGATCCCTCTTGCTTGGCGAAAAGATACTCAGCATCAAACGTCTGTCCACCCCAACCTGGACCCACATAACCACCGGACGTAAAACCATCTTCCTCATCAATAGGAGTCCACCCGTTATCAGACCAGAACCCCAGCATGCCAGCATTCAATGGTAGGGAAAACGCGATGGCGAATGAAAAGCCCAGCGCCAGAAAACCTTTACTTATAGACAACTTCTTAAACACAACGTACTCCAGGTTAAAAATTCACTATGCCCTTACAGAAGCAACTATGATGCCAAAATATTTTATTCAATCAAAACAGCATCTTAGTAAATTGTTAACTGGAATTTAAATCTACCACGTAAAAGTTTTCGACACTCTAGGACCCGGAGAAAGATCCGAATGAAGGAAAAGATTACAGACGAAAAAAGTGGCTCATACTCGCAAACCACCTTCCCATGTAGAGAAAATGACACTCCGACTAACACCACAAAACGAAGTGTCCAGAGCTAGTATCACTCGCTTTAAGCCAACTTTATAGATATGAAGAAAACTCACAACATGTCAGAGTGAAATGAAAACCCTATCTATCCCATTGATTCAGACATCTTGAGCTTTACCCAACGCCTAACCAAAATTGTGTTATGGATATCAACTGCTACAGCCGTCGTTTGTTGTCACCCTTTCATGGCGTACAACAGGTCCTATCCATTCCAGGCGGGATCGCTGAAAGTCTGGATGGTCATGACTGGAAACTCTATGTTGCTGACGAACGAATTATCAGTCATACGGGCCTTTCAGAGGTACGTTATGGTGACTGGAATCCACAAAATGGTCGCCAACGCTCAAGGATACGTGGCGCTTCAAGTTTCGAGTTAATAGAGACCGTCGGCGAACAGCTCATTCAGGCCTTGGAATGCCATGCTCAAGACGTCCCGTTTCCAGCTGCCGACCGTTTTGAATGCTGGCTGCTGGATGGAGAGAATCGACAACCACTGGCCCTTCTCAACAGCACACTGAGGGATCACTCCCTATCAGAAGTGGATACCCCTGCCTGGCATCCAGGAGGCGCATCAGGTCGCGGATTCCATTCTGAAGCCGGCGAGACAAGTGATCTCGCAGCACTCATCCGTCAAACAGCTGGAAAAGCACCTAGCGCATGCTGGTTTAAACGAGAGAAATCTGGCTGTGGTATCGACGCAGACGGTATGTGTATCCCAGCAGAGACCTTTCCACCACTATTGCTGCAAAGCGCATGGTCAATCCCCGAACATCAGCGAATGGTTTCGGATTACCTCGACTGGCAGGCCCCCTGGCTGTTACAACTCGAACTCGACAAAGCTTTGAGAAAAAAACTCGAAAAGGCCGCATGGAAACGCCCTCAGGAAACCAGCAGAGTCTATCGCCTTTTTCCGGTGGTCTTTGACAACAAGGGTCTCACCGTCACCCGAGTCAAGGCACGTATACTACAAGAAACACCCTCCACCAAGCGCATCAGCGAACCTTTCTATCCTTTCGTCAACGAATAGTTCAGTAACATCTCCAGCGCTGGCTGCATCCTTTCCACCGCAGCCTGTCCCTCCCGGATAGCCTCTTCAGCACGATCAAACTCCATGAGCCCAAACTGGGAGAGTCGTGGAGTAATTATGATGTCTGGGGGATCGCCTGCCATGCGGCTGCGGGTAATCCTGTCCTGCATGATATTGATGGAGCTGGCAACCACTTCATAAAGCCCCGGCTTGTCTCTGCTCTCACCGAATAAGCGAGAAAGGAGAACCTCCTTACGGGTATTCAATGTGCTTTTAAACTGTCCTGTGATTCTCTCCCAGATATCAGCCTTCTGCTTTTCATCCCCCTTTGTCCGGTCATCTGCGAAATGCCGAAAGTGGCGGCCAAGGATGTCACCATTCAGATTCACCGCTATCACAATATCGGCCCCCATGGCCTTGCAGAGTGACACCGGCACAGGGTTTGACAGTCCCCCATCCACCAACCAACGGCCTTCAACCTCAAAGGGAGTAAAGAGGCCAGGCAGACCGATGGAGGCCCGTACCGCTTCTATCACCGGCCCTTCACGAAACCAGATCTCACGCCCACCCTCCAGTTCGGTGGCCACAATTCCCAGATTTCGAGGCAGTCCATCGAAGGAGAGATCCTGTACATAGCGCCCAACCAGATCGGTAAGTTTTTCACCCTCTATCAGTCCCCCTCCCAGCAGACTGGGATCGAGATACTTTATGATTCCTTTCCAATCCAGCGCCCGCGCCCAGGCATCAAACTGATCAATCTGTCCTGCTGCGTAAGCTGCCCCCACCAGCGCTCCAACCGAGCTGCCTGCGATAATTTCAGGCTCGATACCCAGTGCAGTAAGCCCACGAAAAACGCCGATATGCGCCCAGCCTCGCGCCGCGCCACTGCCAAGCGCGATACCAATTCTTGGCTTGATTCGCAGTTTTTCGCTCACTGTAAAACCCCCGCTCAACGAGACCTTCCCTGATATCTGACAGGATCAAGCCCGTCAGATACAGGCACATACAGATCGAATGTGTGAAGTATACGCTGTTTGAGTTCTACAAAATTGTGCGGAATGCCTTATTCGGGACTACCGATTTTCATGTCAACCGGTCATAACGCTTGAGGATTATTCGATGATAGGATAGCCATTACGGTCAAATGACCAGCCCTCGAATGCAAAAGCATAGGTGGCAGGGGGAACACCATTACTGAAATGCCAGTAGTTGCGATGATTGTGTTGAATAGCATCCCGCATGTTTGCGAAATCGAGACGCCAAAGACCCTGTTCCCGCTTAAAAAACAGGGGGTGGCAGAGCCTGAGTTCCGGTCGATAGCGCAGTATGGCAAAGTCTCCGTCGGCACCCTCCTCGGCGCCGCTACACTCCCGATAAGTCGCAACGCTGTTTCGCAACTGCTCTATTGAAGGGTGGTGATTCTCAAACAGCGCCTGGGAAGCCGCGGTAAGTAATGCCAGCTCAAAATAGTCCGTAGCAGCGGATTCGATATAGACCCGGTAGACATCACTCGGCAGCTCTCCATTGTCATCCCTCTCAGGGTAGACGAGCTTTCCCTGCGGCCGCGCATTGAAAGGTATGGGACCATCACCCTCAGTAATGTCCTGTCCCTCATACCAGGGCTGGACCACGACAGTATCCTCCGTGAAATAGAGGCGGTAGGCCACAAGCAGCAGGGCCGCCATCAGGACAAGCGCCACCAGCCCCCTTTTCTCCATCATCCACTCCTGACTCGTTGATATGATCACAAACAAAAATTCTACTAACCATCTGTCATGGCTGTGTTTTTTGTAATTTTATCCCTGCCAAGGATCGGTCACAAGCAACCCAGATGAAAAACAAACTTGAAATACTGAATATTTTGGTTAGAATCTGTTTCATAACAATATTGGGAAATAATTCCCAGTTTAATAATTAAAACACGATTATTGTTAAGTGGCCCTTTAATACCAATACAGGACAGGATGAGATGAAACTGAAAAAACTCTTTTTGGTGATGTCAGCTCTCACCACAGCTGGTCTGCTCACCGCATGCGGTGGTGGCGGAGGGAGTTCTGCAAGCACAGCAAACACAACAACCAGCATCGGTAAAATTGACGGGTTTGGCAGCATTTACGTTAACGGCGTGAAATATGACACCTCCCATGCCAGCTACTACGTGGACGACGAATCGGCCTCAGACGACAGTGCGCTTGGCGTTGGCATGAAGGTCAAGGTAGTGGGCAGTGTCGACAGCAGTGGCAAGAATGGCACCGCCGAGAGCATCTACTATGATGATGACCTGGAAGGCCCGATTGACGCTGGCAGCCTGGTAGTAAGCGGTGATACCACCACATTCACTATCCTCGGCATGTCAGTCAGCGCAGATGCCAACAGTACGATCTTCGATGACGGAGCCAGCTATTCCGGGCTTGCTGAAGGTCAGGAGATCGAAGTCAGCGGCTTCTTCGACGGCTCGCAAATCGTCGCATCCCGAATCGAATTGCAATCCGATAGCGACCATGACTACGAGGTCAAAGGCACCGTTACCCAATACGATGGAATGACCATTACCCTTGAGCTGAAAAACGGCAGTATCGCAGGTCCTTATGACATCAGCAGCAGCGTCGACATCGATTCCGATCTGCCGAGCGATCCGGTAGGCACTTATGTTGAGATAGAACTGGTCGACAATGCCGGTAATAACGAAGTGGTAAGAATCGAGCCGGATGATGATGACCTGATCGACGACAGCGATGACGATCACGATGCCGAGATCAGAGGCATCCTGATGGGTAACGACGTGGATGGTTACACCGTCAACGATATCCCTGTCGTCTTCAACGACCCGGTAGACCCTCAGCTGATTGGCACTGAAGTCGAGGTAGAGGGACATATGGTCGACGGCACCCTCATTGTGCATGAAGTTGAGCGTGAAGATGGGGAGATTGAAATCAAGGCGCTTGTCACCGAAGTCACTTCTGATGGCGACCCGAAAAACGGCAGCATCACCCTTGATCTGGGTAATGGTGAAACGCTGACCTTCACTACCGACAACTCAACCTCCTTCGAGGACAGCTCCTCATATGACAGCAGCAGTGACGGAGACGGTAGCTTCACCCTGAATGAGCTCAATGTGGACGACTATGTGGAAGTCGAACTCTCTGCAAATGGCAGTGACTACTATGCCCACAGCATCGAGCGTGAAGATTCCGATCCTTCCACCCCACTGGTGATTGAAGCGCCTGTTGATTCAGCGGACGCCACTACTATCACCCTACTCGGTATTGTCTTCACGCACAGCACCACAACGCCACCGAGTGCAGGTGAAAAAGTCAAAGCGACAGATGCGGGCTATGACGGAGACATCGACACCATAGTCATTGATTCAAGCAGCTCCTAATCACACTTTTCCCCTATCGCCGGTAGCGGTTTCGGCCGCTACCGGTATTTTTTTGCCTATCACTTCAATCCCCAACCAGGCCTTTTCTTAAGGTCTCTTAATTGCCATCGGTCTTATCAATCTCTATGCTTGATTTCATTACTCAAGTAAATTAACTGGCCTATGCAAGAGAAACCTACTGGCGAACTCATGACCCGAATATTGGCCATGCCGGCAGATGCCAATCCTTCAGGTGATATTTTCGGGGGCTGGGTGATGTCACAGATGGACCTGGCCGCCGGCATCTGTGCCGGCATGCGGGCCAACGGACGCGTAGTCACCGTAGCCGTCAACTCCATGAGTTTTATTCAACCGGTCAAAGTAGGGGATATTCTCTGCGTCTACACCGGTATCGTACGAGTGGGAAGGACTTCCATGGAGATTCATGTCGAGGCCTGGGCGAAACGCCAGCGCATCGGTGACAGGGACAAGGTGACTGAAGCAAAATTTGCTTTTGTCGCCCTGGATGCCAACGGGAAACCCAAAGCCATTCCATCAGAAGGCACTAGTATCGATTGAAAACGGACGCGTCTTCAATTCAGGAGAGAACAGCACGCTAATGATCAAACGCCTAATCAGCCACTTGGCAACTACCTACCGCATCCACTCACTGGATCAGCTGCTTGATCTCCTGTCTCCTGATGAGCATCCCAGCTTCCTGCAGGAACACCGTAGCCGCCTGATTCTTGACCGGGTCAGATTTCTCGCCACACTCTTCGCGATACTCGTACCGCTCTGGGTCATCGTCGATGTGATCATTCTACCGGGTGAAATATTGATCCCGATTCTATTGATACGCCTGCTCTCCACTGCCGGCTTCGTACTGCTGGCCCGCAATTGGAATTTTGCCTGCACCCATCGCAACAGCTGGATCGCCATGAGCTTGTTGCTGATCAATCTACCGATCACTTTCTTTGCCTCGGCACACTATATGCTGACACTGCCTCACAATGAGGCCAATCACCTGGCGATCCACCTCTATGCCCTGCTGCCGTATATTGCCATCGGCCTGCTCGGACTGTTTCCTCTGACAGCCATGGAAGGCGCACTGCTTACCCTGCCGTTGACCCTGATCACGATTACCGGCTGGGGTTTTTATGCGGAAACCGACCTGTTACAGCTGATGCCCACCGTGTGGCTACTGTTTATCATTCTCGGTATTGTCTTTTTCACCTCAACCCTGCAGCTGCAGTACATGATCTCTCTTATCAGCCACAGTGATTTCGATCCTGTCACGGGCGCGCTCACTCGCCGCTCGGGCGTGGAGAATCTGAACAGGGAATTCGAGAAAGCAACATTGAACAGCCAATCTCTCTCGGTCGTACTGGTATCGATCGATGATATGCAGTCGATAATCGATGAATATGACTACGCCACCTATGATCATGTCGTGCTGGAGGCTGCGGATATACTGCGCGATGTCCTGCGCCATAGTGACCTGTTGGTGCACTGGAGCGAGAAACGCTTCATGCTGATTCTACCCAGCACCGATTGCAGTGGCGCGACCATCACGGTTAATCGCATTCGTAATGAAGGAATCGGCACACTGCCAGATGGTAAACCTGTCACGGCCAGCATCGGTGTCGTTGAAAGGCAGAGCGATTCGATTGAGGACATACCCTCAATGCTTGATTTGCTGGATCAGCGAACCCAACAGGCTAAACAGCAGGGTAAGGACCGAGCCATTCTCTGCAGTGTCCCATAAGCCCAAGGCCTGATTACTCTAATTTCATAATTGCTGTGATGGCTATCGACGCATCAGACGCACCAGCCCGTCACCATGATCGATAACGACACCATCCCGATCAATCCTTTCGAGTCGAAAACCATCAGGCTGTAAGCTGTCGCCTTCCTTGTAACGTTTCATATTGATGATGACGAAACGCTGCTCCGGCGTGTCGGAATAGACGTGTATGCTACTTTTCAGTTGCAGGATTTTTTCACGAAGGCTTTGCGGAAGTTCCCACACCAGAGGGATCTGTTCGACCTCCACCTGATCCGGCTCACTCTCAGGAAGTGCTGAAATCACGACAGCTTCTTGAGGTGGCTGCGACACCTCATTCTGTTCTGACTGCTTTTGGCTTGCTGTCACCTGCGGTAGAGGTAGCTCATCACGACTGATTTTGGTCTTTTCCGCTTCGACAGGTTGGGTCGCTCCACCCTCAGCAGGCATGACACTATCCTTCGGTACGGAATTTGTCGCCGGTAGCTGAACCGGTGCTACACGCCTGGATGCGGGTTGTGGACGGGCTACCACAGCTTCATCAATCAGTGGTTTCGCACTGGGCGCGGTTGTACGCTTGAGTTGTTCCGGCACACTGAGCGCAGGCTTCGGCGCTTCAGCAGCAGGCACTTTCTTTTTCTCGATGACGGGTGGCGTCTGCTTAGCCTCGGACAGCACAGTCTGCTCGGGCTTGCCTGAGATAAGCTCCTCATCTTGAGGCGTGGTGCGCTGTACAAACAACCAGATCACCATGTTGCTCACAAGGATCAGCAAGACGATGATGACTATCATGCGAAGATCAAAACGTCTGCTATTTGGCACACTGGAAACAGGCTGTAAAGCGGGCCGCCCACTCTCACGTCCCCGTTCTCCTTCAGCTCTTTCGAGCGCTTCGAGTATCGAAGACATGTCAGCTCTCGCTCCGGCGTAGAACCGGTGTTGTGGAGTCGCTGACGGCAACGCTCAACATAATAATTGTCTTCTTCCCCACAATCCCATCGGATACCAACCCCTGGGATTGCTGAAACCGTATTACCCGCTCTTTCAATGCCCGATTGAAGCGGACATCATTAGGGTCATACTCGGTCAGCACCCCTTCGATCCGATCAAGCATGGATATGACCCAGGCCACATCCCGCCCTCTATTGCCGATGCTTACCGACTCATCTGTGAGATTGGGTGGGCGCCATAGAACAATGTAGCTCCCGGTCCACAGGGGTTCGATCTCATCGCGGGAGAATAACAACCGCCTGGCTTCCAGGTCGAGTGTGACTCGACTCTCATCCAACGCACTGACCACCACATGGTATCTGTGCCCGTCATCCAGCAACAGCTCGATCACAGCGGGACGGTTGTAATACGCCAGATTCTGCCAATCACCACGGCCATAGATACAACTCAAACCAACCTGCTCAGCCCTTTCACAGGCAGAGCGCGTATCGTCATCCATAGGATAAACGGATTGCCAGTAACCGAAGAGCGTAGCAAAAGCATTGTTCTGATTGCCCAGGAGGCCCATCAGGCTTAGTGATGAGTCACCTTCGGGTTGGGTCTCTGTCGGCGGAACATCTGTAGGAGAATCCATCGGCATGGCCGGCTTTTCGATGGGTGTCTCTGCTGCAACCGGATCATCAACCGGCTCCGCTGGAATGACTGCTGGCTCAGTAACAGGCACTATCTCCGCTGCCGGAGCCGACGGCAAGACAACCTCATCTTCAGCAGCCACAGGTGTGGCTGGATCTACCGTGACCGGTGTAACGGCTTCAGGTTGTGGAGCTTCTCTTTCCGCACTGACCACTGCAGGCACTGTTCTACCCAACCAGCGCTCAAGTCTCTCGGCCTGTTGAATAGCCAGCAGGCCCAGACCAAACACCACAGCCACCGCAACCACCCAACCCCAACGCAGACCGGAATGCTTAGTCTCCTCCATACCCGCCAACTCGTTGGATACCCGACGCAACAACCGGGCATTGATCGTCCGAGTATCCGTACCATACGCAGCCATCATGGCGCGATTACAGAGGACATTGACCAACCTGGGAACCCCTCCGGTCAACCGGTAAAGCGCCCGTAACGCACCCGGGTTAAACAACTCATTACCCAGTCCCGCCACTTTAAGACGGTGTTGTACATAGTCACGGGTCTCTTTGGCTGAGAGTGGCGTGAGGTGGTAGCGGGCAGTAATGCGCTGTGCAAGTTGCCTCAACTCGGGTTGCTCCAACAAACTTTTCAGCTCCGGCTGTCCCACCAGAATGATCTGCAACAGTTTCTGCTTTTCGGTTTCCAGATTGGTCAGCAAGCGTACCTGCTCCAGTGCCTCGTAGCTCAGGTTTTGTGCTTCATCTATAACCACCACCGTCCTGCGGCCCTGTTGGTGACTCTCCAATAAAAAGGCGTTGAGGAAGTCGACAATCTCCTTAATGCTGGTACAACCGATGGGATAAAGCACCTTGAGTTCGTCGCAGATGCTCGCCACCAACTCCAATGGTGTCAGGCGGGGATTGAAGATCAGTGCGACATTCACTTCGTTCGGCAATTGGGCCAGCAGATTGCGGCACAGCAGCGTTTTCCCGGTCCCCACTTCACCGGTCAGCTGAACAAAGCCACCCCCCTCGGCAACACCGTAAAGCAGATGCGCAAAGGCGTTTCGGTGCCTCTCGCTGAGGAACAGGTACCGGGTGTCCGGTGTGATGGAAAAAGGATCTTCAGCGATCCCGAAATATTCGTGAAACATCGTTGAATGAAGCCCTAACTGGGTGGGTTTGCGGGATCAACTAGGGCATATCCGCCGTGAATAACCGCCTCTACATGTTTATGGAGTATACACAAAGTGTTAGGAAGTCTTTTCCTCAGTTGCATATCATGCTGCAAGCCTGGATACCCCACCGATCATTTACTGCCCATCGGGTGAGTTGTGAAATTCTTCTGAATTTCTGTCAATAAGATATAAATATTTCGTTCTTATCGCCGCTAGCTTTAATGAGCACGCTGTTTGATATCAGTCTCCTGATTTCAATCTCATACAATCACTCTTGGCAGTTTCCCGGACGAGTCCGAAATACTCGACCGATGAAAACCAGTTACTTAGGTCACAATTCTGCCATTTTTACAAAAGAGTTGATTGTAATCGACTGATATTGTGCTAGTTTAACCCTTACGACCACCTACTTTTTTTGAGCACAAGACGATGACTGGCCCTTACAAACTCCGCTCCTGCAGTGAATGTCCACACCAGGTCCTGAATGGGATCGCCTGCGACTGGCAGCCCCATGAATGCCCGATCCAGGTAGAGAAGAAAAGCCGACAGAAACCAGCGAATACTGAGGCATTCTTCATCAGCAGATCACTCATCGCGGATGATTTCGACGCAGTTCGCAGTAGCAACTGACGCCTGAGAAAAACCGACGGCTGCTTAGCAAACTTGGCGGCCCATCTCCACTGAGCGGAGAATCCTATCAGTGGACCTGCGCTGACGCCCCTGTCTTCTCCGTTTGCGGCTTAACCATGGGTGAACCATGGTGACTGAAGAGTCGCCACCCGGTCTCTGTTTTCAGATAGCAGTTACTCGCCATTACCAGACCACGCCGGCTGCCGTCCTGTGAGCTCAGTGTCTCCTCCACCAAGTGTAGCGCCATCCCATCACTCACCTGCTTTTGTACCACCCTGTAGAAGAGCGCCAGCGGGTGTCCGCCCTTAAACATGGCGCGCCAGCTATCCAGCACCGCCTGTGAACCTATCAGCGGCTGTCCACTGGGATGAATACAATAAACCGCTTCTTTATCGAGCCAGACTTCAGACATCAGTTGACCATCAATATTGGCGAAGGCTTCATAAAAATGGGCTTCAGCCACGGCGGGTGATTCAAAAACTCTCGTCTGTTGTGGTGACTCACTCATGCTCATTTCCGATAATCGCTTGTCATCTGATTTTAGCGGTTCAGCAACAACAGAATTCCATACGAAACATATTGTTCGTACGGATATTGTTAACGATCGAAGGTATAAAAAAGATCGCTGGCTTGTGACTTTCCCGTCTCTGCTTCCAGCTGCAGGCGCTTGTTGATGTCGTAGCGCATCCTCAGTTTGGTTTCACGGGATGCCAGCTCATTGATGTACTGCAGGTAGAGCCTTGGTGACAGATAGGTTCCCGCCACCACCGAGGCCTCTTCAAGGCCGCTCCCCGCATCCACCCTAAGCTCGTCCAAACCCAATTGGCGAGCCACTTCTTCAGCTGCCGAACCCGCGCCTGAAGCTCTCAGGGCGGCTGCCAGCCCCACTGACTCACCACCGCCTTCACCTGGCGGTCGTCCGGTAACCAGATAGGTCAGTGCATCGCTTTCACTCATTGCAGGCGTAGAAAAAAGATCAATCTTGGGCGATTTCAGCGTACCACCGACCCGGATGCCCGCAGTCACCTCATCGATCTCTCGAATAGCGCGGACATCCAAACCCGGGTTGTCTACCGGGCTGTCGACAAACAGGGCGAATCCCCGCTCGATTTGCAGATCCTGTCCATAGGCCCGATAGGTTCCGTCGCGGATACCCACTCTGCCACGCCCAATCACAGGACGCTTCGGCTCATCTATGACCAGCAGTCTGCCTGTAAGGTTGCCACGCAAGCCGAACCCATCGAAACTCACCCGATCACCGAATACGATGCGCAGCTCGGTGGAGAGGTGGCTATCCAGCGTGTCCTGTTCAGGTGCGTCCGCACTGACGATGACCAGATCCGGTGAACTGTTTACCGCTGAAGTCGGCAGTTTGCGCGGCCGTATACGGGCGAATGGGATCTGGATTTCACCTTTCAGTCTGGCCTGTGAACCATCCCGTTCGAAGCTGATATTGGGTGTGACGAGCACCTCCGCTTGCGGTATGTTGGCCACCGTCAGGTCACTACCCCGCAACTCAAGCCTGACAGGAAAACCTGCCTCCCCGTCCAGCCCCAGACTACCCTTTAGTTGCAATACGCCTTGACCTGAACGCACACTGCCTGTCAGCCCTAATTGTGTTTGTGACTGAGACTGCACCTGCACAGCCATCTCTCTCAGCTCCAGCCCCAATTCGGGAATATCCAGCGCAGCCTCGATCAAATCAACGCCGCCCGCCACCTTCGGCTTGCCCAATGTACCGTCGAGGCTGACATCCCCTTTAATTCTCCCCCGTACATTCTGCAACTGTGACGAGAACAGTGAAATGATTGACAGGTCGTCCAAGCTCATCATCAACCGGGCTGCAACGGATTGCTGATTCCAATCATCAGCATTGAGATTGATACCAGGCAGTTCACCCTCCCCCTCAATGGCGCCCAGTCCTTTCAAAGGGAGTTTCATCTGCGCTCTGGCACCCTGCTTGTCGAGCGTGGCGCTCAACCAACCGTCGGCAAAGCTCACACTCTCTTTGTCACTTGAAAGATCAAGCCCCACTCGTCCCCCAGGCAGCTTGATATTCAACTCACCGAGAGGCTGACCGCCTGCACTCGACTTCAGCTTGGTATCCAGCGCTACCTTGCCGCTGATCTGTAACCCATTCGGTAACCAGGGCTGTAGGACCACCAGGGGGAATTCACGCAGACTTGCCTGCCCCTCCCAGCCTTTGCCCAGAGACCCGCTGTAGGCGCCACAGAGATTCGCACCTTGGGATTCGAGACAGAAGTGGTCCATCTGTTGAGAATCGGCGGCCAAGGAAAAACCAGCCGGCGCTTTAAGCACCCACTCACCCGAGTCCGGCAAGGCCAGCTTAAGATGCTGCAATGCGCCGATCCATTCAGAGGCATCAGTCCATCCGGCCGCAATGTTGACTGTGGCCTGCGGTACGGCTTTACCCTTGATGTTCAGATCAAGTCTATGCTTGGGAATCGTTCCCCCCAGCGCCAGATCCAAACGGCTCCAGGTTGTTGAACCCACACTCAGCTCATCGACGAGAAGAGACAGCTCCACGACCTGTTCGCCGGAGAGTGCCACATCGGCGTCAAGCTTAAGGCCTTTGATCCGGTTGCCTTGAAATAGCAACTTGTCTCCCTCAAGTTTGGCCTCGATGCGGGGCGTATCCCTGGGCCCACTCAGGCGGCCCGATCCAGCCAGACGACCTTCAAGGCCCGGCCAAAAAGACTCAAGAGCCGGCGCATCCACCTGCCAGTCGAGCGCCAGGCTCTCTTCAATCACCCCATTCAGTGCTATACGATTCTTTCCGGACAGTACCTGCAGCGATTCGACACTAAGTTTTTCACCTTCCACTGACGCCAGAGCGTTGGCGTTGACAGGATAGTCACGCAACTGACCCTGCAGCCGCTCCAGGTTGACCTCAGCCTGCAGTCCCGCCTCAGTGATTTGGCCGTTGGTGGCCAGCAAGAGACTCAGTTGCCCGGGGAAGTCCCGCTGCCATAGGGCCGGGTTGATCCCGTCACCCTCCAATTGCAGCTGCCACCGAAGGCTGGGGTGCCAGGCCAGATCACCCGTCCCCGCCAGTTTTCCCTCCTCAAATATTGCCAGCAATGTCTGCAGCTTGAGACTCTTGAGATCCCCCTGACCCGAGGCTTCCAGTTGGGTGCTGGGCTGGCCCGGTGATAGGGCATCCAGGGTGAGTGTGTATTGATAATCCTGCGGTGTACCTGTGACGCTCAACGCACCCTGGCGACTTTGGATTTGCACTGTCTCTCCCTGTAGCGGCCAACGCAGATCCTGCCAGGTCAGCTGAGAAGAGAAGCGGCCCATCGATGCATCCAGCTGATACTCGCCCCGGCCTTCGATCTTTGCACCCGTGGGCGTTGTCAGGCGCAGTGTCTCGGCTGTGAACTTGTCCTGCCTGTAATCACCCCGCAGTGTCAGGCTGGCCTCTCCGTAGTCCGGTTGTCTCAGCTGGAGATCGGCAATCACGTCTATGTCCTCTGGCGTGCCCCGGCTCTCCAATATGCCGTTCACTTGCAGCGGGAAGTCCTTCATCAGCCGACCCAACTCACTTTCTGTCAGGGTCAGCTTTGCCTCCCACCGAGGTTTACTTTCAAGATCGAAGAGACTGGCTTCTAGCCCACTCGATAGCGGGGCATCCAGCAGCTGCACAACCTGGAGCTTGTCCAGATCACCCTTTATCCCACCACGGCCTGCAAGCTCGGGCCCCTCGGGCAGGCGATGCTGCCAATCCACCGTAAGATCCATCGGCAGTCCCGCCGAGAGCGCCAGACTACCCGTGACCTTGAGCCGTGAAGAAAAGGCAGCTAACTCCAGTTGGTCAATCATCAACTGTTCTGCCTGGCTATGGGCTGAGAATGTCAGAGACTCGATAACGACAGGATCAGGGCTGGCCGGATTTGAGAGGCTGAAATCGTCTATCTGTAGCTTGTCGACTTGCAGATTAAGCGGCAGATTCACACCACCGAAAGGGGTATTTTCGGTCTCCTGTACCGGGGTTTCTCCTGCCGGCAAAACGATATCGATATCCCGCAGGCTAAGCTCGATCACATGCAGATCACCCTTCAGCAAAGCGGCAGGATGCCAATCAAACCTGATCTCTCCGGCTTCGAGGTTCATATCCCCATCCGTCAGCTTCAACTGCTGAATCGATAGGGGACCAGCCAATTTCCCCTCCAGGGAAACCACACTAATCTCATAGGGTGTCGCTTCATCGAGAATGGATATGAGCCATGGGGCGCTACCCGGTGCGTGGAGCAGAATTGCCAAACCGATCACCAGTGTCGCCAGTAACGATACCAGCACCGCCAGCATAATCAGAAGATATCGCTTGAGCTTCACGGCACTCATAACTCCGGCCCCAAAACCACGTGCAGTCTGAGTGTCCGGTCATCGAGGTAGTGACCCCTGGCGAGGTCAAAACGCAGCGGTCCGACAGGAGAGCGCCAGCGCACCCCCAAACCAAAGCCATACGCAGTCTCAGCATCGAAATCAGGATCGAAGGCGTTGCCGCTGTCCAGGAACAAAGCGCCACTCCACTTACCCGCAAAGCGCCGCTCTATCTCCAGACTGCCCACCGCCAGATATCGCCCTCCAATGACTTCAGCATTCCCATCTCTCGGACCCAGATCCTCATAACCAAACCCCCGTACACTGTTATCGCCACCCGCATAAAACCGCTTGGAGGGTGGAAGCTCTGTCAGCTCGTCAGCCCAGGTGGCCCCAAGCTCGATACGCGCCAGCACACGCCAGTCATCATTCAGACTGTGTATAAACTTGTCCCGGGTATAGAGCTGTACATAACTGGTGGTTGAGAGCACCGAATCGGATGCCCCTTCGATATGGAACTCGAGCAGTTTGCCCTTTGTGACATACTCCCGGCTGCCGCCCTTGATTCGGGACCAGGTAACGCCCGGCACCAGCAATCGGGCGTTGTCATCCTGTGAACCGACTTCAAAATCCTCATAGAGGTAATCCAGCGTCAATGTTCTGCGCCATCCCCGCTCAAGACCGACCGAGTGCGAAGCGTTGAGCAGTGCACGGTTTCCCTTGCTGGTATCCAGATCGTAATAATCAAGCGAGGCACCGAAGGAGATGTAATCCACGGTCGGCCTTTCCAGCGGGATGATGTACTCGCTGGTAAGCGACTTCTCGGGTCCGGAGAGACGCAACTCGGAGCGCATGTGATGGCCCTCACGGCCAATGCGCCGCCGCTTCCAGTCCAGGGTCAGGCGGGGACCCGTATCGGTGGAGTAACCCAGACCGATACGATAACGGTTCTTCTTATTGGGAGAGAGCAGGATATCTACCGGTATTTGGTCCCCCTCGATCTGATCGCGCCTTGAGTTAACCTCGACCTGCTTGAAATATTCACTGTCTATCAGCTTACCCTGCAGATCCAATAGCTTCTCATAGCTGTAGGGATCACCGGAGCCGAAACTGAGATAACGAGCGAGAAATTCAGGATTCAGAATCTCCTGTTCGAAGCGGATCTCACCAAAGCGGAAGCGCATACCCGTTTCCAGGTGAAGCTTGATCCGGGCGGTGTAGTTGTCACGATCCACACGCACTTCATGAGCTGCGTAGTGCGCTTCCAGATAGCCTTTTTCCGTCACCCGCGAAAGAATGGATTGCTTGGCCTGTTCATATAAGACCAGATCGAGCGCATCTCCCACCGATAGCGGAAACCGCTCCTTCACCATGGGATCGTTCGCGCCATCCCCGGTTATCTGAAAATCGACTTCACTCAGCGGCACCTGGGGTCCCGAATCGATGCGATATTTGACCAGATACGAGGCATCCAGCGTTTCCAGCTCAGATTCGATCTTGGGCGCAAAGTAGCCGAACGGCTGCAGCGCCTGACGAATCTCCTCAGGTGCCTTGTCATGCAACAGACGCAGACGGGAGACCGTTAATCCCTCATGCTGCCTCTCCTGCTCGATGGAGAGGAATGCGCGCACATTCGCCTCCAGCTCACTCTCAAGACCGTCAACATCCACTTTCAGATCAAGCGCCGCAACTGGCATCGACAGTAAAAAGCTCGCCAGTATGTAGAAAAAAAACCGCATAGGGTTACTGCAAATGCTCCCGATATAAAAATTCAGTGACCCGTCGTCACCATGACCTGAATCCGCTTTTTCAGAGCAAATGCAGCACCCAAGATATTGCCCTCCCAATGGCATTAAACAATCTTAGCTTCACCCTCCTGTTAAGCATGTATTTTTAACCACTTGGGAATCAGCACTATGCAGTATCATGAACCCACGGAGTCAGGTATTAAATTTCAAGGTAAGACTATCCCGCTTAGAGACAGACACCACAAGTCGAAAATCTATCCATTCATAGCAGAATCCAGATTAAATCTGGATGCTTAAAACTAGTTAATTAACAATATTTTTAAACATCAGATAATTGAGAAAGTCCTCACCGCGCCTCGTCACACGCTGTGCTCCACCGATGACAAAGCCCTTTCCCTCAAAGAAACCCCTTGCTGTGATACTGGCCTCTACTGAAAGCTGTGCCAACCCCAGACGCAACGCCTCCGCCTCGATCGTTTGCAATAGAGCGCTCCCTATCCCCTTACCCAAGCTGGCGTGGTGACAGTAAAAGCAACCGATTCGTCCTGACTCGTCGAGTTCAGCAGTTGTCCCTCCTGCTCGGCAACCCATGGTTGTGTCTGCTGCAACCTGACGACCCACTGATCCAAGTCGAAATCACCAGGTGCCCAGGCTTCGACCTGTGCCTCTGAGTAATCCTTGATATTGACCTGACGGACCGTATTGAAAAGCAGCGGCCATAATGTGGCTTCCTCTCCAATACAATAGGGGCGAATATTCAATGCTTAGTCTCTTACGGAATGGACGCACAAGGTTATATCTAGCTACTTAAGGCTAGGGCTTCTTTGGCGGTAGCTCATCATGCTCAGGCAAAAAACCAGGTTGCGTATACCAAACTGCCTGTGAGGCGCAGTAGATATTTTGTATGGGCCTGATTTGCGGATCCTCATCAAGGGTTCCCGCGGGTATTACCACTGTTTTGCCACTCTGTGCCAACCAGGGAAGTGACGAACCACATACCTTGCAAAAGCCGGTGGCAAAATGTCTGACACCCCCTGGCGTATACCGGCCGACATATGACTCTCCAGTCAGCCATTGGAAATCAGCAGGAGATACCAGCAGATTGGCGGCGAAGGCGCTGCCTGTAAATTTTCGGCAACGTGAGCAGTGGCAATATTGGAAGATTCCGAGATCTCCCCGAATGACATAACTGACTTTCCGACATAGACAACTGCCTTTCACCTCGTGATCCGTCATCAGGACACCTCTATGGTTATAGCGAATGGGTAACTATTCGATACTTCAATATCATGTCTTGGCCTATAGAGAAAAATACATCTCCCCAATTCTTCAGTGCCAGGACGCTATGAACTTGCCATCACAAATAATTTCGTTTTGTGGCTCATGAAAGCCTTAGCACCTAGCATACCTCCTGTACTGAATCCCCCGATCTGACATTACCCCAAGCGCATTCCCTTTTTTCAGAATTGTTTCAATTGTATCAGGATGCTTTCTATCATTGAGAGATTGGGACTATTCTTAGAAAAAGCGCTATCTCAGCCGACTTGGAAAAAACCATATGTCTCAACCCTCTACACTATTTGTCGTGGACGATGAGCCAGAGTTGTGTGAAATTCTCTCTGAGTACTTTACTGACCAGGGACTGGAGGTTCATACCGCAGGCAGTGCGGCAGAGGCGCGGAAGCTTTTCAATATAAAAAATCCAGATCTGGCAATCCTCGACATTCGTATGCCCGGTGAAGACGGCCTGTCACTGGCGCGCTGGATTCGGGAGCAGCATCATGGGGTGGGTATCATCATGCTCACCACTGCAGCAGATGTTGTTGATCGGGTTGTCGGACTGGAAATGGGAGCAGACGATTACATCCCAAAACCCTTCGACCTGAGGGAATTGCTTGCTCGTGTCAAGAGTGTACTGCGACGCCTGACAGAAGAGACCCAATCACCCACGCATTCAGGCCGAATCCACTTCGGCACCTGCGAGCTCGATATGGCTATGCATAAGCTATACGACGCTAAAGGCAGTGAAATGCCGTTAACCGCCATGGAGTTTGATCTACTCAAAGTATTCACCGAGCATCCCAACCGGGCGTTAAACAGGGACCAGCTCATGGATCTTGCGCATAACAAGGACTGGGGCGTGTTTGATCGCTCAATCGATCTTCGCATCATGCGACTCAGACGAAAGATTGAGCGGAACCCGGAAAAACCTGAAGTGATCAAGACCGTACGCGGCGTCGGCTATATCTACGTGAAGCCGTAACGATGCTTGTAGAAGATACGCCATTAAAATTGAAACACGAAAACGACAGCCGTTCAGATCTACGCCTGACAACTCGCTACCGCTGGCTGATATTTGTTGTTACCTTACCGCTTTTTTTCGTCATCATGGTGTTGGCTATCAACCAGTATCATGATTTACGCACACAGATATCACGTGATCTCTCTCAGAATACCGCTCGCTATTCAATTGCACTGGAGGGCATTGCCAAACTCGCCAACGACCATGTTCTGCAGATGCAAAACTGGTCGGAGAGCTTCCTACGAAGCCCTCCCAGTCATCCTAGTGAGCTAAGGGCCTACTACTCTCCACGAATCGATGGGGCAACGACAACTGAAGTCTATAGCCTGGATAATGTACCGGAAGACAAAAGGGAATTGATTGGACAGCTGGTCTGGCATGCCGGTGATCCGCGCCGGCCCGAGGTCGGCAGGATCTTTCTTGATCATGCGCTGGAATTTTTTGCCCTTGCCCGACTCAAGCATAGCGTGACACCTTATTTTCAATGGTCTTACTTTTTTTCAGCGAAAGAAGGCTTCATCGCTCTCTATCCGTGGATGAGCACAGACCAGTTGTTGGAGACCGGCGGCTATGAAACGCCGGCAATTGCACTTGACGCTTGGTTTGAATACGAAATTTACCTCGCAGGCACACCTGAAAAGAATCCCCTGCATAAACCTTACTGGACTGCCCCCTACATCGATGCCGGCGGAACCGGCGCCATGGTGTCATATGGTGCGCCCGTCTATGTCGACGGGAATTTCCTCGGTATTGTCGGTACCGATCTGAGGCTTGCCACACTGGAAATTTTTCTTGCCGAATTGCCTCTGGATCTTGGTCGGCTGGTGGTTCTCGATAATACGGGAATGCTGCTGGCAGATTCTGCCGGATCACCCAAGGATATGCTACAAAAGGCAGTCGATGTGGCACCGGAAGCACTCAATGCCGAAAAGATATCCGTCGCATTACGTGCTGCAGGCAAGCCACTGCAAACCACCACCCATACCCTGGTGGCTCAAAATGCCGAACACGCTCCCTGGACGCTGGTTTATCTTGTCCGCAATGAAGAGATTACGAACCTCATGTGGTCACGAGTGCTACCCTATGCCGTGATACTGCTGGTCCTGATTGCAACCATCTTCCTTGCTCTCTACTTGTTGAAAAGGGAATTCATCAGCCCGGCTCTGGCACTAGTGCACTACATTCGAGAAGCATCGCGTAACCCTTTAGTCAAGGAACCAAACCTCCCCCCCCTGTGGCAGACCTGGGTCGCCTCTGTCACGCGTGCATTCAGCAACACGCGTGAAGCAACACAAAGATTACAGTCCAGTGAAGAACGTCTTCAGCAAATCCTGAACAACTCTTCAGCAGTGGTCTATGTCCGCGATCTGCAAGACCGTTTTCTACTGGTCAACCAACCTTTCCTACGTCTGCTTGATATTACGCAAGAGGAGACCATCGGTAAGCAACTCGATGAATTGTTCCCAGCGGAAACCGCAGCTGAGTTTCGCAACAACGACCGGCAGGTCATGGAGCAAGATACCGTCATGGAATTTGAAGAAAAAGCGACCCTTGATGACGGCGTGCATACCTACATTTCCAATAAATTCCCTCTCTACGACAGTAAGGGAAATATCTATGCCGTCTGCGGCATCTCCACAGACATCACAAAACGCAAGCAATCCGAAGAGGCACTGCGCCAGGCGGCACTGGGGATCTCAGAAGCTCAGAGTGAAGATGTATTCAACTCCCTCGTCACGCACCTATCAAAAGCAGTCGGTACAGACTACGCATTCATCGGGGTTTTAGAGCAAGAAAATCAGATTCGAACCCGGGCACTCTACGCCCATGGCCGGATTGGCGGGAATATCTCCTACTCTCTTGATGGCAGCCCTTGCGCGAATGTGGTCGGGCAACAGTTTCGTTTCTATGGGGACACCATTCAGCAGCGTTTTCCTGAAGATGTATTGTTGCAGGAGATCAACATGGAAAGCTATGCGGCGATTCCGTTGTTCAATACCGAGGGAAACGTTCTTGGCCTGCTGGCTGTGCTTCACAGCCAACCACTGCAGGATGAAAAGCTGATTGAATCGATACTCCAGGTATTCGCTGGCCGGGCAGCCAACGAGCTGGAGCGCGAGCACACCGATGTAGCCTTGCGCGCATCGGAGGCAAGTTATCGCGCCATCTTCGAGGCTTCCGAAGACGCCATCTTCGTACACGACATGGATACCGGCGCCATTCTCGATGTCAACCGGAAAGCCTGTGAGGCATATGGCTACACCAGAGAAGAGATGCGCGAAGTCGATGTCGGCATGATCAGTTCCAGCGTACCACCTTATACCCAGGAGGATGCCGAAAAACTCATGGCGCGAGCAGTTGCAGGTGAGCAATTGTGTTTCGAATGGCATCGCAAGAACCGCGATGGCAGCCTACACTGGGATGAGGTCTTCATCCGACGCGCTTCCATAGGTGGGCAGGAGCGAATACTGGCATTCACACGGGAAATCACCGCCCGCAAGGAGGCCGAGGAGAAGTTACGGGCCAGCGAGGCACAATACCGGGAGGCAAATCGCAAGCTGCGGGAAAGCGAGGCCTTCAAGTCGGCCATTGTGGAAAAGTCCCTGCTGGGCATCATTACTATCGATGAAGCCGGACACGTGGTTGAATTCAATCCGGCATCCGTGGAGATGTTTGGCTATGACAGGCACCAGGCCATCGGCCGTAATCTGACCGATCTGATTATTCCGCAAACCCATCGTAAGGCCCATAGTAAAGGTTTAGCCCGCTACCTGCGCACCGGTGAAGCCCGGGTACTTGGTAAACGACTGGAACTGACGGCGATACGTGCCGATGGTAGCGAATTCCCGGTGGAACTCTCCATCTCTGCCAACCGGGTCGGAGACAGCAACTATTTCACCGCCTTTCTCACGGACCTGACCGGAAAACAGGCTGCAGAGATGGCGCTACGAGCCAGCGAAGAACAGTACCGATCCATCTTCAACACTGCGAGCGACGCGCTGATTCTCTGGGATGCACAGGGAAAAATGGTGGATGCCAACCCAGCAGCCTGGAAGATGGCCGGCTATACACAAAAGGAGTTTTTCAAAAAACCCTTCCACGAACATATTCACGCCTCCTCACATGCCTCTTTGAAGAAGTTCAAATCGGATGTGGCCACAGCCAAAGCTGCCTCAACCGAAACCAGAGTGATCCACAAAGACGGCACCCTCATAGATCTGGAGTCGAGAAGCATTCCCATGCCCTACCGGGGTCAACCTCATATTCTTACCATTACCCGGGACATCACGGAACAAAAAAGGGTGGCAGAAGAACTTGCCCATCAACGGGAGGCCTTGCGCCAGAGCGAGAAGCTCTCCGCCATGGGTGAACTGTTAGCCGGTGTTGCCCATGAACTCAACAATCCCCTGGCCATACTGATGGGACGTACAGCCTTATTGGAGAATAAGATAACGGATCCTGCCATCAAGACAGATGTGGAGAAAATCCACACCGCCGCTGACCGTTGCGGCCGTATCGTTCGGACATTTCTGGGTATGGCCAGACAAAAACCGCCAGAACGCAAACCTGGCAATCTTAATGACGTGGTGACAAGTGCGATCGAACTACTGGGCTATGGACTACGTACCTCAGGTATCGAGCTGGAACCCCGTTTGTCAAACCATCCGTCGGAACAACAGATGGATGTCGATCAGATCGGACAGATCATTATCAATCTGTTGGTCAATGCACAGCATATGCTTACGGAGCAACCGGAACCGCGCCATATCATCATCGAAACAGGTGAAGCATCAGGTGGCGTCTATTGCCGTGTGACTGACAATGGTCCGGGTGTCCCGGATGAACTGCGTCAGCGGATATTCGATCCCTTTTTTACCACTAAAAGTGGGAATGTGGGTACAGGAATCGGCCTGTCTGTCAGTCGGAGTATTGCGCGGGAGCACGGCGGCAAGTTGCAATTAGAGGATACGAAGCGTGGAGCGACTTTCACGCTCTGGCTTCCTCTGCATCTACAAAGCACAACCAATGAGCCTACCATTGAATCACCCGAACTCACAGAATCACAGGGCGGTTATGCCCTGATTGTTGAAGACGAACCGGAGGTTGCCGACCTGCTGGTGGAGATCCTCCAATCAGCTGGCATTCAGGCTACTTGGGTGAGTGGCGGAATTGAGGCCATAAACTGGCTGGAGAACCATGCCTGTGATCTGATTCTCTCCGATATTCGTATGCCGGACATGGATGGCCCCGGCCTCTGGCGCGCACTGAAGCAGCAACATCCAGATCTGTTACGGCACACGGCTTTTATTACAGGCGACACCCTCTCGGCCGCCATTGCCCCCTTTCTTAAAGAGACCGGTGCCCCCTTGCTGGAAAAACCCTTCACACCAGAACAGGTACTGACACTTGTTGCCCGCATCGAACAAGGCTGACGCTTTGTTTCAAACCTGTTTCACCAGAGCGTTACAAATCAAACAATAAAGCCGACTTAACGAAGTCATACTGAAACCAGCACCTCCCATAATTTCTCCCATAGTGAGCAAAACCGCTTTGCTTCACGATTCAGCCATGGAGAAGATTACGATGATGACAGGGGTCAAACTGGGTCAAACTTCCGCATTGATAAGAAATGAGGATTTATTCCCTATTCAGGGGTGTTAAGGCGGATACCGGTCATGAGAAAACTACTCAACCTGGCTTCGGCACATCCATGGCCCGTACTCCTCGCAATCCTACTGGTATCCGTTGGAGCCGCCTCTCAACTGCATCGGTTGCAGATCCATGTCTCGTCACAGGGTCTGGCTATGGAGAACGACCCGGCAAAGGTGTTCCATGAAAGCGTAGTAGCCACATTTGGCGCAGATAATATTACCCAAATATTTATCAGCGATCATCGCCTATTCAACGACGACAAACTTGAGGCACTCCGCACGGCTGTCGCCAACCTCGAATCACTGCCCTTCGTAGAAAGAACGGACAGCCTCTTCTCTTTACCCAATATCAGAGTTATAGACGATTCCGTCTATACCGATCCATATCTAAAGGAAAACCCAAAAACACCTGAACAAGCCGAACGCATCCGCCAGCAAGCACTCAAGAACCCGTTTGTACGCCATAACCTACTCTCGGAAGACGGTACGGCAATGGCCATTAACGTACATATCAATCCAGCTTACAAAGATCCGGAATTTGATGCTGAGGTGGCGGCCAGTATCAGGAAAACAATTACCCCCCTGGAAACACAATTTAATGAAGTGTTTCAGGTGGGTCAGCCCTATATCAGGACACTTGTCAGTGAGTTAATCCAAAAGGATCAGAAAACACTACTGCCTCTGGCAGTGATAGTCCTTCTGCTCACGCTGGCTATTACCTTGCGCAGAGCCAACGCTGCCATCATCCCTCTGCTTACAGCCGGTCTCAGTATTCTCTGGACACTGGGCGGCATGGCGGCTCTCGGTATCCCGGTTAATGTGATGACCGCCATCGTGCCGGTGATGCTGATCATTATCGGATCGACGGAGGACATACATCTGATCTCAGAATACCAGAAAGGTGTCATTGCCGGTCATGGACGCCATCTATCCATCCAATATATGGCCAGGCGCATGGGATTGGCTGTGCTGCTGACATTTTTTACTTCTTATCTCGGTTTTTTATCGATTATCGTGAATCCGATCCAGTTACTGTATGAGTTCGGACTGGTAGCTTCCACTGGGCTGGCCTTTAATTTTCTTATCACTGCTGCGCTGATCCCCGTCTATCTCCGATTTTTCGGTGACCGGCATCCGACTGTACGTAATAAGAAGCGCAATCTGACCCACCGTGCAATCGGCAATGTTTGTCATCTCGTACAGCACAGGAAAAGCAGAATCCTGCTATTCACTCTGTCATTGCTCGCCATTGCCGCCTATGGAAGCTTATCGATACAGGTGAACAACAACATCCTCGACTATTTCAATGAAAGCTCACCGGTCAAATATCGGGCAATGACCCTGCATGATCAGTTATCCGGTATGGAGTCCTTCTCCATCATTCTGGATGGTGACATCGAAGATACATTTTTACGATCCCGTTACCTGGAGGAAGTGGTCAAGATTCAGGACTATCTGGATAGCTCCCCATCATTCGATTCCAATATTTCGATTACGGATTATCTGGCCCTGCTTAATAGTGCAATGAACGATTCCGGAATGCTTGAGCTACCTGATGATGATGAGGTGCTGAGCGAACTGAATAACTTTATCAATCACAAGAACATCAAGGGGTATGTATCACCAGACTTCAGTCAAGCCAGAATTGTCGTACGACACAACCTGTATGCTTCATACGATCTGAATATGGCACTGGCCGAACTTCAATCATTTATCGACAACAATATCGACCATGGTCTACACGTAGACATCACCGGCGAATCCATACTCACCAGCCAGACTGCCGACAAAATGGCGGAGGGACAGGCAAAATCCCTGGGGCTGATGCTGCTGGTAATCTTTACGGTAATCTCTCTGCTCTTTGTCAACGTAAAGGCCGGCTTACTTGCGACTCTGCCGAATCTGTTCCCGATCATCATGCTCTTTGGGGTCATGGGATTCACTGGCATCCCACTGGATAGCGCCACCTCCATGATAGCGGCAATTGCCTTAGGCATCTGTGTGGATAACACCATGCATTTTATGGTCCGTTATAACCGTGCACTGACTCAGCATAAAAGTGAGGCCCGGGCCATTCAGATGACCATGCAGGAAGAAGCCACGCCGATCACCGCTGCTACTATCGCTCTATTCCTGGGGCTGGGTGTCATGGTCTTCTCCAGTTTCACGCCTATCGCATACTTTGGCGTATTGAGTGGCATGGTTATACTCCTGGCCTATTACGCCAACTTCTTCATTACTCCCCTTCTGCTCTCGTCCACGCGTCTGATCACTTTGTGGGATCTGTTGTCTCTTGAGTTGCGTCGCGGTCTTATTCACGACTGCCCCCTTTTCAAAGGCATGCTGCCCCGCCAGATCAAGCGGGTCATTTTGATGAGCCAGGTACGTGACTACAAAGCCGGAGAGGCCATCATGTATAAAGGAGAGGAGGGTAAAGAGATGTTTATTCTTCTTGAAGGCAGGGGTGAGGTCTCTACTGTCAGGCAAGATACCACCGTTGAATCTACCCTGCCTATCGAAGCCGGTCATGTCTTTGGCCTCACCGCCCTGCTCTGCGAGAGCGCACGGAACTCGACAGCGATCGCATTGGAAGACAGCAAAGTTCTGGTACTAACCTGGGACTCTATCCAGCGAGGCGCCCGGTTCTATCCCCATATTATCTATCAACTGTTCCGTAATCTTTCGGCCATCCTTGCAAACCGCTTTGCTGAAAATGAGTCGACCCACACGCCCATAACGACAACGATGTTTCAGTTGGAAAATTTTCCCTTACAAACGAGTAAGCGCGTTTCAACCCTGGATACATATACCAATCCTGCTGCCATTCATCTTGGAAACCGATCCAATCCGGCACGACTTGCGCTTTCCTCAAATTATTGAGTGACATGTTACTGATGGCTTTTAATCCCAACCGCGGAAGAGGCACCTAAGCATGCTGATACCCATTGTTCAAAACAACGGACCCCGATGCGGTTTGTGGTAATTTGCCGGATGCTGTTTTCGCGTCAGTAAATTCTTTATCTGCCAATGCTCACTATCCGGCACAGTCTCATCAATTGAGATGTCGCCACCCTGACTGGTCGCAATTGGCTTCCCGTCTCTGTATAGGATGCGATGCCCCAATTGTGCAGTGGTACGTTTACCGGGGGTAATGATGCCGGTGAGATTCAACGGGTCGGCGCTGCTGATTGCGATTAACTGTTCGGCATCCTGCTTTTTGCGTACTTCGCGCATCAGACTGACCGCTTCGGGCAATGCAAAGTGCTCACCAGCGAAACCCTGAACAAAACGGCCTCCCCTGATCTCACCCCGCGCCTCGAGCCTGCGCAAGACGTAGAGCAGATCCCGCCAGGGCGGCAAGCCATTTTCCCTTTCCAGCAGCTTTCGGAAGATAACGCCGTAACGGGTCAGCAGTGTTCGCACAACCTGTTCGACTCGTTGCGACTCATCCTCATGTGGTATCGCTGGTCGTACCAGTGACCAGCGTCCACCCTCGGCCAGTGGCGCCTGTAATGCTGAGCGGCGCCGGCTGCGTTGCCGGGTCTTCTGCGGTGTAATCATGGCGCGCAGACCCTGGTACTGGTCCGAATTGACCAGTCCCCAGGCCACCAGTTCACCGAGTGCATTCTCCAGTTGGGTTTTCAACAGACCTGTCTGCTGTTGCAAGTCATCAAAGAAACTGGCACCCCACTGTTTCAACACATCCATGACCTTGGCGGCTGTGGCGCTTAACCCAACAGGGACCGTCGATTCAACCTGACACCACACCGACAGATGCGGCCGGAAGATAAATGCCAGCGGCGTAGATTTAATCGCAGGATTCTTTCGTTTGTTCTCTTTGACGTCAGGTGGTAGCAATCGCAGCCATGTCAGCTTGCCTGAGCGGCACAGTTCGTCCAGTTCGCTTGAAAAATAGGGTTGTAGCCGAGCAGGCAGAATATCCTCCTCCCAGCTACCGGCTGGCAGGCTAATCCCTTCGAGCTGCAACATGACGCGTTCCAGCGACGCAACCCCTTCCGAAGGCTCCTCCAGCCCCTGCCAGTTAAACAGGAAGCACATGAATTCTGCCGGACTCACAGGTTCTATTTCCCGGCGTAATTGCTTGAGTGTATAGCGATGAATCCGTGCCAGTAGACCGCGCTCACACCATTCGGTCTCCGGTTGACGCGGATCGAAACGGCCCTGTATCACAAAGCCTTCCTGTTCAAGCGCCAGCAGGGCCTGCGCTATCTCACTGGCAGGCAGGTTGACCGGCTTTGCCAGTAGCGCAACCGTGACGGGGCCCAAACTCTCCAGCCGACTGCGCATGATCTCGGTGACCGCAGTTTCAATACACTCCGCTTCTTCTGCAGGCAATGCGTTAATCTGCGGGGACATCTCGTAGTCGGGACAGACCCGTTGCATGGCCTGCAGCCGTTCAGCCGCAACCCACAAAACCTCATCGTTAAATGTCAGCCGCGTTGCTCGTTGTTGTCGCTGCAACGCTGCAAGGTATTTCTGCCAGTGCCCAAGATCACTCGAAGCAATCTCGCTCTCTGCAATAAAACCTGTAATCACCAATGCATCATGCAGCTCATCCGGACTTCGTGGCTGTGGCCAGGCTTCCTCCTTCACCTGTTGAATGGCATCAGGGTTCAACCGTCCCATGTCGGCTGCACTTTGAGGGTCAGTGTGTCGCCGCTGCTGTACCGCCAGTGCTCGCCGCTCTTCGGCCGGCGCATCATCAAGAAAAGCATAGGGTCGCGCGTTGAGAATCTCGTGCGCCATCGGTGACGGTGTTGGCAGATCCTTGGCAATCACTTTAATACGCCCTTTCTCAATACCATCCAACACCTTTTTCAAACCCTCTATGTCCATCAACTCGTGCAGGCAGTCCTGCAACACCTGGTTCACCAACGGGTGGTCCGGCACTTCCCGTTCACCCTGGATATTTTCGAAACAGGCGAGCTGGTCCGGAAACACCAGCGCAACCAGATCTTCGGCATCATTGCGCTGGAAGGGTGCGGGCACTCGTTTTCCACCACGCATTCGGGGGACCGCCAGAGAGATATTGGTCACCCATCGCCAGCGGGTGGGGAACATGGGTGCATCGAGCAGGGCCTGTATCAAGATATGTTCAGCGGTGGCCGACTTCAGATACCCGGCCGGTTCCTCCAACGGAAAACTGTGGGTCGGCCCGAGGGAAAGGATCAGGTTGTCTTCGTTGGCCGCCGCCTGCAGTTCGAAATTGAAGCGGCGACAAAAACGCTTACGCAGGGCCAGCCCCCAGGCTTTGTTTACCCGAGAACCGAAGGGTGCGTGGATGACGAAATGCATGTCACCGGTCTCATCGAAGAAACGCTCGAACACGATGCTCTTCTGGCTTGGGATCAAGCCGAAAACGGCCTTAGACGCCGCGAGGTATTCAACCAACTGCGAAGAGGCTACTGGGTCGAGCTGCAATGCCTGCTCAAGGTAATCCAGTGCAGCCTGCTGCCCCTCATCCAACAGTTCATCCAGGGTTTCACGCAGACGAGAAACCGCAGCTGAGAGTTCATCGGTACGTCCCGGCGCTTCACCGAACCAGAACGGTATGCTCGGCGGTTGTCCGTGGGCATCTTCCACAAAAACCCGGCCCTGGTCGATCTTCAGCATACGGTAGGAAAAATTGCCGAGCTGGAAGATATCACCCGGCATGCTCTCAAAAGCGAAGTCTTCGTTCAGGCTACCAACGAACAAGCCTTCCGGCTGCAGAATCACGTCATAATCAAACTGGTCGGGTATCGCACCACCGTTGGTGAGCGCTGTCAGGCGCGCATTACGTCGCGGACGCAATACGCCATTGACAGCATCGCGGTGCAGATAGGCACCACGCCTTCCCCGCCGCGTGTGAAAGCCGTCCGCCAACATCTTTACCAGATCGAGAAAGTCTCTCTCTTCGAGGCGATTATAGGGTCGGGCGCATTTAAAAACCCGGTAGAGTGCCTTCTCCTCCCATTCCCGTCCCGATACTTCCGCGATGATCTGCTGCGACAGCACATCCAGCGGATGTTGGGGAACCGGGATGCGGTCAAGTTCATCTCTTCGAATCGCATCGAGCATGGCGACCGACTCGACAAGATCATCACGGCTGAGGGGAAACAACCTCGCCTTAGGCGTGCCAGTCAGGTGATGTCCGGAACGACCGGCCCGCTGCAGGAAAGTGGCGATGCTACGCGGTGAGCCCATCTGGCACACCAGATCGACATCACCGATATCGATACCGAGCTCAAGGGAGGCTGTCGCAACCAGTGCCCGCAGTGAGCCTGATTTCAGACGCTGCTCGGCATCGAGCCGGTGCTCTTTCGCCAGACTGCCATGGTGCGACGTTACGGCATCATCCCCCAGCTTTATAGCGAGGGCCGCTGCCGCACGCTCGGCAAGTCTGCGCGTGTTGACGAAGATCAGCGTGGTGCGGTGCTGCTCGATGAGATGCTCGAGCCTGCGATAGATCTCATCCCAGGCTTCGTTCGCCATGACCGCTTCCAGTGGGGATCCAGTCATCTCAATCGCAAGATCGCGCGTGCGCACATGACCGGTATCGATAATGGTACACGCCCGCTGTACCGGATCGTCGTGCTGGCCGGTCAGGTAGCGTGCCATCTCCTCGATCGGTTTCTGTGTCGCCGAGATACCAATACGTACCGGCGGTTGGTCGCACAATTGGTTGAGCCGCTCCAGACTCAATGTCAGATGAGCACCACGCTTGTTACCAGCCAGCGCATGGATCTCATCGACGATCACACTACGTACGGTCTTCAGCATGTCACGACCCGAATCCGAGGTCAGCAGGATATAGAGGGACTCCGGCGTGGTGACCAGGATATGCGGCGGCGTGCGCTTCATCATCGCGCGTTCCGACTGGGTGGTATCGCCGGTGCGAACCATCGCACGGATCGGTACATCCGGGTAACCGTTTTCCAGCAGCGCATCCCGAATGCCGTTCAACGGCAGTTCGAGATTTTTATGGATATCGTTGGACAGGGCCTTCAGCGGCGAAACATACAACACAGCAGTCTCGTCTGCCAGCGGGAACTGCAGCCCCTCATGTACCAATTGATCGATCGCCGCGAGGAACGCGGCCAGGGTTTTACCAGAACCGGTTGGGGCCGAAATCAAGGTATTCTGCACAGCCTGAATCGCAGGCCAGGCCTGTGCCTGAACCTCAGAAGGCGCGCCGAAATGGCGCTTAAACCACGCCGTGACCGCCGGGTGAAACTGGTGCGATGACATTACCCCATGATAGCCCCATTTTCTTCTTGGGGTCAGATACCTATACTCGATACAGGTGTTTTTGCCATCAACAAGCAGCCTCTCACAAAAACCACGGGCGGAGGGATCTCAGCCATGACAACAGCACTCATCATCATTGCCGTCACTCTTGCAGTCCCACTACTCTACCTGGCGACCCTGGACGGCAGCTTTACGGTAAGACGCTCACTGAAAATCGCCACTGACCCCAAAACCGTCTTCGACACAGTGCGCAATTTCAAGCGTTGGCCTGACTGGAGCCCATGGCTGATGCACGAGCCTGACACCACACTCATTTACTCCGACACACCGGACCAGGAGGGAGGCTGGTATACCTGGGATGGCAGGATAATCGGTGCGGGGAAGCTCACACACGAGGTATTTACCGGTAATGAGAGGATCGAGCAGCGGATCGAGTTCAAACGCCCGTTCAAATCTGTCAGTAAAGTCTGGTGGGAGTTCGAACCCGACGATGACAGTTCGACAATGGTGCACTGGAACATGTCCGGCAAAATGCCTTTTCTATTCCGCTTCATGGCCAAGAAAATGCCGTCATATATCAGCAAAGACTACGACACCGGATTGTACTTGCTGCGTGGTGAACTGGAATCCGGTGCTGAAGTCCCGCAAATCTCATTTGACGGGCCGACTGAACTGCCGGATCAGACTGCTTTGGTGATCCATTTCGAAGGCCATCTTGAAGAGTTGAAAAAGGCCATGATGGAAGGTTTTCCGCGATTAGGTAGGTATGTCGATGATAGCGGCCTATCGGCTACAGGATACCCTTTTACGATCTACCACAAGGTCGACCTGAACAACATGCATTTCAACTGCGACATGGCAATGCCGATACCTGCGGGAACCGCATCAGCGGAGTTTGACGTAAAATCCTATCCAAGCGGCCGCTATTACAAGACGACGCTGAAAGGCAGCTACGAATTCCTGGAACTAGCCTGGTACCAAGCGTACAGCCATTTACAAATGCAAAAAATAAAACCGCTGCTCAAGCATGCTTCACTTGAAGTGTATGAAAATGATCCCGCCACGGTGAATCATACCAACGAGATCGTCACGTCGATCTACATACCGATCAAATAGTCAGGAGATAAAGAACGATAGGAAAGAAGAATGGTGGCCAGGGACAGAATCGAACTGCCGACACGGGGATTTTCAGTCCCCTGCTCTACCGACTGAGCTACCTGGCCTCAGTGAAGAGGGCGTATTAAACCGGGCTTGGCGTGTGGAGTCAAGCCACCGGGATGCGGTTGGCCTGCTACTGTGGCCTGAAGTCTGGAGGTGGAGCCGATCCTTCACCGAAGAAGAACTGCTCCATCTGGTCTTCCAGAAACTTGCGCGCCTTGGGGTCCACCGGGCTGAGGCGGTTTTCGTTGATCAGCATGGTCTGGTGCCGCAGCCACTCTTGCCAGGCCTCTTTTGAGACATTATCGAAGATTCGTTGCCCCAGTTCACCCGGATAGGGCATACGTTCAAGCCCTTCGGCCTCTCTTTTCAATCTGACACAGTTTACAGTTCGGCTCATGAGGCCTCCGTGGTTGTTTCATCGTCGCTTGCCAACTCCTGCAGAATACGCTTGACCGGTGCGGCCAAACCTCTGCTATCGGGCTGGGAGAGGTTATACCAGACCCTGTTACCAGCATCCATGAGGCGCTGACTGGGGTTTTTCGTCCAGACCCTTACCGGTGAGATATCGAGATGAAAATGGGTGAAGCTGTGCCGTCTCGGCAGCAGCTCCTGCTCCCAGCCGATCTCGATACTGAGGTATCGTCGGCACCAGGTCGCCAGGGGTATATCCGGCGGAGACTCCGGCAGGCTCCAGAGGCCTCCCCATATACCAGCAGGAGGACGCCGCTCCAACAACACGGCACCCGCATCATCGGTCAATATCACCATCCGCGCCTTTTTCACAGGTAATTCACGTTTTGGTCTTGCTTGTGGATAGGCAGACGGATCACCCAACTTGTACGCTGCACAGGAGTCGATCAACGGACATTGCCGACATGATGGTTTGCCCCGGGTGCAGACGATCGAACCCAGATCCATCATGGCCTGGTTGTATTCAGCACAATTCCTTTCTGGTGTCAGTGCTTCACTCAAGGCCCACAGCTGGTTCAACACCACGCTCTTGCCCGGCCATCCTTTGACTGCAAAATGGCGGGCCAGCACTCGTTTTACGTTACCGTCGAGAATGACGGCATGTTGACCACAGGCGAGGGAACGTATGGCCCCCGCCGTGGAACGACCAATACCCGGCAGTGACTCTAAATCAGCCTGGCTGGTGGGAAAATTCCCTTGAAAATCCCGCATTATGGTAAGTGCACAACGATATAGGTTACGCGCTCTGGCATAGTAACCGAGCCCCGACCAGTGATGGAGAACCTCATCGATGGATGCCTCGACGAGGGCATCAAGATCGGGAAAAGATTGAAGAAAGCGTTGAAAGTAAGGAATAACTGTTGCGACTTGAGTCTGCTGGAGCATGATCTCCGAGACCCAGACCCGATAGGGATCACGAGTCTGCTGCCAGGGTAGATCCTTGCGTCCGTGTGTATCAAACCAACCCAGCACCCGTCGGCTGAAGAGACTCGCATTTAATTCGGTCGCAGACTCGCCAGTCAGTGTAGCATCGGCTGATGTCCTTGCTCGCATCAAAAGAGCTTTTTGAACTTGCCCTTGAGCTTATCCTTCAGATCCTCCGGCACCTTCTCCTCCAGTTTCTCTTCCAGCTTGCTATCGACCTTCTCTTTGAGCTTGGCTTTCTGCTGATCTGCCAGCACTTTAGCCAGCTGAATACTGAATCGAGGGTTACTCCAGCTCCCCTCTATCCTGACAGGGATTGGCACACCCACCAGCTCCTCCATTCCCTCTCCGCCCTGTCCCTTAGGGGTATTCACGATAACCGGCCGAATGGTGTAGTCCAGGCTCTCCTGGACCAGATTGGCTTTGCCGTTACCTTCCACTCGCAGGTAGGGGGATAGTGCCAATAGGCGTTGATTGTTAACGAGACCGTTGACGATAGTGGCGCTCCCGGTGAGTTCAGAGAAATCGGTCTGCTCGGGTTCGTTGGAGATTGTGACCGCCTCGCCCGAGAGTTTTGCTTTTGTCTCACGAATCATCTTGGGCAGGTTGAAGCCCTTGACTGCACCATCCCTGAAGTCGAATGACATCTTTCCGTTCAGCCCCTTCTTGAGCTGGTTGATGGTGGTGCCTCTGCTGGTCATACTGAGATCCAGACTGCCGCTGCCCAGTAACTTATCATCACCGGTAAGATCCAGCAGGAGTGGTCCGGCAAGGATTCTTGAGAGTTTCTGAGTTGCTTTCAAGGTTGGTGTTTTTCCGCTGACATCGAGTTCCAATGTCCCCTTCTGCAGACCATCGTAGAAACGACCAATCTGCTGATCTACGGTTAGTTTGCCGTCACGACTGCGGATCTTCAGTTGGACCGCCTCTGCGTGCAGCTGATTAATGGTCAGCCTATCAATGAGTAATTTACCGTCCACGGTCAACTGACGCAGGGTATCTACCGGAAAGAGTTCCTCGTTACCCGCAGCACCCCCATTACCCCTGCTTTTTGCAGACCCACCACCCTCAGTGGCGGGTGGCAGATAACGATCGACATTAAAGGCATCCACGTCGAGTGAAAAGAGATAAGTCGGCTTGGCAAAGTTGGCCAGTTCAAAATCACCCTTCGCAGTGGTTTGGTCCAGCTTCACTATCAGTTGTTTAAGCGCCACATGATCGACACCGGCATCAATGTTCGCAGAGAGTTCCAGAGACTCCAATACACTTGGGTCTGCCGTCTTGGGGGTCGGCAGGTTGAAGGTATCCATCCACTCACGGGGACTGAACTTTGCCAGCTTGAACTGACCCGTCAGTTTGGGGTTACTCTGGATCTGTATACCCTGCAATTCACCACTCAAGGCAAGCGCCCCGGAAGTCACATTAAGCTCCTTCACATCCAGCGCGTCATTGGTTTGATCAAAACGGATATCCGCCTGAAGCTGTGCACGAATGCCGTTCTCGGGTAACCCTTCTCCAGTGATATCTGACTTCAGATCCAGATCGTTGAGGGTGACTGTCTTCGCCTTATCATCGAGCATCATCCGTCCAGTCAGCTCAAGCATCCCTTTCATCACAGGCTTGCGGCTCTCCAGGCTGGTACCGAAACTGATATCGACAGAGCGACCAGGGGTAATCTCACCGGTTTCCAGATTGAGATTCGCGATCTCATAGCGCTCCCCAGTGGACCGATCATCCCACACCACACGAGCATCCGTAATCGTCACGCCGCCGATGGAGACCGCCATCATGCCACCGTCACCCGGCGGTGAATCTACCGCCTGGTCAGGCTCCTCTGATGACGATTCCTTACCCAGCATATCGTCCCAATTTGTTGTGCCGTCTTTTGCCTTGGCCAGGTTGAGGGTCAGCCCATCAATCTGCACGGTATCCGCTTCCAACGCCTGCTTGAAGAGCAGGGGAATCATATTGACCCGCACCTGGGCATGCTTGACTGCAGCGAAGTTATCTCCTCCAAAACCCGCTGCATTGCTGAGGCTCAGGCCATTCAGCTCAAGCGCAAAGCGCGGGAAGACTGAAAGTTCGATATCACCCGCAATACCGAGATCCCGGCCGGTTGCTTTATGCACCTCCGTGATGATCCTCTCCTTATGATCATTCAGGTCCACGAACATGGGTACCAGAATGATGGCGGCAACAATCAGGACTACCAGCATCCCGAAGAGCCAGCCAAGCACCTTGAAAATTTTACCCATCACAAGCTCCCTATTCTTCTTTCACGCGTGGTGTCGTACAATTCCAACATATTTCGAAACCGGGATCGATACTCTCTCCGCAGACAGTACAGCGCCATGTTGAGGAACTCTGCTCTCTCTGGTTTTCCTCGAATGCCTCTATCAGCCATCTGCCATGGTTATACTGCTCCTCCTTCACCACCCAGAGTGCAGGAAATATATTCGCGGGCAGTTCGCCAGCTCCGCCACTCAGAAAATCACCCAAGAGCACGGTTGCTACACCATGCTCCTGCAGGTAGTCTTTCAGCATCTGGGCTTCCACCCGGTCTACAGCTTCGTAAAGTTTTCGCATCAACCCGTCTTACGCTCTTGCCCAATCATCAGCGGGCATACCCCCTATGATGACACATCCAACCCCCACGGGTTCCCGCATAAAACGTAAACAATTGAGCCGACAATCACTATCCCGCTTGTTTTTAGCCTGTCATTTTTGCAGCACCCGGAATGCGGGGGAGTCATTTGACCACTACTTACCGAGTTCCCCACCGACCGTTTTCCATGTGCCATCCTCCATCTGGCAGAATCGGTAGGTCCCACCACCGTTCACGCCACCGGCGAAGTTTCTGATCACCAGATCCCGACAGGTTTTTCCCTCCATCTCCAATGTTGAGATCGGCGTCAAGGAGCCATAATGATCTGAGCTTTCGTTGTTCCATCTCACCGTCTCACCATTGGGCTTTTCTTTCAGCGCCTTGCCCGCAGCCTGACGGATCATCTCCCAATCCTCCGCAGTAAAGTATTTAACCGGAGAAAATTCTAACCATTTGAGATTGAGTGCCTGGGCATCAGACACAAACAGGGTCAACGCAAATACGATAAAGAGAAATGACTTAATACCCATTACGGCACCACCAGCTATAAAGACTCACCCGATACTGGCAGTATATCCTAATGATTCGACGACCGAACCTTGTTGATACTGGTAGAAAATCCCATACAAGGTCAGCGTAATATCATACAAGACCAGGCACCCCGGATTGGGCTACAGTTGGAGCGGAGAGGAAGACAATAACCATGATCAGATTTATCCATTGCATAAAATCAGGGGCCGGCGTCACCTCAGAGGCTTTTCGTAAATTCTGGCAGGGGCCTGAACTCAATCAGCTTCTCTCCGAATTCACCGTACAGGCCGGCGCGTGTCGCATCAGCAAAAATCTCACCCTCGACGTGAGCGCCAATAATCAGCTGAGAGAAGACCGTGGATCAGAAGAACCCTATGATGCCATCCTCGAGATCTGGTTCGATAATGCCGCTTCACTTATGCAAATAACAGAAATGCATGACGTACAACAATTATTCAAGCGTATGGAAAAGCTCCAGGCAGCCTACATCGACTTCCACACTTCCAAACGCTTCTTTACCGAATGGAACGAAGATTAAACTACCAGCGTCAGAAATCGGAAAACAACAACGAGATACACTCACCCATGCTCACCAAGAAACATCTTGTTCTACTCCTATCAAGCACCCTCCCGCTAACCGTTGCCGCTGAGAAGGGGCAATCCATTATGTTTGAACCTCCTGAAAATGTGCTTGATGTACCATCGCAGCCGGACACTCAAACCCAGGGGGAAAAGTGTCAGGACCTGCTACGCAAGATCGAGGCATTGAAAGGAAAACCCCAAAGAAGACATGCCGCCAGGGTTCGTTACGATCAAGCGTGTGCCACTCAGCCTTAACTGGCGAGCGCATGCATCCAACAGGCTTTGCTACCCGTGGAACAACCATTCACAATAGAATAAAGATGGAGCGGGTAGCGGGAGTCGAACCCGCCTCACTAGCTTGGGAAGCTAGGGTAATACCGATATACGATACCCGCGTAAGCGTTGCATTCTAGGTTAGGGCAGCCAAACTGCGCAAGGGTGAGTGCCGCTTAGACAAGACCGTCATCGTAGAGCGAATTGACTGCCTCTCTATGGTGCTCTAACACCTTCGGCCGTTTAACTTTCAAGGTTGGTGTAAGGAGCCCATTTTCTATGGTCCATGGTTCTAATAGCAATGAAACCCGGCGTATCTTTGCGTAACCGGGAAAATCTTTCAGTTTAGACCTGATTCTCTTCAGGACCTCACTCTCAAGTCGGTCATTTTGCAGACTCCCATCGCTGGAGGGATCGAGTTCATACTCCAGCGCCAAACCATTCCATAGATCAGGATTGAGCACCACCAGCGCACCCAGGTAGGGCTTCCCTTCACCCACCACCATCACCTGTTCCACCATCGGGTCAAGAGCGATGGCCATCTCCATGTCAGAGGGCGGAATCTTCTCACCATTGGAGAGCACCAGGATATCCTTGATACGTCCGGTGATGTGGATATGCGCATCCTCATCGATACGTGCCTGATCCCCGGTATGTAGCCAGCCATCCCGATCGATCATGGCAGCCGTGGCGGCATGATTATTCCAATACCCGAGCATCATGCCAGGCGTCTTGACCAGCAGTTCATCATCATCACCAATTTTGACCTCGACCCCGCGCAAGGCCAATCCAACACTCTCCGGCTTGATGTTGTCTAGCGGATTGACACTGATCACCGGACTGGTCTCCGTCAATCCGTACCCCTGCAGCATCGGCAGTCCCAAGCCGAGAAAAACCCGCGCAATCTCCGGCGAGATTGCGGCACCACCACTGACCGCAACGCGCAGTCTGCCACCAAGTTTATCGAGTATCTTGCCCGACACCAGCTTATGCAGCAGAGGATGAATCAATAGTCCCGGGAACCAACCCCGGCGTCCCATGCGATACTCAAACTCCTTGAAACCCACTTTCAGCGCCAGGCTAAACAACATGCGGGCGATAGCCGATTTGTTCTTCAACTGCTCCTGCACCCGCGCGTACACCCGCTCAAAAATTCGCGGTACGGCAATGATGGCGGTTGGCTTGATAGTTTGCAGATCTTCGGCCAGTTGTGGGACGGAGCGGGCAAAGCCGACCGTAGAACCTGCCATGACCGGTAAATAGTAACCGGCTGTCCGCTCTAACGTATGAGAGAGGGGCAGGAATGAGAGAAAGCTGTCCTGTGTGTAGCAATCGACCACGGTCAGCGACGCATGGGCTATCGAGAGCATATTCCGATGGCTCAACATGACACCCTTCGGCTTACCCGTGGTTCCCGAGGTATAGACAATGGAAGCGAGGCTATTCGGATCAGCTCTACGTTGCACCAAAGGTTCTCCCTTGGCAGGCAACCAGCGCTTCGCCTCTCTGACGATCTCTTCATCTTCGGGTTTCAGCGGAGTTTTACTTTCCAGTACTATGACCCGCTGCAGACTGGGCAGATCGCTCACTGCCTCCTGCATGCGGTTCCAGCGCCCTGTATCCTGCACCAGCAACAACTTGACTGCGGCATCCCGCAGGATATAGGCGATGGCCTCTGCCCGGTCATCGGTATAGAGCGGTACCACGACCAGCCCGAGGGAGAGCGCCGCCTGGTCGAACATCACCCACTCCGGGCAGTTTCTCAACAGAATCGCTACCCGATCGCCAGACTCAAGGGCTTCTCCGGAAAGGGCCTGCCGCCAGCAAGCAACCTGTCGTTCCATATCGCCCCAAGTCAGCTCATACCACTGCTTGTGTTCGCGATCATAGTTACGGTAGGCAATACCGTCAGGCGTGCGTTTGACCCGCTGATAGAATAGTCCATCCAGGGTACCTGCCTGCTCTAAAGGTATTAAGTCTTCATTCCACTGCCCCACTGCACCCTCCGCTTGACCCTGCGGTGCTTTCGCCGTGGGTCATTATTCTTCAATTTTCACTCTGCATACTTTGTCGATCACAGTTGTTGTAGAATCCATGCTTTGACTGCTTCCACACAGAGATCGGATAAAGATGCAGATTTACTTAAACGGCGAGGAAAAGCAAATTCCCGCAAATCTGGATATGGCAGGCCTGATAGGACTGCTTGAACTGACCGGCCAGCGTATCGCGGTAGAGGTCAACGAGGAGCTGGTGCCACGCAGCAGCTTCGAGGGCCACCCCATCATGGCCAATGACCGGGTGGAGATTATCCATGCCGTCGGTGGCGGCTGAACAGACACCAGCAACCCCACTTAACAATCAATTTCCTAGAACGGACATAGACAGATCGATGCCAAACGAGATTCACAACGACAGCTTCAGCGTCGCCGGACGCGAATTCACCTCCCGCCTGCTTGTTGGGACTGGTAAATATAAAGATATGCAGGAGACCCGAGACGCCATCGATACCAGCGGTGCTGAGATCGTCACCATCGCGGTACGTCGCACCAATATCGGCCAGAACAAGGACGAACCTAATATCCTTGAGGTCCTGCCGCCAAGTGAATTCACCTACCTGCCCAACACGGCCGGCTGCTTCGATGCTCAGACGGCGGTTCGAACCTGCCGCCTGGCCCGTGAGCTGCTGGACGGTCATAACCTGGTCAAACTGGAAGTGCTGGGTGACGAAAAGACTCTCTTCCCCGACGTGGTACAGACCCTGCAAGCGGCCGAAGAGCTGATCAACGATGGCTTCGATGTGATGGTCTACACCAACGACGACCCGATCATGGCAAAGCGGTTGGAAGAGATGGGTTGCGTTGCCGTGATGCCGCTGGCCGCACCCATCGGTTCCGGCCTGGGCATCCGCAACCGGCTTAACATCCGCACCATTGTAGAAAATGCCAAGGTGCCGATCCTGGTCGATGCCGGTGTAGGTACCGCGTCCGATGCTGCCGTAGCGATGGAGCTGGGTTGCGACGGCGTACTGATGAACACCGCAATCGCCGCTGCACAGAACCCGGTACTGATGGCCTCAGCCATGAAGAAAGCGATCCAGGCCGGGCGCGAAGCCTATCTGGCTGGTCGCATGCCGGCCAAGCGCTTTGCTTCAGCCTCATCACCGGTGGATGGTCTCTTCTTCTGAACGAGCAATCCCAAGAAAATCAGCGCCGTCCTATCCGTAGCTACGTCCTGCGTCAGGGCCGTGTGACTGAAGCTCAGCAGCGGGCTTTCGATACGCTCTGGCCTCGCTATGGTTTAACCCTGGATGACAAGCTGCTCGACTTTTCAACAATCTATGGCAATCCCAACCCAGTCACGCTCGAGATCGGCTTTGGGAACGGCGAAACCCTGGCCCAACTGGCACAGCGACATCCCGGACAAAACTATCTGGGTGTCGAGGTGCATAGCCCAGGCGTCGGCCACCTGATGATCAAGCTGGCAGAGTATGAGTGTGACAATGTCCGCATCCTGCAGACGGATGCCATGATGTTGTTGCGCAAGCATCTGCCTGCGGCAAGTCTCGAGCGTGTATTGCTCTACTTCCCTGATCCCTGGCCCAAGAAACGTCATCACAAACGGCGTATCGTACGGCCTGAGTTTGCCGATCTACTCCATCGAACATTGAAACCCGGCGGTGTACTCCACATGGCGACTGACTGGGAAAACTATGCCCATCACATGATGGAGGTACTCACTGCACACCGGGGCTTTCGCAACCAGGCCGGTGCAGGACAGTTTTCACCTCGCCCTGCATCACGTCCGCTGACCAAGTTCGAACAGCGTGGCCAGCGGCTTGGGCATGGCGTGTGGGATCTCTTTTTTGAGCGCACGAAATAGTGGCCAACCTGGTACTCAAGCAGTTTGCCACACCGTTGCTGAACCCGTTCAATCTGGAGCTCGCGCCTGGCGAGTGCGTGACCCTCAGCGGCCCATCCGGCAGCGGCAAGTCACGACTGCTGCGTGCCATTGCTGATCTCGATCCTCATGATGGAGAAGCTTGGTGCGGCGATACCGCACAACACAGCATTACCGCGCCAGCCTGGCGCCGCCGGGTCGGTTTATTACCGGCGGAGAGCGCCTGGTGGAGTGACCGGGTCAGTGACCATTTCCCAAAGCTTGACGGAGAGATACTCGAACGTCTCGATCTACCTGCCGAGACTGGCGACTGGCAAGTCAATAGACTCTCAAGCGGGGAACGGCAGCGTCTTGCCTTGCTCCGCCTGCTGTCCAATCAACCGGATGTGCTGCTGTTGGATGAGCCTACCGCCAATCTGGACAAGGCCAATATCGATCGTGCCGAAAGCATCATTGCGCAGTGGCGCAAAGCTCATCAAACCGCCGTACTCTGGGTCACTCACGACCCCGAACAACAACACCGTGTCGGCACCAGTTCATTGGTGATCAAGCATCGGCAACTGGTAAAATCATGGAGCTGATCAGGCTGACGCCCATCGATCTGGCGCTTGCCGCGTTATTGGTACTTGCATTGGCGCTGCTCTCACTCAAGCTCTCATTGGGTATAGGACAAAGACTGCTGATTGCCGCACTGCGCACGGTGGTGCAACTGAGTCTGCTCGGCCTGGTGCTGAAATTTCTCTTTGTCCAGTCCCATCCGATGCTGATCGCTGCACTTGCCCTGTTCATGCTGGTAGTGGCTGGCTACGAAGTGATGGCGCGACAGCAGCGTCGCTTTATCGGCGCCTGGGGAATGGGTGTGGGTACCCTTTCCATGTTCATCTCCTCTTTCACCGTCACTCTGATTGCACTGACTGTGATCGTACAGGCTGAACCGTGGTACTCAGTCCAGTACACCATCCCCCTGCTCGGCATGCTATTGGGCAACACCATGTCGGGCATCGCCATCGCGCTTGATAATCTCACCCAGAGCGCCTGGCAGCAGCAGCGTGAGATCGAAGGGCGCCTGATACTCGGCCATACCTGGGAAGAGGCTATCCGCGTGATTCGCCGCAACGCCCTGCGTAGCGGGCTCATCCCCATCATCAATGCAATGGCCGCAGCAGGCGTGGTCAGCCTGCCCGGCATGATGACAGGACAGATCCTTGCGGGCAGCCCCCCCTTCGAGGCCGCAAAGTATCAGATCCTGATCATGCTGCTGATTGCTGCCGGTACCGGCTTTGGTGCCAGTGCTGCCGTGTGGATCGGTTCACGACGTCTCTTCGATGAAAGGGAGCGTCTGCGCCTCGACCGCCTGAGTCCAGCGAAACCTGAATAGCCTCTGGCCAGGCTCTCCATGGCTCCATGCGCTCCGCACTCAGAGAATGGAGATAGGATGGGCACGCGGTACCGAAAAAGGGAATCTCACATATCTTACCGTTATGACTGACCGCTTCCCTTACCCCTCATCAGTTTGATAGCCAGAAGAATCAGTCCCGAACCGTGAAAAACCAAGTCGAAGATATCGAGTGGGCGCTGAAGGGTCCCGTCACCCAGCATCTTGAGTTTCTCTAAAAGATGAGGCTCCGGCACAAAGGGCGCGAGCGCCAGAAAAGCTGCCGGCAACGCGACCATGTGTAGCGGGATTTTATCTAGCCAGGTAAACATTTTCATCCGTCCAAGCTGTACTGAACTGCGTTAAAAATAACATGGCACGTGTCAACTAATGTACCCCGTCATCCAGCAAACACTCTGGACAATTTATGCGATAGCGATCAGCGTCCGCCCGACTGAAGCAACAGGCTATGATCGTTTCAAAAGCATCGACGTGACACCGCATGACATCAATTGCCAGCTCAACGGCTAGCGCTTTGGGGTAGCCGTAGACACCGGTACTGATCGCCGGAAAGGCAATCGAACCTATACGATTCTCCAGTGCGAGCCTGAATGAATTGTCATAGCAAGCACGCAGTAACTCAGGTTCACCTCGATCACCACCCTGCCAAACGGGACCCACGGTATGAATGACCCACTGCGCCGGCAGATCGAACGCCAGTGTTATCCGGGCCTCTCCGGTCGGGCAACCACCGAGGGATCTGCAGTACTCCAACAATCGCGGACCCGCAGCCTGATGAATCGCTCCATCCACACCACCCCCGCCTAGCAGGCTGGAATTGGCGGCATTGACGATAGCGTCGACTTTCAGCCGGGTGATATCTCCCGTTACAATGCGTATCTGTCCCATTACAAGCCTCCAAGCCCCAAACCACGAGATGTCATACTCCACCCTGAATCTGCTGCTCGCCTTGATGATGTTGATCTGGTTCTGGCGAGACAGCCTCAAAGTCCGGGAAATTGCTACCAGAATAAGCCGCAAAGCCTGTGAAAGCTATGGCGTGCAGTTTCTCGATCAGACTGTGGCGTTGCAACGCTTAACGTTACGCTGGGTGCGCAGTGGCTTGAAACTGCGGCGAACGTACCAGTTTGACTACAGCCTCGAAGGTCAGGGACGCCGAACCGGTTATTTGGTGATGATGGGTAATCAGCATGTCAGTCTGCATCTTGACCTGCCGGAACCTAGTACAGATAACAACCCGCTGGATCAGTGAAACGCACTCCAACTAGAAGTGCTATTTGACCACCTTGAGAGACGGACGCCCGCTGGGCTTGTTCGGTTCCGGATCATCATCCGGCCCGTCGCCATTGAGGGCATCTTCGTCGGGAAACAGCATGCCTTGACCGTTCTCTTTGGCGTAGATGCCCTGCACAGCTGCGGGTGGTACTAGAATCTCTTCAGCTACGCCACCAAAACGAGCGCTGAAAGTGATCCACTCATTGCCCAACTCCAGACTGGAGACTGCTGAGGGATCGATATTGAGGACAATACGCCCGTCCTCGACGAACTTGCCAGGCACCACCGTACCACTATGCTCGGCATTGACTAGTAGATACGGCGTTTGCCCGTTATCCACCAACCAATCATAAAGCGCCCTGATCAGGTAGGGACGATTGGAAGTCATATTGGCGAAGGCACTCATGGTCAAAGCAATTCAAAACTAGCCACGCATCTCCCTTTCAGCTTCGGAAAGGCTCTGCTGGAATGACTCACGATCAAACAGATTTTTGGCATAGCTGTGTAGGCCTTTGGCACTGGCCGGTATCTCCACACCCAGTTCAGGCAGGCGCCAAAGCAGTGGCGCAATCGCACAATCCACCAGGGTGAACTCTTCGTTCATGAAGAATGGCTTGGCCCCAAAAACCGGCGCGGTGGAGATCAGACTTTCCCGTAGCTCTTTGCGCGCCTTGGCTGCCTCCTTTTTACCGGTAAGAATGATATCCATCAGCCGGTACCAGTCATGCTCCACACGATATAGAAGCAGACGGGAGGTAGAGCGGGAGACAGGATCCACCGGCAGCAGTGGAGGATGAGGAAAACGCTCATCCAGATATTCCATGATGATGCGTGACTCATAGAGCTTCAGATCCCTATCGACCAGCGTCGGTAGCGTACCGTAAGGATTCAGCTCCATCAGCGCTTCAGGCATATTCAGGGGATCGATATCCTCGACTTCATAGGTGATATTCTTTTCAGCCAATACCAATCTGACCCGATGGCAATAGGGGTTCACGGGATCCGAATAGAGAGTCATCACCGAACGTTTATTGGAAACTGCCGCCATTTACTTAAGCCTCTCCCCAAATAGTCCGTTGCCGCGGATTGTAAACCGCAGACCGACGGACAAAGTCATGGAACGAAAAAAGGCGCACAGTATAACGCAACTGTGCGCCTTTTTGTGAGATCAGACGAAAAGCCTTTTAATGTACGTCTTTCCAGTACTCTTTCTTGAGCAGATAGGCAAAGACGAAGAAGACCGCGATAAACAGCAGCACCCAGACGCCCAGGCGCCTGCGTTCCATCTGAATCGGCTCACCGATATAGCTCAGGAATGCGGTCAGGTCCCGCGCCACCTGGTCATAAGCCTCAGGGCTGAGAGTACCTGGTGTTACCGGCTCGAAGTGATCGAAAACCTGAATATCGTTCCCCGCAGAATCCTTTTCGTTTTTGAACACAGCCTTCTGTGCACCCTGCAAATCCCACAGGACATGGGGCATGCCTACATCGGGAAAAACGATGTTGTTGACGCCGAAGGGGCGCTCTGCGTCGAGGTAAAAGCTACGCAGATAGGTATAGATCCAGTCCACCCCACGTGCACGTGAGATGACACTCAGATCGGGTGGGGGACTACCAAACCACTCTGTTGCCTTATCTGCTGTCATAGCGATGTTCATGGTGTCACCAATCTTATCGGTGGTGAACATCAGGTTATTGATCACCTCTTCTTTCGTCAGACCAAGATCCTTCGCCATACGGTTGTAGCGCTGGAACTTGGCTGAGTGACAGCTCAGACAGTAGTTCATGAAGTATTTTGCACCGCGTTGCAGCGAGGCCTGATCACCCAGATCAATATCTGCATCGTCCAGATGCGCACCGCCACCTGCAGCCAATCCAAGCATGGGGGCCGCGGCTAATAGGATTACGACAATCAGCTTTTTCATTCGGTCACCCTCTCAGGCACAGGTTTGGTCTTGTCCATTTTGCTGTAGATCGGCATCAGCAGAAAGAAAGCAAAGTAGTAAAAGGTGCCGATCTGTGCCATCAGCTTATACAAGTCGGTGGTCGGCTGGGTACCCAGAAAGCCCAACACGATAAAGTCGATCACGAACAGCCACAGCATGGTTTTGTAGAGCATGCCTTTGTAGCGTATCGACTTTGCCGGACTACGATCCAACCAGGGAAGGAAGAACATGATGAGAATGGAGGCAAACATCGCCACCACACCGGGGAAAGCGGAACCCGCGATCGAGGGTACCGCACGCAAAATGGCGTAGAACGGTGTGAAGTACCAGACCGGCGCTATATGCTCAGGTGTCTTCAACGGATTGGCCGGCTCGAAGTTGGGATGCTCAATAAAGTAGCCGCCCATCTCAGGCGCGAAAAAGACTACCGCAGCAAAGAGGAAGAGAAAACCAGCCACACCCGCGATATCCTTCACCGAATAGTAGGGATGGAAAGGAATGCCGTCAGCGGGAGCGTTGGCATCCCACTTGTTCCCCTTCGGGCCCTTCTTGATCTCAATGCCGTCCGGGTTGTTCGAGCCCACCTTGTGCAAAGCCACAATATGTATGAATACCAATGCTGCCAACACAAAAGGCAGCAGGAAATGCAGCGCAAAGAAACGGTTGAGGGTAGCGTCGGAGATGACGTAGTCACCACGTACCCAGACACCCAGGTCGGGACCGATCACCGGCACGGCGGAGAACAGGTTGACGATCACCTGCGCGCCCCAGTAAGACATCTGGCCCCAGGGCAGCAGATAGCCGAAAAACGCCGTCGCCATCATCGCCAGATAGATGATCACACCTATAATCCACAACAGCTCGCGCGGCTTACGATGGGAGCCGTACATCAGGCCACGAAACATGTGCAGGTAGATGACGACAAAAAAGGCCGAAGCACCTGTTGAATGCATATATCGGATCAGCCATCCCCAATCCACATCACGCATGATGTACTCGACCGAACCGAACGCAAGCTCAGCATCTGGCTTATAGCTCATCGCCAGCCAGACGCCGGTCAGGATCTGGATCACCAGTACCAGCATGGCCAGCGAGCCCATGAAGTACCAGAAGTTGAAGTTCTTGGGAGCATAGTACTGGGCCAGGTGCTCGTTCCAGACCTTGGTCATGGGATAGCGATCATCCAGCCAGCCCATAAAGTTCTTCATCATACTCATCAGGCTGTTCCTCCGTCGGCACCGACCAAGATCTTGGTATCGGAGATATACTGGTAGGGGGGGATTTCCAGGTTCGTTGGTGCAGGCACACCCGCGTACACTCGACCGGCCAGGTCAAAGCGGGAGCCATGACAGGGACAGAAGAAACCGCCTTTCCATTCAGCACCCAGATCTGCAGGAGCAACTTCAGGACGATAGGTGGGCGAGCAACCCAGATGGGTGCAGATGCCGACAGCCACCAGATATTTTTCCTTGATGGAACGCGTCGGGTTTTTGCAGTAATCCGGCTGTTGACTCGTCTGATCAGAAGCCGGATCGGCCAGCTGACCGTCAAGTGATGACAGGTCACTAAGATTCTGCTCAGTACGACTAACGATCCAGACAGGCTTGCCGCGCCACTTAACGCGCATCAGCTGACCCGGCTCCAATTTACTGATATCGGCCTCAACCGGTGCACCGGCAGCCTTGGCCTTTTCACTCGGCGCCCAGGCGGCAAGGAAAGGATAGATCGCGAAGCCGGCACCAACTGCCCCGACCGCACTGGTAGCCAGCGTAAGCGTACGCCGCTTTTTTAAATCAACGCCATCTGCGCTCATACTCAAGAACTCCCCGGGGTACTCGATGAGTTGCCTAAGGCGGCCAAACCGGCCCGTCAGCAGCCCTTCTTTTCAGGACATTAGAATATACTAAGAAACCATAAAGATTAACCGCGCATTTTGCATATTGAGAGGAGACAGGTCAAGGCGAATAGCAGATATTCTGATAGATACCGCGTCGAGGAGCGATTAAAAACCCGGTTTATAAAATCGCAATTAGACCGGATTGTCGATATCCGTGAAACAGTATTCCAGCTCAAAGCGCTCTGCCAGATGTTGTCCCAGGGCCTGCACGCCAAATCGCTCTGTCGCATGATGTCCTGCAGCAAAATAGTCCACGCCCAGTTCACGGGCCAAATGCACTGTCGGCTCGGATACCTCTCCGGAAATAAACGCATCCAGCCTCATGGCGGATGCTGTCTCGAGATAACCCTGGGCCGCACCGGTGCACCAGCCGATGCGTTTGAGTGGACGTTGATGCCCAGGAATATGCAGAGGCGTTCTCCCCAGTGCCTGATCAATCCTTGCAGAAAGATATTCCGGCTTTAGTGGCTCTGGAAGCTCCACAGTCCACACCAACCCATCATTCTCCTCGGCGGCTGCGCCATCGAACCCCAGCCGATCACCGAGCTGAGCATTGTTTCCATAAACAGCATGGGCATCCAAGGGTAAATGGTAAGCCAACAGACTGATCCCCCCGTTAATCAGGCTGGAAATGCGCCGCCCCTTCATACCACGCAGAGGAGCAGGCTCGCCCTTCCAGAAAAAACCGTGGTGTACCAGCAGCAGATCGGCCTCCCACTCACAAGCCGCATCAATCAATGCCTGGCAGGCGGTGACACCCACCATCAGACGAGTCACTGCCTCCCCCGCCTCAACCTGCAGGCCGTTCGGACAATAGTCATCAAAGTCATCCACCGCCATTAGTTGGTTGCAGTAGGCCTCAAGCGTCAAAAGATCAATCATGCTATGTTTGCTCAATATTGAATCCGTTGTTGTAGGTTAAACAATCCGATGCGAATGAGAAAACTCTTTTCCCTTCTCCTAACCGCACTGACCGCGGGTCTTGCGGGTGCATTGGTGGTCATTTTCCTCGCACCGGACATGCTACAGCCCACGCCACCTGCACCCCGACTCAACACATCGACAGGTGTTATAGGACTACCCCGCGAAAGCGGTCCTGTCTCTTATGCGGCAGCAGTGAAAAGGGCCGCCCCCTCAGTGGTGAATATCTTTACCGCCACGATCACTACCGAATCTCAAGCCATGCGTTTCAAGGATCCGCTACTGCAGCACCTGTTCGGCCGCATGTTGCCGGAACAGACGCGACAGCGGCTGGATACCAGCCTGGGCTCAGGTGTCATCGTCACACCGAATGGCTACATGTTGACCAATCACCATGTGGTCGATGGCGCCGATGAGATCAAAGTGGTACTGGCCGATGGCCAGAGCGTCAATGTTAGTCTGGTTGGTTCTGATGCCGATTCCGATGTCGCCCTGATGAAGATCGATAGCGACCATCAACTGCCCGCCATCCCCTTCGGTCAATCAGGCGGTCATGAAGTGGGAGACGTGGTACTCGCAATCGGCAACCCTTTTGGTGTCGGGCAGACCGTCACGCAAGGTATTATCAGCGCCACCGGGCGCTCACATCTGGGCATCAGCGCCTTCGAAAACTTTATCCAGACGGATGCCGCCATTAATCCAGGCAATTCGGGGGGTGCCTTGGTGAACGCCAACGGCGAACTCATCGGCATCAATACTGCCATTTTCTCCCAGAGCGGAGGCTCCCTGGGTATTGGGTTCGCCATCCCGATCGACCTGGCAGAGGGGATCATGCAGCAGCTGATCACAACCGGGCATGTGGTCCGCGGTTGGCTCGGCATTCAGGGTCAGAACGTGACACAGAGACTGGCTGAGGCCTTTGGTCTGCGTGGTACTGAAGGTATTCTTGTCACGGGTGTGCTGGAAAATGGCCCTGCCAGCAAGGCAGGCATTCGACCAGGTGATGTCATTACCCAGATTAACGAAGACCAGCCGAGAAACTCTCAGGAGCTGATGCAACTCATTGCCAGCCAACCACCCGGATCAAAACTGACAGTGGGCGGATGGCGGGGTAGTGACGCCTTCTCTCTGGATGTTATCTCGGGAGAGCGTCCCGTATCAGAGAAATCAGACCGCTGATCGAAATCTGATGCCAAGGGGTGTGCTAGCTCACCCCTCAGCTGTTCTTAGTTCGATATGGTAATCCGGGTAGTGAACTGACTCGTTCCCACAACCCTTCCTTTGACGATGATCTGCGGAGCCGGTGTTTTCTGGTGGTAACCCCGGCTGATCCAGCCCCCCTTAGGATCCTCGCTGCCCAGCAAAACCTCAGACTGGAGGGAGTCAGGAAAGTTGAACAACAACACCCGTTTGATACCTTCAACCTCAACTCTGTAAGTATTCACATCAGACGGTTTGACGACACAGTACTCAGAGAATTGAAAATTGATTGAGATTTCATGTGCCTGTGCGCACGCCACATCGTCAATAATCTCGAGCAAACTCTCTTCACCCTTCAGCCGAACCGTCCTGCGATGGATCACAGGATCCGGCAGGCGAGTATAGCCGTCATGGCTACCGGTAATGACGCTTTCATCTCCATCAGACTGCCAGGCCTCCAAACGGCTGTTCGCCCGCTTGCCCCAAAGGAAGGCGCCCTGCAGTTCGGATTGATCCTGACCGTCGACCATCAGGGTATTGTGCGAAAAAGTCTTGCGAAAATACTGACGCCATTCGGGATAAGTAAAGTAGTCATAGGTGCCCGGATCGACCAACACATCCCTGCGATCGACGCGTAGGGCGATACTCAGGGCATCAGCATGGCCATGAGCCGCAATGGCACCGTAACCCAGCTCCGCACAATCGAAGAAAAGACTGACGGCTCCTTCACCGACCTTGCCGGACTGCAGCAAATGGTAACCCGACTCGGGAAAGCTCAGGCTCTCAAGGACAACAGACTCCGAAGCCTTCATCGGCAAATTCTCGAATCTCTCCGCTGATCTGCCGCCAAACAGCCAATAGGCCGTCTCTGAAAAGAACTTTGCCTGTGATTTGAAATCGGGTCGATCAAAGAGCATGGCTGCAACACTAAGCAGCGCTTCCACACTCTCAGGACGATCGCCTAAGTCGAGCACATAACCGTCATCCCTGTCTCCAAACATCGGGAGGTCTTCACCACCTTCCGAGAGTGCGGCAACAAAATCGACCATTTTTTCGATACGGGCCCAATACTCCGCAGGAAACTCATCCCCAATCCAACGACCCACTAACCCCGAGATGATGTAGAACTGCAGTACAAAGAACTGATACCCGAGGCCATGCTCCTGGATACACCCATCTTCGTAGGTCTGCGCCATGATTTCACGACAGAGGATGGCCTTGGACTCTCGCTGCCAGGCAGCTGAGTGTTCGAACCGTCGAAAATAACTTGCGCCCACATAGACACCTGCCGCTTCACCCACCAGGTGATTATTCGCAGAGGAACCCTTGGAAAACTTTCGTGCCGTCTCCCAGCAGTGCAGAAAGGCGTTTTGTCTGAAGCGAGTGTAGAAATCCTCACTTAAAGCACCGGAATCCCGAATCAGATCAACCGCCCATACCCAGTTGATCAACCGCACGCCCAGTTCAAGCGGGCTTCGCCAGTTCATGCCGTAACCGAAGGGATTCTGATCCATCCAGGATTCCAGCTGGTGCACCACCGCCTCGGCATAGCGACGCTCCCCAGTGGCCCGGTAGGCCCGCGCCAACACAACCAGATGATGATGACGGTTAGGCTCCCACACCAGCTTGCAGTCGCCACTCTGCTTGAAATCACGATAGTCCACTGCCTGAATTGGCAAGCGGGGTGTCTCCTTCCCGGCGCCATGATCGTAGTTCCAGTTGATAGGCTCCCCAAGAAACTTATCCTTCAGATCGAAGAAAGTTAGATGCCCTGTTACGATCCTGTCTGCGCGGGAAACCAACGCATTCCGCCACTCAACGACGTCTGTCGGTGTGTTATCTCCAGCCCAGGCGGCAAGACGGATATCGCTCACACGAAAGCCCAGCAGTTCAGCAATGGGGCCGGCAGCATCGTCCCCGGCATGGGGTAGAAGATTGAGTGGCACCCTTACCCTGTCAAGCTGATCTCTCAGCAGAGATTTAACCCGCCAGGCCACCTCGCCCAACGACATGGCCTGAAGCCGCATGACATACCAACCGATTGATTGCATAAGTCCACCAAGATCTCTGGAGTGAAAAATCAGGAACAATAGGGCAGGTTCACTACCAATATCAACCAGATTCTGAAGAAACCTCCCGTTTTCCCTCTTTATTCGGTATCATTCCCCGTCTTTTCCACGCGATCGACTTTTTATTCAACGCCACCACTCGAAGCACCATGGACAAACTGATCATACGGGGCGGAAATCCGCTGTCTGGCGATGTACGAATCGCCGGCGCCAAAAATGCCGCGCTACCCATCCTCGCCGCCACCCTGCTGGCTGACGGTCCCATGCGCGTGGGTAATGTGCCTCATCTGCATGACATCACCACCACCATGGAGCTGCTTGGCGGCATGGGAATCACACTGGTGGTGGACGAGAAAATGTCCATTGAGGTCAACAGCAACACCATTACCGAGTTCAGCGCCCCTTACGAACTGGTCAAGACCATGCGCGCCTCGATCCTGGTGCTCGGTCCCATGCTGGCCCGCTTCGGTCAGGCCGATGTTTCCCTGCCCGGCGGTTGCGCCATCGGTTCCCGACCGGTCAATCTGCATATCGACGGCCTGCGCGCCATGGGGGCTGACATTGATGTGGAGAACGGCTATATCCGAGCCAGATGCAAGCGGCTGCACGGCGCCCGTATCGTCATGGACCTGGTCACTGTGACAGGTACCGAGAATCTCATGATGGCCGCTGCCTTAGCCAAAGGCACGACCCAGATCGAAAACGCCGCCCGCGAACCTGAAGTAGTTGATCTGGCCGACTGCCTCAACTGCATGGGGGCAAAGGTCTACGGCGCGGGCACCCCCACCATCACTATCGAGGGGGTCGATGAACTGAAGGGCACCGATTACAACGTTCTGCCCGACCGTATCGAAACCGGCACCTTCATGGTTGCCGCCGCCATGACCCGTGGCAGTATCCGGATCAAGGACACCCGCCCGGAACTGATCGATTCCGTGACGCAAAAGCTGCGGGAGTCAGGTGCCAAGATCGAGGTCGGCGACGACTGGCTCACCCTCGATATGGAAGGCAGGCAACCCCAGGCAGTGGATATCCACACGGCGCCCTACCCAGCCTTCCCCACCGATATGCAGGCCCAGTTCACTGCCCTGAACTCGGTTGCCGAAGGGGTCGGCGTGGTTACCGAAACCATCTTCGAAAACCGCTTCATGCATGTGCAGGAGCTGCAGCGAATGGGTGCCAAGATCAAACTGGAAGGCAATACCGCCATCTGCACCGGCAGTGAGCAACTGACCGGCGCACCGGTGATGGCTACCGATCTGCGTGCCTCCGCCAGTCTGGTGCTGGCTGGTCTGGTGGCCGAGGGGGAGACCCTGGTGGACCGTATCTATCACATCGATCGCGGCTACCAGAACATCGAAGAGAAGCTGGCCGGACTCGGTGGCGAGATCCACCGCCTACCCAGTTGAGTAACCGTGACACGGCAAAGCGATAAAACACCCATGAATTTCGACAAACCCATCACCATCGCCCTCTCGAAAGGTCGCATCTTCAAACAGAGCCTGCCTCTGCTGGCCCATGCGGGCATAGTACCGGCGGATGATCCCGAGACCAGTCGCAAGCTGATCCTCGATACCAATCATGAACAGGTAAAGCTGGTCATCATCCGTGCCACCGACGTACCCACCTATGTGGAGTATGGCACCGCAGACCTGGGTGTCGCCGGTAAGGATGTCTTGCTGGAGCATGGCGGCGAAGGACTCTACGAGCCCGTCGATCTAAAAATCGCCCGCTGTCGCATGATGACTGCTGGCTACCCGGATGCCGTAAAGAGATCGGGACGCCTGACAGTCGCCACCAAATACGTCAAGAGCGCCCAGCAGTTTTTTGCTGCCAAAGGGGAACAAGTGGAGATCATCAAGCTCTATGGTTCCATGGAGCTGGCCCCCATCGTCGGATTGGCCGATCTCATCGTCGACCTGGTGGAGAGCGGCAACACCCTCAAGGCCAATGGACTGGTGCCGCTGGAGCATATCAGTGATATCAGCTCCAGACTGGTGGTCAACAAGGCCTCCTGGAAGATGAAGCATGGACTGGTGATGCAGTTGATCGATGCTTTCCGCGAGGCAGTCGAGCAGCATCCAAGTTAAGCTCCCAATGCAGGCCATGAAAAGGCCGCGCACACAAATAGCATGACGTTTGAAACGTGAATATTCAAACGCGTATTGCGAACGCCATGCCACATTGCGTACGCTGTGCTATTAAGCTTTATCACTCCTGAAGTTCGAGCATACACCGACATATTTTCAAAAGAGATTGCGACCATGAGCGAGATACGCCAACTCTCAACCAGCGACAAAGACTTCCAGCAGCAACTCGATGCCTTGCTGGCCTGGGAATCGGTCTCTGACACCGCCGTCAACGATACGGTCAATCAGATCATCCGCGACATCCGCGAAAAGGGCGATGCGGCGCTGGTTGATTTCACCAACCGGTTCGACTGCTGGCAGGCTGCCAGTGCCGCCGACCTGGAGATCCCGCTGAGTCGGCTGGAGCAGGCCTGGAACACCATCCCACAGGCACAGAGAGACGCACTGGAGCTCTCCGCCAACCGCATCAATGCCTATGCCGAGCACCAGATCATGGACTCCTGGTCTTACACCGAACCCGATGGCACCCTGCTGGGTCAGCAGGTCACACCCCTCGACCGGGTTGGACTTTATGTGCCCGGTGGCAAGGCCGCCTATCCCTCATCGGTCCTGATGAATGCTGTTCCCGCAAAAGTCGCGGGCGTGGAAGAGTTGATCATGGTGGTGCCCACCCCTGGCGGTGAGATGAATGAACTGGTACTGGCTGCGGCATATGTTTCCAAGGTCGATCGGGTCTTTGCCGTCGGTGGCGCCCAGGCGGTGGCCGCCCTCGCCTATGGCACGGAGAGCGTGCCACCGGTGGACAAGGTTGTCGGTCCCGGCAATATCTATGTGGCCACCGCCAAGCGCGCCGTATTCGGACAAGTCGGTATCGACATGGTGGCCGGTCCCTCCGAAATCCTCATCGTCTGCGACGGCGATACCGATCCCGATTGGATCGCCATGGATCTTTTCTCCCAGGCGGAGCACGATGAAGACGCCCAGTCGATCCTGCTCAGCCCCGATGCATCCTTCATCGGTAAGGTCACCGCCAGTATCGACAAACTGTTACCGACCATGGAACGCAAGGAGATCATCGAGACCGCCTTGCGGGTACGGGGTGCATTGATCCATGTGAAAGATATGGACGAAGCCATCGAGGTGGCAAACCACATCGCACCCGAGCATCTCGAACTCTCGGTAGCCGACCCCCAAGCCATGGCCAAACGCATCAAGCATGCGGGCGCCATTTTTATGGGCCGCTATACTGCCGAGGCTATGGGCGACTACTGTGCCGGTCCCAACCACGTGCTGCCCACCTCGCGTACAGCCCGTTTCTCATCGCCCCTGGGGGTCTATGACTTCCAGAAACGATCGAGCCTGATCATGGCCTCATCGGCAGGTGCAGACACACTGGCAAGGACCTCTTCGGTGATGGCGCGTGGCGAAGGGCTTACCGCCCATGCCCGTTCGGCGGAGTACCGTTTCAAGCAATAAGCTAGCCGCCGCTGCATGTCATGATTTGTTGGGCCGACGCAGGTGGCCCAACAACTCCATCATAAAAACAGGTCTCGATTTAAGCACTTCCCCTGCGCTTCTCCGCACATTGCGATATATTCCAATGTCTACTATGAGAGTGACGTACGTAGGTTGGGCCGACACAGGAGGCCCAACACGCCACCACAATAAACAGGAAAGACCCATGAGCCGCTATTGGAGCCCGGTAGTCAATCAACTCTCACCCTACATACCGGGTGAACAACCGAAGATCGACGACCTGGTGAAACTCAACACCAACGAGAATCCCTACGGACCCTCTCCCCGTGTCATTGAGGCGATCCAAAGTACGACAGATGATCGCCTGCGGCTCTATCCGGACCCTACGGGTTTACAACTGCGCGAAACGGTGGCGAACTACCACAGCCTGAAACCAGACCAGATCTTCATCGGCAACGGCTCGGACGAAGTGCTGGCACATGCCTTCTTCGCCCTCTTCCGGCACTCGCAACCCCTGCTGTTTCCGGACATCACCTACAGCTTCTATCCGGTCTACTGCGGCCTCTACGGTATCGATTACCGGACGGTTCCACTGGCGGATGATTTCAGCTTGAGACTGAGTGATTACGATACGGCCAACGGCGGCATCATCTTCCCCAATCCCAATGCGCCCACTGGCCGGCTGCTGCCTTTGAGCGAAATCGAAAGCCTGCTTTCACGCAACACCGATTCAGTGGTGGTTGTCGACGAAGCCTATATCGATTTCGGTGGCGAGAGTGCTGCCCGGTTGATTAACGACTTCCCCAATCTGCTGGTCGTGCAGACGCTCTCCAAATCCCGCTCTCTGGCAGGACTGCGTATCGGCCTGGCGATGGGAGACAGCGCACTGATTGAAGGTCTTATCCGGGTGAAAGACAGCTTCAACTCCTATCCCATCGACCGGCTTGCCCTGGCCGCATCCGTCGCCTCCTATAAAGACGACACCTACTTCCGTGAGACCACGCAACGGGTGATCGATGACAGGGAATCGCTCAATCGAGAACTGTCGGCTTTAGGCTTCGAGGTCATTCCCTCTTCGGCCAATTTTATCTTTGTCCGTCATCCATCAAAGAACGCAGATGACCTGGCCGCGGGATTACGAGAGGCCGGTGTCATCGTGCGCCACTTCAAGCAACCGAGAATCGAACAATACCTGCGTATCACCGTCGGTACAGCGGAACAGAATCAGCGGCTCATCGAAGCGCTCAACCCGTTGATGTAAGCATCCAGGCTGGTGCTGGTGCGGCATAGCCGCACCCTACATCATTTCCCAGGTCATCCGATTCCGATCCAATCTATGCCTCGGTATCGGAGGGCAACGGCTTGGGTAAACCGGCAATTTTCGCCAGCTGTTTATCCGGGCCGTGGGGAAACAGCAGATAGAGATGCTTGTCGATGGACCGCCTGTCTTCGATCGGATCCTTGCCCATGTCATCCGCCACCATGCGAATGATCTCTCGTGTCGAGGGCGTATTCTGTTTATCCAGGTAGAACCCCCTCGCTTTCTGCACCAGCAGGCTTCGTTCAGTGGACATCTCCAACCCCTCGTCAGCCGCCAACTCTGTAGCCACATCCTCATCCCAGTCATCAAGATTGGCGAGAAAACCCTCCTCATCCAGCTCAATGATCTTGCCATTCACGTTAATAGACATTGCTTCTCCTCCCAAAAGCCAGCCCGGATAGCACATACCCGGTGTCTATAGTTTTGACACAATCGGGTAAATCTCTACCCTGGAAAAACTGTGGAGACAGTGCGGCATACAAAGAGGGTGCTGCAGAGCCTCACCCTACTACACTGGAGATTGTAAGATGCACGGTATCTAAATATCGTACATTCAGATTTGATGAGTGTTGTTGGGCCAAAGCAGGCGGCCCAACAACTAATCTCAGGGAAGCTTGCTGACAATCAACGAGGCGTTGACACCGCCGAAACCAAAACCATTACAAAGCGCGTGCTGAGTGGCCTGACTTCGTGCCTGGTTTGGCACCAGATCGAGATCGGCCATGGTCTCATCCACGTTGTCCAGATTGAGGGTGGGCGGCAGCAGATCGTGCATCACTGCGAGTGCGGTGAAGATGCTCTCGATCCCGCCCGCAGCACCCAGCAGGTGACCGGTCGCGGACTTCGTCGAGGAGACCGGCACTTGCCCCGCCTGATCTCCGAACACATTTCTCAAAGATGCAATCTCTGCTCGATCACCTACCGGCGTGGAGGTCGCGTGGGCATTGACGTAACCGATGTCACCCGGTTCCAGTCCAGCCATGGTCAGCGCCGTACGCATGGAGGCGGCAGCACCGGCGCCATCCTCAGGACCGGAAGTGATGTGGTGGGCATCCGCGCTGGTACCGTAACCACTGAGCACTGCCAAGGGCGTCGCACCACGAGCCTCGGCGTGTTCCAGGGTCTCGATCACCATCAGGCCAGAACCTTCACCCATAACAAAACCGTCACGGTCCCGATCGAAGGGACGGGAGGCCTGTTCCGGCGTTGTATCATTCGTAGAGAGCGCCTTAAGGGCATTGAACCCCGCCAGGGAGAGAGGATCGACACAGGCCTCAGCACCGCCCACCAGGGCTACTTTAGCCTCACCGCTGCGAATCATGCGCATCCCGTCGCCGATAGCCTGAACGCCAGCAGCGCAGGCTGTTACCGGACATCCCATCGGGCCCTTGAAACCGAACCGGATGGAGAGATTACCCGCTGCCATGTTGGCCAGGAAGGCGGGTACCACGAAAGGAGAGATCCGCTTGGGACCCCGACTATCCAGCGTCTTCTGTGCCTGGGTGATGGCAGGAAAACCGCCGATACCTGTGGCAATAATTGTCGCCGTAGCCTGCTTATCCGCCTCACTGCTCGGCACCCAACCAGCCTGATCCAGGGCTTCCTGTGCAGCGGCCAGGGCATAGAGGGTGAAGAGGTCAATCTTCTTGCGCTCTTTCTTCTCGATCACCGTCTCGGGATCGAATCCCGCTGCTGAATCTTCCTCAACGCCGGGCACCAGCCCCGCGATCCGGATCGGAAAATCCTCCACGTCGAAGCGGTCGATGCGGGCGATACCCGAACGGCCTTCGGTCAGTCGCTGCCAGACTGGCTTGACTCCGCATCCCAGCGGACTGATGATTCCCATTCCAGTGATCACGATGGGCGAATGCATAACTCCTCCAAATTTACTATTGAAGGAAACACTAGCCCGAGCCAAGATATGATCAAGATAATATTTACGACCGCCCCGGGTGGAAACTCCTGATGCCATACTCCAAAGCGCACAAGCTCCAATCCAAAGACAGAATCCTGAAATCCGCCACCGAACTGTTCAGCCGTTACGGTTTCGACAAGGTCTCCATCAGCCAGATCATGAAACTCGCGCGGATGACCCATGGCGCGTTCTATGCTCACTTCGAATCGAAAGAGGCGCTCTACAACGCCTCCTTCATCGAAACCCTGAAGCGCAGCCGGGCCGGACGCCTGGTCAAGGGCCCCTTTTCCATCATGCACCTGACCTCTCTGGTAACCGACTATCTCAACCTGCGTGACCCGAAAAAACCTCAGGAACCCGGTCCTGAGGCTATACTCTTCAACGACATCGGCAGCGACAACGACGAGATCAAGAAGCTCTACGAGAAATCCTACCTCAGCCTCAAAGAGATGCTGGAGACCCGTATCACCGCCCTGAGCAAACTCAATAAGCTCCCCTTCGCGGCAGACAGCGAGACGGTAGCCGAAAAGTCCCGGGCGATCCTGGCCGCACTGGTGGGCGCCGTTGCCATCGCCAAGAGCATCCCCCACGAAGAGGAGCAGCGCAGCATCCTGATGACCGCACAGAAGCAAATCTTCGCCATCCTGGGTGTCAGCGAGCACGACCTTCATGATCTGTCGGACCACACGCAAGAGTACACCCCGTCATAAGTCAGGTTACCCAGACAGCGTCCATCCTGCCTGGTGTTTGGTTCCCTTCGCGTCACCTCATCAGAAATTAGATCCTGATACAGCCGGCATATTTGTCATCAGCACCCAGTTACCGCTAGGATAATGTCCACCGGCCACACGGATGCGGCAAACTTCCGCCCTTCATCCCCCCCAGTCGGATCGACACGCAATCAATCAATTAAGGAAGATTCATGAAAAAAGTTACAAGCATGACGCTGATCGTCGCCCTGGTCGCCGTCGCCTATACCGCTTCCGCCTGGTACCTCGGAAAAAATGTCGAGGCGACAATCAATGATCAATACAGCAATATGGAAGCCTCCCAACCCTATTTAAAGATAGTAGCGCGCGACTATCAGCGTGGTATTTTCGAGTCAGAGGAGACCGTCACCCTCTCACTCTTCGGACAAATGCCAGCCGCGATGTCGAATCAGGCCGCTGCACCAGATGAAGAGGGTGACGAGCTACCGGCCCTGACATTCCATAGCCGAATCCAGCACGGGCCCTTCCCCGGTTTCTCTACCTTCGCAGCAGCCGTGAGCGAGACCGAACTGGTTTTGGACGATGAAGCCAAGGCAGAGCTCGCCGAGCTCCTGGGTGATAAAGCGGCCTACTCACAGCGCACCGTCATTAAATTCGACGGCAGCGGTACGGCAACATTCAGCAGCCCCAAATTCGACACGCCTATTCCTGATCAGCCAGGTCACATCGCCTGGGAAGGCATCGAAGGCAGCATGGATTTCTCACCCGGTATGAAGTCCTTCACCATGCGCATGCTCGCGCCAAAACTGGAGGTCTCGGAAGATAAGGGCAGCCAGGTAAATTTCACTGACCTTGTCTTCGAAGCGGACCAACAGCAAATCTTCGAAGATCTGCCGTACATGTTCAGTGGCACCAGCCGCTTCTCCATCGGCAGCATCAGTGTGGCAGGCATCGAAGACCAGATGGAGCCGGTAATCTTAAAGCAGCTGGTCTACGATGTTGACCTTCCCCTGCAAGGCGATCACCTCGACATCATTACCAAAATGGGCATGGAGAATCTGTTAATTGGTGAAGAGTCTTTCGGCCCCGTTCACTTCGACATGTCTTTCAGACACCTGCATGCACGCACCCTGGCCGAAATCAATCAAAAACTCATGTCCATCTACAGCGATCCGAGTCTGTTGGAAGGCGACGCCGAAATGTTGATCGCCTATTTCCGAGACGACCTGATGGTGCAGGCCGAGACCCTGCTCACCAACGACCCCGAATTCAGCCTCGACCGGATCAGCTTCGCCAACCCCGACGGCGAAGCGCGACTGGCAGCCCGCGCAAAACTCAGCGGCGCAACCCTCGAGATGATGGCCAATCCCCTCATGCTGCTGGCAAAGCTTGAAGCCACCGGAGACCTTTCCCTGTCGGAAAAAATGATCGTGGAACTGCTACGCAACCCCCCGTTCCCTTCAGGGACAAGAAATGCAGATCTCACCCCCGAAGAGATCAGCGCGCGTGGCCAAGCGTCAGCGGATCAATTTCAGCAGCAAGTGGCGATGTTGTCAGAGCAGGGCTATCTCCAGCGGGAAGGGCAACTTATTAAGACCAACATGGCGTTCAAAGAAGGGCAACTGACTGTCAACGGCAAGCCTTTTAATCCAGGCGCCATGGGGGGACAGCCACCCATGCAACAATAGAACACAGCCTTAGCCTCAGAGAGACCCCATGAAGGTCCAGCGCACATGAAGAATACGCTGCATTGATAAAAGTAATAATTCTATGAACTGGTTTTTTCGAGTTAAGAACAGGTAATTATGTATGTCTTCCCTCAACACAAAGTCTTACAAAAATACTGTATCACTGACCAAACACAAGAGTACCTCATTTCTAATTTCGCTCAGTGTATTAGTCATTGCCTCACTTATAGCTAACCCAGCTCTTGCTGAGATCTATAAGTATCAGGATGAAAATGGAAAATGGCACTTTAGTGACAAACCAACACAGGGTACTGCAACCACCCAAACTGCAATCGCCTCAAGCAAACCAGACACCATATCAAAGGACATTCACTCAGACCTATTAGAGCAGTATCAGCCAAACAACCCTATCGAAAAGGCCACTTTGTCTGCTGTTTCTATTGAGACGCCAATGATGAAAGGCTCCGGATTTTTTGTTTCAAATGAAGGACACATTATTACCAACAAACATGTTGTTCGGCCCGCCGAAACAGACCAATGGAAGGAACTACATGACAAGATGGAAGAGCGTAAAAAGGCATACAAGGATGCAGAACAGGTACTACGACAGGAAGGTGTGTCAATTGGAAAAATGAAAAAGCAGCTTAAAGGATACAAACGCGCTATCAATCGCGCAACATCCAGCACGCAAAGAGATGATTTAAAAAGTGAATACCAAGCGCTGAAACAAGAGTATGACGAGGACGCAAAGGAGTACAGAGAAATAAAGAGAGAATTCAAGATCAAGCGTAAAAATTTTAATGACGCACGCTCAGAATTCAATAGAAAAAGCAGCCGAGCAATGTTTGCTACAACCTTTCGCATCTTCACTAAGGATGAAACAAAACTATCCGCTCGTTTGATTAAAATCAGTAAAGATCACGATCTTGCTTTACTCAAGCTTGATGGCTATAAAACACCATTTCTGCCGCCACAAGAGGCATCTTCAGTACATCAGGGAATGAAAGTATTTGCGGTAGGCAGCCCATACGGCATGAGGGATTCAGTAACCAGTGGAATCATCACCCGTATCGATGATGACTATGTCGTAACCGACACACAAATTTTACCCGGCAACAGTGGCGGTCCCTTAATTGATGAGTCAGGACATGTTCTAGGCGTCAATACAGCAAAAGCTGCAGAACATGTTAGTGCAGAGGGTTTTGGCCTTGCTCTACCCATGGAACTTATTCTTAAAGAGTTTGAAGGACACTTGAATACCATACAAGTAACCGATCACGCAGATGAACAATAAGTACTTTCAAGCCGTCTAACTGAGCCAAGTGGCAGTCGAACAATTCCATCAGCAAGTTGTCATGCTGTCAGAACAAGGCTATCTCCAGCGGGATGGTCAACTCATCAACCCGCAGCCATAAGCAGCCGCCGGCACAACCCTAAAGATGCAAGCCTGACCGATTGAAGCAGACACTTCGTCGGCCAGGCTCGCGCACCGAATTCCCGGACTACTTCATTCCAGCGCATACAGGAGAGGTGGTGCAAACCATCGAAAAAACAGCCTGGGGGATGATCGCCTCCCAGGTCGATATCCCATGCCACCGAAACAGACTGGAGAACATCGCCGTTTATGCAGATAATAACGGCTGCTTGAAACAAGCCTGTCTGTGAGACATAACAGTCATTGACGAACGACTGGGAGAACCGATGTTAAGAAAGATTCTGGTCGCCAACCGGGGCGAAATTGCGGTACGCATCATCCGCGCCTGTGCTGAGATGGGCATCCGCTCGGTCGCCATCTATGCGGATGCGGATCGTTACTCACTGCATGTGAAGAAAGCGGATGAGGCCTACAGCCTGGGACCGGACCCGGTATCGGGCTATCTCAATATCCACCATATCGTCAATCTGGCGTTGCAGACCGGGTGTGACGCCATTCATCCGGGTTACGGCTTTCTCTCGGAAAACGCAGAGTTCGCGGCGGCCTGCGAACGGCGCGGCGTCACCTTCATCGGTCCCTCGGCGGAGGTGATCCGGCGCATGGGCGACAAAACCGAGGCGCGCCAGGCAATGACGGCGGCAGGCGTGCCGGTGACGCCGGGCACCAATAAGAATCTGGCAGACCTGGGCGAGGCGCTACAGGTAGCCGGGCAGATCGGCTATCCGGTCATGCTCAAGGCAACCTCCGGCGGCGGCGGGCGAGGCATCAGGCGCTGTGATTCGGCAGAGGATCTGCAACGGAATTATGAGCGGGTCATCTCAGAAGCGACCAAGGCTTTCGGCCGCGCCGAAGTGTTTCTGGAAAAATGCATTGTCAACCCGCGGCACATCGAGCTGCAGGTGCTGGCCGACAACCAGGGTAACTGTATCCATCTCTATGAGCGTGACTGCTCCATCCAACGGCGCAACCAGAAACTGATAGAAATCGCCCCCTCGCCGCAACTTGACGAGGGCCAGCGCCAATACCTGGGCGGCCTGGCAGTCATCGCCGCCAAGGCGGTCGGTTACACCAGCGCCGGCACCGTGGAATTTCTGCAGGATGAGAGCGGACGCTTCTATTTCATGGAAATGAACACCCGGGTACAGGTGGAACACACCATCAGCGAGACCATCACCGGCGTCGATATCGTCGAGGAGCAGATCCGGGTGGCGGCGGGCCTGCCACTGAGATTCAAACAGCACGAAACCCAACGCCGGGGTTTCGCCATCCAATTCCGGGTCAATGCAGAGGACCCGAAAAACAACTTCCTGCCAAGTTTCGGACGCATCTCCCGCTACTATGCACCGGGCGGCCCGGGCGTACGCACCGACACCGCCATCTACACCGGTTACACGATACCGCCCTATTACGATTCGATGATCGCCAAGGTGATCGTCTGGGCGCTGACCTGGGAGGATGCCATCAGCCGTGGGGAACGGGCACTGAAAGACATGGTGGTAGACGGTATCCGCACCACCAAGCCCTACTACCTGGAGATCCTCAACCACCCCGAGTTCCGTGAAGGGCGTTTCACCACCGCCTTCGTGGAAGACCACCCGAAGCTGACGGAATACACCGACAAACGGCGCAAGGAAGAATTTGCCGCCGCCCTCGCCGTGGCCGTAGCCGCCCATGCCGGACTTTGAATACGAGTATTAAGTGATGCAAAAGATAGAACTGACTGACGTCATCCTGCGCGACGCCCACCAATCCCTCATCGCCACCCGCATGCGCACCGATGACATGCTGCCGATCTGTCCGCAACTGGACGCCATCGGCTACTGGTCCCTGGAGTGCTGGGGCGGTGCAACCTACGACGCCTGCCTGCGCTTCCTCAAAGAGGACCCCTGGGAGCGGCTGAGAAAACTCCGTGCAGCACTACCCAACACCCGCCTGCAGATGCTGCTGCGCGGCCAGAACCTGCTCGGGTACCGCCACTACGCCGATGATGTGGTACAAGCCTTCGTGCAGAAGGCGGCAGATAACGGCATGGATGTGTTCCGTATCTTCGACGCACTCAACGACGTGCGCAATCTCAAGACCGCTATCGAGGCAACCAAAGCGGCGGGCAAGCATGCCCAGGGTACGATCTGTTACACCGTCAGTCCTGTGCATACGGTGGAGGGTTTCGTCCACATGGCCAAGGCGCTGGCTGCCATGGAGTGTGACAGCCTCTGCATCAAAGACATGGCGGGGCTGCTCACCCCCTATGCCACCGCCGAATTGGTCAAGGCGCTGAAAGATGCGGTGGATCTACCCCTCCACCTGCACTCCCACAGTACCTCCGGACTGGCGGGCATGTGCCATCTCAAAGCCATCGAGAATGGCTGCGATCATATCGACACCGCCATCTCCTCCTGGTCCGGCGGGACCAGCCACCCCCCGACCGAAAGCCTGGTCGCCGCCCTGCGCAATACCCCCTACGACAGCCAGCTGGACCTTGAGGCCCTGCAGGAAATCGGCCTCTATTTCTACGAGATACGCAAAAAGTATCACCAATATGAGAGCGCTTTTACCGGCGTGGACACACGGGTGCAGGTCAACCAGATACCGGGCGGCATGATCTCCAATCTCGCCAATCAGCTGAAAGAACAAAATGCCCTGGACAGGATGAACGAGGTCATGGAGGAGATCCCACGGGTACGCAAGGACCTGGGCTATCTGCCGCTGGTCACCCCCACATCCCAAATCGTCGGCACCCAGGCGGTGCTCAATGTGATTACCGGCAACCGTTACCAGACCATCACCAACGAAGTCAAAACCTACCTCCACGGCGGCTACGGCAAGCCGCCGTCGGCTGTCGACAGTGAACTGCAGCAAAAAGCGGTGGGCAAAGAAGCAATAATCGACTGCCGGCCCGCCGACCTGTTGCCGAACGAACTGGACCAACTGCGCATAGAGATCGGCGAACTGGCGCAAAACGACGAAGACGTCCTCACCTTTGCCATGTTCCCGGAGGTGGGGCGTCAATTTTTAGAGCAGCGCGCCAACGACACCCTGGTACCGGAGACGCTCGAACCCCTACCGAGCGGAAACGACCAACAGAACTCGCCCACCGAATTCAATATCGTGCTACACGGCGAGTCCTACCACGTAAAGATCACCGGCTCCGGCCACAAGGCACAATCGGAGCGCCATTTTTACCTCACAGTGGACGGCGTACCCGAAGAAGCGGTCGTCGAAACCCTGGACGAGATCGTGCTGACCGGCGGCGCCGAAGGTGCGATAAAAAAGGAGATCGCCACCCGACGCCCCAAGGCAACCAAAGAAGGAGATGTCACCACCTCCATGCCGGGCAATATCATCGAGGTGCTGGTGGCAGAGGACGACATCATCGACGCAGGCCAACCGGTTCTCATCACCGAGGCGATGAAAATGGAGACCGAGGTACAGGCACCGATTGGCGGTCGCGTAACCGGCGTGTTCATAAAGCAGGGAGATGCGGTAACCCCAGGTGAGACCTTGATTGAGATCGAACCTGAATAAAACAGCGGCTGGCAAACTGATCACGGGTTTTGGCCCGTTAACGTATTATTCGGTAAACAAACGGGGTCAGAGGACTTTACTCTAACCCCGTTTAAATTCCGTGGGAGCACATTTAGCCCACTAGTTATGAGTTTTGCGGTGCATAGGCAACTCCCTTTAAATCACTGATGACATTGCTACTATCAAGCTCTCTTAATGCCTTCTTGAGATATGCTTTAACGTTTGTATCACAGTGAGAAAGTGCCATCTCTGGCGATATACCTTTAAGACGTAGAAAGATTGCCAAAGAATAACTATGTTCCGCTTCGGTGAGATACCCTCCACCGGATGTTTGCCATCCTACCGTGCCAACACTCGAGTATTGACAAAAATTGAAGGCCGCATTGGCTAAAAATATTCCAAAGCCTAAGAACGTAGCACCGATATCTGTAGCAAATTCCCAATTATCCCAACCACCAGGCGGTGGTTCTGGTGCTGTTCCAGTTAGATAGTGCGACAATTCATGAGCGAATGTGGCTACCATTTGTGTTGGATCGGTAACTATTTTTGGGTTATAGGTAATAGTTACTTCGTTGTTTTCTTTAGCAGAGAATGTGCCTAGCGGACTTTGCTCAGCGTTTTGGATAACCACCGTTGGGGCAACATGAAGGCTGGGATCTTCTTCTTGCGCTTCCAATTTAACGGGCCACTTTTCCATCCCTGCATATTTCTTAACTTCATTAAAGGTCTGATGCGCGGCAGACTCCTGTGAATCCACAGTAGAGGGAAAATAGTCTCTGGTAGGTAGTACTAACTGTGATTCTTTGTAAAAGTCATCACCGCCAAAGTAGGTAAGTAACCATTTATAACACTCAATCTGAAAATGAGCGTCTTCCTTGGTAAGCAATGGTTTCTTACGAAATGGATTCCACACGATTAAATTCCTTTTTACTCATAACATTGCGGTAACCGACGCCTTTTGTCACGTGAGCTTTATAACTAATCAGTTTTAAACCCAATAGTTTTATGTGTACCATCACAAAACGGTTTGTTTTTCGAAGCACCACAACGACACAAGGCCACGTTGTTGCCTTGCCAGGCGGCACGGCCACTGCTGGCTTTGATCGTGACATTCCCCGATAACAGGAACGGACCATCTTTTAATGGGGTAATCTTTAATTTACCGCCAGTTTCCTTTAAAGGCTCACCGGCTTCTCCTACCGCACCATAGTCATTGAATTGTCCTTCATGACTATTATCGCAAAACGGTTTGTTTTTTGATAAACCACAGCGACACAATGCTGCTCGTAATTCAACACCAGGCATATCGCCAGGTGATTTTTCTATTGCCAAATCACCCTTTAAAAAATAGGGACCCTGGTAACTTACGGTTAAGGTGTTTTCTGACGTTGCAGTTTCAGTTATCTGGCCATCTTTGGTTCTGTAAACCAGTGCGCCACTTGGACAACGTTCCACTATCTCCTTTACATCACCAAGGGATGAAAGATCAGGTTGACACCAGGGATCTCTTCCTGCAACAAAAAGTTCACCTTTTGCATATCCGCATTCACCTATATGTATGCAAAGTCTTTCGTCCCATTCAACGTCGATTTCCGCGCCCCTATAGAGAAAAACCTGCTTTTTGCCCATGGTATTCTCCTTTTGTCATTGAATACGCTGAGTATAGAAGCTTATTTGGATGGAACAGTTTTTTATTACTAGCCTCCTCTTCCCGTTAAATATGTTTATATGCTTTATAAACATTCAGAAGATTTTTGTTAATACAAATACAACAAGTGCCACAAATAATACTATTGCGAATATGTTGCCAATAGTATGAGTAACTTCCGCCCTTAAATCATCTTCGCTTGGTTGCTTAGTGTAGAAATCTGCAATATCAATACCCGTTGTTACCTCATGATCTGGGTCGTCAATTAATTTTAACGCATCTTCTAATTGACCATCTAAATACACCCAAAGTGTTGGCTCCAGTAAAAAGCGAGGAATGATCATCCTTGCAGTTTCAGTGCCCTGGATCACGGTCGGTATGCCGTTAGCTTCCAACCGCTCTTTTAGAGATTCGAGGTAAAATATATTGGAATTCCGCGTTAGCATTTTCATTATTGGTTACACATAAGTCCCAAACTGAAGACCAAAGGGGCCGGTGACAAATGATAATTTTTGAATTCTCAATTGTCACCGACCCCTTTTTTCTTTATCCTAGCGCTCTTTTTATTCTCGGGCATCAACAGCACGACACACGAGCTGATGTCCCGCCGTCTTCACATCTTCCGCAATATCGACAGATACCTCAATTGCCTTATCCAAACGAAGCGGAATCAACAACCCTCCTCGAGTATGTATTTCCAACATTAGTGAAATTGCCTCATCCTGTTTGATGCCTAAGTGTTTTGTCAGCATAAATACAACAAACTCCATGGGAGTTGTATTATCGTTAAGTATCTCGATACCAGTCGAAAATCCACTGGGCCTGAGCTCTTCAATTGACAACAAACTAGTCTCTGGCTCAAACACCAATGAAGAACCTTGCGGATTTAGCATGGGATGAGGGTGACCTTTGACGACATGGAGTAACAACCTCCAGAGCATATATCCATCGGTACCCAACCCATTTGGCGATTTATAGGGAATAATATTCACTAGAAAAATGAACACGTTTACTATTGTAAACGTGATAATCAAACATCGCCCTATTACAGCGTCGGGCAGACCAAAGACTTTAGCGTATGTAAAGGTGATAGCAAACAAAAGCATCTGTGCGAACAGTCCACCTGAGTACACCATTGCTACCCCACGCAGTGAGTCTGCTTTCTCAAGGAAGCACTTTCCTCCTATTCCAGAAATATGAATAGAAAACACTTTCAGCTTGAGCATTCTTGCAGCCAAGACATGACCAAACTCATGAATTGCTATTAGAAGAACGTAGGCGATGGAGTAGTAGAATGCCTTCCATAGGTCAAAACCAGCATAAGCTGAAATCACCAGCCCCCCGATAGGGAATGACCAATGTATAAAGATGGGTATGCCCCAGAACTCTGCTACTTTTAAACCATCTCTCTGACTAGACATAATGTACAACAGGTACAAATACTGAAATGGACAGGGAGGTGATAAACATGAAAGCATCCCTGCCCGGACTTGATTTCCTTGATGAATCGAGGTTAGCAGAAAAGACTTCAAAAGACCTTTTTCTAAAGCGAACCTTATTCAGTGATTAATTTAAATAGCTTCCTTTAAATACCAAATATAACTAGTAGACGAGTGCTCAAATCTCCGCCAGCAAACGATCGATCATGGAACTTGCCTGTCCCAGATAACCACTGCCAAACAGGTTCAGATGGTTAAGAATATGGTAGAGGTTGTAGAGCACCTTACGCGTTGAATATCCGGGTTCGAGGGGCCAGGATTCCCGATAGGCATCATAGAAGGCGTTACCGAATCCGCCGAAGAGTTCGGTCATGGCCAGGTCCGCCTCGCGGTCACCGTAGTAGACGGCGGGGTCGTAGATGACCGGGTTCCCCTCCGGGTCATAGGCCATATTGCCACCCCAAAGATCGCCGTGAAGCAATGATGGTTGGGGTTGGTGGTCGATGAGTGCGTGAAACCCTTCGAGTAAGCGTTCACCACCCCGCCGCAGACTACCGCCGTAGCCGTTACGTTCCGCCAGATTGAGCTGGAAACCCAGCCGCTGCTCGCGCCAGAAGTCGATCCAACTGTCGTTTGGACTATTGGGCTGAGGCGTGGAGCCGATGGTGTTGTCCCGATGCCATCCGTAGCTGGTCCAATTCGCCCGGTGCATTTCGGCCAGCTGCCGGCCTGCCTTGGCGCTGCCGTCCCTGCCGGCGTGTCCCATGTCGATATATTCCATCACCAGATAGGACTGTCCGTCGGCGATGCCGCTGCAGAGGGATTTCGGTACCCGGATGGTTTCTGTCTCCGACATGGCCTGGAGCCCATCGGATTCCGCCTCGAACATGTCGATCAGGGAGGCGCTGTTCAGTTTGACGAAGTAGCCACGACCCCCATCCATCAGACGAACTGCCGTGTTGATACAACCGCCGCCGATATGTCTGGGCTCCAGGGGGTCGAAGGGTGTGCCGGTGACCTGGGCGATGTGTTCCGCGATGATCTGCCATGGCTGCATGGGCCTCGCTCCTTTTTGACGGTCTGTCCCTGGTCAGAATATCAGGTGATCCGACCGAATGTCTCTTTTTTACGACACCAAAGAAATAGCCGAGTTTTTAGCTCTGTTTTTCTGGTATGTAAGTGGTTACTGACCGATTGACCGAAGGTTTATGCACATCGTTAAGATTGTTGCAACACAACATTCATGGTTATTACCCTATCACACCATAAGCATGCGTTAATATTGCGCAACTCATTGTAATTAAAGAACTTAACAAAGTTGCTAAATATTTGGTCAATTCAACACAACTCCAATACAAACAACACTTTCACGGCTATCACAGGATATTATGCACAAAGTTATCCACATGATCTGTGGAAAAACCCTTTTCCCATGTCAGGACAATCACTTAACCATTTTTAGACCGATTTTTTTGCAACCATGATACAGTCCCGCCATGGTTTCTGAGCCCATACTCCGCATCGCCCTCTCCGGTCCTTTACGCACCCTGTTTGACTACCTGATGCCCGCGGGCATGTCTCAGTTGCCGGCTATCGGCACCCGCTTCCAGGTACCCTTCGGCAGGGGTGGCCGAACCGGTCTTTTGATCGGTATCAGCGACAGCAGCGAACTACCCCGGGAGCGTCTCAAGCGGGCTACCCGGCAACTCGACGACGGGCCGCTGCTGAACGAGAGGGAGATGCGGCTGCTGCAGTGGGCAGCGGACTATTATCAGCACCCGCTGGGGGATGTGGTCTTTCAGGCCCTGCCGGTCAATCTTCGCAAGACGCGAGCGATCTCATTGGCCCGGCCCGAGGCATGGCGACTGTCAGCCACCGGACGGCAGGCTGATATTGCCAAGCTCTCCCGCGCACCCAAGCAATTGGCAGTGATGCAGACCTTGTCGGTCCATGCTGATGGGTTACTAAAAGCTGAACTCATCGAGTCGTCAGGTGCTTCGGATAGCGTTTTGCGCAGTCTCAATGCGCGGGGCTGGATTGAGCGTTGCCATCTGGTGCCATCGAATCAAAGCGATGAAAACGAACAACATCGGCATCCGCTTAACCCCGCCCAACAGGCTGCCGTCGATCAGGTCAGCGCCAGGCTGAACGAATTCATACCCTTTCTTTTGAACGGTGTGACCGGCAGCGGGAAGACCGAAGTCTATCTGTGTCTTATCGAAGCCGTTCTGGCTCAGGGACGACAGGCGCTGGTGCTGGTACCGGAGATCGGCCTGACCCCGCAACTGATGGATCGTTTCAGGCAACGTCTCGGCCACCGGGTTGCCCTGCTCCATTCCGCGCTGGCCGATGGCGAGCGTGAAGCGGTCTGGCACGATCTGCGCCTCGGCAACAAACAAGTGTTGCTGGGGACTCGTTCCGCTGTCTTCACTCCCATGCCCGATCTTGGATTGGTGGTGGTCGATGAGGAGCATGATCTCTCCTATAAGCAGCAGGAGGGTTTTCGTTACTCCGCCCGTGACTTAGCCCTGGTACGGGGACAGCAGGCCGGTTGCCCGGTGTTGCTTGGCTCGGCTACCCCTTCCCTGGAGTCATTGCGTAACACCGAAGAGGGCCGCTACCAACAACTCAATCTACCGAATCGGGTGGCAGATGCTAGCCTGCCCGATATGCATCTCATCGACATCCGATCAGTGCCGCTGGATGGCGGGCTCTCACCGGCGATGATCAACGAGATCAGAACAGCTCTTTCCAATAAAGAGCAGGTGATGCTTTTTCTCAACCGGCGCGGCTATGCTCCCATGTTGACCTGTCATGCCTGTGGCTGGCTGACCGACTGTCCGCGCTGTGACGCCCGCATGACCCACCACCGAAAGCAGAATTTGCTCTGGTGCCACCATTGCGGTCATCAGCGCCGCGTTCCTCAGCAGTGTCCCGAATGCGGCAGCCCCGATCTTCGCACCATCGGTCAGGGTACGGAACAGATTGAGGAGCGGCTGGGAAATCTTTTTCCAGAGGTGCCGCTGGCGAGAATCGATAAGGACTCCACCAGCCGCAAGGGAGCATTGGAAAAACTCCTCGATGGCATTCGTTCAGGGGCCTATCCGCTATTGCTCGGCACCCAGATGCTGGCCAAGGGACACCACTTTCCCGACGTTACTCTGGTGGGGATTCTCGATGTGGACCAGGGACTGTTCGGTGCCGACTATCGGGCGTCGGAGAGAATGGCGCAACTGATCCTGCAGGTCGCGGGACGTGCAGGACGGGCGGCACGTCCCGGGCGGGTGTTGATCCAGACCCGTCATCCAGAACATCCTCTGATGCAGATTCTGACACGACAAGGATATGGCGCCTTCTCCAAAGAGGCGTTGGCGGAACGGCGGCTTGCGCTTCTGCCGCCCTTTTCCCACCAGGTGTTGATCCGTGCGGAGTCGACCAAGGCGAATGATCCCATCGAGTTTCTTCACCGCGCAGCAGCCGTAGGCAAGTCCCTGACCGGTGCCGATCAGATTGAACTATGGGGACCGGTACCCGCGCCGATGGAACGCAGGGCGGGACGTATACGGGCCCATCTGCTGGTGCAGTCGACTCAACGTAAACCGCTGCACCAATGGCTCGCCCAATGGGTGCCTGAATTGATTACACTCCCTGAGGCGCGAAAGGTCCGCTGGTCTATCGATGTGGATCCGATGGAGATGCTTTAGATTTTATGGGTGCAGCCTGCCGCACCCTCTCGAAAAAAAATCAAAGCCTATCGGCAATCTCCGCCGCAATCATATTGAGATCCTCATGGCGCACATCCTTGCCGGTGACAAGGAAGATCACGAATCCGCCGATGTTCTTTGCATGACCGCCAATGCGCTCCAATGCACGCAGGGCGAGCACAATATCAACAGCGTGACCGACACTGCGGGAGTCTTCCATGATAAAGGTTGAGAGTCGGCGTAAGGCATCGCGAAACTCTTCATAGAGCGTCTCGTCTCGCTTGATCACTTCCAGTGCCTTGTACAGATTGAGTTCGGAGAATGCCTCCAGGCTCTGCACCAACATCTGGTCAACGAATTCCGCCATGCTGTAGATATCGCGCAGAATCTCATTACCCGGCGGTGTCTTGCCGTTGTTAAAAAAGTGGATAGTGAGATTGGCGATCTTTCGTGCCTCGTCACCTACCCGCTCCAGGTCTGCGATTGTCTTCTGTACGGTGAGGATATCGCGCAAGTCCTTGGCCACGGGTTGACGTTTGGCGATGAGCCGGATGATCTCTTCGTCAGCCTGCACATCGATTGCGTTCAGTTTCTGATCACGGTCGATGACCTGGCCGGCCGCCTTGGTATCTTCTTCCTTCAGGGTCTTGACCGCTCGCCGCAACTGATCCAGTCCCAACTCTCCCAGCTTGATGGCCAGCTGGTTGATGGTCTTCAACTCTTGGTTATAGGCCTTTACGGTATGGCCGCTAATCATCTCATTCATACTCTGCTCACCATCAGCCGAAGCGGCCGGTTATATAGTCTTCCGTCAATCTGTGTCGCGGGGCGGTGAAGATTTGGTCTGTCTCTCCCACTTCGATCAATTTGCCCAGATGAAAATAGGCCGTGCGCTGACTCACCCGTGCCGCCTGCTGCATGGAGTGGGTGACGATGGCGATCGTATAATTCTCGCGCAGCTCATCGATCAACTCTTCGATTTTTGCCGTGGCGATGGGGTCGAGTGCCGAACAGGGCTCGTCCATCAGAATCACCTCCGGGCTCACCGCAATGGCGCGGGCAATACAGAGGCGCTGTTGCTGCCCACCGGAGAGACCGGTACCCGGCTGGTCGAGACGATCCTTGACCTCTTCCCAGAGACCCGCTTTTTTCAGCGAGGTCTCGACGATCTCATCGAGATGATCCTTGTCGTCGTTCAGTCCGTGAATTCTCGGGCCATAACCGATGTTGTCGTAGATCGACTTGGGAAATGGGTTTGGCTTCTGGAACACCATGCCGACACTGGCACGCAAAGGCACCACGTCGAGTCCGCCGTCATAAATATCCTGACCCTCCATCTTGATCTGGCCGGTGACCTTGCAGATGTCGATGGTGTCATTCATGCGATTGAGGCAACGCAGAAAGGTCGACTTGCCACAACCGGACGGACCGATCATGGAGATTACCTGGTGCTTGGCGATATCAAGATCGATATCGAATATCGCCTGCTTGTCGCCGTAATAGACATTGACGTTACGACAGGTCATGCGGGGATCATCCACATAGATATCGCCAACGGTGCCGCTACTTTGGCTATCGTTTAAAACCTGCATACCGACCTCTGCACCTGAGCCTGCCTTTAGCTCACGGGCAATCGTGCTATTACGATTGATCACTTCATCCACCTTACACCTCACTTGCGTCACGCTTACCAGCGACGCTCAAATTTCTTTCTCAGCCAAACGGCCAACAGATTCATACTGATCAAAAAGGCCAGCAACACCATGATGGCTGCCGACGTTCTCTCGACAAATGCACGCTCAGGGCTGTCTGCCCAGAGATAGATCTGCACCGGCAGCACCGCCGAAGGGTCCATTGCGCCACCGGGGATATCCACGATAAAAGCCACCATGCCGATCATCAGCAGCGGGGCCGTCTCACCCAGTGCCTGAGCCATACCGATGATGGTGCCGGTCAGCATGCCGGGCAACGCCAAAGGCAGCACATGATGGGTGATTGTCTGCATGGGTGACGCACCTACACCTAAGGCCGCCTCTCTAATTGAAGGGGGCACCGACTTCAGTGCAGCGCGGCTGGCGATGATGATGGTCGGCAACGTCATCAGGGCGAGTACAAGTCCACCCACCAGAGGCACCGAACGAGGCAGTCCGAAGAAGTTGATAAAGACCGCCAGACCAAGCAGACCGAAAACGATAGAAGGCACAGCGGCCAGGTTATTGATGTTGACCTCGATGAGATCGGTCCATCGATTCTTCGGCGCAACCTCTTCCAGATAGACCGCTGCTGCCACACCCACCGGAAAAGAGATAGCCAAACAGATCAGCAACGTAAAGAAAGAACCCACGGCCGCACCCTTGATACCTGAGAGCTCCGGTTCGCGCGAATCACCAGCGGTAAAGAAAGTGGTATTGAAACGCTTCTCGACACGCCCTTCCTCCTGCATTCCCTGAATCCAGGACAGCTGGTCATCTTTGATACGCCGGTCGCTTTCAGGCAGGTTCAAATCGATATGTCCCTTGATCAACATATCCACGTCATCATCCGCAGGTACCCAGATGCTCTCCCGTTGACCGATTACCGAAGGATCCTGCATGACCCGTTCACGGATCTGAAACCTGGCCCCGGTACTGATCAGCCCGTAGAGTTTCTTCTTATCTCGACGACTGGTCACAGAGGGAAACAGCTCTCGCATGGTCGCTTTGACCAACCCACCATAGTTACCGGCAGAGAGCACATCGGGATCGGTCTCTCCCACCGGCGCGATCATCTCAGGATCGTAAAACACATCCAGTTTGATGAAGGTCTGCTGGAATGCTGTGTAACCATTGGCAAAGATGCTGATAAACAGGAACGAAACGAAAAGCAGCCCCAGCAGAATGGCACCCAATCCGAGCCGCTTGAAGTTTCTCTCCTGACGATAGCGGCGTGCCAGACTCTTCTCGACCCGCGTCATGCTCCGCTCATGCTGTTGCTGCTGATTATTCATACTGTTCACGATATTTGCGCACGATATGCAGTGCGATCATGTTGAGGGCCAGGGTGATGACAAACAGCACCAGGGCCAGGGCGAATGCGGCCAGGGTCTTGGCACTGTCGAACTCCTGGTCGCCGACCAACAAGGTGACGATCTGCACGGTAACGGTGGTGACCGCTTCAAGCGGATTGGCCGTGAGATTTGCGGAGAGCCCAGCCGCCATCACCACGATCATGGTTTCGCCGATGGCACGTGACACCGCCAACAGAACACCGCCCACGATGCCGGGCAGCGCTGCAGGAATGATCACCTGACGGATGGTCTCTGAACGGGTAGCACCCAGACCGTAGGAACCGTCCCGCATAGCCTGCGGCACCGCATTGATAACATCATCAGAGAGGGATGAAACAAAGGGAATGATCATGATACCCATGACCACACCTGCCGCCAGGGCCGACTCGGAAGAGACACCCAAACCCAACGAGGCTCCCAAGTCACGAAAAAAGGGGGCAACCGTCAGGGCGGCGAAGAAGCCGTAAACCACGGTTGGTATGCCTGCCAATACTTCCAACACCGGCTTGGCCAGACTGCGAAAATGGCGACCTGCGTACTCAGCCATATAGATGGCGGACAACAACCCGATCGGTACCGCAACGACCATCGCAATCAATGTAATCAGGAAAGTACCGGCAAAAAGGGGAATGGCGCCAAAGACCCCCGAAGAGCCCACCTGATCGGCCCGGATGGCGGTCTGAGGTGACCACTCCAGACCAAAAATAAAATCTGTGACCGGAATTTGTTGAAAGAACCGGAGCGACTCGAACAACACCGACAACACAATGCCGATAGTGGTAAATATGGCCAACGTAGAACTGGAGAGGAGAAAGAAGTTCACCGCTTTCTCAACGCGATTTCTCGCCCGTTGCTGTCGGCTGATGGAACGGTGAGCGATAAAGCCGGCCAGGATCGCCAGCGAAAGCGCTGCCACAAACATAGCCATGTGGCTGATGCCCTGCAGTCTGGCGTAGTGATCTGCCGCCTGCTGCATATTCTCGTCCACGGTAGTGGAGACTATGTCGCCTGTGGCAAGATTGCGGATATCGTTGAGGACCAGGTTCAGGCGTTCCGGCGGCAGGTTTTGCGTTTCCTGCGGCAGCGAATCCACCACCAGGCCGGTCACTACCGACCCTTCGAAAGAGATCCAGACAACCAGCAGCAGTATTGCCGGTATCCCACACCAGAGTGCGGTAAGCAGTCCGTAGTAGGACGGCAACGAATGCAGGTCTCTGACCCGGCCGGAAACCAGGTTGAGCGAACGTTTTCTGCCCATGTAGTACGCCAGGGACATCAGTCCCAGCAGTACGATAATCAGTGTGGAGGTATGCATTACAACTTCCAGTAGAAAAAAAGCGGCTGTTTGTTACAACAAACAGCCGCTTCCTTGCAGCTTAGTACCGGGTTCAGAGCTTGAGGTTTTTCAAACCATCAACATCGCTCTTGAAGGCCTTACGCTCTTCAGTCGGCATTGGGATCAGGCCTTTGTCGGCCAGATACCCTTCGTCGCCCCAGGCTTTATCGCTGGTGAACTCAGCCAGGTATTCGTTGATGCCGGGGATCTTGCCCACGTGCGCTTTCTTCACGTAGAAGTAGAGTGGGCGGGAAACCGGATAGCTGCCGTCTGCGATCAGCTCGAAGGTCGGTGCAACACCGTCAACCAGCGAACCCTGTACCTTGTCTGAGTTCTGATCCAGGAAGCTGTAGCCGAAGACACCCAGGGCGCCTTTGTTGGCTTCCAGCTTCTGCACGATCAGGTTGTCGTTTTCACCGGCTTCGATGTACTTGCCATCTTCACGCACGGTGTGGCAGATCGACTTGTACAGCTTTTTGTCTTTCTTCTTCATGGCCTTGATCCAGCCGATCTTCTTACAACCACCTTCCATTGCCAGTTCGGCGAAGGCGTCGCGGGTACCGGATGTGGGAGGGGGACCCAGCACTTCGATCGCCATGTCAGGCAGGTTGGCGTTTACCTCCTTCCAGGTCTGGTAGGGATTGGCTACCAGCTTGCCGTCCTCAGGAGCCTTGGGATCCGGCACCTCTTTGGCCAGTGCCAGAAAGATGTCCTTACGGGACACAGAGAACTGCGGGGCAGCCTTGGAGTTGGCCAGGGCAATACCGTCGTAACCGACTTTCACTTCGATAATATCGTTGATGCCGTTGCCGGCACAGCGCTCGACTTCAGACTTCTTGATCCGACGGGAGGCGTTGGTGATATCGGGATGCTCAACGCCCGCACCCGCACAAAACAGCTTCAGACCGCCACCGGAACCGGTGGATTCAATCTTGGGCGTCTTGAACTTGGAGGTTTTACCGAACTGCTCTGCCACCACGGTGGCGAACGGATAGACTGTGGAAGAACCCACCACGCTGATGTAATCGCGGGCGGATGCCATGCCAACAAAACCGGTCAGCGAGAGGGCGACCGCAGCTGAGATCAGCTTTTTCATAACGTTTCTCTCCTCTTAGAGATAATGATTACCAGATGATTTGGTATTTAGTTTGAACTTGAGTTGTGCAGAGAATAGGTCGCAGATGTGACCATTCGATGAGGGAGAAATGACAGTTTTGTTACGGTCGCGTTGACGCCGTTAGGATTTGGCAGAAAACCGGTATCCGGCCCCACGCACCGTCTGCAGCACGGACTCTTTCCCTCTCGGCTCCAGGGCTTTTCGCAGGCGGCGGATATGCACATCCACGGTACGCTCTTCGATGTAGACGTTGGTGCCCCAGACCCGGTCGAGCAACTGGCTGCGGGAGAAGACCCGTTCACGATGGGTCATGAAATGGTGCAACAGGCGGAACTCAGTGGGTCCGAGTTCAACGGTTTCTTCATCTGCTGTCACCCGGTGACTCACCGGATCGAGCACCAGGCCGTTGCACTCCAGGGACTCCCCCGCCAACAACGGTGAAACCCGTCGTAATATGGAGCGAATTCTGGCCAGCAGCTCACGGGCGGAAAAGGGTTTGGTCACATAGTCTTCGGCGCCGATATCGAGTCCACGAACCTTATCGCTCTCTTCGCCTTTTGCGGTGAGCATGATGATCGGTATCGACTCAGTCTCACTGTCGCTTTTCAGGCGTCCGGCCAATTCAATGCCGCTCATGCCCGGTAACATCCAGTCGAGCAGGATCAAATCGGGGCGGGATTTTCGGATCAGGTTGATCGCCTGTGTGGCGTCTTCCGCAAAATCGGCCTGAAAACCCTCCTGCTCAAGGATGAAACGCAACATTTCACCGACAGCCGGCTCGTCATCAACCGCAAGAATTCTTGGCATTGTCATCTCAGCATCCATCATGACCCATGATGCGCCACATTAAACCGAAGCTTTGTTACACAACGATGACAGCATCCCATTAATTTCAGGCAGATTACAGATGATTTTCGACTGGCTCAGTTTGCAAAAGCTGTGTGATCCCAGTGGGTCGGGCACTAACCGCCATGACCGATTCATATAGGTCAGGCTGGGGTTTCCAGAACATGACACCGATACCATCGGCCTGCGAATGGCTGACGACGCCCATGATTTCCCATAAGCGGCCATCGCGAAAGATCTCCAGCTCCACCAATGCCCCCGTGAGCAGAGACAAGCTTTGGGTTTTCAGGTAGATACCCTGACTTGAACAATTGACCGCCTGTGCCGGAAATGCCCGCTGCTTGCGGTAACGGATATAAACATCCCCGCTCATCGGATTACGCTTGCTGTATCTTCTCTCTACGGCCATCTTCTCTTTCTCCAGTTTCATGACGGGAAAGTCTAGGCAGGCCGGGTGACAGATGCATGACAATAGAATGAATCCTTTCTGACAGGTGCACTCCCCTGAGGAGGCCAATTCCTGTTATCCTTGCCGCCCTTGTAACAGCTCTTAAGACAACCGAGATGAAGACGCAGATCGAGCAACTGGTTTCCGCCGCGCTGCAACAGCTTGCCAGCGACGGTTTCCTCCCGCAGGACGCCCTGCCAAGCCCAAAAATTGAGCGCACCCGTGACAGCCGCCACGGTGATTTTGCGACCAATGTGGCGATGGTTCTGGCCAAACCGGCGCGTAAAAATCCCCGGGAAATCGCTCAGGCAATACTTGAGGCCTTGCCCACCTCCGATCTGGTGGAACGCTGTGAGATTGCCGGTCCCGGCTTTATCAATTTTCACCTGGCATCCACTGCCTATCATCGCCTGATTCCCTATATTCTGGAGCAGGGCCACGACTACGGCCGCAGCCAGATCGGTGCGGGCAAGCGAGTACAGGTGGAGTACGTCTCTGCCAATCCCACGGGACCGCTGCATGTGGGCCACGGCCGTGGCGCGGCCTATGGTTCCGTGGTTTCGGACCTGCTTTCCGCGGTGGGCTTCGAGGTACATCGGGAGTACTACGTCAATGATGCCGGCCGGCAGATGGATATCCTCGCCACTTCGGTGTGGCTGCGTTATCTGGAGCTGTGTGATGAAACGCTGACATTCCCTGCCAATGGTTATAAAGGTGACTACGTCTGGGATATTGCCGCCACCCTGCACCGGGACCACGCTGAGGCCTATAAGCACACGACAGAAGAGATTTTCAAGGACATCCCCGCTGACGAGCCCGCCGGCGGTGACAAAGAGGCCCATATCGACGGCTTGATCGAGCGCGCCAAATCACTCCTGGGAGACAACCGCTATCGTTTTGTCTTCGAGCTGGGGCTGAACACCATCCTGGACGATATCCGCGACGACCTCTCTCTCTTCGGCGTCAATTACGACCAGTGGTACTCCGAGCGCAGCCTCACCGAAAGCGGCGCTGTGAACAAAGCCATCGAACGACTGCGCGCCAGAGGCTATCTCTACGAAAAGGCCGGAGCGCTCTGGTTCCGCTCCACCGACTTTGGTGACGAGAAAGACCGGGTGGTCGTGCGTGACAATGGTCAGACCACCTATTTCGCTTCCGACATCGCATATCACATGGACAAGTTAGAGCGAGGCTTTGCGCGCGTTATCGATGTCTGGGGCGCAGATCATCACGGTTATGTGCCACGGGTCAAGGCTGCCCTGCAGGCATTGGGTGACGATCCCACAAAACTCGATGTCCTGCTGGTACAGTTCGCCATCCTCTACCGAGGGGGTGAAAAGGTACAGATGTCGACACGCTCCGGCCAGTTTGTGACACTGCGGGAGCTACGCAAGGAGGTAGGTGCAGATGCCGCCCGCTTCTTCTATGTCATGCGCAAATGCGAACAGCATATGGACTTTGATCTCGATCTGGCCAAATCCCAATCGAGCGATAATCCTGTCTACTACGTACAGTACGCCCATGCACGAATCTGCAGCGTGCTGTTGCAGGCAGCGGAGCAAAAAATCACATTCGAAACCAATCCTGCTGCCATCGACTACAGCCGGCTCAATGAGTCACATGAGCAAGATCTGATGGCCAACCTGTCACGCTACCCGGAGATCGTCGAGGCAGCGGCATTGAATGAAGAACCTCACACGCTGACCCATTACCTGCGTGAGTTGTCCAATGATTTTCATACCTATTACAACGCGCACAAGTTCCTGATAGACGACACAGCGCTTCGCGATGCCCGTCTCCAGTTAATCCTGGCGACCCGTCAAGTCTTGCGAAACGGTCTGAACCTGTTAGGCGTCAGCGCGCCGGAGAAGATGTAATCCATGGCGGACTATAAACACCGTGCCGGCTCTAAAAAGAAGAGCCGGGGCCACAGCAGCTGCAGCATCTGGTTTTTTGGTGGTGCCATCACCGGCGCCTTCGTCGTCGGTCTGCTGTGGCTCAAACTGGGTGGTGATCTCGGCAATGCCACTGTCCCCGGCGTCACCAAACCGGGTACAACATCCACTTCGACCAAATCAAATGCACCCAAACCGACGTTCGAGTTCTATACGATTTTGCCGGAAATGGAAGTTGTCATCCCCGATGAGGAGCTGATGGCGCCGGAAGCCACAGAACCGTCCGGTGCCCAGACGGAAACACCAACACCCGCCGTCAAGGACGGCACTTCCTATATACTGCAGATGGGTTCATTCCGAAAATATGAAGACGCCGACCGCATGAAAGCAAAGCTGGCACTGATCGGCATCGAGGCGGAGATACAGAAGGTCAGCATTAACAACCGGGATACTTTCCACCGGGTACGCAGTGGTCCATACCAGACCCAAAGACAACTCAATGCCGTACGCCGTCAGGCCAATGAAAACAACATTGCCAGCCTCGTCATCAAACTAAAAAAGTAAGCTATCGTGCAAAATATTGGGATCTATTAAAAGACCACACTCTGCAACAACAAGCTGCCCCCTCTGTTTAACCCGGCAACGAAATATATTGGGTTGCCGGGCAATCACCTGATCATCGACTGCCTACTGTGAATCGAGATATCAACTCATTTAACTGACACATAGAACGCTGAATCAATGACGTGCAATTCACCGCTTCGCTGGCAGCGTGTGTCGTCGTGTCCGCTACTGTTGCAATACGGGAAATGCTTCGGTTTATCTCTTCCGCCACACTGCTTTGCTCTTGTGCCGCGGTTGCTATCTGGACATTCATTTCGTTGATGCTCGATACCGCATATACAATCTTATCCAACGCCTGATTGGCCTCACCACTTTGCTCAACACTATTTTGCGCAAGATCCCTGCTTGAACTCATGGCTTGAACGGCTTCACTGGTACCACCTTGTAGTCTTTCGATAATTTGACGTATTTCCTCGGTAGATTGCTGGGTCCGTTTAGCCAGCGTTCTGACTTCATCAGCAACAACCGCAAAACCACGTCCTTGCTCACCCGCACGTGCGGCTTCAATGGCTGCATTCAGCGCAAGCAAATTGGTCTGCTCGGCAATCCCGGTGATCACTTCAAGCACCTGGCCGACTTCCTGACTGTCCTTTTCCAGCTTTTTCATGACCTCTGATGTCTCTTCCAACTGCTTAGCCATGGTATCAATACTGGTAATCGTTTCGGCAACAATAGTGCGCCCGGAGCCTGCCTCTGTATCAGCAGAATGGGCCGCGTCTGCCGCTTGCGTCGCATTTCTGGCCACTTCCTGCACGGTGGCAGCCATCTGGTTCATCGCTGTGGCAGCCTGCTCTATTTCATCATGCTGTAATCGAACGCCATCGTTGGTGTCTTGCAGTGTCTTCGCCACTTTCTCGGTGCCAACTTGAACCTGCTTTGTTGTGTGGTCAACGCTATTAACAACCTCTCCAACCTGACTCAGCATTGTATTGTAGGCAGTAAAAGTTTCACCTATCTCATTATCGGTATAGATGACTTTCAGCGGACGTGAAAAGTCACCTTGCGCAACAGCCACGAGTCGCTCTTTTAATTGTTCGATATTTTTCATCAGGATCGCCGTACCGAACACGCGTCCGAGCCAAACCAAAAGCACGATACCGCCAGCCAGCACCAACGTGAATATCTGCTGAGTTTGTACCGCATCATTGGCTGCGGATGCCATCATGTTGACGCCCTTGTGCATTTCCTTCAAAACAACTGGAGATTGTTCGTGTATCGCCCTCAGCCCTTCCGCTGAAGGTCCATCCAGGTAGGCATTAATAGATCTCTTATAGGTTTTCCATAGACCGTCAACTTTATCCAGTTGGCTACGGATTGCAGGGTCGCTTACCGCCTGAATACCTTTCTCTTCATTGCCATTGAGAAGGTTCTTATGGGAATTTTCAAAAAGCACAATAGTGCTGTTAACCGTAGTGCGGGACTCGACAGCCTGAGCAGCGAGCAGCGCCTCTTTCGCTACCCGCTGGCTTAACATGCGCTGCCTGCCAGCCACATTTATTCCTGTCGCATCAGATCCAAGACTGATGAACAGAGAGCCCACCGTCAGACCAGCCATGGCAAAAATCAAGATATAAGATACAAAATATTGTTTGTCTAAGGACTTTAGACCGATGGCTCGCAGAGCGAGCTGAATTATCGAGGCTATCCATGCGTTCATAGTGCCTCCCACACCAGGTAGACTGGTGATTGAAAAATTGGGTCGTATTAAGTGATATCGGCAAGTTCAGTAAAATCATGAGTAAATTGTTTGAAAAACAGTAGCTGTGTAAAGATCTTCCCCAGAAATATTTTCAACAAGAATAAGAAAAGCGAATCTACAGATAGATTACTTCCTGAAAAAGTTAAGATTATTAAGTGGCTACAAACAAGTAAATCTAATAATTGCCTGGCAGCCAATTTAGCCTGACCAAACAGAGTAAAAGTACAGAAATAAGAACTCGGAAACGCGGATTTGACTGACTGAGCCACCTTGTTGTCAGTCACGGTGTTGGAATATAGGAGAAGATGCAGAAGATAAATGCCCAAATGTTTTTAAGAAATGGGCATCTCAATGAATCAGCAGCACATTAATACTATCCCGGGAAGTGCAGACTTTATTAAAAAAGCGCCTGTTCTTTTCAGCCGATTGGAGAGTAGAAATTAATTATCCTTAACGTCGCCAGATATAGAGTTCTGTTGAGGCAGGATCACAACGATTACAATGACTTCCACAAGCCGCTTCGACTTTGCTCTGCTCGACTCTTCCCTTACGCACCCACTGCTGCAGCATGCCTCTTACTGCATCGGGGTCTGCGTCTATATGCAGAGCGATCTCCGCCAAAGTGGCCTGGCCCCGCTCTCTGAGATAATTTCTGATATCGGTAAGCATCATTTTGCCACTTCGGGCATCAGCTGCTGACTGCGCAACGACCAGTATCTCAAGCCACCGATAATGACAGCCAGAGACACCAGCAATCCCACTATCCATACCAGTGCAGTTTGCGGATGTTGTGCGTAGGTTGCCATCTGATAGAAAAGACTGGCACTGATGAACGCTATACCGGTCGACCAGCCCACTACAAAGGCGGCCCAGCGTGGACCTGCTTCTCTGCGGATCGCGCCGATGGTCGCGACACAGGGAGAATAGAGCAGAATAAAAAGAAGATAAGCAAAGGCCCCGGCCTGGCCATCGAAACGGGCCGCCATGGCACCAAAAACGTCGATATTCACCGCTTGCTCATCGGCTGCGGCCTCGATGCTCGAGATATCTCCCACATCGAGCGCTAATGGGTCACCGATCAGATCCTTCACACCCAACAGATTCTCAGGCACTGTAGCCGCCGCTTCGGAAATAGACTGCCAAAAATCGAACGGCGCCTCTTCGACAGGAACCGTTGATGCATCCCGCGCCAGATTGGAATAGAGGGCATCAAGCGTACCGACTACCGTCTCTTTCGCCAATATACCGGTGAAGACCCCCACGGTTGCCGGCCAGTTCTCCTGATGTATACCCAAGGGAGAAAGCAGCGGCGTGATCGCTTTGCTCACCGCACTCAGCACAGAGTGTTCAGTATCTTCATTGCCGAAACTGCCGTCCGTACCGATGGAGTTGAGTGTATTGATGATCAACACCATGATGACAATCACCCTGCCTGCCTCTTTAATGAAGAGCTTGACCCGGTCCCAGGTCCGTAAGCTGACACCCTTGAGGGTCGGCATGTGGTAGTGGGGCAGTTCCATCATGAACCCGGCACTCTCACCGGATAACAGCGTTTTCTTCATCACCAGCCCTGTGAGAATGGCGACCAGAATACCGATCAGATAGAGGCCAAAAACCAGATTCTGTCCATTGGCTGGAAAAAATGCCGCGGCAAACAAAACATAAACCGGCAGGCGCGCACCACAGGACATGAAGGGATTCATCAGGATCGTCAGTTTACGCTCCCGCTCACTCTCCAGGGTGCGGGTTGCCATCACTGCAGGCACATTGCATCCAAACCCCACAATCATCGGCACGAAGGCCTTACCCGGCAGGCCGATGGAGCGCATGAAGCGGTCCATGACGAAAGCCGCACGAGCCATATAGCCGCTGTCCTCAACTACTGAGAGAAACAGATAGAGCGCGGTAATAATCGGGATAAAGGTGGCCACCACCTGCACACCGCCCCCTGCACCGTTGGCCAACAGAACGATCAACCACTCGGGCAGACCGATACCCCGCATCAACTCGCCGAAACCGTCTACAAAGATGGCGCCGGCCACGCCATCGAAAAAGTCGATAAATGCGCCACCGATGTTGATGGCAAACATGAACATGAGGTACATCACGGCAAGAAACACAGGAATACCAAAGAAACGGTTCAGCACCACAGCATCAATACGATCACTGAAGGTCTTATCGATCCGCCCCCGGCTTCGCGTTACATTCTGAGAGATTGCGTGTGCATGGCCGTAACGGGTATCCGCAATATGGATATCGATCTCCTCATCCACACGATCCTCAATGGCGTTCTGCCAATGGGCAACCTGCGTCTTCAGCGGCTCGTCTGCATGACTGAGTGCAAAACCGTCACTCTCCAGCATCTTGAGCAATAACCAACGCCGCTTGGCATGAGTATGGCTCTCTCCCTCGGGCAGACCCGGCTCCATCGCCGTGATCGCCTGCTCCACCAATTCATCCTGCGCTAACGCAAAACCGCCGGTAGCGGTACCCGCTGCGAGATCCTGGATGGCACTCTTGAGCTTTGTAATCCCTTCACCGCTGACAGCAACAACGGGTACAACCAGACAGCCCAGATCGCGGCTGAGCCGCTCGATATCGATCTCCAGCCCCTGTTTGCGCGCCACATCCATCATATTGAGCGCAATCACCAGCGGCACACCCATCTCCAGCATCTGTACCGAAAAGTAGAGATTGCGCTCGAGGTTGGAGGCATCGACGATGTTGACGATCAGGTCCGCATCCCCGGAAAGCAGATAGTCGCGGGTTACCTGTTCATCCAGAGAAGTCGCATCGAGTGAGTAGATACCGGGCAGATCGACCACATTGACTTCATCGCGATCGATGGCGAATCGTCCCTCTTTACGATCCACCGTAACACCGGGCCAGTTACCCGTGCGCTGACGGATACCGGTCAACATGTTAAACAGCGCCGTCTTGCCACAGTTGGGATTGCCGGCCAGGGCAATGGTCAGCCTGCGTTCTTGCGTTGGGTCAGAATGAGAAGGTTCGTCGTGACAGGCCATTCGGGTCTCTAACTATCAGTCTTTGTCAAAGGCACCACCAGTAGCTTTTCCGCCACGCCGGCACCAAGCGCCACCCGGGTCCCCGCATTGGCTACGACCACACCGCCGCCACGACGCTGGGTCAGCTCGATCTCAGAGCCAACCCGAAGACCCAGGCTAAGCAGCCGATGAACCAAGCGACGACCACCGAGTATCCGCTTGATACAAACATGGCTTCCCACAGGCAATTTTGCCAGGGTTATCGGTGGATCTGCCGGATTGCTATTGAGGTCCATCAACCGATGTACCCTCGAAGTTAGTGATAATGATTCTCATTAAACCAAGAAAATGTGTCATTTGCAAGAGAGCTGCAGTATATAGCAATTTACTTATATTTGATGGGTCCGGTTATCGATGAGATCTCCTTGTCGGCTTTTGCAGCAGATCAACACGGTGCGGTTTGAGAAACTCAGCTCCCTTAGACCCCATATGGGAGAGAAAAACCTGCCTGATTTTGTCATAGCGATCGACATCGATTGAGAGCACTGTGTGCGTGATCTTGATAAAACGGTTCTCAAACTGTTCCCAATTCTCATAACAGCCGGGCGAATTGAAGAAGTATTCACCCTTTAGGCTCAAGGCCCCACTATCCACCACACCACGGATCGCATGAAAGGCCTGCTCCCGCACCCGCTTCTCGTCGTGAATCAGTCTCATCAGGTCATTGAATTCGCCGCTATACACGGGCTCTAAAAAGTAGGCGAGACCACCGGGCTTGAGAACGCGGACGATCTCCTGCATTGCTGCAGACATCAGCGTCTCTGGCACATGGTGTAACGATTTGAGCATTAAAACCACGTCGATACTTTCATCAGGCTCATGGATCGCCTCAGCACCACCGAGGTGGAAAGTCAGATTTCCCGGGTACGGCTGAGAAAGATTCTTCTCATGCTGCTTCTCATCCACTTCGGTGGCGATAAACTGACTCTGTGGAAACCGCTCCGCAAACTGGCGGGTGATCCAGGCCGCCCCACACCCCAGCTCAAGAACGCGCGCCCGCTCGAGTGGTAAGAACCGCTCCATCATCACCCGCTCGGCGGCTATCTCGTAGGCCTCCGGCCGGTGCATCACCATCTGTTGTGCTGACAATGTCCTGCTGCTCCGTTATGTTATTAACCCGGCAATTAAGTATGTCGTGTTCAGGGCTTCAAGCATGCGCTTGGTCAAGGCGTGGCTCGCTGGCAAGGGTGACTCCCTTGTCAAGAGCCACAACACCGAGCAAGCGCATGCTTGAAGCCCCTAACCGATTGATATAAAAAGACAGGCCGCAGTGTGCCTGCCTACAGACTGCGTTATCAAAACTTGTTGTAGGCGTACTACGGCGGCGTTTTGATGCCTTGCTGTAGGCAGGCACACTGCGGCTGAACCCGACATACTTAGTTGTCGGGTTAATATTAACCCGGCAACCGCCATTCTACCCAACAGGCGCTGGATTTGTTCGATAGCATCATCAATTGGTTTGACCGGCTGCGCTTTCAGCTCTCCCGTTCCGATGCCCTGCCACTACTCTCTGTACTGGGCTTGTTGACCGGCTTTCTGGCAGGGGGTGTGATTGTCCTCTTCCGTCTCTTCGTGGAAAGCATTCAGATGGGTATGCTACCGGGACAGTTGCCGGAGAACTACGAGGGCCTACCGCCACTGCTGCGTTTAGTACTGCCCATTGCCGGCGGCCTGCTACTGGGTCTGGTCTTTACGCGTCTGGCCAAAGGCGATTATGTCTTGGGTATTGCCCGGGTCATGGAACGGCTCGTCTACCATCAAGGTTTTCTCAGTCTGCGCAGTTTTCTGCTGCAGTTCTTCGGCGCCGCCATCGCCATTATCAGCGGTCACTCCGTAGGACGGGAAGGTCCACACGTCTACCTGGGCGCCGCCAGCGGTTCTCTATTGGGGCAGAAGCTCTCGCTACCCAATAACAGCATTCGCACCCTGGTCGGCTGCGGCACTGCGGCAGGCATCTCCGCCTCCTTCGATACACCGCTGGCGGGTGTCATCTTCGCTCTGGAAGTGGTGATGATGGAGTACACCCTGGTGAGTTTCATCCCCATCATCCTGGCGGCAGTCAGTGCCAACAGTCTCTCCCTGTTGGTATTCGACGGCGAGCGGGTATTCAACATTGGGATTATGCAACTCGGTTCCCTGCATGAGCTCATATTCATCCTTCTGCTCGGGGTTGTCGCAGGCGTCGCTGCCGCCGCCTATGTTCACCTGATAGACAAAATCTCAGAGCGGAGCCAGCAGCTGCCCTATTGGGTTCGCACCACCCTGGCCGGGGTTGTGGTTGGGCTTTGTGCCCTCTGGCTGCCCCAGGTGATGGGTATCGGGTATGACACCGTCAACCTGATCCTGCTGGGAGAAATAGGCCTGAGCCTATTGGCTCTGCTGTTGCTGGCAAAACTCTTTGCCACTGCCGCCAGCATAGGCCTCGGCATTCCAGGCGGCACCATTGGTCCGGCACTGTTCATTGGTGCTGCTGTCGGCGGCATCATCGCGCCACTTCCAGGTTTATTGTTTAACGGCGCGGTTTCAGACCCGGCAGTCTATGTCCTGATCGGTATGGGTGCCGTAATGGGCGCGGCTTTGCAAGGGCCGCTGGCAGCCCTGACAGCGGTGATCGAGCTGGCACACAATCCTGAGATTATCATGCCAGGCATGCTGGCCATTGTCGTAGCCAGTCTCATTAGCAGCGAGCTCTTCGGTAAGTCATCCATGTTCCACACTTTACTGCAGTCCACTGGACTCAACTATCACACCGATCCGGTGATGCAGTCTCTGCGACGAACAGGGGCAGCCCGCTTCATGAACCGAAACTTTGCCCAGGTCAGTCCCACCATCAAGCGTGAAACGGCTCAGATGCTCCTGGTAGACACACCAGAATGGATTGTCATCTCGAACAGTGACACCACCCTGACGCTGATGCCGGGTGTTGACCTGGTACGAGCCCTCAATGAACAGCAGAATGATGAGATCGACTTGCAGGAGATACCGGCAACAAGATATCAATTGGCACCTCTGAGGATGCAGGCAACGTTACAGGAAGCACTCGAAGAGCTCGAGGAAAGCAGTGCAGAGGCCCTCTATATCGAATGGTTCGATCAGCAACACTACTGGCGCATCCAGGGCATCCTCACCCGTTCCCAGATCGAGTCGGCTTACCGTTTTTGAGCCAGATCATTCCCACCGCAAAAAGCCCGGCGAAGAATGCCTGAATGCTTTAAGATGAATGGTTTAAACGACACCGTCGCTTCAGCACTGTGGGAGGCAAAATGAACGACCAGAACAGCAACCCAGAAACCATCCTGATTGATGAGCAGCCGGTACGGCTCGACGAACTGCTCAGTGACTATCAGAATCTGAAAGAGCAGACAAAAAAAGAAAAAAAGACCCAGAAAAAGGCTTCCCGCAAGTTCGCGCAAGAGGAGGAGCTGAAACCCTATCAGGCCGAGTTGATCAAGATGCAGCAACATCTTGAGCAGACCCGCCAGCGCATGATTATTCTTTTCGAGGGCCGTGACGCTGCGGGCAAGGGCGGCACCATCCGCCGGGTCACCCGCTACATGAACGAGAAACACTATCGGGTGGTTGCCCTGGGCAAACCGACGGATGAGCAGAAAACCCAATGGTTTTTCCAGAAGTACGTTGCCCAATGCCCTCGCGGTGGCGAAGTGGTCCTGTTCGACCGCAGTTGGTACAACCGAGCGGTAGTGGAACCGATCTTCGGTTTCTGCACACCGGAAGAGTATGAAAACTTCATGATCGGCTGCCCCGGATTCGAAAAGGATCTGGTACGCCAAGGCACCATCCTGATAAAACTCTACTTCTCTGTAACCAAAGAGGAGCAGGCAAGACGTTTTGCACGGCGCAAGACAGATCCCCTGCGACAGTGGAAACTGTCAGAGATCGACGTCCAGGCACAGGACCGCTGGGACGAGTTCACTCAGCAAAAATACGACATGCTGAAACGTACCAATACTACCCATGCCCCCTGGACCATCATCCGTTCCAACGACAAACACCGGGCACGCCTCAATGCGATGAAGGTAATCCTCAATTCGGTACCCTATGAGCGGTTCGATTCTGAACTCGACTTCGTACCCGAACCGGACGTGGTTATCTCCGGCTCCCGCGAACTGGAACTGATGGAGGCTCAACGCCTGCAACGGGGCAAGTTCGTCAGTTAGACGCTTCTGATTTGCCGCCGCTCAGCTGAATGAGCGGCGGTAGTTAAGTTTCAGGGAACCTCGAGAACCGCCGGTGGCCGAAAAGGTTATATCGATCAATCGGTAAAAACCCTTCATGACCCTCTCTCTGACTCTGCTCGGCCTGCTCTGGATAGTCTATTTCGGCTTCCACTCCCTCTTTGCATCTCTTTGGTTCAAAACCCGTGTTGCCGCCAGTCTGCCTAAGCTGATGCCCTGGTACAGGCTGATATTCAACACCCTGGCCACAATATTGCTACTACCGCCCGTGGTCTACATTTGGTGGCTGAGCTCAACACCGCTTTGGCAATTCGAAGGGATCTGGAACTGGTTGAGATATACACTGATGTTACTGGCGATGGCCGGATTCGTCTGGTCCCTGCGATACTATGACGGGCGGGAGTTCATCGGTCTGAAACAAATTGCGGAGGATCAGCGCGACATAAAAGATCAGGAACATCTGCATATCTCACCCCTACACCGTTTTGTGCGCCACCCTTGGTACAGTCTCGGATTGTTATTGGTGTGGACTCAGGAGATGGATCCGGCAAGACTGGTCAGCGCCCTGCTCATCACGGGCTACCTGTTCATCGGTTCGCGCTTAGAGGAACGAAAACTGAAGGTCTATCACGGAGAGACCTATCTACGATACAGTGCCCGGGTTCCCGGCCTGATTCCAATCCCGGGGCGTTTTCTGACAAAAAAAGAGGCGGATGCTCTACTAGCCGAGAGATAAATATCAGCCAGTCCTGCCGTCATCGACAGGACCGGCGGTAGTGATCTACTGATTGGGATTCCAGAAATTCTGCGGGCCGTAAGGCGCTGGCCCATAACCATACCCCGGCCCCATCATCCCTGGCCCCATGCCTGGTCCACGCATCATGGGACGATTGCCCCCGTCCTGCATCATGCCCATGTGGCGCTGGTGCATGGCGTGGCAGGCGGCACGCTCCTCATCGCTCATACCATCAATAGCGGCCTGGTGTTTTTCCATCATCTCCTGGCGCTGTTTCCAAGGTGGCGTTTCCGGCATATCGATGCCCCTTTCCTTGGCCCGCTCACGCATTTCCTCGTAATGAGCCAAGCGAGTGGCTTCTCGCTCCTCAGGTGTCATTGACATCATTTTTTCATGCATCCGCTGACGCTCTTCCATACTGGGGCGCTGCATCTGCATCCCAGCCGGCCTGCTCCAGGGCGGACTTTCAGGCAGCATCACACCCAGTTTCTCGGCGCGCTGCTTAAGGTCCTGGTAGTGCTCATTACGGGCCTGCCAACGCGCTTCCTCCTCTTCTGTGATAGCTGCCGGAGCATCTGATGCGGGTACCGCTTCCATGGTTGTCGATGCGGACGCTGTCGCCTCCCCGGTTGCCACCGACTCTGCCGCCTCACCTGTCGATTCCTCTGCCAACAAAGGCAGGCTGAAGGTAAAAAGTGAAGCAAGCGCTATGACCATCGTTTTTTTCTTGTACATCTCTCTCTCCTCGGATGATTTATCTTTATTGTATTGCGTCGTTATCATTCTGTTTCTTAAAGTTATTTTATTCTCAGGCTATAAGGAAAAATGCCAGGCGATGTCTTTGTGGGAAGAAATTCAAACTCCAAGGCCCCAGCTTCTACTCAGCAGCCTTATTCTTCGTCTTGAGTGTAGCCACTTTTTCCGCCAACTCGGCCAGCAGGCCATCCATGCCCTTCTGTTTTACCAGATTCCTGAAAGAAGTCCGATAGTTACTGACCAGACTGACACCATCGACAGTGACATCGTAAGCATACCAGTCATCCTTCCGCTGTCTCAGTTTATAACTGACCGGTACTTCCTTATTGGAGGAGATGATATACGTCTGGACTTCAGCCAGCTTCCCTTTCTGCCGTTCTCGCCCCATGCGGATCGATTGATCATGGTAGCTGTCCATGGCGGAATAGTATGTCTGCTCGAGCAGTTCCCGAAACAGGGTAATGAACTGCTCACGCTGAGGCTTGGAGGCCTTACGCCAACTGGTGGCAAGAATAACCTGAGACATGGACTCATAGTCGAAGCGACGTCTGACGATCTCCCGCACATGTGTTCTGCGTTGCTGCTTGTCCAGCACCGGATTTTTCAGTACCTCCAGAATCGTATCCACGGTTTCCTTGATACGTTCGGACGGTGTGGCGATTGCCGCAGCCGGCAAACTGGAAGTAAACAACACCCCAAAAAGAAATAAAGTTGCTAACCTGATCATTTTATTGTTCCTGACTATGGTCCCACGGACCCTATGACAACAGCTCCGGAGGAAGGTGCCAGTATCTGCTTCTCCTGTCTAGTGCTCTGTCGAACCAGCACCGGATAACACTAATGTGATTACCATTGTCGCAGTCAGACCAGTTGCAATCAGAGGATTCAGAGCATCATGGTATTGAGGGGGTTCCAATCCTAGTTTTCCGCTGACCGCTGAACATCCTGCCCTTCTATCAAGCCCAGATAATCGCTGATATCCCAGCAGATGCCTACGCGCTGTGGGACGCCCTCCTCGACGTTCTCGTCACTATAATGGCTATAGTCGAGCAACCATCTGATCTGGCCATCCGGTAAAACAATCCGATAACTGAGTTGTAACTCACTATTCTCGTCCTGGGTGCTAAACAGCATTGCAACCCTGTCACGATCCTCTGAATGCACGCAATCTAAAATGGATTCAGGCGTCGGTTCGAACTCACCTGAATCAACCTGAAAAAACCCATACATACCCTCATCCCACTGGCATTGAGTCATGGAGGAATCCCAGACCCAGGCGGCATTCGGCATGACGTGCTCCAATAAACCCAACCGCTGCCGGTGGAAACGAGAGGCTTTACGATAACTCAGCGTCTTCCGCTTCAGCCTCAGCAGCTTTTCCTTCAAGTGTCTTTCCCGCTTTTGCAATCGGCGTATCGCCTGCTTAAGCCGGCCATGGCGATGTGTCTGCTGCTGAACCGTGTGTCGGCGAACAACCCAGCCGATAAAGACCGTCCAGGCCAAAGCCAGCGGTGTCAATATCAGCCAGGTCGGGATTTGCTCTTTATAGTTCTCCGGCCTCTCCACTCTCGGCCAACGATGCCAAATCGCCTGTAACTCTTCATTGCCGATACGGTCAATACCCTTTTGTATCAGGCTCTGCAGTTCTGGTTGCTGTTCCAGGGTGGCCAAGGATATATCGAATGTCAGATTGAGTCGCTGCTGCTCCTCGATATCATCAATCTCAACTTGCTGGAGCAATTGGGTAACGCTTGCTGTATCTCCCAGATAGGTGAAGGCGCCACCCTCAGCAACACTTCTCAATGCCGCCTCAACGCTTGGAAGGGGTACGGGTATTACCCCTGGCGCCATCGATGTCAGTGCCTTCTCCCAGACGCTACCTCTCACTACAGCAACGGCTTTACCCCCCAACCCCTTAAGCCCGCGGCTTGGGATCTGCTGGTTGCCAAAAAGTCCGACCGACAAACTTAGATAGGGGCGCGTATATAACCACTGCTTACGTCGATCCCCCCCAATAACTGCGGTACCAATCGCATCCACCTCGGCACCACGCAAAGCGCTCGCCAACGAAGATTGATCGGAAAACCGGATAATCTCGAGTTGCAGACCGAGATGTATCGCGAGTGCGCGCAGATAATCTGCCACCAGTCCTTTGGGATGGGAGCCACCGGCATAAAAGAGAATTGGGGGTGTCTGTTCAACGACACCTACCCGAAGAACCTGATGGCTGTTGAGCCAAGCCTTTTCAGCCACATTGTAACGAGAGATCTGAGCCGAATTCGCCAATGTCCAGCTCAGGCTCAGACAGAAAAGGAGATAGATGCTGTATTGTCTCTTCCACATACAAGTTCCAGATCATCGTTGACGCCGCACGCTTCCAGCATTGGGCAGGCTACAACTATTCCATAAACCACGACAGGATAATACTGCAATAACTGCCGAAGTGGACGATAAATGGCATGTAGTGATAGAGGCAATCCGACACTCTTTAGGTGTATCATTCAATCATGCATGAGATGGGCGGGTGCTTCTATGCAGGCGGTCCCCCGATCTCCCACAGCCATTCCCCACAAACGATACGACGTGTTGAGAGCACCCATACACCCCTGGAATCTGAGAACAGCCGCCCGCCTGTTACGGCTGGGGGCGATTGTCGCCTACCCCACCGAAGCCGTCTTCGGCCTGGGTTGTAATCCCTATGACGAAGCAGCGGTATTCAGACTCCTGGCACTCAAACAACGCCCGGTGGAGAAAGGCATGATACTGATCGCGGATAATTTCGATCGCCTAAAACCCTTCGTCGGAAGCCTGCCTCAGGAGACACTGGATCATGTATTGTCACATTGGCCTGGTGCTGTCACCTGGTTGCTTCCAGCCGCTGAGAATACCCCCTTCTGGCTGACCGGCCGCCATACCACACTGGCAATGCGCGTCACCAACCACCCCATAGCTGCAGCACTTTGTCGAGCCGCCGGTATGCCGCTGGTCTCCACCAGTGCGAACTTGAGTCGCCGTCAACCCGCACGAACCCCCCTTCAGGTCAGATTACGTTGTGGAGATGGGGTCGATTGGATTGTCCACGGCAAAACAGGGGGGCTCAGCAAACCCACGCCCATACGGGATGCGCTGAGCGGTAAAATACTGAGAGGGTAGAAAAAAAGCCCACCCGGGGAGGGATGGGCTTAAAGCGCTTGTTTTAGCGCCGGAGGAGGATCGAAATCAATTACTGCCTGTTATTCATGATGGCGGCAGCTCCGGCATAATCTTTAATCATTATTTTCGTATTTTCAGAAAACAGGAAGCAAGCGTAACCAGTTGATTATACTAATTAATTTAAGATCCTCGTAGCCATGGATGTTTTCTCTATGCTACAAGGCCGGTGAAAATACTCGTGGGAACCCAGTTTCATCCCTGGCTGGCATGACTCAGGTAGTCCCCCAGATGCTCTTCAATCCACTCTCTGAGCCAGTGGCTGGCACGGGAGCCATGAAAACGCCCGGTCTCCTCTCCATCGACGAAAAGAATGACCGTGGGAAACCCGCGCAAACGATAGTGCCCTGCCAGTCGCATGTTGTCATCGACCTCCACCTTGGCCAGCAGCAGCAAGCCCTCCATCTCATCAATCACCCGCTCCAGGGCCGGAGATAGCGAGAGACAGGGGGCGCACCACTCGGCCCAAAAATCGACCAGGACAGGCTGCTGCCGGGAAGCCTGGATGACCTTTTCGTCATAGTTCGCCTCTTCCACATCATAGATATAAGGGGAAGTTTTGGGTTTTTGACTCATGAAAACTGCCTTTGATGCCTGATGAGTGGTTTGCGACGTGCATGATAGGTTATCTTAAGGCTTTGACCCAAGCCGGTAGAGAACCCCACATGACGAGCAGCCAGAGTAGATCCCCTTTTCCAGCCACCCGCATGCGACGTATGCGGCGTGATGATTTCTCACGTCGCTTGATGCGCGAAACCCAGCTATCTCCGGCGGATTTTATCTATCCTGTCTTTGTGCTGGAAGGTGAAAATGCCCGCGAAGCGGTACCTTCCATGCCCGGTGTCGAGCGCATGAGCATAGACTTACTGGTAGATGAAGCAAAGGCTGCACACGACCTGGGCATCCCGGCGATGGCGCTTTTCCCTGTTACCCCCTTGTCGGCAAAAAGTGAGGACGCCTGCGAGGCCTACAATCCTGAGGGCCTGGCTCAACGGGCTGTACGTGCGCTCAAATCGGCGGTGCCTGAATTAGGTGTCATGACCGACGTAGCCCTCGACCCTTTCACCACCCATGGACAGGACGGGTTGATCGATGAGACAGGTTATGTGCTCAACGACGAGACCAAGGCAGTTTTAGTCAAACAGGCGCTCTCCCACGCGGAGGCCGGCGCCGATATCGTTGCCCCCTCCGATATGATGGATGGTCGTATCGGTGCCATTCGAGAGGCACTGGAGGACAACGACCACATCCATACCCGCATTCTCGCCTATGCCGCCAAGTATGCCTCCAGCTTCTACGGCCCCTTCCGTGATGCAGTGGGGTCAACCGCCAATCTCGGTGGTGGCAACAAGTACAGCTACCAGATGGATCCGGCAAATACCGATGAGGCCCTGCACGAGGTAGCCCTCGACCTGCAGGAAGGTGCGGACATGGTCATGGTAAAGCCGGGCATGCCCTATCTGGATATTGTGCGCCGGGTCAAAGAGACCTTCCAGGTGCCTACATTCGCCTATCAGGTGAGTGGTGAGTACGCCATGCTCAAGGCGGCGGCACAGAATGGCTGGCTGGATGAACAGGCTGTAGTGATGGAGTCGTTGCACTGTATCAAGCGCGCCGGCTGTGATGGGATTCTCACCTATTTCGCCAAACAGGCAGCAGAGTGGATGCGTTGAGTTTTGAGTTTTGAGTTTTGAGTTTTGAGTTTTGAGTTTTGAGTTTTGAGTTTTCCACCAGTCTAGCCTCTAATACTACTTAGGCAATTCAGAGTAATTTCTTTCTCTCTCCCTCAGGGAGAGGGAAATTAACCAACCGTGAGCGAAGCGAACACATCCAACTCAATACTAAAAACTCATAACTGACTCTGAATTATCAGTAGTCCCCATCAGACCCAGCCATCCCACATCGTTATGAACCAAAGGCCCGATATGGACAAATACGCCGTCATTGGCAACCCCATCGAACACAGTAAATCCCCAGAGATACATACCGCCTTCGCCCAGCAGACGGGAGAGGATATCGAGTATGTCCGACTGCTCGGTAATCTAGATGATTTTGAAGGGGACGTACGACGCTTCATCGCAGAGGGGGGACAAGGTCTCAACATCACCGTACCCTTCAAGGAGCAGGCCTGGCGCCTGGCGGATGAGCTCAGTCCGCGCGCCCATACGGCCGGTGCGGTGAATACGCTGATCCGGCTGGATAACAACCAGCTACGAGGAGACAACACCGACGGTATCGGTCTGGTAAGGGACCTGACAGTGAACCAGGGCTTCCGTATGGCCGGCAAAAGCATTCTCATGCTGGGTGCCGGCGGTGCCGTACGCGGCGTTATGCGTCCACTATTGGAACAAAATCCCAGACGAATCATCATCGCCAACCGAACAGCAAGCAAAGCCTACTCATTGGCCAATGGATTGACACACCTCGGCCAGGTTGCCGGTTGTGGCTTCGATGAGTTGGAAGGGATGCAGTTCGATCTCATCATCAATGCCACGGCCGCTGGCCTTGAGGGCAAGACACCCGCGATTCCCGATGATGCACTGGTAAAGGGCGGTTGGTGCTATGACATGCTATACGGCAAGCATGACACTGCCTTTCAGCAATGGGGGCGCGAGCATCGGGCCGCGCGTTCACTGGATGGTTTGGGTATGCTGGTGGAACAGGCTGCAGAATCATTTCGACTGTGGCGGGATACCCTGCCGGAAACCCCTCCGATCATCGCCAAGCTGAGAAATGCCGCATAATATTTCCCAGATTGCCCGATACAAATATTGTTATCCGACTATGACTATTCAATCACCTCATCAGCCATCTGCAATACACCTTCAGCTAAGGTAAGGCCGATTTTCTTCGCCGTCCCGGCATTCACGGTTAGCCTTGTTCCGAGAGGATCCTGGACACCGATCGCTTCCGGACTGGCGCCATGGTACAGAATTTCCTCGGCTATCACTGCGGCCTGAGATCCAATACTCGGTATATCCGGATTTACCGCCAGTAACATCCCCAATCGCACAATATTATCGGACTGACCGATACAAATAAGACGATCTTTGAGGCATTGTCGCTTAAGCCAATGAATATTCTCCATCGTATACAGTACCGGGTCAGTCGGTAACCAAATAGCATCAACCTCTCCGGCAAGGCGTCGGTATGCCTGCTTGAGTTCTTTGGCCCTATCAATTGGGCGGGCCACAATTTCCATATCCACGAGCTCAGACGCCTTAACAGCTTCATCGATAGTCGACAGACTGTGTGTCTTGCTATAGAAAACCCCAAGCCGCTTGACCCCGGGAAACAGGAGGTTGAGTGAAAGTAGCTGGGTACCCGATGAAACATCAGAATCGATCCCTGCAATATTCGTGTGTCCCTGCATAAGCTTATAACGCTGCCAATTAAGCACCATGGCAAAAATAACCGGCACCTCTTGTCTCGATGCAGTGGCCGCCTTGGCGAAGTAGGCAGCTTTCGCTCCCAGCGCCAGAATCAACGCCGGTTCTTTTTTCATGATCTGATGCATCAGTTCGGGTGCTCTTTTGATATCACCACGAAGGTTATAAACCAACACATCTTGCTTTAACTTCGTCTTGAATTGCACCAGTGGTTGCTCGTAGGCAACTTCAGTATCGGATAGCAACACAATCACCGGACCTTCTGCAGACCAGGCGGGGCTGGCAAGAAACAGCATGATCAACAGCTGTAATAGCTTAATCATTGTGTTCACTCCATCCATCGATACGAAGTGCATGCATCACTTGACTGCTTCCTGTTGACGTCATGAATTTTCGAAAAATTGTTTGTTGCTCGGGGTTGACTGAATCTTCAAGGCAGCCAATCACCGGCATATTCAGCGGTTTGGATTTACCCAAAACCTGAAGTGAATCGATCAATCGCGGATTGATTGTCTGAAGATGTAGCAGACTGGCCTGAGAGACTAAAGCAACATCCACTTGATTTAGCGCGGCAGCAAAAATCGCATCCGCATCCTTCGGCACCTCAACAATACGGATCTTATTGATATTGAGCGCTTCTCCATCAGGAAAAATCCCGTTGAGAATACCCGTAGAGTCCGGTCCCAAGCTGGTCATCGCCAGCAAGATACGATCAGATTCTTTTAGGTCTTCGAATGAGTGTCGCGCTGAAATCAACAGCTTGTGATAGTCTTGACGACGATCACGAACAGCTTGTAGTAGTGGTTTGAGCTTTAACGCTTTACCGTAAGTATGTAAATACCAATCGGGAACAAACACAAAAGATGGACGGTCTTTGTGTACTCCCAGATTAAAATCAGTTAGACGCGCAAAAGGTTGAAACTCAATCGCCAACCCAAGCTTATCCAGCAAGGTCTCCATATCTCTCTTCAGTCGTTCAAGATTATGCTGAGGCGCGTCAGGATTGAAATAGTAGAAACGAAGCGTGGTATCGGCACACGCCGGACCTGCCAATAAAAGCAAACAGAGACAAAGACCGCGTATCAGATTATGGACCCCTGATTTCACAATCCGCCTACTCCGGCAGCTCAAAGTAGAAAGTTGCCCCATTGCCCACTTCTGACTCTGCCCATATAGAACCGCCATGCCGATGAACAATGCGCGCGACTGTTGCCAACCCAATACCCGTACCTTCAAACTCTGAACTCTTATGCAAGCGCTGGAAGGCACCGAACAGCTTATCGGCATACTTCATATCGAAACCTGCACCATTGTCTCGCACGAAAAAAACCCGGCGCTCATCTTGTAGCGCTTGCCCTATTTCAATCTCCGCGTGATCCTTGCGACTACTGTACTTCCAGGCATTTCCAATCAGGTTATCCAATGCGATACCTAAGAGGTGAACATCTCCTCTGGCATGTAATCCAGAATCAACACTGCATGCCACAGAGCGAGCCGGGTCACCCTCCTGTAATTTATGCAATACAGACTCTGCCAGTTCAGTCATATTCACATCGCTGATTGACATCTCTTGCCGGCTCAGGCGAGAGAGCCTTAACATGTCATCGATCAGTTTACCCATACGGTTTGCCGCTGCCCGTACCCGCTTCAGGTAATCTTGCCCTGTCTCATCAAGTTGACTGTGATAATCCTCTGCCAATGCCTGGCTGAATCCGTCAATACTACGCAGCGGCGCCCTCAGATCATGCGAAACCGAATAATTGAAGGCCTCAAGTTCCTTGTTGCTGCGTTCCAACTCGAAGGTGCGCTCTGCAACTTTCAGTTCCAGAGAGCGGTTGTGTTCATCCAACTGCCTGCGGGAATTTTCTAAATTATACGTCATGGTATCGAAGGAATGAGCCAGGGAGCCAAACTCAGCACATACCAGATCCTGTATATTTAACCGGTGCTCAAGATCGCCTTCGGATACCTGGCCAACACCAAGCGTTAACTGACGAATAACCCTAAGCAACCGCCGAGTAAAAATCAGCGCCACCGAAAACCCGAGTAAAATAAAAACACCCACTACAGACAAGTAAAAAAACCTTGTCTGCTGTAGCTGTTTATCCCATTCCTGTTCACGGGTTTGTATATGTTGCTGTAAGCGTTCCGTTGAAAAACCACAACGTAAAATGCCCCATAGTTCACGGCCGTTGTGAATGGGTGTTACGGCTTCCAACAGGTCACCGGACTGTGATGCACCCGGTGTGCTGGTGAGGAAATGTATCGGTGGCGAGCCCTGTCCCGCCTCTGCAAAATCACTCTCCATCAGCGCCAACGCCCGCTTATCCATGCCACCTTGCTGTACCATACCAACCTGATGAGGTTCGTTATGAGCAATCACCAGTCCCACTTTACTGGCCACCTGGCAAAAACGGATCTCTGCGTCGCCCTCTGCTACCTGCTGCATCAGCGTGTTGAGAAAACTAAAATCGTATCCCGCAACCGCCTGGTTGGCACTCAACACCATACTTCGCATCAAGGAAGCACTGCTTGCCTGCATGGCAGTATGCATTGCCTGGATATCTTCTTGCTGTTTTCTTTCCTGAAAATCTCCAATCTGTTGCCAGAAAAGGAGGCTGATCGCTGTAAATAACAGCAGTAGGGCCAGATTCATCGAAATCAGATAGACCCTAATGGAAGGCAGTCTTGTCGGTTTATTGCCAGCTTCAGGTTTAGGCATGTTCAAGCTCATTGTGATGGAGGCACTGAATCACTGTCACGCTGTAGTACTTACAACTCTGCTGTAACCGGATCACCAGTACAGACCAATCCATCGCATGGGCTGCATTTTTCTCTTCCTTACTCAAGATTTAATAATAGTACTCGATAAAGGATCATAACCCGGACGGAAATCGGGCCATGCCACCATCAGCATCACTACAAAAGACACCCTAATAGTAGTAGGGTAAAAGACTCTCACACTCTGCCGCGTGCTTCCAGGCCATATTATGAATATAAAGCACCATTTAACACTGATCATCACCCTGGTTGTCACTTACTCTTTACCGGCCACCGCCAACGATCCGTTAATTTCAGACCAACAGATGAGAGAGGCGGAACGCCTGTTCAGCGGCCCCAGCGAAGAGGACTACTACCGGACTGACGCCGTCTTGGTCAGTGCTACTGGTAGTACCAAGCCTGTATTTCTCGCACCCTCAGTCGCCAGCGTCATCACCAAGGAGGAGATCGAGGCCATGGGGGCCACAACACTGGATGAGGTGCTGGAGACAGTGCCGGGACTGCACGTCTATAATTCCTCCTCCCCGAATTATCAGACACAGTGGTCCATTCGAGGCATTCATACCAATGCCAGCCCCCAAGTATTGTTGTTAATCAACGGCCAGTCTGTCCAGGACCTCCACCAGGGAGGCCGTCCCAGCAAATTTCTGCTTCCGGTAAACATGATCTCACGGGTTGAGGTGATTCGCGGACCGGGCTCGGCTGTGCACGGCGCCGATGCCTTTGCAGGTACCATCAACATCATCACCAAAGACGGTCAGGAAATCGATGGTTCCCAGGCAGGTGTACGCGGTGGCTCTTTCTCTCGCAGGGACGCCTGGGTACAGCATGGGGGCCAATATGGGGGATGGGACCTGGCGGTTAATATCGACATAATGAAGTCGGATGGGGACGACAGACGGGTGATTGAACGTGATCTTCAAACCACCCTGGATGAGAACTTCGGCACCTCAGCCTCCCTTGCCCCCCGCGCCATGGATACTCAGCACGACACCCTCAATGCACACATCGCCCTCAACAGGGGAAATTGGAATCTTCGCCTATGGGGCTGGCGTGAACAGGATGGCGGCGTCGGAGCCGGGTTAGCCAACGCCATGAGTACCAATAACAAACTGGAAACCGATGCCCTGCTGAGCGACATCGAATACAATAACGATCAGTGGCACAAGGATTGGGCGCTCGGCTTTCGCCTCAGTTACCTTTATCTCACCGCTGACACTTACCTCCAGCTCTTCCCTGCCGGAGCCATTCTACCGATCGGCAGCGACGGCAATCTCAGCTTTAGCAATCCGGCAGGGCTCACCCTGTTCAGTGACGGCTATATTGGGTTTCCAAGCCGCAAACAAAATCAATACAGCACAGAAGCAACAGCCTTGTTTGAGGGCTTGGCGCAACACCAGATGCGGTTCGCCCTCGGCTACCGGTATACGGAAATGAGTTATCAGGCGTTACAGAACTGGGGGCCTGGAGTGATTGACGGCACCCAGGCAGTGGTTGACGGCTCGCTGACAGATCTTACCGGCAGCCCCTATATGTTCATGCCGGATGTCGATAGAGACCTATGGTACCTCTCGGCGCAGGACGAGTGGAACTTCACAAAGGATTGGGAATTGACTCTGGGTGCCCGATATGACCACTACTCAGACTTTGGTGGAACCTTCAACCCCAGAGCCGCCCTGGTGTGGCAGGCTCGCTACAACCTTACCGCCAAACTACTCTACGGACGCGCCTTTCGCGCCCCCAGCTTCACCGACATGCATGCGCAAAACAACCCTATCGCGCTGGGTAACCCTGACCTGGACCCTGAAACTATTGACACCTTGGAACTGGCTTTCGACTACCGACCGACGGTCGATCTGCGGTTAGCCACAAATCTATTCATCTATGACATCGAAGGCCTGATCGAGCTTGTCCCCGATCCCGGCGAGGCAACTGCCACCTCACGAAATGCGCGGAATCAGAAAGGCCGAGGGATGGAATTCGAAACCGACTGGCACGCTACCGAACAACTCAGACTCAGAACCAATCTGGCCTGGCAGGACTCCGAAGACAGAGAGAGTGGCCAGCCCATTCCAAATGCACCACAGCTACAAGCCTATGCCGATATCCAGTGGAACTTTCTACCTGAATGGACAATCAACGGCCAGTGGATCTGGATCGGCCAACGCAAACGCTCTGAGGGAGATACGCGCCCTGAAGTCGACGACAACAGCATCATCAACCTGACCCTACACCGCAAGAAACTCTTTGACGCTATCGACCTGGCTTTGGCAGTACGAAATCTGTTCGATGAGGATATTCGCGAACCTGCCGCAACATCGATACCCGACGACTATCCCATGGAGCGTCGTTCAGTGTGGATGGAAGTACGTACGAAGTTTTGAGCTGCGGAAGAAGTTCTTTGGCTGACTAGCCCTCTAACGGCGCCGGCCTGGAAATACCGTAGCCCTGTGCAAAATCGACTCCCATCGCCTGTAGTACCTTATATGTCTCATCGTGCTCAACAAATTCCGCAATGGTCTTTAACCCAGCCACATGCCCTATGTTATTGATCGCATCGACAATGGCACGACTCATCTCATCTTCTTCTACTTGCTTTACGAATGATCCATCTACCTTTAGAAAGTCGACCGGGAGCGATTTGAGGTATGAAAAAGAGCTGAGACCGGTGCCAAAATCGTCGAGGGCAAAGGAGCATCCCATCTCTCTGATCTCATGGATGAAGCTGACTGTCGTGTTGAGATTGTTAATAGCTGCCGTCTCTGTCACTTCAAAACAGATCGACGCCGGCGGCACCTTTAGGTGCAACATTCGCTCTTGGATATAACTGAAAAAGTCTGGATCGCTGAGCGATGTACCGGAAAGATTAATAAAATGGAGACGACCCTCTCGACATAGATCGGTCCTTTCACCCAAATAGGTGAAAATGGAATTCACAACCCAACGATCGAGACGCTGCATCAAATCATATCTTTCTGCCGCCGGGATAAATGCACCTGGCGCAATAATTTCCCCACCAACCCCCTGCATGCGCAATAGTATTTCGGCATGCCTTGGCGCATTGTCATCACGCAGTGAGACGATGGGTTGTTGGTAGAGTAGAAACCGCCCTTCATCCAGGGCACTGTTGATCCGGCTGATCCACTGCATTTCGTCACGCCGCAATGCCAACTCGTCATCTTCCGCAGTGTAGACATGGACCCGGTTTCGCCCGCGGCTTTTCGCTGCGAAACAGGCCATATCGGCATTACTCAAAATCTCGTCACTACTTTTACTATCAGGGGTAATATCAACCAAGCCAATACTCACCCCTGTACTAAAAGGGCGTGTCTCCCAAACGAACTTATGGCTTTCAACAGATTCACGAAGTTTATTGGCTAACAACTCAGCCTGAGCGAGGGAGCAGTTGTGTAAAATCACCCCAAATTCATCGCCACCAAGGCGCGCCAACAGATCGGTCTCTCGAACCTGATGTTTCAACAGCGCTGAAATCTGTCGTAAAAGTTCATCCCCGGCCATATGGCCACAGGTATCATTGACCACCTTAAATTGGTCCAGGTCGAGATACATGAATGAGTGGATTTCGTTATTGCGGCGGGCATTCCCAAGGGCATCCGTCAGCGCCTGTTCCAGTTCACGACGATTCTTAAGATTTGTCAGGGAATCATGAAACGCCATATGTTGCAGCTGATCTTCAGCATGACGGCGGGCGGCGCGGGACTTCGCCTCATGCAACTCCCGTTCGATTGCGGCACCAAGACGGGTCAGATTGTTTTTCATGATGTAGTCGGCAGCGCCATTTTTCATCATTGAAACAGCCAACTCTTCACCTATGCTGCCTGACACGATGATGACGGGAATATCCGAATTGTTCTTGCGGATCAGTCTCAACGCTTCTTCTGAGTTGAAGGAGGGCATATTATGGTCGGTAATAACCAGATCCCAATTCCCATCATTCAGTGCGGCTTGCATGGTTTCGGGACTATCCACCCGCGCATAGTGTTCAATTTCCCATCTGTCTTTTTTCAGGTGATGCAACAGCAGAAGGGCATCATCTTCTGAATCTTCGGCCAAAAGCAGACGTAAGCGATTATTCGTCATAGCTATTTATTGGGTGGCGTTAGATTCAATACCAGCCAGTAAATACCCAGCTGTTGCACCGCTTCAACAAACTGACTGAAATCGACAGGCTTTCGGATATAGCTATTGGCGCCCAGTTGATAACTGCTGACTAGATCTTTCTCCTCGTCAGATGAGGTCAGTATCACAACAGGTAACAATTGGGTTCGTGGGTTGTCACGAATCGCCTTCAGCACCTCCAGACCACTAACCTTGGGTAGTTGCAGATCCAACAAAATGAGTTCCGGGAGCGTCTCTTCTTCTGCAAGACCCTCAAGGTAGTCCAGTGCCTCAGCACCATCACGAGCCACCCTTACCTCATTGAGAATATTATTCTTCTTCAGCGCGCGCATCGCCAGAAGCTCATCATCAGGATTGTCTTCAACCAACAGGATATGATTTTTTTTCATATTCGCACACACTCATATGTTCGACCGCACTGGCCATTGCTTGAGACCAAACAACGCAAGCAAATACCAACATACCCTGGGTGAAGGTGTTTGCAATGATCGTAGACACTTAAATACCCACAATACTAGCCTAACGCCCTACAAGACTCATTTTGAGCCACCAACCCAAGTATCCGGAAGAATATGCTGCGCCTATGAGCAACAAAACCCAGCCTGACCTTTTGTTCCTATTTTTGATACCGCAAGGACAGCTGAACATAGTGCTCAGCGGTATAGTGAATAATCTCAAGCTCCTTATCGCTAAGGGCTCTCACCCGCCTGGCTGGCCGACCCAGCCACAGATAGCCACCTTCAAGTGTGCGCCCCTGGGGTACCAGTGAACCGGCACCCAGCATAGTTTCAGGGTCAAGTCTGGCACCATCAAGAATGGTCGACCCCATGCCGATAAAACAACCGTCGGCGATATCACAGCCATGCAGCATCACCCGATGGCCTACCGTGACACCGTCACCGACGGTCAACGGGCGCCCTCCGGGCAAATAGTGGCTGTCGTGAGAGACATGCAGTATCGAACCGTCCTGGATATTGGACCGCTCTCCGATCTTGATGTGATGCACATCACCCCGGAGCACGCACATTGGCCAGACAGAGGCCTGAGATGCGATACTGACGTCGCCGACGACGACGGCCGTTTCATCGATCCAGGCATCCTGGGCAATGGCAGGGGTATGGGTTTCGAAGCGGCGTATATTGGGCATGGCAACTGGAGGTATGTAGCTGATGGAGATTTTACTGTTCGTCCTGATCGGGACCGTTGTGGCTATCCTGATCTATGGCGTGCTGATTTACAACAATCTGGTGCGCCTGAAACACGATGTGACCAAAGCCTGGGCCAATATTGATGTGCTGCTCAAACAGCGGCATGACGAGCTCCCCAAGCTGGTGGAGACCTGCAAGCAGTACATGAAATTTGAGCAGGAGACCCTGGAAAAAGTCATGCAAGCCCGTGCCGCCGTGAATAATGCCGTACGCCAGGGTGACGTGGGGGCAGTCGGGGCAGCAGAGAGCCAGTTGCGCCTTGGCCTGGGCAATCTTTTTGCCGTAGCCGAAAACTACCCCGATCTGAAAGCCAACGAGACTTTCCTGCACTTACAGTCCCGCATCACCGGTCTGGAGAACAGCATCGCTGATCGACGGGAGTTCTATAACGAGTCCGCCAATATCAATAATGTCCGTATCGAACAGTTCCCGGATATCCTTATTGCGCAGCGCTTAGGCTTCAAACCGGCTGATTTACTGGAGTTCGATGAGGCTGAATTGACCGACGTCGACATGGGCCAACTCTTCAACTAAGCCGCATTCAATCCTCTCATGATGGTTAGAGAGATCACACAGATGGGCGACAGCGCATTCTGGTTCTGGGTCGCCCTGCTGGCAATGGCGGCACTGCTGTCCCTCTATTTTTCTTTTCGAAATCTGCATCGCGCGAGACTGATAGAAGACACCCCTACGTCACGCATCAGATCCGCCCACCAGGGTTATGTGGAGTTAATCGGCGAAGCCGCCATCATGAAAGGCGAACCGATCCTGGCCCCACTCAGCAGTACACCCTGTTGCTGGTGGCGCTATAAGGTTGAACGAAAACACGAAAAAGGTTGGCGTACCCAGCGAAGCGGCATCAGCGACAGCCTGTTCCTCCTGAAGGATGAGACCGGCGAATGCATCATCGACCCCGAGGGTGCCCAGGTCTCCCCCAGCGAAAAGAACATCTGGTTCGGACCCAATGCCACACCCAGCGCCGGACCTGATCTCGGCGTGGGCACAAGCCGAAACCAATACCGTATGATGGGCATCAATATCTCGGTCCACAATACCTTTGGTGGCGACTACCGCTACACCGAAGAGACCATCATGCTGGGAGATCCCCTCTATGCCATCGGGCTCTTCAAATCCATCGGAGAGATCGACCGTCAAGCCATGCGTGAGGAGATGATCAAGGGCAGACTCCGTCAGTGGAAAACGGACCATGCCACACTACTGGAGCGATTCGACCGTAACCGAGATGGTCAGATCGATCTCGATGAGTGGGAGAGCGTCAGGCGTTCTGCCACACATGAGGTGGTCCGCGAACAGATGCTGGAAGACCAACAGCCTACCCATACGTTAAGCGGTACAAATTCAAACCGGCGCCCACTACTGATTTCAACCAAGGAGGAGTTTGATATCGTCCGGCGTTTTCGCCGCTTTGCTATCGGCACATTAATGGGGTTTTTTGCCCTGGGATCCATTGTGGTCTGGCTACTGACCGCAAGATTTCTATAAACTGCACCGGAAGGCACTTCCCCGGATATTTCCTGCTTAAGCATAAGGCATCAGGGCCTTTTACCTATTGCTTCTGAATGCGAAACTATCCCTATTCACAACTATTGCAGGACTCAGGAATACTGATGAAACCGATGCGCTACTTGCCCCTTTGTCTTTTATTGAGCACAAACCTAATGGCCTATGACCCCCTGGACAAAGAGGAGAGAAACGATTATCGGCAGCCGACAGAAACCTGGAAAGAGGAGACCATCGAAATCCCCAGCCATTTTCGAGCGGACAATCTGCAGGAATTCAACGTCCAGGATCCCACCGACCGTTTCCAATATTTCATTGAGCGAGACTCCCTCAAGACGGGCGAGGATAGGGTCACCCGCTTTATTGTTATCATCCGCTCCCACCGAGGTGCGGTGAACAGCAGTTATGAGGGTTTCCGCTGTGGCCTGCGGGAGCACAAAGTTTATGCCTATGGGAACGACAAAGGCCTGACACCTATGCCGGACGCTGAATGGCAAGTTTTACCCAAGGGTGGCAATGACTATAAAACAGTTCTCTATGAGGACCTGATCTGCAACATGCTTACCGGCAAGGCCAACCCACCCGATGCTGTGTTCAGGGCCATGCGAGATGATCGTCTGGTAGACACCCCCTTCATCGGAAGCGAACGATAACCACTGGACTGGAACGATGACCATAACCAACCACTTACTTGAAATGGACGGGTTACCCGCCTTCTCAGCCATCACGCCCGAGATGATCGAACCTGCCATTGATCAGTTACTTGAAGAGAACCGCGCCGAAGTAAAGCGCCTGCTCGATAAACAACAAACACACACATGGCAGAATCTGATCGAACCACTCGAAATGCTTGATGACCGCCTCAGCAGAGCTTGGTCGCCTGTCAGTCATATGAATTCTGTCATTAATAGTGACGCGCTGCGTCAGGCCTACAACGCTTGTCTGCCGAAGCTGAGCGACTATGCCACCGAGATGGGGCAGAACACCGCATTGTGTAAGGCCTACAAGGCGGTTGCAGCAGATCGTGAAGGGTTCGATCCCGCACAAAACAAGCTGCTCGACAATGCCCTACTCGACTTCCGGCTTTCAGGTGTCGATCTGCCGGCGGAAAAGAAACTGCGCTTTAAGGAGATCAGTCAAGCCCTCTCCCAACTGACCACCAAGTTTGAGGAGAACCTGCTCGATGCCACCAATGCCTGGAGCAAATTGATTATTGATGAATCAATTCTCGCCGGTCTACCCGAATCGGCCATGGCATTGGCCCACCAGACAGCTAAGCAACGCGATCATCAGGAAGGCTGGCTGCTGACGCTGGACTTTCCCTCCTACCTGCCGGTGATGAATTACGCGGACAATCGTGACCTGCGCCGGGAGGTCTACGAAGCCTTCGCCACCCGGGCATCCGACCAGGGACCCAATGCCGGTGAGTTCGACAATACGGATGTGATGGAGCAGATTCTCTCTCTGCGCCATGAGCAAGCACAGCTACTCGGTTTTTCCAACTATGCGGAACGCTCACTGGCGCGCAAGATGGCGCGTAACACGGATGAAGTCACCACATTTCTGACAAACTTGGCGGAGCGGTCTCGCACCCAGGCACAACATGAACTGAAAGCCCTGCAAGACTTTGCGCAAAGTGAACACGGCATGACCGATCTACAGGCCTGGGATGTAGGCTACTACGCTGAAAAGTTGCGTCAGCAGCGACACAATATCTCCCAGGAGATGCTCAGACCCTACTTCCCCGAAACCCGGGTGATTCCCGGCATGTTCGCTGTAGTGGAGCGTCTCTACGGCATCCTTATCCAGGAGGTCGAGGGGGTCGATACCTGGCATCCAGATGTGCGTTTTTTCGAGATTCGGGATAGCGCTCATCAGCTACGGGGACAGTTCTACCTCGACCTATATGCGCGCCCCATGAAGCGTGGCGGCGCCTGGATGGATGACTGTGCCAGCCGCTTTTTCACCGACACTATCGATCAGATCCCGGTGGCCTATCTGACCTGTAATTTTTCACCACCGGTGAATGGAGAACCCGCATGCTTCACCCATGATGAGGTAGAGACCCTGTTTCACGAGTTCGGTCACGGCTTGCATCACCTGCTGACCCGCATCGACTATCCCGCAGTGGCAGGCATCAGCGGCGTGGCCTGGGATGCCGTGGAGTTACCGAGCCAATTCATGGAGAACTGGTGCTGGGAGAAAGAGGCACTGGACCTGATCTCAGGTCATGTGAAGACAGGCGAACCTATTCCTGATGATCTCTACCAACGCATGCATAATGCCAAGAACTTCCAATCGGCCATGATGATGGTGCGACAACTGGAATTCGCCCTCTTCGACTTCCGCATCCATCTTGAATACGATCCGCAGAAGGGTGGGCATATCTATGAGATTCTGCAACAAGTCAGACAGCAGGTCTCGGTTATCCGGCCACCGGAGTGGAACCGTTTTCCACACGGTTTCTCACACATCTTTGCCGGCGGTTATGCAGCAGGCTACTACAGCTACAAGTGGGCCGAAGTATTATCAGCGGACGCCTTCTCACTTTTTGAAGAGAAGGGAATCTTCAATCCCGACGCAGGGCATGCCTTCCTGCATGAGATCCTGGAACAGGGCGGCGCGAAAGATGCCATGGAACTGTTCGTGGCCTTTCGCGGCCGCGAGCCGGAGATCGAACCGCTGCTGCGACACAGCGGCATCACCGGTTAAAAGAGCTAGGGTGTTTATCGCAGACTATCCAGCAATTGACTCGCGCTCTGCTGCTCGCTGAATGCCTTTTTGGAAGCAAGGATCTCCGTCAGTTCACGCTTGGCACGAGCGCTGTTACCGGCACGGGCATGCGCTGCAGCCAGATGATAGCGAATATCAAGATCGGTTGGCTGCTTAGCATTGGCCTCTTCAAGCAGCTTAAGACCGGCATCCACCTGATTGTTGTTGACCAGAATCCAGCCATAGGTATCAATGACCCCCGGTACTGTCGGTGCCGCCTTATAGGCCTGCTCCGCCAAGGCCAGGGCATTTTCCGTACTTCCCTGACTATGATAGAGCCAGGCCAGATTATTCATAGCCACCACATGATCGGGCTGCTGTTTTAAGATCCGTTGATACTGATCAATGGCTTTTTCATCGTCACCCTGGGATTGCAATTGTGTTGCGTAGCTTAGCCGGGTCACAAGGTCTTCGGGCCGCTTTTCCAGCCACTGGCTCATCAGCGTTTGGGACTCTTGGGTTCGACCCATCGCCCGTAGTGCCTGGCTGACCTTGAACATGGAGAGCCGCCCCTCTGATCGGGTGAAGGCTTCCCGATATGCAGGTAATGCCTTCTCATATTTTTTCTGGCTCATCAGCACGTCGCCCTTGAGGGAGTAACCGGCAGCAGACTCAGCATGATCTGCGATCAATCGCTTCGCATGCTCAGCGGCTTTTTCCGGTTTGCCCTGCTTCAAGGCAATACCACCCAGCGCCCATTGCGCCGCCATATGGGTGCTATCTTGTGCCAATACCTTTTCAAGTGAGCGCTGGGCGCCTGTAAGATCCCCCAGCTTTGCCTGTAAGGTTGCCTTCTTCATCCGCCCATCAATCATTTGCGGGTTGGCATCCAGCAGCTTATCGTAGACTTTTAATGCCGCGCTGTCGTCTCCCGCGGCCTGCTCCAGTTCGGCCAGTAGCAACAGTGCAGAGGTATTAACGGGAGCGATCTCCAGTGTTTCTTCCGCCAGTTCCCGAGCCTCATCAAGCTTACCTTGGCGAAAGGCGGCATTGGCCAATAAAATCCTCGGTGTGATTGCCTTGGGGTTGCCCACCCTGGCCTGCTCCACTAATTTGCTCGCCTGCTCCTTGTTACCCTCCTGCTCCTCCAGTGTTGCCAACATCAGAAGCGCTTTCTCTGCATTCGGTTTCTGTGCCAGTGCCGATTCCAGGTGATTTCTAGCTTGTGCGACATCACCTTCCGCTTGCGCCATTCTGGCGAGCAGCAGATAGCCACTCATGTATTGTGGATCGACCTGGACGGACTTTTCCAGGTAGCTCACCGCTTCTGCTTTTGCACCCATGGCCTCCTGTGCGGCAGCGGCCATCGCATAGGCCGTAGGCATGTCAGGTCGCTTATCAATCAGCTTACGGGCAGTATCCAATGCTTGTGGATAATCCTTCGACTTCATATGAGCGGTAATCAATGCCATTTCTGCAGGCAGATAGGACTGATCCGAATCCACAATCGTATTGAGCTCTGCAATCGCCTGATCGTGATCGCCCGAGGCCCATCGATTGATGGCCATACGGGTCTCGATCTCTTTAACACCCGGCGCCAGTTTCATCGCCTTGTCGTAATAGCTCTGGCCGGTGGCATAGTCACCTTTACCGGTATAGAGATTACCCAACATCATTATCAGCTCAGGGTCGTTAGGTGTCGTGTCTGCGGCAGATTCCAGTCGCTCGATGGCACGATCCAGATCCCCCAGTTTGACATAGGATTGAGCCAGTACTTTCTTTGCTCGCACATGGGTCTCATCATGTGCCAGGTAACGTATCAGGTTATTTATCGCTTGCTCATATTCCGCCAGATTGAAGTGGACCGAACCCAGCAGTAACAGACTGGGATAGTGCTCCGGCGCCTTGCCGACGACTTCAAGCAATAGTGATTTCGCTGTTGAAAGATCGCCGCGTTGATGTGCTGAAACGGCTTTCAGATAGCGTACGACAAGATTGTTCGGATCTTTCTCAGCAACCGCTTCAAGCTGCTTGTCTGCTTCAATCGTATTACTGACAGCCAGATAAGCTCTCGCTAAGCCAATCCTGACAAAGGTGTTGTCCGACGATTTCAAAGCCTGATTGTAAGCTGTGATAGCTGCTTGGGGATCCCCTTTGTTGAGTTCCATTTCAGCTTTGTAGATAAGTCCCTGGAAGTCATTCTCATCTGCCTCCAGCACTTTTGCGATCTGTTGTGCCGCCTCCGAATTGGATTTCTCACTTAAGGCCAACCGGATCAGGCCATAGCGTGCACGAATGTATGTTGGATCTGCTGCCAGACTTGACTGAAAGCTCTTTTTTGCTGCCTTCGCGCGTCCCAGAGCCAACTCTACTTCACCTCGCAAAGAGAGGTTTTCTGCATCCTTTGGAAGCGAGGGTGTCTCATCGAGAAGTCGTAATGCCTCCTCCGGTTCGGTCGTCAGCAAGTAAGCTTTCGCCAGTGCAGTAACCAATGCTGCATCTGAAATGCCGAGTGAGCGGGCGCGAAGCAACTCTTTCTTTGCGCTTAAACCGTCATTCATCTTCAGATAGGTCTTTCCCAGCTGCCAGCGAGCCTGTGCGTGTTCAGGGTCACTCTTTATAATGTTTTTAAACTCAATAGTAGCTGCGCTCAGTTCACCTTTTTCCTGATGCTCAACCGCTTTACGGAAACGCTCTTCATTGCTGGTAAAAAGATTACATCCCGAGATAAACAGTGCTGAGATAAGCACCCAAAGAATGAGAAAACGTAAGGTCAAAGATTTATTCGGCAGCTTCATGCTTCCCTCGCAATATTGGCAATCATGCCTGACTCATTGATACGAGCCAGAGTCTATCATGAGCCATCAGCCATTGGCTTCTGTGAATGCGGGGGAAGAAAAAAACCGGGTGGTGCTGACGCACCACCCTTTTGGGGCTGGTGAACCGTGTAGGTTAGATGCCCAGGGCATCAAGTCCCCAGCCAACACCACCGATCTCTACCTCGGGATGGCTTTGACGGATTGTCCGCTCGACTTGCGTAATCCGCCAACGAGGCACGTCGACCAGTAGGAGAATTTCTCCATGTCGCAGCGGTGTCAGACAATCCTCGACATGGGTTCTCGGCACATGCCCTGCGAAGAGATAACCCAGCACCACGTTGGTTCCCGCTACGATGGCAGCGCCTGCCGCCCAGAACCAGGCAGTGGCCAAGAGTGCGATCCCCAGCAGGGCCAGGGCAGCAAAAAAGGCCACCAGATTCATGTCCCAAAACCAGCGCTCCACCTTGGCACCAAAGTCGCTGCGCTGTCTCAGAGTGGCTTCGGGCAAACCATCGATTTCAACACCCGGCTTGGCAATCGTGTGAATGTGCTTGCGTCTGATGCGTTGAGCCATCAAGTCTCGCACTACCGCTTCCGCCTGAAACTTACCCGGGACGAGAAGATAGAGACGTCTTAAGATCATATGACCTAGCCTCCTTAACCTTCTGCGATGTAATCATCTGTGTCATTGCCAGCAATGACTTTACGCCCCTCTAACTCCATATCGAGATAGATGCGTTTGTTCTCTTCACTCTCAAAATAGATCTCGATACCGTTGTCACCATCACCCTCATAGAGACAGGGGTGTTGCTCGGGATCCGGGACTTCGCGCAGGCTAATCGGGTCGGTGGTGGTACGGATATTCATCTTCGGTTCTCCCGTGACTTTTCCATTGCTCTCCCAATACCTATAGAAATACCTAGAAAAACAGTCAAGTTAATGTTGCACGATATACAAATGCTCTGATTGGGGTATATCAAACCAGGCAGCCACCGATTCTGAAGGAAGTGGCAATGATTCTAGAATCGGTTACTGTGCTGGCGGTAACAGCTCGCGCAACTGACGACGTGCATCAGGATCGGCCTGTTGGCTGGAGAGTAAAATCAGCTGACGCACGAACGATGCAATGCGTGGGTCATCAATCTCATTGTGGCCACCGATCAAGGCCTCATCCACCTGGATCACCAGGTAGGGATTCTTTCCCACAGAATCGAGGCTCCTCTCCAGCACCGACCCATCAAAATAGATACGGCTCCCAGGCGCATCATCCTCCCAGCCTTGACTGACAGTTCGAAACTGGCTCAGGGTATCCTCTATCGTTGGCAGGGCCGGTGAAGCCGGACCTTCCGCTTTAAGCGTATGAGTTCGATAGGGTCGATAGTGACCCACCGCTTGGATATTGGCTTCTCGCTGATCGATCTTAACCTGAGCATCATTGACCGGGTTTACTCGATCCGTCGCACGATAGGTTTCGAACAGAGTAGAGAGTCCACGCCCCATGGGAAAGGCATATTTTGTTGCACCATCAGCCTCTGAGGTCAAAATTGCCATGACCGGCAACTGGCTCTCAAAATAACTGCTGCGCTCATTTGCCATATCACTGAGTGAACTGAACCGTGCCGCCTCAAATGCGGGGTTGATCAGCACCACCAGATCACCGAAACCGACTACATCGGAGACCACACTGACCGGACCCAATGTATCCACGAACCGGCTCATCAAAATCTGCGATAGAGAAGAGTAGACCACTGCACCGCCGAAGCTGTGTCCCACCACCACCAGGCGTGTTTCAGCACGATGCGTCTCATCCGATACTAGATGATTACGGGTATTGCGAATCAGCTCCAGGTGATTGAGTACTTCGGTGAGTGCCCCACGCCCCACTTTGTGAGCAGTGTTCTTACGTTCCCAGAAAGTCAGTTCCTTCAGGACAGGCAGTGTCAGGGAACCTCCACGCCAACCCAGGTAGATACCGGCGACCTGACGCGGTTTTCTATTCTGCAGTCGACTCATATTCGACTCAAGCAGACTCAGTCGACGCAGGGTCTCACGAAAGGTATGGATATTACTGTCGTTGGGGGCTGCTGAGTGCTTCCAACCGTGAACGAAAACCACCATTAGCAGATCATCCAATGCCGTCATGCGATTCAGTTCATCAGTGACCGCTCGCATCTGCTCTCGAGAGAAGAGTTGCCCCTGATCATCGAACTCGATGAAAGCCAACAGATAGTCGTCTTCTGCCTGCCCGGCTGAAGATTCACGCGCCATAGCGTGCTGAGCACATGTCTGCTCAGTATCCACCCCCTCGCAGATCGTCAACGCACTGCGGTAGAGCTGATGCTTCGCACACCCCCCCAGCAAGAGCGCCACCAAGAGCGCCACCAAGAGTAAGCTAATGTGAAAATATCTCGAAAGCGTCATGGTCTTGCTCCCAGTCCATGGCAGACCAACCTCGACACAGGTTGGCTAGATTGTGGTAAACAAATCAAAAAAGAGCCAGTAGACTGCGCTGGCCAGAATCAAGCCGAAAAACATCACGGGTAGACCGGTACGCATCCACAGTATGGGAGTGATTTTTGCCTCCGGCATACCACTCTTCTCAGATTCACTGACAGCAATGATATTGGCCGTCGCACCGATATGGGTGCCGTTCCCCCCCAGCCCAACACCCAAGGCAAGCGCCCACCAGAGTGGGGCGATATTCACACCACTGCTCTCCAAACCCAGAATGATCGGAATCATGGTGACGGTGAAGGGGATGTTGTCCACCACGGCACTGAGAATCGCTGCTACCCACATCAGCAAAAGCCCTGTCAGCAACAACATACCCGGATCTTGGGCCAGCTTCGCCAGCTGGTGACCCAGCAGATCCAGTAGGCCGGAAGCCTCCACGCCACCCACGATCATAAACAGTCCGGCAAAGAAAAAAAGCACCGACCAATTCACGTCACCAAAGAGCTTTTCCATATCGGGACGGATTAACAATAGCGCCAGGGTCAGACCGATAAAGGAGGCATAGGCGGGCAACACATGCAGTGTGTGATGGATAAAGAAAAGCACCACAACCACGCCGAGAGAGAACAGAATCCGCTTCAAACCCTCCACATCCTTGATAGCATGGGTAGCTACCAGAGTCCTCGGGTCCTTGCCACCTTCGGCCAGTTGATCACGAAACAGAAACAGCATCAGGCCCACAGTACCCACCCAGACCACCATGACGGGAAACCCCATGTGGATCAGGAAGGAATTGAAGCTGATATCCCCTGCACTACCTATCATCAGATTGGGCGGGTCGCCGACCAGGGTGGCTGCACCACCGATATTGGAAAGCATCGCCTCCGCCATCAGGTAGGGCATAGGATTGATCTTAAGTAAGCGACAGATCAGAACAGTTAAGGGGGCAAACACAATCACCGTGGTGACATTGTCGAGAATCATACTGATCAGGCTCACCGCCAGGCTGAGATAGATCAGCAGCAGTTTGGGATTGCCCTTGGCCCAGTGGGTGATGTGTACCGCAGCAAAATCGAATGCGCCGGTGGGACGCAGCAAGGCAACCAGCATCATCATGGCCGCTAGCAGCAGAATTGTATTACCGTCCACTGCCAACATCGCAGCCTGCTGGGTATAAAACCCCATGTACATACCCACGCCAATCATGACCACCGCACCAAGAATGGCCGCAGTGGTTCGATGCAGTACCTCTGAAAAAATCAGTGTGTAGGCCACCACCAGTATGGCTGCCGAGGTCCACATTTCCTGGGTAACGTTTTCCATAGTCAGCTTATTCGACGCAGCACACTTTGGTGACTATCGCCTTGGCAATACTCAGGCGGGTAACGACACCCTGGTAATCATCACCCTCTGTCACAAAGAGATACTCGGTGTTGTACTGCTCCATAATGGCGAGCGCCTTGATAGCCTGAAAATTAGGAGACAAGCGAATGACATCGGGAAAAATAAACTCTTCTACTTTTCGCGCCATCAGGTCATCCGCCCGAATATGTGGAAAATCGAGATCCTCAATGTCATCCCCAAGCAGATGGGCACCCTGGATAATATCTTGCGGAATACAGCAGAGCAGGAAGAGATGTCTGACGGAGAAGCGGCCGGAAAGATTACCCTCCGCATCGACAAAGGGTATGCCCGGCACATCCTTTTCCACGCACTCAGTCATTACCTCGCCAACCGGCATACCCGGACGCGCAACCTTGGTGGGAATCGATATATGCTTGATCTTCATGGTGGCGTTTCGTCCATCAACGGTTTCATTGCATGCAGCATGTTGGCCAGCAGATGACGGTTATTCTGCTCTTCGGCCGCCAGCAGTTGTTTCATATAGGCCCGTTGCGTAGGTGCTGTAAAGCAGGCGGGGCAGCTATCCGGAATTATCGGCAGTCCCGCTTCTACGGCAAAGGCACCGGTCTGGGTCTCACGACAGTAGACCAACGGACGGATAATACGGATATCCCCGGCATCGTTGAGATAGTGCGCCTTCATGGTACGTAGTTGCCCTGCATGGAACAGGGACATCATTAAACTCTCCGCCAGATCATCCAAATGCTGGGCCAATGCTAGAACATTGTAGCCCTCCCTTCGGCAGGTGCTATACATGATGCCCCGCTTCATCCGAGCACAGTAAGAGCAAAAGGAGTCACCATCCATATTCTTTGCCGCCTCTTCCATGATCGGCTGTTCCGCATAGTGCCAGGGTAGACCCAGCTGCTCATAATAGTCCTTGAGGGGTGCAGGATCGAAACCCTCCACTTCAGGATCGACAGTGATCACTCCCAGCTCAAAACGGACCGGCGCATAGGTTTTCAGATGGCTGAGAATCTGCAATAGCGAGAGTGAATCCTTGCCGCCGGAGACCCCCAGCAGGATGCGGTCCCCGTCGCGAATCATGTCGTAGTCGGCAATCGCCCTGCCAACCTTGCGCAGTAAGGATTTGGGTGGTTTTGTGGTGTGCTTCATCGAGCTATTCTGACATGAAGCCGGGGGACCACCAATGTTGGCCATTGCAATCGATCCGGGGATCAAGCATCTTTGCATGACAACCGACCGATAGGGGAGTCATCGCATGGATATCTTTGTACTGGTATTGTTGGCCTTTGCCGTTGTCATCGTCGTATTAGGGGCCAAACGGGTACCGCAGGGAAACGAGTACACCGTTGAGCGCTTTGGGCGCTATACCAAAACCCTCAGGCCGGGTCTCAACCTTATCGTGCCGGTGGTCGATCAGATCGGGAAAAAGATGAACATGATGGAGCAGGTACTCGATGTCCCCTCCCAGGAGGTCATCACCAAGGACAACGCCATGGTGACGGTGGACGGCGTCATCTTCTTCCAGGTGCTGGATGCCTCACAGGCCGCTTATGAGGTCAACAATCTCTATAGCGCCATCCTCAACCTGACCATGACCAACATCCGTACCGTCATGGGTTCCATGGATCTGGACCAGTTGCTCTCTCAGCGAGACATGATCAACACCCAGCTGCTGACGGTAGTGGACGATGCCACCACCCCCTGGGGGGTCAAGGTAACCCGTATCGAGATCAAAGATATCTCCCCGCCCAGAGATCTGGTCGATGCGATGGCCAGGCAGATGAAGGCCGAGCGTGAGAAGCGCGCCGCCATTCTGGAGGCAGAGGGTAAGCGACAGTCCGCAATCCTCAAGGCAGAGGGTGAGAAAAAGGCTGCCATCCTCGAAGCGGAGGGTGAAAAGGAGGCCGCGTTCCGCGAAGCTGAGGCCCGAGAGCGACTGGCGGAGGCGGAGGGCAGGGCCACCACAGTGGTATCAGAGGCCATTGCCAAGGGGAATGTGAATGCCATTAATTACTTCGTGGCCCAGAAATACACGGAAGCTTTGCAACAGATCGCATCCGCAGAAAACCAGAAAGTCATCTTGATGCCTCTGGAGGCCTCAAGTCTGATCGGTTCCGTTGCCGGCATCGGTGAAATCGCCAAACAGGCCCTCAGCCAGCAAGATACAGGAGAGAATTGATGCAGTGGCTCTCCCAGCTCAATTACTGGCACTGGCTGATCCTGGCCGTGCTACTGATGATCCTGGAGGTTTTCTCCCCAGGGGCCTTTCTCCTCTGGCTGGGCCTGGCGGCAGGGGTTGTCGGACTACTGCTGCTGATCATGCCGGATCTCAGCTGGCAGGTTCAGATACTGCTATTTGCCCTGCTCAGCGTGATGATCATTGTGGCTGTACGCGCTTTTTTGCAGCGCCGGCCGATTGAGACCGACCAGCCCCACCTCAACCGCCGGGGTGAGCAATACCTGGACCGGATCTTTACGCTGCAAGAGCCCATCGTTAACGGAGAAGGCAAAATACGTGTGGATGACAGCACCTGGAAAATCAACGGAGAGGATTGCCCGGCAGGCACCCGAATTAAAATTACAGGCGTACAGGGCGTGGTGCTACTAGTCGACCAAGCAGACTAATACTTTTCTCGCAACAAAAAACATACTATTTTCAATAAAAAAACACCAGGAATTATGTGACGTAGAACTCAAGATCCTCGACTGTAATGCCGATATGGCTATATAGTGCAGAAATCGTTACATTCTAAAATCAAGATTCCAACTGCGTGCGCAGTCTGCACAAACACGGAGACCGCACCCGGCATTCCGGGTCAATTTACAGGGAGTAACGCTGCACATCCGGCGTAGTAGAGAAATGCAAAAGCAAGAAAGTAGTGTCATCCTCTTTATCGACAGTGACAACAATCAGCTACAGTCACTTAAACGAAGCCTGCGCGATCACCGGCACAAGTGGATCAACTATTACGCCGAAAATGCCGTGTCCGCGCTAGAGATAATGTCGCAAATCGAGGTAGACGTCGTCGTATGCGAAACCCAGCTCACCGGTATTTCCGGCAGCGAGCTACTCAAACAAATACAACAGCGATACCCCCGCACCACCCGCCTGCTCTTCTCCGGACAAGCATTGCGCACACCAGCTCAGGAGACGGTGCAATACGCCCACCAGTTCATTGCAAAACCCTGCAGTAAAACCGAGCTAATCAACATCCTGCAACGGGTCACTCAACTGCGGGATACCATTGGTAATCCAGCCATGGAGGCTTTGGTTAACAGTCTGGACACGCTTCCCAGCCTGCCGCAAACCTATCAACAGCTGATCGCCGCACTTCAGTCAAAATCAGCCAACGTTAAAGATATCGGACAAATCATCGCCCAGGATATCGGCATGTCGACGAAAATCCTGCAGATGGTCAATTCTGCTTTTTTCGGTCTGCCGCAGCATGTAGCTTCCCCGGAACATGCCGTCTCGTTGCTTGGTATGGAGACAGTGACCAATCTGGCATTGACTGCAGGCATCTTTACGCAACTCGAAAGCACATTGGTAGAGGAGTTTGAACTGGAGGCACTCTGGCAGCACAGCCTGGCAGTGGCCACACTTTCTCAACGCCTGGCAAACGCTGCAGGATTAAACCCTCAAGAGAGTGAGATGGCAATGCTCGCCGGCCTGCTCCATGACTTGGGCAAAGTGGTCCTCGCCACCTGCGATAGCAACGAATACCGTCGTATCGTTCGCCAGTCCAAGCGACAGGAAGAACCGCTGTGTCTGGTAGAATCAGAATCGATCTGGTGCTCACATGCTACGCTGGGTGCCTATCTGATGGGACTTTGGGGTCTACCTTTTTCTGCAGTGGAGGCGGTTGCCATGCATCACACTCCTGACCAGCAAACCTCTGAGCATACTGGCTGTCTTGTTGTCTACGCTGCTAACCTATTGCTACATGCGATGGGTGATGCTGATGGGAAGTCCCATTACGATACAGGCCATTTGGAGTCCCTCCTGTCACCTGAAGAATTTACTCATTGGCGTGCAATCACTGCGGAGTATCTCGATGGACAAACCGCCTGAAAAGGTACTAATGGTCGATGATGACAGAAACCTGCTCGATTCATTTCGTCGACAGTTTCGTAAACGCCTGAATCTGGAAACCGCCACCAGCGGGGCAGACGGTGTACAGGCCGTACGTGATGGTGGGCCCTTCGCCGTTGTCATCTCCGATATGCAGATGCCGAACATGAACGGAGTGGAGTTTCTCACCAAAGTAAATACGATCTCACCCAATACCATCCGCATCATGCTCACGGGTAATGCCAATCTGGATGTCGCGATTGATGCCGTGAACGACGGCAATATCTTTCGTTTCCTCAACAAACCGGTGGAGACCGAACAGCTCTACCAGGTCATTATTGACAGCATCCAGCAATACCGCCTGATCAACACCGAAAAGATACTGCTCAATAAAACCCTCAAGGGAGCGGTAGACCTGCTGGCTGATATTCTCAGCATGGTGAACCCGGCTGCCTTCAGCCAGTCCACGCGTATCAAACGACACGTTCACACCATGGTGAAATCTCTTTCGCTGGAAGATGGATGGCACTATGACCTGGCCGCCATGCTGTGTCATATCGGCTTCATCAGTCTGCCTCAGGAACTGATCAGTAAACTGGGTACAGAAGATGAATTGAGCAGTAGTGAAAAACAACTGTTCAAAAGCCACCCTGCTATCGGTGCAAGACTTTTGAAGCATATCCCCAGACTCGAAATTGTCTCGGCAATGGTGGAAAAGCAACAGGAAAGTATTGGCCGTATCGATTTTCAGGGTCGGCTCGACAATACACAAAAAGCGATACTGGGAGGGCAGATCCTCAAGGTGGCTAACGCCTATGATCAGTTGATCACGCAAGGTATGGATGAATCCGCCGCTATTGAGCAGCTGAAAGAGAACCCTGAGCACTACGATCCGGTACTGGTGGAAACCCTCGCCATTGGCTCCAAGAATCAGAAACTCGAAGTGCTGAACCTGGCAATTTCGGAACTGGAGCCAGGTCTGATTCTTGATCAGCCGGTTTCAACAGAAAGCGGTTTACTCTTGATCGCCAAAGGCCAGGTCCTGAGCCAGGCTGTCCTGCTAAGGCTTTTAGCAGCGGAAGAGAGTGGTATCGTGGGTGGCCAGATCAGGGTCTTTCGAATCACCCAGCTTTAATATACGGAATACATGACCCACTGTTTCCCGGATAACTATGCCTCGGGGGCTGACTCAGATCTGTTCAACGGCAAACGGATAACAAACGTCGTACCGACCCCTTCTTCTGTTTCAAAAAAGAGTTCTCCTTGATGCTTGACCGCCACAATATCCTGCGCAATGGCCAACCCCTGTCCCGTGCCTTTACCCACATCCTTGGTAGTAAAGAAGGGATTGAAGACTGAATCACGAACCGACGCCGGGATACCGGTACCATTATCCTTTATGCGTATTTCAACAGTATCGCCAACCTGACCACTGGTAATACTGATTAATCCTTTGGTCTCGAGATCTGCAGATTTAATGGCATGGGCCGCATTGATAATAAGGTTCAGTAACACTTGGGAAATCTCCCCCCCCATGCATTCAACCTGGGGCAGATCAGGTTCCAGCTTCAGGCTGGTGTCCGCTACATATTTCCATTCGTTTTTACTCACCGCAACCGCATTATTGATAAGCCGGTTGATATCCTCCAATGCCCTACTCTTAGTACCGGGGTGAGCAAACTCCTTCATCGCGAGAACGATACGCGCCACCTGTTCCGTTCCGGTAATAGACTGATCCAACGCCCTTGGCACCTCTTCGTCCAGATAGTCCAGGTCTGCCTCCTCCACGGCATCGCTGATCTCATTGGCTTTTTCTTTCAATTCATCATTGTTTACCGCTTTCTCCTGCAATTCCCCGTAAACTTTCAACAGGTCCTGGATATCCCCGTAGGCCTCTTTGAGGAAACGCAGATTGTCACCTACATACTGTATCGGCGTGTTGATCTCATGGGCTATACCGCCGGCCAGCTGACCGACCGCCTCCATTTTGTGCGTCTGATTCAATTCACGCTCAAGCTGGCTTTTCTCCATCTCATGCGCTTTCCGCTCACTGATATCATCGAAATTAATTACCACTCCGCGCAGATCCTCATCCTCATACATCGGGGAAACAGAAAAAGCGACAGGCAACTTGCCTCCATCCTTATCCAGGAAAATATGATCATTCTCTCTTCTTATCATGCCGTCCTGTAGTGTCTGCATGATGGGATGCTGACTGATATCCAAACCCTCTTCGTGACAAACCAGGTCAATCAGTTTTTCTCCCACCATTTCGTCCGCCCGCCATCCCAGCAGTCTCTCACACTCCGGATTGGCATAGGTCACCGCTCCCTCCATATCGAGCACCAGAAACCCTTCACCCATGGCATTGGTGATGTCTGAGAGGAATTTCTCTTTTTCAATCAACTCATCCCGGGTGTCGGTCAGCAGCAGCCACTGCTCGCGCAATTGGCGCATGAAGAAGATTGCGGTGAGTGAGAGGACAACAAATCCAGCCAGATGCATGAAAATCATCATCTGACGGGCATTGTGTTGAGAGTCATAGATAGGCTGACTCTTGACCACAACGCTGATCCCACCCCTTAAATCACCAACCTTAACTTGCTCTCCACCATGGCAGGTGAGACAGATATTATCTACGAATACAGGGCCTATGTAGCGAAAGACCTCCTCACCGCCGTAGAGCGCCTCTTTGAAGGCAAAATCATCTTCTCTGGTAAAACCAGAGAGCACGGCCGCTTCCCATCTATCAGCCTGATTTTCCTCATTCTTAGGTGCAGAAGAAACCACCCGATAACCGATATTTTTTATCGCTTGCCGTTTAAAAATTGTGGGGTCTGTCGCCATTATCCTGGGGTTGATCTTGGTCTGCCTGACCATCTCGTACATGATCCTGCCCCGCTCCATAGCCATTTCACTGATGGATTGCTCCAGTCTGTTCAGATTCCATAGCAGAGACACACCGGCAACGAATAGCCAGAAAATCAATGGCACCAGCCAGTAGTACCTGGTCTGTAGGAGTCTTATCATCATCTCACGCAGGTCGCTCCAACAAAGCGGCTAGGGGATGAGTACAATCTTCCCCCGGGTATGACCCTCTTCGATCATACGATGCGCCACGGCAGCCTGTGCCAAAGGCAGGCTGTCCGACAGGCTGATCTTCATACTGCCGCTGTCGATAAATTCAGAACAGTTACTCAGGATAGCGACCTGATCGGACCTGGCTTGAGTTAGCGCCCGCAGCATCGGTGTCAACATTAAGGTGAAACCGATCCTAAGGTTACGTGTTCTGGCCTCTTTCCAGTCCACATCTGCACCGGGGTCCAGCAGGGTGACAAGATCACCATAATGGGCGGTTACAGGAATCGATGCGCTAAAAACCTCGGGGCCAACGGTATCCAACACCACATCCGCTCCGGCACCATCAGTGAGACGCATTACCTCTTCGGCAAAGTCGCTCTCTCGATAGTTAATTACCGTATCGGCACCCAGACTACGCACGAACTCGGCCTTCTTCGGGCTACTGACGGTTGTCAGTACCCGTGCCCCCACTTGCTTAGCCAATTGGATAGCCACATGACCCACCCCCCCCGCACCGGCATGCACCAGCAGTGTTTGGCCCTCAGCCAGATGCGCGCGACCGAACAGCGCCTCCCAGGCAGTGATCAGCACCAGCGGCGCTGCAGCTGCGTGAGCGAAGTCAATCGAAGCCGGCTTTCTGCAACAGTCCGATTCCTCGATAACAATGTACTCTGCATAATTCCCCTGCAGCCCCCCCAGACCGCCCTGACAAAACCAAACCTCATCACCCTCCCTGAAGGCACTGGCCTCACTACCGATGTCCACCACAATACCGGCCCCATCACAACCGAGAACGGCAGGCAAACCGTCGGGCACAAAGACACCTCGACTGCGTAACTTGGTATCGATGGGATTGACGCCGGCCGCCTTGATTTCGACCTTGATCTGCGTGGGTGTGACAATTTCAGGATCGGAGATCAACTCCAGCCCAAGGACCTCAGGGCCACCAGTCTCTCTCATGACAATTGCTTGCATTTTTCTCCTCCCAGTACCGACATGCGGCGTCGATAATCCATATCGTAAATAGAAACACCGTCTTCGGATTAATTGTTATATGCTGGTGGACGGTTATGATTTTTATGTTTCCGCCTCTCCACCCAGCGGGGCCAATAATGCATAGAGTATCCAGGCAAACCAGGAGACGAAGATCACTGCCAAAGTCCAGAACAATTTCTCGGCCCCATTGGTTTTCTGCGAACGCAAGATCAGTAGAATAGGCAGAAACCAGATAAAAGCCACGAGTACGAGTGCCCCGATACCCAGACTCAAAATTGTCTGCATGCCTCTCCTCCTGTCTGCCAGCACCTTGCAAAGCAGGTTTAATAGTTACATTTTTAATGTTTGAAGGCCCCATGTCCAATCAACAAGCGATAATCTCCCATCAACATGCCCTCAAGCGATGTCAACGTTGTGAAGCTATGATTGGGCCTGTTGTCACCGGAAATGCCGTACAATCCCCTATCTTGCTGGTTGGACAAGCACCCGGTGACAAGGAGGGTCCAGCAGGCAAACCATTTGCCTGGACCGCCGGAAAAACACTTTTTCGCTGGTTCGAATCCATCGGGCTGGAAGAGGCTGACTTTCGTGAACAGGTTTACATGGCGGCTGTCTGCCGCTGCTTCCCGGGAAAAAAATCCAAAGGGGGTGACCGGGTACCGAACCAAGAAGAAATAAAACAATGCCGACACTGGCTTGATGCTGAAATCAAACTGTTACAGCCTCAACTCATTCTACCGGTGGGTAAACTGGCCATTGCACAATTCATGGCGGTGGATAAACTCCATCTCATTATCGGACAGCAGCATCAGATCGATCTCTTCGGAAGCGTTGTAGATATCATTCCCCTGCCCCACCCCTCGGGCGCCTCCACCTGGCACCGTACCGCGCCAGGCAAAGCATTGTTACTTGAGACATTGACGCTGATTGAACAGCATCCGGCATGGCGTAAAGTCTGTGGTGTTTAAATTGACTGCACAATTTCCCAGTTTGACGATGACACGATATCGACCACAATACTCACCGATCCCCTAAATCTATCCACAAGGAGCCACCCATGTCGGAAGAAGTCGGTAAATTTACCATCCATATGGAGCAGGAAGAGGATTACGCTTTCCGCGTAAAATTCGACCTAAAGAAAGCTGACGACATCCTGATGGACGAGCCACCGCCGTTGGGTGAGCGTAACGGGCCCAATGCTTCCCGCCTGCTGACCGCCGCAGCCGCAAACTGTCTGAGCGCCAGCCTGATGTTCTGCCTGGCCAAGGAGGATGTCCCCGCCAGCATGGTCAAGACGGAAGCCACCTGCACCATGGTACGCAATGAGAAAAAACGTCTCCGTGTCGGCCGTTTGGATGTACGCATCACCGCCGGTGACGAGCTGCTCAATACCAAGAAGACCGAACGTTGCCTGAATCTCTTTGAAGACTTCTGCGTGGTCACCGCCAGTATTCGGCAAGGCATTGATGTAGGGGTAGAAGTCTACAACGAAGCCGGTGAGTTAATACACAAGGCCGAGTAGTAGTTTAGGCAGATCGATCAGCACAAGCATCAGGAATCCACAGAGCCTCCGTTATGGTCAACAGGCGGATGCGGCCGCGTGGCAGATTCTTCCGGGTTTTCTGCAACGAACACTAGGGTCCGATAGTGAGCAGTCAGAAGTGCACTAAATATCAGCAGTAGCGATGACAGCGCTGATATCGAAAAACACCACATCCGTTGCTCTGCGGTTAGCGCTGCCATATCTTCCGGTAACAACGCCCCCAACAGAATATAGAATTGGCCAAAACCATCAGATCCATATCTCGTTGTGCGATAAACAAACAGACCTTGATCGGATTCGAATCGCCCCGACTGATTGCGTGCAATGCGCTGCCAAACCTCCGGGTAGGCTTTGTCGAACCGGTGAGCAGGATCAGTAGCGGTATCTGACATGAAGCCCCAAGCCTGGTCGGCTTTGAATCCATGGACGTAGTAGCCGCGCTGATCGAGCAGCAACATTCGATTCGCTGACAACCTGATATCCCGTCCCAGTTCATCGAGTATAAAATTCGCCAACACATTGGCCAGAAGTAAACCTCTCTTTTCCCCGTGCGTATCGCTTATCGGCACAGCCAGCCTAAGCATGGGTTTGTGGGGGCGCTCAATCTCCCCGGACTCCACATTCAGATCGATCGGCGAGACATACAGCTGCCCGCTTTGCAGTGTCATTGCTTCCTGAAAGTAGTAGCGTTGGGATTTGTCCTGTAATGCGCTGTCGTTTGCGCGCGTCGCACCATTCGGTGTCAAATTGACCCGCAGGCGTTCCATGCCCGAAACGTCCAGCCATCGTATCTGGTCAAACCAGCGTTTCGTCACCATGAACCGCTCCCACTCCGCAGCCAACGCCAGCAGATGGTTTTCACTTGGCTCATCGAGGGTTGATTTGAGGTTTGGACTATTTGATAGCAAACGCAAATCACCAGACAGATCATTTCGCCACCGCTCGATAGAGATCAGCGCAGAATCCATCGCCATATCTGCCTGGGACAACCATTGTCTACGCTGACTTTCGACATTCGAGACGTAATGAATCCATACGGCAGCATTGATGATCACAAGGAGAGGCAGTGCAATAAAAAAACCCAGCCGGACCTGTGCCGGGAGAGAGGCTTTCGAGGACTTTTCATTGGTAGACATACGCATTCCCTGCGTGCTCTGGCTGGAAAATGTTCCTATTTAAGGAATAGCACAAGTCTGAAGATTTGCCTGAAAATCCACTTAAACTGACAGTTTGTCACAATGCAGTTGAAGGCAGTCAGCCTATTCAGGATAACAGACCCCTGTACCGCCCAAACCACAATACCCTCCAGGGTTCTTGGCCAGATATTGCTGGTGATAGGCTTCAGCAAAGTAGAATGTCGGCGCCTGGCTGATCTCCGTAGTGATAGGCGCTCCGCTCACCTGCTGTATCGCATGCTGATAGTTCTCCCTCGACGCATTCGCCGCCACGGCCTGCGCTTCAACGAAGGTATAGATACCTGAACGATACTGTGTACCCGCATCATTGCCCTGGCGCATACCCTGGGTGGGATCGTGCCCCTCCCAGAATGACTTTAGCAGCGACACATAGCTGATCTGTGCAGGATCGAAGATGATACGCACCACCTCATTGTGGCCGGTCATACCCGTACAGACCTCTTCATAGGTCGGATTGGGTGTGAAACCACCGGCATAGCCCACTGCCGTAGAATAGACCCCCGGTAGTTGCCAGAAGCGACGCTCGGCGCCCCAGAAACAGCCCATGCCGAACATTGCCATCTGCATAATTTCAGAGAACGGTCCTTCCATCGGATGACCGTTGACAAAGTGCTCCGCGGGGGGGCGAATTGGTGTAGGACGACCCGGCAGTGCCTCGTCTATGGAAGGCATCCGGGTCTTACGTCCGAATCCAAACATGGCTCACCTCTTTTTATTCCATGGGGTGAATATAGCCTTGTTCTACCCAATGATTACCCCTCACCCATTGCTTGAATACGTAGAAACAACCGGCGGGACGCATTAACAGAGGCAAGACGAAGCCATTAGACAGCGCGACTTTTGCAAACCGGCCCTAAAAGAAATAGAAATAGAGACCCACCCCGGCAGCGACAGCAAGCGCCAGGCCCGCTGCCCATATCCATGCGCTGTTAGATGAAGTCTGGTTTGCCAGACTTTGATGTGCCAAATGCTGATCGACCAGCGCCTCTACAGTTTCAGTGGCCACGGAATTAGCCACTTCCTGCGCCACATGCGTCGACGTCTCAAGCACCTGAGCCTCCACCGAACCTTCTGTAACAACACGAATATGCTCGATCATCTCGTTCTTTTCCGGGACTTTACTCAGAATGCTCTGCTCCGTATCCCGTAGCCGCTGAGAGAAATCGTCGGCAACTTCAGAAATCTGCTCATAGATACTGGCCTCGATCAGTCCTTCTACCGTGCGTTGGTTAAGCTGACGTACAAACTCCTCCAATTGTCCGTTAACCTGTTTCACTACCTCTTCCTGCAAGGCATCGGTATCAACCGTCGGCGGCTCCAGAGTCTTGAGTTGGCGTTCGATAAGCTGATTGACCAGCGGCTCCAGCCGCTCGTCCAAATAGCCGTTGACAGCCGCCTCTACTTGCTCAGCCACGGCCCGGCTGGCCGCTTCTGCTGCCGCACTCTCAGCACGTGAGGAAGCGATCTCCTCGGCAATCCGGCGAACTTCTGCCTCTGAAAGACCGCTCACCGGCGCAGCTGACGGCTGTGACACTGCCACCGTCTCGGTAGGCATGGCTGCTGTTTCGGACTGGGGAGAAGCCGTATCATTGGCTGCTGCCACTTCCATCTGATGCTGATCGATCAAATCGATGATCTCTCCCAGACTCTCATGGGTCGGCGGTTTTGCCAGAATACCCAGGGCGCCGTGGTCAACAGCCGCTCGCACATATTCGTCCCCCTCATTAGCGGTACACATCACCACTGGCGTGGTGACAAAGCGAGGGTCTTTCTTGATTTCATTGATGGTTTCCAGCCCATCCATCCCATCCATCAGGAAATCGACAAAAATCGCATCCGGCGTAATGGCCTTTAGTTGCTCCAGGGCCTCCTCTCCGGACACCGCCATTTCCACCTCGTCGAAGCCGCTCTTTTTCAACAGGCGGCTCAGCACGATACGTGCTGACTTCGAGTCATCGACCAGAAAAGCTTGTTTCACGATGTATATCTCTCAAATTGTGTCGTTTTCAAATAGATATAGCCCAGAAGACACGATAATTCGCCTGCCCCTCTGCGGCACTCTATAATTGGCGGCCATTTTTTATAAAACCTGAGAAGCCTGATGACCGCCAGAAGCCCGCAAACCGCCGAGCAATCCATCGAATCCCTCCTGCAGGAGCGGATTTTGATCCTCGACGGCGCCATGGGAACGATGATCCAGCGTCACAAATTGGAGGAAAGCGACTACCGGGGCGAACGCTTCAGTGACTGGCCGAGTGACCTCAAAGGCAATAACGACCTGCTGGTATTAACCCAGCCGGATATCATCCGCGGCATCCATGAAGCCTACCTGGAGGCCGGTGCCGATATTGTCGAGACCAATACCTTCGGCGCCAATCGTATCTCCATGGCCGACTATGAGATGCAGTCCCTGGCCTACGAGATGAGCGAGGCTGGTGCGCGCCTGGCGCGGGAGGCGGCAGACAAACTATCCACCCCGGAAAAACCCCGTTTCGTGGCAGGTGTACTCGGCCCCACCAACCGAACCGCGTCCATCTCACCGGATGTCAATGATCCGGGAGCACGTAATACCAGCTTTGATGAGTTAGTGAGCGCTTACGCTGAGGCAACCCGCGGTCTGATAGCCGGAGGCAGCGATCTGCTGCTGATCGAAACCATCTTCGATACCCTCAATGCCAAGGCAGCCGTGTTTGCTTGTGAACAGGTCTTCGAAGAGGACCAGGCACGCCTGCCGGTGATGATTTCAGGCACCATTACCGACCAATCGGGACGCACACTTTCCGGCCAGACCACAGAGTCTTTTTACAACAGTCTGAGTCATGCCAGACCTATCTCCATCGGCCTTAACTGTGCCCTGGGGCCAGACCTGCTGCGCCAATACGTGGAAGAGATGTCACGCATTGCTGAGACCCATGTCTCTGCACACCCCAACGCGGGACTGCCTAACGAGTTTGGTGAATATGATCTGGATGCGGCGCACATGGCGGACTACATCGCCGAATGGGCAGACAGCGGTTTCCTCAACATTGTCGGCGGTTGCTGCGGCACCACGCCGCAACACATTGAAGCCATAGCCAAAGCCGTGTCTGGCAAACCCCCACGGCGTCTGCCGGAGATCGAAAAACAGTGCCGTCTCTCTGGCTTGGAACCCCTCAACATCGGCCCTGAGACACTTTTCGTCAACGTCGGTGAGCGCGCCAACGTCACCGGCTCGGCCAAATTCAAACGCCTGGTCCTCAATGAACAGTACGATGAGGCATTGGATGTCTGCCGCGAACAGGTAGAGAACGGCGCCCAGGTGGTGGACGTCAATATGGATGAGGCGATGCTCGATGGTGTCGCCGCCATGCAACGCTTCCTTAATCTCTGCGCCGGTGAGCCGGATATCGCCAAGGTGCCGGTGATGATCGACTCTTCCAAGTGGGAGATCATCGAGGCGGGGCTGAAATGCGTGCAGGGCAAGCCCATCGTCAACTCCATCTCCATGAAAGAGGGGGAGGTCAAGTTTCTCGAACAGGCCAGACTCTGTCACCGCTATGGTGCAGCGGTGATTGTCATGGCCTTCGACGAGGCCGGCCAGGCCGATACCCGTGAACGCAAGGTGGAAATCTGCAGCCGGGCCTACCGACTGCTCACCGAGGCGGTAGGTTTCCCGGCGGAAGATATCATCTTTGATCCCAATATCTTTGCCATCGCCACCGGCATCGAGGAGCACGATAACTATGGGGTTGATTTCATCGAGGCCACGCGGGAGATCAAGCAAACCTTGCCATATGCATTGATCTCCGGTGGCGTCTCGAATGTCTCCTTCTCCTTTCGCGGCAACAATCCGGTGCGAGAGGCGATCCACGCCGTCTTCCTCTACCACGCCATCCAGGCGGGTATGGATATGGGCATTGTCAATGCAGGTCAGCTTGCGGTCTACGATGATCTCCCCACCGAACTGCGTGATGCGGTCGAGGATGTGGTACTCAACCGTGATCCCCAGGCCGGTGAACGACTGGTCGATCTTGCGCCAAAATATCAAGGCGACGGTGGTGCCGTTGCGGTCAAGGAAGATGCTGAGTGGAGAGCCTGGCCGGTCAACAAGCGTCTTCAACACGCCCTGGTGAAAGGTATCACCGAATTCATCGACGAGGACACAGAAGCCGCGAGACAGCAATCCACCCGTACCCTGGAGGTGATCGAAGGACCACTGATGGACGGCATGAACGTGGTTGGCGACCTCTTCGGTGCGGGCAAGATGTTCCTGCCCCAGGTGGTCAAATCAGCCCGGGTCATGAAGAAAGCAGTTGCCTATCTGGAACCTTATCTGGAAGCGGAGAAAGCCGAATGTGGCGCCAAAGCCCAGGGCAAGATTCTTATGGCCACGGTCAAAGGCGATGTACACGATATCGGTAAAAATATCGTTGGCGTAGTCCTGCAGTGCAATAACTACGAGGTCATCGATATCGGCGTGATGGTTTCCGCCGATACCATTTTACAGAAAGCCAAAGAGATGGAGGTCGATATCATCGGCCTCTCCGGACTCATCACGCCTTCTCTGGACGAGATGGTCCACGTAGCCAAAGAGCTGCAGCGACTCGAAATGACACAACCACTGATGATTGGTGGCGCCACCACCTCCATCGCCCACACGGCGGTAAAAATCGAACCACAGTATGACCATCCCGTGGTCTACGTGCCGGATGCCTCACGTGCGGTGGGTGTTGCCTCGAGCTTGCTCTCTGATGAACATCGTGATGACTACGTCACTAAACTACGAACAGAATACGAAACGGTGCGTCAGCGTCGAGCGGGCGTCAACGAGGCACGTAATCTGATTCCTATCACAGAAGCCAGGACCAATTCGACATCTATTGATTGGTCCGATTTTGAATCCATCACACCAGAACTCTGCCAGCCCGGGTTTGAGCCTCCCCGTGATAGCCGCCTCATAAGGCTTGCCGATCCTAAGAATGATCTACCTTGTGCCAGCTTGTTGGTACTGCAAGACATATCCATTGAAGTGTTGACTGGCTACATAGACTGGACCTTCTTCTTCCACGCCTGGCAACTCAAGGGACGTTACCCACAAATTCTCGACGACCCGAAAAAGGGCGAGGAAGCAGGCAAACTCTTTGCTGATGCACAAACTATGCTTCGCCAGATCATCGATGAACAATGGCTTGGGGCTGCCGCGGTAATTGGCCTGTTTCCGGCCAATGCAGAAGGTGATGATATTCGGGTTTACAGCGACGACTCCCGCCAGCAGATGCTCACCACATTCAACAATTTACGAAAACAAGGCCGTCAACCTGAAGGCAAGTACAATGAGTGCCTGTCAGATTATGTAGCGCCCGCCTCCAGCGGCAAACATGACTACTTGGGTGCTTTTGCCTGCACTGCGGGTATCGGCATCGATGAAAAAGTTGCTGAATTCGAAAAAGATCACGACGACTACCGCGCCATCATGCTCAAGGCACTGGCAGACCGTTTAGCCGAAGCGTTGACCGAGTGGTTGCATGAGCAGGTACGTAGAACTTATTGGGGCTATGCAAAAACGGAATCCCTCACCAATGAGGCGCTGATCGCTGAAAAATATACCGGCATACGACCGGCCATGGGCTATCCGGCAAGCCCCGACCACACGCAGAAAGATCTGTTGTGGGAGCTCCTGTCGGTAGAGGAACATACCGGCATGTGGCTGACGGAAAGCAAGGCGATGGTACCCACCGCTTCGGTTAGCGGGCTCTACTTCAGCCATCCGAAGTCCCGCTACTTCGCCGTAGGTAAGATTAACCGGGATCAGGTAAGCGACTATGCCGAGCGCAAGGGCCAGCCCCTTTCCGAAATGGAACGCTGGCTGGCGCCCAACTTGGCTTACGAACCGGAAGGCTGACCCCTTACTTACGGTTTATTAAATCCCGCACAGGCCATACAGGCCAACGACGAAAGAGAATCAAAAGGCTTCCCTCGAGCCCATTAGCAGGCCCTAGGGAAGCCTCGACTCTCCCGGCTGCCTCTGTTTAGGCAACCTCGGTTTTAGGTCCCACACTGGGCTCATGGATCATGGGTTTACCCAACTCTTCAAACGAGAAGAGCTTAAAAGCCCGCTCACCATTGTAGTCCAGCACTCGCAGATCATCTGTCTCGTGCAGATCGTTGGCTGCGACGTTGAAATGACCGCCGTAGCGCTCCTTTGCCAAGGCAAAGGGGACTTCGTAGGCAAGGAACTTCTCAATACCCTTACCCATCAGTTTTTCCAGAATCTGGGGATCTTCGATGGAAGCGTGAGATGTGAGAATCATCAGTGGTCCGCTTCCGGTCATCAACATGAAGACTTTCATGACCACCTCCTCCTTCAAGTTCAGCTTGCTACCGACCTCTCGCACTGACTGAGATCTTCCGGAAGGGTACAGGCTGAGTAGCTGTTACCGGGTTGTTACGCCTTACAGATACAAGCACGCATCGGTGCCCTACCCTAATTTTAGCTCATCCTATATCCCGGGGTGGATTTCCGGCCTGCCCTGAAATGTGCTTTTTTATCCTCATTTCAAACCGATACTGGCCTGCTTAATTAGGGAAATCTGGAACTCACGTCGGATCAGGTTAGATTGAGTCTCAGAAATATTCGTATCCTATTGTTAAACGCAAGATATAAATGGCTTGTTGCCAAGCTTTACATCACGGAGAAAAAGTAGCCCTCAGCATTTCAGGGTATATGGTGATTTACGCTTTTTACCAGCCTACCACCATCTATACTGGTGCAGTAACGTCACCTCTAATTGTCAATCAGGAGTCGCCCTGTCAGATCAGAAATCCATATTAAAAACCAGAGAAAATCATTAAAAAATCGCTCGACCTTGGAGTTCTTGGATGGATAACAATCAACAAACACTCTCCACTGCCTGCAACGAATATGGAAACAGACTCACCGCCAACAAATACGACGCTATCTCTTACACAATCTTCACACTGTTACTCATCACCTTACTTCTATCCGGGTGTGGTTCCGGCAACAGTGAAGCGCCTGGTAAAAGCACTGATGCAGACAACAAAGTCGACAATGAACTTCTCTCTGACCGGGACAGCAGCCTGCTGGGGGGAGGGGGAAAACGTCATGCTCAACCGGTCACGGTCGATTATCCGGAAACCGGGGTCGACATTGGCTGGGGCTGGGATTCTGAACAAGGCACACCGCGTCCTTCCGTGTGTATAGAATTTTCGGTGGATGAAGATCAGGGGCAGACCAAATACATGACCATCTCAGAGGTGAGTGACAGCTACGAGCTGATGAAGAGTATGAAGGTTTCTGCCGCAGCCTCGGTCAAGACAGCCATCTACAGCGCCAGTGGCAGCGCGGAATTTGCCAGCAACAGCAAAGTCAGTGGATTCAGTTCAAATTTCCTCTTAACCGCATCGGTGGATAACGGGGTACGTTATGCCACACCAATGGCGACGAACAGCAAAGCCAAGGTTCGAGATCCGGATAAGGCAAAAGACTTTCCCGATACGGGTGAAATCCGTTTGACACCGGAGGCATTGCGTCTGGCGAAACAGCGCTCGCTGGATGCCTTTTTCAACCGTTGTGGAGACTCCTTCGTAGCCGCCCTCTATGGTGGCGCTCGACTCCACTCAGTCATCACGGTAGAGGCCCGTTCACGCCAGGATCAACAAAGCACCAGTGCCCATTTCACCGGCTCGGGCTGGGGCGCCAACGTCAAGGCCAGTGCCAGTGGCAAGAGCGATGCCAAGGTCAATAGCAACAAAATGTCGATGCGTTTTTTCCAGACGGGCGGTAGGAAGGACAAGATCCCGGCAACCAAGGAGGACCTGGTGGCAAAGCTCGATACCCTGACCACCGAGGCCGGCGATTATCCCACCTACTATCGCGTCTCGCTGATGCCCTACACGGCCCTGGCCAACTGGCCGGATAAGCCCATCGAACTGGCCACCAAAGAGCTGGACCAGCTGGCTGCCTATTTCGGCTCCTACAACAGTCTTTATCAGGATATGGAATACCTGCTGGAACATCACGACGAGTTCCAGGCCCTAAATCCGACTAACAATACATTCGAGGCCTTAGGCACTTCACACATCGAATCATTGCGTCTGATCCAGGATCAGGTTCATCACACCCTATCCCGTTTGCGGGATGATGCGATTGCCTGCAGTGACCCGGAACAGGAATGCCATTTCGACGAAACCCGTTACCTGCCCCCCTACGCATACCGAATTCAGCTACCTTTGCCTGCACCGGCGATTGCCAATTGCAGTTGCACGGCGCCCTGCAAATGTCCGGTAACCATTGTCCCTGGAGATTCTGACAAAAACCGCGAAGCCATCACCGATTACCATGTCCGGGGTCCGGCGAAAAACCGCTGCAAAATCAGCCCACTCAATGATGGCTGCCTGAGCAACGCACAGATAGAACACTGGTCCCAACGAATCGGTAAGAAACTACTATTGTTACCTGATGAAAAAACGGCTGTAGCGTTTGAAAAACTGCGCCAATCGCAACAGGACAACGACTGGTTGAAGATCATGACGAATCCACCGCATGCCTGGGTTGAAGCCTCTAAGTTTTCACAAGACGACAAACGTGCATCACTGGATATTCTTAGAGATTTGCTCAATCCCCAGCCACCTGAACCTGCGGAAGGTAGAGATGCTGTCCCTCAAGGGTGAATTCGCTATCCTGTAACTCGTTACCGCAGACTGACACTCCCTTGCTTCTTCAGCGGCATCTGAAAATGTTTCAGGATAGGATTTGAACTGGAAGCCTCCATCGAACCGTTTAGGTCATAGCTAATACCGCTTCCCAGTAATGCCTTATAGAGTCCCATACCGGCTTGTGCGAAATCGAGAGAGAGTGGCAGGTTGATCACCCCCGGTGATCCCCGCTGAAGGTTGACAGCCTTACCCATAAGGCCGCTTCCCACATTGTAGCCATTTAGTTTTACGTCATAGTTGAGTTGATTCAGCAACAGTGAAAAGGCATTGGGGTTATCCACCTCCAGCTGCATCATCAACGTTGCGCCACTCATACTCAGTTGCTGGACATCTAGTGAACGGACTTTAACATCGGGCATCTCTGGTACCGGAAACTCGCCCTGATAGCTCACCGGCACGCGTACTCGGCCCAGTACAGGCACATCGAAACCCATCCCCAAATCAAGCTGGTAACCGGCTGAATCTGCACCCTTCAATTGCTGATAGGTGGATAACAGCTGTTGAAAACCCAATCGCATAGGAACTTCAACAGAACTGTTACCATTCGCCGCCAGCTTCATCCCCATAGGTTGATCGCCCTTTAAAAAGCGACTACCCAGCAGACTGAGATCGTAATCGAGCCCCGCCAGGGAGATCCCCACCGGGTTGGGATTATCAACCTGCACATCAAACGCGAGATCCATGCCCTCGAAATCGAGACCCGTCAGTCGTACACCATTCACCTGGGCGGTGGGCTTCTGACCCTCAAGGACTTGCCCTACCTGCTCCAGTGTCGCACAACCTGAGAGAGAGATGGCATAAATCAGGACTAAAAGCAGCAACACTTTTCTGCTCATGATGGGTATGCTCCTTGATGGTGTGAATCAAACATTAGCGCAGGTACGAACCGTTGACCACATTGTCACCCATCACACCGCTGTTTTGCCACCTCTCCGCCGTACTCTGTAACCTTTTGTCACAGCCAATAATGCGAGCAACAACAGGGCCGGACCCAGTGCACCGCCTCCACCGTGCTCGTGATAGCTATCCCTGTCGATGTCTTCCAGTGGCAACACGGCCAAATCACGATCCTCAAAAGGACCATAATTGACTACCAGCAGGTCGTAGTCCGCATCATAGAGCTCTATCAGAACATCGTAGTACCCAGTGGGATAACCATCCAACAGGCGGGTTACCACCTCATACGCATCACCCGTCAGATCATCCTCAATGGAAAACACGTCCGTGGTGAAGTAATGGTTCCATGGCCCGCCCTCCAGACTGAGATAGAGCTTGGCGTATACCCAGGCTGTACCGGCATCCACATCAGGGTCAAAACTGACCCGGAGTCGATGATAGTAGCCGTCATCGTCATCATCCAAACTAATCACGGTCTGCGCATCGAAGATCGAAAAGACCTGCCCGGCCGGATGCGCCAACGGCCTCTGCTGTGTGGCGCGTTCCAACCGGCTACCACCGGTCAGTAATTCTGAAGCTTCGGTAATGGGTGCCTTTTCCAACCGCTGGGAAACACTATCAGAGGATGCTGAAACCAACCCCTCCACCGACTGCGTCAGCCGAGTGGTTGTCGTCTCACCCATCACGTTCTGACCCAACACCATCAGTGCCAAGCCTACGCCGATTGTGAGCTTTTTGAGAATAGATACACGCATGAGTACTCTCCGACTAGTGCCTGCGATCATGGCGACGCTTATGCTTGTCATGACCACGATGATGCTTATGTTTGTCATGATTACGATGACGCTTATGTTTGCTACGATGCTGATACCCATGACTGTCACTACGACGATATTCGCGATGACGGTAGTGGCTATGGCTATGCCGATCCCGATATCGATAACCATGTCGATGCCCGTGGCCATAGGAGTAGTCGTTGTTCAAATGCAAACCGAGCCACAACCCACCCAATAATCCATAGGGGTAGTCATAGTCATCATGTGCCTGTGCCGTGGGGCCAAACGCCAAAGACGCTGCCAGCACGGAGCCGAGAATTAATGCTTTGCGATTCATGGAAAGCCTCCTTAGTTGAGCTTCGTATTAAGCTTATGGAGGATTGGCTGAATGAAAGCTGAATGGATGGGAAGCGTCGGGATAAAGGAGGGTGACTAAAAAAGCGTAGGTATCCTTTCTCTACGGAAAAGCTTAGGCATACCAACACCTATAATGATGCAAGTGGCTAATGTAAAAGAATAATTCCTGCGCTGGCCATCCCCGCCAAACGCGCTTTTTATCTTCTACTGACAGAGCGCTGGAATCGGTCAGCACTCCCGGTCGACAAGCAGGCCGTTCAGCTCCAGTGCCCGATGGATTTTCCTGCTCTGTCTCGCCAAACGATCAAGATCACCGAAATTGGGTGTGATGCCATCAGCCAGTTTAATTTCCCACTCGTCAAGTTCTGTCTCTAAAAAGATTAATAGCTTGCTGGAGCAACCCTGGCAGGTGTCACCACAAACCTCTTCTTCGGAAAGACCTAATGGAATTGATTCGCGCACCTGCCGAATCAGTTGGCGCATGGCCGTTTTTGTATCCGGTTTACTGCTCCCGCCAGGCACTACTTACACTTGATGCTCTTACACAGTTTGATGCCTTTTTTACGCTGAGCCTGTATGACCTTCAGATTGCGTTTCGTACGCTTGCGGTCATCGGCACTCTGTTCCTTCTCCAGCTTTGCCTTAAGCACCATCTGTTGCTTTTTAAGCTTTTTCAGCAGGGCACGGATCTTGTCCCGTTTCTCTTTCTGCTTGCGTCGCTCCATGTTGAGCAACGTATGAAATTTATCGATGAGCTTCTCACTGGTCATAGCATGTCCTGGTTAGTTGGAGCCTTCTTCGTCCTCGGCCTTGAGGAGCTCGTCGATCTCTTCTTCGTTCAACAACAGCTCGCTTTCCACCTCGCGCAACTCCCGCTCAGACGGCGCAAAGAGAATACGGGCCATCTTTATCAGATTATCTGCCACATCATAGGCATAGGCACTGTCATTCATCAAGGAGGTTGCCATCTCGGCACTGATCGAATCCTCTCTGATCAACCGGTCCAACTCACCGTTTGCCGTGACGTCACCCTCCTCGATGACAACCTGGATACTATCGAGCGACAGCAAGGATATCCCCTCTGCCTCATCAACTCGTGCCTCTGCCAGTTCCCGCAATACCACCGCCAATTGCAGTCGCAGATTGTTATATTGCTCTTGTATCTTATCGTTGGGTGATTGAGAGAACCTGACCAGGTTTTTTTGCAAATGCTTGATGTCCTTTACCGCTTCGACGATATTCCGGCTCGCCATCCGTAACTGGTAAAGCTCCTCACCAAAGTGTTCCGATGCACTGGATTGCACCTGGCTGATATAGGCAATGATGGCGCTATAGAGAACTTTGATGCGACGATCATAGATATCATCGATATCGATCTTCTCCACCTCGGGGCTTGCCGCCACCAGCTGCTTGAGGTCTTGTGAGGAGCGAAGCTTCTCAGGCTTGAGGCTCAATGCAGAGACGATCAATTCATAGGCATTCTCGAACAGATGCCCCATCTCGTTGCGCAGGGCCTGCATGGCTGACTCCGGCAGCTCCATGGCGGCTTCATTGAGATACAGGGGCTCGTCTACCAGTCGCTCGCGCTTGCTCAGCACACGCTCGAGCAATGTCACCAACTTACCGGTGAATGGCAGCATAATGATCACACCCGCCAGGTTGAACAGGGTATGGAACACTGCCAACTTCATGGTGTAGTCATCTTCCGCAATCCCCAGACTGTCACTGAGTCCATTGACCGCCAGCAGAAACTGCTGAATAAAGACAATAGCCACAATACCCGTCGTGACATTGAAGACTAGGTGAGCTCCCGCCAGACGGCGTCCCTGTACGTTGGCGCTCATGGCGCCGAGAATTGCGGTGATCGTTGTGCCCACATTGGCGCCAATCGCCAAGGCCAAGGCATTCTCGTAACTGATCTGTTGTGCAGCCAGGGCTGTGATGATCAACACCAGGGTGGCATGACTCGACTGCATTACCACCGTCGCGGCAGCCCCCAGCAGTGTATAGACAAGCAGACCTTTGAGTCCCGGCATGGCGTAGGCGGCCAGATCGATGGCGTCCTTGAAGGCCTCAAACCCCTCCTTCATGTAGTGAATACCGAGGAAAAGAAAACCGAGCCCGGCCAGGATATATCCCGCACCCTTCAGGGATTTTGATTTCTGGAATACCAGCACGATGCCAAATACCAACATCGGCATGGCGTAGGCCGAGATCTTGACCTTGAGACCGAAGCCTGCCACCAGCCAGGCGCCGGTGGTGGTTCCCAGGTTGGCGCCAAAGATAATGCCGATACCCGAAGCCAATCCGATCAGGCCCGCACTCAGGAAGGAGATGGTAATTACCGAGACTAGAGAACTCGACTGCATCACCGTGGTGGTAAGGATGCCGAAACTCACACTCTTCCAAAGCCGGTTGGTAGTACGCTGAAGAATCCGCTCCAGAATACCGCCGGTAAAGGCTTTGAAGCCCTCTTCCAGGGACAACATACCGAACAGGAAGATCGCCACACCTGCGGCGATCTCCTTGAAATCGGGGCTGACCCAGAAACCGTAGCCCAGCACCAAAAAGATGGTGGGCAGGAGTATTTTGCGTAACATTCAGCTACCTCTCTGGAAGTAAGAGGCTACACCCCTTCCGCTGTCTGTTACCGCACTCAAGGCAGCATCATGCCGCGAATGGTAAAGAAGAGCATGGCCGCGAGTACTGCAGAGGCAGGTACTGTAATGATCCAGGCTGCAGCGATCTTTAAAAGCGCAGAACGCTTTACCAACTCATGCCGGTAGACTTTTTTCAGGCCTTTACGTTCCTTCTTTGTCAGGTCTGCCTTAGCTTTGTGCTGCTTGAGCTGTTCAAGCATATCTGCCTTTTCCTCAAGGCCAGCTTGTTTGAATCTCTCCATGAATTCTTCGACCTCTTCCCGATCCGCCCCTTGGTGGTGCATCTCTATTTCATCCACCATGCGGGCATAGTTGGCCTTCAGATACTCCCTTAAGAAACCGACGCCAAAAACCGCTCCGACCGCAATATGTGTGGAGCTCACAGGCAATCCAAGCTGGGTGGCAATAATCACGGTAATCGCCGCAGCCAGAGCGATGCAGAATGCACGCGTCTGATCCAGTTCGGTGATCTCTGAGCCCACGGTTTTGATCAGCTTGGGTCCGTATAGCGCCAATCCTATGGCAATACCGATGGCACCCACCATCATGACCCACAAGGGAATTGCAGCCTTAGCTGAAATACCGCCGGACGAGAGCGCATCGTTAATCGCCGCCAATGGCCCGATGGCGTTTGCCACATCATTGGCGCCATGGGCAAAACTCAACAATGCTGCGGCAAAAATCAACGGCAGGGTAAACAGACTGTTGACACTCATTTTGTCATTTGCCAGCTTTTCCGAGACTTTCTTAATCAACGGCCTGGAGAGAAATACCACCAGCACACCAATGCCCAGACCAATCAGCAGTGCCAGTGGCATACCAACCTTCCATATCTTTTTAAGCCCCTTCAGCACCAGATAGCTGCCAAATGCCCAGGCCATCACACCAACGAGAATCGGCACCATCCTTCCCGCAGCACTCAGCATGTCCTTTTTGTAAGTGATGGTACGTTTGATCAGATAGAGAAAGGCGGCGGCGATAATGCCACCCAGGACGGGTGAGATCACCCAACTGGCGGCAATCTGGCCCATTTTCACCCAATTGGCGATCCCCCATCCACCTGCGGCGATGCCGGCACCCAACACGCCGCCGACAATGGAGTGTGTCGTAGACACCGGTGCACCAATAGCTGTGGCGAGATTCAGCCAGAGCGCACCCGCCAGCAACGCTCCCATCATCAGCCAGATAAACGTATCCGTATCATTAATCAGAGCGGGATCGATAATCCCCTTCTTGATCGTCCCCACCACGTCTCCACCTGCGACAAGGGCACCCAACGCTTCAAAGATTGCTGCGATCAGGATTGCCCCGGTCAAAGTCATGGCACGGGAGCCGACTGCGGGTCCGACATTGTTGGCAACGTCGTTGGCGCCGATATTCATGGCCATATAGCCACCGATCATGGCGGCCACGATCAGCATGTGGCTGACTTCGGCATCTGTGGAGCCCACAAAAAGCATGATGCCCACGATAAACAACATGGCGATACCCAGCCTCAAAAGCTCTTTTCTGTTGGCCCAGGTAGCGTGTTCAATTTGTGCGATTTTTTCGAGTTCCATTGTTTTTTTACCTTAAGGAGGTCGTTTATGCTTAGGAAGCGTTAAGGCTGTCACAAAAGTGACACGGAACTGTAACAATTTATGCGGAACAAACATATGTCCCAACTCAATTGAAAACACCCTTATGGAAAAAATTTTCTGCAAAAAAACAGCACTGATTCTATAAGCCGGACTTTTTGAAAAAGCACCGCTGGGGGAATGAAGATAAGTAAGATTTCTTATCTCATGCGTAGAGAGAGGCAGCAGCCCGCAGATGATCTGCCACGGCTTGGCGTAGTGATGATGGCCCTACCACCTCCACATCCGGACCGTATCTCAGCAGGTCCATAATCAACTCCTCCGGGTGGCTGTAAGGCAGGGTCAATTCGTAGCGGCCATCCTCAAGCCATCGACTCTGCTGATGGGGGTGCCAGGTTTCCGTTGAGACCCAGCGTGCCCGCTCGGGGGTAAAGCGAAGCACCGCCCGATGCAATGCCTTACCTGAAAAAATACCGTAGGCATCGGCGTAATGAGCATTCAGTGTTGCCTCATCCACCTCCCGCGCCTGAGATGACGACGGGAAGACTTCACGAATAGCGTCCAGGGCAAAGGTCCGGAGTCCGTTGCGAAGGTGGCACCAGGCATCCAGATACCAATTATCCCGATAGTGAGTGAGCCGCTGAGGTGAGATCTCACGCTCGCTCAAACTGTCTTGCGAGCGATTGTAGTACACCAGTTGCAGCCGATAGCGTGCTGCCAGAGCGCCCGCAATTTGGCTAAAGTGAGGACCGGCCGGGCGGGCTGCCGATTTCAGAAGACGAATGCGTCCTGTGACAGGCTCCCCACTCCCCGGTTGCCGACTCAACAACTCATCGATCTTTCTTCGCAGAGGCTGCAGATGACTGTCTAGCAACCCTGGCTGGACGTCTTCAAGAAGCTGCTGAGTAGCCAATAAAGCCTGTAATTCAGAAGCGTTGAACCAGAGTCCCGGAAGTTCATACATCTGCCCCTCACTGGTGTCGTATCGATAACCGTTGAGTTTACGGTCATAGATAATCGGTGCATTGAGGTAGAGACGCATCTCTTCGATGAGACGTTTGACCGTGGCGCGGGAACACTCCAGCGCTTCTTCCAGTCGTTGACGGGAGACCGGGTAACGGGCGGACTGTAGGATTCGATTGAGCTCGAAGATTCGGTCGAACCGATCCATGCAGGTTTATTGTCGCTCTTGACTCGGCTTGGCTTCCGGCGAGTCCACCGACCAAAGCCTTTCCAGGTGGTAGAAATCCCTCACCTTGGGTTGCATCACGTGCAGCACAACTCCGTTGAGATCCACCAGCGCCCATTCGCCGTCATCCACACCCTCTGTACCGAGGGGAGCTTCTCCAGCCTCTTTGGCCTTGAACGCGACAGTTTGCGCAATGGATTTCACGTGACGGTCTGAGGTGCCGCTGGCGACAATCATGATATCGGTGATACTGGTCTTTCCTCGGACATCCAAGACCACCACATCTTTCGCTTTCATATCGTCCAGTGCCTGCAGGACGACTTCTCTAAGTGCTTCTATCTCCATTGAGTCCCATTTTGTTGCTGTGAAGAGGGCCGGGTAGGCCGCAAAAGCGGCGATTCTACCGGACCTTTAGAAATAGCATAACCCATTGGGGAAAAAAGATATCACCTCAGATAGAGGCTATTTTTATCGATTATTTGCCTGACACCCTCCGGTAACAGGTAGCGAGGGCTGTGTCCTGCTGCGATCAGCGAGCGGATTTTAGTCGAGGAGACATCCAATTGGGTTACCTCCTGTATAAGGATACGACCCGCCGCTTCATGCTTCATCTTCTCAGCATCATTGCACTGATGGGTTGTTAGCAATGACTGAATCCAGACATCTGAGGCAACCTTTTCTCCTGGCCGTTGCATGACAATCAGATGGGCGAGAGACAATATTTTTTCCGGCTGACGCCATGTGGCAAAACCGTTGAAGGCATCCATACCCAGGAGAAGGCAGAGAGTGTGATCGGGGAAATCTCTATGCAGTGAAACCAGGGTATCCACTGTGTAGGAATCACCCTGACGACACAGCTCCCTGTCATCGGCAACGAATCCGGCCTGTCCAGCGATAGCAGCCGTTACCATCTGCAGACGCAATTCAGCAGCAGTCTCCGGCTGATCTCGATGCACCGCACTGTGCAAGGGGATGAAACGCACCTCATCCAAATCGACGGCCTGCATCACATCCAATGCCGTGCGCAGGTGGCCGAAATGGATCGGATCGAAGGTACCACCCAGAACGCCGATCATCTGACTTTCTCAGGTACGGATATGCCCATCACCCAACACGATGTACTTCACGGATGTGAGTCCCTCCAGTCCCACCGGACCACGAGCGTGGAATTTGTCGGTGGAGATGCCGATCTCCGCACCCAACCCATATTCGAAGCCGTCGGCAAAGCGAGTGGAGGCATTGACCATCACCGAGCTGGAATCGACTTCGGTGAGAAAACGGCGTGCCCGCGTGTAGTTTTCCGTAATGATGGCATCGGTATGCTGGGAACTGTGGGTATTGATATGGTCGATGGCCTCATCCAGACCCCCGACCACTTTGATCGAGAGAATCGGTCCCAGATATTCCGTATCCCAATCGGCCTCAGTTGCTGTCACACAACCATCGATGATCTCACAGGTCCGCGAGCAGCCGCGGATCTCAACCTCCTTCTCGAACAGGGGTGCGGCCAGCATCAAGAGCATCTCTTCGGCGATCTCTTCCGCCACCAGCAGCGTCTCCATCGTGTTGCAGGTGCCGTAGCGTTGGGTCTTCGCATTCATCGCCACATCGAAGGCCTTTCCCACTTCTGCCTGATCGTCGATATAGACATGACAGATACCGTCCAGATGCTTGATCACCGGCACCCTGGCATCCCGGCTGATGCGTTCGATCAGTCCCTTGCCGCCACGTGGGATGATCACGTCGATGGCATCGGGCATGGCAATCATCTCACCCACAGCGGCTCGGTCGGTTGTGCCCACCACCTGTACTGCCGCTGCCGGCAGACCGGCTTTTTCCAGCCCTCTTTGGATACTGGCGGCGATTGCCTGGTTAGAGTGGAATGCCTCGGAGCCGCCCCGTAGAACGGCAGCATTACCTGACTTGAGACAGAGCCCTGCAGCATCCGCCGTCACGTTGGGACGGGACTCGTAAATAATACCCACCACGCCCAGCGGCACCCGCATACGGCCCACCTGGATGCCGCTCGGCAGGTATTTCATATCGAAGATCTCACCGATCGGGTCTGGTAGCACGGCAATCTGGCGCAGACCTTCGATCATGCCGTCGATACGCGCAGGGGTCAGCTCCAGCCTGTCGAGCAGCGCCGCATCCAGCCCTTTGTCCGCGCCGGCCTGTAGATCCTTCTGATTCTCCTGCATCAAGAGGTCACGGTTGTCATCCAGATCATCAGCCATCGCCTCCAGTGCCTGGTTTTTCAGCGCAGTGGAGGATGCAGCGAGGATACGCGAGGCCTGCCTGGCCTGACGGCCCAGTGCCACCATGTAGCTTTTTACATTGGAGATCTCATCGAGCATGGTGTTAATTTCGTCTCTGGTTAACTTGTGGAACAGACGGAAACTTTAACAAAAAACGACACTACATGGCGTTAATTGTTGCCATTTCAACGCAAGAATCAAAACCAAGGCAGCATATGCCGCCAATCAACTGTGGCTGAATCTATATCCTGGGATGCCCGCCATCCTCAAGTTCACTGTTCAATGACCGATGATAGGGGTAAGGAACTTAAATTGAAGAGTGGATCTCATAATTGATGAGTTATGTATAGATTAATCGCACCTCTGCTGCTTACCCTCGCATTCTCCGGAAGCCTCGCTGCCAGCGATTTCGATGTCGATGTGCCTATGCATCTGAAAGGGGCCAGCACCTTCTATATCTCAGGTCGCATCGGCACCATGCCTGTCACTGAATTCATGGTCGATACCGGTTCAAGCTACATGACCATCAACGAGGAGACCCTGGCAAGCCTCAAGCTGACAGAGGAGCCCATCTATCTGCGAGATCTGACGGGGATTCTGGCCAACGGCGATACCATGCGGGTACCTGTCTATGCGGTCTCCCAGGTACAGCTCGGTGACGGCTGTCTGCTGGAAGAGGTGGAAGTAGCCGTCTTTCCCGGCGCCACACGACAGATCCTTGGTCTCAGTGTGCTCCTGCGGGCGGCACCCTTTGTTTTTTCAACCAACCCACCCCAGTTACAACTGAGCAATTGTACGCTGGCGGAAACGAAAACCGGCGACCAGACTGTGCTGGCCACCGGTATAGAGAACCTTTAGAACAAAGGTTCAAGGTCTTTCAAAGAAGACTATTTAGCCGGTGTTCCCATCGCCTCGAAGGCACTGAACTCAGCCGCATCGACCTGGCCGTCGCGATTGGCATCGGTGGTTTCCCAGCTCTGACTGAGGGATTCATCGGCAGCCGCTTCCTGGGCAGAGATATAGCCATCTTCATTGGCATCCAGCTTGATGAAGGTATCTTCACCAGCCACTGCAACAGTGAAAAAACCTGCTGCGAGCAGTGCCATAGCCGTTTTAGTCATAGTCATTTTTTTCATCATGTTCTCCTTAACTGTTTTCGATCCGTAAACCCCAGGATTGGGGCCTCCGGTGACATATATGACACCGAAAGAAGAAGAAAAAGAGAGAAAGAAATCACAAATTAATAAAAGATTAATTCCCAGGAGAATAATTCTTGGTGGGTGGTGTGGAACTGGTCACATCACCGATACATAAGGGAACTAAAAAATATCCCGAAACCAACCCCATTTACCCGTCAAAGTGGATCATGTCTCACAGACAACAGGTTGACGCCTGACATTGCCAAGGCTAATTTTTCCAATAACAACCAGGGATCATCAGGTGACAACCCTTTAATGGCCCGGTCAGTCTGACCGCATATTTTCAATAGCGCTCTCCAGTGGGCTGAGCGACGTTGCAGCCCTCTGCGCAATAGGGGTTTGCGCTTCTCCCAGACCCGGTGGGCGCCCATCACCTGATCGGCACTGCCGCCCCGCTCAACCTCATAGGCCATACCGGCTAGCGCGCGGATCTCCCGGCTCAGCGCCCAGAGCACCACGGGAGCAGCCACCCCTTCAGCCTTGAGCCCTTGCAACATACGGCATCCTTTGGCCGTCTCACGACTCAATAGCGTATCGACCAGGCCAAAGACATCAAACCTGGCACTGTCGGCCACCGACGCGGCGAGCTGATCCATAGTGATGACACCAGGTCCCTGTAACAGCAGCAATTTTTCAATCTCCTGACTCGCAGCCAACAGATTGCCCTCTACCCGGTCTGCCAGCATCTCTACCACGCCAGCCTCCGGTATCAGACCTGCCCGGCGCAGACGTTGTTCGATCCAGGGTGGCAACCGATTACCTTCTACCGGCCAGATCTGCACCACTACCCCGGTCTGCTCGAGATGTTTGAACCATTTACTGTTGGATTGGGCACGCTCCAATTTGGGCAGGGTAATCAGCAGCACGGTGTCTTCTGCCGGCCGCTCTGCATAGGCATTCAGTGCCTTTGCCCCTTCGGTGCCTACCTTGCAACTGGCAAGCCTCAACTCCAGCAGCCGCTTATCGCCAAACAGAGAGAGACTCTCAGCGGCAACATTCAACGCAGACCAGTCGAATCCGGCTACAGAATCAAGCACTTCCCGCTCGTTGTAGCCCTGACTGCGTGCAGTGGCGCGCACCTCATCGGCCGCTTCCCGCACCTGCAGCGGCTCATCGCCACTGATCAGGTAGAGAGGAGCGAGATTACGCTGTAGATGTCCAGCCAGTTGATCGTTGCGCAACCGCATAGTATTGACAGGCCTTAGTCCAGTGTCCGTGTATAAACGACAAAATAATATAACGCAAAGATCGCCATGAAACGCGAAGGGCGCAAAGACTTTAAATAAATCAATTGATTACCTTTGCGCTCATTGCGTTACTCTGCGCACTTTGCGTTATAAGTGTTGTTCGCGGCCGGACCTTCGCTAATCGAGTTGAGCTTCCAGCCGGCGGATGATCTGATTGGCCATCTCGTTGCGCATATCTTCCATCAAGAGTGCCGCCTCATTGCGCTGACCCAACTCATCGGTACCGCTGTAGCTGAGTTGCCGCACCAGCTCCAGATGCTGCACCTCTTGGGGTTCACCCGAGGCGGGAGTTAGGCGGAACCCCGCCAACAGCCGGAATTCGGAATCGAGTGCCTTACCACTGGCATCCACAGCCAGTACGCGGCTCTTCACCTGCTCCTGAACTATCTGCAACCGATTGCGGGCCGATGCCGTGTCATCGGCTAAATTCACCCCGGCTATACGAAGATTGCGTTGTAGGGTACCGGCCAGAGTATTGCGCTGATCTCCACCAATCACAAAAAGACCGTCCAATGCCGGTGATGCCTCCTGCTGATAACCCCTGAGGTGGAAGCCACACGCTGAAAGAGACAGCACCATCAGCAGCAGACTGAGTCTCTGTAAGGCCATGACACGATCCTGCGGGTTAGTTAGCAACGATATTCACCAGCTTGTTTGGCACCACGATCACTTTACGCACGGTGGCGTCTCCAATGAATCGCTGCACATTCTCGTTCTCCCGCGCGATCGTCTCGGCAGTCGCCTTATCGGCCTCAGCCGGCACCTGAATCTTGGCCCGTACCTTGCCGTTGACCTGCACCACGTACTGGATGCTCTCCTGCTTGAGTGCCTCTTCATCAGGCTGTGGCCACTGGGCATCGAGAATCTCATCACCATAGCCCAGATCCCGCCAGAGCGTGTGAGTGAGATGGGGCGCAATTGGACCAAGCAGGCAAATCACCAGACGCAGCCCCTCCTTGAGTAGTGCCAGATCAGCATCACTCTGGCCCAGCTTGTAGAGGGCGTTAACCATGCTCATGCAGGCTGACACAACTGTATTGAACTGTTGTCGGTCATAATCGAACAGGGCCTTTTTGAGCGCTTCGTGAATCTCCCGGCGGACGGCCTTCTGAGCCTCATCGAATTCGGTATCAGTAGCGCCATCACCCATTGCCGCTAACTTGTCCCGGCTGGCTTCGGCCAATGCCCAGACACGTTTAAGGAAACGATGCGCACCCTCTACGCCCTCGTCATTCCACTCCAGGGATTGATCGGGGGGTGAGGTGAACATGGTATAGAGCCGCACCGTATCGGCACCGTAGCGGTCGATCAGTGTCTGGGGATCGACCCCGTTGTTCTTCGACTTCGACATCTTCTCGATACCGCCGATCTCTACCGGCTGACCATCTTCTATCAGCCTGGCTGAAAGTGGACGTCCTTTCTCGTCATGCTCGACATCGACCTCTGTCGGGTTGTACCAGTGCTTGGAGCCATCGGGCTGGTCCCGGTAGTAGGTATCGGCCACCACCATGCCCTGGGTCAGCAGACGGGTGAAAGGCTCATTGCTCTTCACCAGACCGGCATCGCGTAGTAGCTTGTGGTAGAAACGGGCATAGAGCAGATGCAACACCGCGTGCTCGATGCCACCGATGTAGTGGTCCACCGGCAACCAGTAGTCGGCACGTTCATCGAGCATGGTATCGGCACCCGGGCAGGTGAAACGGGCGTAGTACCAGCTCGACTCCATGAAGGTATCGAAAGTGTCGGTCTCACGTTGGGCCTTGCCACCACACTGGGGACAGGCGCAGTCAGAGAATTCCGGGTTGTTCTTGATCGGATTGATGGTGTCTTCGTCGTAGACGATATCTTCCGGTAGCAGTACCGGTAGATCCTCGAGAGGCACCGGTACGATGCCGCAATTGTCGCAGTGGATCATGGGGATCGGCGTACCCCAATAACGCTGACGGGAGACACCCCAGTCCCGCAGACGGAAGTTTTTGGTCTTCTCACCCTTGCCCCGCTCCTGCAGCCACTCGGCGATGGCGTCGAAGGCAGCTTCTGAGGTCAGACCGTTGAACGGCCCTGAGTCCTGCAACACACCCTTTTCAATATAGGCCGCAGCCTGGATATCGACAGTCGAACCATCGACCGGGCGAATCACTTGTTTGATGGGCACGCCATATTTCTGCGCGAACGCATGATCCCGCTCATCATGTCCCGGTACCGCCATCACCGCACCGGTGCCATAACCCATAAGTACGAAATTGGCGGCATAGATCGGCACCGACTCTCCGCTGACTGGATGAATGGCGTTAACGCCCAAGGGCATGCCCTTCTTTTCAATAGTCTCCAATTCTGCTTCAGAGGTGCCGCCCTGGCGGCACTCTTCGACAAAATCAGCAAGTGCTTTATCGCCTTCTGCCGCCTTCAGGGCCAGCGGATGTTCTCCAGCCACCGCCACATAGGTGACACCCATCAGGGTATCGGGCCGGGTCGTGTAAATGGTAAGGGTCTCATCTGCGCCTTCGATATCGAAGTCCATCTGCACGCCGAAAGAGCGTCCTATCCAGTTGCGTTGCATAGTTCGCACCTGGTCCGGCCAACCTGTCAGATTGTCGATCTCGTCGAGCAACTCGTCAGCATACTCTGTGATTTTGATGAACCATTGAGGGATCTCCCGCCGCTCCACCAGCGCACCGGAGCGCCAACCGCGACCGTCGATAACCTGTTCATTGGCCAGTACAGTCTGATCCACCGGATCCCAGTTAACGACCGCATTCCTACGGTAGACCAGGCCCTTTTTATACAACTCTGTAAAGAGCCACTGCTCCCACTTGTAGTAATCGGGCTGACAGGTGGCCAATTCCCGCTGCCAGTCGTAGGCAAAGCCGAGCCGATTCAACTGGCCCTTCATGTACTTGATGTTGTCGTAGGTCCAGCCGGCAGGGGCGACCTTGTTCTTTATTGCAGCATTCTCCGCTGGCAGACCAAAAGCATCCCAGCCCATGGGTTGCAGCACATTCTTCCCCAGCATGCGCTGATAGCGGGCGATAACGTCACCGATGGTATAGTTGCGCACATGCCCCATATGCAGCTTGCCACTGGGATAGGGAAACATGGCGAGACAGTAGAATTTCTCCTTACCAGCATCCTCGCTGACCTCGAAGGTGCCACTCTCCTCCCAGTGTTGCTGGGCCTGACGCTCGATATTGGCGGGTTCGTACTTCTGCATGGGTTGGCCTGAATCTCGGTTGGAACGGGAAACGGGCAAGGATACCGCAGCCTTCAGGTTTCAAAAAGCTTGAGAGGGCGACAACTCACCCAAAGTGTCTCTGGAAAGCTTCTCAGGATGCTTGTTGATGGGGTTGGCTCAGGGCACTGAACACGATCTCAATCACCGAATCGATCACCCGGAACCAGGCGGTCTCAATCTGGTCGTTGTAGTGATCATCAAACACTGCCACGGTCTCAACCAGGGCGGCCTGCCACATGGAAAAGTGCCGACGCTCCACATGCAGCCGCTGGTGAATGCGCCCAAGCATCTCCATATATAGCTCCAGACCGGGACGGCCTTCGGCGGCATCGGCAACCATCTGAAGGGTTTCTTTCAGTTTGTGCTTCAATTGCGCCATATCCTGGCGATGAAAAAAGCCGGCTATCTCTTCCGACTGCGCCATGAAGTGGTCATAAAAACTATCGAAAAAGTCATCAGACACAGTTACGCGCGCCAGGCTTTCCCGAAACAGGTTGAGATCTCGTTGTTCCATAACAAATTTATCGGCCGGGGAAGCCGTTGCTTGAACCTCTCCCTGGTTAGTGGGTTGCTAAACACGCCATATCGGCCATCATTGAGATAGAGCGCAACAAAAACGACGGCTGACCGTGAGGAGCGAAGTATGCCTGAATCACAACACGATCAATATCCCTTCGATAAATTGGCTGCTGCCTATGACAAAATTTTACAAGAAGTACATGAGGCCATCGATTCCGCAAAAGAAAACGCCTTGCCGGGAATTAAAGAGTATCTGGACGATGCGCGGGAAAAGATGGTCGAACTCGGTGAATTGAGCCGGGAGGAAGCAGAAAAAGTTGCCGGCTATGTGGAGCGGGACATGAAAGACGCCGCCGATTACCTGCTGGAGACAGGTGAGCAGATGTCCGCCTGGTGGCGCTTCGATGTACAGCAGGTTGAAAATCGCATGCTGGAGATGTTCACTGGCGTGGCCGATCAGACCAAGCTGGAACTGGCAAAACTGGCGCAGAGGGCCTCGCGCTCATCCCTCTATCATACGGGAGAGATAACTGGCCCCGGTACCCTGGTCTGCACTGGCTGCGGTAAGGAGATGCACTTCAAGAAGACCGGGCACATTCCACCCTGCTCAGGTTGTAAGGGGACCGAATTCCAGCGCGCTTCCCGCAGCTGAACTATCGGCTCAACGCCTGTTACCGGCCTGTTCCGGTAGATCTCGCCAGGCTAGTCGCCTTTACTGTTAGCGGCGACTGGGTCGTTTAGTCGTTTTTTTCTTTACTACCCGTTTTTTGGTGGCCACCTTCTTGGCCACTTTTTTCTTGACGCTCTTCTTGGCTGCCGCCTTTGGTAAAGTCACCTTTTTTGTAAGGGTCTTCTTGGTAACTTTCTGCGTGACAACCTTTTTCTTGGTCTTTGTCACCGGCTTATTGACTGGCTTGTTCTTGCCGGTCACGGCTTTCTTCTTCTTTTTAACGGCAACAGACGAAGTTCTGACTGCCTTTTTCTTCAGTGCTGCTACCTTTTTGGCAGGCTTGGCTACCCGCTTCTTTTTAGCCACCGGACGTTTTGAAACTTTTTTTAAAACAACCTTTTTCTTGATTGATGCCTTTGACTTAATTGCTTTTTTCTTACTCACAGGCTTTTTAGAAACTGCCTTTTTTACCGCTGCCCGCTTTTTCACTGATGTCGCTTTGGCTGTCTTCGTTTTTTTCTTGACCGGCGCGGCTTTCCGTTTTACTGATTTACTGACTACCTTCTTCTTGGGTTTTGAGGCTTTCGCAGTAACTTTTTTCTTTTTTAGCGACTTTTTCACACCCGGCGTTGTCCCTGACGCCTTTCCAGCGCTGGCCTGAGTACTTTTCCCGCTAGTCCGGGCCACCGGCTTGCTGACTTTCTTGGCGGTAGCTGGTTTTTTCTTAGTTTGCGCTTTGGTCCCACTCTTTTGGGCCGCTGTGAGTGAGGAACTAGAGGGTTTCTTGGTACCAGAGGGCACCTTAACCTTGGGTTGTGGCTTTGAAGCGGGTTGGGAAACCACCTTATTCTCAATGACTTCAGGCGCACGCGTTGTCTCTTCCCGCTGAGGTGCATCTGTCTTAGCGACCTTTTGTTGCTTAAAAAACTTCTCAACCTCCCGACGGGTACGGGCAAATACTTGTTTAGCCTGATCATCACCATCGACCCGAACCACTTTCCCCTGCTTGCCGTAGTGATCCAGCAGAGCAGCGGTCAGATGATCAAATACATGCAGTCGAGTGCTAACCGTCTCTTCGTTGTCGTCAGCACGCTGATGCAGCCGACCGCCGCAGAGATCACAGATATCATCCACGACGGGAGGATTGGAATAAATATTGAAGGTTGCCCCACAGGATCTGCAGGTGCGCCGTCCAACGAGGCGTTCCATCAGGGCATCTGTCTCGATGTGGATGAACAAAACTATATCGAGGGGCTGATCCAATTCGGCCAATGCCTCATCCAAGGTAAGGGCCTGCAGGAGATTGCGGGGAAAGCCATTGAGGATGAAGCCGCCTCGCATATCCGGTTGCTGCAGGCGCTCCTGCAACAGCGTGAGAAGAAGGTCCTCCGGCACCGGCTTTCCCGCTTGCTGCAGCATTCGAAGCTGAGGGCCATGGCCATCCTCATCAGCTATCACCTTTTTCACCAACTCGCTGGTGGTCAGTGAAATCAGCCCATACTTTTCAGCCATCAAAGCCGTCTGGGCTCTCTTACCAGCGCCTGGCGCGCCCAGTATCACTATCCTCATCCCAACTCCTCAAAAGCACGGACCGGTTATCCTTAGCTGGACGGATTTCCCATATAATTCAGTTAATTACAGCTGTAAAGGTAGGTTTCATGACTGCCGCACTTCATGTTTAAAGCGAGATTTTCAAGAACTTTAGAACTGCTTTTGTTGTTATCAATTAGGAAATTCCATGGCTACATCCAAGTTTTGGATTAGCCGCTGCCAGCAAGCTTGGGTAAGCTAATCCAACATTTCCCGTAAAGTCAACGGACTTTGCGGACTCTATTCCAAAACAAGTGTGGATTCAGTTGTCACTTAATCATCAGTCTTATGCGTCGGTTCATCAACCGATAGATCTATGGGGTGCTAATGTGACCACGGCTGGAACTGAGTTCATGTGTACTAAAGGGGGCAATTAGATTATTCTTCTCCGCCTCGCGTTTTGAATGATCGCAGAGTGTCCTTCATGCCTGAAATTCCGGATATCACTGAATCTGAGCACTGGGTTATCGATACCACCCTGGTTGAGCGCTATGGGCAAAAGGTTGAGACCCAGATCGCCGATGCTGAGATACGGCTGATGCCGTCGGACCGGGAATTGACCAGTTGCCCCGTCGTCTACTGGGACGCAGAGGGCTGCAACTTCATCATCTTCAAGACCGGCAGCCGCAAGTACCGCTGCCAGTTCTTCTATCGGGGATATCAACAATACGGCACCGGCGTGCATGAATATGACGACCTGACCGAGTGCATCGTCTCTCTGCTTCAAGCCCAGGCTGACTACGAGGCCAAGGAGCGGGGCGACATCTAAACTACACAGAAAAAACCAAGATTTTGATTACAAGAAGGGGATCAACAAAAAATGACAGCTAAAAATGCTTTCTATGCACAGTCCGGCGGTGTGACCGCCGTTATCAACGCCTCCGCCGCGGGTGTCATCGAGACCGCCCGTCAGCATCCGGACAAGATTGCCAACGTCTATGCCGGTCGCAACGGCATTATCGGTGCTCTGACCGAAGACCTGATCGACACCAGTGCCGAGTCCGCAGAGGACATCGCAGCACTCAAGCACACACCATCCGGCGGCTTCGGCTCCTGCCGTTTCAAGCTGAAAAGCCTGGAAGAGAACAAACGTGAGTACGAGCGCCTGATCGAACTTTTCAAGGCCCACAACATCGGCTACTTCTTCTACAACGGCGGCGGCGATTCAGCTGACACCTGCTATAAGGTTTCCCAGCTCTCCGAAAAGATGGGTTTCCCGGTACAGGCCATCCATGTGCCCAAGACCGTGGATAACGACCTGCCGATCACCGATAACTGCCCCGGCTTTGGCTCAGTGGCAAAATATATTGCCGTTTCTACCCTGGAGGCTTCCTTCGACGTACGCTCCATGGCCGCTACCTCCACCAAAATCTTCGTCATCGAGGTGATGGGACGCCATGCCGGTTGGATCGCAGCCGCAGGCGCTTTGGTCGAGGACAACAACATCCCAGTAGTCACCCTGTTCCCGGAAGTCGAATTCGACCAGGACAAATTCCTCGCCGCTGTCGATGCGAAAGTCAAAGAGCACGGCTTCTGCAGCATCGTGGTTTCCGAAGGCTGTCACTGGCCGGACGGCAAGTTTCTCGCCGAGCAGGGTACCCGTGACTCTTTTGGTCATGCCCAGCTGGGTGGTGCCGCTCCCGTCGTGGCCAACATCATCAAAGATGCCCTGGGCTATAAGTTCCATTGGGCGGTGGCTGACTATCTGCAGCGTGCTGCGCGTCATCTCGCCTCTGAGTCCGATGTGGAGCAAGCCTATGCGCTGGGTAAGGCGGCTGTAGAAAAAGCCTTGGAAGGTAAAAACTCCATCATGCCTACTGTGGTCCGTGAATCCTCGAATCCCTACAAATGGAGCATTGGTGAGGCACCGCTCTCCGAGGTGGCCAATGTGGAGAAAATGATGCCGATGGAGTTCATCACCGATGACGGCTTCGGCATCACCCAGGCCTGCAAGGATTACCTCTACCCACTCATCAAGGGAGAGGCCTATCCACCCTATAACGACAACGGAATGCCAGCCTATGTCACAATGAAGGGCGTGGCGGTAGCGAAAAAGCTGGAAGCATTCGAACTATAAAATAACGACGACTGGGGGGCTCTACACGGCCCCCTTTTTCGTTTAGCCTCTGAGAGCTGGCATCAACCCAAGCGGACCTATTCGGTCAGCAAAGGTTTCAGGAGGGATGCCAACCGACAGAGCAGACTGTCAGAACACGGTTTTTATCCTGAGGAGGACCCTTAAAGTGAGCACAGAACTGATCTTCGCCCTGGCATGTGCCTTTGCCGCACTCGCCTACGGCTTTCTATCCGTAAAATGGATCCTTGCACAGCCTGAAGGTAATGAGCGTATGCGAGAGATCGCCGGCGCCATACAGGAAGGCGCCAAGGCCTATCTCAACCGCCAATACACCACCATCGGTATCGTCGGGCTGATTCTTTTGGTCGTGCTCTGGTACTTCCTCGGCACCGCCACCGCCATTGGCTTCGCCATCGGCGCCATTCTTTCAGGCGTTGCCGGCTACATTGGCATGCACATCTCGGTTCGTGCCAACCTGCGCACTGCCGAGGCCGCCAACAAGGGCATCAATGCCGCCCTGCAGATTGCCTTCCGTGGCGGCGCCATCACCGGCCTGCTGGTTGTCGGCCTGGGTCTACTGGGCGTGGCCGGTTACTACGCCATCCTGATCGCGATGGGTGTTGAAGACCCCCTGCATCCGCTGGTCGGACTCGCTTTTGGTGGCTCTCTGATCTCCATCTTTGCCCGACTGGGTGGCGGCATCTTCACCAAAGGTGCTGATGTGGGTGCCGATATCGTCGGTAAGGTGGAAGCCGGTATCCCCGAGGATGATCCCCGTAACCCCGCGGTCATCGCCGATAACGTGGGCGATAACGTAGGCGACTGTGCCGGCATGGCGGCCGATCTCTTCGAAACCTATGCCGTCACCGTGGTCGCCACCATGCTGCTGGGTGGCCTGTTAATGGCCGATGCCGGTCCCGCCGCGGTGCTCTATCCGCTGGTACTGGGTGGTGTCTCTATCATCGCCTCGGTCATCGGCACCTTCTTCGTCAAGGCCAAGGATACCGATACCAACGTGATGCCTGCCCTCTACAAGGGGCTGATCGTCTCCGGTGTACTGGCTGCCGTGGCATTCTATTTTGTCACCGACTCCATGATGAACGGTGTTGGTGGTTTTAACACCATGCAGCTCTTCGGTTCTGCCATGATCGGCCTGATCCTGACTGCCGCCATGGTGGTGATCACCGAGTACTACACCTCCACCGAGTATACGCCGGTGCGCCATATCGCAGAGGCCTCCACCACGGGTGACGGCACTAACGTTATCGCCGGTTTGGGCATCTCCATGAAGGCGACTGCCGCTCCGGTACTGGCTGTTTGTGCCGCCATCTGGGGTTCCTATGATCTGGCAGGCATCTATGGTATTGCCATCGCGGCCACCGCGATGCTCTCAATGACTGGCATCATCGTCGCACTGGACGCCTACGGTCCCATCACCGACAACGCCGGCGGGATCGCCGAGATGGCCGAGTTGGATGAGAAGATCCGCAACATCACCGACCCGCTGGATGCTGTGGGTAACACCACCAAGGCAGTCACCAAGGGCTATGCTATCGGCTCTGCCGGTCTGGCTGCCCTGGTACTGTTCGCTGACTTCACCAGCACATTGGAGCATGCCGGTAAAACCATCAGCTTTGAACTCTCCGATCCGGCCGTATTGATTGGCCTCTTCATCGGCGGTCTGGTGCCCTATCTCTTTAGCTCCATGGCGATGGAAGCTGTTGGCCGCGCCGCTGGCGGCATCGTCAACGAAGTACGCCGTCAGTTTCGTGAGAAGCCCGGCATCATGGATCACAGTGAAAAGCCTGACTACGGCAGAGCGGTGGACATGCTGACCAAAGCCGCCATCAAAGAGATGATCATCCCCTCATTGCTGCCGGTTCTGATGCCTATCGTTGTGGCTCTTGGCATCGGTGCCCTCATGGGTGGAGATGCTGGTGCCAAGGCGTTGGGTGGTCTGCTGATAGGCACCATCGTCACCGGCCTCTTCGTGGCCATCTCCATGACCACAGGTGGTGGTGCATGGGATAACGCCAAGAAGTATATCGAGGATGGCAATCACGGCGGCAAGGGCTCCGACGCCCACAAAGCAGCGGTAACCGGCGACACCGTCGGCGACCCCTACAAAGACACTGCGGGACCCGCGGTCAACCCGTTGATCAAAATCATCAACATTGTCGCACTGCTGATTGTACCTTTACTCTGAGCACGACAGTGGTCTGACTACAGGCGGCCTTAGGGCCGCCTTTTTTTTGGTCTATTCCCACATGGCCTGAAATCAATTTGGGGATGCGCATACAGAGATGCCACTCAGCAGTTATTTGACGCCAGGCACCCCCTTTGTCCCCACCGAAAGCTCTAATTACCCACTACACCATAGGGTTGAATATCTGATTTACCTTGGGACAGACCCGCCTCTCTGACTATAATGGCGCTTTTTTCGAGCCCGAGGAAACTTACCCATGAATCTCGACCGCGTCTTATCCGGTGCCAACATACCCAACGAGATCAATGTCATCATTGAGATACCCGCCCACTCAGATCCCGTGAAGTACGAACTGGATAAGGAGACCGGCGCTATGTTCGTGGACCGCTTCATGTCCACCGCCATGCACTACCCCTGCAACTACGGTTATGTACCGCACACGCTGTCGAAAGACGGCGATCCAGTAGATGTTTTGGTTTTGACCCCTTATCCGCTGATTCCCGGTTCCGTCATTACCTGCCGCCCTGTCGGTGTTTTGAAGATGAAAGATGAGTCAGGGGACGACGCTAAAGTACTGGCGGTACCCATGGACAAGCTGTGCAAAACTTACAGAAGCGTCCAGACATTCCGCGATCTCTCGGGAGAGACGCTCAACCGCATCTCCCACTTTTTCGAGCACTACAAAGACCTGGATGAAGGCAAGTGGGTGCGTGTTGACGGATGGTACGGCATCGATGAAGCCAAGCAGGAGATCCTGGAATCAATCCAGATGTACCAGGATGCACCGGACAAGCCAAACTTCTAGCCCTGCTATGGCCGACCAGTTATCACCAACGGCCAGAAATCAAATAGTGGGGGGCTTCTGCGCTAAACTGCGGAAGTCACCCGTTTCGCTAGCCCATTAACCCTATTATCCAGCTGGTCTGAGTCTGCCCCATTTATGAAAGTTTGCATCCTGTCCGACAGTCATGACCATATTCCGCTGCTTGACGCCGCAGTGGAAACCGCAAAGGAGAAAGGTGCCGAAGCCGTTCTGCATTGTGGCGACGTTGTTGCTCCCAGCACCCTCCACTGCCTCGACAAATACCGCTTACCCGTGCATGTCATCCATGGCAACAATACCGGCGATCTCTATACCCTTGGCCGTCTTGCCAACCGAGATGAGAATCATATCCACTACCACGGGATGGATGCCGGTTTGGAACTGGCCGGACGCAGAATTTTCCTCGTGCACTATCCTCACTACGGCAATGCCATGGCTGCCACGGGTAACTGGGATCTGGTCTGTTGTGGCCACAGCCACAAGGTAAGGATTGAGGCTGTCAAAAATCTCAAAGGCGGCACCACGCACCTGGTCAATCCAGGGACTATCGGTGGTGTTGGCCGTTCACCGGCCACCTTTGTCATGGCAGATCTCGAGGAGATGACTTTTGAAACCCTGGAAATCTCTAAACAAATTGAACGCGAGGCGGGTTATTAATGGCTGACTTCACACATTTCAATGCCGCGGGCGAAGCCCACATGGTCGATGTGGGCGACAAGCCGGAGACCCGACGCAGGGCAATCACCGAGGGCCGCATCACCATGCAACCCGAAACCCTGAAGATGATCCTGCAAGGCAGCCACAAAAAAGGGGACGTCCTGGGTGTCGCCCGCATTGCCGGTATTATGGCAGCCAAGAAAGCACCGGATCTGGTACCCCTCTGCCATCCTCTCTCTCTCACCAAGGTGGAGATCACCCTCTCGCCCGAAGAGGAGAAAAATAGTGTTCATTGCCGGTGTCATGTCGAGACCCTGGGCCAGACCGGCGTAGAAATCGAGGCCCTGTTCGCAGCCCAGGTTACCCTGCTCACCATCTATGACATGTGCAAGGCAGTTGATCGGGGGATGTCTATCAGCAATATCCAACTGCTCGAAAAAGCTGGCGGAAAATCAGGTACCTGGGAAAGAAACTAGTAAACAAGCACTAAAGACTTGACTACTATTGAAAGACAACCGTGAACTCTGTCACAATGCGACTTCTTTACATTTGACGGAATGCGAATGTGCTAACGTAGTAGAAGGGATGGTGATATGAGTAACTTTGTCGAGTGGTCAGATACCCTGAGTGTCGGTATTGAGGAGATCGACGAACAGCATAAGGTGCTGGTCGATCTTGTAAACAAAATGCATGAGGCCATTCATCAACGCCATGGCAGTGATGTGGTCAATAGCATCCTGAAAGATCTGGCCGACTACACACGCATTCATTTCGCCGTGGAAGAGAGCCTGATGCGTATTCTCAACTATCCCGGTTACGAAGAGCACAAGGAGATCCACGAGGAACTGCTGCATTCCGTGGTCGACCTTCAAGACAAGGTAGCCACAGGCAAGAAATCGATCGGTTTTGAACTGATGCATTTTCTCAAGACCTGGCTTACCAAGCACATCATGGAAGAGGATATGCAGTACAGCGGCTTCTTCATCTCAGCCGGCGCACAACCCAAACTGAGCAAGAAATCCTGGATCAAACGCCTCTGGGGGTAGTTGACCACCGGGGTTCCATCGCATAGGGTGCCGAGGCTTGCCACCACAGCCCTGGAACCGATATGAACCCTTACTACCGCCGTGCCAGCTTTCTCAAGAGTGCGGCCCGACTCAATCAATCTCCCCCAGATCAGGGTACAGAAGTCGCCTTTGCCGGACGATCCAACGCCGGTAAATCGAGCGCACTGAATGCACTGTGTGGTCAGAAAAGCCTGGCCCGCGCCAGTAAAACCCCTGGGCGCACCCAACTGCTCAACTTCTTCGAACTGGACGAGGAACGACGTCTGGTCGATCTACCGGGATATGGCTACGCCAAGGTCGCCGAAGCCGTCAAACAACAGTGGCAGAAGAGTCTCGCAGACTACGTACAAAACCGGCAGTGTCTGCGCGGATTGATCCTGCTGATGGATATCCGTCATCCACTCAAACCCTTCGATCTGCAGATGCTGCAGTGGAATACCCATCATGGCCTGCCCACTCATATCCTGCTGACCAAAGCCGACAAGCTCAAGAGCGGTGCCGGCAAATCAACACTGCTCAAGGTCCGGCGAGAATTGAGCGACCGGCCGGAGATTACCATCCAGCTCTTCTCTGCCCTCAAACACAAGGGGATAGACGAATGCCATCAGGTTTTGGACATCTGGTTTGACCTGGGAAACGAGACCGTTTCGGCAGATGATGGAGGAGAAACCGAGCAGGGGTGAGAATAAATTATCCCGTAAAAAAGAAGGCCCCTTCAACCTAAGGGGAGAGGTTGATGGGGCCTGATCTTCCCGGATGGGGTGACCGGGAAGGATGGGCCGCAAAAGGGAGGAAAGCGACCCGTGTCGTACGACTTACGTATTCATAGACTGGGGCTTCAGGGGAAAGTTCAAAATCTCTTCACAGAATCACTTTTTCACATTTCCCTCGGCAGTAAGGAAGTAAATATTCTCTTTAATACAATAAGATAGCAATAATCAGTGGGCTGCTTCCCAATCATCGCCCACCCCGACATCAACCAGTAGCGGGACATCCAATGAGGCGGCCCCCTCCATGCAGCTACGCAGTCTTCGGGTAGCCTCAGGCACAAATGCCTCTTCCACTTCCAATACCAGTTCATCATGCACCTGCATCAACAGTCTTACCGGTGGCTTCTCCGCACAGATCCACCCATCCACCTCGAGCATGGCGCGCTTGATGATATCCGCCGCGCTCCCCTGCATGGGAGCATTGATGGCAGTACGCTCAGCGCCGGTTCTTCGCTGATGATTGCGGGCATTGATGTCAGGCAGGTAGAGCCTTCTGCCAAACAGGGTCTCCACATAGCCCTGCTCGCGGGCCTGTTCACGTATGCCGTCCATGAACTCGGCGACGCCGGGATAACGCTTGAAGTAGAGATCCACATAGTCCTGGGCAGCAGACCGCTCAATACCCAGCTGCCTGGCCAGTCCGAAGGCCGACATGCCATAAATCAGACCAAAGTTAATTGCCTTGGCTGAGCGACGTTGGTCTGCCGTCACCTGTTCCAGGCTTTCACCGAATACCTCCGCTGCCGTGGCGCGGTGAATATCCTCACCCGCAGAAAAGGCCTTGAGCAGACCCGCATCACCGGAGAGATGGGCCATGATGCGTAACTCAATCTGTGAATAATCCGCAGCCACCATCTTCCAACCAGATTCTGCCACAAAGGCCTGACGTATCCGGCGTCCCTCCTCGCTGCGTATGGGAATGTTCTGCAAGTTAGGATCGGACGATGAGAGCCGCCCGGTAGCTGCCACTGCCTGATGATAGGAGGTATGCACACGCCCGGTGACAGGGTTGACCATTTCCGGCAGCTTGTCGGTATAGGTCGATTTCAACTTTGAAAGTCCACGGTGCTGCAGAATCACAGCGGGTAACTCATGGCCCTGCTCCGCCAATTCCACCAACACCGATTCGGCGGTTGATGGCGCTCCCTTTGGGGTCTTGGAAATGACCGGGAGTTTCAGTTCGTTGAAAAAGATCTCGCCAATCTGTTTGGGTGAGGCCAGATTGAAATTATGCCCGGCAATCCCATAGGCTTGTTGCTCCAGCGCATGCATGCTTTTGGCCATCTCCCCGCTCTGCTGCCTGAGCTTGTCGCAATCGATTCTCACGCCATTGCGTTCAATGCGTGAGAGCACGGATACTAAGGGGATCTCCAAGGATGTCAGCAAAGCTGACAGTGGCGCCTCAGCCTCCAGCTTCGGCCAGATGGCCTGGTGCAGACTCAGTGTGATGTCCGCATCCTCCGCGGCGTAGGGCGCTGCCTCTTCCAGGGCGATCTGGTTGAATGTCAGCTGTTTTTTGCCCTTGCCGGCGATATCCTCGAAATGGATCGTTTCTCGCTGCAAGTAGGTCTTCGCCAGCGAATCCATATCGTGACGGGTTGCGGTGGAGTCGAGCACATAGGACTCCAACATCGTATCGAAGGCCACACCACGCAGTTCAATATCGTATCGGGCCAACACACTCATATCATATTTCAGATTCTGCCCGACCTTTTTCCGGCTATCATCCTGCAGCAGGGGTTTAAGCTGAGTAAGCACCCACTCACGGGAAAGCTGAGTCGGTGCACCGGGGTAATCATGGGCCAGGGGTACATAAGCCGCCTCGCCAGCCTGGACAGCAAAAGAGAGACCCACCAATTCAGCCAACATATAGTCGAGACTGGTGGTCTCTGTATCGAAGGCGAAGAGTTCGGCCTGTTCAAGCCGCTTGAGCCAGTGAGTGAACCTCGTCTCATCGAGGATTGTCTCGTACTCACCCTCAACCTGTGTGGGCGGCTCTTCTACCGATGTCTCCGCTACGCCGTCTAAGGTAGCGAGCAGACGATTGGACTCCATCCGCTGATAGTGTTCTCTCAGACGCGCTGTGTCCTGGGAGATCGGGATATAGTCTGCAGGCGCTTTGTCCAATGCCACATCGAGCTTGATGGTGGCCAGCTCCCGGGAAAGCGGGAGGAAATCCAGACTGTCTCTCAGATTTTCACCGATCTTGCCTTTGATTTCATCCGCATGGGCCATCAGATTATCCAAATCATCGTAGGCCTGCAGCCACTTGGCGGCTGTCTTGGGTCCACACTTGGGTACCCCGGGAATGTTGTCCACCGAATCCCCCACCAAGGCCAGATAGTCGATGATCTGCTCAGGTTTGACCCCAAACTTCTCCACCACACCCGCCTGATCCGTGAAGGTCTCCGACATGGTATTGATCAAGCTGACGTGCTGGTTCACCAATTGAGCCATGTCCTTGTCGCCGGTGGAGATCAACGTATCCATACCCTGCTCAGTGGCCTGTCGGGCTAGCGTGCCGATGACATCGTCCGCCTCCACTCCTTCCACCATTACCAATGGCAGCCCCATAGCCCGGATAATGTCATGCAGGGGGGCAATTTGCACACGCAGGTCTTCCGGCATGGGCGGTCGGTTGGCCTTGTACTCCCGATAGAGTTCATTTCGAAAACTGCCCCCCGGCGCATCGAAAATCACCACGATATTCTCAGGCTGATAATCACTGAGTAACCGCCGGAGCATGTTCAGTACCCCGACAATGGCACCGGTTGGCTCTCCTTGGGCGTTACTCAGATCAGGCAGTGCATGGTAGGCCCGGAAAAGATAGGAGGAACCATCGACTAGAATAAACGGGGGTTTTGATGACATAAGCGGCGGAATTTCCACAAAAATTTTAAACAGATGGTAACGGAAAACACGCCCCTTTGTCGCCAGGCAATTCGGGTTGAATCACATCACCACAAAAAACCTAGTAATTTTCTTGGTCTTTTGTGGGATCTGATCTATCTTTGGGTTGTAGAGACCTGATCAGGGCTCATCAAAATATCGATTTCCAATAATTACAACGATTTGATAGATCACCACTGGAGAATGACTATGCCGCATATGAACCCCATGGCTGTCGAGAACAGCAACACACCGGAAGGCTTTGAAGATTGGACCGAGGAGAGAGCCATCGAACTCGCTAAAGAGGAAAATATCACACTGACAGACGACCACTGGGAAATCATCCATTTCCTGCGCGGCCACTGCGAAGAGAATGGCACCAGCTGTAGCGCCAGACTTGTCCTCAAGGCCATGATCTCTCAGGTAAAAGAGCGTGGCGGTAAAAAATACCTCTACAGCCTCTTCCCTCGTGGACCCGTGGTTCAGGCTTGCAAGATTGCCGGTATTCCACTGCCTCCCTACTCTCTTGATCTCTCATTTGGCAGTGTTCATTAAACCAAACCAATAAGTTATTTTTATCATGCGAGGGGGCATAAGCCCCCTTGTTTATGTCTCATTCCATAAGAAAATTCCTAAAGCTACCCTAAAAACGGTCGTAATAGAGGGGTAATCAGCAAACAAAAAAGCTTAACGGATAAAAAAATAAACTCGGACAAGTAGTCATTAGTTATGCAACAACCCACCTGTTTTCAGTTGGACGCCCCAGATGATGCCAGGGAGTGGCACGCCAAAGCACTCGCGTTACTCGAACGTTACGAGATACCACCGACACCCGTCTGCCATCTCATCGCTTACCAGTATGCCAGTGGACGCTCAGAAGAACTCACTCAGACTATCAATACGAAAATAGCTGCCAAGACCCCATTGGATAGCTACTTACTGAAAGACATCTTCGACAATGCCTGTCACGATCAGGAAGGCGCCGAGCAGATCGGCGACCGCCTCTCTGACCTCCATGGCTTGCTGTTCCAGGTGCTCCAAGGTGTGACCAACGCCTGCAGCCATACCGACCTTTTTAACGAAACACTGCACAGTCAGACACAGGCTTTGAGTAACAATCCCAGCCTTGAAGATCTCCGCACAATTGCCAACACCCTGCTCGATGCCACATCAACGGCCATGCACAATAACCAGGTCATGCGTGAGCAATTGGTAAGTGTAGAGGAACAGACAAAGACACTGCAGACCGAAGTGGAGAAGTTGCGAGACGAAGTCTCAACCGATCCGCTCACCGGTCTTTACAACCGCAAGGCCCTGAGTCAGCGTATGAGTGAACTGCTGGAGGCGGCTGACAACGACCTTACCCAGCCCTTTTCCCTGCTTATGTTGGATATCGATCATTTCAAGCAGTTCAATGACCGCTTTGGGCACATGATCGGTGATGAGGTGATCCGTCGAGTCGGCATGACCATGAAAGAACTGCTCAGACAAGACGACTTTCCTGCACGCTATGGGGGAGAGGAGTTCACGATTGTACTCCCTTCAACCAAGATCGATGATGCGGTGGATATTGCACGCACTATCCACCAGGCCATCAGCAAACTGGTCCTGGTCAGACGCAGTACTCAAGAACGGCTGCCTAGCATCACCGTCTCCGTCGGCGCCGCCACACTGCAACATGGGGATAACTGTGAAACCCTGCTGGAACGTGCAGACCAGGCTCTCTATCTTGCCAAGGAGGGAGGGCGAAATCGTATCGTGACAGAGGCTGAAATCAGCTATATGTGACAGCCGCAATCATTCGCAATAGCGCGTTATGTCAGCCTTGAGCCCAGCCATAAAACGCTGCCGCTCGGCCTTGTTCAGAAATTTTCGCTCCCCACTTTCGAGATAGTCATAGATACCGCCGGCGGTACTGTATTCATCATAGCGCGCACGGGCATTGAGACATTTTCGCTTCTTTTCCTGGCGCGCCTGTTTTGCTTTCGCGGCCGCCTCCTTCTTCTCGCTCCGCTCACGCTCATAGACATCGAGCATCCGCTGCCGGCGCTCTTGTCGATCTTGTGGTAATCCCTGGCTAGCAGCACCCTTAGGTGTGGCGTGGATTTTCTTCTCTTCCGCTGCTTCATGAACCGGTCTATCACTGAAATGGACCCGGCCATTCTCATCAGTCCATTGATAAACCGCAGCATCCGCTTGCCATGCCGTTAGGCACAACAACAGCAAACAGCCATGAAGAAGTGAACGGTAGTCCATGATCAGCCCTCAACAATTCCCTGGTATGCCTCGCAGTGTAGTGGAAATAGCGTAAAAATAAAAAAGGGCGCCGAAGCGCCCTTTTCAAGATCCAGAAGGAGGATCTTAGAGGCCGGAGCCCCGATTGCCGGTAAACTCGGGATAGGCTTCTAAGCCACATTCGCCGAGATCGACACCTGCATACTCCTCCTCTTCGCTGACGCGAATGCCCATGATGACCTTGATGATCAGCCAGACAACAAAACTGGCAACGAAGGTCCAGGCGAAGATCACGCCAAGTCCCAATAGCTGTGAAGAGAAGTTCGTTTCGGCATTGGACAGAGGCACTGCGATCAGGCCCCAGATACCGACCACGCCATGCACCGAGATGGCACCAACCGGATCGTCGATCTTGATCTTGTCCATCGTGATGATTGAGAAGACCACCAGAATGCCGCCAATGGCGCCGACAAAGGTTGCCCACAAGGGCGATGGAGCCAAAGGCTCAGCGGTGATCGCCACCAGACCTGCCAGGGCACCGTTGAGTGCCATGGTCAGATCGGCCTTGCCGAACAGGGCGCGGGCAGTCAGCAAAGCGGCGACTACACCACCCGCTGCGGCGGCATTGGTGTTGACGAATACTGCCGCAACCGCATTGGCTTCACCGACGTCGGAGAGCTTCAATTCTGAACCGCCGTTGAAGCCAAACCAACCCAACCACAGAATAAACGTACCCAAGGTGGCCAGCGGCATGTTGGCACCAGGAATAGCGTTGACTCGGCCATCGGCAGTATATTTGCCCTTACGTGCACCAAGCAGGATGACACCAGCCAGTGCTGCCGAAGCACCACACAGATGAACCACACCGGAACCGGCGAAGTCACTGAAACCTGCTGCATCCAGGAAGCCACCACCCCATTTCCAGTAACCCTGCAGCGGGTAGATGACACCGGTCATCACCACCGCAAAGATCAGGAAAGACCAGAGCTTCATACGCTCCGCCACAGCACCGGAGACGATGGACATGGCGGTGGCGACGAAGACAACCTGGAAAAAGAAGTCGGACATGCCGGAGTAGTAAGTCTCACCATTGCTGGCCAGTACATCCTCGACACTATGGTCGCCGCCGAACATGAAGCTCAGGTCCAGGACCGGAAAGATGCCGTTACCATCTGCGGGATACATGATGTTGTAGCCCATGAGCATGTACATAATACAGGCGATGGCAAACAGGGCGATGTTTTTAGTTAGGATTTCAGCCGTATTCTTGGCCCGGACCAGACCGGCCTCGAGCATGGCAAAGCCAGCCGCCATCCACATGACAAGCGCGCCGGATACCAGAAAATAAAAGGTATCCAGTGCGTAGCTAAGTTGTGTAATCGCTTCCACGATAATCTCCCATTTCTATAGCTGTGGGTTACAACGCTTCGGAACCGGTCTCGCCGGTACGCACACGGATAACCTGTTCAACAGGGGTTACGAAGATCTTGCCGTCACCGATCTTCCCGGTCTTGGCAGCGTTGGTAATGGCCTCGACCACCTGTTCGACGATCGAATCATCGACCGCGATCTCCACCTTGATCTTGGGCAGGAAATCGACCACATACTCGGCACCGCGATAGAGCTCGGTATGGCCTTTTTGGCGACCGAATCCCTTAACCTCGGTGACCGTGATGCCGGCAACACCTACATCGGAGAGTGCTTCGCGGACATCATCAAGCTTAAAGGGCTTAATGATTGCAGAAACCATTTTCATGCTATTACTCCTCAATCACTGGCCCGCACTCAGGCAGGCCGGTGATTTACTAAACAGTTGTGGGTTTGACTTAGAAGCCTTTGGACCAGGAGACGAAGAAGCGAGGATCGCTGTCACCGCCGGTTGTCGGATCTGTATCGGTCAGATCTGTGTCAGAGAGACTCAGTGTTACATCACCGAAATCACCTGCGCTCTTGGTCAGATCGACCTGATAGTGGGTGTAATCGAGCTCTGCACCACCAACACCGTCATCCTCGAATGTCTGGCGACCCAGGGTCAGGGCAAGGGAGAAATCCTGTTCCAGGTCGAAACTCGCACCAATGTAGTAATAGAGGTCTCCATCGATGAAGGCTTCCGCAGCCGGGGTATCATTCACATCGGAGCTAACGGTATATGCCAGACCGAAGCTCAGAAAGTTCCAGCTGCCGTTACCGTAGAGCTCTGCATAATCGGCATCTAAATCTGAGGGGTAGGTGTAGTAAATGAGTCCAACATCGTAACCAATACCCGCAGCCTCTCCGCTGTAACCGCCATAAAGATCAAGTTCATAATCACCAGCCCCAGCCAGATTGGAAGCCCATGCGCCTGCATAGAGACCACTTTCAGCGCTCCAGTCCACCCCGCCAGAAATCGCTGCCGAATCGCCCGAAAGCGTCACGCCACGGAAGATATAGTTGCTGGTGGCACCGATATTCATACTAACCTCGGCAGCTGCAACGGATGAGAGACCAAGCATCGCAACACCGCAAGCCAGGGCAAGTTTGTTCATTTTCATGGTTGAAAGTCCTCTACACTTCATTAAACAAATTAGGATTAAACATTTTCTTCGGCACACTCAATGAATTGAACCGCAAGTACCTTCTTGTAATCAGACTTCGTGCCAAAATTAAAATTTATATAAATATCATTAGGTTGCGATTAATTCCAACAACAAAGACAACCCTCTCAGAAACATTGTGCATGCTTTAGGGTCACTGAAACGCACCATGCACTCGTAGGGTGCACTTTTTTGGTGCGCAAATAGATTTTTTGTGGACGGCAGACAATCATCGTGAAAGATAAGCAACCAAAAAAGAGCTGTAGCCGGGCCCAGGCTGGACAAGCCCAGAGATGCTGGCTATTGTCACTCGCATGATTGATCCCAAGCTGATAGACGAACTCTCCGCACACCTCTCCGCCAGCATGCCTACGGGCTTCCGCACTTTGCAGGAGGATTTTTCAAAAAACTTCCGCGCCAGCCTGGAGGCCGGACTCGTCAAGCTCGATCTGGTCACCCGGGAGGAGTTCGACGTACAGAGTGCCGTATTAGCCCGCACCCGAGAGAAACTCACACAGCTAGAACGACAGGTTAAAGCACTGGAAGCACAGCTTAAAAAAGACACGGATTAACCGTTCCAAGTAAGTTTGACGCCTCTTTGCCTCCTTGCTGGTTGATAGACGTCCGCGCCGGCTCTACACTCTGGTCTTTCTAAGACGCCGGCTGGAATGCCGCTGCAACTCACCGCCATTTCAGGAAAGGAATCCATGTCACTGGCCATTCTCTATAGCCGCGCCCAGGAAGGTATCCTGGCACCCCTCGTCACCGTTGAGGTCCACCTGGCCAATGGCCTGCCTGCACTTTCCATCGTCGGCCTGCCTGAAATGGCCGTACGTGAGAGTAAAGACCGGGTAAGAGGCGCACTGACCAACAGCCAGTTTGAGTTTCCTGCCCGTCGCATCACCATCAACCTCGCACCCGCCGATCTGCCAAAAGAGGGGGGTCGATTCGATCTGCCTATCGGTCTGGGAATACTCGCCGCTTCCGGCCAGTTACCCAAGGCAACCCTGGAGACCTACGAATTTGCCGGAGAACTGGCCCTATCCGGCGAGTTGCGACCAGTAACCGGGATCCTACCCGCAGCGCTCGCCGCCAGAGAGGCGGGACGCACACTGATAGTGCCCCGGCAAAATGCCGACGAAGCGGCGTTGGTGGCTGACCTGAGCCTCCACTGCGCCGATCACCTGCTGGAGGTCTGTGCCCATTTGAACGGCACCTCCCTACTGCCGACAATACGGAAAAACAACAGGCCTACTGTGTCAGGCCATCAACCTGATCTGGCCGAGGTTAAAGGCCAACACCAAGCCAAGCGAGCATTGGAGATCGCTGCCGCCGGCGGTCATGCGTTGCTCTTTATTGGACCGCCAGGCACTGGCAAATCGATGCTCGCCACACGGCTGCCTGGCATCCTGCCTGAAATGAGCGAAGATGAGGCACTGGAAAGTGCCGCAATCGCCTCCATAACCAATCGCCCCTTTCAACCGGAGCGATGGTTGCAGCGCCCTTTCAGGTCACCTCATCACACCGCTTCGGCTGTGGCGCTGGTGGGAGGCGGCAGTAAACCCAGGCCGGGGGAGATCTCTCTGGCACACAATGGCGTGTTGTTCCTCGATGAATTGCCTGAGTTCGAGCGCCACGTATTGGAAGTCCTGCGCGAACCCATGGAAAATGGCTGGATCACCATCTCCCGCGCCACCCAGCAAGCAGAATACCCAGCCCGGTTTCAGCTCATCGCTGCGATGAACCCGTGCCCCTGCGGCTATCTCGGTGACGGCTCAGAGCGTTGTCGCTGTTCGATGGAACAGATCAAACGCTATCGCAACCGTATTTCGGGTCCGCTACTTGACCGTATCGACATGCATGTCGAGGTGCTCCGGCAACCCATCGACTTTGATGAAAGCGCCGCATCTGCTGAGAACGAGTCCAGCCAGTCGATCAGTCAACGGGTCGCGCTTGCCATAGAACGACAATACACCCGCCAGCACAAACGCAACCAATCGCTCGACGTCAGGGAGCTGGAACGTCATGCTCAAGCGGATCAACCCAGTCGTAATCTGCTACGTCAGGCCACCGAACGGTTGGGTCTCTCCATGCGGGCCTATCATCGGATTATCAAGGTCTCACGCACTATCGCCGACCTGGAGGGCAGCAGAGGAATCACGGCAAAACATATCAGTGAGGCTATCGGCTACCGTCGACTGGATCGACGCTGAGATAGTCAATCTATATGGGACGCTGCACGAGGGCCTGTTAAACTCCCGCCCCATGTTGAGATTTGATCACCTTGCCCTGCGACGCGGTAACCGCCAGCTCTTCAGCCAGGCCGATTTCACCCTGCATACCGGCTGGAAGGTTGGTATTACGGGTGGTAACGGCACCGGCAAGTCGAGTCTCTTCAGCCTGATCCTGGGTAATCTACAGACCGACGAGGGCAATCTATTCCTACCTCCTAGGCTGGAGATCGCTCATGTGGCCCAGGAGACAGCGGCATTGGAGCGCCCTGCCATCGAGTTCGTGATCGATGGAGACCAGGCATTACGACGCATCGAGGCTGACTTGGCAATTGCGCAAGCCGATGACGACGGCACCCGCCAGGCACAGCTACACGAGGCGCTACACCATGCCAATGGTTATACCGCTAAGGCCCGTGCCGGAGAACTCATGCACGGTCTTGGCTTTCTCAATAGGGACGAAGATCGTCCGGTGAACCACTTCTCAGGCGGCTGGCGCATGCGCCTCAATCTGGCCCAGGCATTGATGTGCCGCTCCGACCTGTTACTGCTCGACGAGCCCACCAATCATCTCGATCTCGATGCCGTGATTTGGCTGGAGGACTGGCTGCGCAACTATCCAGGTACGCTGCTGTTGATCTCCCATGATCGGGATTTTCTCGACCGTATTACGGATCACATCGTCCACCTTGAGCAGCAGCAAGCCACCCTTTACACAGGCAACTATGCCGGCTTCGAGCAGATCCGCGCTGCACGACTGGCCAATCAACAGGTGGAATACGAAAAGCAACAACGGGAAGTCGCACACATCCGCAGCTATGTCGATCGCTTTCGCGCCAAAGCAACCAAGGCTCGACAAGCCCAGAGCCGGCTGAAGGCTTTGGAAAGGATGGAGTTGATCGGCCCGGCGCATGTGGACTCCCCTTTCCATTTCGAATTTCTGGAGCCAGCGAAAAATCCACACCCCTTGTTAAAGCTGCAACAGGCCAGTGCCGGCTACGCCAACCAGCCCGTCATCGAACATATCAACTTCAATATCGAACCGGGTGATCGTATCGGACTGCTGGGACCGAACGGGGCCGGCAAGTCCACACTGATAAAGTTACTCGCCGGTGAACTGCATCCCCTCGGTGGCGATCACGTACCTGCACAAGATCTGCGGATCGGTTATTTTGCACAACACCAGCTGGAGCAACTCGATCCGCAGGCCAATTGCCTGCTGCATCTGCAACGTCTAGACCCAAAAGCGAGTGAGCAATCCCTGCGCAACTTCCTTGGCGGGTTCGGCTTTCAGGGTGATCGGGTGCTGGAACCTGTGGCGCCATTCTCAGGAGGCGAAAAGGCTCGTCTGGTACTCGCCCTGCTGGTCTACCAGCGTCCCAATCTGTTACTCCTTGATGAGCCTACCAACCACCTGGACCTGGAGATGCGTCACTCCGTCGGCCAGGCCTTACAAGCCTTCAGTGGCGCCATGGTCATCGTCTCCCATGACCGTCATCTGCTACGCATCACCACCGATGAGCTCTGGTTGGTGCACGATGGCAAGGTCACTGATTTTGGCGGCGACTTGGATGACTACCCAGCCTGGTTATCCAATCAGAGAAACAGCGCCCAGCAGAAAACGTCCGCCAGCCAGGGTGAGCACACTGCCGCCTCACGCAAGCAACGTAAACGTGAAGCGGCAGAACAGCGCCGCAGACTCCAGCCACTGACCCGAGAACTACACAAGCTGGAACAACAGATATCCAAACTACAGCAACAACAGCAGGCCCTGGAGACACAGCTCTCAGATACCCAACTCTATGAGGAATCACGGAAAGAAGATCTCAGACAACATCTATCGGATAAAGCGACCTTGGACGGATCACTGGCTGATGCAGAAGAGAAGTGGCTCGCAATCAGTGAACAAATAGAGGCTGCACAATCGGAGGAAACGTACTAAAGTTGACCTCTCAGGAGCAGGGACTATCCTCCGATCCTGTATTTAAGGCTCCTTCGCGTGCCATTTTGGCCCGTGGCCTGGAGCAGCGCTTCCATAGACTTTAGTGCATTGGGTTTTTGGATAGCACAGTTTTTTCAATGCAGACGTTGAGAGTTGACGATGAATATCTATGTAGGAAACCTGCCCTGGAGCATTAACGATAACGAGCTGCGAGACCTGTTCGCGGCATTCGGCGAGGTCTCCAGCGCCAATGTCATCATGGACAAGTTCTCCGGGCGTTCCAAAGGCTTCGGCTTTGTGGAGATGGCCAATAACGATGAAGCCGATGCGGCCATCAAGGCCTTGAACGAAAAAGAGGTGGACGGCCGTAACTTACGGGTTAATGAGGCCAAGCCCCGCGAAGACCGCCCAAACCGAAGACACTGAAACTTACGGATACAATCACGCCAGCGAGGGAGACTCTCGCGGCGTGATTGTGTATACGCTTGATGGCACGGAAGCCCGCGATGATGGTTTGACGTTGAAATATGAAAGCACTCGCTTCACTGCTGCTCATTCTTGTAGCCGCTTTTCTCATCTGGCCCTATACCGCAGTCTACCGGCTGGATAAGGCGCTGGAGAAACATCACCGCCAGGCACTCGACGAGATGGTTGATATCCAGTCGGTGCGCGACCAGATAAAACGCAAGCTCAATAAAAACCTTGAGAGCTCGATTGGTGACGTCTCCAACAGTTTCATCGATTGGCTGCAGGGCGGCATCCAGCAACTCGGCGCCAATGCCATTGATGAGATGGTCAATACCAACTGGGTTGCGTCACAACTTCGTTCTCACAACCGAAACCCGAACGATGGCGGTTTTGCTGATCAATTGACCTACGCCTTTTTCGACGGCCCAGACCGGATGCTGCTGCGCATCGGTGAGCTGGACGAAAACCCCGTACATGCACATCTCAAACTGCAGGGCACCCAGTGGCGTATCACTGCCGTTTACAACTGAAATCAGTGCCGTTACAAATCGGCTTGTTACCGGGATCAAACACTAAAGATTTTCCCTCACCTGCCGCTCTGATCTGTTGAAGTACGACTGTGAACCAGTCTGCTAGGTTATGCATAAACAAAGCGTGGCTATCGGCAGCCACATTGCTGTTACGGAGAGAATCGAACCATGGTTGATATCCATTTCAATCAAGCCCTCTACGAAGCCTGCCCTACCGGCATGCTAGCCATCGACAATGATATCTGTATCCGCTGGATCAACCCTGCCCTTGAGACGATGCTCAACCTGGAAGGTAACGAGTTGATCGGAAAAGACAAAACAACACTACCTGAGAGCCTGCACGCCCTGTTTGATGAAACCGACATCCTCCACCTCTCACTCAACGACGAAGGCGAACGCTGGCTCTATCGTGAGGTCAGGGAAGTCACAGACGGCACAGATATGCCATTACGGCTCCATTTCTACCAAGACATCAGTCCGCAGGTACTTGCCGAGAAGGAGAACGACCAATTACGCAAAAAGGTCGATGACCTGACCATCACCGACCCACTTACCGGCATGGCAAATCGCAAAGCCACACTGCAGGCCATCGCCGCGCAGGTGACACGCACCCGTCGTTACGGCAATCCGCTGACCCTCGGCGCCATGCGCCTGAACCACCCGGATATGCCCGACACCCCTCTGCCGGATGTCTCGGTTCTCTCCCTCGCCCACTACTTACGTGAGCGATTACGCTGGGCCGATATCATCGGACGATACGAAAGCGAGCTGTTTCTGTTGCTTATGCCTGAAACCGATCGTGAAGATGCGGAAAACCTTTTGCAGCAGATCATTCAGGAGTGTCAGGAAGGCGCGTTGTCTGAACTAGATGGAAACCCAGTCCCCGAGTTGGCCATCGGCGTTGCCACCTGGGAGAAGGGTGATGATCCTCAACGATTGATACAGCGCACCCTCGAAGACCTGTAAGACGGGCCTAAGGCGATGCCTGCCACAAAACGCATCAGTTTTGACGAAGGCATCAGCCGCAAGGACCTGAATACCATCCGTCAACGTTTCCAGCGCCTGCATCGGGAGCGATTGAGGCGGATCAGAGATGAGTTGCGCCCCAGCCAGCAGGAGTTCATTGACCTGCTGCCGCTGCTATTTCACATCAACCACCCGATGCTACCTGGGTTTGTCAGTAGCAACACCCCTATTGGCATCCCTGACTACAGTCCCAGCCGACAGACACTGGATGTGGCAAAGAAACTGAGCCGCAGTTTCGCCTATAAAAAGCGTGCACAACGTCTATACCACATCCAGGGAGTCTATCTGATGGGCAGCACCGGCACCATCGGCCAGTCATCCGGCAGCGATTTCGATCTTTGGCTCTGTCACGATCCCGCACTCTCCGATAGTCAACGGGAGCACTTGCAAAAGAAGATCATACTCATTGAAAAGAGCGCTGCAGAGCTCGAGCTTGAACTACACATTTTCCTCATCGATCCCGTGCGTTTCCGTCAGGGCAAAAAGTCAAAATTGTCACGGGAGAGCAGCGGTAGTACACAGCACAGTCTGTTGCTTGAAGAGTTCTATCGCAGTGCCGTACTGCTCGCCGGTCGTTACCCCCTATGGTGGCTAGTACCCCCAGACCATGAGGAGGTCTATCAGGAATATGCCGACAGCCTACTGTTTCACCGCTTCGTCAAGGCCAGGGACGTTATCGATCTGGGCGGGCTGGACAATGTGCCGGCTCACGAGTTTTTCGGCGCCGCCCTTTGGCAACTCTACAAAGGCATCGACTCACCCTATAAATCAATCCTAAAAATCTTCCTCATGGAAGCCTACAGCCGGGACTACCCCTCACCTCGCTGGCTGGCCCAGCAGGCAAAGGAGGCCATTTACGGTGGTGAAAAGGATATCGATAAACTCGATGCCTATATCCTGCTTTATCAACGGGTTGAAGAGTATCTTAAGCAGAGTAACGACAAAGACCGCCTGGAACTCGCCCGCCGCTGTCTCTATTTCAAAGTGGGTGAGCACCTCAGCCACGCTCGGCAACATGACAACTGGCGTATCCAGGCTATGCTCGACCTGACGCGTCAATGGGGCTGGGGACAGACCCAGCTGCAGATGATGGATACTCGCTCAGAATGGAAAATCGACCGGGTCATCCGTGAGCGTAACGCCCTGGTCGGCGTATTGACCCGCAGCTACCGGTTACTGACTGACTTCGCCCGTAAGTATGCCCAGACAAGTCACATCGACCCACAGGAACTCAACCTGCTGGGACGCAAGCTCTATACGGCACTCGATCATCGGCCCGGCAAGATCGATCACATCAACCCGGGGATCTCACGCAACCTCTCGGAGCCCCAGCTCTCTCTACACTTTCGACCAACCCGAGACGGCAGTCTTGCCTGGATGCTCTATCGCGGCAAACTCGATGAGGAAGCGTTGATCGATCAGCGCCCTATTAAGATCTCCACAAACCTGATGGAAATCATCGTCTGGAGCCATGTGAATCAGGTCTGGGGTGGTGACAGTCTGATCACGCTCTATCCGGGTGAAACTGAACTGACCCACGCTGAGTTGCTCTCACTGCACAGCAGCATCGGTCAGCTGTTTCCACACAGGATGCCGGCTTCGGCCGGTATGCAAACACTGGCCAAACCCGCTTCTGCCACGTTGATGGCCATGTTCATCAATATCGGCACAGACCCTTTGGAGCACCTGACCAAAGAGGGTAAACAGCTCACCAGTGAGCGGCACGATCCGCTCAGTTTTGCCGCCGCCCGCGCCAATCTTGCCATCCATCACGAGGTGGTATTACAGACCAGCTGGGGTGAGTTGTTGGTTGATCGCCATGAGGGACCTGAGGGCCTGCTCGACTCTCTATGCAATCTGCTCAATTTACAACCCGCACCCGATCAGACTGATACCCAGCTGCGAGCCTACAGCTTCTCAAGCGTTCGCGGGGGACAAATCGCAAATCGGATTACCGATCTTTTTGGACATATCATTCAGCGCTTTCACAGTGGCGAACTGAATCACGGTCGTTACGCCTTCCGCATGGGTAGAGAGTTTTTTGTCGTACAGCAAGAAGAGAAGAACCGCTACTCATGGCGCAGCCTGGAATCATTCGACAGTTTGCTGGAGGAGCTACAGCAACCACAGCGGGTCTATCGTGCACTTGAATTTGATCCCGAGATCATGGCCAAGAGTCCCTATCCTGTTATCTTCAAGAGCTGTCAACCCAGCGTTATTCAGCTCTTTTTCCAGACCAAGGCACAAGAGACAGAGATCTATATCCTAGATGAACAAGGCACTCTTTTCCGTCAGACTCTGGCGGCCGACAGTCCACGTTTTCTAATGCTGCAACAACGCCGTTTCCTCAATAGTCTTCAGCAACTGCACAATCTCTTACCGGGGGATACCGGCAACCTCCTGGCGGAACCCGAGTTCTATGAGTTGAATAAACTGCGTAGCGGAGAGTACCGCTGTGAAAGACGCCGGGTACCGCTGGTGCGCGCTGATGACTATATGGAGTTGACCCTGGTCAGCGATACCGCTCAGTCCAACGGCAGGCCGGTTTCTCTCATTTGTGGCGACCAGGAATTCACACACCTGGAGTATGGTGATGAACTCTACAGCGCTACCGCCGAATACCTCCACTCATTACGGCATGGAGACGAGCGTTACCCCATCTATCTCACCTCCATGAGGCTCAGCAGTTTCCAGCCGATCGAGCCACCGGCCACGGTGGAATTACTTGAACTGAAACGCCGTGTGGAAGAACGTCTCAACGCTTTCTCGTAGCATTTTCTTGATCGATCCCACCAGCTGACCCGTCACCGATCTACCGTTATACTGCGAATCTACTAATCACCACGGGATTTGCACATGCATTGCTGGCCTCGCACCCTGCTCTGGCTCCTCATCGCCGGACTCGGCATACTCAATCTACTTAGTGCCTGCGGTCAAAAAGGGCCACTGTTCCTGCCACCCGCCGATGAGGCAGAACAAACCGAACAGCAAGACAAATGAAACTCAGTTTCACCAAAATGCACGGCCTTGGTAACGACTTTGTCGTCATTGATGCCATTCACCAGACCATCACCCTGACAGATGATCAATATCGCCACATCGCAGACCGGCGTTTCGGTGTCGGTTGTGATCAGATCTTGCTGGTCGAGCCCCCCAAACTACCTAACACTGATTTTCACTACCGCATCATCAATGCGGATGGTTCAGAAGTAGAGGCCTGTGGGAATGGCGCGCGCTGCTTTGCCCGATTTGTGCGAGAGAAAGGCCTGTCAGATGAGACGACAATCCCCGTCGGCACGCCTGCCGGACCCATCATCCTCAAACACCTGGAGGATGGATTGGTAGAAGTTGATATGGGAGTGCCGGTGCTGGAACCTGAGCAAATTCCCTTTATCACCTCAGAAAGATCCCTCACCTACCCCCTGGATATTGTCGGCGTGACCCATGAAATCAGTGCGGTCTCCATGGGTAATCCTCATGCTGTATTGCGGGTGCCTGCTGTGGCTGATGCACCCGTCGGACAACTGGGCCCAATGATTGAACGGCATGAACGTTTCCCTCAGCGAGTGAACGCCGGCTTCATGCAGATCGATAACCCTGGCGAGATACACCTGCGGGTATTCGAACGTGGCACGGGCGAAACCCTAGCCTGTGGCACAGGCGCCTGTGCTGCAGTGGTTGCCGGTATTCTGCTCGGTCAGCTCAATTCCATCGTGCAGGTACACCTCCCTGGCGGCGATCTTGTGATAGAGTGGCCATCAGAAGATCATTCTGTACTGATGAGAGGTGCGGCAGACACCGTGTACGAAGGAATCATCGAGCTATGACCCAGAAAGCCCCAAGTGAAAACAGCCCATCCAATGAATTTGAGAGCCAAGTGGCTGACTATCTGACGGAGCACCCCGATTTTTTCATACGCCACCCGCAAATTCTCGGAGCGATTGAAATCCCGCATGAGAGCGGTACAGCAGTTTCACTGATCGAGCGTCAGGTGGAGTCTCTGCGTAAACAGCTGAAAGAGACCCGACATCAACTTGATGAGGTGACGGAGGTGGCCCGCCATAATCACTCCCTGCAGGAGCGCATGCATCATCTGACACTTGAACTGATCGATGCCGCTACTTTCGACGAGGTACTGAATGCCCTTGAAGATGAACTGCATGATGATTTCAAGGCCGATGCTATGGAACTGCGGCTCTTCTCATCCAGCCATATCGATGAGCATCTAGAAGAGGCCCTGAATGATCAGGCTGACACCTTTCAGCAGTTCTTTACCCAAAACACACCCATCTGTGGACAGCTCGACCCTGAGCAACTCAACTACATCTTCGGTGCTGAGAGTGACCTCATCAACTCCACGGCCCTGATTCCTCTGAAAAGCGAAGGCGTTTTGGGTATGCTTGCCATCGGCAGCGCAGACCCCAAACGTTTTGCACCGCATCATGGCACCGAGTTTCTCACCCGACTGGGAGAGATCATCAGTCGAACCCTGCAGGCGGTCTCCCTGCCGGGGATTTAAACCAGGCGGGTATCCCATGCCCCCCAAGCAAGCCAGATCACTACAGGAATGGGTGGCATGCTTTCTTGCACACCTACGGAATGAGAGACGCCTCTCCCCGCATACCCTCGAGAGCTACGGCCGAGATCTCAAGGCACTCCTGCAATGGCTAGAGAGCGTAGAAATCCGTGACTGGCAACAGCTCACACAGCACCAGGTAAGACACTATCTGGCAGAGAGGCACCGGCAAGGTCGCTCTCCCAAAAGCCTGCACCGGGAGTTATCGAGCCTACGCAGTCTCTATCGTTATCTGCTGCGTGAAGGTGAAGTGGATGCCAACCCTGCACTGGGGGTGCGTGCACCCAAGGTAAGGCGAAGGCTTCCAACCACCCTGGATGCCGATCAGCTCGGCCAGCTTCTGGACTTCCATGATGACTCGCCAGTGGGGCTGAGAGACAAAGCGATCATGGAACTCTTCTACTCCTCCGGCCTGCGTCTGGCCGAACTGGTGAGCCTCAATCTCGGTGAGGTCGACTTGCATGAGCAGATGGTGGAAGTCACAGGCAAGGGTGCTAAGACGCGCCGTGTTCCTGTCGGCAAGCAGGCTAGAGAGGCCATTGAGAACTGGCTTGTTGCACGGGAAACCATGGCGTTATCCAACGAAACAGCTCTCTTCGTTGGTGTTCGTGGCAGACGCATCAGCAGAAGCATGGTGCAGAAACAGCTACATCAGCGCTCGATAGAACAAGGTGCACCCCGCAACATCCATCCCCATCTACTGCGCCACTCCTTTGCCAGCCATCTGCTGGAATCTTCAGGTGACCTGCGTGCGGTGCAAGAACTGTTGGGGCATGCCAATATCAGCACCACGCAGATCTATACACACCTCGACTTCCAGCATCTGGCTGAGATCTACGACAAGGCGCATCCCAGGGCTAAGAAGAAGCGGAAATAAATCTGTTTTTTAACTCCGTGGGTTGACCCTCTTTCGTCGGCCCAACCTGGGACCTGTTAACACTAATCCAATAGGTTCTGCTGGGACTGTTTTTGTACCCAGCACGGCAGAATGAGCAATGTGTAGTCACTCTACATGAGCGAATGATAAAGCCGCTGGGTGCAAAAACAGGCCCTAGATTCTATGGGCATTCATCACGTCGAAAAGTTACACCGCTGCTTGCCCCATCCGCGCTGAAATCTCCTGAAAGAACTCAATGAAACGCTTCTGGTAAGCGCGCAGGTACTTATCCTTGCGATAGCCAATCTTTGTCACCTCCCATGGGAAGAGATGGCTCAGATCCCGCATTGCCAGATCGATATCCTTCTCCCGCTCGTATGCCAGGTCGGCGATAATGCCGATACCCATGCCCTCTCGCACATAGGTCTTAATCACATCGGTATCGGTAGCGCTCAACACCACATGGGGAATGAGATCCTCCTTACCGAAGGTTTCATTGAGATGGTCACGCCCGGTGAAACCGGCTACATAGGTGATGATCGGATGACGACACAAAGCTTTCAACGTCACCCTTTTTTGTGCCAATACGGGATGCGCCTTTGGTGCGATCAGACATCGATTCCAACGGTTGCAGGGAATTGCCAACAGCGCCGGGTGCTCACCCAACGCCTCTGTGCAGATTGCGAAATCGACCTTGTTCTCCTGTGCCATATCAACCAATTCCCTGGGCGTACCTTCAAGCATTTGCAACTCAACCGCAGGATAGGCCTCACTGAAGTGTCGCACGATCGGTGGCAACACATAGCGCGCCTGGGTGTGTGTGGTACCGATACGCAGAATCCCCTTCTCCTCTGAGACATGCTCCTGACCTACAGCCAGGATGTTTGAGGTATCGGTGAGGATATTGCGTGCGTAGTGCAACACCCGCTCGCCGGATTCTGTCAGTCCGGTGAGACGTTTGCCATTGCGTCGGAAAAGCCGGGTGCCCAACTCCTGCTCCAGCTGCTTGAGATGCTGAGAGACCGCTGGCTGTACCAGATGGAGCTTTTGTGCCGCCCGGCTGACACTAAAGCCATTTTCTGCCAGCGCGATGAGGGAGTTGAGTTGCCTGAATTCCATATAATGAATAATTATAAATAAACAATATTAATTATTTTACATGATTAATGGCAGTTCCCATACTTCACCCTCGTGAAAGTCTCTACAAGCCACTTTCACCCCGCAGAGCCCAAAAAACAGAGAAGGCTCATGGGATGCAGCATAAATAGTATCGCCGGCCCTTCCGGTGACAAGAACAAGCACGCAATACCTTTTGTTCAAGCGGACTTACCCGTCCGTGACGATCTCCCATTGGCTCACAAGGCCAAGGGCTTTTAATACAGAAAGGAGAAATGACACATGTTTCAGATCCGCATCCACGGACGCGGTGGTCAGGGCGTTGTCTCTGCCGCCGAAATGTTGTCCGTTGCCGCCTTCCTCGAAGGCAAACATGCCCAAGCAGTGCCGAGTTTCGGCTCCGAACGAATGGGCGCTCCAGTGGTGGCCTTCTGTCGTATTGATGACCAGACAATCCGATTACGCGAACCGGTGCTGGAGCCAGACATCCTGGTTATTCAGGACCCAACCCTGTTCAATGCCATCGACGTCTTCAACGGCCTTACTGATAACGGCTATCTGCTCATCAACACCAGTAAGAGCATCGAAGCACTCGGTATCGAAAATGCCATCAAGCATCTGCCCAAGGGCCATGTCTGCACCGTACCGGCCACCGAGATCGCTTTGACTCATGTAAAGCGGCCGGTCCCCAACGCAGTCCTGCTCGGCGCACTGGCGGCGGTCACCGGCGTGATCAAGATCGACTCGGTGATCGAGGCGATCGAGACCAAATTCCCCGGCAAGATCGGCCAGGCCAATATCACCGCGGCCAAGGTCGCCTATGAAATGGCGCAGACACCTGTACTGCAGGAGGTGTCCCATGCTTAAACAGATCGAAGGCTCACACGGTATCGCGGAAGCGGTGGCCCTCTGCCGCCCCGAAGTCATCTGCGCCTACCCCATCACGCCCCAGACCCACATCGTGGAGGACCTGGGTGCCATGGTGAAGAGCGGCAGCCTGGAGCAGTGCGAATTCATCAACGTGGAGTCGGAGTTCGCCGCCCTCTCGGTGGCCATCGGCTCCTCCGCCGCCGGCGCCCGCTCCTACACCGCCACCGCCAGCCAGGGCCTGCTCTATATGGCCGAGGCGGTCTACAACGCCTCGGGACTCGGCCTGCCCATCGTGATGACGGTGGGCAACCGGGCCATCGGCGCACCCATCAACATCTGGAACGATCAGTCCGACTCCATGTCCATGCGCGACGCCGGCTGGATTCAGCTCTTCGCCGAGACCAACCAGGAGGCGCTGGATCTGCATATCCAGGCCTTTCGTATCGCAGAAACCCTGAGTATGCCGGTGATGGTCTGCGTCGACGGCTTCATCCTCACCCACGCCTTTGAGCGTATGGATATCCCGGAGCAGTCACAGGTTGACCAGTTCCTGCCCCCCTTCGAACCACGCCAGGTACTCGACCCTGCCGAGCCCATCTCCTTGGGTGCCATGGTCGGTCCCGAAGCCTTCACAGAGGTCCGCTACCTGGCCCATCACAAACAGATGCAGGCCCTGGAGCTGATCCCGGAGATCGCCGAAGAGTTCAAAACCATCTTCGGCCGCGACTCGGGGGGACTCATCTCCAACTACCGGACAGAGGATGCGGAGACCATCATCGTCACCCTCGGCTCGGTCATCGGCACCATCTCCGATGTGATCGACACCCTGCGCGATGCAGGACACAAGATCGGTGCCATCTCCCTGCGTTGTTACCGACCCTTCCCCAAGGAACTCCTGCGCCAAGCACTGTTGGATTGCCAACGGGTTGTGGTATTCGAGAAATGCCTTGCAGTCGGCATGGGCGGCATCGTCGCCAACAATGTCCGCATGTCGACCCGTGGCTTGAGTACGCCCGTCTACACCGTCATCGGCGGTCTCGGCGGACGCCCCATCACCCGCAGGTCGCTCACCGAGCTGTTCGAAGGAGCGATGCAGGACGACCTGGAAGAGACCACCTTCCTCGATATCAAGTGCGACATCGTGGAACGGGAGCTGGCACGGGAGCTGGACCATACCCGCTCCGGCTCTGCCGCTGAAAACATCCTGCGTGAGGTCGGCGTCGTCGACGCCGCCAAGACCGCCTGAGGAGGGCCAACATGCCACATCAACAAGTGAAATTTTATCAGACCGGCACCCTCACCGTGGGCAACCGCCTGCTCGACGAGGCCCAGCGCACGGTGCAGGCGACCATGGACCGCTCCAACTCCCTCGACTCAGGACATCGCGCCTGTCAGGGATGCGGCGAGGCACTGGGCGCGCGATACGCCATCGACGCCGCCATGCGCGCCACCGACAACCAGTTGATCGCCGCCAACGCCACCGGCTGTCTGGAGGTCTTCACCACCCCCTACCCGGAGTCGGCCTGGCGTATCCCCTGGATGCACTCCCTGTTCGGCAACGCACCCTCCGTCGCCACCGGTATCGCCGCGGCCATGCGGGTCAAGGGACGGGAGCATGTGCGGGTCATCGCCCAGGGCGGCGACGGCGGTACCACCGATATCGGCTTCGGCGCCCTCTCCGGTATGTTCGAGCGCAACGATGACGTGCTCTACATCTGCTACGACAACCAGGCCTATATGAACACCGGCGTGCAGCGCTCCTCCGCCACCCCCGGCTCGGCACGCACCGCCACCACCATGCCGGTGGGACCGGAACCCGGCGCCGATTTCGACAAGGGCAAGAACGTCCCCCTGATCGCCATGGCCCACGGCATACCCTATGTGGCCACAGCCAGCGTGGACCGGCTGCACGACCTGGAGGCCAAGGTGGAGAAGGCGATGTCGATTCGGGGCGCCCGCTATATCCAGGTCTTTGTACCCTGTCCTCTGGGCTGGGGCTCCAAACCCGCGGATACGGTGAAGATCGCCCGACTCGCGGTGGAGAGCGGGCTCTATCCCCTGTTCGAGGCGGAGCATGGAGAGATTACCGCCTCCACCAAGATCCGTCGCAAGGTACCGGTATCCGACTACCTCAAACTGCAGCGACGCTTCGCCCACACCCTGAAAAACGAATCCCAGCTCGCCCAGCTTCAGGCGGTGGCGGACCGTAATATCCGCCGCTTCGGCCTCATCGACGAGCAAGGAGACTAGTCATGAAAAAACCCTTTGCGATTACCCTCGATGTGGGCAGCAGCCTGCTCAACAAGACCGGCTCCTGGCGGACCGAGCGACCGGTCTATCTGGATCGACTGCCCCCTTGTAACAACGCCTGCCCGGCGGGCGAGAATATTCAGGCCTGGCTCTACCACAGCGAAGAGGGACACTACGAGAAGGCCTGGCGGGAGATCATGCTCAACAACCCTTTTCCCGCCGTCATGGGAAGGGTCTGCTACCACCCCTGCGAGGGAGCCTGTAACCGGGTCCACGTGGACGATGCGGTGGGCATCAACTCGGTGGAGCGCTTCCTCGGCGACCAGGCCCTGCGCCAGGGCTGGAAGATCAAACCCGGCCAGGATAGCGGCAAGCGGGTGATGGTGGTCGGTGCCGGTCCCGCAGGACTTGCCTGCGCCTACCACCTGCGCCGCTACAGCCACCAGGTCACCGTCTACGAGGCCTCCGCCCAGGCCGGCGGTATGGTGCGCTACGGCATTCCCAAATACCGCATGCCCCGGGAGAAGCTGAAGGCGGAGATCCAGCGTATCGAGGCCATGGGTGTGGAGATCGTAGTCAATACCCGTATCGACGATATTCAGGGCTTTCGACAGGCCAACGGCTTCGACGCCGTCTTCCTCGCCATCGGCGCGCAGGCACCCAAGCGGGTCGAGATTCCATCGGACGACAGCCTGCCGCTGCTCGACGCGGTCGGTCTGCTGCGGGCCGTCGAGGAGGAGGAGCACGTGGCGTTGCGTGGCCGGGTCGTGGTCTACGGCGGCGGCAACACCGCTGTCGATGTGGCCCGAACCGCTATCCGCATGGGTGCGACCCAGGTCACGCTGGTGGTCTATGAGGCACGGGAGAAGATGCCGGCCCACGAGATGGAGATTCGCGAGGCCCTGGAGGAGGGGGTGGAGATCCTGCCCCTGCGGGCGATCCGTGAGATCCGGGACAACGGCCTGAAATTGGAGCAGATGGTCGATGGCGAAGGCCAATGGCCCCAGCCCACGGGTCAGTTCGAAAGCTTCGATGCCGATGTAGTGGTACAGGCCCTGGGACAGAACGTGGAGACCTCCTTGGTGGAAGCCTTGAAGGATGTCGCTGTCGAAGGCGACTCGGTGCTGGTCGACCGGCAGATGAGGACCGGCGCCGAAGGTATCTTCGCCGGCGGCGACATGGTGCCCTCCGCGCGCACGGTGACCACCGCCATCGGTCACGGCAAGCATGCTGCCCGCAGTATCGATGCCTGGCTTAAGGGCAAGAATTACATCAAGCCCGAAAAACACGAGATCGTGGATAACGGCAAGATGAACACCTGGTACTACTCCGACGCTCCCCGCACAGTACGGCCGATGCTCGATATCGTCCGGCGGCAGAGCGGTTTCGCGGAGGTGGTGGGCGACCTGGACGAGGTCAACGCCGCCTATGAGGCACGCCGTTGCATGTCCTGTGGCAACTGCTTCGAGTGCGACAACTGCTACGGCGTCTGTCCTGATAATGCCATCACCAAACTGGGTCCGGGCAAGCGCTTCGAGATCAAGTATGACTACTGCAAGGGCTGCGGTATGTGTGCCGCTGAGTGCCCCTGCGGCGCCATCAAAATGGAACCGGAGAATATCTGATTACGTCATGTTGCCAGGGAAGGCTTTTTTCAGATAAAAGTGACAGCAATACTATCTAGGATAACCGCTTGAATCGCTCAGCTAAATGTCGTCAAAAAGTCATCGAAGCACGTATCTCATCATGAACCAGTCAATCTTGTGCGGCGACGGTCCCACCCCGCCACCGCCTAACCCTATTCATGATTATCATAAAGCTCTTGTATCAATTCGGATGCCTTCTGACGCTGACGGGCAATCAGTGTCAACGGACGATAATCGGCCTCGAATGCCCCGAGCCGCATTAAGGCATGCGATACCGGCACGCCTGACACAACCGGATACTCCTGATTCAACTCTGCAAAAAGCCGCTGACTGTCGAAACTGGTCAGAAACTCCAGGAAATCCATGGCCAGTTGGGGATGCTGAGAGAAGCGAGTGACACCACCACCACTGATATTGACATGCACGCCCTCATCGGGCCATAGCAACGCTACCTGCTCTGCAATTTTTCGATCTTTCTCATCTTCACCGTTTAGCATCAAGGCATAGTAGTAGCTGTTAACAACGGCCACATCGCACTCTCCCTCTGCTACAGCACGTACCTGGTCTCGATCACCACCCTGAGATGGCCTGGCAAGATTACCTGCCAACCTGTGCAACCATTCACGGGTACGTGCTTCGCCCCATCGCACTAGCAGCCCGGCAATAAATGACTGGTTGTAGACATGGGACAATGAACGTACACAGACCCTCGCTCGCAGTACAGGTGCTGCCAGGTCTGTATAACCTTGCAGGGTGTTATGTGCCACCCGGCCCGGTGCATAGATGATCATCCGCGCGCGCAAAGACAGACCGAACCAGTATCCCTGAGGGTCCCGGTACTTGGCCGGTATCAAGCTGCTCAGCAAGGCCGATTGCTTGGCTTGTAATAGCCCTTTTTCACGCGCCGCTTCCAGTACACCGATATCGGCCGTCAGCAATAGGTCGGCAGGTGAGCCCTCACCCTCATCGGCCAAACGCTTTAAGAGGGGAGTTGATTTCTCCTGTATATAACGCACCTCCACGCCATGCGCTTCACGATAGGCCATCAGCAATGGCTCCATGAGCGCTTGTTGACGTGAGCCGTAGATCACTAACGACTCACCAGCCAGCAGGGCTGGCGCCCAGTGCATCAGGATAAGAAAAAGGATAATTGGTTTCACTGTATTTCTTTCAGCTTTTCGCATTCGTCATCGTAAAAGCGGTCGCGTCCATCCTGCTTTGCGCGATAGAGCAACTCATCGGCCCGATGCAGTAGATCCTCCAAGGTCTCATCCGTTTGATAATGGGCGATTCCCGCACTGGCAGTGATATTGAGTTTCCTGATGGCACCTCGGAAATGCATGGTTTTGATACGGCCCAGGATTCGACGTACCGTTTGACTCGCGTCACAGTCGCTGTGGGTATTGATGATGACAAGGAACTCCTCACCTCCATATCGCACCGGAATGTCGCCACGCCGGATCTCAGAGGAGATTGCCTTGCCAACCGCACGTAGTACCTGATCACCGGCACGATGCCCATACTGGTCATTGACCCGCTTGAAATGGTCGATATCGATCATGGCCGCAGAAAAATTATTGATCTGACCCCGGTTAATGCGACTGATCTGTGCCCGTGCCGCATCCTGCATATAGCGCCGGGTATAGAGTCCAGTGAGAAAATCGTGAATCGCTGCCTCTCTGAGATCCTGTAAATAGTCATACCGCTGCATCAGAAACAGCACCAACAATAAGGCTAGTGCACTCACCAGACCACTCACAACCATGGCGAAGTAGATTTGCTCATCTACCTCATGCGTGGGTTTGAAGACATGCATCTCCCACCCACGGGACAATAACAAAGTAGCCTGGCTTAGGTATTCCTCCCCATCATCCAGGATGACCAGCTTCGACACCCCATTCCAGTCTTCCACTTCCTTTATGGGCCAGAGTCGCAATGGCTCATCACCATAGCGCCTGACCTGCCGAATCGCTTCATGCTTTGAAGACGTCACCGGCCGCAGGGTCTGAAATCGCCAACTGTCATGACTGGCGAGAAAGATCACTCCATCCCGATCCGCCACCAGCAGGCGCAGGTCCAAGTCTGCAAACAATAGCCGCATCTCATCCAGTGTCACCTTGACCACAACCACACCTACGATCTGGTCATCATCGAGCACAGGCCGGGCTACGTAATACCCGAGCACACCGGAGGTGGCGCCAACTGCCACATCGCGCCCTGTCAGGCCCTCTATAGCCAGTTTGAAATAGGGACGAAAACCGTAGTTCTTACCGACGAATGACTTCTCCAACCGCCAATTACTCGCGGCCAGCGTATTCCCTTCCAAGTCCATCACATAGATAGCGCTGGCATGCACTTCTTCGTTCAGCGCTTCGAGGTACTGATTCACCGTACTGGCCAACACCTTGTCATGGGGATTTCGCAGCGCGGCCAGGATCTGGCGACTGGTGGAGATCGACCCTGAGAGATGATCATAACCAATGAGCCGCTGCCCCAACTGTCGCGCAAACAGCATCAGATCATTTTCGGCGTCGGCGGCCAGTTCAGTCAGTCCTTGCTGGCGGGTGAAATGGGCACTGCTCCAAAACAATAACGGGGTTAAGATCGCAAAAATCAGGAAGATGATGAGATAGCGGTAGCGTGATCGAAAGATCATAGTCGTTATTATCTTAAGTATTGGTTAAAGCATAGTCCTACCCATATCGATTTCCCATTAATTCTGTTAAATCCCTCCTTTCGACTACGAAAAATCTTTCACAGAAAAAAAGGGCGATATGACATGTACTAAGCCCTCACTGATGCCTGATTGATGAGCCGCTCATTCCTGGCCTATTTTTCAACCACCCCGTGGGCAGGAAAAACAAACCTAGGCCGTAACCAATAGACCATCAGCGGCAACACCATCAAGGCGATGAAGACATCCATAATCAGTGCCTCTGAGATATAGAGACTGACTGACCACAGATTCGCCAGCTCGGTGTTCATGAGGGGGATGAAGCTACTTAACAAGACCACCATAGAGATAATAATTGCCGAACCGGTAGTGGCCAGCGTCGTTCGTAGGGCCGGTTTCCAGACACCTCCATTCGTTGCATACTCTTCCCGCAGACGCGAGACCATATAGACGCCGTAGTCGACACCCAGCCCCATGGCGATACTTAGCGCCACTTGTACATGGAAGGCAAGGTTGGCGGACCACTCACCTATGGACGACATGTAGGCGCCGAGGCCGTATTGGGTCATCAGAGTGATGAAACAGAGGTTGATCAGGATGAAGGCGACCATCCATGAGCGGAACATCAGCAGGGTCATGATGAAGACGGTCACCGAGGTGGCCACCGGGGCGTTGAGCCACTCCTTGAAGGCGACATCACGGGTCGCTTCGGTGACGCCGAGAAAACCACCAATAGCCGCCTTACCGGGGATACTGTCACCCGTCGTAATGGCGCGGCCCTCATCCCCGGGAAGCTGTATGGTCTCACCCCCTGCCACACCGATCCGGACCTGATCCATGCCGGGGTCATTCTGGTGCGCCTCGATAAAGTTTTGGATATCAACGACGGTTCGGTGGGTCTCCACCGGATCCATGGTATTGACGAAACCGACGATGATCCCCTCATCCCAATTCCTGGTATTGACGAAGCTATCGAGCTCCCCCGCACCCGCACCGGTCGCCAGCATGCCGTTATAGAGCTGCACCGTCTCATCCGGATCGGGCAGATAACCGTAGTTCCCCGTTGGGCGGTAGGCATAGGGATGTCGTTGCATATGGTCCAGAGTCGGGATGGCATAGAGATTCATATGCGCCAGCGGACTCTCCAAGGGTGGTGCATTGAGAATCATGTTCAAGGTCTTGACGAACTGTACATAGGAGATGGTATAGCCGATGTTAGGGTGGCCGCGCAGCCAGTCCTCGAACTGGGAGAGGGCGTTCAACACCTTGGCATCGTTAAAGATACCCTGTGGTGGATCCTCCTGTTCGTCATAACACTGATCAGGGCCAATCACCCGCTGGCCCATGCGATCCCAGGCATCCAATCCACAGGGTGGCAGAGTCCCGGCTTTAGAACGAATCAGCAGATTGGCGGTGATGACACCGGGCATCAGACGCGAAAGTGTCTCCAAATCGGCGATCGGTCTGACCTCACCGCCACGCCCCAGGAGCTCACCCAGAACATAGTGATCTTTAAAGGCTGCACGGGGATAGTGGATACCCTTCTCCACCCCGGGCATGATGTCGAACTCATCCTGAATGCGAGCCACTTCGGGATCACCCCGGCCCGCCTCCCCGGCCATCAGCGCAGAAAACCCCTTGTCCAATTCCGCGTAGTACGCCGAAGCCACCCAAACAAGAATCACCGTAACAACAGGCACCCATTTGAAAGGGCCGGTGATCAGATTGGTGATGCCGGATGCCACACGACTCTCCCACTGGCGTTCATACTCACGCTGTTTGATTTTCGGCGGGAAAGTTGCCATCAACAGCGGAATCAGTGTTGTGGTGGTCAGTATCAGGGTCGACATACCGAAGATGCCGAAATAGGCGTAGGCCTTGTAGAAGGAGATATCGACAAAGGAGATGGCAAAAAAGCCATGCAGGTCGGTGCCGATGGAGAGCGCCGCCGGCACAATGGTATGGCGTATCGACTGATACGCCGCCTGCTCCGCATCTCCACTGCTGCCCAGCTCCTGCATGAAACGACGGGTAATCTGCATGGAGTGGCCGATGCCGATGGCCAACAGCAGCATCGGCGTCAGGGCCATCATGGTGGTCAGTTTGAATTGGGTGAATCCCATCAGCCCCAGGGTCAGCACAATGGTCATGCCGACGCCCATAAGCGGCAACACAGCACAGCTCCAATGCCGAAACTCATACCAGAGAATCAACAAAATAATCAGCAGAGAGATCCCGAACAACCAGGCCTTGTCCTCAAGCTCCTGAACCATGGAGGCGAGGAAGTAGGGCTCTCCGGAGATGGTGAATTCAACCCGGTCCCCATAGCGAGCCTCGTAGTCAGCCATCAGCGCCTTCATGTCAGCGATCCATGCCAGGTGGTTCTGCTTCAGTTCGTTGCTGAAGTCGCCGATGATGAAAGTGCCCATTGGCCTGCACTGACGGTGCAGACGAGCCATGGAGGCGTTACTGATTTGCCCGTCCGGGCCCACCATCTCACACTTGCTGCCGGTGGCGTCCTCGTAGTAGAGCAGCAAGGCCTGCAGCACCAGATGCTTCTCTAACCCTTCACGCAGATACGCAAGCTGACGGTGCTGCTCCATGGGGTTTTGAGAGAGGCCGTTGGCTGGCAACAGACGACTGAAATCAAGACTACCACCGCGATCAACACCAATGTTGCGTAGCATAGGTGAAGGCAGTCCAACGAAATTGCCACTGTTGGCATAGTCCAGAGCGCTGACGTCCCGATAGAACTGATGCACCATGTTGATAAACCAAGGCTGGTAGACGTCCCCCTGCTTTACCTTCATACCCCAGACCATCAGGTTGCCCATACCGTAGGTCAGCTCACTGTAGAGATTGGTGGCGATATAGCGGTTGGAGAGAGGCAGCAGGGAATCGGGATCGTTACGCAGATTGACCTTGTCGACGTAGAACGCAGCCAGAATAGTCGAGACAAAGCAGAGGAGGATCACCGCCCAGCGGTGTCTCATCACGAAGCGGGCATACAGGTCCGCGTAGTCTCGTTTAGCCATCTATTGTATTAACCCGGCACCCTGATAAGCCGCTAGGGCTTCCTGATGCGGTTGTAGTTCTGCAGCGTCTCCTCAGACCAGAAGCTGTCCGGCAGATCCACGTTGAGCGAAATCGTATTGCGGGGTACATAGACCAGGCTATCCTTGCCGTCTGCGTGAGTGATTGCATAAATATAGCGAGGATAGGTGATACGTGGATCCGGTTGCTCCAGCGACTGCCAGTCGATATAGACCGTCTTCACCTTCTCTTCCCCCTTATAGTACACGGTTCTATAGAGCGCGTAGGTCTCCTTGTCGATATCGCTGACATGGTAGTCGTACCACCAGTTATGGAATTTTGTGGTGCTCTTGAGGCGGTAGACAGGCTTCCCCTTGTGACCACACTGAGGGGAGGGGAGATCCCGAGTATAGCGAGTCACTTCCCAGGGCTTCAGAGTCATCACCGCCAGACAGCTGTCCATGATGCCCTCGTCGAGCAGTTCATGCCTCTCATCCTCGGGACGACGCAACACCAACTCGCCATAGGTCAGGTTGGTGCCGAACCAGACATCCTCGTGGGCCGGCTCGTTGATACGCCGGATCTTGCGCAGGGCCGGGAGCCACATGGAGATGACCGATCGCCGACTGCTGTCGTTATAACTGGTGAAAAGGACACCGGTACTTCGTGTCTTGCCTGAGGTGAGAATGGCCATCTGCATCGATTCAACCGCCGGATCTTCGGGCGTATTGTTGACGTAGGTATCGAAAGTCTGGACGCTCGGCCTCCGTTTCTTGTCCCGCATCTCGAGGGGCGCACGATTGACCACCAGGGCGACTTCATTGCGTACGCGACGGCTGATGGCGTTATCCACCAATCCACCGTGGGTAGCAGTGTAGACCTCTTGGGCGATCTGATCCGCTGAGAGTGGAGCGTGCTCGGCTTGTTGTGCCTTAACTCCACCGATGGAGAGACCAGACAAAAGAAAAAGAGCAAGAATCTTATTGATATTAAGGGGTAATGACATCCTATGGACTCTGCCACGGTTACCTAATACAGACAAGGAAGTGAAAACCCTAAGTAACCGGGTGGGCAGAGATGCTGAGGTAGAATCCTCGACTCTGAATTCAAATGTAGGGTGCGGCCAGCCGCAGCAGATACCGCTGATAAAGCGAAAAACCACCCCTCAGTATTGAAATATCGCCATGTCATCACCATTTCTCAGCTACCTCCAGGTCAGGTACAATCGGCCTCTTTGCTTAATCAGACGGAAACTGCGTGGAAAATTTTAGAGGCACAACTATTCTTTCGGTTCGGCGCAATGGCAAGGTAGTCATTGGCGGTGACGGCCAGGTCTCTCTCGGCAACACTGTGATGAAGGGCAATGCCCGCAAGGTCCGGCAGCTATACAAAGGCAATGTCATCGCCGGATTCGCCGGCGCCACTGCCGATGCCTTTACCCTGTTCGAACGCTTCGAAGGCAAACTCGAAAAGCACCACGGTCATCTGACCCGCGCAGCGGTGGAGATGGCCAAGGACTGGCGCACCGATCGCGCCCTGCGCCGACTCGAAGCCCTGCTCTGCGTGGCCGATGCTAAAGTCTCGCTGATCATCTCCGGCACCGGCGATGTGATCGAACCCGAACACAGCCTGATGGCCATCGGTTCAGGTGGCGCTTTTGCCCAGGCCGCAGCACGAGCCCTGCTAGAAAACACCGATTTGAGCGCTCGGGAAACCGTCGAAAAGGGTCTGGGTATCGCCGCCGATATCTGTATCTACACCAATCACAACCTCGTACTCGAGGAGTTGGACAGCGAGAGCTAAGGTCTGTTTACAACCATGTCGCAAATCACCCCGCAACAGATCGTTGCCGAACTCAACAAACACATTATCGGTCAGGCGGACGCCAAGCGCGCCGTGGCCATCGCCCTGCGTAATCGCTGGCGCCGATCTCAAGTGCCAGAAGCATTGCGCAATGAGATCACGCCCAAAAACATTCTGATGATCGGTCCCACCGGTGTGGGTAAGACCGAAATCGCCCGACGCCTGGCCAGACTGGCCAACGCGCCCTTTCTCAAGGTCGAGGCGACCAAATTTACCGAGGTGGGCTATGTGGGCAGGGAGGTCGACTCGATCATCCGGGAACTGGCCGATTCCGCAGTAAAACTGGTGCGGGAAGAGGAGATGGAAAAGGTCGCCGAAGAGGCCAGCCATGCAGCCGAGGAGCGCATCCTCGACACCCTGCTGCCGGCACCCAAACCCGCCTCCGGCTGGGAAGACGAGCCCAGCAGCACGCCCAGCGTCTCCAGCAGTACCCGGGATAAGTTCCGCGACAAGGTGCGCAACGGCGAGCTCGACGAGAAGGAGATCGAAGTCGAGGTCAGCTCCACCCCCGTGGGTGTTGAGATCATGGCGCCCCCAGGCATGGAGGAGATGACCAACCAGCTTCAGGGGATGTTTCAAAACCTGGGCACGGGCCGCACACGCCGGCGTAAACTACGGCTCAAGGATGCCTACAAGGTCCTGCGTGATGAAGAGGCAGCCAAACGGATCAACGAAGAGGACCTTAAGCTGCGTGCGCTTGAGATGGTTGAGCAACACGGTATCGTCTTCATCGACGAGATCGACAAGGTAACCAGCCGGGCCGAGAGCAGTGGCGCCGATGTCTCCCGCGAGGGCGTACAGCGTGACCTGCTGCCGCTGGTGGAGGGCTGCACCATCTCCACCAAACACGGCATGGTGAAGACGGATCATATCCTCTTCATCGCCTCCGGTGCCTTCCACCTGGCTAAACCGTCAGACTTGATCCCCGAACTTCAGGGCCGCCTGCCGATTCGCGTAGAACTGACCGCCCTCACCGTAGAAGATTTCACTCGCATCCTCACGGAACCGGACGCCTCACTGACTGAGCAGTACGAGGCATTGATGGGTACCGAAGATGTGAAACTCGAGTTCACCGAGGCTGGTATCCGCCGTATCGCCGAGACTGCCTGGCATGTCAACGAGACAACAGAGAACATTGGCGCCCGCCGCTTACATACTGTCATGGAGCGACTGCTGGAAACCATCTCCTTCGATGCCTCCGAGCATGGGGGAGAGTGCATCACCATCGACGATACCTATGTTGACCAACACTTGTCGAAGCTCGCAGCGGATGAGGATCTGAGCCAATACATACTCTAACCACCGGGTTTATTACCCGACTGCAAAGGTAAAATGTGGACTTGGCAATCAACCTAATTTAGTGAGAAAACACGTATGTCACATCCCAATCCAACCGAAATCCATCTACACAAGCAGTCCCGCGTACTGGAGATCAGCTTCGATGATGGCAGCAAATTCAGCTACCCAGCCGAGTATTTGCGCGTCTTCTCACCGTCCGCCGAGGTACAGGGGCATGGCCCGGGACAGGAGGTACTGCAGGTCGGCAAGGAAGATGTGAACATCGCCCATATCGATCCTGTGGGCAACTATGCCATCTGTCTCCATTTCGACGACGAGCACAATACCGGGATCTACTCCTGGGATACGCTCTTTCAGTTGGGGCAGCATTTTGAGCATAACTGGCAGGATTACCTGAACCGGCTCAAAGCGGCAGGCTACGAACGCAAGACACCTTCAGCCTAGACTCCGACTTGATATGGGTTGGGCTTCGTTCTTAAGCCCAATCTACGTACAATGAACAACAGGGCGCGGATCCACCTCCCCTTGAGCAAATTCATCTAATTTGCCTCGATTTATAGACAGGAAACCCGATCATGTCAGACGATAAGACCACCCACTTCGGATATGAGAGTGTTCCGACCAGTGAGAAGGCGAGCCGGGTTCGTGAGGTCTTTGACTCAGTGGCCAATAAATACGATCTGATGAATGACCTGATGTCGTTCGGCGTTCATCGGCTCTGGAAGCGCCAGACCATTGAGCTTTCGGGTGTACGCAAAGGCCAGCGGGTGCTTGATTTAGCTGCCGGCACCGGCGACTTATCAGCCCGTTTCAGTGGGCTGGTAGGCAGTGACGGACTGGTGGTTTTTTCCGATATCAATGCAGCCATGTTGAACCAGGGCCGCGATCGCATGGCCGATGAGGGCCGCATCGGTAACCTTGAGTATGTCCAGACCGATGCCCAGTATCTGCCCTTTCCCGATGACCATTTTGACTGTGTCACCATCGGCTTTGGCCTACGTAACGTCACCGATAAACAGCGGGCACTGAATGCCATCTTCCGTGTACTTAAACCGGGAGGCCGTTTGCTGGTGCTGGAGTTTTCCAAGCCAACCAACAAGCCGCTGGAAAAGGCCTATGATCTCTACTCATTCAGTCTGCTACCGAAGATCGGTAAATTGGTCACCAAGGATGAAGACAGCTACCGCTATCTGGCTGAGTCGATCCGTATGCACCCAGATCAGGAGACCCTCAAGTGCATGATGGAACAGGCAGGTTTCGAGCGTTGCGACTACTTCAATCTGACCGGTGGCGTTGTTGCCATACACCGAGGTTATAAGCTCTAAACCGGCAGTAGGTGAATAGCGCAGCTGCCCCACCCTAAATACTTTCTTATCCCAAAGCGTGCATATCAGCCACACTGGATGATCCTTGACTGCTAAGGGAATTTATATGGGAGAGGCGACCTGATGTATGATATCGCCTTTCTCCGCCAACCCGCGGATATTTGGCATATCAACGACCTTAAACGGACAGATCCAAAACCACCTATGACCGTTAGTGCTGCTGCCTTCGCCACCCTTGAGCAACTGCTCAATCAGGCCATCCGGCTCGATCCGGAGAGCCCAGCCCGCCTTGCCCCGATGCATGGCCAGGTGATAGAAATCGCGCTGGTTGGCCTGGGATTCTCTCTTTTTATGATTCCCGAGCCCAACGGCATGCAATTGCTGAGTGCCTTCGAAGGCGAGCCCGATTGCACCCTACGCGGCACCCCATTAGACCTGGCCCGAATGCGCGGCAGCCACAAAAGTGCAGACCAGCTTTTCAGCGGCTCGGTGGTGATAGAGGGAGATACCCGGCTTGCGCAGCATTTTGGTGATTTTCTCTCCAGCTTGGATATCGACTGGGAGGAACAGCTCTCCCGCCTGACTGGTGACGTGATCGCCCATGAGGTAGGCAACCTCGCCCGCGGCTTTTTTAACTGGGGTTCGAAACAATCTCAGATCATGGAGCAAAATCTTCAAGAATATCTACAGGAAGAGCTGCGGCTTCTACCAGGGCGCCTGGAGATGGAACCCTACCTTAGCGGCGTCGATCAGCTGAGGGATGATGCCGAACGGCTTGAGGCCCGCATCACCAGACTGAAGGGGAGACTGGATATGAAGGACAAAGCATCGTGATACACCCTTCGCAGGCACTGCGCTTGGTTCATATCAATCTGGTACTGCTGCGCCACGGACTGGATGAAGTCATTCTTGCCACCCACTTATTTCGTCCTATCCGGTTCCTGATCTACCTCTCACCCTGGTACTGGTTCCGCAAAGACCGCTCACCCTATCCTGTGCGCATCCGTCGCACCCTGGAGGATCTGGGTCCGATATTCGTCAAATTTGGCCAGATCCTCTCCACCCGTAGAGATTTATTGCCTGATGATCTGGCCAAAGAACTGGCCAAATTACAGGACCGGGTTCCCCCCTTCCCCGGCGACAAAGCACGGGCAATCATTGAAAAGGCCTATGGCAAGCCCGTCGGCGAACTGCTGGAGGCGTTCGATGAAACACCGTTAGCCTCCGCCTCCATCGCACAGGTTCATACCGCACTGCTGAAAGATGGAAAAAAAGTGGTGGTAAAGGTCCTGCGCCCCGGTATAGAGAAGACAATCCGACGTGATGTTGACCTGCTCTTCACCATCGCGCGGCTGGCTGAGAAGTATTGGAAAGAGGGACGTCGTCTGAGACCCGTCGAGGTTGTAGAAGAGTACGAGAAAACCATCTTCGACGAACTCGACCTGATGCGGGAAGCGGCCAATGCCTCCCAACTACGGAGAAATTTTCTCAATAGCGAAATCCTCTATATACCAGAGATTTACTGGGACCTGACACGACAGAATGTACTTGTGATGGAACGCATCAGCGGTACACCGGTTGGAAACACCGACGATCTGCATAAGCAGGGGATCAGCATGAAACTGCTGGGCGAGCGTGGAGTGGAGATCTTCTTCACTCAGGTCTTCAAGTACAATTTCTTCCATGCCGATATGCATCCGGGCAATATCTTCGTGGAGCCTAACGGCCGCTATATCGCCGTGGACTTCGGCATCATGGGTACACTTACCGAGGCGGACAAGCGTTATTTGGCAGAAAACCTACTTGCCTTCTTCAACCGCGACTACAAGCGTGTTGCCCAGCTCCATGTGGAATCCGGTTGGGTGCCCAGCCATACCCGGGTCGAGGAGTTCGAGTCGGCCATCCGCACCGTCAGCGAGCCGATTTTCGAAAAGCCCCTGAGCGAGATCTCATTCGGCCACTTCCTGCTACGGCTATTTCAGACCGCCCGCCGTTTCGACATGGAGGTACAACCTCAGTTGGTCCTGCTGCAGAAAACCCTGCTCAATATCGAGGGCCTCGGCCGCCAGCTCTACCCCCAACTTGACCTCTGGACCACGGCCAAACCCTTTCTTGAGCGCTGGATGAGTGAGCAGATCGGACGTCGAGCTTTTATTAACAAGATCAAGAAGAATCTACCCGCACTGACCGAGGACCTGCCTGACTTGCCGAATAAGCTCAATAAAATCATTGAGGAGGCCTCTTCCGGTAGGCTAGAGATCCAGTGGAAATCTAAAGAATTAGCTAAGTTAAGACAAGATATAAGAAGAAATCATCAAAACACGATAACCATAATAGTCGGATGTACACTATTACTAAGTGGAGTCATATTATTAGTTTTCGGGAGCTCGACTTTTATGACTCAAATTACCGCAGGTTACATCGGCGGCAGTCTCAGTATCTTTGGAGTACTAATCTTGATACGAGGCTGGCTAGTCGCCTCTAATGAATAAGATTCTCCGGTAATGAAAGCCACTATCCCACCACTACTTCTTCTAATTTTTCATTAACTTTATTTCGAAACATCGCCAATAACATAGCCACAATACCAGCAAATAACGACCCAATAAATATCATAACCAATAACTGCAATTGTGACGAACCTGTCCGTCTTAATGAAGGAACAGCTATCGAAACAATTCTCGTTTCATTAAAGTTATCCAATCTTGTATTAATCTCACGGACCTTTTCTTCTTTTCTCTTAATATCGTTTAGATGTTCTAATTTAATCTGCTCTAACATCATTTTCGCCTCTTCAACCTTAAGCTTTTGCTGAGCTCTCATAAATTGATTGTCAGCAATCATCCGTTTATATTTTTCATTCAGCAAATCTAGCTTCTTCTCAGACTCAATTTTTTTAAGGCGTATCTCCTCAATTTTTTGCATCAGCTCAGTCTTTACATTCTCCAACTCAACATAATATCGCTCTTCTAGTGAGCGTAATCGATTTTGATTTTGTTGAATTTCATTTCCAATCAATAATTGTGACATGGCACTTAGTTCTGTTGCATTAACAGCAGCAGCTCTTCTATTCTTTGTTGCTTCAGATATCTGTGATTTCAGGTTGTTAATGGTTTCAAGAAGAATTTTTTTATTCTCTTCTATTCTTTCGAATTGTTTTAGATTTCCCGCTTCTAAATCACTTAGTATTTTTGATTCATGCTGCCCTCGTAGGATGTTATTTTTAAATTCAGCTTTTTGAATATCAAAATATTGTTTATCTTCTAGTTTTGATAACTTTATCGCTTCTTCGTCGTATTTAATTTGTCCAATTTTCATCTTATATTCAAGAGTTATTGGATTCATTAGTTTTTGTAGTTCAATTTTCGCAAAACCAAGTTCAGTTAAAACTGGGGATTTTAACGATTTTATTATTCGCTTATGATCATCTTTCACAATGGCAACCAAGCCCTTTTGAAAATCTGTTATAAGCTCAATCTCCTTCTCGCTCACTTGGTTTGATATTAATATAATATTACTATTATCCGGATTAGATGTAGTGGTTCGAAATACTTTTCTATAACTATTCTCTTGCATCCAATCGTTGCTATATGACGGTACAATTGCATTGTTAATTTTCGATAAAAGAGACTCCGGTGTTTCAATAGGCGATATGTCACTATCCCTTTCTCTAGTACCAATCTGTATTGTAGTAACCAGAGAATATGCCTGAGTATGAACAAAGTAGGTATATAATATTCCAACTAGCATGAAAAACAGAAAAGCCACTATAAATTGTTTTCTGTATTTCCGTTGCAATATCCATAATTCAATAATATCAATATTATCATCCTGCATTTTATTCTTATGAGGAAGCGGTAATTGCTTGTGATGGTGTCCGTCATTTGGATGCATAATTGTAAAACCAGATTATTAATTAAAAAACAACTTCGCAGACTTTTCGATATAAATATTGTTGTCGAATTTACACGATAAGAGCTTATAATTCCGAAATATTTTTCTCATATTTCATACGTATGCGTACAAATAAAAGCCATATACCTGTAGATTCCATGCCCTATACTTAGATAGCAAGACAATATACTGAATATTATACCGCTCTCTAGTAGACTTGAATTACAGTAGACAAAAGACGGAATAATCTGATAGCTCTCATGTGCTCGATATACTTTATAAGTCCTCATTATACACAAGAAGTCTCTTTTATGAGGCCACCTTCTGTATACTTCTAAACAATCTCTCGCTTTAGAATGCCTTTTGAGTCTCACCTTATATCGGAACCATCGACAATAAAATTTCAACTCTTAGCGGCCAAAGAAAAAACCAACTTAGTCAGCATATTAAATATATGTGATTCACTTGATTGTCAGTCTGAGAATTTCTGATAATAGACATAATCTCCACCCTCTTTTTCTCGTCTACGATATCATCGAAATCCATTTTCATTGAGGCCCTTTATTAGAGCCTCCACTACCTAACTCATTCATTACCGCGCTTAATGACAAAGCTCTCCGGTACAGATCGATCAGCATTCTTTATAGGCCAAATATCCCAAGACAACATACGAAACATTTATAAATATAGTTACAGTCGGATACTGAACTGTCTTACACCGTCCTGGAATAAAACCAGCCACTTCAGACTTATGTAAACCGTCAGTACAGGACATTTCTGTTGTATAAGTTAAAATCACTATCAAGCGATGACGCTTTCTTAAATAGACACTCGAGAATGCTATCATTTGTCACATCTAATTCAATTATTGGTGTTTAAAGAATACAGACAAAGATCAGGATATTTTATTATTATGGTCTTTTATATTGCGTAACTATACCCGCTCTGCACATCATATAAAGATTGATTTATTTCTGCCCTTACTTCCCTGCATTCTGTTAAAATAATAACTTAAGAGCCCAGTGACCAAAAAAAGCAACGTAGATTTCAGTATATACATAACCACACCGCCATACCTTCGAATTATCCCAATTATTAATCGAGTATTTATTGTACGCTTGAAATGAAATTAATGCATAAGCTGTTTCAGTTGCTTTAACTACGATGACAAATACACATCTTGCTATTTATACCAAAGATGTTTTGTAGCTTTTATTAGACCCAACTTTATAATTAGTTATAGTACCGTAGCATTCAGTCTAATTAATTTAATGTTAATGAGGATCTACGTCTTAGAATAACACAGTCTTAATTCGTGAATTGCTCACCTTTTTTGATACTTTAATTACACTGGTTTATCTCTATATCAATGGTACAGACAATTGCTTCATTACAAGTGATACATATCACAAATATTTAAAGTTTAAGAATGAAAGAAACAATTATCTTGCGCAGAAAATATACGTCCCGTACAATTATACAATCAAAGAATAAACACTAATTCTTCATATCCTTCATGCTTGTAAAAATGATTTTTTAAGTGCATTCAAAATGAGTAACTGATTGATCACGAGCCTAACAGAATAACTGACCCTGAAAAGATCATTTTATATTTATAGCGATATTCACCGACGAATTACATTAAAGAGTTCTAAAGGCACTCTCGGATGAGCCAACGAAAACATGCACCTACCTGAACAAAACAAATTAGAAATCCTGATTAACGCAGTCATTATATTTATTTAACAATAGAGGGACTCAGAACTCTTTTTTATAAATCACACTTGAGGATTATATGCGATAAGTATTTATGATGATTGATCTTATTCTGACAGCGCATACGATCAAACTCCTGAGCTTGAATATATGATTAATATGAAAAGCCATGGTTGTTCATATTACATAGTATCTTAATAATCTTCTCCTTTTTTAGTGCTATTTAGCTACCTCTACCAAATTTGTATATCTTCGTTTAAAATCCAGTCTGAATATGGTTGATGGGTAAAAATTAGTCTTTGTTTACTTATTACGAAGGTAGCATGCCAACAACCAAGGAATTTATAATTCCACATATATAGTGCATAATGTGGAAGTAAATACCTTGTAAAAACAGGTTGTCACAAAAAACATTTACCTGAAGCTTTGGCGTTACCAAAACCCTTTTAGCTATTTATTCGTTATCGAATATCAAACACTGCTATTCTCTTTAGTATCGAAATATCTGTTGCATTTACCATTACAATTATATTCTAACAAGCCACTTCTACGCTGGACTAACTATAAACAAGCAATTTTTTCAAAAAGATGTGCCACAGCCAATCATTTTTGATTTATTTTCAAGTTACGATCGTACACCATTGGCTTATAATATGTCGCAGTATCTACTCACAATTTCACGAAAGTAGTACTGATGATAATTAAGTGAAGCAACCAAAGCGCATATTACTACATTCAACGGATGTATAAGTCACACATGTCAAAATCTACTACAAGCTAATTATTTTATTATATGTTTCTTTCTAAGTTTTTATACTATTCACGAAATATTCTAGAGCATGAGCTTAACTTGGTATTTGCTCGCACGTTTGCTGCCCGAGGTATAGCTGCAATTGGATCACTTGTCTTAATAGTGATTTTAGGACGCCTCTATGGTCCTACAGGCGTTGGCATACTTGCTCTTACTCAAGGTGTTTTATTAGGAGCTAGTGTTTTTGCGAAATACGGCATGGACAACGGACTGATGAGATTCATCGGTCAAGACCAGGAAAGTATTTATATTTATAAACTATTGAGCTGGACTTTAATTTTTGTTTTTGTTCTAAGCTTGATTATAGCATTAGCTATATTTTTTGGCCGAGATAACATAGAGATTATGTTTCAAAGTAAAGGCCTTAGCTCGGTGCTAGTCGGGATTTCAATTGCAACGCCAGCTTACGCGCTTGGGTATATACTTTCTGGGTTTTTCAAAGGAATTAGAAAACCAGCTACAGCATGTTTAATGGAAGGCGGATCAGTAGCTCTAGTATCCGCTTTTATTATATTATTAATAAATCTATTTGACCCGGCGTTTGGTATTGCAAGTATTGGTGTCGCATATGCTATCGCTACGTGGCTGGTGTTAGCACAAGGCATTTTGTATATATATAATAGATATGCTGTAACAGCTCATAACAAGTACCATATATGTAAAATTGAATTTAAACATCTTAAAAGTTCTTTTATTTCCAGCTCCCATGATTTTTTTATAATGAACTTAGCCACTTTGGTTCAGTCAACTATCAGTATACTGATTGCTGGCTGGTTACTAACTAGTTCGGAACTTGGTTTGTTCAAATCATCTGAGCAGACAGCCATGTTAATCAGTTTTGTTCTGATTGTAATTAATGCAATATTGCCCCCACGTTTCGCTCATCTATTTAATCAGGGAAAACTTCATGAATTAGAATTATTGGGCCGGCAAGGGGCGCGATTTGGAATATTGCTTGCATCCCCCCTTATTATTGCGTGCCTTTTTTTTCCTTATTGGGTTTTAGGAATAATAGGAGAAGATTTTAAAGATGCTGCTCCATTATTACAAATCCTAGGTATAGCTCAACTCATTAATTTAGCAACCGGTTCTGTTGGCTTCATGCTTTCAATGACTGGTCATGAACGTATAATGAGAAATATTTCTTGGATAAGTAGCATAATAGGTATTTTATTGTTATTTCTTTTAATACCTCTATTTTCTGCAATTGGCGCAGCTGTGTCCCTAGCTGTCATTTTGATAACTCAGAATTTAATAGCATTATATTTTGTTTGGAAAAAACTTGGTATATGGATGCTGCCAATTCCTAATCTATTTCGTCTTGCTGGAATTGAACCACAAGATAACAAGTAATACATTTAAACAGCCCTACCATTCATGAATAATATTCAGTCAACAATGAACTTTCTAGATGTGGGATATAGTCAACTATTACTAGAATGAAACTATGTCGCTTTTATTTTAATTTACAAAATGAGATAACAAATGAGGAATTTAGTCTATATAACTGGGTCTGGTAGATCTGGATCAACTCTTCTTGATATGTTACTGAGTACACATCCAGATGTTGCCGCCCTTGGTGAGGTCCACAGATTTTCGATTAATTTAAGAAATGAAGATACACCGTTTAGATGTACATGTGGAGAAACTTTATTGAATTGTAAATTCTGGAGAGCCGTACTAGATAAATTAGTTAAAGATGGGATAGATCCTTATAATTTATTAACAACATGGTCAAAATATAACAATATTGAACAAAACACAGAAGGAACTAATATTGTTGAAGATATTCCACCTAAAGCACTATTCAGTAAACTTGACCTTTTTAATATATTTTTGACGCTTGGTCTTAGTGGGATAATAAAATCAACTGCTCCTTTCATAAAACGATTCCACGAGGGAATTAATATTGCTGAAAATAGCTGGCTATTATATGAGAAGATATGTGAAGCACATAATTTAAATGTTACCGTGGACGGAACAAAGTCACCTGGCAGACTTCTTTCATTAATGACATTCAATAACAAACAAATACCTGTAAAGGTAATTTATTTATGCCGTGATGGAAGAGCCGTAACTCATGCAAGAATGAATAGACAGGGTTTATCTATGGATTACTGTGTTAAGGCATGGGTTGCAGAACATAAGAAAATTTCTTTGGCATTGAAACACTATGCTGGGCAGCCACTAATCTTGAAATATGAAGATCTGTGTACAAGAACAACTGAAGAAATGAGCAGGATATTTGATTATATTCAAGTTCATGGTGATAGTGATTATTCCTTGTTCAGGGAGAGTTCACACTCTCTAGGCGGTAACCCCATGCGTCTTAGAAAATCTGAAAATACAATACGACTTAATGAGAAATGGAAAAGTGAGCTCTCAAAAGATAACCTAAAGACTTTTGAATTAAAAGGGGGCAGACTAAATAAAAGACTTGGATATAACTAGGGCAGGCTCTGTGAACCAAAAAGCAAGATTATCGACTGGAATTTTTGTCGCGTCTTATTCTACACTCATCTTTAGCCTTGTTTTCGCAAATGCACTGTCTGCTCTAAAATTATTGCCTGATAGTATTCTTAACCCTTTTAGGAGTTTTACTCACGTAATACCTATTACTTGCTTCCTCTTTCTGTATTTCCTAAACCATCAGCGTATTAACATAAGTTATACAAAAATAATCTCTTTTTCGTTACGTGGGATGGCTGTATTGACTATGGTACTTATGATGGTCATGAGTGGCTTGGCGAATGAATCAGATAGCAATAATTTTGCACGAATGATCGTTCTAATAATACATCTATTTAATCTGACTGTCGTTTTACCAGCAAGCATTACATATTTGGATTTAAATAATGCAATGGAAAAGCTTTCAAAGATGTATTGTTGGTTTGTTTTTCTACTTTCTATATATGTTCTATTTCAATATATTCAAGGATATGGATATAGCCGGCTTGGATACCCTTTCATTCCAGGAGTATATGCATATATGTGTGTTGTAGCATTAATAGTTGCAACAATTCAATTGAACTCCAAGCTAATGCCTTTTATTTTTCTTGTTTTTATATTCCTCTCAGGTTCACGTAGTGCTCTCGCTTTAACATTTTTATTTTATATAATACACTTTTTGTCATCTATTTCACTTAAGCGCTTTGTATTTATCAGCACCATATTTGTTAGCTTGTCTCTTGTATTGATCGTCTACGAAGACATCTCAAGACCTTATGTTATAGAAAGAGAAGATGTAACGTCAGGACGTTTAGGGATATGGTCAGACGCTATTGATATAATGATGGAGTCACCAATATTAGGGCACTATCAAAGCTTTACTTTCTCAGATGGTGAAAACACTGAAGCCCTAGCTGCGCATAATAGCTTTCTCGATTTAAGTATAAGGTATGGAATTATCTTCGCTATCCTAGCATATATATACTGGTTATCATTCATTCCAAGTATGCTTAATCTTAGAAGTCCTGATTATTCAATACTGGGTATTATGTTATTTATCATAGTTACAACAAAATCATTTATAACAAATATTTTTTGGACAAATATGGGGGATGGGACCTCTTATTTTATTATTACAATGATTGTTTCTGTTTCATTATCTTCACGCAGTACGGTTAAGGCCAATGAACAATAATTCATCTGATATAGATCTACTCTTTGCAGGTTTTTTAGTAGATGAAGTTACATTTGAATTAGCATCTAAGAAGGAACCAGCGCCTCAACATGCGGCTCATCGTTATCAGCACTCATTAGTAAGAATGCTAAAACGCTTACCATGGGCTTCTTTTAATGTATTGGGCACAGTTCCTGCTTCCACATTCCCAAAGAACAGTAACTGGTTATTTAAACCAAAGAAGTGGGCAGTTAGTGGAGTGGAAGGATATGTATTACCAATAGTTAATTTTCCAATTATTCGTCTACTAAGTAGATTTATGGGGTTTTTTATATTTGTATTATTTTGGTATTTCTCACGGGGTAATGACAAATCAACAAAAAAAATAATTATTCTATACGCTCTTCACACTCCACACCTGCTACCAATATTTATATTAAGATTATTTTTAAATTTAAAAATTATCGTCTACATCCCTGATTTACCGGCATACATGAATGCCGGCTTGAATTTTCCTTTTTGGAAATCATGGTTAAAAGCCATCGATTCGAAAATACTCCTAGGAATGGCGAACAGAGTCGATGGCCGAATAGTTATAACACGTAATATGTTTGACTACGTAAATGAAAAACACTCGTTGGTAATCGATTCAATTTCTCTTAAATCAGAATTGATTGATGACCAGACTAATGTTTTGGATGCTATTGCATCAAACATTGGTACTAAGTATGCCGTCTACGCAGGCGGCTTGAATAATTCCAATAGAATCAAAGAATTAGTAGGTATTTTTTTAGATCCCAGAATACAGTCATCCGGTTTGAACCTTGTTTTGTGCGGTCAAGGTACATTAAGTCAATGGTGCTTAGATATGGCATCACAGACTAAGAATGTTTTTTACCTTGGGGTTTTAAGTAATGATAAGGTCGTTTCACTACAGAAAGATGCGACAGTCCTAATGAATTTGCGTCACACTTCAGATATTTACACAAAATACTCATTTCCATCAAAAATTGCAGAATATTTGCAATCTGGCGTTCCAATTATGACAACTCGATTAGCCGGTATTCCGAATGATTTGGTACCGTATATGAAAATTGTGGAAGATGATCCAGTTATTACCCTGTGCGAATTGCTTGAACACTATGACATTGCAAAGAGTAACGCAATGCATGGACAAAAATATTTTATGTCGTCCAGATCACCTGACGCACAAGCTGATATAATTCTGCACTTTATTAATCAAATTGTTTTGGAGTAAGACCTTTGAATGAGTCTGTATTGGTTACTGGTGGAACGGGTTCTTTTGGTAAAACAGTCGTGAAATCACTGCTAAGTAAAGATGTACGTGAAGTTCGCATATTTAGTCGCGATGAAGCGAAACAGGACCAAATGCGTTCTGAATTTAATGACCAGCGATTGAAGTTTTATATTGGTGACGTTCGTGACTACAAAAGTATTGATTCAGCCTTAAGGGGCGTTGATTATGTTTTTCACGCGGCTGCGTTAAAACAAGTACCATCATGTGAATTTTTTCCTATGCAGGCTGTTCTGACAAATATTAATGGTAGTGATAACGTAATAAAAGCTGCAGTAGGGCATGGAGTTCAACGAATTGTTTGCTTAAGTACTGACAAAGCAGTTTATCCCATTAATGCTATGGGTATGACTAAATCAATGATGGAGAAGGTTGCACAATCATACGCCAGACAGCTCAGTGAAAATCAAACCGTTATTTCCTGTGTTAGATATGGGAACGTAATGTACTCTCGAGGTTCTGTTATCCCTCGGTTTATTGAGCAAATTAAAAACAGCAAACCTATCACAATAACAGAGCCAACCATGACTCGCTTTCTTCTTGCACTACCTGAATCAGTTGAGCTAGTTCAACATGCTTTCGAACACTCAAAGCAAGGTGACATTTTTATTAAGAAAGCACCTGCGTGCACTGTAGATGATTTGGCACAAGCTTTAAAAAATCTATTTGAATCAAATATTGAAACTGTTGTTATAGGGTTCCGTCACGGTGAAAAACTTTACGAAACCCTGGCATCAAAAGAAGAATTAGTAACTGCAGAGGATATGGATGGTTATTACCGTATCAGAATGGACACAAGGGATCTTAATTATGAACAATATTTTACAAAAGGGAATCAACAGGAAATCAACTACGAAGACTACCACTCGCACAATACAGACCAGCTTAGCATCAAAGAAGTTGAAAAATTATTACTCACTTTGCCAGAAGTAAGAGCAGAAATCGATAGCTGGAGGAAACAATCAATATGAAAGTAGGTATAACAGGTGCAAACGGATTTATTGGTTGGCATGCACGCTGCTTTCTTGCAACATGCAAAAATATACAAGAAGTGCGCTTAGCTAACCGAAAAGAATTTTCAGATCAGGCTGAGTTATATCACTTTGTTGATGGATTGGATCTTATTATACATCTTGCAGGGGTTAATCGTGCCGATCCCAAAGAGTTGATCAGTGGTAATATAGAGCCCGCAAATAATCTGGTGGCTGCATTGAGAAGGGCAAGGGCTACACCATGTCTTGCCTACACCTCATCGACAAAAATAGAAAATGGTGATTCACCTTATGCTGAAGGAAAAGCAGCTGTCAGCCAGATTTTTCAGAAGTGGGCGAGAGAGACAGGTACTTCATTTATCAATTTAATAGTTCCTCATGTATTTGGTGAGTATGGATGCCCAAATTATAATTCCGCAATTGCCACATTCGCTCACCAAGTGGCTAACGGTGAACAGCCAACAATACATAATGATGGCCAACTAGAACTTATCCACGTTCAAGATTTAGTCGAACAGATCATTCATCTTTACACGGACGGGACGTGTGGCGATGTCAGAATAGAGGGTCGCCCTACAAGCGTTATCGAAGCTGTAGAACTCCTACAGCAATTACATGAAACATACAAAGAGAATGGCCAGCTACCAGATTTACGCAACCATTTTGTTCGCTGCATGTTTAATACGCTCAGGGGTGCTATTGATTATCCTTTCCGTCACTGTACAACAATTAAACATGAAGATAATCGCGGCTGGCTTGTTGAAGCTGTCAAGGCAAATTCAGGCGGTCAATGCTTTATTTCTACAACAAAACCCGGGATAACGAGAGGCAATCACTTTCATCTCAGAAAGGTCGAACGATTCATGGTTTTACAGGGGCAGGCAGAAATCAAGCTTCGAAAGCTCTTTTCCAATGAAATCATAAGCTATGAGCTAGATGGCGATAACCCATCCTGGATAGATATACCGACCATGCATACCCACTCAATCACGAATGTTGGCAAGGTTGATTTAATAACATTATTTTGGGCCGATGAGATTTTTGATCCCGATAATCCTGATACCACATTTCATGAGGTGTCTTTATGAAAAATAAATTAAAGGTCATGACAATCTTAGGGACCAGGCCAGAAATCATTCGACTTTCTTCAGTTATTTCAACGTTAGAGAAATTCACAGACCACGTCCTTGTCCATACCGGACAAAATTATGATTTTGAATTAAATGCGATTTTTTTTAACGAGCTGGGCGTAAGTAAGCCAGACTATTATCTCGATGTGGACACCTCCTCTCTAGGCAAGACGCTTGGTGAAATCCTGATAAAGGTGGAAGACGTTCTATTGAAGGAAAATCCCGATGCAGTACTAGTTCTAGGTGATACGAATAGTGCTATAGCACTTTTAATGGCAAAGAGAATGAAGATTCCAACATACCATATGGAAGCTGGTAATCGGTGCTTCGATGCCAATGTGCCAGAAGAGAATAACCGCAAACTAATTGACCATACTTCTGACTTTAACCTTGTATACACAGAGCATGCAAGACGTCATTTGCTCAGTGAGGGGCTGCCACACCGTTTTATCTATCTCACTGGTTCACCGATGCGTGAGGTACTAGATAATAAGCTCAAGGAGATCCTCGCTTCTGATGTGGTCTCCCGTCTAGGCCTTAAGAATAAAAAATACTTTATTGTAAGTATTCACCGCGAAGAAAACGTTGATAGCCAGCCTAATATAAAATTAGTCTTAGACTGCCTGCGGAAATTGTACGAACAATACAACTATCCTGTTGTTGTATCAACACACCCAAGAACACGAAACAGACTCGAAGCACTCTCTGTCAAACTTGACGGAGCTGATATTCGCTTCCTGCAACCTTTCGGATTCTTTGACTACAATAAACTGCAAATTGAAGCTTTCTGTACAATCTCTGACAGTGGCACTATTAGTGAAGAGTCAGCCATTTTAAATTTTCCTGCCGTCACTTTACGCAAATCCATTGAACGTCCGGAAGCAATTGATACGGGCTCCATTATTATTACCGGCCTGAATCCAGAAGTGTTATTTCAATCTGTAAGGATCGTAACAGAGGAAAAAATGTTTTTCCCAAAGCCTGAAATTCCGACAGAGTATAGTATCTGCAATACATCCTTACGCGTTGCTAAACTTATTGTCGGCACCGCTGATCTGACGAACAAGTGGCGTAATATGGATGATTTCAGCAGGTATGATTGGTAATGCTCAGGAAAACAACAGATCTTGCCATAGTTAATCGCGGCTTCTGGGAAGATGACACAAATAAGGTTATCGGCGAGGCGTTACTGGTTTTATCTGAGCGTGTCTCCGATAATCATAGTGTATGCGTAATAACGCAGTCATATGGCAATTTGAAACAAAGATTGAGTAAAGCAAATAGAGGTAGAAGAGTAAAACTGCTTGAATGCAAATCTCACACTACACCATCGAATCGTATTCTAGTAAGATCTCTAGATACTCTATTTTTTGGTTTTTTCGTTTTTTACGCCCTATTACGTAGCAGACCAAAAACCGTCTATGTGGCCACTGATCCACCGATCTTGGTTCCATTTATAGTATTCATTTACTGCTCATTGTTCTCTTCAAAATATTTCTATCATCTTCAGGACCTACATCCCGAGGCGACTGATCTTGTAATCCCTGTAGCACGCCCACTTTTTAAAATCATGAGATTTGTTGACTCATTAGTCGTTCGCCATGCAGAGGCAATAATAACGCTGACTGATGAAATGTCGACGCAAATCTCCTACAGATCATCTTATGAACCAAAGGTCATCTTACTGACAAACCCTGCCGGTTTTGATTTATCGAGCACGCTGATTGAAAAAGGGATGGATTTTGTCTTTTGCGGCAACGCCGGTAGAGTTCAACGCATTCCACTACTTATTGACGCAATCAGTGAATACTACAAGAAGGGCGGTAATTGTCATTTCACATTCATCGGTGGTGGAAAATATTCCCCTCAACTAAAAGGCCTGGACCGCCAATACTCAAAAGTTACCTATCACGGCCCTATGCCACCAACAAAAGCTTCTGATCTTGTAGGCAAACACCGTTGGGCTCTTTTACCAATTGATGACGAAGTCACAAAGTTTGCGTTTCCAAGCAAAACTTCAACATACTTGCTATCTGGCTGTCGAATTCTTGCAATATGCGGTGTCAGCACTAGTGTAGGAAAATGGGTGATGGACAATGACTATGGCATCGTATGTGAACCCAACATTGAGACTATTGTTGACACTTTTTTTACTGTCGAAAATCAATTCTCAATCTCCAAATCTGAAAATGTTACACAGGAACTTTACGATAAATATAGCTTTGAGACATTTTCTACATCTTTGATTAATATCCTCTTTGCGCGGACATGAAAATATGCACGCATTAGTTACTGGAGCTAGCGGATTTATTGGCCAAGCACTTGCAGATCAAATATCAAGCAAGTTTCCTGGCTGTCATATTCACCTTGCCTATCGCAATCAACCTACTCGTACTCCGGCTTATCCCTTTTCGATCGTTGGAGATCTAGCAGCAGACACTGACTGGTATGAAGCTCTTCATGACTGTGATGTTGTAGTTCACTGTGCTGCACGAGTTCACATAATGAAGGATACCGCTCTTGATCCCTTATCTGAGTTCAGATTGGCTAATGTCATAGGCACATCAAATCTTGCACACCAAGCTGCAGAGGCAGGAGTCAAACGCTTTGTCTTTATCAGCTCCATAAAGGTAAATGGTGAGCGGACAGAACCAGGTAAACCATACACTGCTGATGATCATCCAGCACCCGTCGATCCATACGGCATATCCAAACACGAAGCTGAACAAGCCCTTCAGCAGATTGCTCAAGCCACAAACATGGAAGTCACGATCATACGTCCCCCCTTAGTATACGGCCCTGGTGTGAAGTCAAATTTCGCTGCTATTATGAAGTGGATGGCAAAGGGTACTCCTCTACCTCTCGGGGCATTACGCCATAATCGACGCAGCTTTGTATCACTGGATAATCTGCTGGACTTGATTATCACTTGCCTTGATCACCCCTCAGCTGCCAATCAAATATTTCTAGCAGGAGATGGTGAAGATCTGTCTACTACTGAACTACTGCAACGTGTAGCACAAGCAATGCATAGAAACCCTCGGCTGATACCCATTCCGGAATGGCTACTAGTGCCAACATTATCTTTGCTTGGCAAAATAGATATTGCAGAAAAGCTTTGCGGGTCTTTACAGTTGGACATATCCAAAGCAGAAAGACTGCTGAGCTGGACCCCACCGTTGAGCGTAAACGAAGGAATTAAGCGCACGGTGGCCTCGACGTCATGAATCCTCAATATGTAATCATTCGAATTTTTGACATCCTGTTATCCCTCATCGGTTTGTCAGTGACTTTACCATTACTGCTGATACTTACTCTGATTGCGCTATTCGATACAGGCTCACCATTCTTTAAGCAAGTACGAGTGGGACTTAAACAAAAACCGTTTACCTTAGTAAAGTTTCGTACCATGAAACCAGATACGGCCTCCGTTCCAACCCACCTAGTCAATTCCTCAGCTATTACTCCATTTGGGAATTTACTGCGCAGCACAAAACTAGATGAGCTTCCCCAGATGTGGAATGTCCTAAAAGGAGACATGAGCCTTGTAGGACCTCGACCATGCTTATTCAGTCAAGAAGAATTAATCGCAGAGCGTGCAGAGCGAGACGTATTTAAAATTCGACCTGGTATAACCGGTTTAGCACAAATCAATAAAATCGATATGTCAAACCCAAAACTGCTGGCGAAAACTGATTATAAAATGTTGATTAGTCTCAATATAGGAAATTACTTTAGCTATCTTATCAAGACAGTCCTAGGCTATGGCTCTGGTGACAGAGTTAGGCACTGAATATAATTGTGGACCTTCCACGGTCTACGTGGGATCTCATATCCTCAAAACTTTCCGGCGTGACACTGCTGAGAGAAAAAGTTCGGCGAATACAATTGTAGCGCTCATAGATAAGATCAAATTTATTGGGCACACCAATTTTGGCACACAGTGCCAATACTTCGCTCTTCACCTAGATAAGCCCGGCGACATGCTGCTCATGTTTGTCCGACTTCACAGGCAATCCATTTGTACAAGAATTCAACCGACACCTTAACGCTTCAGTTTCTGAGGCATCATCTACATGATTGACCGCATGTCAGACTGCCCCTTCTTGAAATCAGGGAAATTACGTTGACTACTTAAGGGAAGCCCTCAGAATGTTCGAACCATAGCTCGGGGATGTCTACCGTACCGAAAGTAATCCACCCTCGTATTTTCCCTAACATATGACATCCATTATAAAATTAGTAACAAATTAATGATATTATTTAAACCCAAAAGAAAGGACTGATTGCTATTTGCATGTGTGCCGATTACCCACTTGCAGAACGAACCGGATATATGTTAACAACCCAATGAAATTTCAATATTTTCCTCGGCGACTTAAATCTCAATGGGCTGCATTCACTCATGATTTAATCATGATTCCAATCGCATGGTTTCTCGCGTACTGGCTTCGCGTCGAACAGTTTCAGCCCTCTGCAATCACTACCCTTTTTCTCAATTTACTCATCATTTCACCTGTACAGGTTTCTTGCTTTCTCTTTTTTGGTCTGTATCGAGGAATTTGGCGATTCGCATCGCTCCCAGACATCCTGAGAATACTTAAGTCAGTAATAATTGGAGTTGCTATCAGCATGGCATTGTTATTTGTTGCTACGAGAGGGGACGGCATACCTCGATCTGTCCCAATTATTTACGCAATACTACTCACTGCATTTCTCGGTGGTTCCCGTTTATTGTATCGCTGGGCAAAAGATCATCACCTATACCACAAACCCAATCAGCGTGTACTTATCGTAGGCGGCGGGAACGCAGGTGAGATGCTAACCAGGGACATACTTCGTAATCGAGCAGACTCATATATTCCTGTTGCTTTCGTTGATGATAATCTAAATCGCATGGGGCGTGAGATACACGGTATACCCATCGTTGGAAGTACGTTGGAGATACCAAATACAATTGATAGATATGATATCGATATCATCATGCTCGCCATTCCATCCGCTTCTTCCAAACAAATGAGAAGGATTGTTGAGATATGCGAGAAAACGGACCTGCCGTTCCGCTCAGTACCCCAACTCAAAGACCTAATGTCCGGGAATGTGCAAATCAATGAGGTGCGCCAAGTCTCTATCGAGGATCTATTAGGTCGGGACCCTATCGATTTAGATTGGCCTGCCATCTGTAATTCGTTATCAGAAAAAATTGTTTTAATAACAGGTGGGGGCGGATCCATTGGTTCAGAGCTTTGTCGACAGATAGCTAAATTAAATCCCGCTCGACTCGTTGTACTCGATAATAGCGAGTACAATATCTATATAATTGAGATGGAACTGTTAAATAATTATCCAAATCTCGAATTGGAGTGTCATCTCGGGGATGTGACAGATCATCCATTTGTCGAGGATGTATTTGTACGACACAAGCCTGATGTCGTCTTTCATGCAGCAGCGTACAAACATGTTCCGTTGTTAGAACCACAAGTACGCCAGGCACTTCACAACAATGTACTTGGGACCCGTATCGTCGGTGAATCAGCTGACAGACACGGTACTGGTGTATTTGTCTTGGTCTCCACCGACAAAGCGGTCAACCCAGCCAATGTAATGGGCGCCAGCAAACGCGCTGCGGAAATCTTCTGCCAAAATCTCAACAGCCACTCGGAAACTCAATACATCACGGTCCGTTTTGGCAATGTTCTGGGCTCTGCTGGCAGTGTCATACCTCTCTTTCGCAAACAGATCGAGACTGGCGGTCCTGTCACTGTGACGGATCAGCGCATGGAGCGGTTCTTTATGACCATCCCCGAGGCCTGCCAACTGATCATGCAGACTGTGGTACTCGGAAAAGGTGGGGAGATTTTCGTACTCGACATGGGTGAGCCGGTCAAGATCAGCTATCTGGCAGAGCAGATGATTCGTCTTTCTGGCCGAACGCCGGGTGAGGATATCGAAATCGAATATGTTGGCCTGCGGCCTGGTGAAAAACTCTATGAAGAGCTTTTCCATGAGAAGGAGCAGCTGGAAAAAACCTCTCACGACAAAGTCTTTCTCGCCCGTCACCGCAAGGTTGACTGGACTCAGCTCAATCAGACACTGGATCAGATAACTAAATCATGCAATGAGATGGATGCCGAAAAGCTCGGCCATCTATTGGATGAACTGGTGCCTGAACATCGTGAAACGGTGAACAAGGCAATGCCACAATCTGAAGTGGTCCAGCTGGTACCCAAAGTTTAGGGCTTTTAGGCTAGCTACACCGGCGAGGCAATGCTGCGTGCTGCATCCTACACCCCTCTCGATGCTCTTAACGAACCAGCCCCTTCTCTACCTCATCCCGCTTTTCCTGGTCTGCCAGTAACTCGATAAGCGCCAGTGCAAAATCCATCGCTGTCCCAGGACCGCGAGAAGTGATCACACGTTCATCCCTGACCACACGCTCAAGTTGTACCTCCACTTGCGGTAGGTCCATGGCGTCCAGCACACCGGGGTAACTGGTTGCACGACGCCCCGTCAGCAAGCCAGCCTTAGCTAGCACCTTGGGGGCAGCGCAGATCGCCGCAGTGTATCCGCCATTGTCATGGAGACGCTTGAGGATCTCATGGATACGGGCATCTTCATTGAGATAATCGGCGCCAGGCAGACCACCCGGCAGCACGATCATGTCGAAGTCCTGGTCCATCACCTGACCGATGGTGGTATCGGGTATCAACGTCATTCCGCGAGAGGCCTTGACGGGTTTCTCGTCCAGACCAGCTGTTATGACCTCAACACCCGCTCGGGTCAGTAGATCGGTGATGGTAACGGCTTCGAGTTCTTCACATCCTTGTGCAAGGGGTACGAGGACGCGTGCCATAATTCACTCCCGTGGTAAGTCAGTGTGGAAGCCGGCACCAATTCGATGCCCGCTGCCTTTAGTTTAGGCAATTCCTCCGCCAACACCGTCAACGTTTCAGGATAGGGGTGTCCGATACCGATGGCGCTCCCCTGCTCTCTTGCCAACTCGATCAGTGATGCAAGCTGCGCCTTGACGGAGGACGTATCCTGCACATTATCGAGAAAGACATGTCGCCGTGCCGTAGCGATTAGTTGACTACGCGCAACCGTTTCCGCCACCGTGGCATCGGTTGTTCGGCTATCGATGAAATAGAGACCCGCTTCTCGAAGCCCGTTCATGAGCCAGCGCATGGCTGTCGGGTCTCGTGTTAAAAGACTGCCCATGTGATTGTTAACGCCTGCCACATAGGGTACGGAAGCGAGGTTAAACTTCAGCGTCTGAAGAAAATCAGCCTGAGACATATCCAAGGTCAGTGCACCGTCACCCAGCGCATTGCCAAAATCGGACTCCATCGGCAGATGTAGCATTACCTCCTTATTCAGTCTATGGGCCTCGCTCGCTAACTGCCAGGCAAATGGGGTCTGTGGTAGAAATGCATAGGTGATAGGGCCAGGCAGCGCCAAAGCCTGCGTACCGGATACCTTCTGATTACCCAGGTCATCGATGATCAGGGCAATTCTGATTTTTTCCTGCGCAGTATCGACAGCAGGTTCCGCCATGACCCATGGCGAGGCCATCAATATCAGCAAAAACCACAGACCCAAGCCTCTTAGCTGCATCTATTCTGTCAGCCCCTCATCCTGTTGCCGCTCTGCCACGGAGAATAGCCAGACCTTTCAATAAATTAAGTGCCTCGCCTAACTGATAATCTTTATCGGCCAAGGACTCATTCTCTTCATTTAATGTTTTATTGGTCGTATCGCTATCGCCGTTGCCGTTCTTCAGATGACCGGAGAGATCGGCCTCCTTGATGGGCTTCACACCATTGCTCTCCACCTTCGAGACTTTCACCTCTTCCAGCTCGATATCGGGTTTGATGCCCTCAGCCTGGATTGAACGACCCGAGGGTGTGTAATAGCGCGCCGTGGTTAACTTTACGGCAGACGAATCACTGATGGGGATAATGGTCTGCACCGAGCCCTTACCAAACGTCTGCGTACCCATGATGACCGCGCGTTTTTGGTCCTGTAGTGCACCGGCTACAATTTCGGATGCCGAAGCAGATCCCTCATTGACCAACACAACCATGGGCGCACCACTCAGCACATCGTCGGGCGCTGCCTCAAAACGAAGTTGTGATTCACTCTCACGGCCTTGGGTGTAGACAATCAGCCCCGACTCCAGAAAGGCATCACTTACCGAAACTGCGGCATTCAACACGCCACCGGGATTGTTGCGCAGATCAAGCACCATGCCTTGCAGCTGCCCTTCGGACTCGCTCTTCAACCGCTTCAACGTCTTCAACATATCGCTGGTGGTATGGGACTGGAATTGAGAGATGCGCAGATAGGCAAATTGCTTATCCAGCAAACGCCCCTTGACACTGGCCACCTTGATGATGTCGCGCACGACAGTGATTTTGAGGGGTTTCTCTTCTCCTTTGCGGATGATGGTCAATTCAAGACTAGTCCCCACCTTACCCCGCATGATTTTTACTGCGTCATTCAGTGACAACCCTTTCACCGGCGTATCGTCCAGACGCACAATCAGGTCACCACTACGTACGCCAGCCCGCTGCGCCGGTGTGTCATCGATGGGTGCGATCACCTTGACGAAGCCATCCTCCATACCCACTTCGATACCCAGACCGCCAAATTCACCCTTAGTGCCCACCTGTAGATCTTTGTAATCATCCTTATCGAGGAAGTTGGAGTGCGGATCAAGACCAGAAACCATACCGCGAATAGCATTTTCCAGTAGCACATCATCCCCGACCGGCTCTACGTAATTCGCCTTGATGCGGCCAAAGATATCCGCAAAGGTGCGTAACTCTTCCAAGGGTAGCGTATCGACTGACTCCTCCGCCTGCGCAGCGACAAGGCCGGGTAGCAACAGACCCAACAGAAAGATCAGGCCGACAATTGACCCGTTCACGCTTTTGAAAACTTGATTCATCTGGTTTTCCTAATCAATTCACCCAGCAGCCAAAGATATTTGACTGCCGGGTTAATATTCACCGCCTAGGCGGTATTCATAATCAAGTCGGTCAACTGATGGAATTCTTTACGCCGACCTGATCAAATTTGTGCTCACGATGCTGTTGAGAGCGAGGAATAATCGAGAGAGTTCCTGGTAAAGAACCTTCCCAGAGGGAAACCCTACGCCCACTGATGCGTTTACACCATTTTTTTGGGTTTTGCGGCGCCCCATTATGTCTGATGCCAAAGTAGACACCTGAGGTGGTTCGCCCACCGCTACTGCCAACCTGGGCGACCACTTCGCCCGGCTCGACCCATTCGCCTGTCTCCTTGAAGAGACTCTGGTTGTGGCCATAGAGACTCATATAGCCATCACCATGGTCAATAATCAGCAGTAACCCAAAACCTCTGAGCCAGTCGGCAAAGGCGACCCGGCCATGGTGGATAGCCCTGACTTCTCTGCCCTCTGGCGCAGCAATCATGACCCCATCCCATTTTAATTTACCCACTTCCCGTTGTGTGCCAAAGTTGGCAACCAGCCTGCCTCGGGATGGCCAGGGGAGTTTACCTTTGCGGGTAAGGAATGGCTTATGCGCTGCAGGATCCAAAGGCAGATCGGAGAGTGCCTCCTGAATATTGGTGATTAATGATTGGAGCTGATTCTCATCCTGCTTCAGGTTGTTCAGCTCGTTACCCTTGTCTTTCAACTCCCTGTCTAGAGAAGCAATGATCTGCTGGCGGCCTTTCTGTGCCGCTTCCAATTGCTGGCGTTCATTTTTGTTCTTCGCTTGCAGCTGTTGTAAGCGTAACTCCTCACGTGTGATCTCTCGCTCTATCTTATTTAGCGCCTTCAGACTCTCCTCGATAATCCCCATCTGCTCAATGCGAGCCTCGTTAAAGTAATCGTAATACACCATTACCCGACTGACTACGGCTGGATCTTGTTGATTCAGCAGGATTTTCACTTTCTCCTGACGACCCATGGCATAGGCTGCACGAATCTGGCGCTCGAGGGTGGATTGGTGTTTGTCGAGATTCAACCGGGCATCACCCCGCTCAGCCTCGAGATCTGCCAATTGCCGCTGCTGGCGGCGCAGGCTCTGACCGGTAGTTCTGATGCGACGGGCAATCTGCCCGATCTTCTTTTCCGTCTCTTGCAGGACCAGACTCTGCTTGTCACGCTGGCTCTCTGTCGAGACCAACTGTTTATGTAGTGATTTGATACGGCTTTTGACTTGATTGAGCTGTTGGGTTTTTGCATCCAGATCGGGCTCGTCCGCCGCCAGGCATGGCGGCATCAGCCAGACTGTCAGCAACAGCGCCAACAGACCCCGGCACATGGCTCAGTCTGCCTCCCCAAAGTGAATCAGGGCACGCCCCTGCATCTCTGTTGGTGGCTCGAGGTTCATGATTCTCAGCAAAGTGGGAGAGATATCGCAGAGTGAGCCACCCTCTTCCAGTTCTGCAGAACGCCCGACAAACACCAGCGGCACAGGATTCACGGTATGGGCGGTGTGGGGCTGATGATTAGCATGGTCCTCCATCTGCTCCGAATTGCCGTGATCCGCAGTAATCAGCATCTCGCCGCCCGATAGATGAATCGCCTTAAGTACCCGGCCCAAGCAATGGTCCAGTGTCTCGATGGCGTGGATCGCCGCATCCATCTTTCCAGTATGGCCGACCATATCGCTATTGGCGTAGTTACAGATAATGGCGTCGTACTTGCCGCCCTCAATGGCCTCCACCAGATGATCCGTCACCTCTTCGGCGCTCATTTCCGGTTTCAGATCGTAGGTCGCCACCTTGGGTGAAGGCACCAGGATACGATCCTCACCCTCGAAGGGCCGCTCTCTACCGCCATTGAAAAAGAAGGTGACGTGCGCGTATTTCTCTGTCTCCGCCAAGCGCAGCTGGCGCAGACCCTGTTGTGAAATATACTCCCCAAACCCGTTGCGCAGCTTTTCCGGCGGAAAGGCCACAGGAATGTCGAAACGCTTATGGTAGCGGGTCAGACTGACGAACTCACCCAATTTGGCTCTCTTTTCCCGCTGAAAGCCGTCGAAATCATCCTCGACGAAGGCACTGGTCAACTGTCTGGCCCGATCGGCACGGTAATTGAGGAAAAAAATCACATCGCCATCCTCGATGGTTACCGGCGTCTCTCCTTCTGGCACAACCAGGGTCGGGGTCACAAACTCGTCAGTCTCACCACGGTCATAGGCTGCCTGCAGTCCTTCACAGGCACTTTCGACCTGGTGCTCTGCCTTACCCTGTACCAACATCTCGTAGGCCAACTGGATACGCTCCCAACGCTGGTCACGATCCATCGCATAGTAACGACCGACAATGCTCGCGATACGGCCACATCCCAACTCATCGAATACCTCATTGAGTGCAACCATAGAGGATTGAGCGCTTTTTGGCGGGGTATCGCGTCCATCCAGAAAGGCGTGGAAATAGACCTTCTTGGCGCCCCGCTCCACTGCCAGGCGCACCATGGCATGAATATGTTCTTCGTGGCTATGCACGCCACCGGGGGAGAGCAATGCCAACAAATGAATGGCTTTATCGCCCTCAATTGCCTTGTCTGCTGCTTCCGTCAGGGTTTCGTTGGTAAAAAATGAGCCGGTGCGAATTGAACGACTCACCCGGGTAAACTCCTGATAGACGACCCGGCCAGCACCGAGATTAAGATGCCCCACTTCAGAATTTCCCATCTGCCCACCCGGCAGGCCCACTGCTGCGCCGGCAGTATTGATCAATGTATGGGGAGACTCCCGCCAGAGACGGTCCCAGACAGGTGTTCTGGCTAGCGCAATCGCATTGGATTCAGTGTCCTCACTGTAACCCCAGCCGTCGAGAATGATCAGGACGACCGGTTTAGGTCTTTCGGTCATGGCAGGTCTCTGTTTTTGTACAACTTATTGGGGGAAACACTTGATCTGGATCAATTGCGCATTAAATCATCATTGCTGGCAACAGGCCAGAAACCAGGTGCTATATGGGGTATACAATCACAAGGCGGCATTAGGGAAAACCTGAGTATAAAAAAGGGTTCTCTTTAACCCATAATACAGCGTATTATTGTATTAGATACTATTAAAAGGCTGTGTTTATGGAAAACAAATTCGGCAAGAGCACTCAACCGTTGACGATCGAAGAGACGCAAGGCATGGAAAACCTGTTTGCGTCTGACGATGACGTGGATCGCGCTTCACGTTCCCTCAAAGCCATGTCACACCCATTAAGGTTGAAGATACTTTGCACCCTGGGAGGACAGGAAGTCAGTGTGCAGGAGATCGTCGAGCAGGTCGGTACATCGCAGAGTAATATCTCACAACATCTCGCCATCCTCCGCGACAAGGGTATACTCGCCTCGCGTAAGGATGCCAACCGGGTCTATTACCGGGTCAGCGATTTTCGCACACTGAGACTGATCGGCATGATGCGTGAGGTGTTCTGCAGTCATTGATCTGCCACCATGAAAATACGGCGGCTCCTGCCGACTTCTGACAGAATGGACGACAGGCCTGTCTGCCTATACAGGTAGACATGGTTTGTCCTGTCTTTATTCAAACATTCCATTTCAGCTCTTAACCCGCCCAGCCTCCTGGTATACACTCTCCCCCTGCAAAAAATCACCCTTTTCAAGAGGCACCGAATGCAACAACTCATCGAATTCACGATGAACCACTGGATCCTTGTGACAGCCTTTGTTCTGATCGCAGCCTATCTGATCTACACCCTGGCGCTGGGCGACAAGGGGGCGGTAGATCCGGCAGCGGCCACCGAAATGATCAATCACCAGCAAGCGGTGGTTGTGGATGTGAGGCCGTCTGCAGATTTTCACAAAGGCCACATCATCAATGCCATCAACATTCCCAGCAACGGCTTCAACAATCAGATCAGTACGCTCAACAAACACAAAGACAAGCCGATTATCATCAGCTGCCGATCTGGCGCCCAATCTTCGGCGGCCTGCCAACAATTGAAAAAGTCCGGCTTCGAGCAGGTCTACAATCTCAAAGGCGGCATCCTTGCCTGGCAGAATGCCAACCTGCCGATCACGCGTAAAAAATAGCCAACCCACAGAGAAACATCATGACTGAAGCCAAACAAGACGAACAGAAACGCGAATTTGCCATGCAGCGCGTCTATACCAAGGATGTCTCCTTCGAGACGCCGAACGCACCCGCTGTCTTTCAGCAGGAGTGGAAACCCGAAACCAAAGTCAATCTCAACACAGAAGTACAGACCTTGAGTGAAGGTGTCTATGAGGTCTGTCTGACCGTGACGGTCACGACTGAATTGGGTGACCAAACCGCCTATCTTGCTGAAGCAAAAGAGGCGGGCATCTTCACCATCAGCGGTTTCTCGGAGCAAGAACTGGGTCCGATGCTCGGCTCTTACTGCCCCAACCAGCTCTTTCCCTATGTCAGAGAGGTCCTCTCGGACCTGATCATGAAAGGCAGCTTCCCTCAGCTGGTGCTTCAGCCGGTCAATTTTGATGCCCTTTACGCTCAGCATCAGCAGGAACTCGCTAAGAAAGCACAAGGCAGCTCAGAAGCCACACACTAGTGAGCGGCCAGGAAAAGAGCGCGATCGCGGTACTCGGGGCAGGTTCCTGGGGAACGGCGCTTGCCATTCTGCTGGGGCATAATGGGCATGACGTACGACTCTGGGGACATCTGCCAGAAGAGATCCAGGCATTGTCTCGTGACCGAGAAAACAAGGCATTCCTTCCTGATATCAGCTTCCCAGAGAACATTCATCCCGAACCCGATCTAACAGCTGCGGTAAACGGCGCCACTGAGATCCTGATTGTGGTGCCCAGCCACGCCTTTCGATCTGTACTGACTGCCATCTCACCCCTTCTGGACGAACACCCAGGCATTGCCTGGGCCACCAAAGGTTTTGAGCCGGGCTCGCAACGATTACTCTCTGAAGTCGCAGGGGAGTTACTACCCAACAGTGATCTGGCTGTCATATCCGGCCCCACTTTCGCCGGGGAGGTAGGACGCTGCCTGCCGACGGCCATTACTGTCGCCGCATCGACACAACAGCATGCCACACGCATGGCTGACCTGCTGCACGCACCCTGGTTTCGTGCCTATACAACGGATGACATGGTCGGCGTTCAAGTCGGTGGCGCCAGCAAGAACGTGCTCGCTATCGCTGCTGGCATTGCTGACGGACTCGGTTTCGGTGCCAACACGCGCGCTGCCCTAATCACTCGCGGACTCACCGAGATCATGCGCCTGGGTATTCAGTTGGGAGGAAAAACCGAGACCTTCATGGGTCTGGCCGGGCTGGGGGATCTGGTCCTTACCTGCACAGACAATCAATCCCGCAACCGCCGTATGGGACTCGCACTGGCGGAAGGGCTCTCAATCGAAGCGGCACGCAAACGAATCGGTCAGGAGGTCGAAGGCGTCCATACCGCGCAGGAGGTCTACAAGCTGGCTACCCGTCAGGCTGTAGAAATGCCCATCTCTGAGCAAGTCTACAAGGTACTTTACGAAAACCTGGACCCCAAAGCGGCCGTCCACAATCTTCTGGAAAGAAGCCAAAAACCGGAAGGGCTGTAAAACCAAGACACTGCATCGCCGGCATAAGCTGGCGCTATGTCGCGCCATCGAAGCCTTGCTGACGCCAAGCCTCGTAGAGAATCAAAGCGGCCGCATTGGAAAGATTAAGACTACGGCTATCGGGTAACATCGGTATACGAAGCCACTGCTCCTGCGGCAGCTGATCCAGAAATGATTGTGGTAATCCACGGGTCTCCGGCCCAAACAAAAGGGCATCCCCCGGTTGGTAAGCCACGTTGGAATAGAGTCGTTGAGCGCGGGTTGTGCAGGCATAAAGAGAGGTCGGCCTCACCTTATCCACAAAGGCATCGAGGGAGCTGTGCTCCTGCACCTCGGCCCATTCGTGATAATCGAGACCGGCACGCCGCAGTCGCTTGTCGTCCAGTTCGAACCCTAGGGGATGAATCAGATGCAATTTGCTGCCACTATTGGCGCTGAGGCGTATGATGTTACCCGTATTGGGTGGGATCTCGGGTTCATAGAGCACAATATGAAACATCCCTTACACCTGGCAGGAGAAAATTTTAGATTTCATGAGTAATAACCCCTCACCCCTGCATACCGAATTTTGCGGTATGACTTTTAACACACCGATCGTACTCCTATCCGGCTGCGTCGGCTTCGGCGAAGAGTACACGCGGGTCAATGGTTTTAGCAACCGGGATACCGGCGCCGTCTGTCTCAAAGGCACGACACTGGAGCCTCGCATGGGCAATCGTCCTCACCGGGTCTACGAGACGCCGGATGGCATGCTCAATGCTATCGGCTTGCAGAACCCGGGGGTCGACAAGGTTGTCAGCGAGATTCTGCCGACTCTCGACTTCAGTGAAACACGCTTCATCGCCAATGTCTCCGGTTCCAGTGTGGAGGAGTACTACGAGGTCACCCGGCGTTTCGATGACTCCCCCATCGATGCCATCGAGATCAATATCTCCTGCCCCAATGTCAAGGAGGGAGGTGTCGCCTTTGGCAACGACCCCGCCATGTCGGCACGGGTGGTCGAGGCATGCCGCAAAGCCACCCGAAAGCCGCTGATCACAAAACTCTCGCCCAACCAGACCGATATAGCGGGTAATGCCCAAGGCTGTATTGAGGCTGGCAGTGATGCTTTCTCAGTCATCAACACATTGATGGGAATGGCTGTAGATATCGAGAGTAGAGTACCTGTGATCGGCAACAATCAGGGTGGTCTCTCCGGCCCGGCTATCAAACCCGTCGCCCTGCTTAAGGTCCATCAGGTTTACCAAGTGTGTCGAGAGCACAACATACCCATCATAGGCCAGGGGGGCATCACCACCGCAGAGGATGCCCTGGAGTTCATCATCGCCGGTGCCAGCGCGATCGGCATAGGTACTGGACTCTTCTACGACCCACTGGTCTGCAAAAAGATTAATGCGGGGATTCTGGATTATCTGCAGCGGCATGACCTGCCATCGATTGACCGGCTGGTGGGCACGCTGCAACTCCATCAACCCTCTCCTGTGCGTTGCGGTTGCTGACTCAAAGGGAAACTGAGATATGAATGACCAACTCAACCATCCAAGCCCGGACACGCTCAAACACTTCAAACCCCTCGACCGGCTGGATGATATTCAACGGGAACTACTCGCCAGCTCGCTGCATATTCATTCAGCTGGCAAGGGTTCGACGCTGATACAGGAGGGTGATGCCTCCCACTTCAGCCTCTATCTGCTCAGTGGCACGCTGCAACTCACCTCGGCGGATGGACGCGTCTCGGAAATCGATGCTGACGTCCCCCAAGCAGCGAATCCCATCGCCAATCTGATCCCCCGCCGCTATACCGTAGAGGCGCTGACTATCGTTGATTATCTGATGATCGATGGCAAACTGCTGGAGGAGCTAGTCAGCGGCGATACACAAGGCATCACTGCCACTGAGTTACCGACGGATTCCACACCCTTTGATCAGACCGTGACTGAAAACAACCTCTCCAAGGCGCTGCTGGAGGATCTGGAAAATGACCAGCTGGTGCTGCCCAGCCTGCCGGATGTTGCGGTTCGTGTCGGCCGCGCCATGCGTGACGAGAATACCAATGCCCGCATCCTGGCAAATGTGGTCCAGACTGATCCCGCGATCACTACAAAACTCATTCGTGCAGCAAACAGCCCGCTTTATGCCGGCGTGACGCCGGTGGACTCTTGCCCTGCAGCAATCATCAGACTCGGTGCTGATACCACCCACAAGCTGGTACTCACCTTTGCGCTGCGGGAGCTTTTCAACACCCGCTCCAAAGTACTCAAGCAACACATGCAACAGCTTTGGGAACATAGCGTCAAAGTCAGTGCCGTTTGTTACGTATTGGCCAGGGTATCTGATCAGTTCAATCCTGAGCACGCATTACTTGCCGGTCTACTGCACGACATCGGCAGTGTGGCCATACTCAGTTACGCCGAACGCTTTCCGGAAGTGGCCGGTGATGGCGAAAAATTGGAGCAGGTGATTACCGATATGCGAGGCAAGATCGGCAGTGCCATTCTTCGTAATTGGGGATTCATCGAAGACTTGATCGTCGTGGCCGAAGAGGCTGAAAACTGGCTAAGGGAACACGAGAGAGAGGCGGACTATGCAGATCTTGTCATCATCGCCCAACTGCATACTCATATTGGTCATCCTGAGATGGCGCATCTACCCACTCTTGATCAGGTACCCGCATTGAAAAAGCTTAAGATGGGTGAATTGACGCCGAAACTCAGCCTTAAGATCCTGGACAAGGCGGAAGAGAAAATTACCCGCGCGGAGTCACTGCTACGCACCTAATAACGTGCTGTGATTCTCACTCGTCACTCAGCGGGCGTTGAGGCCTCCATGATAAGTTAAAGGCGTCATTCACTCTTTTGCACCCAACAGATGGCCAATAGAGCTGCTCGACTCATAACCGTCGAGAAAAATCTTCAGGGTCATTGTCAAGGGCACAGAAAGAAACATCCCCACTGGCCCGAGCACCCAGCCCCAAAATACCAAAGAGATAAAAACAACCAGGGGCGAAAGTCCCAGTCCCTTTCCCATGTAGCGGGGCTCAATCATATTGCCAACCAGATTATTCACAACCAGATAACCGACAGCTACCCAAAGGGCAGTCGATACACCCGTTTGCACAACGGCGAGCAAAACGGCAGGCACAGCAGCAATGATGGAGCCGATATTGGGCACATAGTTAAACAGAAAGGCCAATACCCCCCAGAGCACCGGATAGTCCACACCAAGAATCCATAACCACAAGGTAACCAATACACCGGTCAACAAACTGGTGCTGGTCTTTATCATCATATAGCGCTTGATGCTCTGCGTGATGGCTTTGACCCTGGCAAGCGAAACGTCAGGGTCGTCAGAGATCGCCTGGATTTTTCCCTGAAATGCCGATGCTTCCACCAACATGAAGATGACTGTGATAAGGATGAGCAAGGCCTGTGTGAGGACATTGCCGAGACCCGTAATCACCTGACCTGCCATTCCCATAGCCTTGCCTGGATTAATGAAACTGGTAAGCGCCTCCTGGTCGAATTCGAGTCCCTGTGTCTGCAACCATGTCACCACACGCCCACTCTGGGCTGAGAGACGTTCCTGATATTGCGGCAGATTCTTGGTGAAATCGTTGAGCGAGCCTCCGATCATCCAACCGATGAGCATGCCAAATACGATGATCATGGCGATCACCGCCAGCATGGCCAACCCAGCTGGTACACCTCGCTCTTTAAGAAAGAAAAGTGGCGGGGCCGCAATAACCGCAATAAAGAGGGAAAGCAGAAAAGGCACCAGCAGGGCATCCGCCGCTCGCATACCGGCGACGATCACCACAAAGGCTGCTAAGGCGAGGAGGAAGTGAACCGCCGGTGTGGCTTGTAATTTAACTGTACTCATAGGCTATTTAAAAACGGGCAGAGGGGTAACCAGAAACCAACGCTCAGACTCCTGATCATACTCCCAGGTCTGCCGATTCATCATTTCCTTGACGATCTGGCTCTCTTCAAAGACATACTGAATCAGTGCGGTCTGCATAGCCCGGCTCGAATCCAGCATTGCCGGCCCCTGTACCACTTCATATTGAGTCACACGCACATTTTCGGGTGTTGTGGCCTCGACTTCCCCGGCCTGACCTGGCCGAAGAAATCCCTTCGCCTGTTCCACGGAGCCCCAGCGGATCATGGCTTCGTAGCTTCGTAAAATTTCCTGTAAAGCGTCGGACTGTTTTCGCTCACTGAGTGTCTGACAGCCCATCAGCAGCGCCGTTACAGCCACGATAAGGATTACATTTCTGACCATTGCCGGATCCTTTCCCTCTTCACTAAATACCTGGAACCAATGCTAAACCACATTGGTGGGTATCACACCTCTCTGTTCCAGGGCCTCCAGTATCGAGGCCACACACACTTCCACACTTCGGTTTTCCGTGTCGATCACGATTTCAGGATTATTCGGCGCCTCGTAGGGTGATGAGATGCCTGTAAAATGTGGAATCTCCCCAGCGCGGGCCTTCTTGTAGAGCCCCTTCACATCACGCTCCTCACAAGCCTCAAGCGAACATTTTACATAGACCTCGATAAAATCCCCGTGGGGAAAAAGGCCGCGAGCCCTGTCCCTGTCCTCCCGAATAGGTGAGATAAATGCAGTTAGTGCGATAACTCCCGCATCCACGAAAAGCTTGGCCATCTCACCGATTCGACGAATATTCTCTGTGCGGTCCTCGACAGTAAATCCCAAATCTCCACAGAGTCCGTGGCGGACATTATCTCCATCGAAAACGTAAGTCCGGCAGCCTCTCTGGTGCAGTTCTTCCTCAAGCGCATGTGCCAGCGTAGATTTCCCTGAGCCTGAGAGACCGGTAAACCAGAGCAGTTTAGCCCGATGCTTGTTCTGCTTTTCGCGACGCTCACGGGTTACCGTTGCACTGTGCCAAACGATATTTTTATCCATATTACTAAAGCTCTCATACAAAAATGGCGGGACAACAAGGTTGTATAATCAGAATATACTTAGTCTGATAAACGCGTCCGACCGGAAGACCAATTCTACCTAAATCTCAACAACAGTAAGTTTATCTGAAGTAATATTTTTCAATATTGTTATTTTTTTGCATATTCTCTCTGGTTTTCACTGCTAGAATGCACGCCTTTCGTCCACTGAACCATTGAATATGTCGCAAAATGCCCAGGAACCACAGCGGGAAATAGTCATCGGAGACAGTCGGGTCACCCTATTGGGTACCGCACATGTCTCACGTGTCAGCGCAGAGAAGGTCCGCGAGTTACTGTCGACCGGTGACTATGATGCTGTCGCAGTCGAGCTTTGTCCCAGCCGTTACAACGCACTCATCAATCCAGACGATCTGGCGAAAATGGATCTTCTCAAGGTGGTGAAAGAGCGGCGAGTTGCCATGGTGATGGCCAGTCTCGCTCTCGGTGCCTACCAACAGCGGCTGGCTGAACAGTTCGGTATCGAGCCCGGGGCCGAACAGCGGGAAGCGATCCGTATTGCCAAGGAATCTCATCGGCCGCTGCTGTTGATCGACCGGGAAATCAGTATCACGCTTAAGCGGGTAGCGGGCAATCTCTCCTGGTGGAAGCGTTTTGGCCTGTTCGCCGGTCTGCTCGGCGGCATCCTCTCCAAAGACGAGGTCTCCGAAGCAGAGATTGAGCACCTGAAGGAAGGGGATATCCTGGAAACCACGTTTGCAGAGTTTGCCGAGAATCGGCAGGACCTCTATCTTCCCCTGATAGACGAACGCGATCGTTACATGGCTGCACGCCTGCTGGAAGAAATTGAAGAGAAGGGCCACGAAAACCTACTGGCTGTTGTCGGTGCCGGCCACATGAACGGCATCGCCCGATACCTGGAGTCACCATCCGTCAAGCCAACTGAAACCATTCGCCAGCTTGATCAATTGCCGCGGCCCAGCCAGTGGCCAAAACTCATCCCCTGGGTGATCGTGGCACTGATCCTGACCGGTTTTATTATCGGTTTCCAGCGTAATCCTGACCTGGGCTGGCAATTGGTCATGGACTGGGTCCTGATCAATGGCGGCCTATCGGCACTCGGTGCGCTGATTGCCGCCGCACATCCGCTGACCGTACTGACAGCCTTTCTCGCCGCACCACTTACCTCACTCAACCCGACCGTGGGCGCCGGCATGGTGACAGCAGCAGCAGAGATCTTCCTGCGCAAACCGACGGTGGCCGATTTCAGTAAACTGCGCAATGACACCACATCACTGGGTGGCTGGTGGAAAAATCGGGTTTCGCGCACCCTATTGGTCTTTTTCCTTAGCACCCTTGGTTCTGCCGTTGGCACCTATGTCGCCGGCTTCAGGATTTTCGACCGCTTGACTGGCTGACGCTGACATCTCCGTCTGTTTCATTACAGACAGGTGGTCAGCAATCAGCCGAATCCGCTCCCGGCGTATCGCTTCTCCCTTCAGCCAGCCGGGCTCACCATCACTACTCGACTCAGCCGTTACCCCGCTCGCCACAAGATAGAGCTGCCAAAGGTCTGCAGCCTGGTGATAGGGCCGCTCGTGGAAACCCTCCCGTCCCCGATAATCCGCCTCACACACCAGGAGAAACTGCTTGAGCCGCTCAGGTCGGCGGAAGGCATCCAGTCCACTCAGTAACTTATGGATGGTCTTTGGCCTTAACTCGTAGAGACGATGTGTATACCCGTGGTAAGCGGCACAGCGCATTGCCAGATCCCTAAAACGCACGGGTGCCTTGAGCCTTTGACACAACTGTTTGACCAGCCGTTCACCCCTGCCCTCATGGCCATAGTGGCTTGGCAGCACATGTGCCGGTGTGGTGGCCTTACCCAGATCATGGGTCAAAACGGCGAAGCGAACCTCCGGTGCATCACTCAGTTCACAAGCAACCCTAAGCGCCATCAATGTGTGCACACCGCAATCGACTTCCGGATGCCAGCGGGTCGGCTGTGGCACGCCGTAGAGCCCATCGATCTCCGGCAACACCCGGGAGAGGGCACCGCATTCGCGCAGGGTATCGAAGAAAGGTTGTGGATCAGATTCCTTGAGTGCACTGACCAACTCTTGCCAGACCCGTTCCGGAACAAGCGCATCCACAGCGCCTTCCCTGACCATTTCTTGCATCAGTGCCAGTGTCTCCGGCGCGACAGTGAATCCCAGAGAAGCATAGCGCGCCATGAAACGGGCAACCCGTAATATGCGAATGGGGTCTTCGGCAAACGCCGGGGAGATATGTCTGAGCACGCCCCGACGCAAGTCCTCTTCACCACCGAAGGGATCAATCAGCTGCCCTTCCTCTGTTTCAGCGAGTGCATTAATTGTCAGGTCACGCCTGGCCAGATCATCCTGCAGACTGACTGTTGTATCAGCATGTGGTTTACCCGATGAGTTGGCGCCACACCGCAAAGTCCTTGCAAGCGCATACTCCTCATGGGTCTTGGGATGCAGAAACACCGGGAAATCCTGCCCAACCTGACGATAACCCAGGTCCAGCATCTCCTGAGGTGTTGCACCCACCACGACAAAATCACGCTCCTTAACCGGGAGTCCCAGCAATTTGTCCCTGACTGCCCCACCAACCAGATAGCTTTGCATCAGTAGCCACGTGCCTTCCGCAAGGCCTTTCTCGCCTTTTCCACTTCAAGCTTTGCTCCATTCACACGCGCAAAATAGTCTGGATGAATGCGACGCTTTCCACCTGCCAGCTTCTGGCGATCCTCGTCCCTGATGACTTTGGTCTCTGCCAGTTTTGCTTCGGCTTCAGCCAGCCTCTTACGGGCCTGGTCCACTTTAGCAGACTGTTTACGTTTCTCTTCGAGGCGTTTTCGCGACGCACTATCCGCCGCTCTACGTATCTCCATGTTTCTCAGTTCTGTATCACGAACAGTCTCATCTGAAGGCTCAGGGGGTAGCGTTATTCTTTCCGCTGCCTGCTCTCCCTCCGGTGGTACGTCGGTGTAAGTCACATTGCCCTCGGCATCCAGTGACCGGTAGATCTCGGCCAGAGCAGTGGGTATAGAAAAAAATGATATCCCGGCAATGATTAAGGCAGTAACTGCACGCATTCTTCTCACCTTCTGGTTAATTTGACTAGGTTTATTCCCTGTTCTGCTGGAGAAATCCGGCCTCAATTTTGATTCAAGCATACCGCAAAGCCCTTAAACCCAGGAAAAAAACGCCTGTTTTCACGTTTTTTTCCCTGTCGGCAGAGGCGCTTCCTGCTAAATTAGACACTTGGCAGGCAGCAGGTGCGTCATTGAACCCTGCACTACTCCACGTAAGACTGAGGAGACATGCTCATGAATGACTTTGCTGAGAAAAGACACTTCCATCGCATGGGCATTGAGTGCCTGGCTCAGTTCAGAATTCAGGGTGCAGCAGACGTGGCAGAAGGCAAGGTCAAGAACCTCAGTGCTGCAGGTCTGCTCCTTATCGCTCCGCAAGAGATCAACCCCGGCACACAGCTAGCGATTCATATCGTACCTGAGCAGGCCATCACACCGCCGCTTTCGGCCACCGTTAACGTGGTTCGCAGCTCACCAGCTGACGCGGGCAATTATGAAATCGCCTGCGCGATTGAGCGGATTCTCACGCAGGATGAGATCGGCGACGACTATCCCTAGGACAAAACGGAAAACACCCCGATTCAGTCTTTATAACTATCATGACAAGCCTTACAGGCTTTACCTGTTTTACCCAGGGCATCGCCCATGGCAGCCTTGTCACCGCCTGCGGCAACCTCACTCAGTGTCTGGCTGGCGCGACGCAGATCCTCCAACTTCTGTTTGAAATCATCGAAATCGAGCCAGATATCTGCTCTGGCATCCGTTTCGCCTTCATCTGAGTCCTCAGGAAACCCTGGTAATACATCAAGCGTGGCCGCTTTTGCCAGATCACCGGCGTGAACTGCGAAGGCCTCAGCATCATAGGGTTGCTTGCCTTTCATCATGTTACCCATCGATTTCATGTTCCAGCCCAGCACATTCATCACACCCTGACGGTATTCCAGTGCGCGCTCCAACTCTCCAGCTTGCGCTACCTGTCCGGCAGATCCCCAGATAAATACCAGCATGAATACAGAAACTGACTGTCCAACGCGTTTTCTATCTAACTGCATCTTCTTCTCCCTTCAGAGTTGTCTGTTGATGAAACAAGAAACAAAATTATGTTTCGGCATTAAGCCGCGTCTTTAATTGAGCTACAATAGCCCGCCTGTTCAGCCCTGACCTGAAAATCTCAGGCATCTCACCTCAGCACCCACAAATGAATACAGAGTCATCACCCCGCATACGCGAGATCCCTTACAACTACACATCATTTTCTGACCGGGAGATTGTGATCCGGTTCCTTGGGAAGCCCATGTGGGAACTGATCGAGCAGTTGCGCAGCAGCCGGCGTACTGGCCGTTCTGCCCGTATGCTGTTTGAGGTGTTGGGCGATATGTGGGCCATCACCCGTAATCCCTACCTACAGGATGACCTGCTCGATAACGAGGAGCGCCGACATGCTCTGATCGATGCCCTCAAGCACCGTCTCGACCAGTTTGAGTTACGCGCCAACGGTAATCAATCGGCGCTCAAGTTGCTGTCTGCTGCACGGGATGCCGTAGAGTCATTCGGCCGCCGCTTCGAAGATCAGCTGGAATTGAGGCGCCATACCCGGCGAAACCTGATCGGCCTGACTCGTAGCGACAATGTGGACTTCAGCGGTATCGCCCGCGTCTCCCATGCCACCGATGCCACCGACTGGCGGGTCGAGATCCCTTTCGTGGTCATCACCCCCGACACGGAAGCCGAGATTGCACCCATCGTCAAGGCCTGTATTGAGACCGGCCTGACACTGATTCCCCGCGGTGGCGGTACCGGCTACACCGGCAGTGCGGTACCACTCGATCCGCATAGTGCCGTCATCAATACGGAAAAACTGGATCTGGTTGGTGCGGTGGAGGAGATCGAATTACCCGGGGTTGAAGGCAAAGTGCCTACTGTCCATACCGGCGCAGGCGTGGTGACCCGGCGGGTTTCCGAGCGGGCCGAGGCGGCCGGTCTCGCCTTCGCCGTCGACCCGACCTCCCAGGATGCCTCCACCATTGGCGGCAACATCGCCATGAATGCCGGTGGTAAAAAGGCCGTCCTCTGGGGCACCACCCTCGACAACCTGGTCAGCTGGCGCATGGTCACGCCTCTAGGAGAATGGCTCGAGGTGGAGCGGCTCAACCACAACCTGGGAAAGATTCACGACCAGGCGGAAGTGCAGTTTCGCATCACACGCTATGGGTCAGACGGCAAGTCTGCCCTCGGCGAACCGCAGACCCTAAGTATGCCTGGCAGTGCCTTCCGTAAGGTAGGCCTGGGCAAGGATGTCACCGACAAATTTCTCTCCGGTCTGCCTGGTGTGCAGAAAGAGGGATGTGACGGCATGATTACCTCCGCCCGCTTCATTCTGCATCGCATGCCTTCGCAGGTACGGACACTTTGTCTGGAGTTTTTCGGTAGTGATATCGGCAAGGCGGTACCGGCCATTGTCGAACTCAAGGATTACCTCGACCAACACGACGAGGTGCTGCTGGTAGGGCTGGAGCATTTGGACGAGCGTTACCTGAAGGCCGTCAAATACTCGACCAAGGCCCCTCGCCATGAGCGGCCGAAGATGGTGCTGTTGGCGGATATCGCCAGCGACAACGCCGAACTACTCGAAACAGCCGCCGCCGAAGTGGTACGGATGACCCAGGCACGGGAAGGGGAGGCCTTCATCGCCAGCAGCCCGGAGGCACGTCGAAACTTCTGGCTCGATCGTGCCCGCACCGCCGCCATTTCAGCCCACACCAACGCTTTCAAGATCAACGAGGACGTGGTCATCCCGCTGGACAAGCTGGCGGAGTACAGCCGTGGCATTGAGCGAATCAACATCGAGGAGTCGATCAGCAACAAGATCCTCATCGCTGATGAAGTCTTGGCCTACCTGGTAGGTGACCACTCACTTCGCAAGCCGGATGACGACTTTGAAGCCAGTGACGAGAACCGCTCTATCCTGGAAGCCAAGCTGGCGCTGGCACAGGACGCGGTCTCTCAGGCCCGCCACCGCTGGCAACATCTGCTCGACAATCTGGATTCTCCCGCCGCAGATCACACATCCCTGCTGAGCGAGGAGGAACAGTCCAGCATTCAGCCTGATGACCGTTTGCTCGACCTGCTGCTGCGCCGGGACCTGGTCATTTCTTATCGCACCGAGGTCGCCTCGCGGTTGGATGAGATCTTTCTCGGTCAGGAGATGCGTACCCTGCGCCTTGCCATGCGTGAGATTCATGCCCGACTACGGGACTCGCGCCTCTTCGTGGCCCTGCACATGCATGCGGGTGACGGCAATGTGCATACCAACATCCCGGTTCATTCTGACAACTACGCCATGCTGCAGCAGGCGGACCACATCGTCGATCGCATCATGGCCCTGGCGCTCGATCTGGACGGTGCCATCTCCGGTGAACACGGCATCGGCCTGACCAAGCTGCAATATATGGAAGCGGACAAACTCACCGCTTTTGCCGGCTACAAACAGGAAATCGATCCTGATGGTTCCTTCAACCGGGGCAAACTGATTGCCGGTGCCGACCTGGAGATGGCTTACACGCCTTCACTGCGCCTGCTGGAACTCGAGGCGATCATCCTTGAAGAGAGTGAGCTTGGCACCCTCAACGATGAGATCAAGCACTGTCTGCGCTGCGGTAAGTGCAAACCGGTCTGCATGACCCATGTACCCCGCGCCAACCTGCTCTATTCACCGCGCAACAAGATTCTCGCCACCGGCCTGATCCTCGAGGCCTTCCTCTATGAGGAGCAGACCCGCCGCGGTATCTCCCTGGCCCACTTTGCCGAGATGAATGATGTAGCTGACCACTGCACTATCTGCCACAAGTGCGAAAACCCCTGCCCGGTTAATATCGATTTCGGTGAAGTCACCACGCTGATGCGTAAGATCCTGGTGGATCGCGGCAAGAAGCGGCGTAATCTGGGTACGACCGCGGCCATGAGTTTTCTCAACATCACCAACCCCACCGCCATCCGCTGGATGCGCAAGGGCATGGCGGAGTGGGGCTTCAAGGGTCTCAATCTCGGTTATAGCCTGGCCGGCAAAGCGGGCCTGGTAAAACCCAAAGCACAACCGCCAAAAGCGACTACCGGCACACCCAAACCCCAGACAATGCTGGTAGAAATGCTACAGAAGCCAATTCGTGTGGCACCGCCCGCAAAGACCCTGCGCGATGCCCTCAATCTACAAGACACCAAATCAGTGCCGATCCTGCGCAACCCGCGCAAGGTCAGCGAGGAGAGCGATGCAGTCTTCTACTTCCCCGGCTGTGGCTCCGAGCGCCTCTATAGCGAGATCGGCATGGCCACGCTGGCCATGCTCGGCGAACTGGGTGCCGAAACTGTCCTGCCACCCGGTTATCTCTGCTGTGGCTACCCTCAGAACGCTGCCGGTCTGCATGCGCGCGGTCGGCAGATCACCACAGAAAACAGGGTACTGTTTCATCGTATTGCCAATACCCTCAACTACATGGACATCAAGACCGTGCTTGTCTCTTGTGGCACTTGTATGGATCAGCTACTGCAGTATGAATTCGACAAGATCTTCCCCGGCTGCCGATTACTCGATATTCACGAATATATGATGGAGAAGGGGGTCGCTCTGGACGGCAACCAAAGCACCGAATATCTCTATCACGATCCCTGCCATACGCCGATCAAGCATTACAGCCCTTTGCAGGTCGCCAGTAGCCTGACCGGCAAACAGGTGTTGCTGAGTGATCGCTGTTGTGGCGAGGCCGGTACCCTCGGCACCAGCCGACCCGATATTGCCAACCAGCTGCGCTACCGCAAATCGGAAGAACTGAACAAGGGTATCGATGATCTGACACAAAACAGTACCTCCGGCAGGCCGGATATCAAGCTACTCACAACATGCCCCGCTTGCCAGCAAGGTCTGAGCCGCTATACCGATGAGACCGGTTTGATGCCGGAGTACATCGTTGTGGAGACTATACGTCGCTTACAGGGTGAGCAGTGGCAGCAACGCTTTATCGATCAGATGGTGCAGGACGGTATCGAATTAGTGTTGGTCTGATTCGTTGCCCCTAGATTGCGATACTCAGCTTGCATGGTGACTATCCGCATCTAGTGGGCCATGCGGTAAATAAGGCAATGATCAGAACCCAGCTCATAAGCTGGGCTCCTTTCGGGCCAGCCCACCAGTCTCGTTGTCACATGGCTGGGCAACAACTATCTACCCATCGATAAACCCATGTCACGATTCTGTGTGTCCTGTAACCCCGCCACAACACCTACCAATATTCAGCATGTGTGAATACATACTGAATCCCGGTCTATGCTAACGAGTACCGCAATAACAAAAGATAAAATAGGCGACAGGTTATGACTGACAGTTTCACCGAGGCATGTATCAAGCACGATAAAGCCCTACGCGGACGTGTACGCCTACTCGGCACACTGCTGGGTGAGGTACTACGGGAACAGGTAGGTGAGAGAACGTTCACAATTGTGGAACGATTGCGCAAAGGTTATATCCAGCTCGCAGAACGACCCAATCCCAAACACAGCGAACGACTCAATCGGCTGATCGAGTCACTGCAACCAGAGACCCTGGGCGATGTGGTGCGAGCATTCAGCATCTATTTCGTATTGGTGAATATCGCTGAGGAGGCCTTCCTGCATCGCCAGCGACGGCGCATCGCGGGCAAGGGAGGGGAGCTCTGGGAAGGCTCTTTCGACCACACACTGCGCGAACTTCGTAAACATGGCATCGATCCGCTGCAATTACAGAATATCTTCGACGACACAGCCTATATCCCTGTCTTCACCGCGCATCCAACAGAATCGAAACGACTGGTGATGATGAATCTGTTGCGACGCATCTTCGTCACCAGTGAAATGCTTGATGCCCCCAAGCGCAGTCTCACACAATACGAGGACACGGTCAGGACACTCAAGACCCAGATCCAGACCCTGTGGAAAACCGAAGAGGTGAGGGCGGTCAGGCCGGAGGTAAGAAACGAGATCAGACTCGGGCAACACTACTTCCAACGCTGCCTGTTTGATGCGGTGCCCCAAGTCTATCGCAGGCTCGAATCGGGGGTCCGGCGTATCTATGCAGACCATGAGGACTATCACGGCATCCAACTTCCCGCTTTCCTCCACTTCGGTTCCTGGATCGGCGGTGACCGGGACGGCAACCCTTTCGTGACCCCGGATGTAACCCGACTCGCGCTCAGAATGGGGCAGCAGACCATTCTGCGGGAGTATATCCGGCGGGTCGATGAGCTGATCTCCGAACTCACCTTCTCCTATCGCTTCTGCAACCCGAATTGGGCATTCACGGAGAGCCTCGAGTCCGACATCGAAATCTGTAAAGCACTCTTGTGTGATAATCCACGTCGTTTCGAGGATGAGCCTTACCGGCGCAAGCTTTTCATCATTCGTCAGCGCCTCAATCAGAATCTGGCATCCGCCGAGGCATTTATTGATGGGGCACAGACCATTGATACACAGGGGGCCTATGACAACGAAAAGGCCTTTCAGCGAGACTTGAAACTGATCTCTGCCTCCCTGCACAGCCACGGCGACGATGCTGCCGCCAATGGCGGATTACTCGACCTGATCCATCTGGCTGAGACCTTTGGCTTCTATCTCTCACGACTCGATATCCGACAGGAATCTGCTGTCCACAGTGCGGCTGTGGCTGAGATCTTGTCGCACATCGGTGAAACCGACGCCTACGACACACTGGATGATTCGGCACGGCTGGATCTGCTCGACAGGCTGATCTCTCAAGGACTTACCAGTCCGTTGAATGCAGAAGCGCTCTCTGAACAGACCCGCCAGGTACTGGCCGTATTCAAGGTTATCGCAGAAGCAAAACAGACAATCAGCCAGAATGCCATTGGACAATACGTCATCTCCATGACTCATCAGGCCAGCCACATCATGGAAGTGGCTTTTCTGGGCTACCTAAACGGGCTGCTGGGCAAGAACGACCAGGGTTGGTTCTGTCAATTGGAGATCTCCCCGCTGTTCGAGACCATTGATGACCTCCGGCGCAGTGAATCGATTCTCACCCACCTCTTCTCAAACAGCTGCTATAAATCCCTGCTGACCGCCTCGGATAACCGCCAGGAGGTGATGCTCGGCTACTCCGATTCGGCCAAGGACGGAGGCATCATGGCATCCGCCTGGCATCTCTATCAGACCCAGAAGCGCATTATCGCCCTGGCAGAGGCGAACGGTATCCGCTGCCGGTTGTTCCATGGACGAGGCGGAACCGTGGGTCGTGGTGGTGGCCCAACCCATGACTCGATCCTGGCCCAACCGGCCAACACGGTGAAAGGGGAAATCAAGATCACCGAACAAGGCGAGGTGCTTTCAAACAAATACAGTAACCGCGAGACCGCCATCTATGAGCTCACCATGGGTACCACCGGCCTTTTTAAGGCAAGCCAGGGAGTGGTGCGCCATATCAAGAAAGACCGATCGGCTTTCGTCACCGCCATGCAGGAGATCGCAGAGTTAAGCGAGAGCCACTTCCGCCTGCTGACAGAGGAGACACCAGGCTTCCTCGACTACTTCTACGACGCCACACCGGTCAATGAGATCGGCATGATGAATATCGGTTCTCGCCCTTCCCATCGCAGCAAAGGCAATCGATCCAAGTCATCCGTGCGCGCTATCGCCTGGGTCTTCGGCTGGGGACAAGCGAGACAGAACCTCCCAGGATGGTATGGGGTTGGCACCGCCCTCGCAAAGTGGCGGGGAAAGCGTAAGGAGCATCTCAAACAACTGCAGAAAATGTATCGGGAATGGCCTTTTTTCCACGCCCTGTTGAGCAATACACAGATGGCACTTTTCAAATCGGATATGGCAATTGCCGAGCAGTATGCCAGGCTCTGTCACGACCCGGAAACCCGGGACCGGGTATTTGAAGCGATTCGTGGTGAATATCATCGCACTCGCAAACAGATACTGGAAATCGCGAAGATCGATGAGCTGCTCGACGACACACCGGTGCTCAAGCAATCACTCAGCCGCCGTGACGCCTATCTCGATCCTCTCAATCATATCCAGCTCGGCCTGATCCGCCATTATCGCGACAGTCGTCTCAGCGAAGAGGCGCGAGAACTTTGGCTGACACCTTTACTGCGTTCCATCAACGCTATCTCTGCCGGGTTGAGGAATACGGGTTGAGTTGGTACCAAGCCAACCGAAGACATGCTGGAATAGGGTAGAATGTGTCGACCTAGCCATACCATTATCAGGATGTACCATGCCACTTCGCCCGACGCTGATTCTCCCACTCCTTTTGATTCTTGTCGGCTGTGACATGGTGACATCTCAATCAAACGTCAAGATCAGCCAGGTACCCGCACATGGCTTGACGGAATCCGCTTTTGACCAAGGTTATCTGCAGGCCCTCTCCGAAGAGACCAGAGCCGCGGCGGAGCAACGCCTGGTACAGGCCTATGAGCGGAACAATATCCCACCTCATGAGCGTTTCAGTCATGCCGAGACTCAGGGGCGTTATGAGACGGTTGGAAATTACCGGCTTGCTGTCATCGATCTCAGCTACAATGCCAGCCCCATGCGGGTGAAGCGAATTGTCGGCATTGCGCAGGACCAACTGATTACGATTAGCTGCATTTCACCACAGGGCAAGCCGCTGGATATCCATGCAGTGGAGGGGGAGTGCGCGGAGGCCGTGAAGGGTAATTTCAAGACCTCTTATTAACCCGACAATCATATATTGCAGGATAAATGCTTTCGAACTCGGGGCCTGTTAACGCTAAGTTAATTAGCAGTTGTATTTAAATTAGGTTTAACCGGCCCTAGTGACTAAGCCCGTTTTCTCGACATGGGCGCCAACATCAAATTGATGGTCTCGGCAGATTTTGTCAGCATCTCTTCGACCATAGGTGCAACAATCTGCGGGCTCAAGCCAGTCACCTCCCAAGCCACAGGATCAATTGCCCACAACATCTCATCGACAGAGAAACCGGCTGTCTCACCTCTGGCTACAGCCCAGGCAATGTGTACCAAAGCGACATCACGCTGGTGATCACGTGCTTCGCTTGGCCGATGATGATGGCGGGCAACCATTTCCAGACCCTCCGGCAGGCCCCAGGCTCTCATCAGTTCCGCTCCCACATCCATATGGTTAAACCCGAGAGCATCCTCTTCCGCCTCGGCCGAGACCCAGTCGTCGCCGCCTGTGACCAGAAGAATCTCCCTGGCCTTTTCCGGCAGCGTCAGATAGATCACCAATCTTCCCACATCGTGCAGCATGCCCATGACAAACAGGCGTTCACTGTGCAGTGTTTTTGTATGGGTGGCGAGGAGCTGTGACATCACGCCGGTCATGATCGAGTGGCGCCAGAAAGTGGCCATGTTAACCAGCTCTTCTGGTATTCCGGTGAACGATCTAACGGCTGTAGTGGCCATCACCAGGCTACGAACCTCATCGCTACCGGCAATCGCCACGGCTCTGGAGATGGTGTCCACCTTTGACTGCAGGCCGAACAGCGCACTGTTCACGAGCCGAAGGAGGCGTGCTGATATGTCCACATCCTGTGATATGACTTCAGCCACCCGTGTTGCAGAGTAGTTTGCCGAGTCCACCAACTCATTGACCCTGATGCAGACATCGGGGAGAGAAACCAACTGGTCGATATTTTCAACAAGTGTTTGTGGTGTCGTCGTCATAATCCTCTCCCAAAGATTGCTGAGGGTCGAAAGCTGTCTATGTGACAGATCGCGTTCATGTCTCAGCGAGATACATTCACTGAATTGTTAACCAAATACTTTTCCATTTAGATACAAAGATTTAATTTCCAGATACCGTCCCTTTCTGTAGCGTCCATCTTGAATAAGATAGTACATAAACTTCTAGAACTGCGTCACAAATATGGCTGTTTCTCCAGGGCCATCAATGATGGAGATCAGTCAGCTATGTGTTTACCTAAAGATGTATACGGAACCTGAGGAGGCTCCTCTTGAGATGAAGCGCCGGAATGGCAGTTTCCATTTCCATACAAAATTACTCATACGATAAAGGACTATTGGTATTGGCCGATAAAGGAATGGATACAATAATTCGTCAAGCAAATGGACTCTTTGACACCAACAGACCCCTATCTCAAACAGGTCACAACTCTGGGTGATACCCATCAGGTTGTTGCCACTGAAGACATTCTGAATGATGAAGGCATCAGTCTCGTCAAACAGGGCACTGCTGTTAACAGTTCCCTCTATGACCGGCTGGTACGCCACAAATTATTGCGTCCACTGGACTACTCTCTGACCGCTGCGGATGTGGTTTCGCCTCTCGAACTGATAACCGATGTAAAACGTTTACTGAGGAATGAACCTGAACTTTCACAGGCGGTGGAAACCCAGTTTATACAACGAGATCTCCTGACGCCCTTAGGGCATATTCAACTTGAACCCCCCCTGGCTTTTAAATTGACGGTCTGCCGGGAACAGTGTCCTCAACGCTACCAACATCTGTTACGGGTTAGCCTGATGGCACTCAACCTTGCCACTCAATTATGCTGGACCTCCGAAGACAAACAGGAACTGGCAACGGCTGCTCTGTTTCACGATCTTGGAGAAATGCATCTGGAACCCTCTCTGTTCGAAAGATCGAAACAGTTGTCCCCTGCGGAACTCCGCCAGATCTATGCCCACCCGACGATTGCTTATCTTTTCCTGAGAGAGTTTCCCGCCTACTACCCACGGATCAGCAATATCGTGCACCAGCATCATGAAAGACTGGATGGCAGCGGTTATCCCAAAGGGCTGACCGGGAATGAAATCCTTCCTGCCGCACGATTGTTGGGCGCAGCCGAGATGCTTGTGGTGATACGACTGGAAAAGCAACAATCCGAGACCAGTCTTTATTCCACAACCGAGGTTTTAAAACTCAATGCAGAGCGGTTTGGCTGTGACCTTATCCTCCCTTTGGTAGAGGCTGCAAAGCGTATCGATGACGCCACACCCACACTGTCATTGGCCATAACTACGAACCAGACTGTACTGCAGGCACGGCTGAAGCTATTGGTTGAGATCCTGCAAGGTGCTGCTGCCATAGACACCGAAGAGGGTACTGATATGGCACATTTTGTCTCCAGCCAAATGAGGCAGGTTATGGAGATGGCCAACCGATGCGGTGTCGTTCTCAATACATCAACCGGTCCATTCGATATTATTGGTGACGATGAGCAGGCGCTTTCTGAACTGGACGCATTGGTTCGGGAGATGATCTTTCTCGTCCAGAGTGCTGTCAGAGAGGCGCAAAGGCGCTGGATCAAAGAAGACATTCCCAATGAAGAGCAGTCACCACTCGCTCAGTGGGTACGGAATACCGAATTAGCGCTGTACAGTGCGGGCTTTCAATCTGAAGCTGTTGCGGAAACCCTGTAACACGGAAGATGACAGACAGATAGCGCCCAGCAGTTCAGGCCGGCACCTGATAAATCATCCATCCCGGTCAATGGCAACACTTTCTCTTACCCGCATTCTCTTTTGAGAAGCAGGCTTGAGGTACCTCAGGCTTGAAACCGAAGTCGCGTGTGGAAACGTCCAAGGCACACTGATCCTCCAGCATCTTCAACAAACCGCTGCCGGATGCTGCCTGCTGGGTGGCATCACAAGCCGCAATACATTGCATGCATTGCGTACAGGTAAACATTCGACGCTTAATACTGCGCGGTTTCAGGCGCATGGGACAGGCATGTTCACAGGAGGCGTCACAATCCACGCAGACCTTTGCCCGTTTGCGATCGTAGGCGACCACCATCGCTTTCTTGTTGCCCATCCAGATCAAACTCTGAAAGAGGCCCAGTGCACAGCCAAAACGACAGAAAAGATGTCGTGCAAAGGTGAACTCAATCGTCAGCAGTATGGTCCCCACACCGATAAAAATGAATTGGTTTCTTGTCAGGCTGGCTGTGACCAGATTGCTGTATATCTCCTTTGGCGGCAGCAGATAGGTGAGCAGCGCAACCGCCCAAAGGAATGAGAAAAAAAGCACCGCCACGGCAGTGACAAACCACCAGCGCTTGTTAGGTTGGATCTGAGTACCGTCACGCTGTACGTCGGGCAACGGGTTCTTCTCCCAGATCGACAGCTTGCCGTGGGCTCGACGCATCAGCGAATTGATCATCTCTACCACAGAGAAGTGTGGGCACAGCCACCCACAGTAGAGACGTCCCCACTTCCAAGCGATGTAGACCCCCAGCGTCAGCAACAAAGCGAGCGGTAGAAACAGTCGAAACAACATCTGCAGCCCCATCTCCATCGCCCCAATGGTGCCTTCCTGGAACGCCGACATACCGAGTGTCCAGGGAAAACCAAACAGGATGAGGTGATTCTGAGTGAGATCAAAACGCAGTATGTCCAGAGGCGGGGCCAGTATGAAAAGCAGAAAAAATGCGCTTCTCCAGGCCAGTCGCTGTTTCTGTATGCTGTTTGTCGTCATGCTTGCCTTTGCGGCTGCTCCGCAGTTGGTGGAAAGCCACATCATTAGGGCCAAGAGCTTCCTGAGGCGTCTATCACACAGACGTCCTGAAAGTTTGGGCATGACATAAGTCAAAAAAAACCGTTGAGAATTTGATGGTTTTTCAGGTGCTGACAAGGCAGCGAGTGGGATTTGAAATCGATTCGCAGGGCCTAACTGACGTTCAGCTCATCAACCAACGCATTCAATTCCTCTAGACGTTGTCTGGCTCCCAGCACAGCATCATCATTTTCCCTATCCTGAAAGAACTCTTCACCCAGTTCACAAAGTACCTGGATTTGATTGGGGTCGAAAAGGGTGACTGCGGCTTCAAAGTCCTCCCGCTCAGCACTGAGGAGCACTGGCAGCAGCTCATGTTCAATGATGAGCGATTCAGGGTCGAGAAGGTCCGCCACCAGCGCTGTTTCCAGTAGCTCAAAATGGGTCTTGCGCGCCTCCACTTCCTGCTCCAGTTCCTGCTGGGCCAGTGTGTCATTGCCGGCACCTTGCCAGACCGCCCGCATAATGACGGCAACCAGTTTTTGGATGGCCTCCTTGTTGGGACTCTGGTCATCCGCTAACCGGCAGGCGCTTTCATAAGCCTTGTCGAGGCGCTCCTTCAACTCAAGGATGACATCACTCTGCTCGTGTGGGCCCAGTGCCACGGCTTCACCCACCAGCTTGCGCAGGTCGCCAATGTAGGCCTCCAGTTCCTCATGATCGAGCCGTTGCGCTTCCGTCAATTCTCCCTGAGTGAGGCTACGCTGATCCTCGGGAAAGAGTGGATTGTTGTGTTTTCGCAGCAGATGGCGTTCGTGCCGGCCGGGCAGTTCGCTAAACAGCAGTTGCATGATTCACCCCGAGCTGAACGGGAATCTAGTGTTCCCTGTTGAACATGTGACGGCCCCAGTTTTATCACGAATCGGTATCGGAAGGGCAGATATTGCATCTGAATCTTATGAAAGATTTTTATGTGTGATTTCACATCCTGTATCTTCCTTTAGGCTATTTTTGTCCTAGCTAAGAAATTATTGATAATTATCAGTTCATCCCGACAGCAAACTAATTACCCTACTCTCCGCATTGTTATTGCTGTCTTTCTGGTCGTCAGCCACGGGTTGGCTCCCGATTCAGCGCAGTGTCTTGTTGGTAAAAGTCATTTGGAGGACTCCACCATGTTAGGAAGTGATAAGGCAATTGTCGGCGCACTGGCCATCCTGGTTGTGGGCATTGTGATCTCAGTATTGCTCGGTTAACCCGTCAGGGGCGGGGGATTTCTCCCGCCCCATGAACAAATACTGCCTTCTCTCAAACTCTCATAGGCTGGCTCCCTCGACCTCTTAATCCTCCCCATTTTCCGCCTCCCGACCCGCTTCTGTGTCGAACTGCACTGCAATACACTACACTTCAAGCAGCTACATCAAATATTCCGCTCCAAGATCGTAGGCTGTTTGGAGGCACTCTGGCGGTCGATTCTCCATGGAAACGACCTTCTTTTAAAAAGGTAATCCATGTTACTCACCGGCCTGCTCGATCTGTCTCTCTGGGGTTATCTCGTTCTTACCCTGATCCTCACCCACATCACCATCGTTTCTGTCACCGTATTTCTCCATCGTCACCAGGCCCACCGTGCCCTTGAACTCCATCCGATATTGAGTCACTTTTTCCGTTTCTGGCTGTGGCTCACCACCGGTATGGTGGCCCGTGAATGGGTCGCTATCCACCGAAAGCACCATGCAAAATGTGAAACCGCTGATGATCCGCACAGCCCCCAAACCCGCGGTATCAATGAGGTGCTCTGGCGGGGGGCAGAACTCTATCAGTGTGAGGCAGCCAATCCGGAGACACTGGAGCGCTATGGTAAAGGCACTCCGGATGACTGGCTGGAACAGCGGATTTACACCCCCCATCACCTACTGGGCGTCAGCCTTCTCCTTGTCATACTGCTGATCCTCTTCGGACCGGCGGGTGTGGCCATCTGGGCCATACTGATGATCTGGATACCTTTTTGGGCTGCCGGTGTCATCAACGGTATCGGTCACTACTGGGGCTACCGTAATTTTGAGATTCCCAACGCCTCCACCAACATTGTGCCCTGGGGACTGTTGATCGGCGGTGAGGAACTGCACAATAACCACCACGCCTATGCCAGTTCCGCCAAGTTCTCGATCCGCTGGTGGGAGATCGACCTCGGCTGGCTCTATATCCGGCTCTTCTCTCTACTGGGCCTGGCGCAAGTGCAAAAGGTGGCGCCAGTACCCAAGCTGATTCCACCCAGGCCACAGCTGGACCTGGACGCGGCGAAATCACTGACCGTCAATCGGTTGCAGTTACTCAGTGACTACAGCAGCAAAGTTCTGCGCCCGGTCTTTCGGGCTGAAATCAATGCTGCTGCCCAGAGATCCTGGCGACGTCTCTATCGTCGGGCACGCCGTCTGGCAAGACGGGACGTGGCACTACTGAGCGAGCGTGACAGACAACGCTTGGTCGAGGCCCTGGAAAGCAGCTCGACGCTGAAAACCGTTTATCAGTTCAGGCTTCAATTACAGGCTGTTTGGGAGCAGCAGGCGATGAGCCATGAGGCCCGGCTCGAATCGCTCAAACACTGGTGTGTCCAGGCGGAGAGCAGCGGTATCCAGGCTTTGGTGGAGTTTGCTCAGTTGATGCGTCGTTATGAACTGAAGCCTCAGCAGGGTGCATTGGACTAGTGTTAACAGGCCCTAGTGTTTTAACTCTTCTTCGATGTAGCGCTTGATGTAGCGCTGACCATTGATTGTCGAGCTGACCACCCAGACCACCATGAAGAGCGCCAGACCAAGAACCAGCGGGGCTGCACTTGGGATTACGGCCATCAGCAGAAGTAGCAACAACATCCCTACACCCATGACGGTAAAACCTCTTTTCCAGGCCTGCCTGATTGTCTCCTGAGCCGCCTGAGGAGAATCGATTCCGCCGCGCCGAAGGGCATCACGCATGGTTTCATAGCCTGCCTGATGACGCCGCTCCAGACGGCCGAATGGATCATTCAGTTTCATAGGAAACCCTCTTTGGGAAGCCTCTTTGGCATATCTCTATTGTGGCGAATCGTAAAAAACCTTTCGCTCGACGCCTTGTCAAATAAGACAGCAGTATTCGCCGTACTGAATCAGAGTATGGACTCTTATAATCCGAAACAACCCATTGATATAGGAGGTAGCCCATGTACGGTAGTGAAAACGCAATCATCGGCGCCGTCGGTATCCTGATTCTCGGTATTGTCGTAGCGATGATGGTCAGTTAAGAAAAAGGGCGGAGCCAAAGGGCTTCGCCCTATCAGCAGCCGATATCAGTTTCCGCATCGAATCCCGGATTGATCGTCTCGTAGAGTGATGAGTAGTCCTCATCACCGTATCCCGCTGCCTGGCCGTTTTCGAATACGGTCAACATGGCATCCACAATACCTGCGTTGATTCCCGACTCTTCTGCAACCCGCTTGAACAGACCGGTATCTTTGATCAGATGTTTGAGTGGAAAATTGGGGTTGCTGTAATCGTGACCTAAAAACTTACTCAGCTTTTTGTCGAAAGTCGGTGCATAGAGGGTACTTTCGCGCAGCAGCGTCATAAATTGCTCCACATCGACACCTTCTGCCCGCACAAGACCGAGGCTTTGCGAAAATCCGGCAGTGAGAGAAGCAATCAACTGATTCATTGCCAACTTCATGGCTGCCCCCTGACCGACGGCTCCAATATGCTCTACCTCTTTGCCCAGGCATCGCAGCATCAACAGGCAGTGTTGATAAACATCGTCAGGTCCCGCCGCCATCACGATCAATTGACCCGTGCGGGCTTCGGGTATACTGCCAAGCACTGGGGCTTCAAGATATTCACCGCCTGCCTGTGTCACCCTGGTAGCAATACTGCGGCTTTCTCTCGGTGCGATTGTGCCCATCTGGAGAATCGTTTTTCCACTCAGCAAGGCAGGGGATTCTTCGGTAAAAAGCACGGACTCAATGGCATCGGCATCGCTCAGTGTCAGTATGATCACTTCACCAGATTCAATAGCCGTATTGAGATCCGCTTCCACATTCAGGCCAGCATCGGCAGCCTGCTTGAGGGGATCAGCAGAGCGATTCCAAACCACCAAGTCGTGACCGCAATGCACCAATCGTAGTGCAATGGGCTGTCCCATCAGTCCAAAACCCAGGAGTGAGATTTTCATGGCAAGGTTCTCCCTGGCTAACGCCTACGAGAGAGGCATCAGTTACAGATTACACGCTTCGCTTTGCGCAATAAGAATTCATTAAATGCACCGGGAAACTCAAGACACAAGCCTTTTCCCGATCAACTCCCAGCATGGTAAGGACGACTGAGCTCGTGAACGGCTTCGACAAAAACCCCGGCGCGCTCCGGATCGATCTCAGGATGAATACCATGACCCAGATTGAAGACATGGCCGTTGCCGTGACCAAAACTGGCCAGCACTTGCGCCACTTCATCGCGGATACGTGCAGGTGAGGCATAGAGTGTACAGGGATCGAGATTGCCCTGTAACGCCACCCGGTCACCGACCCGTGCACGGGCATTGGCCAGGCTCAGGGTCCAGTCGATACCGAGGGCATCACAGTTGGTATCGGCCATTTTTTCCAGCCAGAGCCCGCCACCCTTGGTGAAGAGAATCACCGGTACCTTGCGACCCTCCGCTTCACGGGTCAGACCATTGACGATCTGTTGCATGTAGGCAAGCGAGAAGGCCTCATAATGCTGAGGCGTCAGCGCACCACCCCAGGTATCGAAGATCATCACCGCCTGGGCGCCTGCTGCAATCTGGGCGTTCAAATAGGCGGTGACAGATTCACTCACTCGCTGCAGCAGACGATGCATCAGCTCCGGGCGGTCGAACATCATGCCCTTTACCTTGGAAAAGTTCTTCGTGCCACCACCTTCAACCATATAGGTTGCCAGGGTCCAGGGGCTGCCACTGAAACCGATCAGGGGAACGCGGCCATCGAGTTCCCGGCGGATGGTCCGCACGGCATCCATCACATAGCCGAGGTCGTCCTCCATATCGGGGATTCCCAGGGCATCGACGGCTGCCTCATCCTGTACCGGCCGCTCGAAGTGAGGCCCTTCACCTTCTGTAAAATAGAGTCCCAGCCCCATGGCATCTGGCACCGTGAGAATATCGGAGAAGAGAATCGCCGCATCCAGAGGATAGCGGTCCAGTGGCTGCAGGGTCACTTCGCAGGCCAGATCCGGATTCTGGCAAAGCGACATAAAGTTACCCGCCTTTGCTCGTGTGGCGCGGTATTCTGGCAGGTAGCGGCCTGCCTGGCGCATCATCCAGACCGGTGTGACATCCACAGGTTCTCGTAGCAGTGCTCTTAACAGTCGGTCGTTTTTCAGGGTAGTCACGGTTCAGTCGATCCTCAGTGCTCGTCTCTCAATTTCACCAAAGGGGAATTGTACACACAAACGTATCATGCTTCTCTTTACGCTTCGATCCAACCGGCTGTCTGGGGACTTTCGTTAGGGGCACTGCGAATGGTTTCTCGTCACAGGGAAAAGCGTCATTTAATAGTCACAACACACGAGCGAGGGCAGGGTATAATCCCCGTTTCGAGGTACCCAATGACAGCACTGCGACAACTGATACTCAACAAAAAAGATGCCCTTGCCGGGTCCGTGGGTGAGCCGCTTTCACGCCTTGCCGAACGATGCGCGTCTGTCTGGGAAGACCCGGACAGGCTCGATCAGGTCCTGCTCACGCATATCAGGGAGATCACCAACTGTGAATTTCTCTATGCCTGGGACCTGGATGGCAGGGAGATCTCTTCACTGGTAAAACCGGGTAATGCCGATATTGCCTGGCGGGGCAGGGATCTTTCGAAACGCCCTTACCTGAAAAACAATTTACCATTCAAGGGCATCATGCTCTCCTCCGTCTATCACAGCCAGTTTACCGACAAGGAGTGCGTAACCGCGTTGCAGGCGGTGCGAAAAGATAAAATCCTGCACGGATTCATCGCTGCTGACTTTTCACTGGACAAGGTGGTCAGCGAAGATGCCCCACTGGATGATAAGCAGCAGTGGCAGCAATTCAAGGGCGATCCGGCCGTTCGCGGGACACTCTTTATGCAGGAGCGGATTCAAAGCCGTTTGGATGAGCGCATCGATTCGGTTCATGAAACCATCCTTGCCCTGATGGCCGATCATGGTGTCTTTCACTGCAAGGTCCACTACTCCAGCGGCCGCTGCTCCTTCTGGTTGATGGATGACCCCTACAGCTACCGCATTCATGGGGTAGAGGAGATTATTGATCCGGATATTGCGCTGGCTTACCCGCTGTATGCCTACCCCGATCGAGCAAAGGTGACGCCGAAACAGATCCGCGAGGTACTTGATGAGTTCAAGGCATTACGCTTTGCGGATGAGACCATCTATTTACGCAGTGCCTCCATCAATATCATGAACGGCATGCTGGGTCTGACCTTCTCCTGTGATGGTTCTCACTACATGCCGGTGGAGGAGTTTATCGACAAGAATCTGGGCTTTTGGATTGGAGAATTGGCCGCCGATCGCCAAGGGTCCGGATGAAAGCAGCGGCCTGCTGATAAGCCAGGCCGTAAAACTGATTGTAGCGGTAGCGGGTCAAGGGAGTCGGTAATTCTCCTGTGTTACCAGATCAACACCACACTCCAGCCCCTCTATCCAGGCAATGAAATCATTCACTGCTTTCTTGCCGCTAAAAGCGCGGCCATGCTGTGGCACGATCATTTCGATATCCAACTGACGTACCATGTTTGCCCAGAGGCGGCAGACTTTGTTGGAATTCATGTAACGCTTGTGGAAACCTTCCATGTAAGGCATGACTTCCGAAATATTTGAAACCGGTTTGTTCAAATCACCCGGTGGCAGATTGGCACCTAGATCACCCGAGAAAAGGATACGACTGATAGGGTCGTAGAATTGAAAATTCCCCTCGGCATGGAGGAAGTGAGCCGGCAGGGCCATCAAACGAATGTTGCCTAAATCAAGGTTAGTACCTTCATCCGGTATACCGACAACACGATCGAGCAGGCGCCCCGGGCGGGTAAAATGGGGAATGAAGCGTTCCCAGAGGGAGGGCACCACGACTTTACAATCCGTACCCACCAACCATTTATTGACAGAGGCGACGATATCCGGGTCCTGATGTGAAGCAACGACATAATCGAGCTTCTTTACGTTCATGTAATCGCTGATCGCCATAAAGAGCCGTGAATAGGTCAACTCACCGCCTGGATCGATCAGCGCCGCATGCTGATGATCATAGATAAGAAATTGATTGGCCTGGACGGCTTCACCGTGTACCAGGTCTCTAAAAGCGACACAGATGTGGCTGCCATTATTGAATAGTTCGACTGACATGGTTTTTTTCGTCTTCTCTCAGTTTTCCTGCATTGATCCGAACTTTATATCTCGCGGTTTTTTCGATTCAGGAGATATCTTGTAATAACCTATAGCGACATAACTGTCTGAAGCTTAAACCGATCACTGAAGATTGCAACCGGATTACAACGCCGTTCACCTTTTACTTTTGTATCATGCGCGCGGGACTCAATGAATTCATTAGCATGAAAAACATCACTAGCCACGTCTGGGATCTTAACCCGACCGAAGCCATTGAGCTTCAGAATACGCTGCGTCACAAGGTGATTTTGTCAGATCATTTCTCTCCACCCAAGCGAGTTGCCGGTGTCGACGTGGGTTTTGAACAGCAGGGCAAGATAACGCGGGCGGCTGTTGCTGTACTCAAATTCCCGGCGCTGGAGCCGCTGGAACACGCGGTCGCACGGCTTCCCACATCTTTTCCCTACGTGCCCGGGTTGCTCTCCTTCCGTGAGGTACCCTCAATCCTCAAGGCGATGGAACATCTCAAACTGACACCTGACCTTCTATTGTGTGACGGTCAGGGTTTCGCTCATCCAAGACGCTTCGGCCTGGCCTGCCATCTGGGCCTAATCACCGACATACCAGCCATTGGTGTGGCTAAAAGCCGTTTGATCGGCACCCATGAGATGCTCGCAGATGAAAAAGGCGCCTGGGTGCCACTCATGGACAAAAAAGAAGAGATTGGTGCTGTACTACGCACCCGAACTCGGGTGAAACCACTCTATATATCTGTTGGTCATCGCATCTCTCTGCGCACAGCCATTCGGTATGTCATGGCCTGCACAACCCGCTATAAACTGCCGGAAACTACACGGGCAGCCCATCGACTGGCATCGGGCTGAGAGGGAAAGAAGCATAATGGCGGGACCAGTCACAGAACCTAACGAATATGTTCGATGTAGTGTGGCCGGTCATCCATCAGCAATTTTACACCTTTCGCTTGTGCTTCAATCAATACATCCCGGCCTTCTATTTTGAGCTTACAGTGTGCATGACCCTGACTCTCGAGTGGTACCGGTATCATGTCCCGGTAGGTGTAGACGTTTTCACCCACGTCTCCGCCATCACAGATACAGGGGCACTCAGGTAGATCTCCCGATAATTCTGCCCCTTCGAATACCAGCGTCCCGGCCTGCCACCAGCGGGTCCTCTCTTCTGAACCACTCATTGTCTTGATGAGATAGGCGCGGGAGAAACGGATGTTCAGAACACCCGCGTCCACGGTTATCGATTCAATCTCGCTACCCGGCAGGTCGATAGTGGTGGAGTCCATGTGGCAGTTCCTGTGATTAAGCTCGCAATTGAACGGGGTGCATCATAACCCGCTCTGATCCTCAGGCAACTCTCTTTTCCCTGTCCTTTTCATGCTTTTCCGATATCAAGACCTCAACCATCAACATCCAGTTTCAGGTCTTTGATCTTCCTGGTCAGGGTATTGCGCCCCCAACCCAGTAGCCGGGCGGCATCCTGACGACGACCTGCCGTGTACTCCAAAGCCGTCTCAATCATTACTGTCTCAAAATCAGGCTCTGCTTCATTGAGCAATCCCTCACAACCGTCTTGCAGCTTTTTTCTTGCCCAAGCGCGAAGCAGTTGGCGCCAATCGTCGTAGAAGACCGAGGGGACATCGCTATCCTTGAGTTCTGCTGGCAGGTCTTCGATATGAATCTCCTGCCCTGATGCCATAACGGTTAACCAACGCGCCGTATTCTCCAACTGACGAACATTACCTTTCCACGCCAACTGGCTGAGAAAGGATTCTGTTTCAGGTAGCAATACTTTCGCTTCCACATCCAGTTCACTGGCGGCGGCATCCAGGAAGTGCTTCATCAGTAGCGGGACATCCTCTTTTCTTTCCCGCAGCGCTGGCAAGTGGATGCGAATAACGTTAAGCCGATGAAACAGGTCCTCGCGAAAAGAGCCGTCATCAACCCGACTCTCCAGATTCTGATGGGTAGCGGCGATGATTCGCACATCAACCTTCACCGGTTCATGCCCACCAACCCGGTAAAATTCACCATCAGCCAGCACACGCAACAATCTTGTCTGAAGTTCGGATGGCATGTCACCAATCTCATCTAAAAAGAGTGTACCGCTGTCGGCCTGTTCGAAACGGCCTTCACGGCGGGTTTGCGCCCCGGTGAAGGCGCCTCTTTCATGGCCAAACAGTTCCGATTCCATCAAGTCCCTCGGAATCGCCGCCATGTTCAGCGCGATAAATGGCGCTGATGCTCGGGTGCTGTGACGATGCAGTGCCTGGGCCACCAATTCTTTACCGGTACCCGATTCACCATTAATTAATACGGTAATGTTGGACCTCGCCAACCGGCCAATAGCACGGAACACCTCCTGCATGGCTGGCGCTGCGCCGATAATCTCCTTAGCCCCCTGACGCTCATCAAGGGCAGGCTTCTCTTCCACCGATAGTTGTTGCCGACAGGCGCGGCGAATCTGTTGTATCGCCTCATCCACATCGAAGGGCTTCGGCAGGTATTCAAAGGCGCCACCATGATAGGCCGATACCGCACTCTCAAGATCCGAATGTGCAGTCATGATAATCACCGGCAGCCCGGGATAGCGGGCATGCAGTATTTCCAGCAGTTCAAGTCCGTCTATACCCGGCATGCGAATGTCGGAGACCACCACATCGGGTTGATCCCCTTCGAGTGAAGCCAGTACCTTGTCTGCACTTTCGAAGCAGGTCACATCCATCTCTGCTTTTTGCAGGGTTTTTTCCAGTACCCAGCGAATCGAGCGATCATCATCAATCACCCAGACCCTGCATGCTCTATCCATCGATTTGCTCCAAAGGTAGTAAGACTCGGAATACCGTATGTCCCGGCTTGCTGGTGAATTCGATCAAACCCTGGTGACGATTAATCAGAGTCTGGGCAATTGACAATCCGAGGCCCATGCCTCCAGCCCCCGATACCATTGGGAAGAAGATCCGCCCTTTTAGTTCTTCCGGGATACCGGGACCACTGTCTTCAATCTCCACGGAAATAACCAGCCGGTGCCGTATATTCCCGATAGTGAACTGACGCAGAATACGACTGGTTATTCCCAATACGCCCTTTGTGCCCATGGCTCTAACACCATTTCTCACTATGTTGAGAAAGGATTGAATCAATTGATCCTGGTCACCGGTTAAGGGAGGAATACTGGGATCGTAGTCTTTACTGATAGTCAGGCTTTGGCCTGCCTCGGCATTCACCAAGCCGCAGACCCGCTCCAACACCTGGTGAATATTCACCGGCTTCAACTCAGGCAGCCGATTCGGTCCCAGCATGTTATTTACCAGGTTCTGCAACCGATCCGCCTCTTCAATGATAATCTGCGTATATTCAACCAGCGATTCGTCAGGCAGCTCCCTCTCGAGTAGCTGTGCTGCACCACGCAATCCACCCAACGGGTTTTTGATTTCGTGGGCGAGTCCCCGAACCAAGGCCCGTGTTGCCTCGTTACGCGAAAGGATCTCCTCTTCCCGCGTAATACGCAGCTGCCGGTCAACCTGTTGGATCTCGACCAGAAGTTCTTCAACCCGATGGCCGCGTCGCTGGGGGATCACCGTGCAATCAATGGTGATTTCTCTGCCATCCGGCAGCGTCAGCTGATGTTCACGTTCGGTGAATGGCTGACCGGTACCCAGTGAACGGGCAAGATTGCTTTCCAACACACTACCCGGACAGTGGATCAGGTCGGTGGCAGGCGTGCCCATCGCTTTCCTCGCGCTTACAGCAAAGAGCATTTCAGCAGCGGAATTGATATAGCGCAGTCTAAAGTCACAATCGAAGAGCAGTATCGCTGTGCTCAGGTTGTCCAGTACCTGTTTCTCTAGAATCACTTTTTCATGTTCCGGCGCCATGGTGTGTCCTTAAGCAATAAACGATCCAACGGACTCAGTCTGTGAGGATTACCGGTCGATATCAGAATCGTTTCACAACGCCATTACAAAACAGCCGTTTAACGGATCACCACGATTGAGTAAAACAAATAGAGAAAGATGTCAGCTGAACGGCTGGCAATCAATTGCACCATTATAGTGCATGCCGGGCTGTTAGGGTTTGATGACTGAGGCTTTACGGAGATGGAAATTAACAGAGGGTGTGGCAACCAGCTCATTCCCTTCGTTGTCCACAACTTTAGCATTGAGTGAATGTGTTCCCCTGTTCAGGCCATTGAGACTGAACTGGGTTGACTTCATTTCGCCTTCCAAACGGGTGCCGTCGACAAAGACGTGAATCGCGTGGTTAGCCGCCAGGGCAGGGGATAGGGTGAGCCCAACTGTGACCGTTCCTTCATTACTACGAATGGTCTCGTCATTTTCCGGTTGAACGACCTCGAAAGACTGATAGGTTTCACCATCGACAGCGGCTGTTGTTTGATCAGCAGCGTCTTCAGCGATTGTTGAAGGCGCGGATTTGCTACCGCTAACACGAATACGCTCTGCACCAGGCCGATAGGTGTCTGAATAGACAACCTCGCCTGTCTCCGTCGTCCATTTATAGACATCCTTGGCCAGCAGCGGACAAGAAACCAATAAGATCAGAATAAGTACTACGCTACGCATGGCACTAGCATAGACCAAGGTATAAGGATTGAACAAGCGATTCAGTTCGCAAAAAAAACGCGCACTTCTATAACAGGAGTGCGCACTTTCATCGCTTCAACAGATACTGCTGGTGCTTATAGGCTGTAGTACATGTCGAATTCCACCGGATGCGTGGTCATACGCATGGTGGTCACCTCTTCCATCTTCAGCTCGATATAACCATCGATCAGGTCATCGGTGAAGACGCCGCCTGCTGTCAGGAATGCACGGTCCTCAGACAGGGCTTCCAATGCCATATCCAGGCTGTGGCATACGGTGGGAATACTGAGCGCTTCTTCAGCCGGCAGGTCATAAAGGTCCTTATCCATGGCGTCGCCCGGATGGATCTTGTTCTGAATACCGTCGAGACCGGCCATCATCATGGCGGCGAAGGCCAGATAAGGATTGGCGGTAGGATCGGGGAAACGTACCTCGACACGACGACCCTTCGGGCTGGAAACCCATGGGATACGGATCGAAGCGGAACGGTTACGGGCGGAGTAGGCCAGCATGACCGGGGCTTCGAAGCCTGGGACCAGGCGCTTGTAAGAGTTGGTAGACGCATTGGTAAAAGCATTCAATGCACGAGCGTGCTTGATAATGCCGCCAATGTAGTAGAGGGCGGTTTCGGAGAGGCCACCGTACTGATCGCCGGCGAAAATATTCTCACCACCCTTGGCCAGGGACTGATGCACGTGCATACCGGAGCCGTTGTCACCAACGATGGGCTTGGGCATGAAGGTCGCCGTCTTGCCATAAGCATGAGCCACATTCCAGGTGCAGTACTTCTGGGTCTGAACCCAGTCGGCGCGCTCTACCAGGGTGCTGAAACGGGTACCGATTTCACACTGACCGGCAGTGGCCACCTCATGATGGTGAACCTCGACGGGTACGCCCATCTCTTCCATAGCCAGACACATGGCGCCACGCAGATCGTGCAGAGAATCGACCGGGGGAACCGGGAAGTAACCGCCCTTGACGCCGGGACGATGACCGATGTTGCCGTCTTCATAGACACGCTCGGAGTTCCACTCGGCCTCTTCGGAGTCGATCTTGACCATGGAACCGCTCATGTCGACGCTCCAGCGCACATCGTCAAGTACGAAGAATTCAGGCTCAGGACCAAAGAAGGCGGCATCAGCGATACCGGTGGAGGCCAGGTAGGCCTCGGCACGCTTGGCAACGGAGCGGGGATCGCGCTCATAACCCTGCATGGTAGATGGCTCAAGAATGTCACAGCGGACGTTCATGGTGTTCTCGTCCGCAAAGGGATCCATGACTGCCGTTGCATCCTCAGGCATCAGGATCATGTCCGATTCGTTAATACCTTTCCAACCGGCAATGGATGAGCCGTCAAACATCTTGCCGTCAGTGAACATCTCTTCGTTGACTTCGCCCGTTGGCAGCGTCACATGCTGCTCTTTACCGCGAGTATCGGTAAAACGCAGATCGACAAACTTCACGTCATTGTCTTTGATCATCTTCAGGGCTTTCAAGGCCATCTTCGTCTCCAGAATTTATGGGTTATTCGGTGCTGAGTAAAAAATCAGCCACATCATAGCTTTGGCGGCCGGAAAACGATACCAGACGCTTTGGAAAACGCTTATCTGCATGATTCATGCCACACAACTGCCATTCTCATGCGGCGAATAGAAGCGCCTTTTTCAATATTTTGTGCTCAAGATAAACCCATTCCAAATTAGCCACTTAGAAATAGATCACCCACATATCACCTTTGCAAAAGATATTGTCGAGAATCAGCTGATATCTCCTTAAGATGATCGGACTAGCCAGGACAGACTCACTGTCGCACTATAATAGTGCATTTGTCCCGTGTTGCCGCACTATAATGGTGCTACCCAAACCAAATACGGACATAGCGAAAGACCTCCGATCCCTCCAGTGCCTGCTGAAATGCTTGCTTCACCTCATCAGCACCCTCACCAGACGCATAGCATGAGATGGGCAAAAAGAGATCCACATCGATCCTGCCAGAGAGATAGTGCAGCACCATTCGATGACGCTTTGAATAGCAGGCGAGTTGTGACCAATGTGATTCCAGCAGGGATTCCGCCTCATCCCTCAACGGTAGCTCGGAACAGGAAGGTCCCGCCTCGTCATCTTCCGGATCGATATGTACCGTGACGTCTTCCAATACATCTACCTGATCGATCAAACCATACTGCACCACCTCTGCAATACGATGACCCTCCGAAACACTCAACCAGGGATCGACCTGTACGTGAACGTCGGCCATCGCATGGCCACCCAATTTGCGGGTTCTCAGCATATGCACGCTGTTAACACCGGAAACACTACTGATAAATTGCCGAATCTGCTTCAAGTGTTCCTCTTCGAGACCGGCATCCGCCAACTCCTGTAGGGCGCCCCAGCCCAGATTCCAGCCGATCTGTGCCACCATTATCCCCACCAATGAGGCCGCTATGGCGTCCAGGTAGGGCAGACCGAGCATGGTGCCGCCGATACCAACCAGCACCACCACGGATGAAACCGAGTCGCTGCGATGGTGCCAGGCATTAGCCCGCAGCAGATCCGAATTGATCAGATTGGCAAGATGCCGGGTATAGAAGAAAAGACCTTCGTTGGCGATGATGGAGAAGAGGGCTACAAACAGCGTGAATGAAGCAGGAAGCGTCAACTGCTCAGGCGCAAACAATCTCTCGCCTGCATCCCATACGATACCGAAACCGACAGCAATCAATATACCGCCCAGCACGAGGGTACCTACGGTCTCGAAGCGACCATGACCGTAGGGATGGTCCTCATCTGGCGCCTCCTTGGCATGTCGGGCGGCGAATAGGACCAGGGCATCAGTCAGCAGATCCGATAACGAGTGGATACCGTCCGCCACCAGCGCCTGTGACTGGCCAAGCCAGCCAAAGAGAATTTTGGAGATGGCCAAAATCGTATTGACCAGTGCACCGACCAGTGCAGATCGACGACTGATACGAAAACGATTTTCCCTGGTTTCAGCTTGAACGCTCATTACTGCATCCCATGGTCGACTTCGACAACCACAATATATTCACCATCCTCTTCCCGGGCTTCAATCAGTTTATGTCCGTTGATCCTCGACCAGGCAGGGATATCGGTCAGCACACCGGGATCGGTACAGATCGCCTCAATTTGAGCGCCGTCTGGCAGAGATTCCACAGTTGTCTGCACCCTTATCACCGGCATGGGACAGAGCAGCCGGCGGCAGTCGATAATCTTTCGCTTCAAATCACCCACTCCCTGGGTATCTCATGGGGTTGCAGGGGTCTCACCTTCAGCTCCTTCTGGTTAGCCTCGATATCGGTAAATGCGAGTACCACCTCTTCCTCACTGCGTCCCTGACTGTATCGGGCCACCAACCTGGCGGCGAGTTCGATATCGTCCTCATCCACTTCACCATCGATTAATGCCAGCGGCCCCGGGTGGCTGACAGTCGTTAGATGCGGATACTGACGCCGGTACCCACGCAGAAAATTGCCTTCGCCCTCTTCCCGGGAGATGATCAATTTAAAGTGGGGCGCAGGCCGCAAATGACGGCCAACCTTCAACAACATGATGTCATCCATTTCATACTGCTTGCTGCCCCGGGCACGCCACAGGTCAGCCAGCTTGACCGAATATTGGGCATCGGTGAGAAAACAGCAGCCCCCGGCAGGCTGGGCGTAGTCCTCAAAACCAAACTTGGCCGCCAGCGCCATCTGCGGCTTACGGCTGCGCCCGGAAAAATCGTGCAACTGCTGCCGGTCCACCCAGCCTTCCCGCTCTGGCAGCGTCTCTGGCAGATTGCATGCGCATAAGGGTCTCAACAGCAGATCCTCAGCACCCGATTCATCGGCTACCACCGGCATGGTCTCTTTTCGTTGGGACATGGGTCGCTGACCTATCACCTCGCCGGTGATAATGAAGTCGAAGCCCTTGGCCTTTATCCATTCCAGCGCTTTGCTGACCATAAAAATCTTACAGTCAAGACACGGGTTCAGATTGGCGCCGTAACCATGTTTCGGATTGAGCACAACCTGCTTGTAATCCTCGACGATATCCACGATATGCAGCTTGATACCCAGTTGCTCCGCGACCCAGAGCGCATTGTTCCGCTTCTCCTTTTGACGGTCTTTCTTGCGGATGGCATGGGTGTGACCTTCGACGCAGAAGCCGGTATAAAAGTTGATCCCCTCGACGTGGATGCCCTGCTCCTGTATCACCCGAGCCGCCAACAGAGAGTCCAATCCCCCTGAGATCAGTGCCGCCGCTTTGCGTTGTTTAGTCATAAAGAAGATGAAGAATAGATAGGTGGATCGGCGATTATACGGCAACACTTCTCGTCAGGCACCCGCGAGCCATTCACAAAGACAGATTATTTCTCTACGAATCCCTATCCTGAACACCCACCCGGGTTAGCCTTACCCTGGCGGCATCGTTATACTTACGCGGTTTTCCTCTACACTACCGGAGACTCATAGTGAGTCGAGATTCTGCAAAACAAAAAAACGGCGTGACAACTTTCCAGGAACTGCTCTTCGTCCTGCAGGACTACTGGGCCAAACAGGGTTGTCTGATACTGCAACCCTACGACATGGAGATGGGTGCCGGTACCTTCCACACTGCCACCTTTCTGCGTTCCATCGGACCCGAGCCCTGGAATGCTGCCTATGTGCAGCCCTCCCGCCGCCCCACCGATGGCCGTTATGGAGAAAATCCTAACCGGTTGCAGCACTATTATCAGTATCAGGTGGTGATGAAACCCTCACCAAAGGATATTCAGCAACTCTATCTGGGTTCTCTGGAAGTACTGGGTCTGGATCTCAATCTACACGATATCCGCTTCGTCGAGGACAACTGGGAATCTCCCACCCTCGGTGCCTGGGGACTGGGTTGGGAAGTCTGGCTCAACGGTATGGAGGTCACCCAGTTCACCTATTTCCAGCAGGTGGGCGGACTCGACTGCCGCCCTGTGACCGGTGAAATCACCTACGGAATAGAACGTATCGCCATGTATCTGCAGGACGTGGAGAGCATCTTCGACCTGGTCTGGACCGAGGGTCCGCAGGGCATCGTGACCTATGGGGATGTGTTTCATCAAAATGAAGTGGAACAGTCAGCCTACAACTTCGAACACGCCGATGTGGATTTCCTGTTCACTCTTTTTGACCAATGTGAGAAAGATTCGAATCGCCTCATCGAGGCCGGCCTGCCGTTACCGGCCTACGAGCAGGTACTGAAGGCTTCTCATAGCTTCAATCTACTCGATGCCCGCCATGCCATCTCGGTCACCGAACGGCAACGCTATATCCTGCGGGTCCGCTCACTGGCACGCGCGGTGGCTCAGGCCTACTACGACGCCAGGGAGAAGCTCGATTTTCCCATGCTGAAGCAGAGCCGGGAGGTGGCCAATGGCTGATTTCGCACCTCTGCTTTTCGAGCTCGGTACTGAGGAACTCCCACCCAAGGCACTGAAGCGACTCTCCGAATCCCTTACGCAAAGTTTCATTGCGGGTCTGGATCAGGCTGGCCTCAAACATGGTCAGGTCGAGGCCTACGCCACACCACGCAGGCTGGCTGTGCTGATACAGGATTGCGCCCTACGGCAACCCGATCGTCAGGTCGAAAGACGCGGCCCTGCCGTCAAGGCAGCATTCGATGGTGATGGCAAACCCACCAAAGCAGCGGAAGGTTTTGCCCGATCCTGCGGTACTACCGTTGATCAGCTGAAAAGACAGGAAACTGAGAAAGGCGAGTGGCTGATCTACCAAATGGAAGAGACAGGCCAAACTGCCGACAAACTGCTACCTGCAATCGCAGAGCAGGCGCTTAACAAACTACCCATTCCCAAGCGTATGCGTTGGGGAGCATCTGAGGCGCAATTCGTACGCCCTGTTCACTGGCTGGTCTTTATTCATGGCGAGCAATTGGTCGACTGCACGCTGCTCGATGCCAAAGCCGACAGACTGACCTACGGCCATCGCTTTCACCACCCTTCAGCCATCACCCTCTATAACCCTGATGACTACAGCTCCGTACTGAAAGAGATGGGTAAGGTCGTAGCCGGATTTGGTGAGCGGCGAGAGATGATTCGCAACCTGATACAGACCAGCGCTGCAGCACTGGACGGCCATCCCGATCTCGATGATGACCTGCTGGATGAAGTCACCGCACTCAATGAATGGCCCGTCCCCATCACAGCAAGCTTCGAGGAGCGCTTTTTAGAAGTCCCTCAGGAGGCCTTGATCGCCACCATGAAGGGAAACCAGAAATACTTCCCTCTTTTTACAGCAGAGGGTCGGTTGATGAATCACTTCATCACCATCGCAAATATTGACAGTCCTCAACCGGAGCTGATTCAAGCGGGTAACGAGCGGGTCATCCGGCCTCGACTGGCTGATGCCATGTTCTTCTGGCAACAGGATGGAAAAAAACACCTGGAAGACCATCTTGAATCACTTAAGCACGTGGTATTTCAAAAACAACTTGGCTCGATGTACGAAAAATCGACCCGGATAGCCAAACTTGCAGAGATAATTGCCACTGAAATTAACGGTAATCCTGATCTCGCCCATCGGGCTGGACTGCTTAGCCGCTGTGATCTGATGACGGATATGGTCAACGAGTTTCCTGTGATGCAGGGTGTCATGGGTCGCTATCAGGCTACCCGTGATGGGGAAGCCGATGAACTGGCCACTGCCATGGACGAGTTCTATATGCCCCGTTTTTCCGGTGATCAATTACCACAGACGAAAACAGGCATCGCCATCTCCCTGGCGGAAAAGCTGGATACTCTGGTCGGCATCTTCGGTATCGGGCAGAGACCGACCGGTGATAGGGACCCCTTTGCGCTTAGACGGGCCGCGCTTGGTGCGCTTCGCATCATACGTGAGCACTCACTTCCACTATACCTTAGCGGGATGTTGGAAGCGGTTACCGAATCTCTCTCTGATCGTCTGACCGAGAAGGATACCGCTGAATCGGTCTATCGCTTTATGCTGGAGCGGTTAAAAGGCATCTATGTGGACCAGGGCATCCCGGTAGATCTGTTTCAGGCGGTCTCCGAGGTCGATCCGCATACGGTCGCCGATTTCGATCAACGTATCAGGGCAATGGCTGAGTTCCGTACGCTCCCAGAGGCGGAAAGCCTGGCGGCCGCTAACAAACGGATTCGCAATATTCTCAAGAAGAGCGAGGAGAAACTACCGTTCCAAGCGGATACAGCACTCTTTCAGGATGAGGCGGAAAAAATACTGGCCAGCAAATTGGAAGAGCTGGCACCCATTGCCCAGCCACTGTTTGATGTGGGTGACTATGCCGAGGGTCTGCGTATACTTGCCGCCCTCAAACAACCGGTAGATGCCTTCTTCGACCAAGTGATGGTCATGACGGACGATCGGACACTACGCCTCAATCGGCTTGCCTTGCTCTCCCAGTTGCAGAACATTTTTCTGAGTGTGGCGGATCTCTCTCTGTTGCAGCAGGAAAGCCATACATGACACAGGACTCCTACAAAGAGATGCTGGCGGCTGTACAGGCATTCCACGACAAACACCAATTCAAACAGACCGGCGGAGAGGAGATGACCTACCGCATCGCTCTGATGGCTGAGGAATTGGGAGAGATCTCTTCCTGTGTCACCAAGGGCAAACCGCCTGCTGAATTGGCCGAAGAGGTCGCTGATCTTCTGATTCTTGTCATGGGCACTGCCATCGCCCAGGATTTCGATCTCAATCAGGCCTTCTGGGATAAGATGGAAAAACTTAACCAACGTGAGTCCCGTATGGTCAACGGACGCATAAGAGTCTCTGAATTCAGAGGCGTTGATTCATAGTATGTACTTACTAACATGAAGCTGGTTATTTTAGATCGCGATGGCGTGATCAATCAGGACTCAGACAATTTCATCAAGTCACCTGATGAATGGATTCCCATCGAGGGAAGTCTGAATGCTATTACCCGCCTCAACCATGCCGGCTACAAAGTCTATGTTGCCACCAACCAATCCGGTTTGGCGAGAAGGCTTTTTAACATTGAAACCCTACATGCGATACACAATAAGATGATGCAGGCAGTAAAGAGTATGGGTGGTACGATTGAGGCTATCCTGTTTTGTCCCCATGGACCACTCGACGACTGCGACTGCCGCAAACCAAAACCCGGGCTTTATCTTGAGATAGGTAAAAGATCCAGCGACTCGTTGAGAGGTGTTCCTGTCATCGGAGATTCCTTTCGAGATCTAGAGGCCGCACTGGACGTGGGTGCAAGACCCATTCTGGTACGAACCGGCAAAGGTAAGAAGACGATTCGCGAGCAAAGGGAGTTGCTGCAGGATATCGAAATTTATCAGGACCTGGCAGATGCAGTCGATCATCTGCTGTCAGAAGCGAGTAATGAAGAATGATACTGCTGCGCTCCTCACTTTTTTTTCTTTTCCTGATCATTACTACCATTCTGATTGCAGGCATCGGGTCACTCATTGGCTGGGCCATTCCCAGACCAAAAATGCACATCTTTGATACTGCCTGGAGCCGCCTCAACCTTTGGGCGTTGGATAAAATCTGCAATCTCAATTATCGGATTAAGGGACTGGATAATATCCCGGATGAGAGCTATATCATCTTGGCTAAGCATCAATCCGCATGGGAAACCATTGCGCTGGTAAGCTTGATCCCCGGAGCCAAAGCCTGGGTACTTAAACGTGAACTGCTATTCGTCCCATTTTTTGGCTGGGTTATGTGGTACTTCGAACCCATTGCCATTGACCGTAAATCTGGCCGTAAAGCAGTTGATCAGATCATTGAGCAGGGTACGGAAAAACTGGAGAACGGCATCAATATTATCGTGTTTCCTGAAGGGACTCGGGTGGAACCAGGCGTTCGCAAGCGCTACGGTATCGGAGGCGCCTTATTGGCGGAAAAATCCGCTCATCCTGTAGTTCCTGTTGCTCATAATGCCGGGGTCTTCTGGCGCAGACGGGATCTGCGAAAATACCCAGGCACCATTGATGTAGTAATTGGCCCAGCTATCGATACCAATGGTATGTCTGCCTCAGAGATAAATGCCAAGGCAGAGAGATGGATTGAAGATACGGTAGAGGCTCTTCCCCAGGACAAAGAGTCAAAAAGCAACGAATAAAAACAGAAGAACCTCTGTGAGATTATGCTTAAGCTCATTCCATAAAATATGGTTAGTAAGTAGTTACTAACCTATTTAAAGTACTGAATAATAACAAATAAACAGTATTCCTATCGCCTTAGCAGAGCTGACTTCCCGCTAAGTTGCTGGCAACCACTAATCTACACATCAAGATTTTCCACTGTGAGGGCATGTGTCTCGATAAACTCCCGCCTGGGTTCCACCTGATCGCCCATGAGTGTGGCAAAGATCTGATCAGCGGCCACCGCGTCTTCTATGCTGACCTGTAAGAGGCGACGTATATCCGAATTCATGGTTGTTTCCCACAGCTGGTCTGGATTCATTTCACCCAACCCCTTATAGCGTTGGACGTGTTGCCCCTTTTTGGCATCATCCATCAACCACTCAAGCGCTTGGCGGAAGCTGCCTACCGCTTGCTTCTTTTCGCCTCGCTTCACATAGGCATCTTCAGATAAGAGGCCGTTGAGCTGAGTACCCAGTTCGTTAATCTTGCGGTACTCCACACTGTTGAAGAAATCAAAGGGAATCAATCGGTCATTGCCGATTCCATGGGTTTTACGGGTCAGTAAAATTCCAGGTTCGTCAGCCTCTGCTTCACTGACAACTTGTAAGGTGCAGGACTCTGAAATGCCAAGATCCGTATTCAACCTTCCTTCGAGCTCTTCTACCCATTGTTGCAAGGCCGTTTTATCCTCAATCATGATTTCATCAATCTTGGACATATAGATCAGTTTTTCAAGCATTGCCCCGTCGTATCTTAGGGAGAGACGACCAATGCTAGCCATTACCGCCAGGAAGGCGCGTGACAGAGATTCCAAACTCTCACCTGCCAGTGGCGGAGCATCTGCAGTGACATGGAGCGATGCGTTGTCCAGCGCCGACTGGAGAAAGTAGTTATTAAGATCCTGCTCATCTTTGAGATATTGCTCCTGCTTACCTTTTTTTACTTTATAGAGTGGCGGCTGAGCAATGTAGATATACCCCCTATCGATCAGCTCCGGCATCTGTCGATAGAAAAAGGTCAGCAACAGCGTACGAATATGTGCTCCATCCACATCCGCATCGGTCATAATGATGATGCGATGGTAACGAAGTTTGTCCGGATTGAATTCTTCACGACCGATACCACAGCCGAGCGCGGTAATAAGGGTACCGACCTCTACGGAAGAGAGCATCTTGTCGAAACGGGCCTTTTCCACATTCAGGATTTTACCCTTAAGCGGCAGTATTGCCTGACAGCGTCTGTCCCTACCCTGTTTGGCGGAACCCCCGGCGGAATCACCCTCCACCAGATAGAGTTCAGATAGTGCTGGATCCTTCTCCTGGCAGTCGGCCAACTTACCCGGCAGACCTGCGATATCCAGTGCACCTTTACGCCTTGTCATCTCCCTCGCCTTTCTTGCCGCCTCCCTGGCGCGTGCAGCATCGATCATCTTCCCGGCGATATTCTTTGCCTCAGCAGGATTCTCCAGCAGGAAGTTGTTCAAGTTCTCCGATAGCAGGTTTTCAACAATCCCTTTCACCTCAGACGAGACCAGCTTATCTTTAGTCTGGGAGGAAAATTTTGGGTCCGGTACTTTTACAGAAAGGACAGCAGTCAGGCCCTCTCGTGCATCATCGCCACTGGTATTCACCTTTTGTTTTTTTGAAAGTCCGGACTGCTCGATATACTGATTAAGAGTACGCGTAAGCGCTGCACGGAATCCGGCAAGATGGGTCCCCCCATCCCGTTGAGGAATATTATTCGTATAACAGAAAATAGTCTCTTGGTAGGACTCATTCCACTGCATGGCGATTTCCACAACCACGTCATTCAGCTCACCGGAGAAGCTGAACACTTGATTGTGTAGTGGCGATTTGTTCCTGTTGAGATGTTCAACAAAAGCCAGAATACCACCGACATACTCAAAGATATCCTCTTTGCCAGTCGCTTCCTCCTTAAGGTGGATCTTTATGCCGGAGTTGAGAAATGAAAGCTCACGCAGCCTTTTTGCAAGAATATCGTAGTGAAACTCAATATTTGAAAAGGTATCGCTGCTGGGTTTAAAAGTGACGCTCGTACCACTTCGCTGGGTATCCCCAACGGCATTCAATGGAGATTGTGGTACTCCATGTTGGTAAACCTGCTCCCAGATTTTACCCTGACGTCGTACTTTTAACTTCAGCTCTTCCGAAAGTGCATTGACTACGGAAACACCCACACCGTGCAGTCCACCCGAGACCTTATAAGAGTTATCGTCAAATTTTCCACCGGCATGCAGAACCGTCATGATAACTTCAGCCGCTGACACTTTCTCTTCAGGGTGCTCATCTACTGGAATACCCCTACCATTGTCGCTTACCGTGACGCTCTGATCAGAGTGGATAGTCACCTTGATCTCATCACAGTGCCCAGCAAGGGCTTCATCGATAGAATTATCTACAACTTCGAATACCATGTGATGTAGACCGGTACCGTCATCGGTGTCACCGATATACATGCCTGGACGTTTACGTACGGCATCCAGACCTTTAAGCACTTTAATATTCGAAGATTCATAACTCATAGAAAATTCCGTAAGGGCGGTTAAGCATAGATCTAATTTATTACATATCGTCCCATTATACCCTTACAGCACACCGCGAGACGAATGATTTAGCAGGTATATTTGGAATAGCCTTTCTTAAATCACACGAGAGAAATCACCATGTTCCACGTGGAACATCTCGTCATCAGACCCTAATTTTTTAACCAAACCTTTTTCTCTTTCAATGATTGTCATGAATGTCTGACACGCTTGTCCCTGAATTATGTTGAACAGGGTACTTTGTGTTAGCTGATCTAACTCAGACTGAAAATCATCAAACAGGATGACCGTCTTTTCTTTCTCTTTAGTAAATTTAATTTTTGACTGTGCCAACATAAGAAGTGTCACTAAAAACTTTTGTTGGCCTCTAGAAAGATGATTCTTGATTGGTGTGCCGTCTATAGTCAGGCGAATGTCTGACCTGTGGGGACCTACTGATGTGTACCCTCGAACCTGGTCTGTCTGGCGCTTTTTTTTAAGCGCTTCTGATAAAGAGAGACCCTTTTCCCAACCTTGTTGATAACCGATGCTTATTGAATCGAGAAAATTTATGTCGTTGCTGACTTGTTTAAATGCCTTGTTCCAACTTATAACGTAGGACGTTTGTAGGTTCTTTATCTCTTTTGCATAATTACTTAGCTGCTGGTTCCAGACATCTGTATCTTTATTTCCCGCCTTTAATGAGGCATTTCTTTGTGCAATGACTCTATTGTATTTAGATAATAAGTCCCTATAGCAATGTTCCACGTGGAACACACCCCAGTTTAAGAGCCTCCGCCTATATTCAGGCCCCGCTTCTATCAGCCTGTGTGATTGTGGAGTTATCAGAGCAATAGGCAGTGTTGATGCGAGTTTCGAGAGTTTTCTTACATTTGTTCCATCTATCTTTATCAGATTTTGGCCGCCCTGTTTTTTTAATCCGATTCTCGTCTCTTTTCCATTCTGACTCTCCGTTAGTGCGAAAAGTGTCAGACTGTTTTTTTTTGCTTGTATGAGTTTTTTTGTCTGCGTGCTTCGAAAGGATCGTGCTCTTGCAAGTAGGTAGATTGCTTCTAACAGTGAAGTTTTTCCTGCCCCATTACCGCCTTGTATGACATTGATACCTGATGAAAATTTAAGCTCAGCTTTGCTGATATTTCGTAGTTGTTGGATTGTTAGCTGTTTTATTTTCAATTTAAATAAAAAAACCGGCGATTGGATTCGTCGCCGGTTTTCCTTTTTTATTGATAGCTTCTAAATTCTCATTGGCATGATGACATACCTGCTCTCTGCATTGCCTTTACCGTATATGAGTGCGCTACTATTTGAATCTTTGAGTTCAATAATGACGTTCTCTTCCTCAATTGCAGAGATGGCATCTAACAAATATCCGACATTAAAACCTATCTTTAACTCATCACCTTGATAGTCAACTTCGAGTTCTTCTTCTGCTTCTTCTTGCTCAGGATTATGAGCCTGAAGTTGTAATGTATCATTACTTACACTGAATCTTATGCCGCGGTATTTCTCATTTGAGAGTATCGAGGCACGGGACAAGGATTGTTTTAGTGTTGCCTTGTCGGCCTCCACCTCTTTGTCCGATCCGCTCGGCATAACACGCTGGTATTCAGGGAATCGTCCATCAATCAGTTTAGAAGTGAAAACTGAATTCTCAAGCAGAATTTTAATGTAGCTGTTGTTTAACTCTACTTTAATTTCATTGTCTCTATCTTTTAGTAACCTACCCAACTCGATGACTGCCTTTCTGGGTAAGATGACCTGGATCTCTACATCTTCGGAGATTTGGTCGTTAGATTTACTAAGTGCAAGTCTATGTCCATCTGTCGCAACGGTTTTTATTTCCCCTTTTGAAATCTCTAACAACATACCATTCAGATAATATCTGACGTCCTGTTGAGCCATCGCGAATTGGGTTTTCTCTATGAGACGCTTCAACAAGCCCTCTTTGATACTCAGTACGGAGCTACTGGGTGTCGGTTCGATGACTGGATAATCTTGAGCTGAAAGGACGCCCAAAGAAAAACGGCTTCTCCCAGATTGTAGCTTTGCCTTGTCACCTTCTATATTGAGATTGATTAAGGCACCATCTGGTAGTGCCTTTGTGATGTCGAGGATTTTTCTGGCTGGTACGGTGAAATCTGCCTCACCATCGCATTCTGCTGTAGCTTGGGTTTTTAGTTCAACCTCAAGATCGGTTGCAGTCATCTGAAGAATTCCATTTCCTGCATTGATGAGGATATTTGCAAGAATTGGCAGAGTCTGTCTTCGTTCAACGACACCTGCAATTTGCTGTAGGGGTTCCAGTAAATTTTCCCTATCGGTGACTATCTTCATGTTATCCACTCAGCCTTCTTAATATAGATTATGTTTAAGATAAGATATTATTATTATTATTAGAGCATGGAAAATCTGTGAATAGTTTCTTTAACATATTGATTTTTCATGATTTTATCCACTTTTTCCTTGTTATTTGATTGCCCTGTAGCCTGATGAGTACCTGTTGATCGTTTGTGGACAGATTGAGATTTGGATATTAACTTATTTTGCTTACAATTTATCCACATTAACTGCTAAGTGTTCTTAACAGGTTTGAATAATCCTCAGAGATTCTAGCATCGCTTTCTCTAAGTTCTTTTACCTTGCGTGTGGCGTGTATCACGGTCGTGTGATCTCGTCCACCGAACGCATTGCCGATTTCCGGCAGACTGTGGTTAGTCAGTTCCTTTGAAAGTGTCATAGCAATCTGTCTGGGCCTGGCAATTGATCGACTCCTTTTCGCAGACAGCAGATCAGACGTTCTGATTTGAAAATATTCCGCTACGGTTTTCTGGATATTTTCAATGGTAATCTGTTTGTCGTGTGCTGCGATCATGTCGCGGAGCGCATTTTTTGCAAAATCGAGGTTTATCTCTTTGCCGGTAAATGTGGCGTTGGCAATGACACGTCGTAGTGCGCCCTCAAGTTCACGGATATTGGAGCGTATCCTTTTTCCCATAAAGAATGCCACTTCGCTTGGCAGCTCTGCATTGAGCTGTAGGGCCTTACTTTGAAGTATGGCGACACGTGTCTCCAGATCCGGTGGCTCTATGGCGACGGTGAGCCCCCATCCAAAACGGGATTTTAAACGTTCTTCGAGTCCAGAGACCTCTTTCGGGAACCGGTCACTGGAAAGAATGATCTGTTGCTGTGATTCGAAGAGCGCATTGAAGGTGTGGAAAAATTCCTCTTGTGAACGCTCCTTGCCGGCGAAGAATTGAATATCATCTATCAACAGTGCGTTGACTGATCGGTATTTTTTCTTGAACTGATCAATGGTGTTGTGCTGTAGCGCCTTGACCATCTCTGCTACGAATCGCTCAGAGTGAAGATAGATCACCCGCGCATCGGGATTTTTGCTCAATATACTGTTCCCGACAGCATGCATTAGGTGGGTCTTACCGAGTCCCACGCCCCCATATATAAAAAGTGGGTTATAGGCTTTACCGGGATTTTCCCCGATCTGCATGGATGCCGCACGGGCCAGCTGGTTAGATTTACCTTCGACAAATGTATCGAATATGAAACTGGGATTGAGATTGCTATCGACAGGCGTCTGCCTATCTGTCGAAGCTGGGTAAACTTTGACAGGTTGATTGGGTTGAGTCTTGGTCTCCGTGCGATGCTTACTACCGATTTCGACTTTGACCGTTGGTGTTTGTCCCTGGCTTAGATTAATCAGCAGCTTTTGAATGGTTTCGAGATAGTGGTTCTTGACCCAATCGAGTACGAAACGGTTCGGCGCCAGCAGTTTTAGTTGCTCAGCTTCCTCGACAACCTGAAGTGGACGTATCCAGGTATTGAATTGCTGGGCGGAGAGTTCCTGTTCCAGTTGTTCTGCACAGCGATGCCAAAGGTCCAAAGTTTCTCTCCAACCGGGCATTGATTTCAATTGAGTCCACGCAATCGACTGGAGACATCTCATTCTGACGGCCAGTCATTGCAGGTGCGAAGTAGGGCCAACAAGTCTACTCTGAGGAAGCGGAGTTATCCACAGTTTAAGCCGCTTTCTGGTCCCGAATCTGAAATCCAATCATCTATTGACAGCGTAGCCGTTTTGGGACTACTCTACGCCTCTTTTTTTCGTCCGTAATTGATTGAAATTTTTCACGGATTTACCGGTAGACAGCTATGAAGAGAACGTTTCAACCCAGCAATCTGAAAAAGGCGCGTACCCACGGTTTCCGTGCACGCATGGCCACGCGTAACGGACGCAAGGTGCTCAAGGCACGCCGCGCAAAGGGACGGGCCAGACTGGCAGTCTGAAACACGGCCCTTGCCCAGCAAACAGGGGTATCCATTTCCCCGTTGCCTAAGGTTATTGAAACCCGACGAATACCGTCGGGTTTTTAGCGATGGCCTGCGATCAGTTGATAAGTTCTTTTTAGTCCTTGCTGTCCCCAACGGTCTTGAAGATGCCCGTTTGGGGTTGGCCGTATCAAAAAAGAACAGTCGTCGAGCGGTAGATCGAAATAGGATCAAACGCGTGATCAGGGAGAGTTTCAGACAACAACGGCTTGAACTCGCAGGCCTTGATCTGGTGGTCGTCAGCAGACGTGGTGTCTCACAGGCTGATAACCGACGCTGCTTTGATTCGCTGAATAAACACTGGCAAAGAGTCGCGGAAATATGCGCCGAGTAATTATATTACTGATAAGGGCCTACCAAACGATACTGAGTCCGTTTGTCGGTCAGCATTGCCGCTTCTATCCGAGCTGCTCCACCTACGCGTTGGAAGCGGTGGATAAACATGGAGCTCTGAGAGGCCTTTGGCTCTCGATCAAGCGCCTGTCCCACTGTCACCCCTGGCATGAAGGGGGTATAGACCCTGTACCTGAACCCACTAAAAAGCAGTTCCATGGATAATCTAAGACTGATCCTTTTCTTCACCCTGGCCTTTCTCGGCCTCATGATCTATCAGGCTTGGCAGCAAGACTATGGCGTACCTGCGCCGACAACCACACAACAGCAGGAAACCGGCACGAACGGCCAGGCAGTTGTCAGCCAGGAAGCTGCCGGTGTACCCAATGTCGAGGTGACGACTGAGGCGCAGTCTGCGGGTACCCCGGAAGTGGGTGGGCAGACTTCTACAAGTCAAGTTGGACAGATAGTGCATGTCGAGACTGATCTGTTGAAATTGGAGATATCTACCAAAGGGGGAACAGTTTCCCGGGCATATCTGCTCGACTATCCGACCTCCCTTGATCAGCCTGATAGTAAGGTTGAACTGCTTTCCCCATATGCACCGGATATCTATATCGCCCAATCTGGTCTGATTGGCAGTGAAAAGGGCAAGGCGCCTACCCACGAAGAGATATACCTGGCACAAGCGGGTAACTATGTACTCGGTGAAGGGGTCGATGAGATCGAAATCCCATTGGTTTGGCAAAGCGGCGACGGCATTACCGTAACCAAATATTTTACCCTGCGGCGCGGCAGCTACCTGATAAAGGTACGTCATGAAATCGACAACCAGTCCCCGCAGCGCTGGGCCGTAAGAGACTATGGCCAGCTTCAGCGCATGGAACCCGAGGGTGATTCCTCTGGATTCACCACCTATACCTACACCGGCGGCGTCTACTACAATCCGACCGATAAATACGAGAAAGTCGATTTCGAGGATATGGCCAAGAAGAGTCTCAACATCGACTCCGACACCGGCTGGCTGGCGATGATCGAGCACTACTTTCTCTCAGCCTGGGTACCACCCAAAGAACAGGTGGATCACTACTACACTAATGCCTTGCCGGGATCGAAGTATCTGATAGGCAGTTACTCTCCCACGGTGACGATAGAGCCGGGCAGTCAACAAGTAATGAATCGCCAACTCTATATTGGTCCCAAGCTGCAGGATCAGTTGGAAGCGATCGCGCAAGGCCTTGAACTAACGGTCGACTATGGTTGGCTGACGGTCCTCGCAAAGCCTATTTTCTGGTTGCTGAAGACGATACATGATTTTGTTGGGAATTGGGGTTGGTCAATCATTATTCTGACCCTGCTGATCAAGGCGGCCTTCTACAAACTGTCTGAGACCAGTTACAAGTCGATGGCTAACATGCGGAAATTCACGCCTAGAATGCAGGCGCTGAAGGATCGCTATGGGGATGACAAAGCACGGCTGAACCAGGCCATGATGGAGATGTATAAAAAGGAGAAGATCAATCCTCTTGGGGGTTGCTTGCCGATCCTGGTGCAGATCCCGGTCTTCATCGCCCTCTACTGGGTGCTGTTGGAGAGTGTCGAGCTGCGTCAGGCGCCGTGGATTCTGTGGATCAGCAGTCTCTCCGAGAAGGACCCCTACTTTATTCTGCCGCTGATCATGGGTGTCTCCATGTTCGTCCAGCAGAAGTTGAATCCGGCGCCGCCTGATCCCATGCAGGCCAAGATCATGATGAGTCTGCCGTTCGTCTTCACCGTCTTCTTCGCCTTCTTCCCGGCGGGTCTGGTGCTCTACTGGGTGGTCAACAATCTGGTCTCGATTCTGCAGCAGTGGTATATCACCCAGAAGATCGAAAAACAGGCCGGTTGAAAAACTGACCGTGTGCGATGCAACCCCGTGACACCATCTCAGCGGTCGCTACCCCGCCGGGACGCGGGGGAGTCGGTATCGTTCGTATCAGTGGTGAAAAATGTGCTGACATCGCCCGCCTGATTATAGGCTGCCTACCTACGGCAAGGGCAGCGACTTACACTCCCTTTCTGGATGCCGACGGACAGACCATCGATGAGGGTATTGCCCTCTACTTTCCCAAGCCTAACTCTTTCACCGGTGAAGATGTGTTGGAACTGCAGGGCCATGGCGGTCCAGTAGTGATGGATCTGCTGTTACAAAGAACCCTTGAATTGGGTGCTCGAGTGGCCAACGCCGGGGAGTTCAGCGAACGCGCCTTCCTCAATGACAAACTGGATCTGCTACAGGCTGAAGCAATCGCCGATCTGATCGATGCCGAGACCACCACGGCTGCACGTCTGGCGAGTCGTACCCTACAGGGAGTGTTTTCCGAGAAAATACATCAGCTGGTCGAGAAACTCATCGGACTGCGCCTCTATGTAGAGTCCGCCATTGACTTTCCGGAAGAGGAGATCGACTTTCTCAGCGATGGAAAAGTGAGTACTAACTTACAAGAAATCATCGATCAGACTAAGGTGATGCAGAAGAATGCCCGAACCGGCAAACTGCTCAGGGATGGTATGACTCTGGTTATTGCCGGACGCCCTAATGCAGGAAAATCGAGCCTGCTTAACGCCCTTGCAGGTGTGGACTCCGCCATCGTGACAGAGATTCCTGGCACCACACGGGATATCCTTCGGGAGAAAATATCGCTTGACGGACTACCCCTGCATATCATCGATACGGCAGGTCTGCGAGAGAGCCAAGACCCGGTAGAAAAAGAGGGTATCCGCCGTGCAAAAGCACAGATTGAGCAGGCAGACCGGATTCTCTGGGTCTTCGATGATCAGGCTGACCCCGATCACCTGGCATTGGACCGGGAACAGCTACCCACTGCGGTACCACTCACTCTGGTGCGAAACAAGATCGATCTAAGTGGAAAATCACCCGCGATCCAAGAGACCCAAGAGGGCGTGGAAGTTTCATTGGCTGCCAAAAGCGGTTTGGGCCTCGATTTGTTATCGGATCATCTTAAGTCATGTGTCGGATACCAGGACCAGAGTGAAGGGGAATTCATTGCCCGGCGCAGACATCTGGATGCCCTGCAGCGGTCGCTGGAGTCACTGCACCAGGGCTCAGAGATGCTGAGGGAACGCCAGGCGGGTGAGCTGCTAGCGGAGGACCTACGTCAGGCGCAGCAGGCGCTGTCGGAAATTACCGGAGAGTTCACAGCCGATGACCTGCTGGGCCGGATATTTTCCACCTTTTGTATTGGAAAATAGACGGTACGTGGTGGAAAATTGATCCGGCACATTGCAGCTGTGGCAGAGCTAAGGCTATATGTGTTTGAATAGTTGGAAATAAACGTTTGGAGGCGAGTATGCTGGGAGAGTCCCACGATCTGTTGCATGAATTTCCGGAATATGCGGAGAAGATTGCCGATTTACGTAAAAATAACGATACTTTTCATCACATGATGGATGAGTACGATTGGTTGGATGCACACATTCGCAGCCTGGAAGAGCTAAGCACGCCGGTATCCGACTTCCATATGGAAGAGATGAAAAAACGGCGATTACTCCTCAAAGACAAACTTTACGCAGTTCTACACGGCTAGTTTGTTGCTTTAATCGTTTCAGCTTCTCCTTAGCACATTCTTAATCAAGGGGTTGGAACGCATATTATCAGAGCGTATAGGTTGGGCCGAGAAAGAAGGCCCAGCCCAGAATTAGGTGTCTGGTAATCCGTTAGTAGGTGCGACCAGGGCGAAAACGCCGCACCTGATCTGCAAAAGCAGCTTGGTTATTCTTGGTTTTGTGTTCGCCATAACGTAGCCGTATATAGAGTTTCGTAATGAGCCTCACGGGGTTGGCAAGATCGGGCCGCTCGCGACAAACTCTCACGGAGTAATCGAGAGGACCCTCATGCGCATGGCGGGGATGACCGATGGCAGCCATGCGACGGCAGAATACCTGATAAAGAACCTGTACTTGTTCCTGCTTCACCCGCCCCTGTCGAACCAGTCTTACACCAATCAGTGTCAACACCAGACCAATCAAACCAACGAGCAACAATCCCCACTGTCTGGTCGGCAGAAAACCGAGACCGAGTCCGCGCATCAGTCCATATTGCTCCTCCTGGCCGAATCCCAAGACCCAACGTCGCCAGCGAAGACTGCTGTTGTCGAGCAGCATGCTTAGTTGACGTAAGCCGGAACCGATCAAGCTATCGCTATCAATTCTGAATAGTGCAGGTTCACCCACAGAACCGAGACTTGGTTGTATCGCGCTGCGCACACGTTCTGGTGCCACCGCCGCTGTTGGGTCAATCCGCTTCCACCCCTCTCCTTCCAACCAAACCTCAGACCAAGCGTGTGCATCATATTGACGTACCGTGTAGTAGTCACCAAGGTCGTTGTATTCTCCGCCCTGATATCCGACTACCATACGGGAGGGAATGCCGGCCAGACGCATCAACTGAGTAAAGGCAGTCGCATAGTGCTCACAAAAACCCTCTCGGCCCTCGAATAGAAACTGATCGATAGGGTTTTTCAGGTAGCGAGGAGGATTCAGTGTGTAGACAAATTCACGTTCATTGAAATGTCGCAGGGCCCTCTCAACCAAATCACTATCTGATGCAGACGCTGCACGCCATGTTGAAACAAGCTGGCGTTGGCGTTCAGTGATGCCGTCGCCCAGGCGTAAGGCTCGCTGTCGAAGTTCCTCCGTAGGTGGGCTTGTCAGATGACGGGTGAATGAGAGACCGTCATATTGCTTAGGTCGGGTAACTGGTTCCCTGAGATGCAGGAGAAAATCACTGGATAGCTTGGACTTGGATGGTGCCACCGCCGGCAGATCCAGGGCATAGAGCCAGGTTTTTCTATGGGGTTCGAGAAGAACCTCGTACTCCACCGGTTGTCCGGTGGGCATGATACTGGATGAGAGGATTGGAACAGGATTGTTCTCGTCCGTGTACCAGCTGACACCATCCGTGTCCCATAGCACCAAGCCCCGCCAATAGCGTTGTTCAGGTGGCGGTGGTTCATGCTTGAAAGTTACTCGAAAAGCAACAGCGGAAGATTGAATAAGCTGGCTGATTGTACCGGGTTTGACCCGCTCACTGAGGCCTGTTTGAGCACTGCCATCATGACCAAAATGCCAAAGTGGTTGACCCAAACGGGGAAATAGAATGAACAGGATGATGGCAATGGGTAGCGCCTGCAGAGTGATCCAGAAGGTTTGTCGATAGGGTTCGAAGAAATTTCTTGAGGGTGACACCCGATTAATCTCAAGCAGCAGACTGGTGTGGCCAACAAGCAACACCAGTAGATAGATCAGCAATAGAAACGAATTATCAAAAAGAAACTGAGTCACAATGACAAAATAGGCGATGAAGATAGTGACATAAAGATCACGTCGACGGCGGACCTCCAGCGTCTTTAGCACCAGCATGATCGATAGCAGCGAGACACCGGCATCCTTTCCCATCAATGTCTGATGCTCGTTGTAGATAAGTGCCACACCGGCAGCGGTTAAAAGAAAAAGCAGAAGCCTTCCCGGTTGTAGATTCGGTATTCGCAGACTGATGAATCGGAGGCCCAGGGTTGTGAAGAGATAGAAACTGACCACAAGAGGCAGATGCTGTACATGAGGCACGAGCACGAAACCAGTCAGCAGATACAATTGTAGCTGGAGTTTTGGGGTCAGAGTATGATCGATGGTCTGGTGCACCGTCACTCTCCAAAAGTTGCCAGTGCGGCGAGACACCGCTGCTTATGTCGCTCACCCATACCAGGTGGAATGGTAAGGTCGGGCAGGCGCAGTGCGTAGGAGATCGACTGAGATTCTGCCTGCAGGATAAATCGACATAACAGACTGAGTCGGATCTCCGTATCCACCGCCGGCAGCAGGTCCCAATCCAGATCTACCCGTTCAGTGCGGTCACCACCAAACTGTTTGCTCATCAATCCCCGTTCACGTGCAAGGGCTTTCCAATCGATATGGCGGGGTGAATCCCCCTCCCGGTAGGTGCGCAAACCGACAAAGTCATCGGCACCAACACCTCGGTCACCATCTTCACTTGAGGTATAACAACTGTCTGCTGGGGGGTTTCCCGCGTCGGCGGGGCGGGGATAAACCAGGCAGGATATATCCAGTCGGGCATAGCTCCAGGCGTGAAACAAACCAAACGGAAAGACAGTATGCAAACTGATTTCCGGCAAAGAAAGCCTGCCCCGATGTACAGTGGGAATCGGCAGATACAACAGGCATGACCCTTCTGCGGGAAGATCGGCAGATTCTCCCAATAGTTTTTTTTGGTGTAAAGAGATGCCATAACGTTGAAGTGAAGATGGATTCGTGACTGACAGGCTGAACCTGGCCTCCTGACCGGCATAGACAGGAGATACCTGAGCAGGATGAATCATTAATCCCAACAGATTCCGCCAAGTGTGGAGGATGGCGGATAACCAAATACCACCCAAGAGAAAAGTGACAAGATAAGCAAGATTGCTGCCGTAGTTAATAGAACCGGCAAGCATCAGAAAAAGCACCAAGGCAAGTAGTATGCCCTGCCGGGTCGGTAGAATATAAAGGCTACGCGGCCGTATCACCACGCCACCACGACCATCAGTACGGGCCTGACGGCGGAAACGGTAGAGCCAGTTAGGCATTAAAAGAGATGGCATAGCCACTATTATGCTACGACTGATGAAGCTTGGGGAAGTTGTAAAAAAACATCTGTTTTCTTGTTGATGAATGCGTATGGATGTTGCTTAAGTGCTCCTCAAACGAAATAGAAACGGACGTTGTTAGTTATTACACCTGCCTTGAGCGCCTGGCCATACAGGGGCTGGTTGATTGTGCATAGAAATATCACCATCTTAGAATCAATTGCTTTCTGACTGGGGACATTTCTATCTTTCGCATTCATGTTGCCAATGCGTGTTCAACTTTTGCCTTCACCTGCATGGCATTAGGCACAGATAAGAAGCCGACCGCGTTGATCTTAAACCAGGGAACCTGATTGAAATCGATATCGTATTCCCAATGGCCGTCCTGGTCGAGAATGATATCCCCAACTCCGTCCTTGCGCTGTCGCGATATAACTGGAAAGTCATTGCGTTTAATCTCTTCGAACTCAAAGCAACGCATGAAGATGCCATGACGGTCCTTGATGGCATCGATGATGATAATGGACTGAAAGTAGAAGCCAATAAAACCGAGAGAGGCAAACATAAAGCCGACCGGTGCCATGATAAGCAGGATGAATAGCCTTGCCAGCCAAGTGCTCATGCCTGCCCTATCGACAATATCCTGGTATGAACTCTCAATAAAAATCCCACTGAAAAGGATGACACTGTATAGAAGCAGTAAGGATACCGAGAGGATCACCCATGAGCGTGTCCAGATCTCAGCCCATGCATGGCCACGACGGATGATCATTGCCCGTGATGAGGTGAGAAGATAAGTGAGTTGCCGGGCCCGCAAGGAATTAAAAATGGGACGCATCAGGAAAGGTAACCCCGACATAAATGTGATTCCTGTCAGGACCAGAAAGCCCCCAAGCGCAATTGAACGCCAGTCTTTGTTGCGCTGTAGTTCATCAAAACCAGAATAGGTGGTGAAGATACCCAGCAGAAACATGAACAGAATGAACAGCAGTGCCAAAATCATCTCTATCTTGCGCCCTGCGAGCGAGGCAGGCCGTTCACTGACTGAACCTGCAGGTTCCATCTGATCATGATCACCCCAAGCATGCTTTGCTGAGGGCTTACCCTGCCAGATAATGGATTCACCTGGTTGAAGTACATCGCTTACATGATCAAAACGTTTAACAATGACTTGGTCATCCTGGCGGGAATCGATGCGCTTGATCAGATCAATATAATTGCTGATGAGTTTTGTGAACATATTGAATGGTTCAAGTTGTATAAAGTGATCGGTGACAATATAAAATAATAAAGAGTATCATTCGTTATCAACCCCATTCTCTTTTTTACAGTATTTCCCAGCTCTCGATTTTACCGCTTACCGCTTCAAATATAGGATGTAACGCTATTTCCTGTACTGATGTTAGAAGTAGTAACCTTTCATGGTCTCTTTCTTTTAACTTCTTTTTTAAATGCGTAAATTCAAATTTTATTTGGTCGGAGGTTACTGATATCGGGTGTGTTATACGTCTTCCGTTAATTTTAGATTTATCAAAATTATAACCCCTTGCTTTCGCCTCTTTCTCAATGCCCCTCAAATAGCTTGCGATAGCACCCTCCGGGTTCCTCGTTTCTCTAAATCGATTTAACTGCGGGTGATGTTTATAACCAAGCGTTTTTCCTAATAGAACATTCTGTGCCAATAAGGCTTCGCGCCAAAGGGCAACCAAGCCCTTTGCATCTAAGTATCTTGGATGAATTGACCACAATCTCATTTTCTATAGCCTTTTTTGCTATCGGTGGGTATGTGAGGCTAGCGGCCACATAGTGAGGTGGTGCGGTTGACAGCCCCACACGATGCTATTGTGATGTGACATCTCCGCATTCATTCACAGACAACCCATTTTCTGATACGAAACCAATCCCATGAATAAACTGGGTCAGAGAGCAATTATCTCTAAATATTAGAAACCATCTCTCTCTGGCCCGATACTGTAAAGAACAGGTTGTCCGGACTGCGGGAAGCCATTAAAACTCCAAGAGCAAAGCCATGCCCAGGGAACGGATGGAAAAGCGTGGTATAACAATGTATCACGCAAGTAGCGTGACAAACGCAGCAAGTTGTGCCGGTTATTTCGATTATTAGGAGACGTTATGGAGTCCCAGGCGCTCTATTCTTTGGCCGCCGTCACCATACTTGTCACCCATGTAGTGTTCGTGGTCTTTATTGTACTCGGCCTGATTCTAATCTTTGTGGGTAAGTTTCTATCATGGCAATGGGTGAGAAACCCTTGGTTCCGTGTGACACATTTACTCGGAATTGGTGTTGTCGTTTTGCAATCCTGGTTCGGTGTTATTTGTCCGCTGACGACCTGGGAAATGGATCTAAGATCGAAAGCGGGAGAAACTGTCTACGAGGGTTCCTTCATAACGCACTGGTTGAACGAACTCTTGTACTATCAAGCCCCATCGTGGGTTTTTGTCGTTATTTACACTGTCTTTGGTGGGCTGGTGCTGTATAGCTGGTTTTTGGTTCGGCCACGTGCATTTCGGTAGGCGTACAACCTGGTGCTTCCTAACAATCGTATATCCGGCCTTGCCCGGTGTTGACCCAATCTAGAGGAGTTCAGGGAATTGGCACCGCCTCCATCAGGGTCTGCACCAAACTGTCGTGTTGTTCACTGGTGATTTCACCCGTGGCCTGTAGCCGGTGGCCCACGGTAGCGGGCAGAATGGCCTGCAGATCTTCCGGTAGAACCTGGTTGCGTCCCTCGATCAAGGCCCAGGCCTTGGCGCTTTGCAGCATGGCGAGTCCGGCACGGGGCGACAGTCCATGCCGGTAGTCGGTGGAGTTACGGGTGTGTGCCAGGATATCCTGACAATAGTCGAGCAAGGCGTCGGCCACGTGAATCTTTCTGACCTTATTTTGCATGGCGATCAGTTGCTCAGTGTTTAATCCCGGCGGTAGACTTTGGAGCATCTCCCGCCGGTCCTCCCCTGTCAGGAGGCTTCGTTCGGCGCCCCTTTCAGGATAGCCGATGGGGATGCGCATGAGGAACCTGTCGAGTTGGGATTCCGGCAGGGGAAAGGTGCCGATCTGATGCAGTGGATTCTGTGTGGCGATGACAAAGAAGGGTTCCGGCAGACCATGGGTCTGACCATCAGCGGTAACTTGTCGCTCCTCCATCGCTTCCAGCAGTGCACTCTGAGCCTTGGGGGTGGCGCGATTGATCTCATCGGCCAATACCAGTTGGGCAAACACCGGTCCGGGATGGAACTGGAATCGTTGATCTTTCTGCTGGTAGACGGAGACACCGATGATATCCGAAGGCAGCATATCGCTGGTGAATTGAATGCGTTGATAGTGCAGTCCCAGCAGATGTGCCAGAGTATGCGCCAGGGTTGTTTTGCCTACACCGGGCAGATCCTCGATCAGCAGATGCCCCCGCGCCAGCAGGCAGGCTAGCGACAGCTTGATTACCTGTGTCTTGCCGAGCAGGATCTCACCGGCTGTTTCAATGACTCGATTCAGATCTGAACTCATACCCCTTTCCCCAACCTAACTGCAAACGTCCTTATCGGCTAAACTAGCCGCTTCATTAATTCTGAATACATTTATCACAGACATGTTATTCGCCGATAGCTTTGACATTATCGTTGTGGGTGGCGGCCATGCCGGCACCGAGGCTGCGCTGGCCGCGGCCCGTATGGGTGCGCGTACCCTGTTGCTCAGCCACAATATAGAGACCCTGGGCCAGATGAGCTGTAACCCCGCCATTGGCGGCATCGGTAAGGGCCATCTGGTCAAAGAGATCGATGCACTCGGCGGTATCATGGCACAGGCGGCCGATTTAGGCGGCATCCAGTTTCGTACCCTCAATTCCCGCAAGGGGCCTGCGGTGCGCGCAACCCGTGCCCAGGCGGACCGGGTACGCTACAAGGCAGCGATCCGCCATGCGCTGGAGAATCAGCCCAACCTGCAGATCTTTCAGCAAGCCGTCGACGATCTGCTGGTGGAAAACGACAGGGTTGTGGGTGTGGCAACGCAGATGGGGCTGAAGTTCCGCGCCGCTGCCGTGGTGCTCACGGTAGGTACCTTTCTCGGCGGGCGGATTCACATTGGCCTCTCCAACTACGAGGGGGGACGTGCTGGAGATCCGCCATCCAATAGCCTCTCCCGGCGTTTGCGTGAACTGCCTTTTCGGGTGGAAAGGCTGAAGACCGGCACGCCACCGCGTATCGATGGGCGTTCTATCGATTACAGTCAGCTGGAGGCGCAGCCCGGTGATCAGCCGACACCGGTCTTCTCCTTCCTGGGGTCGCCGGAGCAACACCCGCGACAGGTGAGTTGCCATATCACCCACACCAACGAGCAGACCCACGATATTATTCGCGGCGGTCTTTCCCGCTCGCCCATGTATACCGGTGTGATCGAGGGTGTGGGTCCACGCTACTGTCCCTCCATTGAAGACAAGATCGTTCGTTTTGCGGATAAAGCCTCGCATCAGATCTTCATCGAACCGGAAGGGCTGGATACTCATGAGATCTATCCCAACGGGATCTCCACCAGTCTGCCCTTTGATATCCAGTTCGCGCTGGTGCGTTCCATGAAGGGCTTTGAACAGGCCCACATCACCCGGCCGGGTTATGCCATCGAGTATGACTACTTCGATCCCCGTGACCTCAAGGCCTCATTGGAGACAAAGTTTATCGGGGGCCTCTTCTTTGCCGGACAGATCAACGGCACAACCGGCTATGAAGAGGCGGCCGCGCAGGGCCTGTTGGCCGGGCTTAACGCGGTGCGGCACACGCGGGAGGAAGCAGCCTGGACACCACGTCGGGATGAGGCCTATCTGGGGGTAATGGTGGATGATCTGATCACCCGGGGGACGCTGGAACCCTATCGCATGTTCACCAGCCGGGCCGAGTACCGTCTGCTGCTGCGGGAAGACAATGCCGATCTTCGTCTGACTGATGCTGGTAGACAGCTTGGTCTCGTCGATGACTTCCGTTGGCAACAGTTCAGTCAGAAGCGTGAGCTGATCGAGCGGGAGCAGCAGCGACTGGCGGGCATCTGGCTACGACCTGCTGACATCGATCCTCAAGCAGCCGAGCGGATATTAGGCTCCTGCCTCACCAAAGAGGCCAATGCGCTGAATCTCCTGGCCAGACCCAATGTGGCCTATCTTGACCTGATGCAGCTACCCCGGTTGAGTCCCGGCGTGGAGGAGGCTCAGGTAATCGAACAACTGGAGGTGCAGGCAAAATACGCCGGCTATATCGATCGACAGAAGGACGAGATCGAAAAACACCGGGCCAGCGAATCGGTCAGCCTGCCTGAGAATCTGGATTATGATGGGGTGCGTGGGCTCTCCTCGGAAGTACGGGAGAAATTCCAGCGTCACCGGCCACAGACTTTGGGACAGGCCAGCCGCATTCCCGGTGTGACACCGGCAGCCATCTCCTTGTTGCTGATCCATCTGAAAAAGCGTTCTGCCTGATGGCAAATCATTTTGACGAGAGTGCCTGCCGTGGAAGGCTGCAGCAAGGAAGCGAGATGCTGGGCCTTGCGCTGGCGGATGAACAGGTAGAGAAACTGCTGCAATTTCTGACGCTGCTGGCCAAGTGGAACCGGGCCTACAACCTCACAGCGGTACGTGACCCCTTAGAGATGGTATCGAGGCATCTGCTCGATAGTCTGGCAGTTGAACCTCACCTGGAAGGGAGGCGTTGCCTCGATATGGGCACAGGTCCGGGCCTACCCGGCATACCCCTGGCTGTGATTCGGCCGGAGATCGAATTCGTCCTGCTCGACAGCAACATCAAGAAGATTCGATTTGTACGCCAGGCCATCCTCGAACTGGGGCTGAACAACGTGGAAGCCGTCCACACCCGAGTAGAGGTATATCAGCCTGAAAATGGCTTTGACATGCTGATCTCACGGGCCTTTACTTCATTACCCAACATGCTTGATCTGACTGCCGGCCTGAGGCGAAGCGATACCGTGCTACTGGCGATGAAGGCCACAGTGCCGCAGGATGAACTGCAAACACTTGAGGCAGAAAACAACTGCCGGATCATTCCCTTGCAGGTTCCCTACACAGAAGGTCAGCGTTGTCTGATCCGGTTTTCACAGGCAGGTTGAAGCGGAGAAAAGCCAGGCAATTGGGGCCAAAAGTGCTGATGCTGGAGGCGCGGTCACATCAGAAGAGTATCACTCGGCGTTTTCACGGTTTATGATAGGCGGCTCCCGTCGGAGCGGAATCAAGTAGAAAAGAACATGGGACATATCATCTCGGTGGCCAACCAGAAGGGTGGCGTCGGCAAAACCACCACCACGGTGAACCTGGCCGCGTCCTTGGCGGCCATGAAAAAACGCGTGTTGCTGGTGGATATGGATCCCCAGGGCAATGCCAGTATGGGCAGCGGTATCGATAAGCACAGCCTCGAAAGTTCGAGTTGCGATGTGCTGCTCGGTGATATGGTAGCGAGGGATGTCATACAACGCACACCGGATGCTGGGTTTGATGTCATGCCTGCGAATGCTGACCTGACCGCAGCAGAAGTGGGGTTGATGAACAGCTCCATGCGGGAGAAGCGGCTCAGCTTGTCGTTATCGCCCCTGAAGCAGGACTATGATTACATCCTGATCGATTGCCCGCCCTCTCTGAATATGTTGACACTGAATGCACTGGTAGCCGCCGACGGTGTATTGATCCCGATTCAGACGGAATACTATGCCCTCGAAGGGCTCTCGGCACTGATGGACACCGTTGAGCAGATCCGCAGCCACCTCAATCAGGCGCTACAGATAGAGGGATTCCTGCGTACCATGCATGATCCGCGCAATAATCTGGCGATTGATGTCTCCAGCCAACTGCTTTCACATTTTAAGGATGCAGTCTTCAATACCATCATTCCCCGCAATGTCCGGGTTGCCGAAGCACCGAGCCACGGTATACCCATATTGCTCTATGACAAAACCTCCCGGGGAGCAACGGCCTATCTGGCTCTGGCCAGTGAGTTACTGCGCAGACATCGAGTGCGTGAAACCGAGACACCAGTGACATAACGGAAAAGAACCATGGCGGCAAAAAAAAGAGGACTCGGACGTGGGCTCGACGCCCTGTTAGGCGGCGCACAGAGTGAGCCGGAGGCAAAGCCCCATACCGGTGCTGGTACAGGTGACAGCCTCAATCGGTTACCGGTGGATCTGATCCAACGCGGGCGCTATCAACCACGACGTGAATTCGATGCCGACACGCTGCGTGAACTGGCGGAGTCAATCGCTGCTCAGGGTGTGATCCAGCCGGTGATTGTCCGCCCGGTGGAGAACGGGCGCTACGAACTGATAGCCGGGGAGCGCCGTTGGCGTGCCGCACAACAGGCCGGTCTCGACGAGATACCGGTGGTGGTCAAAGAGGTCACCGAAGAAGCGGCCATGGCCATGGGCCTGATCGAGAATATCCAACGGGAAGATCTCAATCCCCTGGAAGAGGCCAACGCCCTCAGTCGCCTGCTGCACGAATTTGGCCTGACCCACCAGGAGGTGGCTAAGGCGGTGGGCAAATCCCGCACCACGGTGACCAATCTGTTGCGTCTGCTGGAATTGAACGAGGAAGTGAAGAGCTTGGTGGAGAGCCGGCGCCTGGAGATGGGCCATGCCAGATCACTGTTGGGGCTGAAGGGGGAATTACAGACCAAGACAGCTGATCAGGTAGTGAAGCAGGGACTCTCCGTGAGGGAGACGGAACGCCTGGTGCGACGCCTCCAGGGAGAGGCGGAATCGCCCAAACCAGCGCGCCCACCGGTGGCGGTGGATCCAGACATCCGCCGTCTGGTGAACGACCTTTCAGAAAAACTGGGTGCCAAGGTGGATCTGCAACAGGGCGCGAAAGGTAAGGGAAAGCTGGTGATTGGCTATAACAGTCTGGATGAGTTGGAAGGCATTATTGACCACATTAAATAAGTGCATTAATAATTTTTTTTCACCTATCCTTTGACCTTATATATCAGAAACCTTATACTCCTCCGCCTTGCTGGTAGGGCTCAAACGGGGTACCGGGAAACCGGGATGCAGCTTACCGGAAATAGCCAAATACGCACCATCATCGCACTTCAGTTTGGAGTTGCGCTGGCTATCGGCTTGGTGCTTTTGGCATTCGGTAAGGCCGCCGCTTGGTCAGGGTTAATAGGTGGCTTAATCGCCGCCCTGGCAAATGGTTATTTCGCTTACCGCTCCTTCACGCGTTATCGTGCGCAGGAGCCGGAGCGACTCGCCAGGCGCATGCTCGGAGCCGAAATCCAGAAGCTTTTGTTGACCGGATTGATGTTTGTTCTTGCGATCGTTTACATCAGTCCGTTAAATATGGGCGCATTGCTGGGCAGCTATCTGGTGGTTCAGGTAGCCGTCCCGCTTTTAGCGACACTTTTTCAAGACAGACAGCAGTCATAGGTTTCAGAAAACATGGCCGGCGACACACTGACCTCTAGTGAGTACATCAAGCATCACTTGACCAACCTGACCTTCGGACAACATCCGGACGGCAGCTGGGGAATGGCGCACAACGCCGCCGAAGCTAAGGCAATGGGCTTCTGGGCCATCCATGTCGATACCATGTTCTGGTCCATTGGTCTGGGCGTACTGTTCATCTACTTCTTCAGCAAGGCCGCCAAGACCGCAACCACCGGTGTGCCCACTGGCATGCAGAATTTTGTCGAATGGCTCGTCGACTTTATCGACGACAGTGTGCGTGGCTCGTTTTCCGCCCGCAACGCCCTGGTTGCACCCCTTGCGTTGACGATATTTGTCTGGATCTTCCTGCAGAACCTGATGGATTTGGTGCCGGTGGATCTGATTCCCTGGATCAGCGGACTGCTCGGTATCCACTTCATGAAGGTAGTACCCTCCACCGATCCCAATGCCACCTTCGGTATGGCTATCGGTGTTTTCCTGCTGGTTCTCTTCTATAGTATCAAGATCAAGGGTGTCGGCGGCTTTGTCGGGGAACTGACCCTGCAACCCTTCTCATCAAAAAACCCGTTGGTGAATGCCCTTTTTATTCCGATCAACTTTGTGTTGGAATTTGTCAGCCTGATTGCCAAGCCCATCTCACTCGCCCTGCGACTGTTCGGTAACATGTATGCCGGTGAGATGATCTTTATTCTGATAGCCATCATGTACAATGCCGGCCTGATTCTCGGCTTGTTCGGTGGTGTGCTTCAGTTGGGTTGGGCGATTTTCCATATCCTGATTATTACGCTGCAAGCATTTATTTTTATGACGCTGACCATCGTCTATCTGGATATGGCGCATAACGAACACTGATTTCTTAACCATTATATTTTTTCAACTTTAGACTTTCTTTACCGGAGATCGAAATGACTGAAGCAACAGCATTCCTGTACATTGCCGGCGCTCTGATGATGGGCCTGGGTGCCCTGGGTGCCGCGGTTGGCATCGGCGTACTGGGTGGCCGCTTTCTCGAAGGCGCCGCACGTCAGCCTGAACTCATCCCCATGCTGCGTACCCAGTTCTTCATCGTCATGGGTCTGGTCGACGCCGTGCCCATGATCGCTGTGGGTCTGGCTATGTATGTACTGTTCGCTGTTGCCGGTTAATTCAGGCCATTGAGCGAACTCTCTATCATCTCGTCCAACGAGAGGTAATTCCGGGATGAACATCAATCTGACACTTATAGGTCAGCTGCTCACTTTTGCGGTGTTCGTGTGGTTCACCATGAAGTTTGTCTGGACCCCGATCATGGGTGCTCTGGAGACCCGCAAGAAAGAGATTGCCGATGGCCTGGCTGCCGCCGAGCGCGGACAGCACGAACAGGAGCTTGCGAAAGAGCGGGCCAAGGACGTGTTGCATGAAGCCAAGTCACAGGCGGCTGAGATCGTGGCCCAGGCACAAAAGCGGGCTGCTGAAATTGTCGATGAATCCAAAGACACAGCGCGCACCGAAGGTGAGCGCATCCTGACGGCCGCCCAGGCGGAGATCGAGCAGGAGTCCAACCGCGCACGGGAACACCTGCGTGAAAGGATCGGTGAACTGGCTGTGGCGGGTGCTGAGAAAATCCTCAAGAAGGAGATCAGTGCCAGTGCCCATCAGGATATCGTCAACGACTTGGCTCAAGAGATCTAAGGCAGAACTATGGCAGGTGAAGCAACCACAATTGCCCGCCCCTACGCCGAAGCGGTGTTTGCGCGTGCCGAGGAGACGGGAAATCTCGACCGCTGGGCCGATATGTTGAGTTTTCTTTCATCCGTGATCGAAGACGAGACCATGGCCCCCGTCGTCGGCAATCCGCTGATCGAGCGGAATGCTATGACTGAAATGCTGCTTGAGATAGCGGGAGAGCAGGTCGATGATGAAGGCGCCAATCTGATCAAGGTGCTGGTTCAGAATGGCCGCCTTACCTTATTGCCTGCCATAAATATGCTGTTTGAACAGCTTAAGGCAGACAAGGAGCGGATCATCAAGGCGCATGTCACTTCGGCATACGCACTTCAGCCGGCAGAGGAAAAGCTCATTGCCGATGCCTTAAAGGCCAAGTTGGGACTTGACGTCACCATCACCAGTGAAAAAGACCCCGATCTGATCGGCGGTGTTCACATTCGCGCAGGCGACATGGTAATCGACGGCTCAGTCCGTGGAAAACTGCAGCAACTGGCGAACGAATTGGGAATCTAAGCGAGAAGCCAACATGCAACTCAATCCATCCGAGATCAGCGAACTGATCAAAAGCAAGATCGAGAAATTCGATCTTAAGACCGAAGCCCGCAACGAGGGTACGATCATCAGCCTGACTGATGGTATTGCCCGTATCCACGGCCTCGAGGACGCCATGTCCTACGAGATGTTGGAATTTCCGGGTAACACCTACGGCCTGGCTCTCAACCTGGAGCGCGACTCTGTCGGCGCCGTGGTTTTGGGTGACTATAAGCATTTGAGTGAAGGCGACTCGGTGCAGTGTACCGGCCGCGTACTCGAGGTGCCGGTGGGCGAAGCTCTGCTGGGTCGCGTGGTCGACTCGCTGGGTAATCCCCTGGACGGCAAAGGCGACATCGCTGCTGAAGAGACCTCTCCGATCGAGAAGGTGGCGCCAGGCGTTATCGAACGTAAATCGGTAGACCAACCGGTACAAACCGGTGTCAAGGCGATCGATGCCATGGTGCCGATCGGTCGCGGCCAGCGTGAGTTGATCATCGGCGATCGTCAGACCGGTAAGTCTGCCGTGGCGATTGATGCGATTATCAATCAGAAGGGCACCGGTATCAAATGTATCTACGTTGCCGTCGGCCAGAAGAACTCTACCATTGCCCAGGTCGTGCGCAAGCTGGAAGAGCATGATGCCATGGAGCACACGATCATCGTCGCAGCACCGGCGGCCGATTCTGCAGCCATGCAGTTTCTTGCCCCCTACTCCGGCTGCACCATGGGTGAGTACTTCCGGGATATCGGCCAGGATGCTCTGATCATTTACGATGATTTGACCAAACAGGCCTGGGCCTATCGTCAGGTCTCCCTGTTGCTACGTCGTCCGCCGGGCCGTGAGGCCTATCCGGGTGACGTCTTCTACCTCCACTCCCGTCTGCTGGAGCGTTCCGCTCGGGTTAATGCAGACTACGTGGAAAAGAAAACGGGCGGTAAGGTCAAAGGGCAGACAGGTTCACTGACCGCGCTGCCGATTATCGAGACCCAGGCGGGTGACGTCTCGGCTTTCGTACCGACCAACGTCATCTCGATTACTGACGGCCAGATCTTCCTTGAAGCAGATCTGTTCAACGCCGGTATTCGCCCGGCCATCAATGCCGGTCTGTCCGTCTCCCGTGTGGGTGGCGCCGCTCAGACCAAGATCATCAAGAAGCTGGGTGGCGGTGTGCGCTTAGCCCTTGCTCAGTTTCGCGAGCTGGCGGCTTTCTCCCAGTTTGCCTCCGATCTTGATGAAGCGACACGTAAGCAGCTGGAGCGTGGTGAGCGAGTGACCGAGCTGATGAAGCAGGCCCAGTACTCTCCACTTTCAATTGCCGGCATGGCCGTCACGCTGTTTGCAGCCAATGAAGGCTATCTGGACGATGTCGACGTTGCCAAAGTGGTTGATTTCGAGGCCTCATTGCAGGGCTACATGAAGAGCAGCCAGAAGGAGTTGATGGATAAGATCAATGATACTGGCGACTACAATGCTGAGATCGAGCAGGCTCTGCACGATGCGCTCAAGGACTTCAAGGCCAACCACACTTGGTAAGCCGAAAACGTAACACGAGATAAGGTTCAGAGTTATGGCGGGCGCAAAAGAGATACGCACACAGATTGCCAGTATCAAGAATACGAGCAAGATCACCAAGGCGATGGAGATGGTGGCGGCCTCGAAGATGCGCAAAGCGCAGAATCGTATGGCGGCCACTCGGCCTTATGCGGATAAGATGCGCAATGTTATCGGCCATCTGTTCCATGCACATCCCGAGTACAAGCATACCTTCATGATCGACCGTGAAGTGAAGCGAGTGGGTTACATCATCGTTTCATCGGATCGTGGTTTGTGCGGTGGCTTGAACAACAACCTCTTTCGTATGTTGTTCAAAGAGATGAAAACGCTTCGGGATAACGGAACAGAAGTTGATTTTTGCACCATAGGTAACAAGGCACTTGGTTTTTTCGGTCGTTTTGGCGGCAATATTGTCAGCCAGGCAACACACTTAGGTGACGCCCCTCATATCGAAGACCTGATTGGTACCGTGAAGGTAATGCTTGATGCTTATGCTGAGGGCAAGATTGATCGAATCTATATTGCCTACAACAATTTCGTGAATACCATGACCCAGAGTCCTTCCCTGGAGCAGCTGGTACCTATTCCAGAGACAGACAAAGACGAACTGAAGCATCACTGGGACTATATTTACGAACCCGATTCAAAAGACGTGCTGGATAACCTGTTGGGTCGCTACGTTGAGTCGCTGGTCTACCAGGCAGTCGTAGAAAATGGTGCCTGTGAGCAGTCTGCACGTATGGTCGCCATGAAGTCGGCCTCTGATAATGCAGGTGAGTTGATCAATGAATTGCAACTGATCTACAACAAGGCACGCCAGGCTGCGATCACTCAGGAGATATCTGAGATTGTTGGTGGTGCTGCCGCTGTTTGACGACAGCCGTAAGAGAACAAATTTAGTTTTTATTATTTTGAGAGTCGCCTGGAGCGGCAAGAGGAACCAGAAATGAGTTCGGGCAAAGTGGTTGAAATCATCGGTGCTGTGGTGGACGTACAGTTCGCACGCGGCGAGATGCCAAAAGTCTACGAGGCACTCAAGATCGACGAGGCAGGGCTGACCCTGGAAGTCCAGCAGCAGCTGGGTGACGGCGTGGTGAGAACCATCGCCATGGGATCAACCGATGGACTGAAGCGAGGCGTGACAGTGGAATCCACAGGTGCGCCGATCAGTATTCCGGTTGGCCAGGGCACGCTGGGCCGCATTATGGATGTACTCGGCAACCCGGTTGATGAGGCAGGTGATGTTAAGTATGACAAGCTGATGCCGATTCACCGTCTTCCTCCGAAGCTGGAAGATCAAGCGGCGACCACCGAGATCCTCGAGACCGGCATCAAGGTTATCGACCTGATCATGCCTATCGCCAAGGGTGGTAAGATCGGCTTGTTCGGCGGCGCCGGCGTAGGCAAGACCGTTACCCTGATGGAACTGATCCGTAACATCGCGGTAGAACACTCTGGCTTCTCCGTATTTGCCGGTGTGGGCGAGCGTACTCGTGAGGGTAACGACTTCTATCACGAGATGCAGGAAGGTGGCGTTCTCGATAAGGTGGCACTGGTCTACGGTCAGATGAACGAGCCTCCGGGCAACCGTCTTCGTGTCGCACTGACCGGTTTGACCATCGCGGAGAACTTCCGAGATGAGGGCCGTGACGTATTGATGTTCGTGGATAACATCTATCGTTACACTCTGGCGGGTACCGAAGTATCCGCCCTGTTGGGCCGTATGCCTTCCGCGGTGGGATATCAGCCGACCCTGGCCGAGGAGATGGGTGCGCTGCAAGAGCGTATTACCTCTACCAAGACCGGTTCTATCACGTCATTCCAGGCGGTCTATGTACCGGCGGATGACCTGACAGACCCCTCCCCTGCGACCACCTTCGCCCATCTGGACGCGACGCTGGTACTTTCCCGTCAGATCGCCGAGCTGGGTATCTATCCGGCGGTGGATCCGCTTGATTCCACTTCCCGTATCCTCGATCCCAATGTGGTGGGTCAGGAGCACTACAGCGTGGCCCGTAACGTACAGGGTACCCTGCAACGTTATAAGGAATTGAAGGATATCATTGCCATCCTCGGTATGGATGAGCTTTCCGAAGAAGACAAACTGGTAGTGCAGCGCGCTCGTAAAATTCAGCGTTTCCTGTCACAGCCCTTCTTCGTGGCTGAGGTCTTCACCGGTACCCCGGGTAAGTATGTCTCGCTGAAAGACACCATCGCCAGCTTCAAGGCGATCGTCGATGGTGAATATGACCACCTTCCAGAGCAGGCCTTTTACATGGTCGGCGGCATCGATGAAGCTGTCGAACGTGGCGGAAAAGGCTGATGACCAGGAGTTAATAGATGGCCATGACAATCCATGTCGACATCGTCAGTGCCGAGGGAGAGATCTTCAGCGGTCTGGCTGAAATGGTCTACGCCCCTGCTGTCATGGGTGAGGTGGGCATCGCGCCCCGCCACACACCGCTGGTGACGCGTCTGAAGCCGGGCGAAGTCCGTGTCGACACCGGTGACAGCAAAGAGATGCAGCACTTCTATGTCTCTGGCGGAATCCTTGAGGTTCAACCTCATGTGGTAACCGTGTTGGCGGATACGGCCATTCGTGCAACCGATTTAGATGAGGCTGCAGCTCAAGAGGCCAAGCGTCGCGCTGAGGATGCCATGGCTGATCGGAGTGCCGAATTCGAATATGCCAAAGCCCAGGCTGAACTGGCAGAAGCCGTGGCTCAGTTAAGGGCCATCGAACGAATCCGCAAAGGCCAACGCGGCTAGTCCCCTTCTCACAATCAGGGCCTGTCATATCAGGCCCTGAAAGCGTTATCACTATGTCCAAAGAAATTATAAAAGTCGGTAAATTTGTCTCGCTCACCTATTCGATCTGTGATTTAGACGGTAACGTGCTGGAACAGAGCGATTTACCGGTTAATTATATTCATGGTGGTGAAACCGAACTGATTGGCGGCATGGATAAAGCGGTTGCCGGAAAAGGCCCAGGCGACCAGGTTAGCATCAAGATTTCACCCAGTGACGGTTTTGGTGATCACGATCCTGATCTGACTTTTACCGATGAGCTTGAGAATGTACCGCCGCAATTTAGGCAGTTGGGCGCAGAAGTCCAGATGCAGAACGAAGATGGTGAGGTAAAGAGCTTTATCGTGACAAAGATTGAGAATGGTAAGCTCACGGTTGACGGTAACCATCCTCTAGCCGGTAAGGATCTCAAAATTAATGTAAAAATCCTCGAGGTTCGTGATGCGACCAAAGAGGATGCGATGAGTGTCGGAATCCCTGGCCAGTCAGGCACACTTAACTGAGTAGAAATCGCCTTCCGCATCTGAAAATGTGGCCATATCTGTCACCTTGAGCCATTAAGTGAGCTCTGCCATATATGGATCGCCCCCTTTACCCTGCCGGGCTCATCGGCCTGCCGTGAACAGGTTCTTTTGTGAATTTGGACTTGTGAATATACAGTTGAACGACTAATTCTGATTTAATGGCGTAATTTCAACAGTTGCTGACGGCGTCGAATCTCAAGGGGTAAATTCATGCATCTTGGCGTACTAATCTTGGCTGCCGGTGAAGGCACTCGCATGCGTTCACGACTGCCAAAAGTTCTGCACCCACTGGCGGGTAAGCCACTGTTGGGCCATGTTATTGAGACCGCCAGATCCATCACGCCGGACGAGATCACGATTGTCTACGGGCATGGGGGTGAGTCAGTTTGTAATGCGCTTGCTGCAGCGGACCTGGACTGGGTCGAACAGAAAGAGAGACTGGGCACGGGACATGCGGTGATGCAGGCACTGCCGCAACTGCAGCGGGTGGACCATGTACTCATTCTGTATGGTGATGTTCCCCTCATCAGTGGCTCAACATTAGTCTCCCTCCTGGCAGCACTGCACCAGACGGATTTGGCACTACTCACCGTCGACCTGCCGGACCCCTCTGGTTATGGCCGCATCGTACGCGACAGAGACGATCGTGTGATCCGTATCGTCGAGCAGAAAGACGCCACAGCGCGTGAGCTTGAGATTGCCGAGATCAATACCGGCATCATGGCAGTCAGCCGATCTCGCCTCGAAACCTGGCTGGGACGAATTGAAAACAATAATGCGCAGAATGAGTACTATCTGACGGATATCATCTCGATGGCCGTCAATGATGGGGTCAATATCCAGGTAGTGCATCCGGTTTCCGAAGAAGAGGTCATGGGTGTGAATGACAGGAAACAATTGGCACACCTTGAGCGACACTTCCAAAGACAACAGGCCGATGAACTGATGCAGTCAGGGGTTAGCCTGAGTGACCCGTCGAGACTGGATATCCGCGGTAATCTGACTGTGGGCAAGGATGTGACGATCGATATCAATGCACTGTTTGAAGGTGAAGTGGTATTGGCGGATGGAGTTCACATTGGCCCAAATGTAGTCATTAAAAACAGTCGTATCGGTGTCGATACAGAGATCCTGGCTAACAGTGTCATTGAGGATGCGGAAATCGGTAGTGGTTGTCGTATTGGCCCTTTTGCCCGCATCAGACCGGAAAGCCATCTGTCCGATCAGGTGCATGTGGGTAACTTTGTAGAAATTAAGAAAAGTCAGGTTGCCGCCAAAAGCAAGATCAATCATCTCAGCTATATTGGTGATAGCTTGGTAGGCAGTGAGGTCAACATCGGTGCCGGCACCATTACCTGCAACTATGATGGTGCGAATAAATTCCAGACTGTTATCGGTGACCGTGCCTTCATCGGGTCGGACAGCCAACTGGTTGCGCCTGTGACCGTGGCTGAAGGTTCGACCATCGGCGCAGGTTCCACCATCACAAAAGATACACCTGCGGAAACGCTTAGTCTGAGTCGGGCCAAGCAGATCAGTATCGAAGGCTGGCAACGACCGGTCAAGAAAACCAAGTCATCCTGAGAGGTAGAGATATGTGTGGCATTGTTGGCGGCATCGCCCAGCGCAATGTGGTTCCCATTCTGATGGAAGGCCTGAGGAGACTGGAATATCGGGGTTACGATTCTGCCGGACTGGCGGTTAGGGAAGCGTCAGGGGGAATACAGAGATTCAGGACCATTGGCAAGGTGTCTAATCTTGATGACATCGTTGCAGATACTGGTGCCAATGGCCTGTTGGGTATTGCGCATACGCGATGGGCAACCCATGGCAGGCCTTCGGAACTGAACGCGCATCCTCACATGAGTGGAGAGCGGGTGGCCGTTGTACACAATGGCATTATCGAAAACCATAGTGAGCTACGTACCAGGCTGGAATCCCTGGGATTTGTCTTTACCTCGGAAACCGATACGGAAGTCATCGCGCATCTTCTGGCAAGCAAGTTAGCAGAGGGATTGGATATTTTCCAATCGGTTAAAGAAGCCTCTAAAGAGATGACCGGTGCCTATGCGATGGCGGTCGCCTGTCCTGAGGAGTCCGACAGAATTATCGTGACACGGGAAGGCAGTCCCCTGGTGATCGGTTTGGGTGAAGGTGAAAATTTCATCGCCTCTGATGTGGCTGCGTTATTACCCGTTACCCAAAGATTTCTGTTTTTGGAAGAGGGTGACGTGGCGGAGATCAGCCGCGAGAAAATAACGATTTTCGATAAGGTAGGAGAGCAGGTTGCGCGTCAGGAAAAGACATCAAAGCTGAATGCCGACAGCGTGGACAAGGGCCCCTACCGCCACTACATGCTGAAGGAGATTTACGAACAGCCCGGCGTAATTGCAGAGACGCTGGAAGGCAGGATCTACAAAGGCAGGCTGATGGAAGAGAGCTTCGGTCACGAAGCCAAAACCCTGTTCGACAAGACCAAACAGGTACAGATCGTGGCCTGTGGCACCAGCTACCATGCCGGCTTGGTCGCAAAGTACTGGCTGGAAGAGATCGGCATACCCTGCAGTATCGAAGTGGCGAGTGAATACCGCTATCGCAAAGTCGTGGTGTCACCGGATACGCTTTTTCTCACCATCTCACAATCTGGCGAAACTGCTGATACCCTTGCGGCGCTTCGAGCGGCAAATAGCATGGGCTACATCGGTAGCCTGTGTATTTGCAATGTACCGGAGAGCTCCCTGGTCAGAGAATCCAATGTCGCCCTGATGACACGGGCCGGACCTGAAATCGGCGTGGCATCGACCAAGGCATTCACTACTCAATTGGTTGCCCTGCGCCTATTGACCCTGGCGCTGGCTAAACGCCAAGGATTGAGCGAGGCGGATGAGCAGGTGCTGGTAAATGAACTGCATGCCGTACCCCGTCAGGTTGAAGTGGTACTGGAGCTGAGCGATGCCATCAAGACAATGGCCAATGCCTTTGCCGACCGACAACATGCACTTTTCCTCGGTCGAGGCTGCTTCTACCCGGTCGCCATGGAGGGAGCATTAAAGCTGAAAGAGATCTCCTATATCCATGCAGAAGCCTATCCCGCTGGTGAACTGAAGCATGGTCCTCTGGCACTGGTCGATGCAGAGATGCCGGTAGTCTGTGCTTTACCGGACGATCCCCTGTTGGAAAAAGTGCTATCGAACCTGCAGGAAGTCCGTGCACGAGGCGGAGAGCTTTTCCTCTTCAGCGACCAGAAAGTCAAAATCGACCTGGACAACTACCAGAACCTCACACTCTCCGATATTTATCCGACCACAGCGCCTATCGTTTACAGCATTCCGCTGCAACTATTGGCGTACCACGTAGCGATATTGAAAGGGACAGATGTGGATCAGCCGAGGAATTTGGCGAAATCGGTGACAGTTGAATAGTGACTGATAGATTCAGTGTTGTTGTTCTAGACAATTAATGTCGTAATCAGGTAAATAAACTCGAGAACAGGCCAATTTGGTCGAAATTATGGCTGCCATAAGAATGCACGAGGATCGTATTGCTGGATAGCTCTTGGCGGCGCTTGCCGGAAGCCCCTAATGTGACCAAAGCGAACCATTAGACGTGGCTAGTATTCTTTCCGAATCGTGCTAAGAGCAGTCATTCATCCTAACCCTCAATCGGTGGTAATGCAGCGTCGACAATTGCCCGGAGTCCTGCGGAAGTGGACGCCGGGCTTATACTTGTAGGTAAACCGCAAGACCTAACCCCGATATTCGCGGTGTTCGTATTCGCGTTACTATTCGTTACCGCAAATCATTCAAAATAGCCTTGAACATTTCTGCTCCTTCTCCATTTATGTACGCATTAGCAGTTGCAATTAATGACTGGATATTGCGCGGATGTATGTTATCCATATGACTTTGTGCGTAAGTGAGTTCAGGCTCGAGCCGATAATATTTGAGTCCTGCTTGTTTCAATGCAGTCAACTGGCTGTTTGTGACCGTTTGAACGGCGTTAAACACGATGCTCATCAATACACCCCTGTTATGATCAGCGCCCTCAAGGTCGTCCAGCTTCTCGACCATCCAGGGGGTCGTGCTCCAATTACCAGCTACTGGAACGATACCCGTTACCGCATTGCTATTAATGCCTACACCTGCACCACCTTCATATATTCCCGTCCCCACTGAAATAACAATTATGTCTTCCAGGCGCGAAGCCATACCTGTTCTCAAGGCTTCCGTGACGCCCCAAGTGGCTGGGTTATTTGACATGGTTCCACCGTCAACTACCCATTTGTTGGCCGCTGCAGACCTGGGGGGAGTTTTGCCACCCACATTAGCAATCGGAAAATATGTTGGAGCAGCACTCGTTCCTCTGGCGGCCTCCCATACATGGTAGTTATCGGTAGCAGGGTTATTGACAGCATCAAACCAGTTAAAAAGATAGGGACCAAAGTCTTCACCGCGAACAGGTTTTGATGCTTTTTTCTGGCTGTTATTCACAATGTACGAAGTAGTGAACATATGTTTTACACGGTTACCGGCTAAAGATTGCATTTTTTCGCGACTACTAACAAGTGAAACGTCTGGGCCATACATTTTTTGCAAGTAGGGCTCAACCCCACCTCCGCTACCGTTATCGGCATAGTAAGTCGCGCATAGCTCAACCTCACATTCCTGAGCGAGAAAGATTTTGCCCCCATCAGAACGGTAAATATTTACTATTTCTTCAGCGGTGTATGGGTGACCGGTGGTTTTCTTGGGTGTGGTGAGGGCGGCTGAAATGATGCCACCAGTAGATGTTCCTCCTATTACATCGAATAACTGGTAAGACGGTTTCCTTAATGCGGACTCAATATGCTTGATAAATGTCGCAGGAATGACGCCCTTAATTCCACCTCCATCAATGGCCAGAATAACGGTTTTACCTGAAAGCGGATCCGTTTCGGTTTGCGATGATCTTCCGGCGGTACTGCAAATGCTCAAGGCAAAAACGGACACAAGAAAAGCTAAATTTTTTAATACGGTTTTCATATCAATAACACGTAGCGTTTATTGGTTACCTCGTCATTTCAGCAAACCTTGTAGGCTTGTGCCTTTCAGTAGGTGAGCCAGAAGGTGTTCTCCGGGAATTTTGCCGTCATGCATCGTTTCGCTCGCCTTGATGATCACGCGCACGTCGTCCTTGGAGGGGTAAACTTCTGGCGGGGTCTTATCCGTTATGCCAAGTAGCTTGTAAACAGCCGTAATTGCCGAGCGAACAGAATACTCGACGGTAAATACACAATCATCAGGTATCTCGGTGAACTGCCCTAAAAAGGCAAGATTTTTACTTCCTTCAGGAATAACTTCCGGACGGTCACCTTTGACGCGCGGTAAAAATTGGCTGGTGATATATGGCATCATGCAAGGGATAACTTTGACCGTCTTCATAATAGCTGGAATCTGGTCTTTGGCTCCCCAATGGTAGAGTAGCTCTGTCAGCAGCTCTTCACCGGTACAATCGCTCATCTTCTTTTTCACGTAGTCACCAGTATTGTCTGGAAACAAGCCGTAAGCCCAGATAGCCAGTACGTTTTTGTCCGGGTCATCCTTATGCTGTTTTGGTTGGTAGTCACCGACAGGCTGACTCCTGTACTGTGGCTGTCGGTTGCAGGTTGCACTCATGAGCCAGCTGGAGTCTTTGATCGTCATGATGCCGCCGGTCACAGCTTTGTGAGAATAGGGATCCACGCCGGTAAATTCTTTTAGCAAATCCGCAATCGGCGAGTCTGTTGCAGTAATGGTGAAAGAGACAAACTTGCTTTTGTCGATGTCTGAACAAAAAACCTCAGGCCGACCAAAAGCAGGGTCTCTTGCAGCAATATTTTTCCATAACTGCCAGCAAGCACCAGTTTCCCGTTTAAGAATTGCAGGTTCATTAGTATTGCCTGTGGTGGAATTCTCTACCATCGAGCCATTGGTAACGAACACCAGGTCGTCCACTGTTGTGGCAATTATTTCACTCGTCTTTGAAGAACCACGAAGCAAATGGATGGCGGTCACGGTCTTTTCACCGTTTACGATCTCAATATCCAGATCAGTGACCTGAGTTTTTAAATCAAAGTTAACGCCTTCACTCTTGAGCCAGGTTTGCAGCGGCAAGACCATGGACTCATATTGGTTATAGGTGGTAAACAGAATATCTTCCAGTTTGCTCATAGTCGGCATCAGGTGCATGAAGCGCTGCATATAGCGCCGCATCTCTACTACCGAGTGCCACGTTTCCATTGCAAACATGGATGTCCAGAAATACCACATATTGGTTTTAAAAAAAGAGTCTGAAAAAAACTCTTCCACGGTTGTTGCACCCAGTTCTTCTTCAGTCTTCAGGGTCAACTTCGTCAGTTCCAACACATGACTCAGGGAGAGCCCTAACGAAGGGTCTCGATCCGGTTCACCACAGTTGCTCATCAGACGGCATTTGGAGGAGTTGGGATCCCATTGGTTGATATCGCGAATCCGTTTTAAAACTGTACGTTCTGGGTCGGAAACAAGCGCTGGCTCTGGGCTGGTGAATGGCGCATCAGGATCTTTACGTTTCAGATCAGGAATAAACGAAAAAAGATCCCATGTGCACTCATAGTGTGCCTCCATTTCCCGCCCACCGCGCATGATGTAGCCATCGATAGCGTTCCCGCTGCCATCCAGGCAGCCGCCATTTATATCGAGTTGCTCTAAAATCGTGATCTTCTCGCCGAACATGTGGCCGTCTCTTATCAAGTACGCTGCCGCTGCCAGCGATGCAATACCGCCACCTACAAGATATGCGCTCTTTTTCTCGATCCCCTCTTTTTGAGACGCAATAACATTATTGTAATTACCGGTCACAGTGAATCCCCTCCATTAAATTTGAACCGTCAACCCAGTGTAATATCGTCCAAATTCGTATTATCTTTATGCGTTTTTTTCATCTTCATGGTTGTTGCGGTAAGATTTTACCAAGGAATAATGCGATCCATTTCATCAAGATACAGCGCTTTGCGTGACTTTTTAGAGCGTCTCTTGAAGTTAATGTCAGTAAAACTTTGCTGGCGAATGATGGATTCAGGTGTCTTTGCAAAAAAGTGGTATTATCGATTTTTCGTTAAAAATAATAAGGGCTCTTCATATATATGGATGATTTAACCTCACGGCATGAAACTGATTTTCATCTTAAATCAACTTTCTGGCTTTCTGTCACCGCTGGAACCCTGGTATTGCCTTTTGCTTTTTATCACCTGACTTATCAACACGAGGGAATTGGTATAGGTGCCGTGATTACCTCGTTGAGTCTATATTTTGTTGCCTGGAGATGTCATAAAAAAAGCTATAAAACTATCTATACGTTTATCTGGCTGGGCCCTTTTACGACTTTGTTTGTGGCCTATCTAACGGAAAAAATTGGAATAACCGGCACCTATTGGTGTTATTCAACAGTGCTGTTGTATTACTTTATGATGTCAGAGCGTCAGGCATGGATATCGAATATAGTATTTGCACTGGTCAATGTTCCAATAGCATGGAGCCTTTTTGAGACACATGAAGCCACCAGGTTTTCCGTAACATTCGCATTGGTCAGTGCATATTCGGCTATTTTTCTTCATATCATAGCCAGGCAATATAGCGAACTGCACAAACAGGCGATTACAGACAAGCTAACCGGTCTGTACAATAGAACACTGCTTAAAGACTCTCTGGAACAGGCGATACATCAAGCTAATCGAACAAATACTGCTTTCACACTAATTATCATGGACGTTGACCATTTCAAGATGATTAATGATGAACTAGGCCATGAGATTGGGGATCACGTCCTCAAACAGCTGGGGGTATTCTTAAAGGACTTTCTTCGAGACAGTGATAAAGTATTCAGAATCGGTGGAGAAGAGTTTTTGGTTCTGCTCTACAACACCGATGAAGCCAATAGCATCGACATAGCAGAAAAAATAAGAAAGGGTATTGAAAAACTTTCATTAATACCCGGTCGTACGGTAACGGTCAGTATTGGTGTGGCTGGTCTGAATTCAGTTAGAGACTGGAAGCATTGGATGAAGAACGGCGACAAGAATCTATATGAGGCCAAGAATAGCGGCCGAAACAGGGTAGTTTTTTGTAAAGGATAGGGTGAAATATACAGGCATTCCGTGTGCGCCTTTTTATGCTCGCATAATGAACACAACTTTTAGCCGTTCAAATTCTTCCACGTTATACACGCTGTTAGACTATACCGTTTCTCTACCAGTCATTGGTGTGGAAAAACTGAGGGCGTAGCCTGGGAGTTTTCGAGAAAATAGATACAATGGTGGAATAAGATTCTGCTTTGTGTATTGATGATTGCCGGTATTAAACGTGATTATTTCTCCAGTTTAAGTTTCGACCGGGTGATGATTTCCCTAAAATTGGTTATTGGGAGTGTGCCGTACATATGGCCACAGTCTCCACTAAGTCGGCTTGAGACGAAAGCGTCAGCAATAGTTGGTTCTGAGTATTGAATCAGTGTGGATGCCTGCCAGAGCAGGGCCATCTTCTCAACCAGCCTGCGAAGCAGGTGTTCCATTTCGAGATCTTTCATGAGTTCGTCTTTTAACTTGTTTAGTGTAGAGTCGAATTGCGCTATGTGACCTGCAGCTTTTTCAAGTTCAAGGATGAACACATCGATCACCGTCGGCTGTTTTCTCATGACTCTTGAAACGTCTAGACACTGGATATTGCCTGATCCTTCCCAGATGGCATTGATGGGCGACTCCCGGTAGAGGCGGGCGAGGACATTATCTTCCACAACTGCAACACCACCAATGGATTCCATGGCTTCATAGGTGAGTTGTGCTGCACGTTTACAGATCCAGTATTTACCAATTGCTGCACCGATTCGAAAGAGGGATTTCTCATACTCGTCACGCATATCCAGCGTATATGCCAACCGCATACTGATGGCTAGTGCGGCTTCAGACTCCAGTGCAAGATCCGCCAGCACATTTTGCATCAGTGGTTGTTCATGCAGATTCCTGCCAAATGCTTGCCGCTCACCGGTATGGTGTATGGCCTGAGCGGTGGCTTGCCTCATAATAGCTGACGAGCCGACCATGCAGTCGAAGCGTGTCAGCGCAACCATTTTCAAGATTGTGCCGATTCCCCGCCCTTCCTCACCGATCATCCATGAAAATGCACCTTTGTACTCGACTTCGGATGAGGCATTGGAGACGTTACCCATTTTGTTTTTGATGCGCTGAATGTGCATGGCGTTTTTACTACCATCGGGCTTCCAGCGTGGAAGTAAAAAACAGGTGAGTCCTTTGTCAGTGTTGGCAAGTACTAAAAACGCATCACACATTGGGGCAGAACAGAACCACTTGTGGCCTACAAGTTCGTATTCTTTTCCAGGACCTGGAGTATCAAGTGGATAGGCATAGGTGGTGTTTGCACGTACATCGGACCCGCCCTGCTTTTCGGTCATGGCCATGCCGATGGTCAGGCCCGGCTTTTCATAAAATGGGATATTGCTCGGGTCGTATTGATTTGCGGTGATTCTGGGCAGCCAAGTCTTTGCTATTTCCGCTTCCTGGCTTATGACTGGTACCGAGGCAAACGTCATGGTGAGGGGGCATCCACTGCCTGGGTCTGCCTGTGTATGCAGATACTCAATACCTGCCCTGACAACATGTGCACCAGCCCTCTCATCAATCCATGGCAGGCTGTGATGGCGGGCCTCGATTGCAGCTTTCATTAACTGGTGGTAAGCCGGGTGGTATTTGACCAGATCAATACGGTGACCGAAGCGATCATGGCTTTGAAATTCCGGTTTACATCGGTTGGCATCAAAACCCGCTTGCTGGAGCTCGTTTCCAGTCAAGTGGCCATAGTCTCTCAGGATCTCTTTACCCCAGCCACCACCGAAAATGTTTACGTAGTGTTGCAGAGTATTGTCCGATGTATAGGCGTTATAACCCTCAAGTGGACTCGGTTGATTAAACACTTCATGTGTTTCAGCGTCCGTTTTTTTGTGAATCATTATTTTCTCCGCAGGCCCATTATTGTTATAGACAGCCGTCATGACCTTGGTGTTACACAGAGTCTGGTTTTCTCTGGGAGGTGCAGAGAGATATCTCGAGTCAGGAAAACCAGCACTATCCGGCGGTGAAAAATCACCCTGATGGGCGTGAGATTATCGCCACTCTTATTTCTTTTAATTTGAATGAACAACATCATTGAATCGGAATTAATATGTTGCATTAGCAACAATTAAATACTATATATTGTATATGCGCCTAAATAGAGTAAGTTATGCACGCACATAGAGTCGAAAAACCCAACGAATCCACAACCCTGACCAAGGCATTGCTCAGTGCGGGTAAGGCATTGGGGCTGACCCAGGATGATCTCGGCAAGGTGGTGGGTCGGGACCGTACGGCCTTTCACCGAGCCGGGCTGGATCCCCGCAGCAAGTCGGGCGAACTGGCGCTCTTGTTGGTTCGCGTTTACCGCAGTCTCTACGTTCTGGTGGGCGGGAAGCCGGGTGATCTGAAGCACTGGATGCAGACAGAGAACCGCCATATCGGTGGTATCCCTGCAGATCAGATAAAGTCCGTACCCGGTCTGATCCGGGTGGTTGAATACCTGGATGCGATGCGTGGGAAGGTTTAATGGATATATGGGCTGCCTGCAGGGAGGCGGTTGTCCCGAGACAACTTGAGGGAGAACTGATCCGGGTCGTCGAGAGCCAGGCGCAGATTGCGACCCGTGCACTGGTCGATGATCTGGCCGAACAGGCGCTGCTGGAGGAGCTGTTGGAAATGAGCAAGCCCCCTGCCCCACCCGGCACGGCTCATTTGGACTATCTGCTCTACTCGCCTTTTCGATATCCCCCCCTCGAATATGGCTCCAGATTCGGTACACGATTTGAGCCCAGTCTGTTTTACGGTGCGCTGGATATCGCACCGGCACTGGCGGAGACAGCCTATTATCGTCTGGTCTTCTGGTCAGACATGGTGGAGCCTCCCCCCGATGGCAGGCTGACCACGGCACATACGCTTTTTGCAGCACGTTATGCGACAGAGCGGGGGTTGTGTCTGCATGAAGCGCCCTTCGATACCTATGCAACCGCACTGACAAATCCTATGAGCTACAAGGAGACCCAACAACTGGGAGGACAGATGCGTGAGGCGGGCATTGAGCTGTTTATCTACCGCTCGGCCAGAGATCCTGATGCGGGTTTGAATATCGCCCTCTTCGATGCGGGCGCTTTTTCTGAAGCGGGTCCGTCGTGGAAACAATCCTGGCTTTGCGATACCCGCGAGGATGAGATCGCTTTCTACAATAAAACAGCAGGCACCAGAGTTTACTCTCGGTCGCAGTTCCTGGTGGATGGCCGGCTGCCGTCACCACCGGCATAGAGGCATTGGCCGTCTACTCTCCTTGTAAAGGCTTAGGTGCTAAGGCGTAAGTTGTCTGTACAAATCCAAAATCAAATACGTTAGTCCGTAAATGGGTTAAGTGGATGTCATTTTCGAGCGGGCCGAACAGGGGTATGCCGTCTCCAAGAATTATCGGGATTACCGTTATCGTGATCTCATCGATCAATCCGACTGAAAGGAACCGTTGAATCGTGTTCCCGCCATCGATATACACGTGCGTAACCCTTGCTTTCGAGAGTCGCTCCAACAGGTCTTTTGGTGATTCCGAAGAATGAGAGACCGTGTTTGGCAGGTCGCGCGGAAATACAATCGAATGGCTGCTCAGCACGATGACAGGCTTTTCCCCATAGGGCCATTGACCGAATGACAACACTTTCTCATAGCTTTTTCGTCCCATGATCAACGTGTCGATCGATTCCATAAACGCCTGATAGCCACAGTCTTCACCCTTGGGGACGGCTGCGTTTGCTTCATCCAGCCAGTCCAGTGCGCCGTCTTTTCTTGCAATAAATCCATCCAGACTCATCGCGATGTAGACCGATGCTTTCATATGCCACCACTTGCCTCACTGTATTGATGGATCTGACAGGGGTTCATTGAGAGAAAGAAAAAACCCTCTACAAGCAGTTAGGCTGCAAAGTAGAGGGTCTATGGTTTTATACAACAGATCCGTGCAGGCCCTTAGGCTTAAGTACCCTGATCTGTTATGACTGGTGTCGCCTTAGTGGAGATCGCTGACCAGTGATTTTTTTACCGGCGAGGGTATGTCATCCACACGATAGTCATAGACCGGGTGATCAATGCCTGCCGATAGATTAGAACCGTTCTTGAGGGCACTGATCATCGCTTCGCTGAGTTCGAAGCGCAGAAAATGGACAGATGAGGTCTTCTCTTCCGTGGAACGCTCCAGGTCTTCGTTGGCAACAGGACGAACCTTGTCAAAGCCTTCTACCTGGACCCAGATGTGTGATTCAACGCCGATCAGTTGAGACAGCGCCGCTTTACGCTCTTCCTCATCGACATACTCCATCATGAAGGTAGCCTTCCAGTTCATCCCGTCTGGTATGAGCGGGTTGTAGACATCCAGCTCGTCCTGAATACCGTCCGGTTCGAAAATCTTTTCGATGCGCAGCATCTCCTGTACCTGATACTGCATGGTCAGTTCATCTTCGAAATAGAGGGCTGCGTTTGGGCCGATCGGCAGGCGCCGGGTCTTTTTGTGCTCGATGACCTTGGCGCGGAATTCCTGACGGATACGTGCATACTCTTCGAGGCTGTAAAGGTCGTCGTGTGACAGTTCGGTCATGAATCTCTCCTGCATTCGATTATTCATGTGCAATGGTTTTTTCGGTGAACAGGTAGTCCTTGAGTTCTTTATCGAAGGACGGGTCCTGGCGACGGATCCACTCCAGCACCATGGCGGCGTGCTCCTTCTCTTCATCCCGGTTGTGCGCGAGGATGGCGCGCAGGGCGGGATCGGTACAGGCATCTACCCGCTGGTTGTACCAATCGACCGCTTCCAGCTCCTCCATCAGTGAGACAATGGCACGATGCATGTCGCGGGTTTCGTTGCTGAGTTGCTCGACTGGCTCGTGATAACCTTCGTTCGACATAGTGGTTCCCCGATACTGAATTTATAATCCGTAAGCCTTACGCACCAGACTGATGGGGTGCTCAGGCTGTCTGCCATCTCGCAGGCCGTTTTCGATGTGGTGCCCCGCCATGGGACAGTCACTGCCATAGTGATCGGCCTCAGCCTGCTTGACCCGGTTGACCACCGGTTTGCCGATCTTCATGGCATGTTCGTGAAACTCGCTCTTCACCGCATAAGTCCCGTCATGGCCCGAGCAGCGTTCAATTGCTGTGACATCGGTATCCGGGATCAGAGAGAGCAGTTCCTTGGTCTTGGCGCCGATGTTCTGTACCCGCTGGTGACAGGCAGCGTGATAGGCCACTTTGCCAAGACCCTGCTTGAAGTCAGTCTTGAGTAGGTCTGCTTTGTGCCGCAGTATCAGGTATTCGAAGATATCGAAGATGGCGTCCGCCACTTTCTTCACCTCGGGTTCGTCGGGAAACAGCAGCGGCAGCTCCTGTTTGAACATCAGCGCGCAGGAGGGCACTGGGGCGACGATATCCCAGCCCTCATCGACCAGTTTGGCCAGTTCGGGAATGTTGGCATTCTTGGCGGCCTCGACCGCATCGAGATTGCCCAGTTCCAGTTTCGGCATGCCGCAGCACTGCTCTTTTTCGGCAATGGTCACGGGGATGCCGTTGTGCTCGAATACCGCAACCAGGTCTTCGCCCACATGGGGTTCGTTGTAGTTGCCGTAGCAGGTGGCGAACAGCGCAACCTTGCCGGTGGCTCTGCCCGCCGGGGTGCCTTGGGCATTGCTTGCTCTTCTGTCAGCCAGGCGCTTGCGTAGCGGCTGGCTGTGGAATTCGGGGAGTTTGGCCTCCGGATGCACCCCCAATGTGTGGTCGAGGATCTCACGGAAGTTCTTTGCCTTGTTGAATCGGTTGACCACGCTGGAAACCACGGGAATACCGGCCAGTTTTCCGAGATTGTCGGTGCTGGTGAGCACGCGGTCACGCAATTTGACGTCGCCTTTTTTGTATTTGACCGCCTTGCCGCGAAGCATGAGATGGGGAAAATCGATATTCCACTCATGGGGGGGTACGTAGGGGCATTTGGTCATATAGCAGAGGTCACACAGGTAGCAATGGTCCACCACTTGCCAGTAATCTTTCTTGTCCACGCCGTCGACTTCAAAGGTCTCGGATTCATCGACCAGGTCGAACAGGGTGGGGAAGCTTTGACAAAGACTGACGCATCGTCGGCAGCCATGGCACAGGTCGAAGACCCGCTCCATCTCAGCGAGGAGCTTTTCCTCATCGTAATAATCGGGATTTTTCCAATCGATCGGGTGCCTGGTGGGGGCATCCAGATTGCCTTCACGCTGTCCTGAGGGTCCTGCCATTGCTCTTCTGCTCCTGATGGGGTCTGAGGGCGGCCCCTGTGGGCCGCCCTATCTGACTGAGATGTGCCTTGTTTAGTCCATCTCGTCCAGTGCTCTCTGGTAGCGGTTGGCATGAGAACGCTCGGCCTTGGCCAGTGTCTCGAACCAGTCAGCTACCTCATCGAAACCCTCGTCACGAGCGGTCTTTGCCATACCTGGGTACATATCGGTGTACTCATGGGTTTCACCGGCAACGGCGGTCTTCAGGTTGTCACCGGTCGGGCCGAAGGGCATGCCGGTTGCGGGATCGCCGCACGCTTCCAGGTACTCGAGATGGCCGTGGGCATGGCCGGTTTCACCTTCGGCGGTGGAGCGGAACAGGGCGGCAACATCGTTGTAGCCTTCTACATCGGCTTTGGCGGCGAAGTAGAGATAACGGCGATTTGCCTGGGATTCTCCGGCAAAAGCATCTTTCAGATTTTGCTCGGTCTTACTACCTTTGAGTTCCATATCTGGGTCTCCGAAATTTGGTTGTTCTATGGATTAAAAACGTCGAGTTCATGACTCTTCGTGGCACTAGAATAGTTCTAAAATTGATTGGAAGCTAATGGTTGTTTCAATGGTGTTGATAGTCTTTGCCTAAGATAGATCAAGATCTCCTCACGACGGATCTATACACTGACACAGCCTGAATTAAGATTGGCTTAAATCGGACTAATTTCAGTCAGTTATTGTGTTTGACCACCATATCTCCCTATACTAGTAGGATGACCACAAACCTGCATAATGCGCCCCACAAGAAAAAGCCGGTCGAGCAGATGCTGACAGAGCATGGCATTTTTGTGACTACGCAACGACGTATCATCGCCGAGACACTGTTTTCTCGAAACCAGCATATTACAGCTGACCAGTTGCTTGATCTTGTGAATAAAAATGGTGGCAGGGTATCAAAGGCAACCATCTACAATACACTTGGTCTGTTTGCTGAAAAGGGCCTGGTCAGAGAGATCCATATTAATGCTTCCAAGACCTTCTACGATTCCAATGCGAGTCGGCACCACCACTTCTTCAACGTTGATACTGGCGACCTCATCGATATGAAAGAGCGCCTTGTCCCCCTCTTCCTGCAAAGCGACCTGCCGGATGGTACGGTGATGGAGACCGCCGATGTGGTCATCCGTGTGAGAAATCAAGCCCCCTAGCTCCCCCTCCTTCTGTTGTCTTGTCGGTTAGTCAAATCAGTTGATCTGCATCACTGTTTTAGATTTAGACTAAGTCTAAAATATTCCTTGCTTGGAACAGGGTAATTCAGTATCTGAAAGAAATATTGAGTGGACAAGGCCCTGCCAGGTGAAAAGTTACAAAAAATAAGGTTAGCGGCATGTAATTATTCATGCCAAAAATCGGCAGTGCCGATTAACCAACTCAAGAGGATGGCTTTTACCAAGCCTACAACTAAAAGGTAATGGAAATGAATCTCAAGTTAACCACTATTTCACTGGCTTTACTGCTTGCGACCGGTGCTGCTGAGGCAGTTGATGAGCCAATTCAACCTATAAAACCGGTTCAGAATATCAACCTGGGTCAGGTTGAGCTGGGTAAGAAACTCTATTTCGATCCAAGGCTCTCTAAATCGGGTTTTATCTCCTGTAACTCATGCCACAACCTGAGCATGGGGGGTACGGATAATCTGAAAACATCGATCGGCCACAATTGGCAGCAGGGTCCCATCAATGCACCGACAGTACTCAATTCCAGTCTCAATGTGGCCCAGTTCTGGGATGGCCGCGCAGCAGATCTGAAAGCCCAGGCGGGTGGCCCGATCGCCAATCCCGGTGAGATGGCATTTACTCATACGCTGGCGATCAATGTGCTGACTTCGATTCCTGAGTATGTCATGGAATTCAAGCAGGTTTTTGGTACTGATAAGATCACTATCGATGAGGTAACCCAGGCTATCGCTGAGTTCGAAAAAACCCTGGTGACACCGAATGCTCCCTTCGATCAGTGGCTGCTGGGTGACAAGGAGGCATTGAGCGCCGACCAAATAGCAGGCTACAAACTCTTTAAAGAGAGTGGTTGCGTGGCTTGCCATAATGGTGAGGCTATAGGCGGTAACTCCTTTCAGAAGATGGGCATCATGGAACCCTATCAGGCCAAGAGCCCGGCAGAGGGTTTGAGTGCGGTGACCGGAAAGGATGCGGACCGGTTCAAATTCAAGGTGCCAACCCTGCGTAACGTGGAGATGACCTATCCCTACTTCCACGACGGAGAGGCAGAGACCCTGACAGAAGCGGTCGATGTAATGGGGCGTCTGCAGTTGGGCAAGAAGTTCACCGATGCGGAAAACATGCAGATTGTGGCTTTTCTGAAGAGCCTGACGGGTGATCAGCCGGCTTTTCAGATGCCGATTCTGCCGCCTTCAACCGACAACACACCTGCTCCCAAGCCGTTTGAGTAATCAGCGGTAATCTGAGTCTGTGATCGGAAGTGGATTTTAACTCCATCTCCGGTCACCACCCTCAGTCATTGAAGTGCAGCAAACCGGGCCGCCCCCAGCAGGGCGGCCTTATCGTTCAGGATCACGTGCACAGGCATAGTTTCCATAAGGGGCCGCATCCTTCCTTTGTCGTGAAAGGCAGCCAAAAAGCCACCATTTCTCAGTCTGGTTAGAATCTTGGGTGCGATACCGCCGCCCAGATAGACGCCCCCAGTGGCCATGATCTTGAGGGCGTGGATGCCTGCCTCACGACCATACAGAGATATGAAGAGGTCCAGCGCCTCGACACAAATGGGGTCGAGCGCTTGCAGTGCAGCATTGGAGATGGCTGGCGCTTTGCCTAGTTCCGACATCTGCTGGAGCAGCCAATCGGGGGTCTTATGTTGCCGATATTTGGTTAAAAATCGATGCAGATTCTCCAGGCCGGGGCCGGAGACCAGACGCTCCCAACTGACATGACCGTATTGATCGGCCAGCCACTGGTAGAGTTCAAACTCCAACAGATTGCTGGGACTGAAGTCGCTATGACCGCCCTCGGAGGGGAAGGGCTGATAACCACGGCCATCCCAAAAGAGACCTGCTTCACCGAGTCCGGTACCTGCAGAGATGATGGATCGATTGCCCTTTGCTTCACCATGGCCGGAGGAGAGGGTCAGGAGATCCTCCTCCGGTAGTGCCTCGATACCCCAGGCATTAGCCTCCAGATCGTTTAACAGCCAGACTGCATCGAAGTTGAATGTTTCCTCGATCTCCCTGGCGGCAACCCGCCATGGCAGATTGGTGGCATTGCAGACTTGATCGATCACGGGACCGGCGATACCAAAGCATGCCCGTTCTATTCGTTCAGCGGGTGATGTCTCGAGGAAACGTTGCAGGATAGCGTCGAGACTATCGAAAGCGGCACTGGGGTAGGTTTCCTCCCTGAGCGGTTCGTGTCTGGTTGGAGAAGTGGCATTATAGAGTGTCAGCCGGGTGTTGGTGCCGCCGATGTCGCCAGCCAGGATCTGCATGGGTAAGCCTCAGTAATCATGTTGTTCTTTTAGATAATTCTAACGGATAAGCCAGTTATTAACCTGGCACCTTAATAGGCTATGTTCAGGGCTTCAAGCATGCCCTTGCTCTGCGATATGGCTCTTGCCAGGGAGATCACCATTGGCTGCGAGCCGTGTCTTGATCAAGAGCATGCTTGAAGCCCCTAACAGATGAATTTTATAAAGACAGGCCAAAGCCTGCCTGCCTACAGACTGCGTTATCAAAACTGACTGTAGGAGTGCTACAGTGGCGTTTTGATGCCTTGCTGCAGGCAGGCAGACTTTGGCTGAACATAGCCTATTAAGGTGCCAGGTTAATAAAATACTCCCATGGATGTCTCACTGATACTCGATCCCCTGAACGATGCTCAACGCGAAGCGGTCACCGCTCCGGTGGGTAACCTGCTGGTACTGGCCGGTGCCGGCAGCGGCAAGACCCGTGTGCTGGTGCATCGTATTGCCTGGCTGTTGGCGGTAGAGAATGCCTCCCCCTGGTCGGTGATGGCGGTGACCTTCACCAATAAGGCTGCGAAAGAGATGCGTCAACGCATCGAGGAGCTGCTGGGTCAGCCCCTTGGTGGGATGTGGGTTGGCACCTTTCACGGACTGGCGCATCGCCTGCTGCGCGCCCACTGGAAAGAGGCGGGGCTGCCCCAGTCGTTCCAGATTCTCGATTCTGACGATCAGTTTCGCATGATCAAGCGTCTTCTGAAGAGCCTCGATCTGGACGATGCGCGCTGGCCACCCCGCCAAGTTCAGTGGTTCATCAATGGCAAAAAGGACGAGGGTTTGCGACCCCAGCATCTGGATGACGGTGGCGATCCCTATCAGCGGCAGATGATCCGCCTTTATAGTGAGTACCAGGCTACCTGTGAACGTGGTGGCTCGGTGGATTTCGCAGAATTGCTGCTACGGGCACATGAATTATGGCGTGAGAGGCCGGATGTGCTGCAACACTATCAGGAGCGTTTCCATCATGTGCTGGTAGACGAGTTTCAGGATACCAATGCGATTCAGTATGCATGGCTGCAATTGCTTTCCGGGCAGCGCAACAACCTCTTTGTGGTGGGTGATGACGATCAGTCGATCTACGGCTGGCGTGGGGCGCGGGTGGAGAATATTCAGAATCTTCAGACACAGCATCAAGCGACCCAGTTGGTACGGCTGGAGCAGAATTACCGTTCTACCGGCAATATTCTGAATGCCGCCAATGCGCTGATCAACAACAACACCTCGCGTCTCGGCAAACAGCTCTGGACCGAAGATGGAGAGGGGGAGCCGATCAACCTCTATACCGCCTTTAACGAGATCGACGAGGCCCGTTTCGTGGTGGAGCGAATCCGCCAGTATATACAAGAGGGGCATGCCAGGACTGAGGCGGCTATTCTCTATCGCACGACAGCCCAGTCCCGGTTGTTTGAGGAGGCGCTGATCCAGTCGGCAATCCCATATCGGGTCTATGGTGGCCTACGCTTTTTCGAACGGGCCGAGATCAAGGATGCGCTGGCCTACCTGCGTCTGCTTAACAATCCGCAGGATGATGGGGCCTTCGAGCGGGCGGTCAATATGCCGCCCAGAGGCATCGGAGCGAAGACCATCGATGCGGTGCGGGCGCATGCGCGGGATTTTGACTGTCCGCTCTGGCAGGCCGCATCGGATCTATTGAAGGGAGGGGCCATGCCCAAGCGGGCATCCACAGCACTCCGGGGATTTCTTGATCTGGTGGAGGAGCTGCAAGTCGAGGTACAAGACCTCAGTCTGCCGGGGAAGGTTGAGCAGGTCCTCAGCGCCAGCCGTTTGCCTGAACACTTCGAGAAGAGCCGGGACGGCAAAGGCGTCGACCGCAAGGAGAATCTGGAGGAGTTGGTTAACGCCACCCGCCAATTTACCTATGAGGCAGAGGCGGATGAGGAGATGGATGAACTCTCTGCCTTTCTCTCCCATGCGGCGCTGGAGGCGGGCGATACTCAAGGTGATCCCTATGAGGATTGTGTGCAGCTGATGACCCTGCACTCGGCCAAGGGACTGGAGTTCCCGTTGGTATTTCTGGTCGGCGTGGAGGAGGGACTCTTCCCCCACAGCATGTCATCCGATGACCCGACGCGTCTGGAAGAGGAGCGCAGGCTCTGCTATGTGGGAATGACCCGCGCCATGCAGGTGCTCTATCTCTCCCATGCGGAGAGCCGCCGGCTGCACGGCAGTGAGAACTATCCCCTGCCCTCTCGCTTCATCCGCGAGATCCCCTCGGAGTTGATGCGGGAAGTACGAGGTGGGCCGTCTATCAGCCAGCCCCTATACGGTGGGTCGCCCTACCAGGATACGGTGGAAATCAGCGGTTTCAACCTGGGTCAGCGGGTACGGCATGCCAAGTTCGGTGAAGGGGTGGTGCTCAACGCCGAAGGCCAGGGACGCAGTGCCCGGGTGCAGGTCAATTTCGAGGAAGTTGGCAGCAAATGGCTGGTGGTAGCCTACGCCAACCTCTCTTCAGTCTGACTTGGGATTGCTCATTCCCCGGAAAAAACCACTGGTACAGCCTTCTCGCAGAGGGGTGCTGTGCGACTTTTTACATTTTTCTGCCCAAGCTGCGTTATATTTTTAGACTCAGGTTGCTGTCCGATCAAGCGGGATGAGGTCTCTGCTCGATAGCGTACTGGCAGCCCAGGCTTTAAGACCACCAAATACAAATAGAAGAGTAGAAAAGGAGTGATCTATGAAACGTCGTGAATTTATCAGAAACGTCGGTGCAGGCGCCCTCGCCGCAAGTGCGGGCTTGGCAGGTATGCAGGCAGCGGAGGCCAAGGCGGATATCAAGTGGAAAATGGTTACCACCTGGCCAAAGAATTTCCCCGGCCTTGGAACAGGGGCCAACAAACTCGCCGAAGTCATCAATGAGATGAGCGGTGGTCGCATGCACGTTAAGGTCTATGGCGCCAAAGAGTTGGTACCGGCCTTTGAGGTATTCGATGCGGTTTCCCGTGGCACGGCGGAGATGGGTCACGGTGCGGCTTACTACTGGAAAGGCAAGACTGAGACCGCCCAGTTCTTCTCCACCGTTCCCTTCGGGCTGACCGCGCAGGAGATGAACGGCTGGCTCTACTTCGGTGGCGGTGTTGAGATGTGGCGTGAGCTCTACGAGCCCTTTGGTCTAATTCCCGCACCTGGCGGGAACACCGGCATGCAGATGGGTGGCTGGTTCAATAAAGAGATTAACAGCGTTAGCGATCTCAAGGGACTGAAGATGCGCATACCCGGCCTGGGCGGTGAGGTGCTGAAACGTGCCGGCGGTACACCGGTCAACCTGCCGGGGGGTGAGCTCTTTACCTCTCTACAGTCCGGCGCCATCGATGCTACAGAGTGGGTCAATCCTTACAATGACCTGGCCTTCGGCCTCTTCAAGGCGGCCAAGTACTACTACTACCCGGGATTTCACGAGCCCGGCACCACCCTTGAGGCGCTGATTAATAAGAAGGCCTTCGAAGCCCTGCCCAAGGACCTGCAGGCCATCGTGCACAATGCCTGCAAGATCGCCAATCAAGAGATGCTGGCGGAGTACACGGCACGTAATCCCGCGGCACTCAAGACCCTGGTGGAGAAGCACAAGGTCGATATCCGCACCTATCCGGACGATGTGCTGGAGACGCTGCGTAGGTTCTCCCGCGAAGTGGTGGAGGAGCTGGCTGGTAAGGACGACTTCGCGAAAAAGGTCTATGACTCTTACATGGGTTTTCTCAAAGGTTCGCGGGAGTGGGGTTCCATCTCCGATTTCGCCTATCTGAAAGCCCGGGACAAGGCTTGATCTTCTGAGCCTTGTCATGTGAAGAGCGAAAGGAATCGTGGTACGCAAAGGGTGAATCGTTATTCACTTTGCGCGCACCACGTTTCTCCGCGTACTTGGCGTTATCAAATCCCCAGCCGTTTAACCTGATGAAAACGTCTTGAAGCTCCCCCCCCTCTCTCTCTACATCCATATTCCCTGGTGTGTACGTAAGTGCCCCTACTGCGATTTCAACTCCCATGCAGTGGGTGATGCACTGGATGAGTCAGCCTATATAGATGCCCTGCTGACAGATTTGGCACTGGAAGCGCCACTGACTTTAGACAGGCCCTTGCAGTCGATATTTATCGGTGGCGGCACGCCTAGCCTTTTCACACCGGCAGCTATTGGGCGATTACTGACAGGGGTACGAAAACAGCTGGTGCTGGAGGAAGCGATCGAGATCACCATGGAGGGCAATCCGGGTACGTTGGAGGCATCCCACTTTGCAGGTTATCGGGATGCCGGTGTCAATCGCCTCTCTCTCGGTGTACAGAGCTTCCATGATGAGAGCCTGCAGGCCCTGGGACGTATTCATACTGCAGCGGAGGCGGTGAGCGCGGTGGAAAGCGCGAAAGAAGCAGGGTTCGAACGCATCAATCTCGATCTGATGTTCGGTCTGCCGATGCAGACCCATAAGATGGCAATGGTGGATCTGCAGACGGCGATCGATCTGGCGACAGAACACCTTTCTTACTATCAGCTGACCCTGGAGCCGAATACGCGCTTTCACCGGCAGCCACCAGCGTTGCCGATGGAAGATTTGATCTGGGAGATGCAGCAGGCGGGACAGAAGCTTCTTGTCAATGCCGGTTTTGAGCAGTATGAAATCTCTGCCTTTGCCCGGCCTGGAGGGCAGTGTCTGCATAATCTGAATTACTGGCGTTTCGGCGACTATCTGGGGATTGGCGCCGGTGCTCACGCAAAGGTGACAGGCATCGATGGCAACATTGAGCGCCGTTGGAAACAGCGCCATCCCGGGAGTTACCTATCAAGCTTGTCTCAGGGTGACGCCCTGCTGGGAAGTCGTGAACTCCTGCCTGAAGATAGAGTCATTGAATTTATGATGAATGCCTTGCGTCTGACGATGGGGGTGGAGCGCCCACTGTTCCAGCAGATGACAGATGTGTCCTTGAATGAGATCAGCGAAGCCCTGTCTGAAGCCAAGCGGTTAGGGTTATTGAGTCCCGACAGCGAAAGGCTTTATGCCACGCCTTTGGGATTGAGATTCCTAAATGATCTGTTGGGATTATTTAGGGTTAACGACTAATTTTAATGTTGAATGGACATAGTTCACATAAAGCATTAAATTAACAATTGATTGTCATGATTTAACAATCTGTTTTGCCAGGGAGCTGTCGCAACCTCTCGTTAAAACTGGAAACGCGAGCTGCTTCGCAGGGACTGCGCCAGATATGGGGTGTCCTTTTATTCCAGTCGATTTCTGTCCCCAATGGGGATGGTATACCAGAGCTACGACTGAGCGATGCGGCTTAGAAACAGAACTATCCTCGCCATTGCGATCCTATTTCTGTGCCTTTTCTTGGTACAGGTCTTCCTCGAGCATAGGCGGGTCCAGGCGGATGCTCTCGAGGCTGTTCAGCAGCAAGCCAGTGCGGCACAAAGCGAGCTTGTCCTTCAGCCTGGAGATAAGCCGCAGGGCAGTCAAGCACCATCCCTACCTTCCTTTAGCGGATTGACAAGTGTATTGCAGCAGAATCTGTTAACACAGGGTGTTGGCCTTCTGTTGGTATTCGTCGTGCTCTCATGGTTACTGGATAAAACACTGCTTACCCCCATGGTGCGGTTTAAGCAGGTGGTCGACGAGATGGGCCGGGGAAACTATGATGCAGCCACCGACTTATCGGATAGCAGTGAATTTGAAGACTTAAGTCAAAGCTTAAGCCTCCTCGCAGATGAGATCGTTCAAAAGGAGTTGGCACTCAACCGGCAGAAGGGACTCTACTCGGTACTTTCACATACCAACAAGACGATCATTCGAAACGAATCATCGCAAGCTATTTTCGAGCGTTTCTGCCAGATTGCCGTCACTTACGGTGGCTTTACCGCAGCTTGGATTGGCGAGGTTAAGCAAGCGGAAAATGAGATTCAGCCACTGACATCAGCGAATATCAGTGGGGACTTGGTGGCAAAGTCTGTAATTTCGCTCGATCTGGATAATCCCCTCGGTGTGTCCGTCGCGGGAAACTGTCCAGTGATTATCGATGAGATCGATTGGCAATCAGACGACACCACATGGCACCTCTCTGTGGGTTCGAATATTGGCCAGTCTGCCGCGGTGTTCCCCATCAGCCTTAACTCTCAGGTCAAAGCTGTGCTGGCGGTATATGCAGAACAAGAGAACTATTTCGATGACGCCATTCGCGATCTGTTGGAGGAGGTTGTCTCTGATCTTGCTTTTGCCATGGAGAACTATGAGAGAACTCAGGCACACAAGGCAGCGCACCGTGAACTTGAAGCCTCTTCAGACAATCTCGCACAACTGAACCGGCAGATGCGTCTGCTGTTGGAGTCGACAGGCGAGGGTATCTTCGGCGTCGATAAGGCGGGCTGTTGCAGTTTTATCAATCAGGCTGCAGCAGGCATGCTGGGTTACCGGCAATCACAATTGCAGCACCAGCCGATCCACAAGCTGATCCGCTTACCTGAGCTTGCGCAGCAACCTTTCAATGCAGGTATGTTGAAGCAACAGGCGCCCAGGAAGGTTAAGGATGAGTCATTCCGCCGGCAAGATGATTCTGTTTTTCCCGTCGAGTACTCAACCTATCCCATCGTGGAGAATGGTGAGGTTCAGGGGTCTGTCAGCGTCTTTCGTGACATGACGGAAACCCGGTCCATGTTGCGAGAGATGCGCTTTCTTGCCAGTCACGATCCCTTGACCCATCTGCTGAATAGACACGCCTTCGACCAGCGTCTGCGGGAGGCCTTTGCCGATGCCAAGGACTATGGCATCGAACATGTGCTTTGCTACATGGACCTGGATCAGTTCAAGGTGGTCAACGATACCTGTGGACATGGGGCGGGAGATACCATGTTGCGGCAACTGTCCCATCACCTGCGTCAGGCCATTGGTGCAGATGGTGTGCTTGCCCGGTTGGGTGGCGATGAGTTCGGTCTGTTACTGGAGCGGTGCGATCTTGAATCCGGGTTGCGAGTGACTGAACGAATTTTCGACACTGTAAAACGGTTTAGATTCTCTTGGGAGGGCCGGAGTTTTTCCTGTGCCGTGAGTATCGGTGTGGCTGTTATCGATCCAAATATGGAAAGTCCCCACAATGTGTTGAGTGCGGCGGATACGGCGTGCTATGTGGCAAAAGACATGGGCCGTAATCGGTTACATGTCTACCGTCCCTACGATGAAGAGATCTCGCGTCAGCAGGGGCAGATGCGTTGGGTCAACCGTATCGAATCCGCCATACAGCAGGAACGCTTCAGACTGCTGCAGCAACCGATCATGTCTTTGGCAAGTCACGCTATTGGTGATGAACATGTCGAAGTGCTGCTAAGAATGCAGGACGAAGCGGGTAACGATGTGCTGCCTGGCGCCTTTATCCCAGCGGCAGAGCGATATAACTTGATGGGCAGCCTGGACCGGTGGGTGATCCGTAATACCTTCAGTTGGCTCTCACGCAACCCCGGGCGACTTGAGGAGTTGGGCTTGTGCGCGATTAATCTTTCCGGACAGTCCTTGGGCGATGGCAACCTGCATGAGTATATTCTGGAGCAACTTCGTGAGTTTGGACTGCCGGCTGAGAAGATCTCTTTTGAAATTACGGAAACAGCAGTGGTGAATCGGCTCGATCAGGCCACCCGTTTCATCAGTCTACTCAAACGGCGAGGTTTTCATTTTGCCCTTGACGACTTCGGCACCGGCGTCTCCTCCTTTGCCTACCTGAAGAGTCTGCCAGTCGACTACCTCAAGATAGACGGTAGCTTCGTACAAAATATGCTGAATGACCCGGTGGACTATGCCATGGTGGAGTCGATCAACCGGATCGGGCACCTGATGGGATTACAGACGATTGCTGAATATGTGGAGTCGGATCAGATTCTGGAGCAGCTGATTGATATCGGTGTTGATTATGCGCAGGGTTTTGGTGTGGTCAAACCTTCGCCGATCTCGTCGGTCGGTTCCGGTGCGGGGCCGGCAAGCTGGGGATAATTACATTCCCAGCCTGACATGCGGCCGCCACAGGATAAGATTCTATTATTTATCGAGACGGCACTGCGCTAAAAAGGCTTCCAGCCCGATCTCTTCCGCGTAGGACTTGAGCGCCTTGGGTCGCGGACCCTTCTCTTTCACGTTGAAGACCGTATCGGGCTCGGCGGGCAGGTTGCCATACTTTCCTGCAGGGATCTTGATCGTTACTGTGACCTTACGGGACTTGCGCCTTTTGCCGGCAGCCCGTTTCTTGATGACACGCTTGGGAGGGGTATCAGACGGGCCGCCCCTTTTCTCGATTTTGGCAACTATCCGCTTGATTTGCGTATAGTTACTGCGAATATAGGCTTCAAAGGAGATGCCATTCTCCCTGAGCGTTTTGTCGATTACCGCTTGTACAGCGTCGAGAGCCTTTTTCCGCTGTTCCTCCTTTTCTTGCTCCTGCTCCAAACGTGCTATTTTTGCCCGTAGAGTTTCAATCTCTTTTTTGATGTTGGCCATACTGCTCCAGGTCTCTTAAGTTGCTTGAACCCGCTGATTTTATGTTGTTTTTGTCAAGCCTGGCAACTTGGTTACTGCTTTGGAGAAGTGAACATGTACATAGAGGTTCCAATGACAAAACCACCCTATCAACCGATTGCCTGTGGTTTGCATGAGACGTATCAACTTGCCGCGATGCGGCAGGCAGTGGTCGATCTTTCCTGGCGTACAGACGAGGATCTGTTGCAGAGGACCAGGGTAGTGGTAGAAGACGTTTTCACCGAGGCACAGGCGGAGTACCTTCGCGTGAAGACTCAAGCCGGGGATCGTTACGTGATCCGGCTTGATAGAATTGTCGAGGCCCGCTGGGCAGATACAGGGCAACCTCTCTTGGGTTAACGGATGACAAAAAATTGTCAGTCAATTGGGAGGGTTTTTAACCAACTGATTACAAATGGTTAATTTGTTTGAAATACCGTGCTATCAAGGGACTTTAGGAACCAGTATCGGGGACATCAAAGGTTGACTGTGCTAGGTTGAAAGAAAGTGCGGAGTGAGGGTCGCCCTATGAAGCGTGCTACGCAGCAAAATCTGGATTTTGACTATTTGACCGGTTTGGCAAAGACTAACCCTTCCGAATTTGAGCGTCTGCGTCAAAATGCCATTGATGCCTATATTCTGACGCTGCCTCACGACAGGCAGGACCGTATGCGGAGGCTGCAATGGCGAATTGATCAGGTGCGTAGTAGGCATAGTCCCATGGGCGCCTGTGTCAGGCTCTCCGGTATGATGTGGGACCATTTGTTGGGTCCTCAGGGCCTGTTGGGTCTACTGCACAGCAGCGATCAAACGGTAGATCGCTGTGAAAAGGCGGAAATCATCCCATTCCCGCAGAATCTACCCCGATGATGCCCTTGCCTTAGGGATAAAAGTGTCATATTATCCCGCGCCTTCCCTCTGCCATGTGGTCTGAGGATTCATGGTTACTGATATTTAAGCGAGTCTGTCATGAAAGCAGATATTCATCCTCGGTATGAGGACATCAAGGTCGTATGTAGCTGCGGCAATGAGTTCATCACCCGTTCCACCATGGAACAGGAAGAGATCCATGTTGAGGTTTGCTCCTCCTGCCATCCGTTTTATACCGGTAAGCAGAAGATCGTAGACACAGCTGGTCGTGTGGATAAATTCCGTAAGAAATATAATCGCTGACCCCATTCTCAGGCGGTTAGGAGCGGCGGTATACCGCCTGTAACTTCCCCGTGATGAGCGATTATAAAAAGGCTCCGCATTGCGGGGCCTTTTTGTTTTGGCTCATGCTAGTCACCTTTTCTCCCGCAAAATCCTCGCCGACAGTTGATTGTCAGCCATCTAAAAAGACAGAAAAAGTCGAGGTTGTCACCGTTTACGACGGAGATACCCTGCGCTTGCGTGGCGGTAGAGATATCCGGCTGATCGGTATCGATACGCCGGAAATGGGACGGAATGGTCAGCCCGATAAAACGGGAGCGCTTGATGCAAAAGTATCTTTGCAGCGGTTAATCAAGCAGAGCGAGGGCGTTGTATACCTCCAATCAGGCAGTCAGCCTAGGGACAGATATCATCGCTGGTTGGCGCATCTCTATACACGTGAGGGAAAAAATCTCACCCAAGAGATGCTGCAAAAAGGTCTCGGGTACCAGATCGCCGTTCCACCCAATCTTAGCCATCAGACCTGCTATCAAAATGCAGAAAGTGAGGCCCGCGATGCGGCTCTTGGGCTGTGGCGAAATCCGGTGCAGGATGTCAGTACCCTTAAGGGTGATGAGACAGGCTTTTATCATTTGCGGGGCCGTATTGTTAGGGTAGGTCAGAGTCGTAGCGCCTTGTGGTTAAATCTGATGGGCGGATTGGCGATTCGGATAACCTGGGATGATTGGTCAAAATTTACACCTTCTGCCCCAGAAGAACTGGTCAGCCACAATATCGAACTCCGCGGCTGGCTATACCAGAGAAATGGTGAGCAACGTGTACGTCTACGCCATCCTTCCGCGATTCGATGGCTTTAATGCGGTCGCGGGGATCTCGCTGCTATGAGACTCCGGCGGGGGTTATCTCATAGGAAGAATTGGGCTAACCTACATCCCCAATGAGACCCCCTTACAAAGAGCATTCCAGTTATCCGGATGCAGACATATTGTATTCCGACACTGCTCGCAGTTTTGATCAGGAGCCAAAATGACCAAGCACATCGGCATTCTTACCGCTGGCGGTGACAGCCCGGGACTCAATGCAGCCATCCGTGGCGTCGGCAAAGCCGCTCAGGGTTACTATGACATGCAGGTCATTGGCATTCGGGATGGTTTCCGGGGGCTGGTGGAGAACCGCACCACACATCTGGACGGGTCCATGCTCTCGGGCATTCTGACGCGAGGTGGGACCATCCTCGGTACTAGCCGGGACAAGCCTCACCGCATGCTCTTCAACGGCAAGAAGCAGGATATGACCGATGTGATCGTCGAGAACTACCTTGCGAATCACCTCGATGCCCTGGTTTGTCTGGGTGGTGGCGGTACGCAGAAAAATGCGCTGCAGTTACTGGAAAAGGGGCTCAATGTGATCACCCTGCCCAAGACTATTGACAATGATGTGGCGCATACCGACACCACCTTCGGCTTTGATACCGCTTTGGGTATCGCTACCAATGCTATCGATAGACTGCACAGTACGGCACATAGCCATCACCGTATCATCGTGGTGGAGATCATGGGGCATCGGGCCGGATGGCTGGCGCTGGGTTCCGGTATCGCCGGCGGGGCTGATGTGATCCTGGTGCCGGAGATCCCCTACGATATCGAAAAGGTGGCCGAGGCTATCCGTGGCCGGGCTGCTGGAGGTAAGCCGTTCAGCATCGTGGCAGTGGCTGAGGGTGCGCTACCGATCGGAGAGGCGGAACGGTTTCATGCGTTACGCGAACGCAAGCTCAATGCAAGCGACAAGAAAGAGCGAAAAGAGGCCAAGGCCGAACTGGCAGCGCTCGAAAGTAAACACGCCAACCACACCGTGGACCTGTCACGTCAACTGGAAGAGTTGACCGGGTTGGAGTCGAGGGTGACAATTCTCGGCTATCTGCAAAGAGGCGGTATCCCTTCCGCAGCTGACAGGTTGCTGGCTACCCGCCTGGGTACAGCCTGTGCAGATCTCATCCATGAAGGAAGATTTGGCGTCATGGTCGCTTCACGCGGCGAACTGGCGGAACCTGTTCCGTTGGTAGATGTTGCCGGCTACAAAAAGCTGGTGCCGCCGGATCATCCCTGGGTCATCAGCGCCAAGCGGTTGGGTACCAGTTTCGGAGATATGTGATCGTCTCTGGATAGGGTTAACAGGCCCTAGTCAGAACATCGGCATAAATTTACGCATGTTGCCCATGACCGGGCTGACCGTATGGGACATGGCCCCAACGTCGTTGGTCATGACACCGACGCTGCGATTGAGATGGGACATGTTGTTATTCATCCCGTTCACGTTGGTGTTGATGTTCTCCATGTTGCCGTTCATCTGCGCCATCTGTTGGTTCATCTCCACCACGCCACCGGACATCTGGTTGGTGTCGTTACCAATGGCGGCGATATGTCCCTGAATCTGGTGCATGTCGGCGGACATGCTGGTCATGGAGCGCTCCATGACATTCACGACATAGAACAGGTAGATTAGAGCAGCAATCGCAATCACCGTGCCGGGCAGGGAAAAGAGCTTGATGCGTTGGATTCTGTAAGTCTGCTCGCGCTCGATCGTCTCGAGTTTTTCCTGTAGCAGTTTCTCTCGTTCCTGGGCCTCATTGTGTGTCTGTTGAAAGGCGCGGTTCAGTTTCTCGCTGAACTCTTCGATGACCTTTTCATGATGATCGCCACGGACCTGGTTGTCGGTATGGATCTTGTCGAATACCGACTGCAGGCCCTTCATCAGACCGGGCAATATCCGGTTGTCCTGAGGTGCTGCAGCATGCGTATTGGCAGCTGGGGCGGCTTTCTTTTTTGTTGCAGGCGCTTTCTTTTTGGTAGCGGGGCTGGCTCTCTTTTTATTCGCAGGGACAGCCTTCTTTTTGACAGTTTTCTTGGCGGTTGCTGATTTCTTTTTGGGGGCTTGATTGTCCATGGCGATTTTCCGAACTTAAGAGAGTTTTGAGTATATGCCATATTAGCTTATTAAAAAACACTAATGCTTTCTCTGATGCTGATCACGGTTTGGTGCAGTATTTTCGACACCATTTACATCTGGTAGCCCTATCTCAAGGTCCGGGTTCTTTTGCCGATAGGGCTAGTTACACAATAAAGAGCCTGTTTCAAAAGGAGATGCCAATGGGATGGTTGAACAGCAAATATTTGACGAGAATTTCGCAACTGGAGCAGGAGAACCAAACCCTTAAGGAGACAGTGAGTCGACTTGAGACAAGATTGGAAGAGACGGATCATGCACTGCATCATTCAATGCAGCAGGAGGACAGGGAGTCCGCTATGAATAGCCTGATGGGCTATGAAAATCAACAGCTTAAAGCGGGACTTGGCATTGTGCAGTCAGATCTGGCGGGCTCTGTGGAGTCGGCGAAGAGCACCCTGACATGCGCGACAAACGTCAGACAAAATTTTTCCGGTCTCTCCGGTGATATCTCACAAATCACTCAAGCGCTTGATGAATTGGCGGAGTTGTCGAATCATTCCGAAGCCTCGGTGCAGAATATGTCCTCCCGTGCGACAGAAATCAGCTCGATTCTGGCCTTGATCAAGGGAATTGCGGAACAGACCAATCTACTGGCGTTGAATGCGGCAATCGAAGCGGCTCGGGCCGGTGAGCAGGGACGAGGATTTGCTGTGGTGGCAGATGAAGTGAGAGGTCTGGCCGATAAGACCCAATCGGCGATTACCGAAACCAACGATGTGATCCAGGCCATGCAGCAGAATGTGGCATCGGTCGGGAATGATTCGGCACGTCTGATTGACCGAATCAGCCATGTTCAACAGGAGGTCAAAGGGTTCGAGGTCAACCTGAACGACATGAATACGGAGGTGGGGGGGTATTTTCAGGATATCACAGAGACCACGGACAGTGTCTTTTTAGGCTTGGCAAAGTTGGATCACCTGCTCTGGAAGGTCAACACTTATCTCTCGGTCAATGAGGGAAAACCGGCATTCGATTTCGTCGATCATCATCACTGTCGTCTGGGCAAATGGTATGAGGAGGGCGAGGGTAAGGCATTCTTTTCTTCCTCGGTACACTACGGAGAGTTAGAGCGTCCCCATGAGATTGTGCACGAATCAACCCATGAGGTTTTTGAACTGCTAACGGGCGAGCGTGACTACCCTGCCCTGATGAAAGTCCTTCGTGTGATGGAAGAGCACAGTATGGAGGTGTTCCGAAAGCTTGATGAGATCAAGCACAGTACCAAGAGAGTGGCGTAGCCACTATCTCTCTGACAGGAGCTCATCGATCACCTGCCAGACTTCAGGGCTGTCCCAATCGATAGCACGGTTGGCCGTATAGCGGATCTGCCCGCGGCGGTCGATGATAAACGAGCTGGGAAAGCTGAACACTTGCCAGTCGAGGGATACTCGTCCATCAATGTCCATCAAGACCGGGAAGTCGACCGGTGTGCTTTCGAGGAATTTCGCCATCTCTTCCGGCTGCTCGCGGAAATCGATGGAGACGATCCGCACCTCGCTGTCTTTATAGCGTTGTTGAAGTTGGTTAAGAGAGGGCAGCTCTTCCACACAGGGCGGGCACCAGGTTGCCCAAAAATTGAGCAGTACCACCTCGTGGTTTAAATCGGTCAATGTAAAGGGCTTCATTTCGATATCGCGGAGTGAAAAATCCTGTATAGGTTCAGGAGGATTCAGTCTCACCAAAGTTCGAATAGCCCCCTCCGGCATCGCCCTTTCAACGAGGGGCTTGGCTGAGCGAGGTTTAGGGTGCCGATCAAGCAGTGCTGAAAAACGCAGCATTTGTTCTGGCAGTTGTGACGTTGCGGCCTCTTCTCTTGGCCCGTGATCCCCCTCCCCCATGAAAAACCAGTCCCTCACACCGGGTACGATATAGGCATAGGCTGGGGCCCCTCCTTTCCACAAAGGCTGCATGATTTGATTCAGTCGCCAGCGCTGGCTACCCAGGGCTGGCTGATAGATGGCAACGGGGATGTTCGTGGCATGCAGAATGGGATCGATTTCGGGGGGCTTTCCGGCAACTGGCGGTGGGCCAAAGAGGTTGGGATAAAAAAGCACGGCACCAATCAGTCTGGATTCGGTTGCCTTTTGCTGCCACTGCTGGGTGCCACGAAGGAGTGGTAGTGGCATTCGGTCATATGCTGCGACCAGTACTTTTTTATGACTCATCTTGTGTGCAGCATCGATTAGACTGGCCACACCGTCACCTGGAAGATTGCGAATGGTTTCACTTGAGCGCGGTAGAAAATAGGCGTCCAGTAAATCGACCCGCCAGATTTCAAAGCCTTTTTTATTAACAGCCTGTAACAGTGACTCAAAAGCCGCGCGATGTTCGTCGTGATCGACTAGCCAGATGATCAGCACGTCCCCTTCTGATGGCATAACCTCCACTGTGATCTCGCTGCCATTGCTATCGGTTATCTCGAACGTTTCCGAGAGTAGCAGAGGGGGGCAGGTCAGGAGCAGCAAGAAGAAAAGTAAACGCATGTGGCTATGTTACCGGAGACTACACCAAGCATAAAAGTTGCAGGGTTATTCCCTCTGCCAAGGAGGATGAATTGGCACTACAGTTGGTTCGTGACAATAAAATCAAATGGATGGAGCTGTGCTATGAAAAACATTGTTATCTTCTTGCTATTGATGGGCTTGACGATTTCGGTACAAGCCGGGGTAGTGGGACAACCTCTGGCGTATCGTGACGGTGAAACCGTGATGCGGGGTTATCTGGCTTATGACGATGCCATTGAGGGCAACCGGCCGGGTATCCTGGTGGTGCATGAATGGTGGGGACACAATGATTACGCCAGGCGCCGTGCAGAGCAGTTAGCCGGTATGGGTTATACAGCACTGGCGGTAGATATGTATGGCGAGGGAAAGCAGGCCGCACACCCGAAGGATGCCGGTAAGTTTGCCGGTGAAGTAAAGAAAAATATGGCGGTGGCAACAGCCCGCTTCGAGGCGGCCAGGGATCTGCTTGCAGCACATCCCACAGTGAAGGGGGATGCCATCTCTGCCATTGGGTACTGTTTCGGTGGCGGGATCGTGCTGGAAATGGCGAGACGAGGCGTTGATCTTGATCTGGTAGCCAGTTTTCATGGCAGCCTGCCCACTGAGCACCCGGCTCAGACCGGTAAGGTCAAGGCCGAGGTCCTGGTCTTCAATGGCGCTGCCGATCCTTTTGTAAAGCCTGAGCAAATTGAGGCCTTCGTGGCAGAGATGGAAGCGGCCGGCGTGAAATACAGTTTCACGAACTATGACGGCGCCAAGCACTCATTCACCAATAAGGATGCAGACGCTTATGGTGAAAAGTTCAGTCTCCCGCTGGCCTACGACGAGGCTGCGGACAATCAGTCTTGGGAGACGCTTTCCCAGGCCTTGCGGAAAGCCTATGGTAAATAGTGGCAGGATACCGAAGAGGCTCTGCTGGCAGTATGGACCAGCTTCTCGTGTTAACAGTCATCATCTCGGAAGGCTAGAATCTGTCCGATCGCCTCCTCGTCACAAATCACTTTCAGGGTGATGGGCCTGCAGCAGACTGAGCAATCCTCAATATAGGATTGCTCTGGCTCACTGCCATCGACCAGGATATCGATCGACTCACCGCAGTAAGGGCAATCAATCCGGGCTGCACTTATCTGGTACATGACTTGATATGGCCTATCGGCTGGCTTGCCGCGGTTGTAGAAACAGGACTTTCAGCAATTCGTTGTAGTCACCCAGTCTGGCACGCTTGGTTTCTCGCAAGATGCCCTCTTCCTGTAGTGTGCTTATCAGTGTGTGTGGGATGCTTTCACCGTACCCTACAATCTCTGCATGTCCCGCCTTGACGACCCGGTTACGTACGACCGAGTCGGTCATTGCGGATGGCAAGGCCTGCTCAGCAAGGCTGAAAACATAATCATCTTCCCGACAGCGGTTATCCTCCCAGGTTCTGCAGCTGTCACGCTCGTCTGTGGCAATAATCAGGTGGTCTTTTACATTGGTATGCAGCCTGCCCGGCTGGCGAATAAACTTTGAGGCGCGGGTTATTTCGAACCACTTGTCGCCACTGATGGCCATGCAGATGGGAATTACCAGCCCGAGGCTAAGGATGCGTGCTGTTTTCGACGCGCAATGATCTGCCGACCGGATGCCTGAGAAGGGCGTCGACAGTGTAATCAGTTGCTGCCGATTCGTGTTGAGGTTTGGTGCGTCGTCAACCCTCTCTGACAGCGCGCGACGTGAGATAAGCCCTCCCTGGCTGTGCCCGATCAATGTGATCGCTGGGTGATCGGTTTTTTCGGCCAGTGTGTCGAGGGTTCTCCGTAACTCTCGAGCGACTCGGGTGAGGCTGGCGCGGTCGTCATAGTTGTAACAAATCGCCTGTTGGCCTTGAAATGCGAAGACCTCGGCGAGTGAGCGGAATCGACCCGCTGAAGCATGACAACCATGAACGAGCACTGTCACCGGCTCGCCACTTTTCAAATGTAATGAACGATCTTTCTGAGCTGTGCAGGGACCCAGGCCATCAATGTTGAGGTGTCTGTCAGGGGTTGGCAGATACTGAGTATCTATCGGAAGGGTGGCCGCTATCTCCTGGCGTAGTGGCATGCAGCTACAAAGGATCAGCGCGCTGAGTGACAAAAATAACGGTCTCGTTTTCTTAAAAAGTAATCGCTCTTCTGCCTGAGACTGCGTATGCATATTCACTTTGGGCCTGTTATAAACATTGCTGGGCGAAAAAGTCTTGTCCCTATTGGTTTTGCCTGTAAAGCATCGCTTGGTGTGACTCGTCGTTAACTTGGAGCGACTAAACTATGCTACTCGTATTTTGATTGGCGCTTTTTCAGGTGCAAGTGTGACATTCTATTAGTGATAACAAGCCCTAGTCTCTGAGGCAGGTTACCAGTCGTCGACAAATACTCTCGGCCCGGTGTTTGGCTTGGTTTTCCATAAACATGGCGGAATGTATCTGCTTCGTATCGACGGGTTCTCCCTGCCGCAGTTGCTGGTGGGCTATATCAGGCAGATGCTGATACCAGCGTGGGACAAATCGGTGTCTACCCCCTTGCAGTCTGCAGCTTTCAGCATGTGCAATCTGATGCAGCAATTGAAGTGAGATCACTGGGTTTTGGATGCGAGTCCACTGGTCTATGGTCTTTGCATTGGCGCAGAAGATCTGATCGCAATCGCTAAAGCATCCGTTAGTAAGGGCGGTTGTGTGGGTGAATTTAAGTGCATCGAGAGGGATGTTGCGGAAATGGTGTGCCAGCCGCTCTATAGTGTGATTTGGCAGGGATGATGATTTGCCTTTACGTCCCTTTGTCAGTGCATCAGTGAGATGGCGGTACTGATCCATTGTTGATTCCTGCTGAAATGCATGTTGATCAAGGGTTGCCAAATTATTTGGCTTTTTCGTCCGCTCATGACGATAGTCACGACAGGCGGTGAAGCTGGCGGTTGCTTTATCTCCAAAGGTTGCTAAAGCCTCGAACCCCCTGGGACAGTCACCACGAGAGACAAAACAGGATTCATGTTTGTGAGCCCGATGTTTGCTACAGGCATCGGCAGCTTGTCGGCGAAACGCTCGGTCGCTCTCCATTTGACGGCGACAGGCACAGAAGGCCGTTCCAGCAGAAGGATCAGTAAAGGTTTTTAATGTCATTTCACCGGTGTTGCAGGGGCAAGGCTGAAGATGACAATCAGCTGGACCTGAAGGGGGCTGTTCGCGACAGAAAGCTAAACTCTGCTGGCGTATGTCCGCCCACGCGGGCAGCTGAGCCAGCGCGAGAATCAACAGGCAAATCCATCGTTGTCCTAAGTGCATGTTCCTATCCCGCAAGGGCAGATAGAGAAACCCTATGTGCTCGGGTGTTTTTTATTCGAAGATATGATTGAGTTTAGCCAAGATTCCATTCGTAAGGGTAGCCTTGGCGTGTGATTAAAGAAGGAAATGTTGCTCTCGACAGGCAGCTAGGCAGGCAATGGAATCAAGTGGTCCATCCGCTGTGTGTTCGCCCTGAAAATCTGACTTCTTGGGCATGCCTATATGTGCCAAGACGGTGCATATGTCACCGGGCATGACCACCACATCGACTTTTCAGGTCATCATATTCAGAGCTGAAGTGAGGATGGGTGCAGCTCACGATTGCTTCCAAACTGCAAGACGACTCATGCCAGGGCAATCAGTAGAGATGAGAGCGGTCAGTCGTCATCCATAGTGGTGACGAGGGTAACGTAGATAGCCTTGGGTGTACTGACGAAGACCTCTCCCACCGCCTCCTTGGCAATAGCCTGTAGGGTCTCTACGCGTTCGTTAGCCACCTCGTCTGCACTCAAGACCAGTGTTACCTGAGTCAGTTCGGCATTGTGGATATTCCAGCCTATCTCCGCTTGCCAGCCATACTTGTCTTTGATGTAGGCCTGCACACGGGATTGTTTTTCCCCCATTTGCTGGAAGTCCTGTATGGCATCACAGCCGGTCAAGATCAGAAAGAGAACTGACAGGAGTAAAGCGTATCTCTTCATGACGGGGTCCTTGCTTGAGAGTGAAGCGGTGAGATATCAGTTGGGCTATTTATCCGTTTTCCGTGTCAGCCGCTGGCGCATTTCCTCAAACCGTTTCTTTGCTGCTTTGTCGACCTGAGGGTAGTGGGGATCCATGCGTTCAAGGGTCTTACGCACCAACTTCGCCACCTGCCAGCGCATAAATGGCTTGTTATCGGCCGGGATCGCATACCATGGCGCCCAGGGCCGTGAGGTAGCCGCTAAAGTCTCGCGGTAAGCGTGCATATATTGTCTCCAGTGTTGACGTTCTTCCACGTCTCCGGCTGAGAATTTCCAGTGTTTCTCCGGCTCGTTGAGGCGCGAGAGAAAGCGGCGGCGTTGCTCCTCTGCGCTGACATTGAGCCAGAATTTGATGATCACCGTACCATTCTCAGCCAGGTGTCTCTCATGTTGTCGAATGGCCTCGAAGCGTTGCTGCCACAGGTCATCCAGGTTGTTGGGGATAGCGATACGCTGGGAATTCAGATATTCCGGATGAACCCTGACCACCAGGGTTTCCTCGTAATAGCTCCTGTTGAAGATGCCGATGCGCCCCCGTTCCGGCAGGCGACGGGTGGTGCGCCAGAGGAAATCGTGATCCAGCTCCTCCTTGGAGGGCTGTTTGAACGCGAAGACCTGGCACCCACTCGGGTCAATACCCCGCATAACAGCTCGAATGGTGCTGTCCTTACCGGCAGCATCCATGGCTTGAAAGATCAGCAGCAGGGAGCGCCGATCTTCGGCGTAGAGACGTCGCTGTAGTTCATCGAGTTGTTTTATCTCACTGGCCAGTGATTTCCTACAGGCCTTTTTTCCTGGGATATCCTTATCAGGTTGGCTGCTAAATGTATCGGGGAAATGGTCTTCGTCAAAGGGTGACAAATAGGGACTGGATATGGGGCTTAGCATCATGGCCTCTGCAGCGTGTTAGGAGATCCGTTTGATTATGCCATGGAGGCTGGGGATCGCCAGGCAAATCTGCTACAGCAGGGCTGTGCTTGCTATCTACAGGTGCCGTGGTACTTGGTTGATTGATTCAAACTGCGCATGCTATACCCACCCCACGAGACCTGGCGCCTCATGGGGTGTATTGGAATGAATCAGCCGAGTAGCTCCGCCATGCGGTTACCCATCTCGGCAGGTGAACGCACCACATGTGCGCCTGCCGATTCGAGGGCCTGAAATTTAGCCTCAGCCGTTCCCTTACCGCCGCTTATGATGGCACCCGCATGGCCCATGCGTTTACCGGGCGGTGCGGTCACGCCGGCAATATAGGCGACGACCGGTTTGTTAACGTGGGCCTGGATGTATGCGGCAGCCTCTTCTTCTGCTGAGCCGCCGATCTCGCCGACCATGATGATGCCGTCGGTCTGATCGTCATCCTCAAACAGCTTGAGACAATCGATAAAACTGGTGCCGTTGATGGGGTCGCCCCCGAGGCCGACACAGGTACTCTGCCCAAGTCCGGCCAAGGTGGTTTGGTGAACCGCTTCGTAGGTCAGCGTGCCAGAGCGGGACATGACGCCAACCCTTCCCGGCTGATGGATAGCGCCCGGCATGATGCCTATTTTACAGGCGCCGGGGGTGATGATACCCGGGCAGTTGGGGCCGATCAGGCGGGCATCGTAAGACTTCAGGGACTCCTTTACCTTCAGCATGTCGAGGATCGGGATGCCCTCAGTGATGCAGGCAATGACACGTATGCCGGCATCGGCTGCTTCGATGATGGCGTCGGCGGCAAATGGCGGTGGTACGTAAATCATGCTGGCATCGGCGCCGGTTTCCGCTACTGCGTCGTGCACAGTATCAAATACCGGGCGATCGAGATGAGACTGGCCACCCTTTCCGGGCGTGACGCCGCCTACCAGGTTGGTCCCATAGGCGATGGCCTGCTCAGAGTGGAAGGTGCCCTGCTTACCGGTAAATCCCTGGCAGATAACGCGAGTGTTTTTGTCGACAAGAATGCTCATTGGTGTTGAAAGTCCTGTGGTTTTTTCTGGTTCAGGCAGCAGCAGCGGCGACCGCTTTCTGGGCAGCTTCGGTGAATCCTTGGGCGGTTAGGAAGTCGAGGCCGCTCTCTTGCAGCATCTTGAGTCCCTGTTCGGCATTGGTGCCTTCCAACCTGACCACGACAGGTACCTGTACGCCGACATTCTTTGCCGCTGTGATAACGCCTTCGGCAATCAGGTCGCAGCGAACGATGCCGCCAAAAATATTGACCAAAACTGTCTTAACCTTCTCGTCCGAAAGAATCAGCTTGAATGCTTCCGTGACTCTCTCGGCGGTGGCGCCGCCGCCGACGTCGAGGAAGTTCGCCGGTTCCCCTCCGTGCAGTTTGACCATGTCCATGGTGGCCATGGCGAGACCGGCGCCGTTGACCATGCAACCGATACTGCCGTCGAGGGTGATGTAGTTGAGGTCGTGTTGTGCGGCAGCGGCTTCCTTCTCGTCTTCCTGGGTCGGATCGCGCATTGCGAGCAGGCCCTGCTGGCGATAGAGTGCATTGCTGTCGAGATTGATTTTTGCATCGAGGGCGATCAGGTCCCCGCTTCGTGTCACGATCAATGGGTTGATCTCGATAAGGCTCACATCCTTGTCAATGTAGAGTCGGTAGAGCCCCATCATGATTTTCGAGAATTGCTTGATCTGGTCACCCTGCAGGCCGAGTCCAAAAGCCAGTTTTCTGCACTGGTAAGGCAGCATGCCTGTGGCGGGATTGACCAGTGTTGTGAGGATCTTTTCCGGTGTTTTTGCCGCAACCTCCTCAATGTTCATGCCGCCTGCGGCGGAGGCCATAAAGACGATGCGTGAGTTGGCCCTGTCCAGCAGTGCGCCCAGGTAGAGCTCACGGGCTATCTCACTGCCCTCTTCCACCAATACCCGGTTGACTGGCAAGCCTTGCGGGCCGGTCTGGTTGGTGACCAGGGTCATACCTAAAATCTGATGAGCGGCCTCCTCAACCTCATCCAGAGAGTGAGCCAGCTTGACCCCCCCTGCCTTTCCGCGGCCACCGGTATGGGCTTGCGCCTTGACGACCCAGACTTTCCCGCCCAGCGACTGGGCCGCTGCGCGGGCCTCCAGGGGGCTGGCGACTGCCTGTCCCTGAGGGACAGGCAGTCCGTACTCTGCAAACAGGGATTTTGCTTGGTATTCGTGTAAGTTCATGGTGTTCCTTTGTTCAATCCAGCGCGATCATTGTTGATAAAAGTTATGGGCACATAAGAATCATTATGGCCTGTGTGGGAGCAGATGCATAGTCTCAAGTCATGTTTTATAGCTTGACTGTGGTGAGAGGTTTTTTATGGGGAAATCAAAGTAGGTAAAGGTCCCTTATTCAATGCATTAATCCCTCCGGCATGTGTAAGTTGGACTGGGTCCATAGAATTTCTTGGTTTATGTCTGCGTAGAAAAATACCATTAAATGCTGCCAAATGCTTATAAAATGCAGCGATATATGTTAATTATTGCTTTGCCGCTATTTCTGTTGTGGCCCTTGTTTTGCCCTGCCACCGATATTTTGTTAGGGTATCTAGCCTTTTCCGCCCGCAAGAGAATTACGATAAATGTTCGCGTGCTAAAAATCTGTACGGTGAACAATCAGGGCGTTCCTAAACGATTCAAATAAAATCCGCATGACTGCGGAGGACATTGAGGGTTTGATGATGCCTATTACATCGACATTGAGCCGTACGTCGATTCACGCTGTCGATTTCGATCGTGAGCCAGAGCGGTTTAAGGTTTATACACAAAGAGATCTAGGGGCGATCGACGCGCTTCGCTCGTTACCTGAGTCACTGCGTTTTGAGATGCAGGTGGTTGCTTCTGTACTGCCCTTCCGTGTCAATGACTATGTCATTCGTGAGTTGATTGATTGGGACCGAGTGCCCGAGGACCCAATATTCCAGCTCACCTTTCCTCAGCGAGGCATGTTGTCAGATGCTCACTACGACCGCATGGCAATGGCGCATCGGTCGGGCATGGATAAACAGGGACTCAAGGCGGTCGCAGACGAGATCAGAGCGCAACTCAATCCCCACCCCGCCGGTCAGCTTGAGCTGAACGTGCCGCGAGATGAAAATGGGGATCCGATTGTCGGATTGCAGCACAAATACCGCGAGACAGTGCTCTTTTTCCCCAGTCAGGGACAGACATGCCATTCCTATTGCAGTTTCTGCTTTCGTTGGGCTCAGTTCATTGGCGACAAGTCACTGCGTATGGCAACCACAGAAGCAGGTAAGCTGCACGACTATCTGAGGGATCATCAGGAGGTCACGGATCTGCTGGTTACCGGCGGAGATCCCATGGTCATGAAGAGCCGGCAGCTCAAGGCCTATCTCGAACCCCTGCTGCATCCCGATTTCAGTCACATCCGGAGTATCAGGATTGGTACCAAGGCACTGACCTTTTGGCCGCAACGCTTTGTCACCGATGAGGATGCGGATGAGCTGATAGAGTTGCTGCACCATCTGACCATCGCCGGCAAGCATGTCGCCATCATGGCCCATTACAACCATGCGAGAGAGATGGGTACCGCCATTGCCAGGGCGGCAATCGGCAGGTTGCGCGGAGCGGGTGCGGAGATTCGCAGCCAAGGCCCCCTGCTGGCACATATCAATGATGATCCGCGTGCATGGGTCGACCTATGGCAAGAGCAGGTCAAGCTGGGCATCATTCCCTATTATATGTTCGTTGAGCGCGACACGGGTTCTCGCCACCATTTCGAGGTGCCGCTCTTTCGGGCCTGGGAGATCTACCGCGATGCGATGCGGCATGTTTCCGGACTGGGCAGAACTGCCCGGGGGCCGAGCATGAGCGCCCTGCCGGGCAAGGTTGAAGTGCAAGGGGTTACGGAGATCCAGGGAGAGAAGGTTTTTGTGCTCCGCTTCATCCAGGCAAGAGATCCGGAGTGGGTGCAACGGCCATTTTTCGCCCAGTTTGATGAGCAGGCAACCTGGCTGGATCAGCTCAAGCCCGCCTTTGGCGAGAAGAAATTCTTTTTTGAATAGCTCCCAGGCCTACTTATCTGCTGTTTGTGGCCATGACATTGGTTTGAGCATTGGGATTTGAAAAAACCAATAGTCATCATTTATATATAAGGCTTGATCTTCGGTGGTGATCTGGGCCTATACTAATGCCCAATTAAAAAATACTTATAAGGATTGAGGTGTGAGTGCTGGAATGACAAAGGCTGTTTGTTGCCCCGGTTGGTAGTATTTGCTATCTCCCGGTGAGCCTCTCTTCTGGAGCTGGACTTTTTTTGTACCAGGTTGCCAGGCACTGAGAAGGCTTACTTTTTCCAGCGGCATATTTCACTCTACAATCTGTACCCTGACAGAGCAGGTGCTTTTCACAATGGGCCTGCAGGGTTAAGTATGCATTTTGTTAGGTTGGCCAGTAGCAACTCTATGGAGTAAATAATGGCGGATAATCGAAAATATTTCACATTGACTAATGACGAAACGGGCGTTTCTATCAAGCTGCCTGTCAGGGAGTCCGTACAGGGACCGCCTGCTATCGACGTTTCGTCACTTTACTCCGAGGCTGGAGTTTTCACCTACGATCCAGGTTTCATGTCGACGGCCAGTTGCCAGAGCAAGATCACCTTCATTCAGGGTGAGGTCGGGATTCTGGAATACCGCGGTTATCCCATCGAGCAGTTGGCCAAGAGTGGTGATTTCATCGAAACAGCCTACTTGCTGTTGAATAATGAGCTTCCGACGCAGACAGAGCTGACGGATTTCAGTCAGCTCATCAGCCGCCATACCATGCTGAATGAGACCCTGAAGCATTTTTTTGACGGCTTCCATTACGATGCTCACCCGATGGCTATTATGGTGGGTGTGGTTGGGTCTTTATCGGCGTTTTATCATGATTCACTGGATATCAACGATCCAGCTCAGCGCCAGGTCGCCGCTCACAGACTGATTGCCAAGATGCCGACCATTGCGGCAGCAAGTTATAAGCACAGCGTCGGCGAGGCGATCATGTATCCCCGCAATGACCTCTCTTATTGTGCCAATCTGCTGCACATGATGTACGCCAATCCGTGTGAGGATTATGAGGTGGATCCGGTAGCCGAGAAAGCACTCAATCTGCTCTTTATTCTGCACGCCGATCATGAGCAGAACGCCAGTACTTCCACTGTGCGGCTGGCCGGCAGTTCACTGGCTAACCCTTTTGCCTGTATCGCAGCTGGTATTGCCTCGCTCTGGGGGCCGGCGCATGGGGGTGCTAACGAGGCAGTTTTGGACATGCTCAGTGAGATCGGTGACGTTTCCCAGATCGACAAATATATTGCCAAAGCGAAGGATAAGGATGACAGTTTTCGTTTAATGGGCTTTGGGCATCGGGTCTATAAAAAGTACGACCCCCGTGCTGGCATCATTCGAGAGGTCTGTCACGAGGTTTTAGAGAAGCTGGTTGATACAAACAATCCGATGTTTGAATTGGCGCAGCGTCTGGAAGAGATCGCGCTTAATGATGAGTACTTCATCGAGCGTAAGCTCTATCCCAATGTCGACTTCTATTCCGGCATTATCTATCGGGCACTCGGCATCCCCAATAATATGTTTACGGTGATGTTCGCAATTGCCCGTACGGTAGGCTGGGTGGCCCATTGGTTGGAGATGATGGATGACCCGCGCCAGAAAATAGGTCGGCCGCGACAGATCTACAAGGGTCATCCGCGTCGTGAGTACATCCCGAAGGAAAAGCGCTGAGTCAAGGCATGTGGCCTGCCGCTAGCGGCTAACTGGCGAAGTGATGAGTCGAGTGTTTATCATGAAGGACAGAGTGCGACCAGGGCCTGAAGCTGTTTGAGATTTGCGCCCTGGATGGGCTGGTTATCGAGTGGGTCGAGTGGTCGGTTATGGGCTAACTTCGCAGGTAGTACAAGTAACTCGAATGAGACACCGTCTGCGCTAAAGTTAAATGCAGGTGTTTCATGTCGTCGACCATTGGGAAAGGTAAGTGTCCGCTGGCCTTCTTGCCAAGGTATCTGCAGATCGCTGAGTGTAAAGAGTACGTCCTCAGGCGTATCTGCAAAGAGATGTAGTTTAATTTGGCTGTTACTGTCTGCAGTGCCCTGATAAACAGAGCCCACAAGAATAGGGTTAAACCGGTCCAGGGCTTGCATTGCCTGTAAGGCATTCCGGCGCAGCTGTTGTAAGGCTTGCTGTTGATCGTCACCCCTCAGCAGTCTTTGTTGTTCTCGAAGCGCCTCTTCGATCTCTTCGCGTGTGGGCATCTGCTGGCGTCTGGAAATGCCCAGTTTATTGGCTGCTTTCTGGCATGCATAGGCAAGATCATCCGACTGGTATTCAGTCATGAGTCGGGCGGCTTCATAGGCGATCCGCCTTTGCAGTTCGCGTTTAGTATTTGGCATGGTAGCTACAGTCAGAAGGGGTCCTCAGCTGGTGCGACGGTCTTCCCGCTGACGATATTGCCGTTTTGTGACGATGTTCTGGCATCATGTGGCGTTGGTGCATTTTTAGCCTCAAAGACTTCAAAAATGGCGTTGCTGCTGCCGGTGCCGACCGGCTCTCCACTATCCACATCAATTCGCATGGTAACCATGCCTGGGGGCAATTCGGGTACCTTTTCTTCGATGCCGTTGAGTGCTACCCGCATAAAGTCAATCCATGCCGGTAGTGCGGCTCTTCCTCCGACCTCTCCGCGGCCAAGCGGTTCCACGTTATCGAAGCCAAGCCAGGCGATGGCGACCATGTGGTGGTTGAAGCCGTTGAACCAGGCGTCTCGTTGGTCATTGGTTGTGCCGGTTTTGCCGGCGATATCTTTTCGTCCAAGCGCCCGCGCCTTGCGGGCAGTACCATGTTGAATCACATCACGCAGCATGGAGTGCATCAGATAGTGATTTTGCTCTGAGATGGCGCGTTTTGCGCATTGAGGGGTTATCTCTTCTGTGGCTTCGGACAGTTCAGGAGTGTTGCTAGCATCCGTTTTGTCTGTAGATTCAGTGTCTGATGTTTGTTTCTGTTCGAGGGAAGCTGCCTTCAGCATTTCTTCGTCACAGACCTGTACCGGATTGGCCTGGTAGAGAGTCTCTCCCTTGTTGTCGCGTATAGAATCGATGATGTAGGGTGGGACGTAGTAGCCGCCGTTGGCCAGCACAGCAAATCCGGTGCCCATCTGTAGCGGGGAAACGGCGCCACTGCCCAGCGCTAGAGAGAGATCCCGGGGAAGCTCACGGGTATCGAAACCAAAGCGGCTTGCGTATTGGATGGTGAAGCCAATGCCTATCTTGCGCAACAACCGGATTGAAACAAGATTCCGGGAGTGTGTCAGCGCATAGCGTAAGCGTGTAGGGCCAAAAAATTTCCCGCTGTAGTTTTCCGGGCGCCAGACTGCCTCCATGGTGTCATCCTGAAACACGACCGGCGCATCATTAAAGATGGAGGCGGGTGTAAAGCCAGATTCCAGGGCTGCCGAGTAGACAAAGGGCTTAAAGCCCGAGCCTGGCTGACGTTTGGCCTGAATGACGCGGTTGAATTTGCTCTGATAAAAATCGTAGCCACCGACCAGCGACTTGATTGCGCCGTTTTCAGGTGCAATGGCGACCAAGGCGCCAGCCACTTCAGGGATTTGTGCCAGTCGCCAATAGGGTTCGCCTTCAGTCGGTATTTCTTTGAAGAGATAGATCATGTCCCCAGGTGAGACGATTTCCTCTGCTAGTTTTGGCGGAGCCTCTTTGACCTCATGATTGACGTAGCGACTAGCCCACTCAAGGGCGTTCCAGGCCAGTGTGAGTGGCTCTCCCTGGTCGGTAGCGACTTGAATGCTTTGTGTGTCGACTGCGGTGACAACAGCTTTGAGAAGGTCGGCGCCATCGGGCTGCTGGCTGAGAAATTCGATCAGTGTTTCTTCGCTGGTATCTTCGGTGATGTCCATATGGGCTGTCGCACCCTTATACCCGTGGCGCTTATCGTAGGCCTGCATGGCTGATCGTAGTGCCTGATTAGCGGCTGTCTGCAGATGACTTTCGATGGTTGTGGTTATGGTATAACCTTTGGTGTATGCATCTAGCCCAAAGCGATTCACTGCTTCAGTACGGGCCATTTCCGCAACATAGGGTGCCTCTATTTCACTGGGTGCCCTGTGCAGCTTGGCAGAGATACTGGTGCTTTTTGCTGATTCGTACTCGGCTTGACTGATTTGCTCCAGATCAATCATGCGTCCCAAAACGTAGTTTCTGCGTACCAGTGCCTTCGCGGGATTTGTCACAGGATTGTGACTTGATGGGGCTTTTGGCAATCCAGCGATCATTGCGATCTCGGAAAGCTCAAGTTTATCCACCGGCCGGCCGTAATAGACTAAAGCAGCGGCTCCCACGCCGTAAGCGCGGTGGCCAAGATAGATCTTGTTGAGATAGAGTTCGAGGATCTCTTGTTTTGTGAGCATCCTTTCTATTTTTAAGGCAAGGAATATCTCATTGAGCTTGCGAGTGTAGGTTTTTTTGCTGCTGAGGAAAAAGTTTCTCGCCACCTGCATGGTGATGGTGCTTCCGCCCTGTCTTCTCTCTCCAGTGAGCAGGAGTTGGATCGCGGCACGGACCAGCCCCTGGTAGTCAACACCCGGGTGCTCGAAGAAGCGATCATCCTCAGCGGCAAGAAAGGCCTGGATCATCTGCTGGGGAATCTCGTCGTATCGAAGTGGCTCGCGACGTTTTTCACCGAATTCGGCAATCAGCAGATGATCACTGCTGTAGATACGCAGGGGAACCTGGAGTTGCACATCCTTGAGTGTTTCGATGGATGGCAGCTTGGGTTCAAGATAAAGGTAAAGACCATAGAGACCGCCGGCGCCGATGATAGAGGAGCCGAATAGGAATAAAACGAGGTACTTTAAGAGTCTGTAGAACGACTTCATGCGCTGGTTCACAGAATTGAGTGTGCCTAAGAGACCAGAATGGTCCGTGTGAAAAAGGGATAGTTTAGCAAATAACTTGAGCGCTTTTTTGACTTAATCGCCAAAAAATTGCTTCACAAAAAAATCATTTGCTGCTATATAGTTACTTACTCAAGTTAAAGAGATTCCTCGCCAAGTTCTGCGGCATTAAGGATTGTTTAGGTAAAAAACCGCATGTCACTGTTCGGAAGAAAGAATCCGCCGCTTTTAGGCATAGATATCAGCTCAACGACTGTTAAGCTGCTCGAATTGTCCAAAAGCGCCGGTCGTAATGGGGCGATGTATAGGGTGGAGGCTTACGGGGTTGAACCCCTGCCGGCCAATGCCGTGGTGGAAAAAAACATCGCAGAAGTAGACGCAGTCGGAGAGGCCATCCGGGCCGCGATCAGACGCTCAAGCTCCCGTGCCAAGCACGCGGCGGTAGCGGTTTCTGGTTCAGCGGTCATCACCAAGGTCATCTCAATGCCGGCCGCGCTGTCCGATCAGGAGTTGGAAAGCCAGATCCAGCTGGAGGCGGACCAATATATCCCCTATCCGCTGGAAGAGGTGAATCTCGACTTCGAGGTGGTCGGTCCATCCGAGAAGAATCCCGATTTGGTGGATGTCCTGCTGGCGGCATCGCGCAGTGAGAATGTTGATGATCGCGTGGCGGCACTGGAAATAGCCGGGCTGACAGCAAACATTGTGGACGTGGAAGCTTATGCCATGGAGAACGCCTGTTCTCAACTGATGGATCAGCTGCCCGAGCACGGTGAGGATCAGACCATCGCCATTGCAGATATCGGGGCAACAACCACGACCCTGAATGTGCTGCACAACAATAAGATTATCTATACCAGAGAGCAGAATTTTGGTGGGCGTCAGCTGACGGAAGAGATCCAGCGGCGTTACGGACTGTCATTGGAAGAGGCTGGCATGGCCAAGCGACAAGGTGGTTTGCCTGACAACTATGTCCCCGAGGTGCTCGATCCTTTCAAAGAGGCCATGGCCCAACAGGTCAGTAGGTCATTGCAATTTTTCTTTTCCTCCAGCGCTTACAATAGTGTTGATCATATTATTCTGGCCGGTGGCAGCTCTTCCATTGTCGGTATCGACGATTTGATTGAAGAAAAACTGGGTACACCAGCATCGGTAGCCAATCCCTTTGCCAATATGTCGGTCTCATCCAAGGTGAAGCATCAGGCGCTTAGTGCTGACGCTCCGGCCTTGATGATTGCATGTGGCTTGGCCTTGAGGAGTTTTGACTGATGGCAAGGATTAATCTACTCCCTTGGCGCGAAGCAGAACGAAAAAAGCGTCAACAAGAGTTTGGCTTCATGGTGCTGGCTGGCGTTGCCCTCACAGGGTTGGCAGTCTTTGGCATCCATATGATGTTTGAGAGTCAAATTACAGCACAGAACCAGCGTAACAGTTTTTTAGAGAAAGAGATCTCCAAAGTTGAGAGCCAGATTCGGGAGATAGAGGAGTTAGACAAAACCAAACAAAATCTGCTGGCCAGAATGAATGTTATTCAGGAGCTGCAAAGCAGTCGGCCGCAGATCGTCCACCTGTTTGATGAGATCGTAACAGCGCTACCGGATGGGGTTTACCTGAATGTGGTGAGCCAGAAAGGTAGCAAGGTTGCCTTTGAGGGGCGGGCGCAGTCGAATGCCCGCGTATCATCTATGATGCGTAACATTGATGATTCAGAGTGGATTGGAAACCCGCAGTTGGATTTTATCGAAAGCAAGGAAAAGACCGGCACGGGATACAGTCACTTTAAACTCACCGCTAGCCAGGTTACACAGGCCGGGGAGGAGAAAAAGTGAATCTACAGGATCTCAACGAACTCGATTTCAGTAACATCGGAATATGGCCGATGCCGGTCAAAATTGTGCTGGTATTGATTGCCTGTGTATTGGTGGCGGTTGCTGGCTTCTATCTCGACACCGAAAGTCAGCTTAAGCGCCTGGAAACTGTTGAAAAGAAAGAGATGAAGCTGCGCAAGGATTTCGAGATTAAGCAGGGAAAGGCCGCTAATCTTGAAACATACCGTAAGCAGCTGGAAGAAATGAAGCAGTCTTTCGGGACGATGTTGCGGCAACTGCCCAACAAGACCGAGGTGGCAGAGTTGCTTGTTGATGTCTCACAAACCGGATTAGCCTCCGGTCTGGAATTTGAGCTTTTTAAGCCTCAGGCAGAAGTGCCCAGGGAGTTCTATGCCGAGCTCCCGATTCAACTTAAGGTGACTGGTGAGTACCATGAATTCGGTAACTTTATCAGTGGGTTAGCCGCATTGCCACGTATTGTTACCATTCACAATGTGAACATAACAGAGCAAAAGAAAGGGGCCAAGAGTGATAAGTCGGGCTTGTTGTTAGAGGCGACGGCAAAAACCTATCGCTACCTGGATGAAGAGGAGTCGCAATGATCGGTCATTCAGTCAGAACAATCGGTTCAGCCTTGACATTGTCGTTTTTGTTGGGCGCTTTGACTGGTTGCGCCAACCCGAATCTTGATGAGTTGCGGCAATATGTCAACGAAAAGAAGGCGCTGCCGCCTGGGCGTATCGAACCGCTGCCGGAAATCAAGCAGGTATCGACTTTTTTATATGAGCCACAGGGGCGGCGTAATCCCTTTGCACCTACGGGGGAAGAGCGGCCGAACGAAGCGAGATTGGCGGAGAATGGTATATCGCCAGATTTTAATCGCCGGCGGGAAGAGCTTGAAGGATTTACGCTGGATGCCATCCGGATGGTTGGAATCCTGGAGCAATCAGGTATCACCTGGGGTCTGGTTAAAACCAAGGAAGGCACCATCCATCGGGTTAAGACAGGCAATTACATGGGGCAGAACCACGGTCGGATTATTCAGATTACAGAAGATAAGATTGAATTGACCGAGATCGTGCAGGATGGCACAGGTGGTTACAGTGAGCGTCAGGCTTCGCTAGCATTGGCGGAATAGTCAAGGGGAATTCGAGATGAGAGGTTTGCCAATGGCACTCAGACAGTTTTGGAATAGATCATCAAGCGAGTCCAATCGCTTTCGGGCAATTCATGCATTTGCCGTTCTGATGGTGCTCTGCACATTTCCTTTTACAGTGTTGGGGGGGAATGCACTTAAATCGATCGATTTTTCGGCGCTGCCAGGAGATAGGGTCCAGCTGACTTTAGGCTTGAGCGGTACGGCTAGTGAACCTGCTGGTTTTACCACCGATAACCCAGCTCGTATCTCCCTTGATTTTGCGGGCGTTAACAGTGAGCTTGGCTACAAGACTAAGCTCATCGGTGTTGGTCCGGTACATAGTGTGACTGCACTTGAGGCCGGTAACCGCACTCGATTGGTCATCAACCTAACCCACGCCCTAGGCTACAAGACCGAACTGCAGGGCAATAATGTTGTTGTGACTTTGGATGTTAGCGGTAAGACCAAGCAGGCACCTCCGGCGATGGGCGAGTCCCCAGCCATCTCAAGTGTGCCAGTTAGCAACCAGGCACCAGCCGTGAAGCAAGGTTCAGATATACAGAATATAGACTTTCGTCGCGGAGAAGCTGGTGAGGGGCGTGTTCTCGTAACTTTAGCCGATCCTGCGATTCCCGTTGATGTACGAGAAGAGGCAGGTCAGATCATTCTGGAATTTTTTGATGCCTCGGTTGACGCATCCCTGCTGCAGTCCCTGGATGTTATGGATTTTGCGACACCCGTTACCAAGGTTGAGACAAGACAGGTTGGGAGTAGTGTTATTGTTGAAGTTTCTCCTGTTGGTGAGTTTGATTACTTGGCCTATCAGGCAAATGAGACGTTTGCCGTGGAAGTTCGTTCTCTGACGAAGGACGAAAAAGAGGCGTTACAGAAAGAGCGGATGATATTTACAGGAGAGAGGTTATCCCTTAATTTTCAGGACATTGAAGTCCGGTCAGTTTTACAGCTCCTGGCTGATTTCACAGAATTAAATCTGGTAACCAGCGATACAGTCGATGGCAGAATTACGCTGCGCCTGAAAAATGTGCCTTGGGACCAGGCGCTCGATATTATTCTCAAATCCAAGGGGTTGTCGAAACGGCAAATCGATAATGTCATCATGGTTGCACCAACTGAGGAGATCGCAGCCAGAGAACAACTGGAACTGGAGTCGCAGCAGAAAATAGAAGAGCTTGCGCCACTGAGATCAGATTTTGTTCAGGTCAATTATGCAAAAGCTGAAGAGCTGGCATCATTGCTGAAATCAGAGGAAAACCGCCTAATGTCTGAAAGAGGCAATGTGACGGTTGATGCAAGGACGAATACGCTACTCATACAGGATACGGCTACCAAGCTGGCAGATATACGTCGACTCCTGCTTAAGCTTGATGTGCCCGTCAGGCAGGTCCTGATCGAGTCTCGTATAGTGGTTGCAAACAACGACTTTGCTAAAGACCTAGGAGTAAGGTTCGGTGCAAATTTTGATGGTTCTTTCGATGATAATTTTACTCTGACGGCAGGCGCCCTTCCTGGTCACACTAGCGGAACTTTTGGTATTGCTCCTGGTATCGAAAACCCAGCGGGATCTACCAATGAATCCCTTATGGTGAACCTTCCCGTAACAGCACCATCAGGCGGTGTGAATTTCCTGGTCGGTAAAGTGGGATCCTACCTTCTGCAGCTTGAGCTGACGGCTATGCAGACAGAAGGCCGCGGTGAAGTTATCTCGAGCCCGAGGGTGATCACTTCCGATCAGAATCAAGCAACTATCAAGCAGGGTGTTGAGATTCCTTATCAGGAGGCAAGTTCTAGTGGTGCCACTACGGTAAGTTTTAAAGAAGCGGTATTGAAACTTGATGTGACGCCACAAATCACTCCCGACGACAGAGTGAGAATGGACCTTATCATCAATAAGGATAGTCCGGATTTTTCAAGATCCGTATTAGGTGTTCCCCCGCTGGATACGCGTAAGATTGAAACGACAGTGCTTGTCGACAACGGTGAAACAGTGGTGCTGGGTGGTGTTTTTGAACGTACCAAAACTAAAGATACGGAAAAAGTACCTTTCTTTGGTGATATTCCCTACGCGGGTGTGCTTTTTCGGAGAAATGAGGTTCGAGATCAGAACAGCGAGCTGTTGATCTTCGTTACGCCGAAAATTCTTAAAGAAACCCTACGTGTGAGGTAATACCTCAGAACAAGACTGAAAGGGCGTGCTTTTGAGCACGCCCTTTTTGTTTGTGGCGAAGAAAAGTCAATTGCTATTTAATACAAAAAGAACATCGTAGACTTGTTGTCCAATTACGGTATACATCATTCGATAGATTGTAAGCTGATGATGCAGATAAAAAACCTATTTCTAATCGGACCCATGGGGGCAGGAAAAACGACAGTCGGCCGGCAACTATCCGATATGTTGCGACTGGAGTTTATCGATTCCGACCATGAGATTCAGCGTAGAACGGGTGTTGATATTCCTACAATTTTCGAGTTTGAGGGTGAAGAGGGATTTAGAAACCGTGAACAGAATGTGATTGATGAGCTGACATTAAGGGATGGTGTAATAGTCGCCACTGGAGGTGGGGCCGTATTACGAGAAGCGAATCGACAGCATCTCTCATCCCGTGGATTTGTAATCTATTTACACTGTACGCCTGATCAGCAGTATGAGCGTACCTATAGAGATCGAAACCGACCGTTGCTGCAAACAGACGATCCACTGGATAGACTGCGTACAATGATGGAGATGCGTGAACCACTCTATCGACAAATTGCAGATTTAGTAATAATCACCGAAGGACGAAATACACAGTCGGTCGTACGTGAAATCGTAAAAAAAATTGATTCATTAGACTGAAGAGCAATTTGGCGGATCCATTTGTGAACAAAAGTATGCAAAAACTGACCGTTGATTTGGGTGAGCGCAGCTATCCAATCTATATCGGAGAAGGACTATATGCAGATGCCGAGTACTACAGGCGTCATGTGCCGGGTAGTCAGGTGATGGTGGTTACCAATGAGACCGTTGCCCCCTTATATCTGGAAAAAACACTAAAAGCGTTGGGTGATTTTGAAGTCGCAACAGCCATACTGCCGGATGGTGAGGTTTACAAGACACTGGATGTACTGAATACCGTATTCACGGCTCTCCTGGAAAATCGCTTTACCAGAAAATGCACCCTTGTGGCATTGGGCGGTGGTGTTATTGGTGATATGGCTGGTTTTGCAGCGGCTTGTTACCAGCGTGGTGTCTCGTTTATTCAGGTACCCACAACATTATTGTCTCAGGTTGACTCCTCGGTCGGAGGCAAAACGGGTGTGAATCATGCGCTCGGAAAGAATATGATTGGTGCTTTTCACCAACCACTGGCTGTACTGGCAGATACTTCAACCCTCAATACGCTGGACGACCGCCAGCTTGCAGCAGGCTTGGCTGAGGTGATTAAGTATGGGTTGATTACGGATGCAGATTTTTTTGACTGGCTCGAGCAGGAAATGGATGGTCTGCTATCTCGTGATCAGGTGACGTTGGCAACTGCCATCGAGCGATCCTGTCGATGTAAGGCTGCCGTGGTTGCTGCAGACGAAAAGGAGGCTGGTCAACGGGCTTTGCTCAATTTAGGCCACACATTCGGCCATGCTATTGAAACCGGCATGGGTTACGGAGAGTGGCTACATGGAGAGGCCGTAGCAGCCGGGATGTGTATGGCAGCGGATCTTTCCTGTAGGTTGGGTTGGCTGTCGGAGCAAGAGTTGGAGCGGGCAAAGGCATTGATTGCCAGTGCGGGGCTGCCGACCGAGCCGCCAGCGCAGATGTCTAAAGAGAAGTTTATTTCACTCATGTCCGTGGATAAGAAGGTCTTGGATGGGAAGCTGCGGCTGGTACTTATGAAGGCTATCGGTAGCACGTTGGTGACAGATGATTTCGACATGAAGAAATTAAGCGAAACACTATCTGAATATGGTCGTTAAATAATATTAGAGTGAGAAAACACCTTGGCTGAGACAGAAGATTTCTTCTCCACACCAGAGGCTGTTGCACGGCTTGACCTGATTCGGCACTTGATCGAAAACAGTGAGCTCGTACCCCTTGTCAGAGGGCCTTCAGGTAGTGGTAAAACACTGCTGGCCTCGCGGTTACAATCGCTGGCGCCAGAGAATTGGGTAGTTTGTCATTTCTCAGCAGATGCCATGATGCAGCCTGAGCGGCTATTGGCTCATATTGCCCGTTGTAGTGGCCTACCCGATGCCCAGGGGGACAATCTTGCCCGATTAAATGAGCGCTTTGAGCTGCTTAGAAAGCATGGCAGCGTGCCTGTTCTACTGGTTGATGACGCGCAATCCCTACCGCCCACCAGCTTGATTACACTCTTGCGGCTTTATGAGCGCCAAATAGACGGCTCACCATTGGTCAGTCTGGTGCTGTTCGCCAATGAAGAAATCGATAAGTTGTTATCCACGCCCCAACTTCAGGTCATGTCGCCTCAGGCCGTACAGGTGATAGATCTGCCTCTTCTGACCAGAGAGGAGGCGGATGCCTTTATGAATTATCTGTTTAATAGTGAAGGTCTTGACAAGAGGTACTTGCTCGATGAGTCCAAATTAAGTCGACTCTATCGTGAAACTGGCGGGGTTCCTGGTCTGCTGGCATCAGCCATACTCAACGCGGTAGGTGGTGAAGGCGAGTCAACTGCAGTCTCATTTTGGGAGGAGAAAAGACCGCTGATCTATCGCGTAATTCCGGTGGTAATTATTGCACTCGTATTATTGGTGTTTCAGGGTCCGATCAATCGGATGTTTGAGTCTGATGAGAGCATCGCAGAGGGTCAGGCGCCAGAGGTTATCGATATAGAGCTTCCCGAGCCGGCCGGGAAAAGTGTCGAAAAAGAGTTAGACAAGGGTGAGCTTGTCCTGCCGTCTGCATCCGTCACGCAAAATGATAGCAGCGAATCGCTGCCCCAGACGCCACCGCAAAGTCCACCACATCAAGACACCAAGCCAATCGAAGACGAAGCTGTGGCGGCAAAAGAGTCAATTGATGATTCGGTTGATGTCGATTCACATCTTGAGTCTCTACCAAGGGTGGCCCCTGAAGAGACAGATTTGCTCGCAAGTGCCAAGCAAATTGATGTGGGTGAATCGGTAAAAGAGCCTGCTGCCGAGCGAGTTCCACAATTACCCTTGACAGCGGAGAAGGTGGAGGGGGATCCGGGGCCTGCTCAAGAGAGTGTTGAACTTGAGATAGATCGGTCACCACCAGTGGCAACGAGTTCAGCGCGTTTGTCTGAGATAGATTCAGCTGTCGCGGCGCAGAATCAGACAGAGGAACTAACCGAAGCTTCCGCGCTGAGGGGGAAAGCGTGGATGCTCTCCCAGCCCGCCGGAAATTACACGGTGCAACTCCTTGCTGCGGGAAATATCGAGTCAATTCAAAGATATATTGATCAACATGGGCTGTCTGGAGAAGCATTTGCCATCCAAACTCAGCGAAAAGGTAAGCCGTGGTACCCCCTGCTATGGGGGACCTTCCCGGACAGGGCTTCCGCCCTTAGCGGGATCAAACGGCTTCCACCAGCTGTCCAATCCGGTGGCGCCTGGGCGAGGTCTTTCTCGTCGTTGCGGGAATAAAACCCCTATTTAAATACATCGGGGCTTGCCCATGTCGTGTGATTTGGGGTAGTTTTCCCGCCTGTTGTTATCGAACTGCCAGGGAAATCCCCGGTGTACTGGTCTAGGATCAAATTCTCAAGTATCCTACGGTGTTCTGCGTCTCTTAAAGATGTATGCGGGCGGCTGTGAATCGTCGCCGATAACTCCTTCTTCAGCGAATGCTCAAGATTTCCGGCATGACTTCAGTCAGGTTGGGACGGGCAAAATGAGGTTTGCGTAATGAGCCAGGGTGCTTTACCACCGAAACAGGGATTATACGATCCCGCGAATGAACACGACGCCTGTGGCGTTGGTTTTGTTGCCAACATCAAAGGGGCCAAGAGCCATGAGACCATCCAGCAAGGCCTGGAGATTCTTGAGCGTCTGACCCATCGTGGTGCAGTGGGTGCCGACCCAGAGGCTGGTGATGGTGCCGGTATCCTGTTCCAAAAACCGGATGCATTTTTCCGGGCGGTGATTGATTTTGAACTTCCTGCTGAGGGGGATTACGCCATTGGCATGATCTTCCTGCCGCAGAATAAAGCGAGCCGGGATGTTTGCGAAGGAGCCATTGAGGACTTGATCAAGGCTGAAGGTCAGACGATCATCGGTTGGCGTGATGTGCCGGTCAGTAATGATGGACTGGGGTATAGCGTCAAACCTACGGAACCGGTTGTCAGGCAGGTCTTTGTAGCACGCGGCAATAATTGCGCCGACCAGGGAGCTTTTGAGCGTAAGCTTTTTGTGATCCGCAAGCAGATTGAAAACCGGATACGCCAGGCGGAGTTAGAGGGAGGAGATTCCTTCTATTTCACCTCTTTTTCGTCAAGGACCATTGTCTACAAAGGTATGCTGCTGGCAGATCAGGTAGGTGACTACTTCCTTGATCTGAGCGATGAGCGCATGGTTAGCGCCTTGGCGCTGGTGCATCAACGCTTTTCAACCAATACATTTCCCACCTGGGATCTGGCACACCCGTTCCGCATGATTGCCCACAACGGCGAGATCAATACTCTGCGCGGCAATGTGAACTGGATGCGTGCCCGGAAAAACTCCATGGCCTCCGAGATACTCGGTGAGGACCTGGACAAGATCTGGCCACTGATTCCCGAGGGCCAGTCGGACTCTGCCTGTTTCGATAATGCACTGGAACTTCTGGTGGCCGGTGGATATTCCCTGGCACAAGCCATGATGATGCTGATACCCGAAGCCTGGGGCGGCAACAAGCTGATGGATAAGGAACGTCGTGCATTTTACGAATATCATGCCGCACTGATGGAACCCTGGGATGGTCCTGCAGCGGTAGCCTTCACCGATGGCAATCAGATCGGTGCCACGCTGGATCGGAACGGTCTTCGTCCGGCGCGCTATCTGATCACCGATGACGATCTGGTGGTGATGAGCTCAGAAATGGGTGTGCTGGACATTCCAGAGGAGAAGATTGTCAAAAAATGGCGTCTGCAGCCTGGCAAGATGTTCTTGATCGATATGGAACAGGGCCGCATCATCGACGATGAAGAGATTAAGTCCCAACTGGCCAAAGCAAGACCCTACCAAGACTGGTTGGATCAGACCCAGATCCACTTGGACGAGCTGCCCTCGGACGTTGCGCCCATGGCGCCGGATGAGGATGACTTGTTGGATGCCCAGCAGGCGTTCGGCTACAGCCAGGAAGATCTCAAATTTCTGCTGACTCCAATGGTACTGACTGGTCAGGAAGGAACGGGTTCGATGGGGGCCGACAACCCACCGTCGGTACTTTCTCTCAGGGCCAAGCACCTATCCACCTATTTCAAGCAGAATTTTGCCCAGGTGACCAATCCTCCGATCGATCCGATCCGAGAGGAGTTGGTCATGTCGCTGGTCAGTTTAATCGGACCACGTCCCAACCTGTTGAACTTGGCCGATGCGGGTGCCCATATGCGCCTGGAGGTCAGTCAGCCGGTATTGACCAATGAAGATCTGGAGCGCATACGCCATATCGAAGACAACACGGCCGGTGCTTTCCGGACCAGGACCCTCTATATCACTTACCCTGTAGCCGATGGCGCAGCAGGTATGAAAGCGGCGCTGGATGCACTCTGTGAGTTGGCGGAGCAGAAGGTGCGGGAAGGCTACAACATTCTGATCCTCTCCGACCGAAGGGTGGATGCGGACAATATTGCCATCCCGGCGTTATTGGCGACTTCAGCGGTACATCATCACCTGATTCGCAAGGGTCTGAGGACCGAATCAGGCCTGGTACTGGAGACCGGTGCTGCCCTCGAAGTACACCACTTCGCCACCCTGGCTGGATACGGAGCCGAGGCGGTCAATCCCTATCTCGCATTCGACACCATTCAGAGCGAATTACCGTCAATGACGGAAGAGCTGACATTTGCCGAGGCCCAGAAACGCTATATCAAAGCGGTTGGTAAGGGATTGAAGAAAGTGATGTCGAAGATGGGCATCTCAACTTATCAATCCTACTGTGGTGCGCAGATATTCGATGCGGTGGGGCTCTCAGGTACCCTAATCGATGCCTATTTTACCGGTACCACCACGACGATAGAGGGTGCCGGTCTTAGTGAGATCGCAGCAGAAGCCTTGAAGTGGCATGACAAGGCGTATGGTGATCAGCAGATCTATAAACGTCATCTGGATGTGGGTGGTGACTATGCCTATCGTCTGCGTGGCGAAGATCATAACTGGACACCTGAAACCATTGCCAAGTTACAGCACTCGGTGCGTAGTAACGATTGGAATACTTATCAGGACTACGCCAAGGCGATTAATGAGCAGAATGAGATTCTGTTGACACTGCGTGGCCTGTTCGAGTTCAAGTGGGCAGAGCAGCCGATTCCTTTGGATGAAGTGGAACCGGCCAGCGAAATCGTCAAACGTTTCGCTACTGGTGCCATGTCTTTTGGTTCAATCTCCTATGAAGCGCATTCAACCCTTGCCAAGGCGATGAACGCGATTGGTGGTAAGTCCAATACAGGCGAGGGTGGTGAAGAGCCGGAGCGTTTCAACCCGTTGACAGATGGCTCAAGTAATCCTGAGCGCTCTGCCATCAAGCAGGTTGCTTCAGGTAGGTTCGGCGTGACCACCGAGTATCTGGTGAATGCCGATGACATTCAAATCAAGATGGCTCAGGGCGCCAAGCCAGGCGAGGGTGGTCAGCTGCCAGGTCATAAGGTCAACCAGCAGATTGCCCGGGTGCGTCACTCCACACCGGGCGTCGGCCTGATCTCACCGCCACCTCATCACGATATCTATTCCATCGAGGATCTGGCTCAGCTGATCCACGATCTGAAAAATACCAATCCCAAGGCGCGGATCTCAGTCAAGCTGGTGTCTGAAGTGGGCGTAGGCACTGTTGCCGCAGGCGTCTCCAAGGCCCATGCGGACCATGTGACTATCTCCGGTTACGATGGTGGTACGGGTGCCAGCCCGCTGACTTCGATCAAGCATGCCGGTTCACCCTGGGAGATCGGCCTGGCCGAGACCCATCAGACGCTGGTACTGAACCAGTTGCGTGGACGTATTGCTGTGCAGGCTGACGGGGGTATGCGTACCGGCCGGGATGTGATTATTGCCGCTCTTCTGGGTGCGGATGAGATAGGCTTCGCCACCGCCCCGCTAATTGCCGAGGGTTGCCTGATGATGCGCAAGTGTCATTTGAATACCTGCCCAGTGGGTATTGCGACGCAGGATCCGGAATTACGTAAGCGCTTCACCGGTGAGCCGGAACATGTGATCAACTACTTCTTCTTTGTGGCAGAAGAAGCCCGCCAGCTGATGGCCAAACTCGGTTACCGTAGCTGGAATGAAATGGTCGGTCAGATGGATCGGCTCGATATGCGCAAAGCCATCAACCACTGGAAGGCTAAGGGACTCGATTACAGTCGGTTGCTGCGCAAACCGCGGGCGGCAGACAACGTTGCTATCTACAATTGTGAGGTCCAGGACCACGGTCTCGACAAGGCACTGGACAAGGTCCTTATTGAGCGGGCACAACCGGCGATCGAGAAAGGTGAGCCGATCAAGATCGATATCGACATTCACAACTACAACAGAACGTTCGGCACCATGCTCTCCGGCCGGGTGGCTGAAAAGTATGGTCATGCAGGTCTGCCGGATGACACCATCTATATCAAGGTCAATGGCACAGCGGGTCAGTCTTTCGGCGCCTGGGTAGCCAAAGGCATCACGCTGGAGCTGTCAGGCGAAGGTAACGACTATGTCGGCAAGGGACTGTCCGGTGGACGGCTGGTGATCTACCCGCCGGTCACGTCGAAAATCGGAAAAGCGGAAGAGAACATCATCGTGGGTAACACGGTGCTTTATGGTGCCATCAATGGCGAATGCTACTTCCGTGGCGTTGGTGGCGAACGCTTCTGTGTGCGTAACTCAGGCGCTACGGCTGTTATCGAAGGCGTGGGGGATCATGGCTGTGAGTACATGACCGGTGGCATTGTGGTTTGTCTCGGGCCTACCGGGCGTAACTTTGCCGCTGGTATGTCAGGCGGTATCGCCTACGTGCTGGATGAACAAGGAGATTTCTCCGATCGCTGCAATCTGGCTCAGGTAGAGCTGGAGCCGATCGAAGATGAAGACATTGCACTGGAAGTGCTGGATCATCAGGGTGGCGATCTCGAAAGCCATGGCCTGGTAGATCTCAGCAATGACATGACCCGCTACGATGCACTCAGGCTCAAGCAGTTGATAGAGAAGCATCTTCACTACACCAACTCAGAAGTGGCGAAGCGAATCATCGAAAATTGGGAGGCGTATCTGCCAAAATTCGTCAAGGTCATGCCAGTAGAGTATCGGCGCGCCTTGAAAGAGATGCAGGCACAACAGAGTGCCGCTTCAGCAGTCAGTAAGGGGAGCCGCTAATTATGGGTAAGCCAACAGGTTTTAAAGATATTGCTCGTCAGGATAGAACCTACGCGCCGGTTGCGGACAGGGTTTCGCACTATAGTGAATTTGTCATCCCCATGTCGGACGAAGGCGTCAGTCAGCAAGGTGCCCGCTGTATGGACTGCGGTATTCCTTTCTGCCACCAGGGTTGTCCGGTCAACAATATCATTCCCGACTGGAACGACCTGGTCTACCGTGGCGACTGGCGTGGTGCAATCGATGTTTTACATACCACCAACAACTTCCCTGAGTTTACGGGGCGTATCTGTCCTGCCCCTTGTGAGGCTTCCTGTACGCTGAATCTGGAAGATGCGCCAGTCACCATCAAAACGATTGAGTACAGCATTATCGAGAAGGCTTGGCAGGAGGGCTGGGTGAAACCGCAGATCGCTGAGCACAAGAGCGGCAAGCGAGTGGCTGTGGTGGGGTCAGGTCCGGCGGGTATGGCAGCAGCGCAGCAGTTGGCTCGTGCCGGTCATGCGGTGGTGTTGTACGAAAAGCAGAACCGCATTGGCGGCCTGCTGCGTTATGGCATACCTGACTTCAAGCTGGATAAAAAGATTATCGATCGACGTATGGCCCAGATGCGTACCGAGGGTGTCGAATTCAAGACGAATACCCATATTGGTGTCGACTTTCCAGTCAAACAGTTGCTTGAGGAATTCGATGCAGTGGTGTTGACGGGGGGGGCAGAAAAGCCCCGTGACCTGCCTATCCCGGGCCGTGAGCTAAACGGCGTTCACTTTGCCATGGATTTTCTCAGTAAAAATAGCCATCGCGTTCAGGGCGACAAGGTGGAGGACTTTATCTCTGCAGAAGGCAAGCATGTCGTGGTCATCGGCGGCGGTGATACCGGCTCCGACTGTATCGGTACCTCGAATCGACATGGTGCGGCTTCTGTGACCCAGCTAGAGATCCTGCCGAAACCGCCGGAGAACGAGGATAAGGCCCTTACCTGGCCAAACTGGCCGAACCGTATGCGTACCTCCAGCTCTCAGGAAGAGGGGTGTGAGAGGATGTGGCAAGTGGCCACCAAGTCTTTTGTGGACGATGGACAGGGTAATGTGACCGGTGTGAACTGCATCAAAGTCGAGTGGACTAAGGATGAAAAAGGTGGCTGGCAGATGTCGGAGGTGGCCGGTTCCGAGTTCCAGCTCAAGGCTGAACTGGTGACGCTGGCGATGGGTTTTGTTCATCCGGTGCATGAAGGCATGGTGGAGGAGCTCGGTATTGAGCTGGATGGTCGCGGTAACGTGAAGGCCGCCACTGAAGGTGCAAATGCTTATAAGACCTCTATCGATGGTGTCTATAGCGCAGGAGATATGCGCCGTGGTCAGTCGCTTGTGGTCTGGGCCATCCGTGAGGGCAGGCAATGTGCCCGTGCTGTGGATCAATACCTGATGGGAAGTAGTGATTTGCCGGTGTATTGAGTCGCAACCCTCTGAATGGGTGTGTTTTCGTCTATCATGGAACGATATATTCGATGTATATCACGAGTCAGTCTATGACTGGAGAAGTTATGAACGATCAGTTGATGGTCTTGCCAAGCGCAAAATTCGAACGGATTCGCCTGCTTAAAATCCCCTATGACCTGGATCGCAACGAGGCTTATCGTTTCGCCACCGGCATCATTGCCCAAGCGGAGGAGTGCAACGAGGATTGCCGTTGGGAGGATATTGCCGAGGCCTTGGAGGCGAGAGGATTCGAGCCGCTCGAGGCGATCATCGGCCCAGCGCTGGACTGATCGTACCTCACCTCAAGTTGTCTACTTGAAGTCTTCGAACTCGTCCAGATCCATCTGCAGTAAAATGGCTTTGCGGAGAAGTTTCTGTTCATTTCTCATGGTCTGCTTGAGGCCGTCCAGTTCTTTCTCCAGCTCCTGAATCCGATAGATCAACTCATCCGCATGGGGCATGGGCTCTGAAGAGGGTCGTTGTACGGTTGCTGTCTGTCCGGTGCCAGTGTGGTCTCCACTGGGGTGTAGGGGAGAGACCGATGCCAAGGGGGCTTCCGGTGTGGTAGGTGGTGGTTGTATATCGGCTTCACCGGGTGGTGGATCAAAGCTGACCTCCTGTTCCAGTTCCTGCATGACAGAGAGTACAGCGTCCTTTTCCAGGTGGTGCAGCTCTTCCAGACAGCCGTATAACATCAGGCGGTCACACATGGCGTTGATGCGGCGTGGCACACCGCCGGTGAACTCATAAATCATGCGGAAGACCCCTTCGTCAAAAGTGGGATCTTCCTGCCAGCCGACCAATTGCAGACGATGCAGAATATATTTTTCTGTCTCATCCGGACTTAGGGGCTCCAAGTGGTAGGAAGCGATGATGCGCTGACGTACCTGCTCCATGCCCGGGCTCTGCAGAGTGCGTTTGAACTCCTCCTGGCCCAGCAGAAAGGTCTGTACCAGTGCCCGGTTATCCACCTGAAAATTGGATAGCATGCGTAACTCTTCGACGGACCTGGCGGGTAGATTCTGTGCCTCATCCACCACCAGCAACATCTGTTTGCTTTCGGCGTGGCGTGCCCGTGCAATCGCCTCAAGATTGTGCAGCAGGGTTGCCTTGTTGAGGCCTTCGTGAGCCAGGCCGAATGAGGCGCATACCATACGCAGCATGTCATCCGGGTCGACTTGGGTGGTGACCAATTGGGCGGCCATGACATTCATGCCGCTGAGCTCATCAAACAGATTGCGTACCAGTGTGGTCTTTCCGGTACCCACGCCGCCGGTGATGACGATGAAACCTTCTCCTTGCTCCAGACCGTAACGCAAATAAGCCATGGCACGATTGTGGCCTTTGCTGTTGAAGAAAAACTTGTGATCAGGTGTTAGCTGAAACGGTTTTCCATTGAGCTTGTAGAAGTCATCATACATATTGATCTGCCTTCACGTGCTTGCTTAGTTCTGCAACTGCCGTCTTTTGAGACGACAACCGCCGCTGTTGCGGCGGTTTAAAAAAATAAGTGCCGGAAGTCTATGAAATTCCGACCATCGTATCCCCTATTATGCATTTTCTATTTAGGTCTGCCTACCTTGGTCTGCTTGAGTGCTTTTAGGTAGGGCTGAGCAGGGTTGGGGTAACAAATCGATGGTTGACCTGCTCGGACACTGTCAACTATCTTCCAGTCTTCAAACGACCCAAGACGATAATTAGAAAATTGAGGTGATAACATGCTCAAGCCTGGAGATGAGGCCCCTGTATTTGTGCTACCGGACGCCGATATGCATATGATCAGTTCGGATGGATACCTGGGCAAAAGCCATCTGGTGATCTACTTCTACCCCAAAGATGATACAACGGGTTGCACCATCGAAGCGGTGGAGCTCTCCGATCTGATGGAGGAGTTCGCCAGTCTTGATACGCAAGTGATCGGTATCAGTCGCGATAATTGCATCAGCCATGCCGCTTTCCGCGATAAACACGGACTGACAGTGACCCTGTTGGCGGACACCGACGGCGAGGTCTGTTCTGCCTATGACGTATGGCGGGAGAAGGAGAAGAACGGTGAGAAACGGATGGGTATTCTGCGTTCCACATTTATTATCGACAAAGCCGGAGTCGTCAGGGAGACGATTTACGATGTAAAACCCAAGGGACACGCTGCTCAGGTGCTCGAGATGGTTAAAAAGATTGCCTGAGGTGACAACCGACAGGCTTTCCTGGCCCGAATACGAGTCCGTTCCAGGTCTGGATGTATACTAATGCTAGAGTAATTCATGACATGGACTAGTAGTGGTGTACCATTTATCCGTTACACCACACTAGAGGCGCTGGCTGGTCCCTGTGAAACTCCGCACCCAGATACTGATACTGCTGTTTCTCTTCGGCTTTGCGCCGTTGACCGCCATGGTTCTGAGCAACCTGCCGTTCGTATTGGACCGCCTGGAGTTTTTCTATCACAAGGCACACTTGCAGAATCTGCGTGCCGATTTCCGCGACCTGGATGAACATCTGGCCAGTCGACATGAGATGCTGCGCTTGCTGGCCAAGCTACCGGAGCCAGGGATGATTCTTGGTGTAGAGGGAGAGGCACAACAGGAAGAGATCGACCAGGCCAGGGTGCGTTATTCGGAGTGGATCAACCGTATTCTGCGGGATCACCCGGATATTTTTCAGATCCTGTTTCTCGATATGCAGGGTAAGCCGCGTTTCTGGCTCGAGCTGAATCCACGTAATCGACAGTGGGAGCCTACGATCAAAAAACCCGATATGCCAAGGACGGCATTCTTCCATAGTAGCGTACGCCAGGAGTTTGGGCGGGTGGCGGTGAGCAAGATCAGCCTCAACCCCGGTGCAGCATTGATGGACCCGCGCCGCTTCATGACCCTGCGTATGATCAGCCCCATTATTGGACAGGACCGGGATGACCGGGTCGGGCCATTAGGTGCCGTGGTTATTAACATCGATGTGGGTGGTATGGCCCGCGCCTATCGCAATACCCTCTGGGTGACCAGTGACGGCGTCTATCTGGAAAACCGCCTGGCAGGTTCGAGTGAAGCCAAGGCTTTTAGTGATTTTAATGGTCTGGCTGAGATCTTTGCTGCAGGGAAACTGGCGCTTTGGGAGGGGAATGGACAACAGATTATCTGGGTGCCCCTGTTTTCTACCGAGGGCTCCGGTCCGCTGTGGGTCGGGCGGCAAGTCGATCCCTCGCCACTGGATCAGTTCCGCAATGTCCTGATCAGCCGGGTCGTGACGATTGTGGTGATCTCCCTGATTGTACTGTTACTGGTTGCTCGGTGGATCGCCCTGCGGGCCGAGCAGTTTGGCAAGAAACTGCGTGATGGTGTCGGTAAGGTGTTGAGGGATGACGCTCCGGTGCGTTTTAACTGGCGGGGCCCTGTGGAGTTCAAAGCACTGGGAGAACAACTTACCGCCCTGGCGGAGACCCATGCCCAGCAGGCAGAAGCTGAACGGCAACATGCCCGTCAGTTGGAGGAGTCTAATCGCTACAAGTCGGAATTTCTCACCAACGTCAGCCATGAACTGCGCACACCGCTGAACTCCATCCTGCTATTGTCGAAAATGCTCAATGAGGGGGGTGAAAAGCTAAGTTCACAGCAGCATAGACAGTTGCAGGTAATCCATGATGCGGGCAGCGATCTGCGGGCCTTGATCGATAATATTCTGGACCTCTCCAGAATTGAGGCCGGCAAGGCCAGTTTCAGTCTGCAAAAAATACATTTACGACAACTGGCGGCCGATCTGATCGAGCTGGTCAAGCCTCAGTTTGATGCGCAGGGCCTGAGTCTGGATCTCATTTATGACGAGACCTTGCCCGAGCAGTTTTTGTCAGACCAGGAGAAAGTCAGACAGATTCTGAAAAACTTCCTCTCCAATGCCCTCAAGTTCACCCATCAGGGTGGCGTGACACTCAGGCTCTATCATCAGCCCGAATCACCACAGCACCCGCTCTGCTTTGCTGTGCAGGATACGGGTGTCGGTATCCATAAAGATAAACACGAGTTGATTTTCGAGGCCTTCAAGCAGGCAGACGGCTCCACCAGCCGTCGTTATGGCGGTACTGGCCTGGGATTGAGTATCAGCCGGGAGTTGGCGCATTTACTGGGCGGTGAGATTACATTGGTGAGTGATGAGGGTGAGGGCGCCGTATTTATCCTATGTCTGCCAATAGAATTTGATCACTCGGCGCTATCTTCGCAGCAGGTGGAGCTTGAAGAGTTGGAGGCATATCCGGCGCATGAGGATGAATTGCTGAAAAGACCCCGGGTGACACAAAGTGAGACAGGAGAGGTTATAGGGCCCTACAGTGGGCATCGGGTCTTATTGGTGGATGACGATTTAAGTAACCTCCTGTTACTCACGCCACAATTGGAGGCCTGGGGTTTTCAGGTAGTGGCTGCGGGAGATGGAGATGAGGCGATAGAAACGCTGAAAGAGGACCATGCGTTTTCTCTGGTGCTGATGGACCTCATGATGCCGGAACGGGACGGCTATGATACGATCAAAGAGATCCGAGAGAAGATGCAGTTGACTGCACTGACCATCCTTGCGATGGGTGTCGGAGGCTCAACAGAGGATGGCATGCGATGCAAGCAGATGGGTGCGGACGGCTGCCTTGAGGATCCTCTGAATTTTGAGGCGCTACAGCAGGACATCGAAAAATATATCGGGAAGTGACCTGCTTGCAGCCAAACGGAACAAAGCTGAACTTTTTTTGACTGGGGCGGTTCGAACAAGACGTATGAAACGATATGCCGGCTTCAAGCTACTGATCGTCGATGATCATGAGCACAATCTGTTTACCCTGCGCACTCTCATCGAACGCTACATGGATGTGGAGATTTTCGAGGCGACCTCAGGTCAGCAGGCGTTGGATATTGCTGTCAAAGAGCCGGGTATCGATCTGATCATTCTGGATGTGCAGATGCCGGAGATGGATGGTTTTCAGACCGCCTCGATGCTGAAGATCCGCAAGAAGACTCAGGATATCCCGATCATCTTTCTCACCGCAGCCTTCAAAACAGAAGAGTTTCAGCAGAAGGGCTACGAAGTGGGTGGTGTCGACTATCTGCTCAAGCCCATCGACGACAATCAACTGCTGAATAAGATCAGCACCTACTTCCGCCTGATCGAGAAAGAGCGCGAACTCAACAAGCTGCTCGAACAGAAGGTGGCGGAGCGCACAGCTGAACTCGCAGCGGCGAAACAACACCTGGAAAATATCATCACACACATGGGCGAAGCGCTGCTGGTACTCGACCCGGAAGGGCGTATCGAATCGGCCAATCCGGCAGCCTGCTCAATGCTTCACTACAGTGAATCCGACCTCTTGGCCCTCTCCATCGGCGATGTCTTCGAAGAGGAGGAGGAGGAGCAGGCCGGCGCCTTTTTCGGCACCTGGCTTGAGGCGTTGATCCGTACCGGCGCTCTGAGCCGCATCGAGGCATGCTTTATCGCCAAGAACGGGCGCCGCGTGCCGATTCTTTTTTCTCGAACCGCGGTCAAAGACAAAGATGGAAATATCAGCCATATTATTTGTATCGCTAAGGATATGACGGGCTATATCCGCGATATGGAGCCGGTAAACAACGTCTCCAGAGGAGTTAAACAATGAACGAGCCAACCGATCCCATGATGTCTGGAGAAGAAGACACTTCCCTGACGGCTAATGCACTCAAGGCGATGGCGCATCCACTGCGCTGGAAGATCCTCTGCTCCCTGGGAGAGAGTGAACTCTCGGTAGGCGAGATTGTGGAACGGACCGGTACCTCCCAGAGCAATATCTCTCAACACCTGGAGCAGCTGCGCAATAAAAATATCGTGGTCTCCCGGAAAGAGGCCAACCGCATCTACTACCGTATCCGCAACCACCAATTGCTGGATCTGATCGGGATCATGCGCAACGTGCTTTGCCCAGCGAATCTCGACGATCGCTATCCGAAGGCCTAGATGGAAGATCGAGTTGTCGAACTGGAGACCCGTCTTGCCTTTCAGGAGGATGCTATCCACAGCCTGAACGAGACAGTTGCCACTCAGCAGCGCCGTATTGAATCGCTGTCGCAGGCACTGGAAAGTCTGCAGAAACGCATGCAGGTACTCTCTCCGTCACCCCTGCACGGGGGAGAAGAGGAACCACCCCCACCACATTATTGAGTTGGCTGGGTTGATGACCCGGGTAAACAGCAAGGATTCGCAGGCCCTAGTCTGAAGGTGGTAGTACGCCTAAATCCTCTTCGTAGAGATCGACAGCCATTTTTGGTGGCATCTGCAGATGGAAACCTTGGGTGAGTAGATTATCCATCACCTTCACCACATCTTCCCTGGCCAGTTTGCGTTGCGCCGTGAGTGCCAGTTCCATCACTTTTTCAGGTTTGCCGAAACTGTTTAACAGGGTGTCAGGCAGGCAGGTAAAGTCGTCCTCTGCCCGCAGGTAGAGATACATCTCCTGCTTTCGTGGGCTACGATAGATCCAGCAGGGTATTCCCTTTGATGTAGTCATTCAGAATACTGAAGTGGATGGGGTCATTTTGTCCAGGTGCCAGATATCCCGATTGTACTCCTCCATGGTTCGGTCGGTGGAAAAGCGACCGCTCTTGGCACTGTTGATGATACTCATGCGGGTCCAACGCTTTGTGTCCTGAAATGCCTCAGCTGCCTGCTCCTGGGCAACCACGTAGTTGCGGAAGTCTGCAGCTGTCAGCCAGGGATCATAGGGGCTGCGTACCGATTCAATGATGGGATCGAAGATACCCGGTTCGAATTGGTTGAAGTGGCCGCTCTCCAGCAGCTGCATGACCTGCTTCAGGTCGCTGTCCTGCTCGATCATCGCATTGGGTGTATAGTGGCTGCGCATCGCTTCCACTTCCTCTGTCGTCAGCCCGAAGAGGAAGAAATTAGCTTCACCCACTTCTTCCAGAATCTCGATGTTGGCACCATCCAGGGTGCCGATGGTAACGGCGCCATTCATCATGAATTTCATATTACCAGTGCCTGACGCTTCCTTGCCGGCGGTGGATATCTGCTCCGACAGGTCGGTGCCTGGTGCAATGATCTCCATCGCCGAGACACGATAGTTGGGTACGAAGGCCACCTTGAGCAAGTTGCCCACCTGCCGGTCCTTATTCACCACGCGAGCCACGTTGTTGATCAACTTGATGATCAGTTTGGCCATGTCATACCCGGGAGCCGCCTTACCGCCGATCAGTACGCAGCGTTTGGTCCAATTGTCGGTCTCCCCGCGTTTGATACGGCTGTAGAGATGGATGACATGGAGAATGTTGAGCAACTGGCGCTTATATTCATGGATACGCTTGACCTGTACGTCGAACATGGCATCGGTATCAAACTCGACGTTGCACTCTAGCTTGACCATCTTCGCTAAACGCTGCTTGTTCGCCAGTCTCACCTTTTGCCATTTACGTTGGAAGCTGTTGTCGTCGGCTATTTTTTCCATCTTTGCCAGCGCAGGCAGATCAGAGATCCAGCCGTTGCCGATGGTCTCGTCGAGTAGCTGACGTAAGCCTGAATTACAGGCGGCCAGCCACCGGCGTGGTGTGACACCATTGGTCTTGTTGTTGAAACGCTCAGGCCACAGTTCGTAGAAGTCGTGGAACAGACCTTTCTTCAGTAGTTCGGTATGGAGTGCGGCGACGCCATTGATGGAGAAACTGCCGACAATGGCCAGATAGGCCATGCGTACCATCGGTTCGTGTCCCTCCTCGATCAGTGACATGCGGCGAAGACGATCCGTATCGCCGGGCCAGCGTAGGGCGACTTCGCTGAGAAAGCGCGCGTTGATCTCGTAGATGATCTCCAGCAATCTCGGCAGCAGGCATTGGAAGAGTTTTACCGGCCAGCGTTCCAGTGCTTCCGGCAGTAGGGTGTGGTTGGTATAGGCCATGGTGCTGCTGGAGATCTCCCAGGCCCGGTCCCAGGAGAGGCCGTGCTCGTCCATCAGTTGGCGCATCAGCTCGGCTACCGAGATGCTCGGGTGAGTATCGTTGAGTTGGAAACAGTGCTTGTCGGCGAATGTCTCGAATTCGCTGTGTCCTCCCAGCCATTCCCGAATCACGTCCCGCAGACTTGCGGATGCCAGAAAATATTGCTGGCGCAGGCGTAACTCTTTTCCGTTTTCGCTGGCGTCATTGGGGTAGAGCACCATGGTGATGTGCTCGGCATCATTCTTGGCCTCGACAGATTCGGTGTAACTGCCGGCATTGAACTCATCGAGATTGAACTCGTCTGTGGCGGCTGCCTTCCAGAGTCTTAGTGTATTCACGGTGTTGTTACGATAGCCCGGAATGGGCAGATCGTATGGGACGGCGAGTACATCCTGCGTATCGACCCAGCGTACTCTGCCGTTGAGGTGCTCTGTGTGCCCGCCGAACTTGATGCGTTGGGTGTATTCAGGACGTTCCAGCTCCCAGGGATTGCCGTCTCGCAACCAGTGATCTGGATCCTCGACCTGCTGGCCGTTGGCGATATGCTGGCGGAACATGCCGTATTCGTAGCGTAAACCATAACCGCGCACCGGCAGTTGCAGCGTAGCGCAGCTGTCCAGGAAGCAAGCAGCCAGACGACCCAGGCCACCGTTGCCCAGGCCCGCATCGGGCTCACTCTCGCGAATATCTTCCAGATTGACGCCCAGATTCAGGAATGCCTCTTTGACGGGCTCGTCCACATCGAGATTCAGTATGGCGTTACTCAGGGCGCGGCCCATGAGGAACTCCAGGGAGAGGTAGAAAGTGCGCCTGCAATCGCTATCCTCATAGGAGGCACGGGTCAGTTTCCAGCGCTCCACCAGGCGGTCACGGATCGCGAATGCCAGCGCCTTATAGGGATAGTGGCTGGAGGTGCAGTGGTTGTCCCGGCCCAGCGTATGGGCGAAGTAGCGCCGAAAGTCGTAGGAAATCGCCTCCTCATCCATACCAAGGGGGGGCAGATTCATCAGCGAACGACAGGCATCAGCGTCATTCTGCGAGGGTTTCTTCTCAATATCTGGCATTTTGGCAACCCGTTGCAACAGGGGAAAAACCCCTATTATGCCGACGGTCAGCTATCGATTGCCAGCAGGAGTGTTTTTATTAGTCCTTGAAGGTCTCTGGGAACTTGCCTGTCAGAATTCGTTCTCCGCCATTCCCAGTCCACCAGGTGCTTCAACGCCACCGGTATCGGACAAGCGAATCTTCAACGATAGATTGTTGCGGGAGTCAGCGTGTGCCAGTGCCTCTTCCAGTGTGATTCTGCCCTCCTGATAGAGGCCGTAGAGGGATTGGTCGAAGGTCTGCATGCCGCGTTCTGTACCCTGCTCCATGACCTCCTTAATCGCATGGATGTCGCCTTTCTGAATCAGTTCTGAGATGTAGGTGCTTAACAGCATGATCTCTACAGCCGGTATACGCTGCCCGTCCTTACCTTTGACCAGACGCTGGGAGATGACAGCCCTGAGGTTCAGTGACAGGTCCATGTATAGCTGTTGATGGGCGCTGTCAGGGAAAAAGTTGATGATGCGATCGAGGGCCTGGTTGGCGTTATTGGCATGTAGTGTCGAGAGGCACAGGTGCCCGGTCTCGGCATACGCAATGGAGTGTTGCATGGTGAACATTTCGCGGATCTCACCGATCTGGATCACATCTGGCGCTTCACGCATGGCGTTCTTCAAGGCGTTTTCATACGACAGGGTATCGATGCCGACTTCCCGTTGATCCACCACCGATTTTTTGTGTGTGTAGAGGTACTCAATCGGGTCTTCGATGGTCAGAATATGCCCGGCCCGGTTCTGATTGCGGTACTCTATCATGGAGGCCAGGGTGGTGGACTTGCCTGAGCCGGTAGCGCCGACCACCAGAATCAGGCCGCGGGGCTCCATGATCAGGTCTTTAAGGATCAGGGGTAGATTCAGTTTCTCAACCGGAGGTATCACTCCCTTGATATAGCGGATGACCATGGCGGCATCGCCGCGCTGTTTGAAGACATTGACCCGGAAACGGCCCAGGTTGTTGATCGAGATAGCCAGGTTACATTCGTAGGTGGCCTCGAACTCCTTGATCTGCTCATCGCTCATAATGCCGTAGGCCAGCTTTCTCACCTGGCCAGGTTGTAGCGGTGAGGCACCGATAGGGCGGGTCTCACCTTCAGCTTTAAGGTGAGGCGCGGCACCGGTACTGAAGAAGACATCAGAACCGTTCTTTTGAACCATCAGTTTCAGATAAGGCACAATATCCATGCAAGTTCCTCCAGATGTGCTGCCATGTCTAGCAATACAAAAGCAATTATTTGTGGTCTGCCATAGGCTATCGGCCATCTTTTCCAAGAATGAAGTGAAAAAATGTCAAAACGGAGTCCTTCCATGAGTGCAGGGGTATCGATCTGATGGGGATGCAGCTTTCTGAGCTCTATCGCTACCCGGTAAAATCCCTGGCCGGCCATGAACTGGTCCATGCCTGGGTGGACCGGTTCGGCCTTAAGGACGATCGGCGTTGGATAGTGGTGGATCGGGATGGGAGCTTCCTCACACAGCGTGAGTTACCGAAGATGGCGTTGATCTCAACGCAGATAACAGGAGCAGGGTTGACGCTACAGGCGCCCGGCATGCCGTCGATGATAATCGAAAGGCCACCTTTGGACACCCGACAGATGGGTGTGAGAATTTGGCATGACAACTGTCAGGCACAGATGTGCGAAGGCAGGGTCCATATCTGGTTGAGTGATTTCCTGGGACAAGCCTGCCAATTGGTCTATATGGCTGATACGTCGGTACGCCAAGTGGACCAACGTTATGCGGCCACTGAAGACTGCACAGCATTTGCCGATGGTTTTCCCTTGTTGCTGATCTCCCAGGCGTCGCTGGATGATCTCAATGGCCGCTTGGATCAACCCATGCCGATGATTCGCTTTCGACCGAACCTGGTAGTGACAGGCTGCGAACCCTATGAAGAGGACAGTTGGCGATTGATCCGGATCGGTGAGTTGACCCTCAGGGTGGTAAAACCCTGTTCCCGTTGTAAGATCACTACGGTTGATCCCAACACTGGGGAGACCGGGAAAGAACCCCTGAAGACTTTGGCCGGCTATCGGCGCCGGGGAAAGCAGGTTTATTTCGGGCAGAATTTATTGCATGACGATATTGGCGAATTGTCAGTCGGCATGCCTGTTGAGGTACTACAGCGACATGAGTGATTCACCGGAGCTTGATGCTGTTCGTTGCTGGGTTGAAAAAACAGTGGTCGGTCTTAATCTCTGCCCCTTCGCTGCTGCACCTATGAGAGGCGATAGGATTCGCTATCAGCGCTGTCTGGCTGAGAGTCCTGAAGGCATCTACCATGAGCTGTTGGCGGAAATGGAAGCACTCATTGGCTTGTCTGAGGCAACAGCGGAAACCAGTCTTTTTGTCGTTCCTCGGGGGCTGGCAGATTTCGGAGAGTATCTGGATCTGTTTGCGACTGCTGAAGCGGTGATTCCCGAGGCTGGTCTGGACGGGATACTACAGTTGGCCAGTTTTCACCCGGACTACTGTTTCGATGGCTCGCTGCCGGATGATCCCGCGAACTACACGAATCGCTCTCCCTATCCGATGTTTCACCTGATCCGGGAGGCGCCGTTGGCGCGTGCACTGGAACACTATCCTGATCCTGAAGGGATTCCCGAGAGAAATATGGCTTTGCTGCGGGAATTGGGCTTTGAAGAGATGCAGCGGCGATTGGCTGCTTGTCTTGAAAGAGATAAGGAATAAATTGGGTTGCGTTCAGGCAACCATTTCCACCATTTCAAAATCGGATTTGCTAACACCACACTCAGGACACTCCCAATCATCAGGGATATCCGCCCAGCGGGTACCGGGAGCAATACCTTCTTCAGCAAGGCCCTCAGCCTCGTCGTAAACAAACCCGCAAACGATGCATTGAAACTTCTTCATCTCGACTCCCGTGGCATAACTATCTTGCTGCAATGGTCTTTTCAACACCAAAGATAGCGCACTGGCCTTGAGACTCCACCCTATAAAGATTGGGGAAAGACGGTGCGCTAAGGGGGCTTGGCCGCATAAAATTTGAGGTTAATGGCAAAGTAAAAGGCCCTAATCATATTCTGAGGCGCGACGGGCATCGCCGTAGACTTTATCGATCGGGTAGCGGGATTCATTGATGGCGATCTTACGTTCTGCGGCTTCCACCAGATCAATGTCGAGACGTTCAGCGGTACGAATCAGGTAGATCAGGATGTCGGCCATCTCCAGTGCAACATCATCCCGCTTATCCTCTGGAAGATTCATACTCTGTTCTTCTGTCAGCCATTGAAAGTGCTCCACAAGCTCTGCACATTCGGCGATCAGAGCCATGGTGAGATTTTTCGGTGAGTGGAACTGTTCCCAATTACGGGTTTGTGCGAAGGCTTTAAGGCGAGCGTTTAGGTTATCCAGGCTGTCTTTGGACATAGGGGGCTTTCTCTGGCTGTGGTATATCCCGTTAGCCTAACCCGGCTAAACTGAAACGCACAGTCCTGATGTCTCATTTGGGCTAGAGCCTTGATGTCTGAATCAGTACCACATGCCGTTGCGGTGCCAACGTGGTTTATAGGGTTGGTTAGCCAGCAGGTGACTCAGATCGAAGCCGACGATGGCTGGGTCTACCTGTCCGGGAAAGCGGTCACGGGCAATCTCCAGAAGTCGCTGTACCCGTTCATTGGTGGGTGGGTGAGAGCGCAGTATAGACGGATCAGGAATACGTGGGCCCGGATGAAAGATACGCTCCAGCAGACCGTGCCTGGGTGTCTCGAGTTTGCTCAGGGCGGATGCCAGGCCAAGCGGATCACCGGTCAATTCGACCGCTCCTAGATCGGCTTCATATTCACGGCTACGAGAAAGGGCGAGTTGTACCAGGGTGCTGAGAGTCGGAGCGAGGAGGAGTAGAAGAATCGGTAGCCAGGGCAGGGTGGTCTGTCCCAGTATCATCAATGGTAGGTTGATCAGGAGCAGAAGTTGTCCGGTAATAGAGAGGAAACCGGTGAGCCTGCCAGCCAGATCGGCGAAGGCCATCAGGCGCGTGTCCTGATTGACAATATGCATCATCTCGTGAGCCATTACACCGCTCAGTTCACGCCACTCCAGGCGTCTGAGCAGGCCATCGGAGAGAGCGATAGCCGCCTCGTTTCGAGTGCCGACGGTAAAGGCATTCATCACATCGGAGGGGAGATAGTAGAGCTGTGGCGGTTGTTCCAGTCCGACCTTTCGTCCGAGCGCTTCGGCCAGCTCGATGAGCATGGGGGCCTCATGCTCGGAGAGTGGTTGGGCGCGAAACAGTCGCATGGCCAATTCGGGAGAAGCGGCAGGGTTGAGCCGGTAGATGAGGATGATGATCACCATGCTGTAGACGGCAAGCGATGGGCCGCCTATAAGCCAGGCGATGGTACCGCACAGCCCGGCAATGGCAGCGATCATTAGTAATGATTGCAGGGTGTTGCGAATTTTGTGTTGCAGGTAGGCTGACATCTCACCAATATGAGTGGGGACAGTAACCGATAGTTGCAATATTTAGTGCCAGCAGGATGTGGTCCCGCATCACCTTCTCTCAAGAACCTTAGGCGCCAATCAGCTCGACGGCATTCCCATCCGGGTCGCGGCAGAAGAGTGCCTGGCGGCCGGACCGGCTGAGCGTGTAGGACAGGCCAGCCTGGTCGAGCCGTGTTCTGACGGCGGTAAAATCGTCAATCAGAAAAGCGGTATGCCGGTCCCGACCCCCATGGGCCGGGCGATCATCGACAGGATCGGGATTGGGCAGTTCCAACAGGTGAACCTGCCTGTCGCCCACATTCAGCCAGGCGCCGGGGAAACCCAGGTCGGGGCGTGAATCATCCACAGCCAGCCCCAGAATACCGCAGTAGAAATCAATCGCGCGCTGTGTGTCGGCGACCAGCAGACTGACGTGGTGAAGCCGGATCATTCCAGGCCGAGCCGCACTTTGGCACGGGCGATGGCCGCACGCACCTGTTCGGGCGCTGTGCCGCCGATGTGGTTACGGGCAGAGACTGATCCATCCAGGGTAAGGACCTGAAAGACATCTTCGCCGATGGTATCGGAGAAGCCCTTGAGCTCCTGCAGGCTCATCTCGGAAAGATCACGCCCCTCGGCGACACCGAAGGCGACGGCCTTGCCCACCACCTCGTGCGCATCACGGAAGGGCATGCCTTTGCGCACCAGGTAGTCGGCCAGATCAGTGGCGGTGGCGAAACCCCGCATGGCCGCCTCGCGCATGGCCTCCTTGCGGCAGGTGACGGCTGGGATCATCTCGGCGAAAACCTTGAGTGAGCCCTTGAGGTTGTCTACCGTGTCGAACAGGGGTTCCTTGTCCTCTTGATTGTCCTTGTTGTAGGCCAGTGGTTGGCTTTTCATCAGCGTCAGCAGGCCGATGAGATGGCCGAAGATGCGGCCGGTCTTGCCACGGATCAGTTCCGGTACATCCGGGTTCTTCTTCTGCGGCATGATAGAGGAGCCGGTGCAGAAGCTGTCCGAGAGCTCGATGAAACCGAATTGGGCCGATGACCAGATGATCAGCTCTTCAGAGAAACGCGACAGATGCATCATCAGGATGCTGGCGGCAGCGCTAAACTCAATGGCGAAATCCCGATCGGAGACCGCATCCAGGGAGTTCTCGGCAGGACGCTCGAATCCTAGTAATTCAGCCGTCAAATGGCGGTCGATGGGGTAGGTGGTGCCGGCCAGGGCGGCAGCACCCAGCGGCATGACGTTGACCCGGCGGCGGCAGTCGGCCAGTCTTTCCCGGTCCCGCTCCAGCATCTCGAACCAGGCCATCATGTGGTGACCGAAGGTGACAGGTTGTGCGGTCTGCAGATGGGTGAATCCGGGCAGGATGGTCTCAGCTTCCTGCGTCGCTTTATCCAGCAGGGCGGTCTGCAGGCGCAGAATGGCATCGCGCAGGGTTTCGAGCTCATCGCGCAGCCAGAGGCGGATATCGGTAGCTACCTGGTCGTTACGGGAACGCCCGGTGTGAAGTTTTTTGCCGGCGTCGCCGATAGACTCGGTAAGGGCCGACTCGATGTTCATGTGGACGTCTTCCAGGGCCACAGACCAATTGAAATCGCCAGACTCGATGCGTGATCGAATTTGTTCCAGGCCCTGGATGATGGCATCCCGCTCGGCTTCGGTCAGGATTCCCTGGCTGGCCAGCATGGTGGCGTGGGCGATGGAGCCCTGGATGTCATACTGGTAGAGTCTTTGGTCGAACTCCACCGAAGCGGTGAAGGCCTCGACAAAGGCATCGGTTGGCTCGTTGAAGCGGCCGGACCAGAGTTTCTCGGGCGCAGGGCTGTCGCTCATGGGGGCTTATCCTGATTGATATGGTAGAAAAACAGGCCGGATTATAACAGGCGATGAAGCGATGAAGCAGGGCAGTCGACAATCTGAACAGCGTGAGGCCCCTGTGGCAGCGGAGCCGGTCATCTTTTTGCCCAGTTTTTGTGCAATCCGCAGTGTCTTTGCAGTAGTCGTAACCGGAGAGTTGCTGGCGATCCTTTTCACCCTGGCCTCGGTCGAGGAAATGGGTGGTTTTCTCAAACAGCTTAGTCTGATATCTCTACTGGTTCAGTGGATCGGCCTGACCACGGCGGGCTTGCTTTGCCTAATGCGCGCCTGGCTGCTTCGATTGGGCAATCAGATGGCGGGCCTGACAGCCTTTCTGCTCCTCATGATGATGACGGCCCTGATTTGTCTGATGACTGGCTGGATCGATCAAGCCCAGGGGCTGGAACTATTCAAACCGGAACAGGAGCTGCTGTTGCGCGCCATGGGGATCAGCGCCATCGTGGGTTTGCTGGTGCTGCACTATCTCTATCTGCAATTCCTCTGGCGACGTCAGGTCGAGGCGGAGAACAGTGCGCGGTTGCAGGCCCTGCACTCCCGTATCCGGCCCCATTTTCTCTTTAACAGCATGAATACCATCGCCAGCCTGACCCGCAGCGACCCCGAACTGGCGGAGCGTGTAGTGGAAGATTTGGCCGATCTCTTTCGGGTCTCGCTGGGGGATGCGTCCCGTCCTTCAAGCCTGGGGCGTGAGTTGGAGCTCGCGCGTCAATACCTGAGTATCGAAGCGGTGCGCTTGGGTGACAGATTGCAGGCAGAGTGGGATCTGAAAGAATTGCCGGAGCAGGCCATGATCCCGCCAATGATCCTGCAGCCATTGTTGGAAAATGCGGTCTATCACGGCATCGAACCCAGTGCGGAGGGGGGTACCATCTCCATATCCGGCTGTTACCGACGTCGACGCATCAATCTCAGCATCCGCAATAGCCTGCCCTCTGCTGACGAAGTGAGCCGCCGTCAGGGTAACCAGTTGGCGATGGAGAATATCCGTGCGCGTCTGGCCGGAGTTTTCGACATGGAAGCCAGCCTGACCGAATCCCATGTAGACGGAGAGCATCAGGTCCGCCTGGTATTCCCACACCCCTGGCGGTCATGAAAATGCAGGCGGGTGAGACGAGATGAAGATACTGGTGGTGGATGACGAGACCCTGGCGCGTCAGCGACTTATGGCACTCATAGAAGAGTTGGGTACACCCTATGAACTGTCGGGAGAGGCGGCAAATGGTGAGGAAGCATTGCAGCACTTCCGGCAACAGGGGGCCGACTTAGTCTTGATGGACATTCGCATGCCAGGGATGGATGGCCTGGAAGCTGCCCGACAGATGTCAGACAGCGAGCGGCCGCCGGCAGTGATTTTTACAACCGCCTATGAGGAGCATGCCCTGGAGGCCTTTGAGACGGCGGCACAGGACTATCTGCTGAAACCGGTTCGGCGTGAACGCCTGCTGGCCGCACTGCAACGGTGCCAGCGACTTACCCGGAGCCAACTCAATGTGGCGGCTGCCGTCGGAGAGCAACCGGTCCCCCAGCTGAGTGCCAGTTATCGGGGTGGTGTGATGACGCTACCTCTGGATGAGGTGATCTACCTGCGTGCCGAGGCAAAATATGTCGTGGCGCGGCATGCCGATGGCGAGCTGCTGCTGGAAGAGAGCCTGAAATCCCTACAGACGAAGTATGGCGATTGGTTGCTGCGTATCCACCGCAATGCATTGGTATCAAGGCGCTGTCTGGCCGGGTTGGAGAAAGACACCCAGGGTACGCCGAGGGTGGTGCTGAGAGGCTGTGATGAGACGCTGGAGATAAGTCGGCGGCATCTGCCCGATGTACGAAGGCTGCTAAGAGGTGAGGCTTAACATGACCCCCATCCGATGCTGCGACGTTTAGGACATATTACCACTCAGCTCATTGCGCTGATGTTTTTCAGTGCTTCGATGCTAATGGCCGAGGATGAAGCGCAGCAGTCACCCCCACCGGTTGTACCGTCTCTGATCGTACAGACTTGTACGGCCTGTCATGGCCCGGCAGGTAACAGCCTTTCCAGCGCCATCCCTTCGATCGCCGGATTACCAAGAGACTATCTGCGAGGTGTGATGCATGACTATCGTCACGGTGGACGCTTCAGCACTGTCATGGGACGCCTGGTACAAGGCTATGACGATGAGCAAATGGATCTGTTGGCAGACTACTACAGCCAGCAACCGTTCAAGCTGCACAAACAGCGTGTGGATTGGGATCAGGCCTTTAAAGGGAAGCAGCTTCACCGCCTCTACTGCCGCCAGTGTCACGGTGATCTGAGGCGTGCGCCGGAACCGGGTAGCCCGGTACTCAACGGACGTTGGATGGACTATCTGCGCTGGACTCTGCAGGACTATCTGTTGGGGGTCAGCCAGGCCGATGAAGAGATGTCAGGCGCATTGACCCGGCTGGTGCGGCGTCATGGAGAACAGGGCCTGGAAGCGTTGCTTCATTACTATGGTAGTGCGAGGCCGAAAAGCAAATCCAGTGAGTGACTGAAAGGTGAAAATTGCCTGAATTGCCCGCAGCCATTAGCATAGGCGCCTGGAAGAAAAGAATGATGTGCTGACTTCCCATGCCTTCTTTGCAATCCTCCGCTGTTGACGCGGTTTCCAGCAGACTTTGACCCGTAACCCGAGGCCCTCCATGTCCCAGACCATCCGAATCGCCACCCGAAAATCACCCCTTGCCATGTGGCAGGCAGAACATGTGGCGGCTGAACTGAAGAAGGCCCATCCGGGTATCGAAGTGGAGTTACTGGGTATGACCACCCAGGGTGACAAGATTCTCGATACGCCGCTGGCGAAGATTGGTGGCAAGGGATTGTTCATAAAAGAGCTGGAGCAGGGACTGATGAGTGGAGATGCCGATATTGCCGTGCACTCCATGAAAGATGTACCGGTGGAGTTGCCCGAGGGGCTTCACCTGCCGGTGATCATGCAGCGGGAAGATCCACGTGATGCCTTTGTCTCCAATAACTATAAGGATCTGGATGAGCTCCCGCAGGGCGCTTGTGTCGGTACATCCAGCCTGCGTCGCCAGAGTCAGTTGGCCGAGCGGCGCCCTGATCTCAAGATCAAATCCCTGCGTGGCAATGTGAACACCCGTCTGCGCAAGCTCGACGAGGGGGAGTACGACGCCATCATCTTGGCCGCTGCCGGTCTCAAGCGGTTGGGTTTCGAGGCGCGCATCACGGCACTGATCGGGCCTGAGCAGAGTCTTCCAGCCATCGGTCAGGGGGCTGTCGGTATTGAGTGTCGAGCCGACGATGCACAGACCAATGCCCTTATCTCTCCCCTGCATCATGGCGACACAGCTGTTTGCGTGCAGGCCGAGCGGGCGATGAATCAGCGCCTCAACGGGGGCTGTCAGGTGCCCATTGCCGGTTACGCCATGCTCGAATCAGGTAACCTCTGGTTGCGCGGGCTGGTTGGTGAGCCCGACGGCAGTGACATCATTCGCGGCGAGGTGGAAGGTGCAACCGAAGAAGCGGAGGCGATGGGCATAGGCCTGGCCGAGCGCCTGCTGGAGTGGGGTGCGGATGAGATCCTCAAAGCCCTCTACGAGACACATTGAGTTCTCTTTAGGACACGTACAGCATGGCAGCCTGCGACCTGAAGGGTAAGGGCGTTCTGGTCACTCGGGCGAGTACGCAGTCGACTGGACTCTGCCGTTTGATCGAATCTCATGGTGGCCGGGCAGAGCGATTCCCGGCACTGGAGATTAAGCCGAGCCGGGATAGCGATACGGCTCGTAGCTCACTTCTTCAAGTTTATGATCTGGTGATTTTCATCAGTCCCAACGCCGTTCGCTACGCGTGTGATCTCTTGTCAGGAGAGCGTATCAGCGCAAAGCAGTTCTGTGCGGTCGGCAGGGCAACCGCCGAGAAGCTGACAGAAGCGGGGTATTCCATCGATCTGATCCCCGATGGTCGCTACGATAGCGAAGGCCTGCTGGCACTCCCCGCTTTACAACAGATGGCGGGTCGACAGGTGCTGATCGTAAGGGGCGAGGGCGGACGGGCTCTGCTGGCTGATACCCTGCGCGCGAGAGGTGCAAAAGTAGGTTATGCTGAGGTCTATCGGCGGCTCAAGCCGGAGGTAGACAGCGCACCCCTGCTGCGGGATTGGCCTACGAAGATTGATCTGGTAACAGCCACCAGTGCCGAGGTACTCGAGAACCTGGTGGATATGCTCGGCAGAAAAGGCTGGCCACTGTTACGGCTGACCCCGCTACTGGTGATTAGTGCGCGCATGAAAGAGGCAGCCAAAAAAAAGGGGTTTGAGACCATTTTGCAGGCCGACGGTGCAGATGATGCATCGATATTGGCTTCGATCTGTGAATGGGTTAGTGAAGACGGCGGAAGATAGCAGGGTGGCGTATCTCCACTGTTGGGGGAGCAGGGGTTAGACTGATGAAAAACTTGAGAGTGAAAACGCAGATCCAATGAGCGAGAAAGAACAGAACGGACAGGATGCCGACGACAGATCGGCAGATTTCGAGGACGCCATCGAAGGAGAAGTCGAGGTCATCACGGATGCTGATAGGCGTAAAACTTCCCATCACCTCCCTTTGATTCTGGCCGTGGTGGCGTTAGTGGCGGTTGTTGCAACACTGTTGTTCGGTTACCGCTATTGGACCGAGATGAAAAACACCCTGGCTGATCTCGACACGGCACTGCAGCAAGCAAACCGGGAACAGATTGATTTGGCGCAGCAACTTCAGCAGGCTCAACGGGATGCCACTGAGCACAAGCAGCAGATCGTGGAGCAGGGTGAGGCCCTGGCGGCTCAGCATCAGCAACTGTTAGAGGCTAAGGCGGCTTCAAAGCAGGCGGGTGATCAGTTCTACCGTTCCCTGAGTGAGATTCAGACACGTCTCGGAGGCAAGGAGAGCCAGTGGCGTGTGGCTGAGGCGGAGTACCTGCTCAGGGTGGCAAACCACCGTCTGAGTTTGATGGCGGACCCATCGACGGCGCTGGAGGCGCTCAAATCTGCAGATGAACGACTCGGTGCCACCGGCGATCCCGGTTGGGCGCAGGTGCGTGAACTTGTTGCCCAGGAGATTACCCAGTTGACTGCGCTTTCGCGAGTCGATGTGGCTGGTATCAGCGCCCAACTGGCGGCGCTCTCCTCTCAGGTTGAAAAGCTGCCCCTGAGGGATGAGGGAGTTTCCATGGTGACGACTCAGGCTGGGCAGGGAGAAGCTCCTCAGCTTGCCGATGGTGATGAGTTCGAGATGGGGCAGGTACTTGATGACTTCTGGCAAGGCTTTAAATCGATGATGGTGATTCGTCACCATGATCGCCCAATTAGCGCCATGCTGCCACCTGAGCAACGCTACTTTCTGCTGCAGAATCTACGCCTCAAGCTGGAAGCGGCCAAGGCGGCCCTGATGGGGCGCAACCAGGCCCTCTATGCAGACAATCTGCAGTCGGCCACAGAGTGGATCGGCATCTATTTTGAATCTGGCGATCCGGCCGTGGTCGGTTTTCGGGAACAGCTGGAGGGCCTCTCGAAGCAGGAGATTGCCCCGGTGCTACCCGATATATCTGCCTCCCTGCGGGCATTACAGGCACGACGTCGGAGCATCACACAGGAGGGCGGCCGGTGAGGATGCTGATCGCCGCTTTTCTTGCCTTGCTGGCCGCTGTGGTGGTCACGCTCTGGGTTAAGCAGGATAACGGTTATGTGTTGATTGGTTACGGACAGTGGACCATTGAAGGCAGCCTGGCGCTCTTTACACTGGCGGTGATGGCGCTATTCCTGGTACTACATGTGGCGATAAGGATGCTCTCCCGTCTTTGGCGAATGCCCGAAAGGGTTGCAGAGTGGCGTCAGAAACGCCGCAATCAGCGGGCCAGGCGTTCCCTTACGCGGGGTTTGGTAGAGTTGGCGGAAGGTCGCTGGAAGGTGGCGGAGCGGCATCTGACGCGTCATGCAGAACAGTCGGAGACACCGTTGCTCAACTACCTGGCAGCCGCTCGAGCTGCCCAGCTGCAGGATGAACATGGCCGCCGGGACGACTATCTTCATCTGGCCCACGAGAGTATGCCGTCAGCCGATGTAGCTGTCGGTCTGACCCAGGCGGAGCTACAACTGGCCCATCAGCAGTATGAGCAGGCGTTGGCAACGCTGATGCATGTACGCGCCCTCTCACCCAAACACAGCTACGTACTCAAACTGTTGAAGAAGCTTTATGAAAATCTGGGCGAGTGGCAAAATCTGGAAGAGATACTGCCGGACTTGAAACGGCGCCATGTGATCGGAGACAAGGAGTTTCAATCCCTTGAGCACAAGGTTTGTCAGGAGAGGCTGAAGCAGGAGTCCGGTAACGTCGACACACTGGTGCAGTATTGGCAGACGATGCCAAAGGTGTTGCGACAGGCAGATGAGATGCTGATCGATTACTGCCGTATGCTGATGAAACTTAATGCCGGTGGCCGGGCGGAGCCGCTGATTGCCGCTGCCCTGCAGAAAAAGTGGCATACCGAGCTGGTGATGCTCTATGGACAAATCGAGTTGAACGACCCTTCCCGTCAGCTGGCAGTGGCCGAAGGCTGGCTCAAACAGAATCCAGAAGATCCGACGTTGCTGTTCACCCTGGCAAGACTCTCCCTGCAAAACAAGCTCTGGGGTAAGGCGAGGAGCTATCTGGAGGCGAGCATCTCCATTGAGCCGACCCCAGAATCCTATCAGCAGTTGGGTCTTTTACTTGATCGCCTGGGTGAACAGGAAGAGGCGATGGGGTGCTTTCGTGCCGGTTTGGGTCTGACCTCAAGTGAGCCGCAGAAAGCGCTGCCGCCGATTGGGCATCGCCCTGCACTGGCCCAGCCGGAAGCGCCGACACCATCACCCGATCTGGTGGAAGGTATCTAAAGCGAGAGAAAGATTCAGCGGATTCCTTAAGAGGTCGTTTGGGCAGTGATCTGCCAGAGCACGTAATAGAGACCGAAAGTCGCCCAGCCCAGCGTGAAGATCAGGAGAAGGTAGGGTGACCAGGCGATGCTTGATTCGAGATAAGCGGACAACTGGCTCACAATGGCCAGAGGCGCCGAAACCCACAGTGCAGTGATAACCATAGACCGACTCTCCAGGGCTTGAATCTGTTTTTTGGCGAAAGCCGAAGCGATCAGTACGAGAATGCAGAGTAGCGAGGCATGCAGGCTTAGTGCGGCTACCGAGAGCTTGAAAGAGACCGCCTGTCCTAGCGCCTGATCCCAATTATTCAACAGATAGATATCAAGATAGGCAAAAGCGCTGGCCAGTATCTGGAAGCTGGCAGCAATAAGAAATGAGAGTGTGACGGCCTTGAATACCGCTTTCATGGTGTTCCTGTCTTAGGGTTGTCTGAGTAACTTTAGCAGCGATGTGAGATTGATGAATAGGTCCTAGTCACTATGGAGGAATTCAAGCACTTCGCTCATCAGCCCATTGATGGTGCGGTATTGAGCGTTGGAGGCGGAGAGAATATCCGCTTCGGTCTGGATATAGGCAGCAGGTATCAGTTCATCACGGCAGTTTGAGACGATGGCCTTGGCCGATGCCGGGGTGGTCTCCAGGTGGAACTGAAGTCCGATCACGGCACTGCCGATCTGGAATGCCTGGTGTCGACAGACAGCGCTCTCCGCAATGCAGGACGCGCCCTTGGGCAGATCGAAGGTCTCGCCATGCCAGTGGAACACCTCGGTCGATTCGGGGAAGCGGAAAGTGCTGCTATCAGGCATAGCGAGACCCTGAACAGGAAACCAGCCGATCTCCTTCTCGTGATTTCGGTAAACCCTGGCGCCCAGGGCGCATGCAATTAACTGTGCCCCAAGGCAGATACCGAGCATCGGTTTGCCGGTAGCGATAAATTCCCGGATAAACCGCTTTTCCGCAACCAGCCAGGGGTAATCCTGCTCATCATTCACACTCATGGGGCCGCCCATGATGATGAGAAAGTCTACCTGGTTGGGGTTTGGTAACTCAGGGGATTCGAAGAGGGGAGAAGATGAAGTCCGGTAATCAGCATCTTTCAACCAGGTTTTGATACTGCCCAGGCCTTCGAAGGGAACGTGTTGTAGATAGTGGGCGTGTCTCACAGTCAATACAGCCATTGTGTTGGGTCAATGTGCATCGTCGCATAGAGATGAGATTTGATCGACACTCCTATGTGGAGTGTGAATGAAATGAAGCGAACTCCCAATAGCCTTTGCTTGGCGAACCAGGTCCCGACCAACCCATGGCCTTGAGTTCCTTTGCGATGAAATGATTGATGAAACCGTGACCCACGAGGATGATATTGCCGTGTTCATTGGCAAGTTGTGCCAGTCTTTCAGCTGCCTGTCTCGCTCGTTGTCTGGCATTCTTGAACGACTCCCCATTGCGGGAAAAGCCAAATAGCCAGAGTATTCTTAATACAACCACCCAGACTCCAATAGGGAGTGTCATTCCGCCGCTGTTTAAGTGAGGTATGGGGGTTTCACGAAATATTGGATCTTTGTGGTGGATATGTTTTAAACCCAGGGCATGGGCCGATTCCACCGCGCGTGGTAAATCACTGGAGATAGCGAGGTCGTGCCGTTGGGCAAATGTCTTGGTGTCATCTGGTGGTTCGTCGACGATGCCCGATACCGCGTAGGCGTCGGCAATCTGGGGCAGCGCCTCGGCACGAACAAGACCGGATAATTGAAATGCCGGTTTGCCATGTCTGAGCAAAGTAATATGCACGCCCTACAGCGCCTCTCTCGATTCAGTCTTGTGAGTATAAACGGGTTGCATGGGTATGAATGCTGATGGAGCAGAATGCTTCAACTGAAGTGATATTGCATCACGCATCGTCATGTTGATTCGGTGATGCCAGTTGAGCGATCCTGGTTTGGCAAACTTCGCTGGTGATGGTTTTCAATGCCACGATCTGTGCATTGATGGCGTGAAGCTCGGATTCGCTGATGCGATAGCTTTTGCTGTATCGGGCATCCACGTAAGCCCGGCGCAGCAGATCGAACAGACGTTTATCGTTTTCATCCTGTTGCGGAAAGACCTCCTGGTAGCGAGGATCGAAACCGGCCGCTTGGTGGATGAGTTTTTCCATATCGTGCTCTTTGGGTCGGTAGCCGGTATGCACCAGGAGCAGGCAGGTAATGTAGCGCTCAGTGGCTTGGTGCAGCAGAAAGGCGGCAATCTTCCACTCCGACTCGCCCATAGCGTTACGTGCCATCTTCAGAAAACCGTCGGCACTGCCCATCCACTCTTCAAAGTAGTCCTTTGCATGACGCAGTCGTATCGCTGCCGGTAAGGCTTTGGGCGGGCGGGCCAGCTTGTAGCGCTTGGAGTCGAAGAGTAGATATCCCTCCTTGAGGATATCCATGAAGAAGAAACGCCGTTCCGCCAGCATCTGGTTGACGTGGTGGATGGTGTGGGCGATGTAGCTGACCCGGCTGCCGCGGCCACCGGGTTCAAGCTGGTGTTTCAGATCGGTGTCGTAGGTGATGTTGCGTTCAGCCGATTTATCGGCGGTGACAATGAGAATGTCGAAATCTGACCGGTATTCGTAGGTGACGTGATCCTCTTCATACTCATCCTCAACCCAATCGCCTCTGGCGTGGGAGCCAAAGAGGATGATCATCTCCACACCATGGCGTTGCCGGATGGCGGCAACGATCTCATCGAGATATTGCAGTTTTTGTGGGGGGAGATGCTTGGGGCGGGTTTTCATTTTGTACCAGGCAGAGGGACCCCTTGTGTCCTTGTAGCTATATTCCATCAATGCCGGCTCTCCCTTTCCGTGCATAGCCGGCACAACTCGTTGCAGGGCGTGGCAACTGCCATACGCTCTAGCCGACCGGCAAGGTCCTGTAGTACCAGGCTGAAATTCTGCCGCTCAGATTCCTGAAGGCCGGTCCGTTTCAGCATCAAAGCGGCGAGTAAGCGTATGTGGTCCGCCATGAGACCGAGCTCATCCGCCAACGGGCGTTGCAAATCCATATTGTCTCTCCTGACAGTCATTCCCTGTGCCTGCGCACCACCCAACGTGGCTGAATGCAGGAACTTCGTCTATCAGGTGCGGCAGGTTTATTCCCCGTCATTGACGGGTGTTCTATTACACCCTCGTCCGAATCATATTTACCGGACGCAGCGGCCGCCTGAATGGCACATCCTAATGGATGTTGCCGGGGGTTGTAAAAGATTTAAACGAATGCCGGCGGAGCGCCGGTAGTGATCTTTCAGGCTTGGGAGGCTTTTTTCTGCTTAGTGGTGGCAGCGCCGTATTCAAACGAGTCAGAGTAGAGATCTTCACCGCTCAGACCATGAGCGAGAAAGGCTGACTTGCCAGCATCGATCATTGGCGGCGGCCCGCTCATGTAGACCTCATGGCCACTCAGGTCGGGATGTCGTGCCACCACAGCTTCGTGGACCCAGCCGCTCTCCCCCTGCCAGTCGCTGTCCGGTTCTGAAAGTACCGGCGTATAGGTGAAATTGGGATGTTCGGCTGACCAGGCCTCCGGTAAGGCAGGCAGATAGAGGTCCTCGCGGGAACGTACACCCCAGAAGAGGTGCATCGGCCGCTTGATGCCGATCTCGAAGGCGTGTTCGATGATGCCTTTCAGTGGAGCGAAACCGGTACCGCCGCCCATCAATATGATCGGTCGCTCAGACTCCTCGCGGAGGAAGTAGCTGCCGAGCGGTGCCTCGATCCGCAATATGGTCTTCTCCTCCATGCCGTTGAAGAGCACATCGGTAAATGTCCCCCCGGAGACATGGCGGATATGCAGCTCGATAAATTCGTCATCATGGGGAGCATTGGCAATGGAGAATGCCCGCTTGCTGCCGTCCGGCAGGATGAAGTTCAGGTACTGGCCGGCGAGAAATTGCAGGCGTTCCCCCTCGGGCAATTTGAGATAGAGGCGAATCACATCATCGTTGAGTCGCTCTATGCGGTCCACCTTGGATGGCAGAATGCGGGGTTTGAGATCCTGCGCCTGCTCAATCTCATGTACATGGATGGTCAGGTTGCTGCGGGGAATTGCCTGACAGGTGAGGCAGAGCCCCTCGTCCTGCCCCTCGAGCGCTGGTGGCTCACCCTCAGGATAGTGAATATCACCCTCGATCAGTACAGAGCGGCAGTCACCGCAAAAACCGTTTCGACAGCCATACGGGAGGTTGATCCCCTGTCGAATGGCGGCTTCAAGGAGATTCTCTTCCGTCTCGACCGTGAATTCATGACCACTGGGTTCAACCTGCACTTTAAAACTCATAGGGTACCTTGCTGCTAGAGTCTGGTTACAATTCTGGCTGTGTGTGAGGATTCCCCAAACCGCGTGCCATATAAACTGGCTCAGAATTCTCTCCTATTTTACTCAGGAATTAAACTGAGAGTCCCTTGGGTTATGATTCAAGCGAATTTTCTGGTGGGATATGTTTTTGCAATTGTGCCCCTGGTATCGGGCAAAACAGACCCCTTGAGGTGGGTGGAATGAGAGCTATAGTGACTATCGTCGGGTGCGGAGATATCGGTGGCAGGGTGGCTGGGGCCTGTTTGGCAAAAGGTGATCTTTGCACAGGCTGGGTGCGCAGTGACGATAGCGTCATGGCACTGCGGGAACAGCGTATCCCGACCCTGAAAATCGATCTCGACCCCTTCATGTTGGGTTTGCCATCGGTGGAAGATCACGACCTTTTCTACTTTGTTCCCCCACCGGCAAAAGGAAGGGAGGACAGCCGGGTGGCTCATTTGATTGATCAGTTATCCGAGGTTGGTCAGCCTCGTAAAGTGGTCTATCTGAGCACGTCCGGTGTCTATGGCGATTGCGGTGGTGAATGGGTGGACGAGACCCGCACACCTGCACCTTCAGTGGATCGGGCCTTTCGTCGGCTCGATGCGGAGAACCGATGGCGTGAATGGCGCCGAAAGACCGGTGGTGAGCTGGTGATCCTGCGCGTGGCCGGTATCTACGGGCCGGGCAAATTACCATTGGAAAGGCTGCGACAAGGCAGGCCGATGGTGGCCGAAGTGGACTCTCCCATCACCAATCACATCCACACTCACGACCTGGTGGAGATCTGTCTGGCAGCGATGGAGCGGGGTGTTTCAGGGGAGGTCTACAACGTTTGTGATGGACATCCCGGTACCATGACCGGTTATTTCAATGCAGTGGCCGATTTTCTCGATCTGCCCAGACCGCCGGTGATCAGTCTGGCGGAGGCGAAGCAAACCCTGACGCCGGGCATGCTCTCCTATCTGGGGGAGTCGCGGCGGTTGAGTAATCGTAAGTTGGTGGAGGAGTTGGGGGTGACGCTGCGCTATCCAAGTCTGGCTGAAGGGCTGCCGGCTTGTCTGTAGAGGTTTGAGTTGAGAGTTTTAGTTGGTTGTACTCGCTACGCTCACGACTGCTTGATTCCTCTCACCCTGTTCTTCTCTCTGAGGGAGATGGGGCTTCTCTTCAACCCTTCTAAAAAGCGAAACAGGGTGTGAGGGCTGAATCGGTACCTCAGTGTCGTCTGACCTTCAATTGCCAAAAGTGTGCTCTCTACTCCCTCAAGAATAGGGGGTCCGAACAGAGCGAGAGTCGAGCCACGCACAAGTCACTAAAAACTCACAACTCAAAATACCTCACCTGTCCAGCCACTCAAGGAGTGGGTCCCACAGAATGACATCTTTATAGACCTGGGAAGGCGCCAGTTCGAAGATGGCCAGCCCCTTCTCTGCGGAGCGGATGTAGTTCTGACTCTCACGCAGGTGGGTGATGAAGGGAATCTTGAGATGCCCCAGATAGGCCTCCAGATCATGGTAGACCCGGGTCTGCTCTTTAACCCGATTGGCGACAATACCGATACGGGTTTGATGTTTCGAGACCCGGCCGCTGGCCAGCAACTCGCTGAGATAACGGTTGCAGGCACGCATATCGATCGGTGAGGGAAGTACCGGCAGGATCAATGTGTCCACCCGCAGCAGCATCTTGTTGATCGCCTTGCCGTGGATGCCTGCGGGTGCGTCCATGATCAGCAGATCGGTACCCCTGGCGGGTCTGACCGGCCCTGATACCGCATCGATGGCTTCAATGTCGGGTATGCCTTCGTACGCTTTTCTGGCTTCCAGCCAGTCGAGCGTCGACATTTGCGGATCGAAGTCCGCCAGCGCCACCTTCATCCCCTCGTCGGCGTACCAGGTTGCCAGATTGGTGGCCAGGGTCGTCTTGCCGCAGCCGCCTTTGGCATTCATCAACATGATCGTGCGCATAACTCTATCCCTTTTAACTCCGTATTATTTTTCAACTAGTTTAGTCGATCCCCAGCTGATCCCAAATCTCATCGACCCTTTGTTTGATCTCAGTGCTCATGGAGATGGGTCGGCCCCACTCGCGCTGGGTCTCACCCGGCCACTTGTTGGTGGCATCAAAACCGATTTTTGAGCCGAGGCCCGAGACCGGCGAGGCGAAATCGAGGTAGTCGATAGGTGTCTGTTCGATGATGGTGGTATCCCTGGCTGGGTCCATGCGGGTGGTCATGGCCCAGATCACATCCTGCCACTCCCGTGTGTTGACATCCTCGTCCACCACAATGACGAACTTGGTGTACATAAACTGGCGCAGGAAGGACCAGACTCCCATCATCACCCGCTTGGCGTGACCGGGATACTGCTTCTTCATGCTCACTACCGCGAGGCGGTAGGAGCATCCTTCCGGCGGCAGATAGAAATCGACGATCTCGGGAAACTGTTTCTGCAGGATCGGTACAAAGACCTCATTCAGCGCCACACCGAGAATCGCCGGCTCGTCCGGCGGGCGACCCGTATAGGTGCTGTGATAGATCGGGTCCTCGCGATGGGTGATGCGGTCGATGGTGAAGACGGGAAAATTCTCCACCTCGTTGTAGTACCCGGTATGGTCGCCGTAAGGTCCTTCGGGGGCCGTATCGTCGGGATGGATGTGGCCTTCGAGGACGAACTCAGCAGAGGCAGGCACCTGCAGTTCGGAACCGATGCACTTCACAACCTCGGTGCGACTGCCTCGCAACAATCCTGCAAAAGCGTACTCGGACAAATTATCGGGAACCGGGGTGACTGCCCCCAGGATAGTGGCGGGATCTGCACCCAGGGCCACAGTAATAGGAAAGGGTTCGCCCGGATGAGCCGCCTGCCAGTCCCGATAATCGAGTGCGCCACCCCGATGGGCCAGCCAGCGCATGATGACCCGGTTGGGCCCAAGGCGCTGCATGCGGTAGATGCCCAGATTCTGCCGGGATTTACTCGGGCCTTTAGTAATGACAAGACCCCAGGTGATCAACGGCGCAGCGTCTTCCGGCCAGCAGGTCTGTATAGGCAGCTGGGTCAGATCGACCTCGTCTCCCTCCTGGACCATGGCCTGACAGGGGGCATTGCGCAGCTCCTTGGGGGCCATGTCGAGCACCTTGCGGAACACCGGCAGTTTCTCCCAGGCATCCTTCATCCCTTTGGGTGGATCGGGTTCCTTGAGAAAGGCGAGTAGCCGTCCCACTTCACGCAAGGCCTCCACATCCTCTTCCCCCATGCCCATGGCAACACGTTGTGCGGTACCGAAGAGGTTGCCCAGCAGGGGATAGCGGGAGCCTTTGACCTTCTCGAACAGCAGAGCGGGGCCGCCCCGGCGCAGTGTCCGGTCGCAGATCTCGGTGATCTCGAGATTGGGGTCGACCTCGGTACGGATACGCTTGAGTTCACCGCGAGCCTCGAGCTGCTGGATAAAGTCGCGGAGATCTTTGTACTTCATGGCGATGGCTATTCTTGATGATTTGATCCCGACATTACCAGAGGGGGGGACAGGGTCAAGCGATGGGCATCGATCACATTTCTCTCGACGATTGAGATATTTGGTTGAAATATCCGAGTAAAAGACTAATATAAGGAAAATCTAATATACTAATCGGAGCCGATCCATGATGCGCTTTTTGGGACAACTGCTTTTCAGCCTCGCTCTGCTGTCGGGTTCTATATCGACAGCGGTGGCGGAACTCGAAACGGCAACGGCAAACAAGCGGGAGACCGCCAGGGAGTTCTGGCTCGACGGGGATGTGGAGGCGATCAACCGGACCACGCTTTCCGCTCAGACCCAGGGCCAGGTGGAAGAGATACTCTTCGATGTGGACGATTTCGTCGAGGCGGGCAAGGTGGTTATCCGCCTGAAGAACACCGAACAACAGGCGGGACTGAACCAGGCCAAGGCCGACCGCAAGGAGGCCGCTGCAAGACTCAAAGAGGCGCAGGACGACTTCAAGCGTACCAAGGATCTCTTCTCCCGCAAGCTCACCTCCCAGGCCCAACTGGACAAATCCACCGCAGGATTGAAATCGGCCCGGGCCCGTAAGGATGCCGCCGATGCCCGTCTGGTGCAGGCCACCGAGCAGTTCGAATACACCCGGGTGAAGGCACCCTACAGTGGTATCGTCACCCAGCGCCACGTCGAAGTGGGTGAGGTTGCCTCACCCGGACAGAAGCTCATGAGCGGAATCTCCCTGGACCAGCTTCGGGTCACCGTGGATATGCCACAAAGCCTGATCCCCGTGATCCGTGAGCAGGGAAAGGCCCGTGTACTGCTGCCTTCGGGTGAGACTATCGAGGGGACAGGGCTCACTATCTTCCCCTTCGCCGACCAGGGCAGTAATACCTTCAAAGTGCGGGTCGACTTACCGGATGGCGTGAAGGATCTTTTTCCCGGCATGTTCGTCAAGACCGCCTTCGTGACTGGTGTTAAAGAAGAGCTGGTGGTACCCCGTGAGGCGGTGGTCTATCGATCCGAGGTGACCGCTGTCTACGTGGTCAAGAAAGACGAAAAAATCAGCTTCCGTCATATCCGCGCCGGGCAGCCGGTGGGTGGGGAGATGCTTTCAGTGATTGCCGGTCTCTCCCCCGGTGAGTCGGTGGCGACAGACCCTGTGGCGGCTGCTGCCTTGCTAAAGCAGCAGCTGGCGGAGGGCCACCATGAGTAAATTGGGCATCTCGGGTGGGATTGCCAAGCAATTCCTGATCACGGAGATCACCCCGCTGTTGGCCCTGGTGGGTCTCCTGCTCGGTGTATTCGCTGTCATGGTGACACCCAGGGAGGAGGAGCCGCAGATCAACGTCACCTTCGCCAATGTCTTCATCCCGTTTCCGGGTGCGACGGCGGAGGAGATCGAGAATCTGGTGGCCACACCGGCGGAGCAGGTGCTGTCGGAGATCGACGGCATCAAACATGTCTATTCTGTCTCCCGCCCCGGCATGGCGGTGCTGACCGTGCAGTATGTGGTGGGTGAAGATCGTGAAGACGCCATCGTGCGCCTGTTCGCCAAGGTTTACGCGAACCAGGACTGGCTGCCCCAGGGCCTCGGCGTGGGACAGCCGATCATCAAGCCGAAGGGCATCGACGATGTGCCTATCGTCACGGCGACCCTCTGGTCAGAGGATCCCTCAGTGGGCGCCTTCGAGCTGGGACAGGTGGCCCACGCCATCGAGTCCGAGCTGAAGCGAGTGCCGGGCACCCGGGACATCTACACCATTGGTAATCCCGACCGGGTGGTTCACGTGCTGCTCGACCCTCAGGCGCTGGCCGGTCACGGAATTGATCTGAGCGATCTTAGAACCGCCCTGCAGGCAGGCAATCATATCCGTGACAATATCACCGTCACCGCCGACAACCGGGAACTGCTGGTGCAGGCAGGCACCTTCCTCACCTCGCCCGAGGAGATCGAGGCGCTGGTGATCGGTGTGCGTGAGGGTAAGGCTGTCTATCTGCGGGATGTGGCCCAGGTGACGCACAAGGCCGATCTGCCGCAGCAGTATGTCTGGATGGGTGTGGGTCCCCAGGGCGACATCAAAGATCTTCCCCAGGGCGGTAAGTTTCCGGCGGTGACACTCGCTGTGGCCAAGAAGGCGGGCACCAATGCGGTGGATATCTCCAAGGCGGTGATCGACCGTTTTCGCCAGCTGGAAGGTGTCTTCATCCCTGAGGGGGTACAGGCCACCATTACCCGTAACTACGGCCAGACGGCTGAGGCCAAGGCCAACAAACTGATCACCAAGCTCGCTTTCGCCACCCTCTCGGTGGTGGTGTTGGTCCTGCTGACCATCGGCTGGCGAGAGGCATTTATCGTGGGCGCCGCTGTGGTGGTGACCCTGGCCATAACCTTGTTTGCTTCATGGGCTTGGGGTTTTACCCTCAACCGGGTCTCCCTCTTCGCCCTGATCTTCTCCATCGGCATCCTGGTGGACGACGCCATCGTGGTGGTGGAGAACATCCACCGGCATCTGCAGTTGGGTGCCACTAACCTGCGTGAAGCCATTCCGAAAGCAGTGGACGAAGTAGGTGGCCCGACCATCCTGGCCACCTTCACCGTCATCGCGGCCCTCCTGCCGATGGCCTTTGTCACCGGCCTGATGGGGCCCTATATGAGCCCGATCCCGATCAATGCCAGCACCGGCATGATGATCTCTCTGGTGGTGGCCTTTGTCTTCACGCCCTGGCTGACCAACCGGATACTCGCCAGCCAGGCAGAGCATATTGCGTCTCATGCCCTTGATGAACAGGCAGAGACGAAGCTAAGCCGATTCTTCACCCGGGTGATGACGCCTTTCCTGCTGGGCAGTCGCGGTAATCGGATGCGCTGGATATTGCTGGGATCGATCATGCTGCTGATTGCCGCCTCGATCTCCCTGGTGGCGACCAAGTCGGTGGTGCTGAAGATGCTCCCTTTCGACAACAAGTCGGAGTTCCAGGTGGTGCTCGACATGCCGGAAGGCACCAGCCTGGAACAGACCACTCGGGTGCTGGACGAGTTGGGGGACTACCTGGGCCGGGTCGACGAAGTAACCGATTACCAGGTCTATGCCGGTACCGCTTCACCCATCGGTTTCAACGGTCTGGTGCGCCAGTACTATCTGCGTGAAGGCGCCCACCTGGGTGATATCCAGGTCAACCTGGTGGACAAACACCACCGGGATCGCAAGAGCCACGAGGTCGCCCTTGCGGTACGGGAACCGTTGCAGGTCATCGCCAAAGAGTACAACGGCAATGTGAAGGTGGTGGAAGTGCCGCCGGGTCCACCGGTGATGTCCCCCCTGGTAGCCGAGGTCTATGGTCTCGACTATGAGGGCCAGACGGAAGCCGCGTGGGAGATCCGCAGCGTATTCGAAAACACTCCCGACATCATCGATGTGGATGACAGCGTGGAGTACCCCTCGGCCAAGTTCGTGGTCTGGGTGGACCGGGCCAAGGCATCACGGCTCGGCGTGGCACAAAGCGCGGTGGCCGAGGCACTTTCAACTGTGTTGGGTGGAGAGGATGCCAGCTTCCTGCACGGAGAGAATCTGAAGTATGCGGTGCCGATCCGAATCGAATATTCGGAGGCTGACAAGGCCGATCTGGATCAAGTGCTCTCCCTGCGGGTGCGTTCACAGACAGGCGAACTGGTACCCCTGTCGGAGATCGTGCAGGTGATCCCGCGGGTGCGGGAGTACTCCATTCACCACAAGGACCTGCTGCCGGTGGTCTATGTCACCGGTGACATGGCGGGGGAGACCGATAGTCCTTTATACGGCCTGTTCGATATCTCCGGCCAGTTCTCCGAAGGGAGTATTGAACAGTGGTTCCTGCAGCAACCGGAGAACCCCTACGCCTACAGCCTGAAATGGGACGGCGAATGGCAGATCACCTACGAGACCTTCCGCGATATGGGTATCGCCTACTCCGTGGGATTGTTGATGATCTACCTGTTGGTGGTGGCCCAGTTCCGCTCCTACCTGGTGCCGTTGGTGATTATGGCGCCGATTCCCCTGACCCTGATCGGTATCCTTCCGGGTCATGCCCTGCTGCACTGGTTGACGGGATCGACCCAGTTCACCGCCACTTCCATGATCGGCATGATCGCCCTGGCCGGTATCATCGTGCGTAACTCGATCCTGCTTGTAGACTTCGTCAATCAGCAGGTGCGTGAAGGCATGGCGCTGGAAAAGGCAGTGATAAATTCAGCCGCAGTGCGTGCCAAGCCGATCGCCCTCACAGCGGTAGCGGCCATGGCGGGTGGCTTCTTCATTCTCGATGATCCCATCTTCAGCGGCCTCGCCGTGTCATTGATCTTCGGCCTCTTCGTCTCCACCATCCTCACCCTGGTGGTGATACCGGTGGTCTACTATGCTGCGATGCGGAACCGTATTGAGTTTATTCGTACGGGTGAATAAAAATTAGATAAGTAAATCCAGTCCATCTCTACAGATGGACTGGATTCTATATATCTGTCTAAAAACGCTTTGGTATTGCAGCTTGATATACCGTTGAGTGCTTGAAGTTTGATTGCTGTGTGTAAACTCGGTGAGTTACAAATATCTCAAAGGCGTGTTTAGTCTCTGAGTCACCTAACGCCAGTGTTTGTAAAAAAACTAGAAATTGAATCTTAATATTAACCTTGTACTCGTACCCGTTGTCTCCTTGTCAAAATTAGACTGTGTACCTCCATTCCATTCACTGCCATCTAAATCCCGGTAAAACCACTCAGCTTCCGCACCGACTGAAAAGTTGTCGGTAAAAAGATACTCAAAACCTATTGTCGGAGCAATGCTAAATCCGTCTATATCGAAAACCATATCATTGTATGTCGAGTTTATTGAGGTCTCCTCTTGAATATAACCTAGACGGCCTCCGTAGTAGATACTTGTGTTTTGCATTAATTTTGATCTACGAAATAAGCCGACTGAAATTTCCAGTGCCTTGGTATCACGACTACCTATATCGTCGGTCTGCTCATCCTTGTAATATCGTAACGCAGGTTCAACTCGGAAATGGTCTGATATATTGAGAGGAAGATAAACTCGGGCATCGTTGCTTTTTGCTGAAATCCCTAAGCCTACGTAAGCGTTTGCACTCGATGACAGGCAAACGGCTGAGATGAATAAAACTGATTTAAACCGGCGCATGCTAACTCCATGTTTTATTGATTAGATTAAAGTTGATTTTGATTATTTACATCAAAATGAAGTGCTGATGAGAAGGAGTGGTGACAATATAAAATAATTGAAGACGGTCACTGCTCCCCTTCTTTTTTAGCCTGATCAGAAGTTGATCTGTGCATTGATACTGAGCATATCGAGGTCGCCTCCATCTATGTCGACGAGCTCCCTATGCCGCGTAGGGCGAACTGATCAGTGAGCTGGTTGGTCGCACCGAATCCAAATAGCAGATCAGCACCGTCGTCTCCATCCAAGAAGGAGCCAAGTCTGATATCGGCGTCCCAGAAAAACAGGCCGACTTTACCGAACACGTCAAAGCTGTCGCTGACAGGAAGAATTCCAACGGCCGAAAAGCCTAGACCAGTGACTTCGACGCTGGCATTGATTCCGTGGAATTTTCCCTCCTGCATGCCAAAGTCCGTATAAGAAATCTCGGCTCCGAGATTTTCATTGGATTTAAGTCCGCCATAGATGTTTAGGCCAGTGTCCGATGCGTCAAAGTCCTCTTCGGTATAGGAGCTAGAGCCGGCTCCAAAACCGAAATAGCCCTCTCCTGCATAGACTGATGTCGTCAGGAAGCAGATTCCAGAGAGAGCTAGCGATAAATATTTTTTCATCCATATTCTCCGATATTCCAATTAAAAATACAGCGCGTGGCATCCGCAACGCGAACGGAAGTATATATGGAGTGAGAAGTGTGGATCAAAAAAATGAGGATAAAAGGGGGCTGCCCCCTTTAATCGTGTGAATCAGCATCCTGTGGACACGTTTCCATCAGCACAACCGCTCCTTTTACACGAATGCCGGGGTGCTCAACAATCGGAGCCTTGCGGGTGACTTTAAACCCTAGTGATTCATAGTATGAAATCAATCCCTTTTTATCATAGACCGCAATTAAGCTGACATTGCTAAATCCCTGTCTTTTACCTTCTTCTATTGATAGCTTTATTAACTGTTCTCCAACTCCCTGCTTGCGGAATTCAGGCAATACGGCAACACCACATATGTACCAGCTGTTTAGTGCTTCCAAATATTTATACGGGGCATAGATATCGTCGGCTTCATATGGTGGTGGTTTACCATCTTCACTGAAATTATCTTGAGTAATTGGAAATGACAGGATCATGCCAATCGGATGATCGGTTTCTGCAATTAAACAATTTCGATAACTGTAATCGCCTTCATCACGTGCATACCATTCACTACCCACATCTAATGCCGTTTTACCTGCCTGCTTATCACATGTCTCCTGCCACTCCAGGGTTGCGATTCCATCTGATGAGATATCGATCATGCTGGCAATAAAACGGCTGTCGTCAGCAGTCGCGGGACGATAGGTAACTTTCATGATTGCCCCTCAACTAAATTGATATAAGTAGGATTGTGGCACAGAAAAAGCAATAAAAGGGATGAACTTTTTTTATTATAAAAACAGCCAAACTTGGTAAAGGCTATTCGGTAGGTGAATCCGGCTCAGCCCAATCCGTCTCGCCAAGCATTCGCTGCCACACCCACCGCAAAGCCTCGGCATCGGGGTATTCGGCGGGGGCGCGTTTGGGCGGGATCAGCGGGTGTATGACTCCATCCTGCCGGTGACCGACAACGAAGGAGAACGCATAGCGCGGTTCGAAACCCATACGCAAATCGGTGATCTCCAATCGACCATCGATTTCACGCACGCGATAAAAACCCCTGGTGAACCAGCGCAGCCGCGTCACTGCGGGCGCATCATCGACCATTGAGAGCATGCTTTCGTGGCTTGGATACTGTACGAATCGGATTTCGGGTAACGGATCGAGCAGCGAATAGTAGCCTTCCCGGTAGCCATGCGGCACCATCGTGACCACGCGCCAGAGCAATAGATTGAATGGTGTCGGTGTCGCGATCAGCCGATCGTACTCAACGCCCTGGCGAACCAATTCACTCTCAGCGATGTCACGAACCTGCGCCTGGATGAAGATGGCGCCTGCGAGATAGGCAGTACTCAGGCCAAGGCCAATCCTGCTCGCACGTCGTCCGACGGTCAACTTGTGCCTGGCAAACGCAGCCCAAAGCACCCCGACAAGCAGCGGCAGCGTATACAGGGGGTCGATAATAAAGATGCTGCCGAGCCCGACCGGCGGCCCCGTGCTCGGCCAGAAGAGCTGTGTACCGTAGATGGTGGTCGCATCGAGCAAGGCGTGTGTTACGAGTGCGAGCCACACCAGCAGGGTCCAGCGAGTGATTGACGCACCATCGCTCGCATGCAGGCGTGCGAGCCCTGCACCCAGGATCGGTGCGACGATGGTATGCGTGACCAGGGAGTGGCTGAAGCCGCGGTGATGGGTCACGGCTGCCACCTCGTCAGCGTGGGGTAGGAGCACGTCGAGATCGGGCATCCCGCCGAATACAGCTCCCCAGAAAAGCGCCTTGCGGCCGACGCGTGCACCCAGCGTCGCGTGGCCGACGGCCGCACCGAGCAATACCTGAGTGAACGGGTCCATACGCGATGGCTCCATGAAGCAGAATACGGACGGCTATGAACCGGATTGTGTCTGAGAACCGGAGACTCCGCAATCGAAGAAACCTCATTTGTTCGCAGTTGCTAAGGCGTATTAGATGTTGTTTTGCTATGATTTTCCAAAAAAGACCAGAATGAGTCGCCGTCAATGTCTCCACGCGCCTTCACGAGTTCTGTTTCTATATTTTCCAGGTATTTGTCGTAAACGGTCTCTCGCTCGTGTTTCAAAGGCGACGGACAGTAACAGGTTTCAAACCATTCGATTGTGTCTGGGGCGATGATCTTGGCGTGCTTCATTGATGACACGATCTCTGCGCCATCCGGCTTTTGGTTCGCTATTGTTCCGTCAACTAAAACTGCATAAAAGGAAGGAAGTTTATTGAGTACGAATTTTGCACTGACTCTATATTCCACGATTGCCTCATGACGTTTACGTCAGCCGAACAGATGGAGCGGCAGAGATGGGTGTGTCGGCTGGATGTGATTGCTGAGTGATAGTTGCCAATCCTTCTAAAAGTCTAGCGTCAAATTTAGCTTTAATAGTGACATATCTTTCATGGGTTCTTTTATTCAAATGAAAGACCACCTTTACCTTCAATCAGGTACCACTTCATATTAAGGATTGTTGTGGTTATCTGTTATCCACTAATTGTTCAATCAAGATTCTCTTGGCTTTGCTGAGATATTGACGGCTAGGATAAACAACGGAAACCGGCAGCGGATTTGGAATAAAATTTTCCAAAATTGATATCAGCTCACCATTTGTAATTTGATCATGAACTGCCAATTTTGGTAGATAAGCTATTCCAAGACTTGCATACGCCATAATCTTTAAGGTTGCGTCATCATTCGCATCGCATTGGCCATCTACTTTGATTGAAAAGTTTCGTTTTCCTTCTCGGAAAAACCAGCGACGTGGAGACTGCGTTAATGTATTGATGATGCAGTTATGTTTTGTGAGTATTTTTGGATGTTTAGGTTCGCCATGTATCTCAAGGTATGTCGGGCTCGCTACAGCAACTAACGGGAAATGCCCGACGCCCCGGGCAACGAGATTTGAATCCTCAAGCGTCCCGACTCGTAGCGCAATGTCATAACCTTCCTTAATGAGATTGATCTCACGGTTAACCAAGGTGATGGATAGTGAGACATCGGGGTATTGGCGAAGGTAGGACTCAACAATTTTGTTGAGAAATTGAGTGCCGAGTATGGGAGGGGCGGTGAGTCGAATATGGTCCTGAATTATGTCATCGTCGCTATTAAGTGTTTTTAGCTCTTCAACGGTATGAGTAATGGCCTCCATTTTTTGTAGATAACGCCGTCCTTCATCAGTCAGACTGACGGATCGTGTCGTACGGTGCAGTAGCCGTACACCTAAGTGCTTCTCAAGCTCATTAATCTGCCGACTGACCGCAGAAGGCACCAGATTCAGCTGTTGTGCTGCCTGGCTGAAGCTTTTCTGCCTGCAAACTGCCTGTAATATTTCGATTGATTTGAGCAAGTCCATTGTTCATTAATTCTGAATACTGAATTGATATTTATATTATTTATCATTTTATGTGACTCTTCTGCCATTTTACTCATCAGAGTGATGATTAACAGAAAACAGGAGATTCTCATGAAAATCTTACTTATCGGCGCAACAGGAACCATTGGGCAAGCGCTACAACAGCGCCTTGCTAATGGTCGCGAAGTCATTCCGGTTGGATTTAAGAGTGGCGAATATCAGGTGGATCTGGAGAGCTAGGCATCAATCCAGCATCTATTTGAACAGGTGGGGAGTGTTGATGCTGTTATCTCCACAGCGGGCGCGGCTGCCTTTGCACCGTTGAAAGAATTGACCGACGCGCAATTTGAGCTGGGCTGGAACAACAAATTCTTGGGGCAAGTCAACCTTCTAAGAGTGGGTCAGCGCTTTATCAATAAGGGCGGCGTTGTTTTATTTACGTCGGGCATGCTCGCCAGTGATCCCATTCCCGGTTCTGCCTCAGTGAGTGCTGTCAACGGTGCACTGAATTCGTTTGTAATAGCAGCCTCCATCGAGCTTGGCGATAAGCTACGGATCAATGTGATCAGCCCGATCTTCGTAAAAGAAACCATGGAGAAGATGGGCATGGATAGCAGTTCGGGTATGTCAGCGGCAAACACCGCCATCGCATATCAAGTCGCTTTGGAAGGCCAAATGACGGGTGCAGTCATCGACGTTCGGGACTATGCGTCATTTGATGAGAAAAACGTAAACATGGAGTACTCAAGATGAAAATTATTATTATTGGTGCCTCCGGGCGCATAGGCAGTAAGGTTACGGAAGCATTATTGGCAAAAGGCCATGAGGTTATCCGCGTTGGTACACGCTCAGGTGATATTATGGCTGACTATACCAATGAACAATCCGTACGTGAGATGTTTGGTCAAGCAGGTGAGTTTGTTGCACTTATTTCTGTGGCCGGAGGAGACAGTCAATTTAAGCGGTATGCAGATCAAACAGATGATGACTTTCTTTTCGGCTTTGAACGAAAGTTCCTGTCTCAGGTGCGCTTGGTAAGGCTTGGAGAAGTCTGTGCTCGAGATAACGCTTCATTTACTTTAACAAGTGGGTTTCTGAGCCATTATCCCAACGAGGCCAGTATAGCGACAGGCCCATTAAACTCAGCGGTTGATACATTCGTTAGTAATACTGCGCCACTATTGCAGAGGAATATCAGGCTCAATGCGGTAAGCCCCGCACCCATTGTGGAGCCTGGGCAAGAACGGAAAGGATTGGTGACTGCGGCACAGACAGCAGAACGGTATGTTGATGCTGTAGAAGGGAGTTTTACTGGAAAAGTGTTGCGTGCTTGGGGAAGCTTGCCAGTAGTTTATGATTAGTTGTTAATGAACTTTGCTTCATTTATTAGATATTCGTGCGGGTACGTAGATAAGGGGCCCGACCCTGTTTTATTGGTCGTGACATCTGTATTGTGGATCGCCCTGGCAGCTTTTTCCCTATGATTTGTTATTATCGCTTCGGCTTAGGGATGGTGGACACTAAGTTGTCGCCATCCTTTTGTAACCGGTTGTTCGTCATCGGGTCTCATACCTTAGGTTTTCGTCTTTGCAGCATTATCAAGAGACTGTAGCAGCTGGCAGCCGCCAGCAGATGTTTGACAGTGTGTCCACTCACCACCTCTCCTGTCATCTTGAACACGGCCACATCGTAGGCCTCCGCACCTTTTGCCAAGGCGTACAATAGAAGTGCAGAAAAGAGCAGCCCTTGGTGTGTAAAGCGACTGCTAAATAGCGTCATAAAAAAGGGTAGCGTGAGTAGCGGGATGAACTGCACCCACACATAGAGACGCAGGTCCTCGAAGAAGTACCCATAGAGAACACTGCCGATGCCCACAATGACTAGCGGGATCAGCAGAGAGGACAAACGGCTATGTACATACTCGCACAGGAGTGCCGTGAGAAGACCCATAAAACCAACGCTCATTGGTATCCGGTCCCAGACGAGAGTCTCATTGCTTGGGCTCCAGTGGTAATAGATTGAACCAAAACTTACCAGGCTGACACCGGTAAATAGCACAAGCCACGCGCTATGGCTGGGGTCGGTATGATTTTTCAGGCAGAATGCGATGCCAAGTGCACCGACGAGTAGGAAGGTCAGGTTGGAGACTACGTCGAAAAAATTCGGCACACCCAGGAAGCGGCCAGAATCAACAAAGTGGTGATAAGCCACGTCTTGAGGAATCGGATCAAACATCAGTAGCGAGGCGAGCGGAAAGAGTAAAAGAAACACCAGTACAGCGTGCCTCCAACTGAAATCGTGTGACGGGTTGGTGCTCATCCGGCCCTCAATCGAATAGTAAATTTATCTGACTGCCCGATTCTTGAATGTGAGTCTGTAGGCACTATGTCTCCTCTCTTTCATCTGGCAACACATCGTGTATGAGAAGTCATTGGTGATCGTGAGAAGAGGTAATCCCAAGACTTCCCATCAGTCAAAAGGGTTGCACCCTGTATGACTGGTAAGACATTTATTCAGTGATAATTACTCTGACACCTTGACCCTGGGGTAACGGGGTAATTTTGTAATGCTTGGTGTAGTAGCTGGTGACTTGAAAGCTTGAAGACAAATTGGGTCTGTCCTCTATTGGTCACGCCCGGGTCAACAGACGCTATTAAAATACTCTATTATTTTTACATCCCTGCATTTTAGATGCTTTTCACCCTAGTAGATTTTTTAACAATCAACATGAATGACGAGATTCCACAAAACGGCAGCCTGAAAGTCATAAATGGCGTGGAACGCATTTTCTACGACGGTTATTGGATCAGGCGTTACCATGCACCGGTCGACAGCCTGTCTGATAAAAAACTGCTGATCCAATCCCTCACCCGCCGCCTGTTCAACCACATGGAGCATGGCATCAATATCCCGGGGCGCTTGCTGGACAAGGTCCGGGCAGATTACGAGGCGGAAACCGATCCCGGCAAAAAGCGGGTCAGAGGTGCGATGTTGGCAGGTGCGTTGTTCAATCGCGCGGCGGATATCTTCAATCAGCTGGTCGAGCTGGAAGCCTGCGGTGTGCAAATACAGACCGACAATGACCTGATGCACACCTGCGGACAGTGTCTGCAGGAGGCATTAGAGCTGGGCAAGTTGGTGCGGCACCGTAATGGAAATGCAGGAATCGATGAGCTCTGGGGTGAGCCGTTCAAAGCTTTCATCATGTCGATCGAGGATTTCTATCAGTCACGCTACATCAAGATCGCCCTCACTATGCGTAATATCGATGAAGTTGCCGAGCATATGGTCGGATGCCTGCAGAACACCCAAGGGCACGAGGACATAGGGGCACTGATCAGGCACTACGCCTGCATGGCGCGGCGGAAGTGTGAAACGCTCAGAACCGACCCTGATATCTTCGACGCGTGGGTTGAGTTTGTCGTGGCCGGGGAGGCGATTACCGGGTATACAGCAGAGCAAGCGGAAGTTGAAACCGGCAAGGGAATTCTCGATGAATTCGATACCCGCTACATGCTCGAACAGGGTGTCGAGCTGATCGCGGACATCACCCGTGCGAGAACTTCAATGCCGAGCAGCACAGAGGAATACTTGGGGTTGTGCGAGCAGTTCAAGAGAAGGAAAGGATAACGGATAAAGATCCAGTGGGTGAGCCAAGGTTGCCTTGTGCGATCAATCCAGACTTTTCCTTGGCCTTGTCATATGGTGACGATATGTAAAAATTAAAAATAATGAAAGTACCTGTGTATATGATAAATGGAGTCTGTCCCATATTGTTTTTTTTAGTCTAAGGGATTTAATCGATAACCCGCCCCATCGGTATTGATGGGCCGGGTTGACCGTGAACAAGCACGCTTATCAATGCAGACTGTATTGAATTGTAATTTTCAGTTCTAAAGAGTGTCTGTTTATTCGTTGTTAGGTTTGCGAATCTAACGCTGTACCAATACAACCCGTCGGTTCTTAGAGCGGCCGCTATCCTGGCTATTGCTGGCAACCGGTGCCAGTGGGCCCACGCCTTTGCCTTCCAGTCGATCCGCAGCAATGGCATGCTGCTTAACTAAAGTCTCAACAACTGATTTGGCACGCCCTTCTGAAAGGCTGATGTTGTGGCCCAGGCTGCCTTGCATATCCGTATGTCCCACCACATAGAGCTTTAGGCCTGGACGTTTGCTGAGCAGTTTGACCACTTGATCGATTGCGGGTTTGGACTCCGCTTTGAGATCTGTCTTATTGGTATCGAAATAGATACCCTCAACCACGACATAGCCTTGTCTGTCGAGATCCTCGGTGAGTGCGGAGACATTGAGCGCGACCTGGCCAGTCTCCATCTGCTTCATTTCAATCACATGCACGTCGGTGCTTTGATTGCCCACGGCCAGCACGATATAGGCAACCTGTCCTTCCTGTTGAAGTCTGGCAAACATATAACGCCCATCCTTATTGCCGATGGCGTGAATGCCGAATTGCTGTCTCAGATGAGCGCCGACATAACCGTCCACACACGTCTTTTTTTTCTGATTGCATTCATAGAGGAGGGTGACACCGTCCTTTTCAAGCGCGCTTTGGTAGTTTCTGTAGAGCTCGAGAATCGACCGTTCGGGCGGGTTTTTATAGAGTATTTTGGTAATTTTTCCTTCCAGCTCCTGGGTGTTGTATTGCTTGTTTGTCTTATCCCATCCTTTGAATACAGAATACTCGTCGAATTGGGTGACTTTTTTGCTATAGATTTTCGACCCTGTGTAGGGCGTTACCAATGGATGATCGGTTTTTATCTTCTTGGCCGCGAAAGTGGATTGGGAGAAGAGCAGGAATAGAGAGAGTAAAGTGAGTATGAGCTTTATTGTTTTCATGCGTGAATCCTCCGAAGTTATATTCCCCTAAGTTTTTTGTGATCTAAATGTGTACAGGGAGCCAGATTTGTCTGGTTCAATGAGTATAGGTAAAAAAACAGATGAAAATAAAGCACACGGCTGTGCTACAAGAAGGAGGTTGATTCTGTTCCCTATAACTTTAAAGTAGTCAGGAAGCGGACCTGCCGTCTATTTGAATGTTGATACGGGTGCGTTTAGCTACTACAATTCGCTCGTTATGAATATCTAATCTACATCAGCAGGACTGCACCATGTTTTTCCTATTCCTACAGGGAGAGGATGAACGGTGTCACATCGATCCTGCGAAATTCCAAGACCTAATATTTTATTTGCAAGCCTAAGGGCTTAAGGGATTTCTATTATGTATGATTTGATTCATGATATTTCAGTTCGTCCTGAACCTTTTTCCCGTTATACAGCGAAGGAGTTATGGACGAGGCCATTCCTTTCTCGTCAGATGCTTGAGTTCCATTTGAATCAGGAAACTGATCTTGCATCGCGTCGTATTGAGGAAATTGATAATGCTGTACGTTGGATCGACGGTCAACTTGATCTGCTGGGTAAAAGCCTTTGCGACTTGGGCTGCGGACCTGGACTCTATACTCAACGTTTTGCCGCACTAGGTGCCAAAGTAACAGGAATCGATTTTTCCAGTTACGCGCTAGACTACGCCAGAGATCATTCGGATCAGTCCATTAGCTATATCCATGCTGACTACCTTGCTGATACGTTACCCTCTGGATTTGATGTCATCACGCTTATCTATACGGATCTATGTGTGCTGTCACCAAACCAGAGAGTCAAGTTGCTGGGCAGGATGCAAGAGATGCTCAATCCAGAGGGCCACATCGTGATAGATGTCGCCGGAACTGGGCTTCTGAAAAGCAGGCAGGAAGTTACCTTTATCGAAGACAGATTAATGGGTGGTTTCTGGGCTGCAGGACATTATGTAGGTATTCAAAAATCGTTTATCTATGAAGAACAGCGCCTTGCCCTTGATCGTTACATCATCGTCGAGGCCAGCGAAACATGGCAGATATACAACTGGTTCCAGCATTACACACCGCAAATGATAGAGGCAGAACTGCTAAAAGCCGGATTTACCGTCACTAGCATAGTGGGTGACCTGACAGGTGCACCGCTGACCGCCGATGGGGATTTGATTGGTGTGATTGCTTGCACGATGTAGATAAGACTGGAGATATCTGCTCTTGCAGGTATCTTCAGTTTACGCTGAGCTTAAATTTCTGTTTGCTTGCAATAATGGTAAAAGCAAAGCGAAAAGTGAAAGGGGCCGGTGCACTTAAGAATATGACAGTAAAAGGACAGCGACAGTAAAAGGGGACAGACTGAACCTCCCCCAGTTTAACGGATACTTTAAATCAGCGACTGGAGTTCCCACAGTACGGTAGACACTTCCGAGCTATGATATGAGCATAGGAGGAAGCGTATGAGCAGTCAAAGATTTAGCCCGGAATTTA